>DVFP01000031.1 GCA_018713145.1 Candidatus Scybalocola faecavium
CAATAACCATGGTTTTAATGCCAGGGTTTCAGAGTACACGACTTGTCACGGAGGGTGCTCTGGAACCCTTTCTCTTTCTGTATACTGATGACAGTATACAGGGCAATCCAGAGACATGCAAGCAGAGCAGCGCAATGCTAAACTATGTAGTCAAAAACAATATTTTTTTCATGGGATCGGAGCAGGTATACAAAGAAGATGGATAAAAGTGAGGACAGCATGGTATTTTTATACCGATTATTCCGCCGGTATTCCTGCCAGATCTTAAAGATATAGTCCTGGATGAGCGGATCGGTTCCTGTACAAAAAAGCAGATAGGGTGTGACGGAATTTTTATACAGAGCTTTAATAAAAAAGCTGTGGAGAATATCGTTATCCGGCAGCAGATTTAAAAAGTGCTGTTCAAAGGTGCTGGCCCGCATAAGGATATTGATCAGTATGCCGTCATCTTCATAGGTGCAGATACCGTGAGGGGTGTTTGGCGCCAGAATAAAAATGTCCCCGGTGTGAAGCTCTATTTGCTGATCGCCGATAAAGTTGGTAAATGTGCCGGAAAGGACACAGGCCAGCTCAAAAAACTCATGTGTGTGGGTGGTAGCCGGCATATAGCGGATATGGCGGATGACAGAAATATCCTCCTGTCTTTGAAAATAGGAAGATTCAAATAAGGCGTCCGAGTTAATGGAAGGAGTCAGTACCGGGGTGGTAAGATGACGGTATTGTTCACCGTAATTTTCTGATATTGCGGTGAAATCACTTAAAGTGATCACATGATCGGTGAAATATCCGGTATTTTCATAAAAATCTTTAAAGTCCTGTTCAACCGGGGTTAAAGGTATCTTTTTATCCATAATACACTCTCCTTTTCTTGAAAATATGATAAAATAAATATGATATTTTTTCAACTTAAATGTCAAAAAAATCCCCCCAATGATTGTCCGGTTTTCGGCTTATAAAGGCATGACTTTTTTGATAAATTGGGTTTATCAAAATTTTACAAAATCGGATTGGAGGAATTTCGATGATGGAAAAGAACAAGTTGAAATTTTCAGAAAGGATCGTCTGGGCCATTGGCCAGTCATCCGGACGGCAGTTTATTACAGCACTGGTTTCCACTTACGTGCTTGTATTCCTGACAGATACCTTTGGCGTACCTGCAGGAGCTGCGGGAGTGATCATGACAGTAGCTGCTGTATGGGATGCGATTAACGATCCTATGATGGGGACATTAGCAGACCGGACAAAGTCCCGGTGGGGAACTTACCGGCCATATCTGCTGTTTATCCCTCTGCCTTTGTCTATTGTATCTATGCTGCTGTTTGCGGCCCCGGATCTGACAACGACAGGGAAGATCGTGTATACGGCTGTGCTGTATATTTGCTATGGTATGCTTTTGACAGCCATTGAGATCCCGTATAATGCGCTGCTGCCTACCATGACTAAGGATGAAACGGAGCGGAATGATACTATTTCCCTTTCTACCTTTATCGCGTCTTTAATGATCCTGATCGTATCATCTTTTACACCGAATCTTGTTGCTGTATTTGGCGGAGACAACCCGTCCAAAGGCTATGTGATCCTTGTTGGCATTGGCGCGGTGCTTATGTGCGTAACAAGCTGGATTGCCTTTGCAAAATGTAAAGAGCGGTATACTGTGGAAAAGACAGAGACAAAATCTGTGGGAGAAAGTCTTTTAACCCTCCTTAAGGTGAAGGAAATGTATCCTATGATCGGATTTTGGTGTGTAGGATGTATTTTATTCCAGATCGTTATGGCATCTTCGGTTTACTACTGTATGTATTATCTTATGAATCCGGCACTGATCGCCACCTATATGCTGGTCATCTCCGTTAGCGGCATGATTGGTGTTATCGTCCTTATGCCTGTGATTCTCAGAGCGCTGAAGGGAAATATGAAAAAAGCAGTAACTTATACCCAGCTGATCTGTATAGTATGCTATGCCATTTGCTTTTTTATCGGGAATAAATCCATTCCTGCTCTGTATGTGCTCACCTTTATTGCATGTATGTTTTCCACAATGACCAATGCTTTCCGTCCGATGACGGTTGTAGGTATGACAGAATATGTATTAAACGAAACAGGGGATCAGATGAATGGCGTGATTTCTGCCATTGGCGGATTTTCCTATAAGTGCGGCACAGCTATTTCCAATGCTATGTTAGCCGGTGTGCTGGCAGTGACCGGATACATTGCCAATGCCATTGGCGGACAGCCGGAGTCTGCTATGATCGGTATTAATTCTGTCAGATTTTTAGTACCCCTGGCAGCAACGGTGCTGTACATTATCTTTATCCAGTTTTATCCGGAAAAGAAGCTCCATAAAAACAGCTGACAAATGAATGGGGCGGGTGGCATGAATGATTTTTCTATAGAGAGTGAGGCATAAAAAGTATGAGCATATTAAAAAAATGGATCACCAACGGAACTGACCGGCCGTTTTATGTGAGAAAGGAAATCGTCCTGGAAGAGCTTCCAAAACAGGCATGGGCCTGGGTGTGCGGTCTGGGACAGTTTAATTTTTATATTAACGGTGAAAAGGTCAGTGACCATGTCCTTGATCCTGCATGGACGGATTATCATAAGCTTGTTTACTATGTAAAGTTTAATATTGCCAGGTATTTGCACAAGGGGAAAAATGTTTTAGCTGCAGAGGTAGGAAACGGCTGGTATGCGGCAGATGCATCAGAGGGATATTTCTTTCATTTTCCGACTTTTATGCCTCCCAACCCTAATGGGTATAAGCCTTTTGATAGGGAGCTTGTGTTTGCGGCCCATGTGGAGCTTACCGGAACGGATGGAAAGTGTACTGTGGTGGATTCAGATGAAACATGGATGACTGCGCCCCACATGATTTGTCATTCCAACTGTTTCGGCTCTGAAACCGCAGATGGAAGAAAACGTATCCCCGGGTGGAATGATCCCAAGACCCCTATGGGGGATCTATGGAAGCCGGCCCTTCCTGCTGCCAATGGAGAAAAGCTTTCCGGTCTTTCCCAGGAGCAGGCCATGCCATCCGTGGGAATCTTAAAAACCCTTGAAGGGGTTTATATGAAAACTGTCAACGGTATGGCTGTATATGATTTCGGGCAAAATGTGTCCGGTATGCTGGAGTTTGATGTGAAGGGTAAGGCCGGAGAGCCGGTCCATGTGTATCCGGCAGAAAAGCTGGCCAAAGACGGCAGTGTGGATCAAATGGCGAAAAACTGGATCTTGATTGATGTAAAGGAAACCTATATTCCAGGTGCAGATGAGAAGTGGGAGCATTTTGCCATGACATTTACATACTTTGGGGGTAGATACGCGGCTTTTGACTGTCCTGTGGAGCAGCTAAAAAATATCCGGCTCCATGTGGTTTCCTCAGCATTAGAGAAGGCAGGGACATTTTACTGTGATGATAAGCGGTTTATGGACATCTACAGCCTTGTGGAAAATGCGGTAGAAGCCAACATGGTCAGTGTCCATACCGACTGCCCTACCATTGAGCGGTTTGCATGGCAGGAGGAAAATCATCTGATGGCGCCTGCGATTATGTATATGAAGCAGGTGAAGCCCCATTGGGAAAAGTTCCTTAAAGATACCCGGCTGGCCCAGCACACGGCAGATGACTGGTTTTATACTATGGATGGGGGAAAGTATTATCCGGGAGACGGCCTGATCCCCTCCCAGGCCCCCTGTTATATCCCAAATGTGCTGCCGGTGCCCGGCCTTGGGGATTTTTATAATGTGATCGGCTGGGGCAGCAGTATTATTCTTGGAACTTATTGGCATTACATGTTTTATGGAGATGTTCAGATCATCCGGGACAACTATGAAGCCGGGAAGCGTTATCTTAATTTCCTAAAGACTATGGTAAATGAAGATGGTTTTATTAATAATGGTCTTGGAGACTGGGGAAATCCTGCCGGTGAGTATGCCCGTGAAAATGTAGAAACAGCCTTTTTATTTGCCGATGCCAAGGTGATGGCTATGTTTGCTTCCGTTTTGCACTATGAAAAAGACGAAGAGGAATTTAAAGCTTATATGGGCCAGGTGTGTGATAATTATAACGGAAAGCTTCTTGTAAAGCATCCGGAATCGGGAAAATACTGCTACCGGGTATGGGATAAAAAGGATGGGGTCGCTGTGACTCAGGCAGCCCAGGCGATGCCGTTGTACTGGGGCATGGTGCCGGAAGATAAGGAGGCGGATGTGGCAGAGAGCTTTCGCCGGATCCTTCTTAAAGACGGTTCTCTTAAGACCGGAGAAGTGGGACAGCCCTATATTATCCAGACCATGTGCAAATATGGGATGAATGATCTTTTATGCTCCATGATCCTTAAAAAAGAACATCCCAGCTATTATGCTTTTGTTTTAGCCGGAGAGACAACTCTCGGAGAATACTGGGAGGATAATCCCAGAAGTCACTGCCATGATATGATGGGACATATTGGCGAGTGGTACTATAACGGTCTGGCAGGCATACGGCCCCTGACTCCCGGTTTTGGAAAGGTCCTTGTAAAGCCTTATCTGCCGGAATCTGTTGATCATTTACAGTGTACTTATTATTCGGCAAAAGGCCCGATCCATGTATCCATGGACCGGGAAAAGGATGGCATTAAGCTGGATGTCCAGGCTGGAGACGGCATTGACATTACTATAGATGATTCGGATCTTAAAGCGGAAAAAAAGATGACCATGAGGTGAAAAGCTGTGGAAAAATATATAAATCAAAGAAATCCGATCCTTCCTTTAAAGTATCACATACTTGATAGTGAGGCCCATGTGATGCCGGATGGACGGCTGTATATTTACGGAAGCTATGATGCCCGGGAGGATGTTTATTGCAGTGATGCATATTATGTAGTGTCTACCCCGGATATGAAGGAATGGACGATCCATGATGTTTCATTAAAAGGTGGAGAAATCCCCTGGTTTAATGATCCTAACGCGCCCAAATACCCGGGGATCGACTGGAGCCATCCCACGCCTTTTATCCGGAAAATGCTGGCCGAAGCCGCTGCCGGCGGAAAGGATATGAAGGCAGAGTTTGAAAAGGAAGAAGAAAAAGAAAAACCGCCCCTGTTATTTGCTCCGGACTGTATAGAAAAAGACGGAACATATTATCTGTATTTTTGTATGCAGGATGACAGTGAAGGCGTAGCTGTTTCAGACAGGCCCCAGGGCCCTTTTAAAAATCCGGTACAGCTTCCCTGCGGCGGAATCGATCCGGCAGTTTTTATGGATGATGACGGTCAGGTATACTATTACTGGGGCCAGCTTTTTTCCCATGGCGTTCGCCTGAATCCGGATATGATGTCCTTTGATCGGGATGAAATCGTTGACGATCTGGTAACTGAGGAGAAACATTATTTCTATGAAGGATCATCCATGAGGAAAATCGGAGACACCTATTATTATGTATATGCAGACATGGAACGGGGAAAACCTACAAGCCTCGGCTATGCCACAGGACCGTCTCCCTTAGGCCCATTTACCTACCGGGGGATCATTATTGATAATGACGGCTGCGACCCGGAAAGCTGGAATAATCACGGCTCCATAGAGTGTGTAAATGGACAGTGGTATGTGTTTTATCATCGGTGCAGCCGGGGAAGCCAGCAGCACCGTAGACTGTGTATTGAGCCGATTTCCATTGAACCTGACGGTTCGATTAAAGAGGTTGTGATGACTTCCCAGGGCCTTGGGGCGCCTTTTGCGCCAGGGGAAACCATCATGGGGTATCAGGCATGTGGCCTGACCGGAGGTATTTACATTGGTACAGATCCCAATTACCAGGAAAAATTGACCCATATCATGGATGGGGATACAGCGGTATTCCGCTATGTTAAAAGCGAAAACGGCTGGAATGAGGTCAGGCTTTTCGTTTCCGGCAGAGGAATGATCCAGATTTGGCTTGGGGAAAAACTGGTGGGAACCATTGATGCCTGTGAAGAAAATGATCCGGGCTTTCGGGAACTGACAGGCAGGATTATGGCGCCAGCCGGAGAGTATGAGCTAAAGCTTGTTTTTTCTCAGCCTGAAAATTTGGAAGTGGTTTCAGTAACCTTGTTATGAAAGCCTGACAGCAGAAATTAAGGTTACTGTACACCCTGCGAACAGTAACAAATTAAGTAATAATTTAGTAAATTTTACTTTATTTCCTCTTAAAATTTATAAAGATCAATGGTATGATAAATATATGTTTATGCCAGAGAAGAGCCGTGCTTTAACGCTGGAAAAGCACGGCTTTTCTCTATAGGGCGATAAAAACAGTGTGTAAGTGAAGGAGGAATCAGGATGAATCAAAAAGTTGAAAAATGGGGATTATTTGAAGTTTCATGTTCAGGCAAATCCGATGGGAATCCGTTCCGGGACTATGAAATGACCGTAACCTTTAAAGGAGATAAGGAAGAGGTGAAGGTGACCGGGTTTTATGACGGGGATGGTGTCTATAAGGCCAGATTTATGCCGTCTTATGAAGGCGCGTACACATATGAGATCCGGGGAAATTTTGCAGATGAGATCACGGAACCGAAGGGGAGTTTTGAGGCCGTGGCTCCTTCAAAGGACAATCACGGCCCGGTGACAGTTTCCGAAGGGATCCGTCTGGCATATAAGGATGGAACGCCTTATTATTCTATTGGAACGACCTGCTATGCCTGGGCAAACCAGCCTGTAAAACGTCAGGAGCAGACATTAGAGACTTTAAAGAACAGCCCTTTTAATAAGATCCGTTTTTGCTTTTTCCCGAAGTTTTATGAGTTTAATACAAAGGAGCCGCTGACTTATCCTTTTGAGCGGGGCCATGGGGAAGGCCTTGATCCAAAGCTGGTGGAGCTGGAAAAGACCAATCGATTTGCTTTCCCGGGGATGCGTCTGGAGGAGCCGGATTATGATTTTGACTATACCCGGCCAAATGTAGAGCATTTTAAACGGTATGATCTGCGTATCGCCCAGCTTATGGACATGGGGATCGAGGCGGATATGATCCTGATGCATCCTTATGATAAGTGGGGCTTAAATCAGATGGGCAAGGATGCCTGCGACTGGTACTTAAAGTATGTGGTAGCCCGGTACGGCGCTTACAGAAATGTATGGTGGTCTTTAGCTAATGAGTTTGATTTTATTAAAATGAAGACCCTGGAGGATTGGGAGCGTTACGGGCAGATCGTATCCGGCCATGATCCTTTCCATCATCTGCTGTCCGTCCATAACGGCGGCCCAAACTATGATTTTTCAAAGGATTGGGTGACCCACTGTTCCCTCCAGCGGGTGGATTTTTATAAGACAACAGAGGATACAGATGCTTTTATTGAAAAGTATCACAAGCCCGTTGTGTGGGATGAGATCTGCTATGAAGGCAATATCGGCCTTGGCTGGGGAAATATTACCGGACAGGAGCTGGTGCGCCGGTTTTGGGAAGCGTTTATGCGAGGCGGACACTGCGGACATGGCGAAACTTTTATGGATCCGGAAGATATTCTCTGGTGGTCCCACGGCGGTATCTTAAAAGGAGAAAGCCCGGCAAGGCTTAAGTTTTTGCTGGATATTTTAAAGGAAGTTCCCGGCGGTTATCTCACAAAAGGGGAAGGACTTTTTGATGAAGTTGTCGGCTATGCCGGCGGTCACACCGGAGAAGGCATGAGCACCTGCTATGATTACTCCATTCATTATCTTGGGATCTGCCGGCCGGTGGAGCGTATGGTGATTCTGCCGGAGGATGGAGAATTTGAGGTGGATATTATTGACACATGGAATATGACCATTACATCCCTTGGAAAAATGAAAGGCTTCCATAAGGTGAAAATGCCTGGAAACCAGTATATGGCATTAAGGATCCGAAAGGTGAAAGAAGCATAGAAAAATAGAAAAAACAACAGGCTGTGAAAAGGAAGCTGTCCCTTTGCTGTCAAAGGGCAGGCTCCTGTTTCACAGCCTGTTTGCATATATGATTTTTACTGAAATTCCCGGTTAATGCCGGAGCGCTCCGCGTCATCGTCCAGTTCTCCGGGAATGTATTTACGGAAGATAAAAACAAAAATACCGGAGGTCAGGTAGGCCAGCAGGCCAATGCCGCATACGATCATTAAGCCGATAAAAGGTCTGAAAAACAGGGTGAGACATACAAAAGTACCAATGATCAATACTAAAAGCAGAGACAGATGAAAGTTCTGCAGCGACATGAGCAGGGCATTTTTCAGATTATCTCTGATCCGGTTTTCGAATTTAGCCTGTACAGGGAAAATGTAAAGGCTTACAAGGACAAAGGGAATGATCAGGACAGAGCAGCTTACGATCATAAACTTTCCCATCATTCCGCTGACCTGCATACCGATGCGCAGATCACAGATCATGATAAATCCGATGATGAGCATCCCGATCCATATTAACGTGGATTGACGGAAGTTTTCTTTAAAGGATTTAAAAAAGTTGCGGGTAGGATAGCCTTCATTGGTCCGGATCCGCTTCATGCAGCTGTAATACAGGGCTGTGGTAGATGCGCCCATGGTGACAATAGGCAGACTGCATATGAGCCACAGAAAATGAAGGGTTACAATGTCGCCGACAAGATAGAGAAAACGGGAAAGCATACTGTCGTAAGAGAACAGATTCATAAAATACCTTCTTTCATAACGTGCAATGTGAAGGATACCGGAACGGCCGCGGTACGGAGAAATTCCCGGTATCATGTGTTCAAGTAATATTATAATCGTTGTCTGCTGAAAAGTCGATGGATTTTGGCGTGCATTATTTCACAAAAATATTTAGATAAAACTGTAATATTTTACTAAAAACTAAAATAAAGGTTGACGCGGCAGCATTTAGGGTGTAATCTGTAGCCAGGCAGTAACATTATTAAAAGATGAAAGGGGAAAAACGATGAATCAGGCAGATTTCAGAAAGACCGAATATAATATACCATTTATTGAACAGAGGGCGGACCCTTATGTTTATCGCGCTGCCGACGGCACATATTATTTTACGGCGTCAGTGCCGGCATATGACCGGATCGTCCTGCGCCATGCAGATACGATCTTAGGCCTTAAAGATGCCGAAGAAATCACTTTATGGTACAAGCACAGCGAAGGCCCTCAGAGTATCCATATCTGGGCGCCGGAGATTCACTATATGGATGGCGGCTGGTATATTTATTACGCAGCCGGGGATAAGGATGATGTTTGGGAGATTCGGCCTTATGTTTTAAAATGTACAGGTGATGATCCCATGAAGGATAAATGGGAGGAAATGGGGCCGCTTTTGGCAGCGGATGATGATCCGTTTTCTTTTAAAGATTTTTCCTTAGATGCGACAGTCTTTGAAAACAAAGGGGAACGCTTTATTATATGGGCGGAGAAAACAGGTGTGGGTAAAAAAATCTCAAATCTGTATATTGGCAAATTGGCAGCACCTAATAAGCTGGCTACAGTCCAGGTGCTTTTGACCACTCCGGATTATGATTGGGAGCGGATTGATTTTTGGGTAAACGAAGGACCGGCGATCCTTAAGCACAACGGAAAGATTTTTATGACTTTTTCTGCCAGCGCGACCGGCGTTTCTTACTGTATGGGTATGCTTTATGCGGATGAGGATTCAGATCTGTTAGATCCTTTGTCCTGGACAAAGCTGCGCAATCCGGTATTTAAAACAGAAGAAGATCTGGGAATCTACGGACCGGGCCACAATTCCTTTGTAAAGGCTGAGGATGGTAAAACAGATCTTTGTGTTTATCATGCCCGTCAGTATGACGAGATCGTAGGCGATCCTCTGTATGATCCGAACCGCCACGCAATGGTTATGAGGATCACTTATGATGAAAAAGGATTTCCGGTATTTTCTGCCAAAGAGCCTTGGACAAAGATCTTAAAGTGATTTTTCTTTAAAATCCGGTCATTGGCCTGGAAAGTATGGCATCCGTGTTGTATGCCCATTTGTCGGGCAACTTATAAAATATAACAAAAAAGCAGGCTTTCTAACAGAAAAAAGTGTTTGAAAGCCTGCTTTATTTTAGATAAAACTAAAATATAAAGATAAATCTAAAATACAATGTGAATTATGCATAAAAATAAGGCGTAAAATTTGAATATAATCACAAAAATGACATCCATTTTTAGAAAAACATAAAAAAGTATTGTTTTATTTAAAATAGTATGCTATGATGAGCGTGTCAAAAGAAATGAAGATACAGCATATTGACTGTATCCAAAAAAGAAAAGGAGGAGACGGAGATGAAAATAAAAAGATTTACAGCTCTCGGTCTTGTAACAGTTGTCACAGCATCCACAGCTTTGGCCGCCTGCGGCGGTGGCAGCGGAAGCGGTTCTGCAGATGGCAAAAAAACATTAAGTGTATTTTTGTATATGAATGAGCAGGAGCAGGAAATCTACAGAAATATGATTGAAGAGTTTAAGGAAGCTCATTCAGATACCATCGCGGATATTGATCTTCAGATCACAACTCAGGATGAGTACAGCACCACCCTGACCGGTATGATGACAGCTGGCGATCTTCCGGATGTTTTCTATGTAGGACCGGAATCTGTGAAAGATTTTGTTGATGCCGGATATATTGAAAACATTCAGCCTTATCTGGATGAATTAGGCGTAAGCACAGATGATTTTATGCAGGACATTTTAAGCAGTTACCGGTATGATGGTTCCAGCACTGGTTCCGGTGATCTGTATGCACTGCCAAAGGATGCTTCTGTATTTGCCTACGCATACAACAAGGATCTTTTTGATGCGGCTGGACTGGAATATCCGGATCCTGAAAATCCATACACTTATGACGAATTTGTAGAAGTTTGCCAGAAATTAACACAGGATACAAACGGCGATGGAGAAATCGACCAGTGGGGCTGCGGTATGGCAAATATTTACATGCTTTATCAGTTTGTATGGTCTAACGGCGCAAGCTTCTTATCCGATGATTACCGTACAGTAACGATTGATACACCGGAATTTAAGGATGCCCTCCAGAAGTATGTTGATCTTACCTTAAAATATAAAGTAACACCTACAGTAGAGCAGGATGCTTCCCTTGGTGTATATCAGAGATGGCTGGCAGGACAGCAGGCCTTCTATGCATGTGGTACATGGGATGTGGCTGCATTTATGGATGATGAAACATTCCCGTATAACTGGGATCTGTGCGCATATCCTACATTATCTACAGGTAAGACGGTAACATGGCTTGGTACCGTAGGCTACTGCGTATCTGCTACAAGCGAAAACAAGCAGGAAGCTGTTGAACTGATCAATTACCTGAGCGCTGATGCTGACGGACAGAGAGAAGTTTCCGGTATCGCTACAGGCGAGTCTATCCAGATTCCTAACCTGGTATCCATGGCTGAAGGTGAATTTAAGGATGCTGTTGCAGATGGCACAGTAAACTATCCGTCTAACGTAGATGTTATCTTCAATTACATGAACGGTACAGACATTTATGAAGGAAGATTCCAGGAAGGTACATATACACCCAACTCTGAGTGGCTGGATCTGTTCTTCTCCGGTCTTGATAATGTTAAGAACGGTTCTATGACAGTGGATGATTATATTGCTGATGTGCTTCCGGATATGCAGGATTCTCTGGATCAGGCATGGGCAGATGCAGATGCCAATGCTGCTGCAACTGCTGACAGCGCAGCAGAATAATTAAAAGAAATTTTCGGGTGGAGGTGAGAAAGTATGAGTGGAGCAGATGCAAAGCCGGTAAAAAGAAAAATGAGTAAGGCTGAGCGCAGGGAACATTATTGGGGGCTCACATTTGTGGCTCCCCCGTTCATCGGCTTCCTGATCTTTATGGCATTTCCCATTGTGTTTGCCTTTGTAGCCAGCTTAACGCGGTGGAATGGTATTAATAACATGATGGATAACTTTGTAGGTTTTCAAAACTACATTGAATTGCTGCAGGATGAACGTTTCTGGAAAGTGCTTTTAAACACAGTGATCTACATGATCGGTATTCCTCTGGGCATGATCCTGGGACTGATTATTGCAGTGGGTATGAACCGTAAGATCAAAGGTATTAAGATTTTAAGGACCCTGTATTATATCCCTGTCATTTCATCCCTGGTTGCTGTAGCGATCCTGTGGATGTGGGTATTTAACTATGATTACGGCCTTTTAAATAGTATTATCCGGCTGATCACCGGTCAGCACGGACCAAACTGGCTTGGGGATGAGTTCTGGGTAAAGGTGTCCATGATCATCTTTATGACATGGAAGGGCCTTGGTACATCCATCATACTTTACTTGTCCGGCCTTCAAAGTATTCCAAGAGATTACTATGAAGCGGCAAGAATTGACGGCGCAAGCGGCTGGAATTTATTCAGACACATCACTATCCCTCTTGTGTCCCCGGTAACTTTTTACTTGCTGATCACTGGTCTGATCGGCGGCTTCCAGGTATTTGTTGAAGTCCTTGTTATGGTTCCCAATGGCGGTCTTAATTACAGTGCAGCCACTGTGGTATTCTACTTATACAACCAGGCCTTTGACAACCGCCAGATGGGTTATGGCTCAGCGATGGCGTTCCTGCTGGCAATCATTATCTTTATCATTACGGCCATTAACTTTAAGGGCCAGGATAAATGGGTTAAAACAGTAGATTAAGGAGGTGGGAATATGGCAAAAAATACAGAAAGAACAGCAGAGGTTAAGTCTAAAAAGGCAAAGACCATTGATGTGATTGTTTTTATCGCCCTGGCGTTGGGTGCTGTGATCATGGTATTCCCACTGATCTACATGGTTTTAAGCTCATTTATGACAAAGAATCAGATCTTATCGGCAAACTTCAGTTTGATCCCGGATCCGTGGCGGTTCGGAAAATACTCAGAAGTGCTCCAGCGTCCGGAGTTTTTGAGAGGTCTGCGCAACACATTGATCGTAGCGATCCCTGTATTGGTCATTGGCGGTTTTACTTCCTCCCTGGCTGCATTCTCTTTCAGTAAGCTGCGTGTAAAAGGTAAAAACGGCATTTTCCTTGGGTTGTTGGCAACAATGATGATCCCCTTTGCTGTTGTTATGATTCCTCAGTACGTTATGTTTACAAAAATGGGATGGACCAACAGCCTGCTGCCTTTGATCATTCCCGGCTTGTTTGGTAATGTGAGTATGATCTTTTTCCTGCGCCAGAACCTGTCCAGTATTCCGACAGCTTTGGTAGAGGCGGCCAAGATCGACGGATGCGGCTACTTTAAAATGTATTACAGCATTTTCCTGCCGCTGATGAAAGGGGCCTTAATGACCCAGTTGATCCTTTGGTTTATGGGTATCTGGAATGACTATCTGGCACCGACCATCTTTATTCAGAATGAAGAGTGGTTTACACTGCAGGTCGTGATCCGATCCTTTAACTCTTACTATGCGGTGAACAGTGATTATCCTCTCATTATGGCGGCTTCTGTGCTGTCCATACTACCGACGCTGCTTTTGTTCTTCTTCTTCCAGAGATACATTATTGAATCTATGGCGATCTCCGGAGTCAAAGGCTGATGTCCTCCAGGCAGTTACAAAATAAGACATGTATTTTGTAACTGCCTTTTTTTAAAGGCATTATAAGGACTTAAAAGTCAAATCACTTAAGCATCGTACAGGAGGCACATGATGACGGAAACATTACTGCTTAATGATTACAACATCCGCACCAATCCCCGGGCGGGAGCTCATGATCCATCGATGATGTATGACCCGGTCTCGAAAAAATATTATTCGTATTGTACGGATGTTTACGGACCTCCCCTGGGGCTTGAGGATAAGATCGGTATCCCTGTGCGCAGCTCCGGGGATCTGGTACATTTTAAATATGAAGGAACTGTTCTTTCGGAAAATGCTGTTGAACAGGCCAGGGATAACGGGCCATACCCGAAAACCGTAAATTTTTGGGCGCCGTTTACCGAATATGTTCACGGGGAATACCGGATGTATTATTCAGCTACCCGGGCGTTTGGAAGCTGGGAGTCAAAAATCTGGCTGGCTGTGTCCAGGGATCCTCTGGGACCTTTTGAAAACCGGGGAGTAGTAGCGGATAGCTGGGGGACGGAAATGACCAGTCCCAATGCGATCGACCCTCATGTTTTCAGAGCAGAGGGGAAATGCTGGCTGGTATATGGTTCCTTTTTCGGCGGAATTTATATCAAGGCTCTGGATGATGAGACCGGACTGAGTCTGGAAGATCCTAAAAAACCTGGGATATGTATTTCCAGAAGAAACCCATATCCGGTCATTGACGGACCGGAGGGCGGTGCAGTGACTTTTGTCCCGGAGACAGGATATTATTATCTTTTTCAGTCCTATGGCTGGCTGGGAGATACCTATGATATACGGGTGGGGAGGAGCTTGTCGCCTGAAGGGCCTTATGTGGACCGGCTCGGAAAGAGTCTGATTGAATTGTCTATGGGACAAAAGCTGGCGGGCAGCTATTGCTTTACCGCATCAGCTCCGGAACATGGAAATGATGTGGACGGGTGGCGCTGGGACGGATTCAGAGGCCCGGGCCACGGCGTTCCTTTTTATGATCCGGTAAGGAAACAGTGGTTTTTTGTCCATCATATCCGGGACGGAGCAAAAGTAAACCGTTCTATTGAAAAGGATGGCAGGCAAAGTTTTAAACGCCATTATCTTATGGTCCGCCCTATGTTTTTTAAAGAAGGATGGCCGGTTCTGGGTCCGGAACCTTATGGAGGAGAGTCTTTAGAGCCTGTTCCCCTGACCGATGGGGCAGGCACATGGGAAATGATTTTTTTTGACCCGTCTGACAATTCCCGGCAGCGCTCCCATACCTGCCGCCTGTCCCTGGACAGCCCGTACCTTACCCACGGATGTATGTACATATGCAGTGATTTTGAAAATCATAGAAAAACCATGGCCCTAACCGGAATCACTCATTCCGGTGTTGCATATTGGGGGAAATTCATGTATAGTAATTTTTAGATAAATCTAAAATATTATGCTCCAAGTTCAGCCAGTGGCATGGCTGAACTGCTGCAACTCCATGCGACATCTGTGCTACAGGCGTTGCACCATGCTGGCATGGCAACAAGAAAGGGGAAGGGGATCAAATGCTGCATATTAAAAATTTAGATGACGGACTGGAAGTTTTTAAGGCTCTTGGTTCGGAACTTCGGATCAATGTTATAAAACTTCTTTTGGAAAATGGTGAAATGAACATGAACGAGCTGGCTTCAAACCTGGGGATCACCAACGGCGCCATGACAAGCCATATAAAAAAGCTGGAGCAGGCCGGTATTGTCCAGGTGCTGACAGAGCATGGCGGACATGGCAATCAAAAACTGTGCCGTGTTGGGGTTGACAAGGTGCTTGTGGAAATTGAAGCCGATGAAACTGAAAATGAAAAGAATATCTACAATACAGAGTTGCAGATCGGTCACTATTCGGATTATAATGTTTATCCTACCTGCGGACTGGCAACGGCAAAGGCTTTGGTGGGGGAAGTGGATGACCCGAGATATTTTGCCCATCCCGACCGGATCAACGCGGGGATCCTTTGGTTTTCCAGGGGATATATTGAGTATATTATCCCAAATCTTTTGCCCAGCGCAACAAAGATCGATCAGATCACTCTGTCTCTGGAAATCAGCTCAGAGGCACCGGGGGTCAACAGCGACTGGCCTTCAGATATTTCTTTTATCCTTAATGATGTAAAGATCGGCACCTGGACAAGCCCGGGAGATTACGGGGATGTGCGGGGGATCTTCACACCGGACTGGTGGTTTCCTAACTGGAATCAGTACGGCCTGTTAAAAATGATCGTAATTAACCGTAAAGGGACATTTGTGGATGGCCTGAAGATTTCCGATGTGAATATTTACCAGTTCAACCTGGATTATAAAAGTACGATCCGTTTTCGCTTTGAAGTGGCAGATGATGCGGAAAATGTGGGCGGTCTGACAATTTTCGGAAGCAGCTTCGGCAATTATAATCAGGGAATTAAAGTGCGGATTTCCTACAGCCCTATGTGATGATACCAGTGTCAAGGTGCGGATGAGGAGGGCATCTATGGTCAATAAAAAATGCCTTATGGCAATATTGGCAGTTATGTGTGTATCTGTGTCCGGCTGCGGACAAAAAGAAAAGCTTACAGCAGATACGCCGGTAGAAAAAGAATTTCAGGAGGTTTCAGTCCATGACCCGGCGATTGTCCAGGGGGAGGATGGGGATTACTATATTTTCGGTTCCCATCTTGCCGTGGCTAAAACAAGTGACCTGATGAACTGGGAGTATGTAAACCAGGGCGTGAAAAATGAAAATGATGTGATCCCGGATGTTTATTTCCAGATGGAGGAGGCCTTTGAATGGTCTCACAGCAATACCTTCTGGGCTCCGGATGTGATCCGGCTGAACGACGGCACCTTTAAAATGTATTACTGCAACTGCCAGGGAGATACCCCGGTATCCTGCCTGGGAATCGCCACATCAGACTCGGTGGCCGGCCCTTATACAAATGAAGGGATACTGTTAAAATCCGGCATGGGTGCCGATGAGGAGGACGAAGATGGAAACCTGTATCAGGCTACAGTAGATCCTAATGCAGTGGACCCGGTAGTATTTTATGACAAAGAAGGCCGGCTGTGGATGATCTATGGGTCTTATTCCGGAGGCATTTTTGTTAAAGAACTGGATGCCGAAACCGGTGAGCCTTTAGAGGGCGGTTATGGAACAAAGCTTTTAGGGGGCAATCATCTTCGCATTGAAGCTCCCTATGTGATCTATAATCCGGACACGGATTATTATTACATGTTCCTGTCCTTTGGCGGCCTGGATTCTGATGGAGGCTACAATATCCGTGTATGCCGTTCTGAAAATCCCGACGGCCCTTATGTAGATTCCATGGGCCAGGAAATGACTGACTGTAAAGGCCCTGCCGGCAGTACATTCAGTGATGCCACGGCGGCTCTTTACGGGACAAAGCTTATGGGAAGCTATAAGTTTACCTGGAAGGAAGGGGAAGAAGGAGAAAACCGCAAAGGCTATCTTTCTCCCGGACATAATTCCTGTTTGTATCAGGAAGAAACTGGAAAGTATTTCATTATTTACCACACCCGTTTTGAAAACAGCGGAGAGGAACATCAGGTGAGAGTCCATCAAATGTTTTTTAACGAGGACGGCTGGCCGGTGATCGCTCCTTACCGGTATACAGAGGAAACTTTGGCGCCGGTAACGGCGGAGGATGTTTCCGGAACTTATAAGTATATTAATCATGGACGGGATATTAATGCGGAAATGAATGAATCCCAGGAAATCGTCTTAAAATCAGACGGTTCGGTAACAGGGGCGGCAGAAGGCTCCTGGAGTTTAAGCGGCGATTATAATGTAACGCTGACCATTGACGATAAAGAATATAAAGGCGTGTTCTTAAAGCAGTGGGATGAGGATGGCAAAAAGTATGTGATGACCTTTACTGCCCTGTGCAGTGAAAATGGCGTTGCCGTATGGGGCAGCGGACTTGATGCGATTGAAGAGTAAATAAAGGAGACAAGATGAGTATGGCTAAATTAATGATTCATCCGGATAAAATCCAAAGTAAGATTAACAAAGAAATTTACGGACATTTTTCCGAGCATCTGGGCCGGTGCATTTACGGCGGCCTGTATGTAGGCGAGGACTCACCTATTGAAAATGTAAACGGGATGCGCACAGATGTGGTGGAAGCCTTAAAGGAGATCCGGGTGCCGGTGCTTCGGTGGCCGGGGGGCTGTTTTGCTGACGAGTATCACTGGATGGACGGTATTGGTCCTAAAGAGAGCCGTAAGAAAATGATCAATACCCACTGGGGCGGCGTTGTGGAAGATAACAGCTTCGGTACCCATGAATTTTTTGAATTGTGCCGTCAGTTAGGCTGCAAAACCTATATTAACGGAAATCTGGGCAGCGGAACCGTCCAGGAAATGTCTGAATGGGTTGAATATATGACCTTTGAAGGCGTTTCTCCTATGGCAGACCTGCGTGCAAAAAATGGCCATGAGGAGCCGTGGCATGTGGATTATTTTGGCGTAGGCAATGAAAACTGGGGCTGCGGCGGTAATATGAACCCGGATTTTTATGCCAATGAATACCGCAGGTATCAGACCTATGTGCGGGATTACAAGGCAGGAAGCCATATTGAAAAAATCTGCTGCGGAGCCAATGTAGATGATTACGAGTGGACGAAAGAAGTGCTTAAAACCTGCTTTAACCACAGTCCGGCAGGCGTTCATGGCTTTATGGACGGCCTGTCTCTCCACTATTATGTCCATCCTGAAGGCTGGGAAATCAAAGGCAGCGCTACCCAGTTTGATGATGCTGTGTGGTACAAGACCATGGGCAAGGCTCTTTACATGGATGAACTGATCCGCCGCCACGGGGCTATTATGGATGTTTATGATCCTGAAAAAAAGATCGGAATGATCGTAGATGAGTGGGGAACCTGGTATACAGTAGAGCCGGGGACAAATCCGGGATTCTTATATCAGCAGAATACGATCCGTGATGCTCTTGTGGCAGCGATTACTCTGAATATTTTCAATAAACACAGTGATCGGGTGAAAATGGCCAACCTGGCTCAGATTGTCAATGTGCTTCAGTCTGTGATCTTGACCGATGGGGATAAGATGATCAAAACACCGACTTACCATGTGTTCAATATGTATAAATACCATCAGGACAGCATGCTTTTAGACAGCGCCATTGAAACGGAAAAGATCGGTGTGGATGAAACCTGGCAGGTGCCTAATCTTTCTGAGTCGGTTTCTCTGGACAAAGATGGCGTAATGCATATTACAGTGGCCAACTTAAGTACAGACACATCCTATCCGGTGGATGTGGATCTGGGAGGTTTTTGCTGGGAAAACGTGTCAGCTCAGATCCTGACCGGGGATATTCATGATATGAATACCTTTGAAGCTCCCGATACAGTCCATATTAAGGATTTTAACGGTGTGGAAAAGACCGGAAACGGATTAAGCTTCACTTTGCCGGCAGCCAGTGTGCTCCATGTGGCAGTAAAATAAATCAAATACCTTGCACCAGGCCCGGAGGCTGCCGGCAGGCTTCATAAAAGCCTCCCGGTCTCCGGGCCTTTTTATAAGTTGGATGTGGATAATGACTCAAAGATACTGTAAAAAATGTCTCCTTCGGGATATGCCGGAGGGGGAATATTTTAAAAATCTTTATGACTATATTGCCGGACTGCCAAAGGAGGATAAAGTTAGTGATGACATTTATGAAAGCCGCCTTGCCCGGTGCCGGACATGTGAAAATTTATTAAGCGGCATGTGCCGTTTGTGCGGCTGCTATGTAGAAATGCGGGCAGCTATGAAGGTACGTGCCTGTCCCCGGGTTCCGGCCCTGTGGCAGGCCTGGGATCAGGAGGAGGAGCAGGAATGAGAAATCTGTTGAATTTACACATGCTTGGCCCCGGAGATGCTGTCGTGGAGGATGCTTTTGTTAAAAACAGCTTTAAGCTGGAGGAGGATTATCTTCTGAGACTGGAGCCGGAGCGGCTTTTGGCCGGGTTTTATGAAACTGCCGGACTTGCGGCGAAAAAGATACGATACAAAGGCTGGGAAAGCACTGAGATTGCCGGTCATACCATGGGACATTATCTTACAGCGCTTGCTCAGGCGTGGGCCTGTACCGGCAATGAAAGTTTTTTGGAAAAACTTGGCTCATGTGTGGAAGGTCTTTCCCTTTGCCAGAGAAAAGACGGTTTTGTATTTGCTTCATCGGAAGAAATTTTTGACCGGGTGGAGAGTAAGGCGCCTGCGTGGGTGCCGTGGTATACTATGCACAAGACCATTTCCGGGCTGATCAGCGTGTTCTGCTATACAAAGGATCAGGAGGCTTTAAAGGTTGTGACCGGCCTGGGAGACTGGGTCAGCCGCCGGGTATTATCCTGGAGTGAGGAAACCCGGGAGACCGTTCTGGCAGTAGAGTATGGAGGCATGAATGACTGTCTTTATGATCTTTATGCCCTGACCGGCAATAAGACTTATTTTAAGGCAGCCCATCAGTTTGATGAAATGCCTTTGTTTAAAGCCATGGCTGAAAAAAGAGACATATTAAACGGCCTCCACGCCAATACTACGATCCCAAAAATGATCGGCGCTTTAAAGCGGTATATGGTTTCTGAAGAAAAAGAGGATTTTTATTTTCAGGCCGGGGCAAATTTCTGGGATATGGTCATAGATCATCACACTTATATTACCGGAGGCAACAGTGAGTGGGAGCATTTTGGCCGTCCGGATGTGCTGGATGCAGAACGGACGGCATGTAACTGTGAAACATGCAATACTTACAATATGCTCAAGCTGTCCAGACTTTTATTTGCCCTGACCGGAGAAAAGAAATACGCGGACTATGATGAACGGGCCTATATTAATGCTATTTTGTCCTCTCAAAACCATGAGACAGGCATGACCACCTATTTTCAACCCATGGCCACCGGATATTTTAAAGTGTATTCCCGGCCTTTTGACCAGTTTTGGTGCTGTACGGGAACCGGTATGGAAAACTTTTCAAAGCCCTGGGCCGGCATAGCGTTCGGGGATGACCATATGTTGTGGATCAACCGTTACGAAAATGCCGCTTTAAAGTGGAAGGAAGGGGGCTTAGAGCTTTCCCTTCAGGCGGATTTCCTTAAATCTGATAATGTGACCTTAAAGGTCATCCGTTCCACTGGCAAAAATGTGTCCGTGGCCCTGCGGATCCCCGCCTGGGCCGCCGGCTGGCAGGTGAAGGGAGCGCCGGCCGCCGATGATCCGCTGAAAGGGGCGATGATGCCTGAGGGCCGGCCACAGACGCTTGAAAACGGTCTTTCTTTTAAGACAGAGAACGGGTATGGGGTTTTTACCGGCTCCTGGACAGAAGGGACGGCTGTGGAGCTTTCCTTCAAGCGGACGCTGACTGTCCATGGACTGGCGGACAGTGACCGTACCGTTGCCTTTGCCTATGGCCCCTTTGTTTTAAGTTCAGATCTGGGCAAAGATGATCTTAAGACTACAGTGACCGGGGTGGATGTGACTGTGCCTGAGTTAGGCGGGCAGATGAAGGATTACCTGCTTTTAAGGGAGGACGCTGGAGATCTGCTTAAGGAAGCTCTTAAGAAAATGGTCCCTGCCGGAGATGGGAAATTTACCTTTACCGGGGCTGATGGACAGACGTTGGCCTTTAGTCCCCACTTTCTTAAAAATCAGGAGCGTTACGGCATCTATTACCGGATTTTTCGTGAGAAAAGTGAAGCGCTGGATCAGTACATCCGGGCTGTTTCCCGGAGACAGGCCCTTTTGGAACGCCAGAGGGAAGTGATTCCTTTAGGCAATGATCAGTACGAGCTTGCAGCCGGGATCCGGGGACAGTACACCGATTCCACCGTTCGTTTTGGCCGCCGTGGGCGGATGGCCCGGCCGGGGGGATGGTTTTCTTATACCATGGCTCTTCCTGAAAGGGGCGGCGCCCTGCATCTGACCCTGGAAAGGAGTGCTTCCCGGGATTTTCACATCCTTTTTGAAGGGGATGGAGAAAAGACCGTTCTTTTGGCTCAGACCGCTCTTGTGTGGGATGAAGATGACCAAGCCTTTGCCCGGTGGCACGTAAAGCTTCCAAAGGATCTGTCAGGTCAAAAGGTTCAGGTAAAGTTTGATAACAGTCAGGGTTTAAGTCCTTTAGAAATGTTTGATGAGATTTATATATCTTTGGAGGAGGATCATGAATAAAGAAAAATTTTTGGAAATGCCCCCGAGAGGGTGGAACAGCTATGATTATTATGATACCACTGTGACAGAAGAAGAGGTGCGGGACAATGCCCGGGTGATGGCCGAGAAACTGCTTCCCTTTGGTTACGAATATGTGGTGGTGGACATTCAGTGGTATGCCTGTGACGCAGGGACGCGGCGGAAGGAATATCAGTATGTACCCTTTGGCGATCATGCCATGGATGACTATGGCCGGTTTATTCCCTGCCCGGACCGTTTTCCTTCCTCCAGGGACGGTCAGGGCTTTAAGCCTTTAGCAGATTATGTCCACAGCCTGGGGTTGAAATTCGGAATCCATATTATGCGGGGGATTCCAAGAGCTGCCGCTCACGGTCATCTGCCGGTGGCGGGGACAAATATTACGGCTGCCGAGATTGCGGATCCCGGTTCCATTTGTGACTGGAATCCGGATATGTATGGCCTCCGGGACTGTCCGGAAAGCCAGGCTTACTATGATTCTATTTTTCAACTGTATGCTTCCTGGGGCGTGGATTTTATAAAATGCGATGATATTTGCAACACCCATGCCTATAAAGACCGGCCTTACATGGGAAAACATGAGGTGGAAATGATCCGTAAGGCCATTAATAAATGCGGACGCCCTATGGTATTAAGCTTATCCCCGGGACCTGCCCTGCTGGGCCAGAGCGGGCATTACTGCAAATGGGCCAATATGTGGCGTATGAGCGATGATTTCTGGGATAGCTGGCCGCTGCTTAAATCCATGTTTGTGTATTGCGAGCGGTGGCAGCATGTCAAAGAGCCGGGCTGCTGGCCGGACTGTGATATGCTCCCGGTAGGTATGATCGGCCGGGGATTTTTGCAGGAGCGGATGACCCGGTTTACAAAGGATGAGCAGAAAACCATGTTTGCCCTGTGGTGTATCTTTAAGTCCCCGTTAATGGCAGGGGCCTGCCTGACGAAGCTGGATGACTGGACACTGGAGCTGCTGACGAATTGGGATCTGCTTAAGCTTCAGGATCCGGATTATGATTCCTGTGAGGTTGTGCTGGACGATGATCATGCAGTGTGGTTTGCCGATTCCAGGGAACGGGATTGCTTTACCGCCGCCGTATTTAATCTGTCAGATACAACGTCAAAATATACCTTGGATCTTAAGGTGCTGGATCGTTTTTCGCGGCTGGATCTTCTTCAAAAGGATGTACAGCTTTGGGATATTTATGGACAAAAGTGTCTGGATCTGGAAAATGGCTGTGTCACAGTGACTGTTCCTGCCCATGGAACGGTGGTATTGGAAAAACGGTCGGATTTGGTTACATTTTCTTAAAAGGAATAGCGTTAAGGAATAGAAAAAACAAGGCTGGAACAGTAAGATAGTCTTACAAGGAAAAACTTAGCGGTGAAACCGTGTTTTAGCTTTGATAACAAAGGTGCCGGAATCATCCGGCCATGGGCTTATAATAAAGAAAGAGAGGTATTATTTATGTTACAAGTTAAAAACTATCAGTTTTGGTTCTGCACAGGTTCACAGGATCTTTATGGGGATGAGTGCCTTGCTCATGTGGCCGAACATTCTCAGAAAATCGTAGACACATTAAACGCTTCCGGCATCCTTCCTTATGAGGTCGTGTGGAAGCCGACGATGATCACCAACGCTGTGATCCGCAAAACTTTAAATGAGGCAAATAATGATGAAAACTGCGCCGGCGTGATCACATGGATGCATACATTTTCTCCGGCAAAATCCTGGATCCTGGGCCTTCAGGAGTACAGAAAGCCGCTGCTCCACCTTCATACCCAGTTTAACCGGGAAATCCCTTATGACACGATCGACATGGATTTTATGAATGAAAACCAGGCTGCTCACGGAGACAGAGAGTACGGCCATATTTTCTCCCGCCTGAACATGGACCGGAAGGTGATCGTAGGCTACTGGGCTGATGAAGCTGTCCAAAAACAGATCGCTTCCTGGATGCGCACTGCTGTAGGTGTTGTGGAAAGCAGCCATATCCGTGTTATGCGTATTGCCGATAATATGCGCAACGTGGCTGTAACAGAAGGAGATAAAGTAGAAGCTCAGATCAAATTCGGCTGGGAAGTAGACGCTTATCCGGTCAATGAGATCGTTGAATATGTCAACGCTGTGTCTCAATCGGATATTGACACATTAGTGGAAGAGTATTATTCTAAATACAGGATCCTTTTAGAGGGAAGAGATGAGAAAGAGTTCCGCAGACATGTGGCAGTTCAGGCTGGTATCGAGATTGGCTTTGAACGGTTCCTGGAAGAGAAAAATTATCAGGCCATTGTTACCCATTTCGGTGATCTTGGCGGCTTAAAGCAGCTTCCGGGTCTGGCGATCCAGAGACTTATGGAAAAAGGTTATGGTTTTGGCGGTGAAGGCGACTGGAAAACCGCTGCCATGGTACGTCTTATGAAGATCATGACTGCCGGCATGAAAGATGCCAAAGGTACATCCTTTATGGAGGACTATACATATAATCTTGTTCCCGGAAAAGAGGGTATTCTTGAAGCGCATATGCTGGAGGTTTGCCCGTCCATCGCTGACGGCCCGATCAGTATTAAAGAGCAGCCCTTAAGCATGGGTGACAGGGAGGATCCGGCACGGCTTGTATTTACAGCAAAGGAAGGCCTCGGTATTGCTACATCTCTTATTGATCTTGGCAACCGTTTCCGCCTGATCATTAATGATGTGAACTGTAAAAAGACGGAAAAAGAGATGCCTAAGCTTCCTGTGGCTACGGCTTACTGGACACCGGAGCCGGATCTTTACACCGGAGCACAGGCATGGATCCTGGCCGGAGGCGCCCACCATACGGCTTTTTCCTATGACCTGACAGCAGAGCAGATGGGTGACTGGGCTGAGGCTATGGGCATTGAAGCAGTGTATATTGACAAGGATACAAAGATCCGTCAGTTTAAAAACGAGCTGAAATGGAACAGCGTCGTTTACGGCAAGTAATCATAGGGGGGATCAACATGAGTTCCGTTAAGGAAATGATCGAACAGGGCCGCACGGTCCTGGGAATTGAGCTGGGTTCGACCCGGATCAAGGCTGTGCTTATTGACGAGTCCCACAAACCGGTAGCTTCCGGTGATTTTGAGTGGGAAAACCGCCTGGAAAACGGGTATTGGACGTATTCCCTGGAAGACATCTGGAACGGCCTTCGGGCAAGCTATAAGGCCCTGGCGGCAGATGTGAAAGAAAAGTACGGCGTGACGCTGACAAAGATCGGCGCCATGGGATTCAGTGCCATGATGCACGGCTACATGGCTTTTAACAGCAGGGACGAACTGCTGGTGCCTTTCCGTACATGGAGGAACAGCACCACCGGTCCGGCTGCCAGAGCCCTGACAAAATTGTTTAACTATAATATTCCCGAGCGTTGGAGCATTGCCCATTTATATCAGGCCATTTTAAATGGCGAAGACCATGTGAAGGATGTAACTTTTATTACTACTCTGGCCGGATATATCCACTGGAAGCTTACCGGGGAAAAAGTAATCGGCATTGGCGATGCTGCCGGTATGTTCCCTATTGATGTGGATAAGAAAAACTACAATCAGACTATGGCAGATCAGTTTAATGCTCTTGTGGCAGAGAAAAATTATCCGTGGAAGCTTATGGACATTCTCCCAAAGATTTTGTTAGCCGGTGAGAACGCCGGAAAACTTACAAAAGAAGGAGCCGCTCTTTTAGATGAAAGCGGACAGCTTCAGCCTGGGATTCCTTTGTGTCCTCCGGAAGGAGACGCAGGCACAGGTATGGCGGCCACGAACAGCGTGGCTGTGCGCACAGGAAATGTATCTGCGGGCACCTCTGTGTTTGCCATGGTAGTTCTGGAGCATGAGTTAAAGAATGTTCATCCGGAGATTGATATGGTTACCACGCCGGACGGAAGTCTTGTAGGTATGGTCCATGCCAACAACTGTACCTCGGATCTTAACGCCTGGGTTGGTCTGTTTAAAGAATTTTCTGAAAGTTTTGGAATAGAGGTGGACATGAACCGCCTGTTTGGTGTATTGTATAATAAGGCCATGGAAGGTGATACTGACTGCGGCGGCTTATTATCCTACGGTTATCTTTCCGGTGAGAATATTACCGGCATCGAGGATGGCCGTCCGCTGTTTGTCCGTTCTCCAAAGAGCAGGTTTAATCTGGCCAATTTTATGCGCACCCACTTATATACAGCTTTAGGCGCATTAAAGATTGGTATGGATATTCTTATTAAAGAAGAGCATGTGGCCATTGACTCTATTTTAGGACATGGCGGCCTGTTTAAAACAAAAGGCGTTGGCCAGCAGATTTTGGCTGATGCCATCGGTACACCGGTTTCTGTTATGGAGACAGCCGGTGAGGGCGGCCCATGGGGAATGGCCCTTCTGGCATCTTATATGCTTTATAAAGGTGACGATGAAAGCCTTGAGGCTTATTTGGCAAATAAGGTCTTTGGGGATAATAAAGGCGAAAGCCTTGCGCCGGATCCAAAGGGTGTGGAAGGTTTTGACCAGTTTATTATCCGCTATAAAGAAGGCATTGCCGTGGAAGCTGCAGCTTCCCAAAATGTACGTCAGTAACTTAAGGTTTTCGGAGAAGTTGCTCCCGGCAGCGGCTTAAATGGACGCGCAAGGGTATGCGTTTGGGACGCTGCCCGGGAGAATAGAGAAAGGAGCACAGATAAGATGCTTGAAGCACTTAAAAAAGAAGTTTATGAAATGAACATGCTTTTGCCTAAATACGGCCTTGTTACATTTACCTGGGGTAATGTCAGCGGCATTGACAGGGAAAGCGGCCTGTTTGTCATTAAGCCCAGCGGCGTAGATTATGACAAGCTGTCTCCAGACGATATGGTTGTAGTGGATCTTAACGGAAATAAAGTGGAAGGGCACTATAACCCGTCATCCGATACAGCGACTCATGCTATTTTGTATAACCGTTTTCCCAAAATCGGCGGCGTTGTCCACACCCATTCTTCCTGGGCCACAAGCTGGGCGCAGGCCGGGCGGGGGATTCCCTGCTACGGAACGACCCATGCGGATTATCTTTACGGGGAGGTTCCCTGTGTGAGAAATCTCACAAAAGAAGAGATCGAAGAGGCCTATGAGAAAAATACAGGCATCCTTATTGCTGATGCCTTTGAAGAGATGGGGCTGGACTATGTAGCTACCCCGGCAGTGCTGTGCAAAAACCATGGCCCGTTTACATGGGGCAAGGACGCCCATGAGGCAGTGCATAATGCTGTTGTGCTGGAAGAGGTGGCAAAAATGGCTGCCCGGTGTGAGTGGATCAACCCCAGAGTTATGCCTGCACCCCGTTCACTTCAGGATAAGCATTACTACCGGAAGCACGGAGCGAATGCTTATTACGGACAAAATCACTGATCAGGTCCCAAAATGCCGTAAAAGACCACGGCAATCAATAAGGAAACCCCGCAAGGGGATACCTGGATGCCGTAAAAGACCACGGCAAAACACAAGGAAAGGAAGTAGGGAACGATGAAATTTTTTATTGACACAGCAAAGGTAGAAGACATCCGCAAAGCCAATGATATGGGCGTGATCTGCGGAGTAACAACAAATCCTTCACTGATCGCAAAAGAAGGCCGGGATTTTAATGAGGTGATCAAGGAGATCACAACCATTGTTGACGGTCCGATCAGCGGTGAAGTAAAAGCAACGACCACCGATGCGGAGGGTATGATCAAAGAGGGACGTGAGATTGCAGCAATTCACCCGAATATGGTCGTAAAGATTCCTATGACAGTGGAAGGCCTTAAAGCTGTTAAGGTTCTGTCTGCTGAAGGCATTAAGACAAATGTTACTCTGATCTTTACAGCAAACCAGGCCATGCTGGCAGCCGAAGCTGGTGCCACATATGTTTCCCCGTTTCTTGGAAGACTGGATGACATTAGCCAGCCGGGCATTGACCTGATTCGTACTATTGCCGAAATCTTTGATATTTACGGCTATGAGACAGAGATCATTGCTGCTTCCATCCGCAATCCTATCCATGTAACTGACTGTGCCCTTGCCGGAGCTGACATTGCTACAATTCCATATAATGTAATTGAGCAGATGACAAAGCATCCTCTGACAGATCAGGGCATTGAAAAATTCCAGAAGGATTATAAGGCAGTTTTTGGTGAGTAAAGGAGAAAAAATGGATAATTTAAAACTCATGCAGACCGCAGTTGAGGTGCGCAAGGGGATTATTACCGGTGTGCACAGTGCCAAATCCGGCCATCCCGGCGGCTCTCTTTCAGCGGCTGATATTTTTACATTTTTATATTTTGAAGAAATGAATATTGATCCTGCGGACCCTAAAAATCCGGATAGAGACCGTTTTGTCCTTTCTAAAGGCCATACTGCTCCGGGACTTTATTCTGCCCTGGCAAACCGTGGATACTTCCCGGTAGAAGATTTAAAAACGCTGCGCCATACAGGTTCATACCTTCAGGGACATCCGGATATGAAGCACATTCCCGGTGTGGATATGTCCTCCGGCTCTTTAGGTCAGGGTCTTTCCTGTGCTGTAGGTATGGCTCTTGGCGGAAAGCTTTCCAAAAAGTCCTACCGTGTATATGCTCTTTGCGGCGATGGGGAGATCCAGGAAGGTCAGATCTGGGAGGCTGCCATGTTTGCCGGATTCCACAAGCTGGATAATCTGTGTGTTATCGTGGATAACAATAATCTTCAGATCGATGGAGCCATCAGCGATGTATGCTCTCCTTATCCGATTGATAAAAAGTTTGAAAGCTTCAATTTCCATGTGATTAACATTAACGGCAATGATTTTGATGAGATCCGCCGGGCAATGGAAGAAGCAAAGACAGTCAAAGGGATGCCTACAGCCATTATTGCCCATACAGTTAAAGGCAAAGGGGTATCCTATATGGAAAATCAGGTGGGCTGGCACGGAACAGCACCGAATGATGAACAATATGCAGTAGCAATGGAAGAACTGGAAAAGGCAGGTGAAGCACTGTGTCAGAAGTAAAACGTATTGCAACCCGTGAAAGCTATGGAAATGCCCTGGCAAAGCTGGGCGCAGAACATGAAAACCTTATCGTGCTGGATGCCGACCTGGCAGCAGCGACGAAAACCGGAATTTTTAAAAAGGCTTTTCCGGATCGCCATATTGATTGCGGTATTGCTGAGGCGAATATGGCAGGTATTGCCGCCGGACTTTCCACCTGCGGTTTTGTGCCTTTTATGAGTACATTTGCCATGTTTGCGGCAGGCCGTGCTTATGAGCAGGTGCGCAACTCTATCGGTTACCCTCATCTGAATGTAAAGATCGGCGCGACCCATGCAGGTATTTCTGTTGGTGAAGACGGCGCAACGCATCAATGCAACGAAGATATTGCCCTGATGCGGGCGATCCCCGGCATGGTAGTGATCAATCCTTGTGATGATGTGGAGGCAAAGGCTGCCGTAGAAGCTGCATATCAGTGGGAAGGACCGGTATATATGCGTTTCGGACGTTTAGCCGTTCCTGTGATCAATGATGAAGCTTCCTATAAATTCGAACTTGGCAAAGGCGTTGTCCTTCGTGAAGGCAGCGACTGCACCATTATTGCTACAGGACTTTGCGTATCTGAATCTTTAGATGCGGCTGAAGTTCTGGCAAAAGAAGGCATTGACGCTCAGGTGATCAATATCCATACCATTAAGCCGTTGGATGAAGAACTGGTGATCGCTGCAGCACAAAAGACCGGCCGTGTATTTACAGTGGAAGAACATTCCATTATCGGCGGACTTGGAGCAGCAGTAGCAGAAGTGCTTTCTGAAAAATGCCCGACACGCCTGACACGCATCGGCATTAATGATGTTTTCGGTGAATCCGGTCCTGCCAAGGAACTGATCCACAAATATGGTCTTGACAGTGAAGGCATTGCTGCCAAAATCTTAAAAGAAATGAAGTAAAATTGTGATCATTGGGGAGGGACATATCCTTGACCTGCTTTAGCCGGGCAAGGATATGTCCCTTCGGTGTGCAAAAAGGGCGTGGCCTTAAGGAAATGAAATCCTTAACGGTCACGCCTTTTTTATGGATGGTGCTGTTTGCGGAAGGCGGATGGGGTCATATGATGCTTTTCCTCAAAGATCCGGTAGAAAAAGCTGCGGTTTTCATAGCCTACGGTGCTGGCCACATCTTCAATGCTCATATTTGTATTTAAAAGCAGTTCCTGGGCGTGCTCAAGGCGGATGTTTTTTACATAGGCTGAGTAGGTCATCCCGGTTTTGCTTTTTATGATCCGGTTAAAATAGTCTTCCTGAAAGTGAAAAATACGGGAAAGCTCCTGAATGGTTACAGTGGCATAGTGTTGACGGATATACTGGGTGATCTCTTCAAAAATCAGCCAGTTTTTTGCTTTTTGCTGGTCTGAGGACAGGTTAAACTCATACCGGGTACTTAAAATGTCGAAAATACGCATGAGCAGTCCTTTTCGTATATAGTGGGTGCCGGTGGGATTTTCCATAAGTTCTTTTAAAAGCCAGTATAAACATTCTTCCAGAGCCGGAGCGGCAGCAGGACCGGGATGAAAGCACAGGTACTGGCGCAGATCCTTTTGCTTTAAAATCGCTGCATTTAAAAAGGACAGAATCTTTCCCGAGGCGATATTTTCCTGGATGATCTCTGTAAACATATCATTTGCTATTCCGAGAAAGAGGACGACAGCAGGGGTTGAGCCGATATAATCCTGGTGAAAACAGTTTTTATCAATAAGACACAGATCCCCCTGGGAAAAGGTAATATCCTTCCCCAGGATCTTTTGGGCAAACTCTCCCCGGACCACATAGGCCAGTTCGATATAATCATGAGTGTGGAGCTGGGTCTTAATGTCCCGGTCCAGCTTAAGCTGGTAGCAGAAGGGATGTTTGGAAGGATACATGGCAGACATAAGGGTGCGTCCCCGGTCAAGGTTCCAGCACAGGGCAAAGATCCGGTGTTTGTTCAGATCGGGAAACGTCTTTACTTCCCTGGCAGACTTGGAATATTCCGGGCAAACAAGCCGTGTCTGGAGTTTTTTGTCCCCGGCAAGGCGGGGGATATTTTGTGCAGTCATTTGGAGACATAGATCCAAAAGCTCCATGATGTGGATCCATCCTTTCTGTTCAGAGGTATGTGAAGGGGCATTAGGCGGCAAAAATCCAGACGGATCCGGGAATTTTCACCGAAGCCCTGGCATTTTTACCTGCTCCCCAGTAAGTGATTCAGGGGATAAAACTGCTGCAGCCGCTGCCGCAGCATGACCTCCGTTTATTGTATCACAGAAAAAAACACTGTGACAAGCTTTACTTTGCCTGCCGTTGGGGGTAAGATAGTTATGAGTTACATATCGGACACCGGCCGCGCCCTGGCCGCGCGGCTGGGACATAGATGATTCGGCGGTAATAAGGGGGTAAGGTATGAGGATTACAGATCTTGAAATTGAAAACTTTAAATCCATACGCCATATGGAGATCCATGATATAGAAAACGCCCTGATCCTGGTAGGCAAAAATAATACAGGGAAAACGGTAGTCTTAGATGCTGTGCGCCTTCTCGGGGGAGAATATGTTTTGTCCGGGGATGATTTTATGTTTCCGGAGCAAAATATCATTATCCGGGCAGGGCTTAAGTTTGATCCGGAGGATTACCAGGAGCTTCACAGCCGGGGCATTGTGTGCAAATATAAAAATTTTGACGCATGGAAGCGGGTTTTTTCTGGCGCGTTTCCTTCCTTAAAGGAAGATTGTCTCAGGTTTTCGCTAATTGCTTCGCCAAGAGGGACTGTGCGCTATGATGACGGATTTAAAAAGAACAATCCCAAGATCCCTTTGGTTTTTCCTAAAATCTATTTTATTGACAGTTTAAGACATATTAAAGCCATTGAGGACGATATTCTTATGTTCCAGGATGATGAAAACCTTCAGCGGCTTAAGGATAATCAATGTATGTTTAACAGCCGGCATCAGTGCCGACGATGTTTTCAGTGTATCGGGCTCATCGAAAAAAAGACGGCCGGCCAGCTTAATGTACTGGAAGCTATGCGGCTGACAGAGTATAAGCTGTATGCGTCCAACTTAAAGCGTTTTGTCAATAAGGTCAATGACTATTTTGCCAAAAACGGCGGTTATGCGGACCGGATCGAGTACCGGGCTGGTTTGGATTCTTCCGCGTTAACAAACATTCAGGGCATTGCTGTAAATAAGGTGCGCCAAAGCAGCGTGCCTGTGGCAAAGCTTGGGGAAGGTATGCGCAGCATCTATATATTGTCTTTGCTGGAGGCTTATATTGATGAGAAAAGCCGCAATGCCTGCATTATCCTTATGGAAGATCCGGAAATCTTTCTTCATCCCCAGCTGCAAAAGTCAGCAGCGGAGGTGCTTTACCGTTTGTCAAAGAAAAATCAGGTTATGTTTTCTACCCATTCCCCGAATATGATCTTTAATTTTACATCCCGCCAGATCCGCCAGATTGTTTTGGATGAGGACTATTTTTCCGTTGCCCGGCAAAGGGCTGATGTGGACGGGATCCTGGATGACCTGGGGTATACGGCCAACGACCTGATGAATGTAAGTTTTGTATTTATTGTGGAGGGGCGCCAGGATAAAAGCCGTCTGCCGCTTCTTCTGGAAAAATACTACTCGGAAATTTATGGCCCGGACGGGAACTTATCCCGGGTGGCGATTATTACAACCAACAGCTGTACAAACATTAAAACCTATGCCAATTTAAAATATATTAACAAGCTGTATTTAAAGGATCAGTTTTTAATGATCCGGGACGGGGATGGAAAAGATCCCCGGGAACTTACCCGGCAGCTTTGCCGGTATTATGAGGACCGGAACCGGGAGGATGTGGACCGTTTGCCGAGAGTGACCCGGAAAAATGTATTGATCTTAAAATATTATTCCTTTGAAAACTATTTTCTTAATCCCAGGATCATGGCGATGCTTGGCGTTGTGGAAAGCGAGGATGCTTTTTGGGAAATCCTGTTTGCTAAATGGAAGGAATACCTTCACCGCCTGACCAGCGGTAAACACCTGATCCAGGTATTAGGCCATGACCTGGAATCTATAAAAGACTTGCAGGATCACTTTGAATCCTTTAAAATCTATATGCGGGGCCACAACCTGTTTGATATTTTTTATGGTCCCTTTAAAGACCGGGAAACCCGGATTTTAAAGGAGTATATCCGTCTTGCCGGCCGGGATGAGTTTAAGGATATACTGGATGCCATTGACCGGTTTGTTTATTTTGACAGCAGAAAAAAGGAGGACAGCAATGAATTTTTTACTTGATCTGCACACCCACACATTAGCCAGCGGACATGCCTACAGTACCATTAAGGAAATGGTCCATGCCGCATCTCTGGCTGGCCTTCATATGCTGGGCATTACGGAACATGCTCCTAAAATGCCCGGAACATGCCAGCTTTACTATTTTCAGAATTTTAAGGTGATCCCCAGGACTTTGGAAGGGGTGCAGCTTTTATTTGGCGCGGAATTGAATATTTTAAATGAAAACGGAGAGGTGGATCTGCCGGAGGAGACTTTGGCCGGTTTGGATATTACAGTGGCCAGCCTCCATATTCCGTGTTTCTCTCCAAAAGGGATCCGGGAAAATACCCAGGCAGTGGTTAATGCCATAAAAAATCCCTATATTGATATTATCGGCCACCCTGATGATGGGCGTTATCCTTTGGATTATGAGGCTGTTGTCCGGGAGGCGAAAAAGTACCATACACTTTTGGAGATTAATAATTCGTCATTAAACCCACAGGGCTTTCGGAAAAATACCCGGGAAAATGATCTTAAGATGCTGAAACTTTGCAAAGAATACGGTGTTCCGGTGGTTGTCTCCAGTGATGCTCATTTTGCAGGGGATGTAGGACGTTTTCCTTTTGCCAAGGATCTTTTAAAAGAGGCAGACTTCCCGGAAAGTCTTGTGGCCAATCACAAGAAGGATCTTTTATATGCCGCCCTGGCAGAAAAGAAGAACCGTTCCGGATTTTATAAGTTTTAATAACTTGACTGTGAGAGACGCGGCATAAATAATGAAATACCGCAAGGGGATACCCTTATGCCGTGATGGACACGGTATAAATAATGAACGAAAGGAAAGATGAGGATGAAAGGCATATTGAAAGATCTGCTCTGCCTGTGTCTGGTTTTGGGGCTGGCGTTTTCCGGGATCGGATGCGGCAGCGGCAGCAGCAGCAAAACCGGCGGAAAGCATCATGTTGAAATTGATGTGCAGGATTATGGAGTGATCAGCGTAGAGCTGGATGGAGATGTGGCTCCCATTACTGTAGAAAACTTTATGAAACTGGCGAATGAAGGCTTTTATGACGGCCTGACGTTTCATCGGATCATTGACGGCTTTATGATCCAGGGCGGGGATCCTACCGGTACCGGTATGGGCGGTTCGGATGAAACGATCAAGGGAGAATTTTCTGCCAATGGGGTGGAAAATGATCTGTCCCATACCCGGGGTGTGATCTCCATGGCGCGTTCTCAGGACTATGACAGTGCCAGCTCTCAGTTTTTTATTGTTCAGCAGGACAGTACCTATCTGGACGGTCAGTATGCAGCCTTCGGCGTTGTGACAGATGGCATGGATATTGTGGATCAGATCTGTGCGGATACGCCGGTGGAAGACAACAATGGGACCGTTGCGGCACAAAATCAGCCGGTGATCACATCCATTAAGGTGATCGACTAAAAAGCGCTGCCGTGATTTTGTAAAACGTATCCGGCTTGTTTAAACCAAAAAACGTCTCTGCCTAACATGGAACAGCAGAGACGTTTTTTACTTTGTTCAAAGCCGGCGCCTTTAAAAGGTTTGGCCGGGATCTTGAAAAATTATTTTAAGTCCAGATGCAGCCCGGCTAACAGGGAACCCAGGCCGGTGGTTGCCTTTCCATCTTCTTTATAATGGAAAGTTTCTTCTTTGGAGCTTTGGTTGACTTCGGCATTTTCCTGAAGGGCTTTCATGCTCAGGCTCAGCTTGCCGTCTTTAATGGCAATGACTTTTACCTTTACTGTATCTCCTTCTTTTAATACTTCATGGACGGACTGGATGCGTTTCTGGCTGATCTGGGAAATATGTACCAGGCCGGAAATACCGTTGCCAAGGTCGATAAATGCACCATATCCGGTAATGGTCTCAACTTTGCCTTCCATCACATCGCCTACCTGGATGCGGTCGATTAATGCCTGGCGCTCCTGGCGGGCTTTTTCTTTTTCAACTTCCTTTACAGAAAGAACAAGGCGTTTTTTATCTGGATCTACAGTAATGATCTTTGCTTCCACGGTTTGATTTAAGTAAGTATTTAAATCTTCCACATAGCTTAAAGCCAGCTGGGAAGCAGGGATAAAGCCACGGATGCCGTTTACATAAGCAACAACACCGCCTTTAACAACGCCGCCTACCTTCAGAGTAAGAACTGTCTGGTCATCCATCATTTGCTGAAGACCGTCCCAAGCGAGAATGTCGTCTGCTTTCTTTTTAGACAGGAGGATATGGCCTTCTCCGTCATCCTCAGATAAAACCACAGCCTTTACCGTGTCCCCTGGGGCAATATCATTTTTAATGGAAAATTTAGGATCGTTGCTCAGCTCGGCAAGCTTAATGATCCCTTCGCTGTAGGTCCCCAGGTCAACAGTGACCTCCGTATCAGACACACCGGCAACAGTACCGGTGACCAGATCCCCTTCTTTTAACTGAACAAGGGATTGCTCAAGTTCCTTTTCATAATCTTTCATGGTTTCTTTTTCTTCGCTCATAGTAATACTCCCTTTCAAATACAAATAATATGAACCGGGCGGCAAAATGTTTTTTGACGCTGGTATCAAATATAGATAAAGACCTGCCGCACCGTCAGGGATCGTGCGGACAGGTCTCATATATTGCAGCGGCAATGCCTTGGGCCCCATGGGCCGGGCAGAAACGCTTATGCACTTTTATTCCTGAATATCCTTTACAGCATCACTGACAGCGTCTTTGGCGTCTTTCATGTCCTCAGCAACTTTTTTTGCGGCATCTTTAACGTCCTCAGCAACCTTTCCGGCAGCTTCTGCTGTATGAGTTGCAGCGCTTTTTGCGGCATCTTTAATGCCTTCGGCTGCATCAGAGCATGCTTCCTTTACCTGCTCACCGGAGGGAATGTTAATATACTCCCGCTGGCCCTCATCTTCTTCCTCATCCAGATCATCGAAATCGTCGTCAAAGTCATCATCAAAGTCATCGTCGAAATCTTCGTTTTCGGCTTTTTTATCAAGAATCTGCTTGATGACGTATGCGATACCTGCGATAGAAGCGGCAATGGCGATCGTCTTAACAAACACCTTAATAAACTTCTTCATTTAAAACACCTACCATTCATAAAATTTTTGGAAGTCATCTGCAAAAAGCAAATGAAAATTTTCGGCGGGTCCCCCGCTCTAATGTAATCATTATAATTCATTTTACAGAAAAAATAAAGAGAAATCTTTATTCTTTACAGGGGATTCATATTGCCCCGCAGCAGTTTAGTCATCGGAACCGGTGGGGATTAATAGTAACTATTCCCCAAATTCACAAATTTATGATATGATGTGTGGATAAGACATATTTTTGGAGGTAAGTTTATGTTGTTATGCATATTTGGCATAATATGTATTTTATATTATGGGGCAATCGTTTTTTATGCCGGCTTCCGTTCCACCTTTGCGCCTTTTTGGCTGGCGTCAGGTCTGGCCCTGACCGGCCTTGGCTGTTTGTGGGACCGGCTCATGTCCTTTGAGGCGGGAAGAGCGGGAGCAATTGCATTAGGCATAGTAGCGGTTTTGTTCTTTGTGGCTTTTTTAACAATTGAAATCCGGATCATTGGTGAAGCATGGCGCAAGGCGGACGACGGCGCTGATTATGTTATTATTCTGGGGGCTCAGGTTCAGGGGACCCGTCCTTCCAGATCGTTAGCCCGGCGGGTAAAGGCCGGTGCTCTTTATTTAAAAAGGAATCCTCAAGCCATGGCAGTTGTATCCGGCGGACAGGGGCCGGGAGAGCAGATCACGGAAGCTGCCTGCATGGCGCAAATGCTTGAAAAAATGGGGATTTGCCGGCATCGGATTATTTTAGAAGACAGGTCCACAGATACTTATGAAAACATACGGAACAGCATGGAATTTTTCGATTGTCACAAAAAGGTTGTCATTGTAACGTGCGGGTATCATATGTATCGCGCCCTGGCCCTGGCAAGGACTGCCGGCATACGCCGGGTTCAGGGGTTTCCCTGCAGGAGCGGGCAGCTGCTTTTGGTCAATTATTATGTTCGGGAATTTTTTGCCGTGCTCCACTACCGGATCTGCCGCAGGATTTAACCCGGCTTGGCCCAAACTGGCCGGGATTTTTTGAAAGAATGGTTCGGCATTTCGAAGCGTTTACAATGAATTGAAAAGTTTGTAAAAAGTTTATGAGCAAATTGTACGAATAAAAATACAATTTTGGCAGGAAATATAGAAATATCTATAACAAAAAGCGCATAATGCTATGATTGTTTTGCATAAAATAAACAATAAAGAGGATTGACATATAATTATCAGTCCCTTATACTGGACTTAAGCGCAGGTGATGACCAGACGCCTGCTGTTAAAAAACAGGGGAGGACATATTTTTATGGTTATTGGTATTATCGGTATTGTAGTTGCCCTGATCATATTCCTTTGGGGCGCCTACAAAAATGTATCCGTGCTCTATCTGGCGCCGATCGCAGGTATTATCGTTGCCGTAACAAACGGAATCGATCCGACGACAGCGTTTACCTCACTCCATATTGGTGCTGTAGAGCCAAGTGCAGCCAATCCTGAAGTTTGGGAAGTTGGCGGCGTTGCGGGAATGTTGATTTCTATCTTCCCGACAGTGTTCCTTGGCGGTCTCCTTGGAAAGGTTATGACGGACAGCGGTGCGGCAGACTCTATTGCCAACACTTTGGTAAGCAAGTTCGTTATGCCTGTTAAGGACAAAGAAAAACAGGCCAGAGTTGCTGTTTTGATCATGCTCATCATTGAATGTATCCTTACATTCGGTGGTATTGACGGTTTCGTAGCTGTATTTGCTACATTCCCTATTTGTATGATCCTGGCAGAACACGTGGGTATCCCGCGCCGGTATGTTCCTGCGATGCTTTGCTTAAGCTGCGGTGCCAACTCAGCTCCGTTCGTTTTAAGTATTAACAACATCGTTGCAATGAATATCTTACATACAGGCCCCGGCGCTGCAGCTATCCCGGGCTTTATCTCCTTCATCGTGATTGAGATCGGCGTATACTTTATCTGTGCAAATTCCATTGTCCGCGCTATGCGCAGAAATGAAAAATTTGACAGAGGCAATGTTCAGATCAAAGAAGCTAATATTGCAGCAGACAGACCGCATTTTGTGATCTCTGTTATCCCAATGGCTGCAGTATTCGTTCTGTTTATTGTTTTCCAGAACGCTTCTTTATCCTTAGTTGCAGGTATCCTTTTAACAGTTATCCTTATGAGCAAGTTCTTCCCCAAGCACCAGGGCGCAAACAGCTCAATCGGCGCATGGTTTGGCAAGATCATTGATTCTTTAAATGGCGGTGCTATGAACGGCGCCACAGCTTTGATGACTGTATCTGCAGCTGCAGGTTTTGCTGCTGTTGTTCAGCACACAGATGCATTTAACGTTTTTGTTAATTCTCTGTTTGGCCTGCCATTCCCTCCGATGGTAACAGTGACCATCCTGATCATCGTTATCGTTGCATTTACTTCTTCTCCGCCAGCCGCTCTCGGCATGGGCCTTGGCATCGTCCTTGGCATGTCCGGAGGAGATCTTTCCACGATGGGAATCAACGCGGACGCCCTTGCCCGTGTTGCTGCTATTGCAGTTTCCACATTTGAAACTCTGCCGGTGAATGGTCTTATTATTTTGACCACCGGTTTGGCACAAGTTAAGATCAAAGATGCTTATCTGCCAATGTTCCTCCAGACAGTTATTATGACTTTGGTTGGAACCATACTTTGCCTGATCCTTGTTATGTTATTCCCGGGCATTGTGTAAAATGAAAAGATAGTCTGGTCAGTAAAAGAGCGCGCGGGCAGGATGATCCGCCGCTCTTTTATGTTATGGACCGGGGATACGGTCCGGACTAAAGGAGGAATCCGCAAATGAAGTTAAACAAAAACGGAATCAACAATCTTGCTGTTATCGGGGCATGCATCCTTGTCGTAGTGCTTATTTTAGCCGAGGCGCCGCCCTTATGTATTTTTGGAGTCCTGGGCATTTACTCTATTTTTCTGGGATGCCAGACGATCTATTATAAGGAGGTCCCCAGAAGAACAGATTACAGCGATGTTACGGATCAAAAAAAGTTCTGTATCCATATGGCTGTGTGGATGATCCTGCTGGGAGTGGCCCTTATCGGTCTGTGCATTGCCCTTTTAGCCGGTATGGATGAGCTGTATTTCTGGGGCGGTATCGTGGCGGCGATTGTCATTGCCTTTTTTTATCATCATGTGGTATGCCGGGTGTTTGTGAAAGGATATAAGAGTAATCTGGAAAAAATGCTGGATCTTTTAAAAAGGTGATCCTGGAGACGCTGGCCGGGTTTGCCACAAAAGCGAACACACGAATCATGTTCTTGCGCAGCCATACAGTAAGTGTCCGGCTGCTGTGTGAAAAGTAACAAAGGGTTATAAAAAAATTCAGTGATAGCGATTAATGGGTTGAGGTTTTGGCCGGAATCGTATATAATAGCGTTGTTAGCAGCGATTGTGCCCGACTGGTCCGGCCCGGATCCCGCCCATTGACCGGGGGACTGTATAAAAAAACAGTTGACAGCACAAAAAAAGATGATATACTTTGAATATCAAAATAATTATGGAAAATCAAAGGAGATTATAGGATTATGTTAGAAAAGATGAGAGAACTTATTGCAGATCAGTTAAATGTAGATCCCAGCGAGGTTGTTGAAAGCGCCACATTTGAAGGCGATCTGGGTGCAGATTCCCTGGACCTTTTCGAGCTTGTAATGAATCTGGAAGAAGAGTACGGCATTGAGATCCCTACAGAAGAACTGGAAACACTTAAGACTGTAGGCGATGTTATGAATTATCTGAAAGAACACGGTATCGAGGAATAATTCATGAAAACCAGGATTACGGAACTATTAGGAATTGAATATCCTATCATACAGGGCGGTATGGCATGGGTGGCAGATTACCATCTGGCAGCAGCCGTGTCTGAGGCAGGCGGCCTTGGACTCATCGGCGCCGGCGGTGCTCCTGCGGACCATGTCATTGAACAGATCAAAAAGTGCAAGGAACTCACCGACAAACCCTTTGGCGTGAATATTATGCTTTTAAATCCTAACGCGGACGCTATCGCGAAGGCTGTTGTGGATATGGGAGTAAAGGTTGTAACAACCGGTGCCGGAAGTCCTGAAAAGTATATGTCCATGTGGAAAGAAGCAGGGGTGAAGGTGATCCCTGTTGTTGCCAGCGTTGCACTGGCAAAGCGTATGGAACGCTGCGGTGCAGATGCCCTTGTGGCAGAAGGCACAGAGTCCGGCGGACATATTGGCGAACTGACCACCATGGTTCTTGTGCCTCAGGTGGCAGATGCTGTTAAGATCCCGGTGATTGCTGCCGGGGGCATTGGTGATGGAAGAGGTATGGCGGCGGCCTTTATGCTGGGCGCTTCAGGCGTTCAGATGGGAACCCGTTTCCTTCTTGCTACAGAAACCAATATCCACCAGAATTATAAAGATCGTGTGGCAAAGGCATCGGATATTGATACTCAGGTGACCGGACGGACCACAGGTCATCCGGTGCGTATTTTGCGCAATGCCATGTCACGTCAGTATTTGAAGCTGGAGAAGGAAGGCGCAAGCTTTGAAGAGCTTGAATACCTTACATTGGGCGGGCTTCGTAAGGCTGTTGTGGACGGCGATGTGAAGAATGGTTCTGTCATGGCCGGACAGATCGCGGGACTTGTAAATAAGCAGCAGAGCTGTGCCGAGATGATCCAGGAGATCGTTGAAGAGGCAAAACAGGTGATGCGTGAGCGTTCGGTCCTGTTTGAGTGATGGATCTCATAGGGCATCCACCGGCTGCACAGGATTTATACTTATGGCGTAACACAGTGGGTGCGGAGCATGTAAGTGCTTTGGCCCACTCTTTTTTAAAGAAAATACTTTGACTTTCAAAATAAACGGATATGCCGCTCAAATGGGGCGGCACAATGAACGAAGGGATGTATGTATGGCTAAGACGGCATTTATTTTCCCGGGCCAGGGTGCTCAGTATATTGGCATGGGCAGGGATTTTTATGATCAATGTCCGGAAAGTGCTGCCATGTTTGATCTGGCGCAGCAGGCCACCGGACTTCCTGTAAAGGAAATGTGTTTTGAAGAAAATGATAAGCTGGGAATAACAGAATATACACAGATCTGCCTTTTAACTACAGAGCTGGCTATGTTAAAGGCTGTGGAGGCGAAAGGCGTTTATCCCCAGGTGACGGCAGGTTTGAGCCTGGGAGAGTACGCAGCATTAGTGGCTGCCGGAAAGCTGGATGCTGCCCAGGCCATGATCCTTGTGCGTAAGCGGGGGATCTACATGCAGGAAGCGGTTCCTACAGGGGGAGCAATGTCCGCCGTGTTAGGCCTTGATAATGCTGTTGTGGAAAAGATCTGCCAGGAAACGCCCGGCCTTGTAGAACTGGCAAATTATAACTGTCCGGGACAGATCGTAATTTCCGGTGAACAGAGTGCGGTAGAGGCTGCCGGTGAAGCCCTTAAAGCTGCCGGAGCAAAACGGGTGGCTCCTTTAAAGGTCAGCGGACCTTTCCATTCTTCCATGCTGGCTGAGGCAGGACATCGCCTGGCCCAGGCTTTGGAAGATGCGGATTTTAAGGATTCACCGATCCCTTATGTGTGCAACACTGAGGCCAGATATGTGGATGATGTTAGTCCGATCAAAGACCTGCTCATCCGCCAGGTATCTTCTTCTGTACGCTGGGAGCAGAGTATCCGCCAGATGATCGCCCAGGGGGTGGATACATTTATAGAAATCGGGCCGGGAAAAACATTATGCGGATTTATGAAGCGTATTGACCGGAATGTAAAGGCTATTAATATTGATAAGTATGAAGATTTAAAGAAGCTGGAGGAAATATAAATATATGCTGAGTGAAAAGGTTGCTTTGGTTACCGGAGCGAGCCGCGGTATTGGACGTGAAATTGCAAAAACACTGGCCGGCCTTGGCGCTGTGGTGATCGTTAATTATAATGGCTCTGCTGCGGCTGCCCAGGAAGTGGTTGATGAAATCGCTCAGGAGGGCGGCGTGGCTGCAAGCTATCAGTGTAATGTGGCAGATCACGATAAAGTAAAGGAAATGATCACATGGATCGTTAAAACTTACAAGCATTTGGACATTGTCGTTAATAATGCGGGGATCACAAAAGATACTCTGATGATGGCCATGAGCGAAAAGGATTTTGATTCTGTGATCGATATTAACCTGAAAGGTACATTTAACTGTATCAAACATGCATCCAGACCTATGATCAAACAGAGAAGCGGACGTATCGTAAATATTTCATCTGTAGTGGGCCGCGCAGGAAATGCAGGCCAGGCTAACTATGCGGCATCGAAGGCCGGCGTTATCGGTCTGACCATGTCTGCCGCCAAAGAGCTGGGCAGCCGCGGTATCACTGTCAATGCTGTGGCTCCGGGATTTATTGCCACTGAGATGACAGATGTACTGAAGGAAGAACAAAAAGAGGCACTTTTAAAAAATATTCCCCTGCAAAAGCTGGGAACAACAAAGGATGTGGCCAATGTGGTGGCATTTCTCGTGTCTGATGAGGCACGCTATATTACAGGACAGACCATCAGCGTAGACGGCGGCCTGTATATGGGCTAAGGAGGAGCTTATGAAAAGAAGAGTTGTAGTAACCGGTATGGGAGCCATCACTCCCATCGGAAATAATGTAAATGAATATTGGGAATCCTTAAAAGCCGGAAAGGTGGGGATCGGCCCCATTACTTACTTTGATGCCTCCGATTATAAGGCAACCCTTGCAGCCCAGGTGAAGGATTTTAATGCAAAGGATTATATGGATCCCAAGGCTGCACGGCGTATGGAAACATTTTCCCAGTTCGCGGTAGCGGCTGCAAAAGAGGCTATGGAGGATTCAGGTCTGGATATGAGCAAAGAGGATCCCTATCGCGTAGGCGTGTCCATCGGCTGCGGCGTGGGAAGTTTGCAGCGTATGGAAAGCGAGGAACATAAACTGGTGACCAAAGGGCCTTCCAGGATCAGTCCGTTAATGGTGCCGATGCTTATTTCCAATATGGCGGCAGGAAATGTATCCATTCAGTTTGGCCTGAAGGGAAAGAGCATTAATATTGTTACAGCCTGCAGTACAGGAACCCATTCCATTGGGGAGGCTTACCGGACGATCCAGTACGGGGATGCGGATGTTATGTTTGCCGGCGGCACGGAAAGCGCCATCTGTCCTATTGGCATCGGCGGATTTGCGGCTTTGACAGCTCTGACATCAGCCACAGATCCTATGCGTGCATCGATTCCTTTTGACAAGGAACGCAGCGGTTTTGTTATGGGTGAAGGTTCCGGTGTTGTTGTGCTGGAAAGCCTGGAACACGCTTTAAACCGGGGAGCGCACATTTATGCGGAGATCACCGGTTATGGAGCCACCAGTGACGCTTATCATATTACCTCTCCTGCAGAAGACGGGGAAGGGGCTGCAAAAGCAATGACAGAAGCTATGGATGAAGCCGGAGTAACACCGGAACAGGTAAGCTATATTAATGCCCATGGTACCAGTACCCATCACAATGACCTGTTTGAAACACGGGCCATCAAGCTGGCTTTGGGAGAGGCTGCTTACCATGTACCGATCAGCTCTACCAAGTCTATGATCGGACATCTTCTCGGAGCTGCCGGCGCGGTAGAGTTTATCGCCTGTGTTAAGACTATCCAGGACGGATTTATCCATCCCACAGCAGGACTTAAAGTTCCGGATGAGGAATGTGACTTAAACTATGTGCCGGGACACGGCATTGAAGCAGATGTGGATGTGGTTATGTCCAATTCCCTGGGATTTGGCGGACACAACGCCACTGTGCTTGTAAGAAAGTATCAGTAACCCCCAAAGGGGATACCTGGATGCCGCGCTACGGCACGGCATAATTAAGGAAAGGGTGAAAGAGTATGGATATTGATAAGATCATGCAGCTCATTGATAAAGTGGATGCTTCCGGAATTACAAACCTTACGGTAGAAGAAGGCTGCCTTAAGATTTCCATTGAAAAAAACAAGGGACAGGCTCAGGCCGTGGAAGGCAATCAGGTGATCACCGTTCCTGTGAACACAGTGGCCCCTCCGGTACAGGCACAGCCGGCTGCTCCGGCGCCAGCCCAGGAAAACACTGCCCAGGCTGCCCCAAAACCGGCTCAGGAGCCTGAGGAAAACGATGTATTTATCACATCTCCCATTGTGGGAGTATTTTACAGCGCTTCCGGTCCTGAAGAAGAGCCTTTTGTAAAAGTCGGCGATACAGTAAAGAAAGGCCAGGTTGTAGGCATCGTGGAGGCTATGAAGCTGATGAATGAGATCGAAAGCGATGTGGACGGTGTGATCGAGGAAGTTCTTGTGGAAAATGCTCAGAATGTAGAGTATGGACAATCTTTATTCCGTGTAAAATAGAAAAAAGGATATGATGATAAATGAGGACTCTTGGTATTAAAGAGATTATGGACATCCTTCCTCACCGCCACCCCTTTTTGCTGGTGGATAAGGCGGAGATCATAGAGGAAGGGAAGAAAGCGGTAGGCTATAAGGCCGTCACCTATGATGAACCCTTTTTTGTAGGCCATTTCCCTCAGGAACCGGTCATGCCCGGCGTCCTGATCATGGAAGCTATGGCTCAGATAGGAGCGATCCTGATCCTTTCCCAGGAAGGTATGGAAGGCAAACTGGCATTTTTCGGCGGGATCAATAAGGCCCGTTTCCGTCAGAAGATCGTTCCCGGAACAATGCTGCGCATGGAAGTGGAGATCATTAAGCAGAAAGGCCCTATGGGCGTTGGCCACGGCCGTGCTTATGACGGAGACAAACTGGCTGCTGAAGGGGAACTGACCTTTATGGTAGGCTGACAGACGAGGTGGAAGGATGAAGAAAATATTAATCGCCAACCGGGGTGAGATTGCTGTCCGCATTATCCGGGCATGCCGGGAACTGGGGATCGAGACTGTGGCTGTGTATTCTACAGCAGATGCGGATGCCCTTCACACCCAGCTGGCCGATGAGGCTATATGCATCGGCCCGGCACCCTCAAAGGACAGCTATCTTAACATGGAAAATATTATCAGCGCCACTGTGATCAGCGGCGCCGATGCCATTCATCCCGGCTTTGGATTTTTATCAGAAAACACAAAGTTTGTGGAAATGTGTGAACAGTGCAATATTACATTTATCGGCCCGTCTTCGGATCTGATCCATAAAATGGGAAATAAATCCGAAGCCAGAAAGACCATGATGGACGCAGGGATCCCTGTGGTTCCAGGGACAAAGGAGCCGGTATACGATGCAGCTACAGGACTTGAGATCGCTAAAAAGATCGGCTTTCCTGTAATGATCAAGGCTTCCAGCGGCGGCGGCGGCAAAGGGATGCGCGTGGCTGAGGACGAGCAGAGTTTTGGCCCGAATTTTCACACAGCTCAGATGGAATCCGTCAATGCTTTTGGGGATGATACAATGTATATTGAAAAATACATTATCCACCCAAGACATATTGAATTCCAGATTTTAGCCGATAAGTTCGGCAATGTGGTCCATTTGGGAGAGCGTGACTGCTCGATCCAGCGCCGCCATCAAAAGGTGCTGGAAGAATCGCCTTCCTGTGCCATCGACCCGGCTTTAAGAAAACGCATGGGCGAAACCGCAGTGGCGGCAGCCAAGGCTGTAGGCTATGAAAATGCGGGAACCATTGAGTTTCTTTTAGATGGAAATAAAAACTTTTATTTTATGGAAATGAACACCCGTATCCAGGTGGAGCATCCGGTCACAGAGATGGTTACGGGAATCGACCTGATCAAGGAGCAGATCCGTATCGCTGCGGGACTTAAGCTGGACTTTACCCAGGAGGATGTGACAGTGCGTGGCCATGCCATTGAGTGTCGGATCAATGCGGAAAATCCCAAGAAGAATTTCCGCCCCTCTCCAGGCACGATTACAGAGGTTCATTTTCCGGGAGGCAATGGGATCCGTGTGGATACGGCAGTGTATCCGGGCTATACCATTCCGCCCAACTATGATTCTATGATCGCCAAACTGATCGTACACGGCAAGGACCGTGAGGAAGCTATTGACAAAATGCGCAGCGCCCTTGGGGAATTTGTGATCCAGGGAATTGACACAAATCTGGATTTTCAGTTTGATATTGTCAGCAACCCGGATTTTATTAAGGGTGATTTTGATACCGGCTTTATTGCTGAATAAGCAAAGGCCGGTATCGGCCATGATTAAAGACAGGTGATGAATTTATGTTAAGGGGAATGTTTAAAAAAACCACATATATTAATATCACAAGCGATGTAAAAAAAGAAATGGATACTACCGGCTCAGACCGGGAAAATGTGGAAGTTCCCGAAGGTTTATGGACAAAATGTCCAAAATGCGGCCACGCTGTCTACACAAAGGATCTGGAGGACAGTCACCTTGTATGCAGCCATTGTGGCCATTATCTGCGTATGGGCGCCCCTATGCGCATTAAGATGCTGATGGATGAAGGCAGCTTTACCCCATGGGATGATGCCCTTGAAACCGGAAACCCTCTGGATTTTCCCGGTTATCCGGAGAAGATCCAAAAGGCCTGCCAAAGTACCGGCCTGAAAGAGGCGGTGATCACCGGTCAGGGGACGATCCAGGGCATAAAGACAGCTATTGGGGTTATGGACGCTTCCTTTTTTATGGCCAGTATGGGGCATGTAGTAGGTGAAAAGATCACCCGTATGCTTGAACGTGCCACAAAGGAAGGCCTTCCGGTGATCATGTACTGCTGTTCCGGCGGAGCCCGTATGCAGGAGGGTATGTTTTCCCTGATGCAGATGGCAAAAACCAGTGCTGCCGTAAAACGCCACGGGGACGCAGGGCTCCCTTATTTTACTGTGCTTACAGATCCTACCACCGGAGGAGTGACCGCCAGCTTTGCCATGCTGGGAGATATTATCCTGGCGGAGCCGGGAGCGCTCATCGGTTTTGCAGGCCCGAGAGTGATCGAACAGACCATCGGACAAAAGCTGCCTAAAGGATTCCAGCGGGCAGAGTTTCTTTTGGAGCATGGTTTTGTTGACGCTATCGTAGAGCGGAAGGATCAAAAGCAGGTATTGGGTAAATTATTAAAATGGCACACCAAAACGGCGGATACAGGGACAGGAGGTCACGTGGAATGAGTCTTACACCATGGGACCGGGTAAAGATCGCCCGGGGGAAAAACAGGCCCACAGCCATGTTTTACATTGAAAATATATTTGATGAATTTTTTGAACTGCACGGAGACCGGTATTTTAAAGATGACGGGGCCATTGTGGGAGGCATTGCCGTCATTGATGGCAGGCCGGTGACTGTCATCGGCCAGCAAAAAGGCCGGAACACAAAAGAAAATATTTTCCGCAATTTTGGCATGCCTTATCCGGAAGGCTACAGAAAAGCCTTAAGACTGATGAAGCAGGCCCAAAAGTTTAACCGTCCCATTATTTGTTTTGTAGACACTTCAGGCGCCTACTGCGGTATTGGCGCGGAAGAGCGGGGCCAGGGAGAAGCGATTGCCAGAAACCTTCTGGAAATGTCTGCCCTTACGGTTCCCGTATTATCTATTATCATTGGTGAAGGCGGCAGCGGCGGCGCTCTTGCCCTGGCTGTGGCCAACGAAGTGTGGATGCTGGAAAATTCCATGTATTCCATTTTATCGCCGGAAGGCTTTGCCTCCATCTTGTGGAAAGACAGCAAGCGGGCAAAGGAAGCGGCATCAGTAATGAAAATAACAGCCCGGGAATTAAAGAGCCTGGGGATCATTGATAAAATCCTGGGAGAGAAGGAACTGCTCACTCCTCAGACCAGTGATGTTGTTATTGGAAAAATGAAAAAAGGAATTGTGCGTTTCTTAAGATCCTACGATGGAAAGTCGGGGGAAGAGATCGCGGGAGAAAGATATGACAGATTTCGCAAATATTAAAAGTCATTTGACCATTGGAGATACGACTCTGACCCTGCCCCTGATCCAGGGAGGCATGGGTGTGGGGATCAGCCTTTCCAATCTGGCAGGAAGCGTGGCTGCTGCCGGAGGGGTAGGTGTTATTTCTACGGCTCAGATCGGATTTGATCAGGAAGGATGGGATGCGTCCCCTCTGGAGACAAACCTGAAAGCGATCGGCATGCATATCCGCAGGGCCAGGGAGATTGCAGCTCAAAAGCAAAAAGAAGAAAAATATAAAGGGCGCACCGGCATGATCGCTGCCAATATTATGGTGGCTACCCGGTTTTATGAAAAGTATGTCCGGGCGGCTGTAGCTGCAGGGGTGGATCTGATCATTTCCGGCGCCGGTCTTCCTGCATCCCTTCCGGACTTTGTCCGGGGATCAAAGACAAAAATCGCGCCTATTATTTCTTCTCTGAAAGCGGCTAAGGTGATCCTGAGACTGTGGGATAAAAAGTATAAAAGAATCCCGGATCTCCTTGTTATTGAAGGCCCTCTGGCGGGAGGACATTTGGGATTTTCCCCGGAAAGCCTTAAGCATATTGATATGGATGCTTACGACAGGGAAATTACGGATATTATAGCCACTGCCCGGGATTACGGGGAAAAATACGGGAAAAAGATCCCTGTAGCTGTGGCCGGAGGCATTGACAGTGCTAAAAAGGTGAACCATTATCTGGATCTTGGGGCTGACGGGGTTCAGGTGGCTACCCGCTTTGTCACCACATGGGAATGTGATGCCCCTATGGCTTACAAGCAGGCCTATATCCATGCCTTTAAGGAAGATATACGCATTGTAAAAAGTCCGGTAGGGATGCCTGGGCGGGCTATTTACAATGATTTTATGGCCAGGGTGGAAAAAGGAGAACGTTTCCCTATTCATTGCCATGGCTGCCTGGAAAAGTGCCAGCCGTCAAAAATTCCTTACTGCATTACCGATGCCCTGGTCAACGCGGCCCGGGGAGATGTGGATCATGCCCTTTTGTTCTGCGGGGCCAATGCCTGGAAGGCTGAAAAGATACAGACTGTGGATGAGGTCATTGAAGATTTATTCGCTTGACAGATTTTGCCCATTGTAATAAGGTAAAAGAGGCGGTATTTTTGCCGTGCCTGAACAATGGATGAGAGAGGAGCGGACGGACAATGATATATGCACTTGGGGAACAGCTTCAGGAGATCACTTTGGAGCAGGCGACAGAGGGGATGATCCCGGCTGTCTTTATCACTTCATCTGAGGACTGCTGTGAGATCCTCCAAAAATCCGGCATTAACTATGAAGGTGAGATCAACCTGGATGATGCTTATTTTTGTAAGCTGGAGACCCAGCAGGAATGTCTGTACGGTACCCTGGCTATACCAAGGCTTTTGGATGTATTAGGTGACCGGTACCGCATGCTCTTATTTGTGAATAAAAATTGTATTGTCATTGTAGACGATCAAGGGTTTGCAGAAAGGATTTTAAAGCGGATACAAAAGAAAAAGCTTCATCAGGGAGAGACAAAGGAGCATTTCCTCTATAATTTCTTTGGTGAGTTTATGAGTAAGGATAACCGGGTGCTGGAGGATTTTGAACGGAGCATTATGACCATGGAGGATAATATCCTTCATGAAAATAATCAAAGCTATCAAAAGTACCAGCGCCAGATGATGCCTATCCGGCGTCAGCTTTTGATCCTGCGCAGCTATTATGAACAGCTTGTGGAAGTGGGAAAGGCTTTTGAGGAAAATGAAAACCGTTTTTTTGCCAAAAAGCAGCTAAAGTATTTCGGCACTCTGACAGACCGGGCGGACCGGCTCATGGGCCGGACGATGCATCTGATCGATTATGCCAAGCAGGTGACAGATGCCTATCAGTCCCAGGTGGATGCTCAGCAGAACGGCAATATGCAGTTCCTTACTATTATTTCCACGATCTTTTTGCCTCTGACGCTGATCACCAGTTGGTATGGCATGAATTTTGACAACATGCCGGAGCTTAAAAACGGCTATCCCATGATCGTTTGTCTGTGTATTTTAGTCATTGTTATATGTATCATTATATTTAAGCGAAAAAAGATGCTGTAATATAGAGTGAAAAGCCTTTCGGCCCTCTGCAGGCACATAAACCTGTGCCTGCAGGGGGCCGTTCATTCATTATGAGACAGCATTCTTTCAAAAAACAGACCCGCTCCAAACCACAATGGAGCATAGTTAAGCTTAATAAGTCCTTTAATATTCGTCTTTTGACCGGAGTAGTCCCATGGGCAGACCTGATATTTTTTCAGAATAGACCCGGTGGTAAATTCTGCGGCAAAAATACACAGTGTATATACACCTCCCCGAAACATGAAATTTTTTCCTTTCAGGTGTCTGCATATAGGGCTTAAGAAAGAAGCCATGCCATAAATGGGAAACATCCAAATAGAAGTCTTACAGGTCAGCTTGGGGTCACGTGACATCATGGAGCGCAGACCCGTCCACAATACTTCCATACACCAACCTGTAAGACCACAAAGAATAAAATCTTTCTTCATAAATATATTATGCCTGTCCATAGAGAGATTATGCATGTTTGTTACTTTTTTGTTGCCAAATTCCCCAGAGAATGATAAAGTTGTAGAAAAAGAGAAATATATTCAGTCAGGTCTGGGCATCTGTGAAAAAGAGGAGAATAGATCAATGAGTTTTGCTGTTGTCACATTGAAAAAAGGAGAAGGACGTACACTAAAATCCGGCGGGATGTGGATCTATGATAATGAGATCGATTCTGTTATGGGACATTTTGAAAATGGGGATATTGTCCTGGTAAAAGATTTTGACGGGTTTCCTATGGGGAAAGGGTTTATAAATACACGGTCAAAGATCACAGTGCGGATGCTTACCCGAAACAGTGATCAGGAAATTGACAGAAGCTTTATAAAAAAACGCGTAAAGGCAGCCTGGGAATACCGGAAAAAAGTGACAGATACAGGAAGCTGCCGGCTGATCTTCGGGGAGGCGGATTTCCTTCCCGGGATCGTGGTAGATAAGTTTAGTGATGTTTTAGTGGTGGAATCCCTGGCTCTTGGGATCAACCGTCTGAAGCCTGTGATCCTGGAGTGCCTCCGGGAGGTCCTGGAAGAAGATGGCATCCATATCCGGGGAATCTATGAACGATCCGATGCCAAAGTCCGTCTTAACGAGGGCATGGAGCGGGAGAAGGGCTTTATCGGAGATCCTTTTGATACCAAAGTGCCGATTGAGGAAAACGGCGTAAAATATATGGTGGATGTGGAAAATGGACAGAAAACGGGTTTTTTCCTGGATCAAAAGTATAACCGGAAGGCCATTCAAAGGCTATGTGCCGGTGCCAGTGTTCTGGACTGCTTTACCCACACTGGCTCTTTTGCGTTAAATGCCGGCATTGGCGGCGCGGCCCATGTGCTTGGCGTGGATGCTTCCCAGCTGGCTGTTGATCAGGCAAAGGAAAACGCGGTCTTAAATCATCTTGAGGACAGGGTGGAGTTTATGTGCGCCGATGTGTTTGACCTGCTCCCTAAGCTGGAGGCTGAGAAAAAGACCTACGATGTGGTCATTTTGGATCCGCCGGCATTTACCAAATCGAGAAATTCCATTAAAAACGCAGTGAAAGGCTACCGGGAGATCAACATTCGGGGAATGAAGCTGGTAAAGGACGGCGGCTTTCTGGCCACCTGCTCCTGTTCACATTTTATGTCTTTTGAGCTTTTTACCCAGACGCTCCATCAGGCCGCAAGAAGTGCCCATAAGTGCCTGCGCCAGGTAGAGTTCCGCACCCAGGCTCCGGACCATCCTATTTTGTGGGCAGCGGACGAGTCCTATTATTTAAAATTTTATATTTTCCAGGTTTGTAGTGAATATTAAGGGGGCTTAAAAATGATAGAACTGCATATCCATCTTGAGGGATCCATAAGGCCTCAGACCTTGCTGGAGCTGGCTCTGGAACAGGGGGCGTATCTGCCTACCTATGATGTGAAAGCGCTGGAACATTATATGAGAGTGCCCAATCAGTGCGAAGATCTGTCAGAATATTTAAAACGTTTTGATCTGGCCTTTACTGTGCTTCAGGAAAAGAAGGCTATTCGGAGAGCCATGTATGAGCTGGTTACAGATCTGGACCGGCAGGGCGTCCTTTATGCGGAGATCCGTATGACCCCTCAGTATCATACTTTAAGAGGCTTAAGCCAGTCCCAGGTGGTGGAGGCGGCCCTGTCAGGTATGGGCAGAGGGATCGAAGAGGGGGAGCGGATCCGGGCGAACCTTATTTTGTGTACTGTCAGAGGCGCTGACGAAAAGGATAATTTTGCTACCATCGTAGAAACGATCCAGCATCTGCGCCGGGGAGTAGCCGGCATAGATCTGGTAGGCGATGAGGAAAAGTATCCTACGGATATGTATCTGGGACAGTTTAAACTGTTAAATCAGGAAGGGATCCCTTTCTGTGTCCATGCGGGAGAAAAAACCGGGCCCTATAGTATCCGTTTGGCGATAAAAAACGGGGCGCTGCGCATTGGCCACGGCCTTCATGCCATTGATGACCCGGATCTGGTGGAGCTGATCAAAGAGCGTCATATTGCCATGGAAATGTGTCCCATGAGCAATCTCCACACAGGTGTTGTTAAAGATATTAAAGAACATCCCATAAAGAAATACTATGACGCCGGTGTTCGTGTGGTCATTGGAACCGATGATATGATCGTATGCAATACCACCCTTAAAAAAGAGTATCAGCTTTTGGCAGATACTTTCGGCTGGACAAAGGATGATTTTAAAAAAATGAATGAATACGCCATTGACGCGGCCTTTCTGCCGTCAATGGAAAAAGAACGATTAAGATATTTACTTGAGGAGACTTACAATGGATGAACTGCTAAAGCTTCGCAATGAGATCGATGCCATTGATGAAGAGATCGTTGCATTGTTTGAAAAACGTATGGCTGTATCTGAGGATGTGGCCGAATATAAAAGAAAAATAGGCAAGCCGGTGCTGGATTCCGGCCGGGAGGCCCAAAAAATACAAAAAGTGCGCGCCCTCGCCCATTCGGAATTTAATGCCCAGGGAGTCAATGCTCTGTTTAACCAGATCATGACCATCAGCCGTATGCGCCAGTATATGCTCCTGTCCGGGCAAAGTGATGAGTACAGCGGCTTTACCAGTGTCCTTGGGATCAAGGCCCTTCCCGGGGCGGATACGGCAGACTTTTTTCGGATGCCCTATACTAAAGGCACAAAGGTGGCCTACAGCGGTGTAGAGGGAGCCTATGCCCATCAGGCTATGCTGGGGTATTTTGGGGATTCTGCGGATGCCTTTAATGTACCTTCCTTTAAGGCCTGTATGGACGCTATTAAGGACGGAGAGGCCCGATACGGCGTCCTTCCGGCTGAAAATTCTTCCACAGGGATCATTACTGATGTTTATGACCTTTTAAGCCAGTATGACAACTATATTGTCGGGGAATATGTAGTCCGGGTCTCTCATGCTCTTCTGGCATGTCCCGGCGCTTCTTTGTCAGATATTAAGACCGTGTATTCCCACCCTCAGGGACTTTTGCAGTGCCGGGGATTTTTGGCGGATAAAGACTGGCAGCAGATCAGCTTATCCAACACTGCCGTAGCTGCCCGGAAGGTAAAAGAGGATATGGATCCTTCACAGGCGGCGATTGCCAGTGAAACTGCTGCCCGGGTCCATGGCCTGAGCGTTCTTGCCAGGGGGATCAATGATCTGAAAAACAATTCCACCCGTTTTATTATTATTGAAAACCGCAGGGAATATATGAAAAATGCCAATCAGATCAGTATTTGTTTTGAACTGCCCCATGCCAGCGGTACATTGTACAACATTCTTTCCCACTTTATTTTTAACGGCCTGAACATGAACCGGATCGAGTCCCGTCCTATTCCCGGGAAAAAATGGCAGTATCGTTTTTTTGTGGATTTTGACGGCTGTCTGGCTCAGCGGCAGGTTCGCAATGCTCTGACCGGTATCGCGTCAGAAACGGAAAATTTCCGTATTCTGGGAAATTATATTCATGTAGAGTAGGAAGGTGTTATTATGCGTATAAGGATCCATGAACTGATTTTATACAGAAACTTTAATGACCCGGTTTTTGCAGCCATGGCTAACGTGGCAAATACATATGATGAGCCGGAGACAAACCGGGAAGAGCTGGTAGATGATATTTACAGCTGTATTAACAGTCTTGTGACCATTGCCAGAGATCACGGATTTTCCGGGAATCTGTGGCATGGTTATCTGACGTATCTATTGACGACAAATGAAAATGCTTTCTCCATGTCCTGTGAAAAGCGGGGGGCCATCGAAGGCAGTTTAAATACCCTGGCCCTTCATGATCTTCAGATCTTTTATGAGGCATATCATATGGACTGGTCCTGTGTGGAGAAGCTTTTAGATGTACGTTTTTTAAGTCTTATGAGTACCTATGAAGGCAACAGGGATAAAGGGGTGGTCTACAGCAGGAGCCTGTGCCAGAGGATCGAGGAGCTGAACCGGCTGTTGGCTGATGCACAAGATCCCGGGGAAATGTATAAGGTATTAACAGATTTTTATAAAGATTACGGGGTAGGAAAGTATGGTCTCCACCGGGCTTTTAAGATCGTAAAGCAGGGGGAGGAAACGGTGATCGCCCCCATTACAAGAACGGAAAAAGTTACCCTAAATGACCTGGTGGGCTATGAGATCCAGAAGAAAAAACTGGTGGATAATACTTTGGCCTTTGTCCAGGGACAGCGGGCTAATAACGTGCTCCTGTTTGGAGACAGCGGCACCGGGAAATCTACGAGCATTAAAGCCATATTAAATGAATACTATAAAGACGGACTGCGTATGGTAGAAATTTACAAACACCAGTTTAAGGATATTCCGGATGTTATCGCCCAGATTAAAAACAGGAATTACCGGTATATTTTATATATGGATGATCTTTCCTTTGAGGAATTTGAGATTGAATACAAATACCTGAAAGCAGTCATTGAAGGCGGCCTGGAGACAAAGCCGGATAACGTGCTTATTTACGCCACCTCTAACCGGAGACATTTGATCCGGGAAACCTGGGGTGAGCGAAAGCAAAACAGCGAGGATGTTCACGGCGGGGATTCTATGCAGGAAAAGCTTTCTTTGGCTACCCGTTTCGGGGAAACGATCTATTACGGGGCTCCAAGCCAGAAAGAGTATGTGGTCATTGCCAAGGAACTGGCCAGACGCTTTCATATTTCTATGGATGAGGAGGAGATCGCTAAAGAGGCTGTGGTTTGGGAAATGCGCCACGGAGGTCTTTCCGGACGGACAGCCCAGCAGTTTATTAACCATCTTGCGGGAATACAGGCTTTGGGACAGGCCAAAAAGGAGGTAAGTTATGGCAGTAAAGACATTTGCCGCCATTGAGGTAGGTTCCAGCCAGCTTTCCATGAAAATCTATGAGATTTCTAAAAAGCTGGGATTTAAGGAACTGGATCATGTAAGATACAGTATCGGCCTTGGGGTGGATACTTACTCAAAAGGCGTCATTGGTTTTGAAAAGGTCAATGAACTTTGCGAGGTACTGAAAAAGTTCCGCTTTAAAATGGATGAGTATCAGGTAGATGATTATTATGCCGTAGGCGGCAGCGCATTAAGAGAGGCAAAAAACAGGGATCTGATCGTGGATCAGATTTTTATTAAAACCGGACTTAAGGTGGATATTATCAGCAATGCCCAGCAGCGGTTTTTTATTTTAAAGTCCGTGGCTTACAAAATGAAAAACTTTGAACAGCTTATCAGCGAAGGAGCGGCAGTAGTGGATCTGGGAGCAGGAAGCCTTCAGGTTTCCTGTTTTAAAGACGGCATACTGGCCTCGTCCCATAATCTTAAGCTGGGTTCCATAAGGATCCGGGAGATCCTGTCTGAGATGGAGGAGCACACTACCAGCTTTGTAGGTGTTATGGAAGATTATATTGGCAATGATATGCGCACTTTAGGACGGCTCCGTTTGAAAAATCATAAGATCCGCCATATGATCGTTGTAGGCGAGGAGTTTTCTTCCATCATTAATTATGTAAGCATGACAAAAAACAAGGAATTTCTTACCGGAGACCAGTTTAATAAAATTTATAACAAGCTTTTAAAATCCAATCCCTCGGAAATCGCTGACAAGTATGGGATTCCCTATGAGCTGGCTTCCGTCATTGTCCCATCCAGCATTATTTATAAAAAGCTGCTGGATTCCACCACTGTGGAAAAGCTGTGGGAGCCTCAGGCAGATATGTGCGACGGTTTGGCTGTGGATTACAGCGAGCGGGTGGAAAAGTATGTACTTCCCCACGATTTTGAGCGGGATCTGATCAACTTTGTGCGGAATATGACGAAAAAATATGAAAGTAATGAGGAACATATCCAGAATGTGGAAATGCTTTCTTTAAAGCTGTTTGACGGTATGAAAAAGATTTCCGGCTTAAATTCCCGCCATCGTCTTTTGCTGCGTTTGGCAGCCATGCTCCATGACTGCGGCAAGTATGTAAGTATGCCCTCAAGTATTAAAGCATCTTATGAGCTGATCCTTTTAACGGAGATCATCGGATTGTCTGAAATTGAAAAGGAAATGGTGGCTCACATTGTTTTATATAATTCCTACAGCGAGATCCCGGACTATGAAAAAGAGGACCTGTGCATGACTAAGGAAGATTTTATTGCTGTGATCAAAATGGCGGCCATGCTCCGCCTGTGCAACAGCATGGACCGGAGCCACAGGCAGAAGATCGAAAACATCCGTATTTCCATTAAGGGAAATGAGCTAAAGATCACTGCGGATACCATTTATGATCTGACTTTGGAAGAAGGAACCGTATGGCGCCGCAGACAGATGTTTGAGGAAATTTTCGGCCTGGTGCCGGTACTGCGCCAGAAGCGTAATCTGTAAGGGGGGATGAGACCATGAGTGAAGCATTAAATAAACCTGAAAATTTTTGGAACCGTGAACTAAGCTGGCTGGAATTTAATTACAGGGTCATGAGCGAGGCCAGAGATAAAAGCCTTCCTCTGTTTGAGCGTCTAAAGTTTTTAAGTATTACCGCATCAAATCTGGATGAGTTTTTTATGATCCGTGTGGCGTCCTTAAAGGATATGGTCCATGCCAAATATAATAAAAAAGACATTGCAGGCATGACGCCCGCAGTCCAGTTGGAAAAAATATATGAAAAGACCCATGAAATGGTAAACCTGCAGTACAGCACCTATAATCGGTCATTTCTGCCGGCATTAAAGGCCAATCATCTGATCATCGTAACCAGTTATGAAGACCTGAATGAGGAGCAGGAAAAATATGTGGATGAATATTTTATGAGAGATGTTTATCCGGTACTGACCCCGATGGCCGTAGATTCTTCCCGGCCCTTCCCGCTGGTGCGGAACAAAACCTTAAATATCGGTGCCCTGATCTGCAGCCATGATGATAAAGAAAAAGTCAACTATGATTTTGCCACTGTCCAGGTGCCCTCCGTTCTGCCCAGGGTGGTGCGGATCCCTTCAGAAAATAAGGAGGATACCACGATTATCCTTCTGGAGCAGATCATTGAGAAAAATATCCAGAAGCTCTTTTTAAATTATAAAGTGCTGTGCGCCTATCCATACCGGATCATCCGCAATGCGGATCTGACCATTGAGGAGGATGAGGCTGCAGATCTTTTAAAAGAGATCCAGAAACAGTTAAAGAAACGTCAGTGGGGTGAAGTGATCCGCCTTGAGGTGGAAGAGGGCATGGATAAACGGCTGCTTAAAATCCTTAAATCGGAGTTTAAGGCAGAGGAAAGCTATATCTATAAAATTAACGGGCCTTTGGATCTGACATTTCTCATGAAGGTCAGCGGGCTGGAAGGTTTTGAACATCTTAAGTATGAAAAATATGTTCCCCAGCCGGTGAAAGAGCTGAACCATGACGAGGATATATTTACACAGATCCGGCGCCAGGATATTGTCCTGCATCATCCTTACCAGACCTTTGATCCGGTGGTGGATTTTGTGCGCCAGGCTTCAAAGGATCCTAATGTGCTGGCCATTAAGCAGACCCTTTACCGGGTCAGCGGAAACTCGCCGATTATCGCCTCCCTGGCAGCGGCGGCGGAAAATGGCAAGCAGGTTACAGTGCTGGTAGAGCTAAAGGCCCGTTTTGATGAGGAAAATAATATTGTATGGGCGAAAATGCTGGAGAAGGCCGGCTGTCATGTCATCTACGGCCTTGTAGGCTTAAAGACCCACAGCAAGATCACGTTAGTCGTGCGCCGGGATGAGGACGGGATCCGCCGTTATGTTCATCTTGGCACAGGAAACTATAATGATGCCACTGCCAAGCAGTACACAGACCTGGGCCTTTTAACCTGCCAGGATCCTATCGGTGAGGATGCCACCGCAGTGTTTAATATGCTGTCCGGGTATTCTGAACCTTTGCACTGGAATAAGCTGTTAGTGGCGCCTTTATGGCTGAGGAACCGTTTCCTTGAATTGATCGGGAGAGAGACGGCTAACGCCAAAGCCGGAAAGCCGGCACATATTATCGCAAAGGTCAATTCTCTTTGTGATGCCCAGATCATTACCGCTCTTTATGAGGCTTCCAACGCGGGGGTAAAAATCGAACTGATCGTCCGGGGGATTTGCTGCTTAAAGACCGGCATTAAAGGTGTCAGTGAAAACATTACCGTCCGCTCAATCGTGGGCAACTTCCTGGAACATGCCCGGATCTTTTATTTCTACAATAATGGCTGGGAAGAGGTTTACATGGGCAGCGCGGACTGGATGCCGAGAAACCTGGATAAGCGGGTAGAGATCACCTTCCCGGTGGAAGATGAGGCATGTAAAAAGAAAGTGATGGAGGTTTTGCGCATCCAGCTGGCAGATAATGTGAAAGCACATATTCTTCAGCCGGACGGCACATACGAAAAAGTAGATAAACGGGGCAAGACACTGATCTGTGCTCAGGAATACTTCTGCGAGCTGGCCAGAAAGGAAGCTGCCGGCGAGGATAATGATGAGCCGAAGCGGGTATTTGAACCTTTGTATCATGTGGAAGAAGAGTAGCAGCCGGATCTGCTGAAAGATTTCAGGGATAAGGTTATTTAAGGAGGAATTTTTATATGGGGAGAATCATTAAGGAAAAAACACTGACAGGAACAATAGGCCAGGAAATCGCCCAATACGAAAAGGATCATGGAGCTGTTGCAAGAAAAGCCGCCGCATCCGGGATGGTGCTTTTAAAAAATGAAGGCAGCATGCTTCCCATAAAGCCCGGCGCCGCCATTGCTTTATTTGGCGCCGGGGCGTCAAGGACCATTAAAGGGGGGACCGGCTCCGGTGATGTTAATGAACGTAAAAGCGTGAGCATTTACCAAGGCATTAAGGATGCCGGCTATGTCATCACTTCTGAGGCGTGGATTGCAGATTATGAAAAACTTTATGAGCAAAAACGCCTGGAGTGGAAAAGGGCTATTGAGGAAAAAAGCCGCAGCGGCGAGCCTGGTTCCATGGACTTTTTTATGGCATATTCCACCATGCCCTTTCATGTTCCTGCAGGGCCAAAGGTATATGATTCAGATACGGATACTGCCATTTATGTGATCAGCCGGGTTGCGGGAGAAGGGGCGGACCGTATGGCAGATAAAGGGGATTATTATCTGGACGATGAGGAAGAGGCTATGCTTTCCCAGATCTGCTCCATGTATGAAAATGTGGCAGTGATCGTTAATACCGGCGGCGTGATCGATCTGTCCTTTGTGGATACTTATCCCCAGATTAAGTCCATGCTTGTGATTTCCCAGCCGGGTCAGGCCGGAGGCTATGCAGTGGCTGATGTGATCAGCGGCGCAGTGACCCCAAGCGGGAAACTGACAGATACATGGGCCTATAAGTATGAGGATTACCCCAATTCAAAGACCTATTCCCACAATAACGGCAATGTGGAAAAAGAACGGTATGAAGAGGGGATTTATGTAGGTTACCGGTATTTTGACGCTTTTAATGTGCCGGTGCGGTATGGATTTGGATGGGGCCTTTCCTATACGGATTTTCGAATCACCGGAAATTCTGTGGACGTTTGTCCTGACGGCAATGTGGCTGTGACGGTTACTGTAAAAAATACAGGCAGCCGGTACAACGGCAGCCAGGTCGTTGAGCTTTATGTATCCCTGCCGGCCGGAACTTTGGAAAAAGAAGTGCGCCGCCTCTGTGCTTTTGCTAAAACAAAGGTTTTGGCCCCGGGAGAGGATCAGACCCTTACGCTTTCCTTTAGCCCTCAGGATATGGCTTCTTATGATGAAAAACGGGCAGCGTGGATCCTGGAGGCCGGCGATTACGGCATTTTTGTGGGAGACAGCCTTGAGAACAGCCGTCTTCAGGCTGTGCTCGTCCTTTCTCAGGAAAAGATCACAGCCCAGGCTGAAAATATCTGCCCTGTCCGGGAATCGCTTACCGAACTTGTTATGGATAAGGATGCCAGAAAAGCCCGCATGGACGCTCTTATGGCGGATGGGGCAGGGGTATCCCATATCAGCTATGATCTTTCCGCTGTGAAAACCGTTGTTTTTGACTATGACTATAAAGAGCCTGAGGATGAAGCGGCGCGCATTGTTTCCGGACTGACGGAAGAACAGCTTGTCCTTTTAGCTACCGGTGATCCGGGCAAGGGGCAGGGCAGTCAGTTAGGATCAGCGGGGATTTCCGTGCCGGGTTCTGCAGGACAGACCAGCTCCTGCGCATATGATCAGGGCGTGGCAGATATTGTTCTTGCTGACGGTCCTGCCGGACTGCGCCTGAACAAATATTATGCCATGAAGGACGGCCAGATGCAGACCCTGCCCTTTAAGGCCGCGTTTGAAAATGGTTTCTTCTATGACGGAGCGCCTTTAGAAGGCACCTGTTACTACCAGTATTGTACCGCATTTCCTGTAGGAACACTGCTGGCCCAGTCCTGGGATACAGACCTTCTTGAGCAGGTCGGCGATGCTGTGGCAGATGAGATGGAAAGGTTTCATGTGACCTTATGGCTGGCTCCCGGCATGAATATCCATAGAAATCCCCTTTGCGGACGGAACTTTGAATACTATTCTGAAGATCCGTATGTTAGCGGAAAAATGGCAGCAGCTATGACCAAAGGCGTACAAAGCCATCCCGGCTGCGGTACGACGATTAAGCATTATGCCTGCAATAACCAGGAAGATAACCGTAAAGGTTCTGACAGTATTTTGACCGAAAAGACGTTAAGAGAACTGTATCTGAGAAGTTTTGGCATTGCTATCCGGGAGGCGCATCCCATGTCTTTAATGACCAGTTACAATCTGATCAACGGAGTCCATGCGGCAAATAACTATGACCTTTGTACAAAGGTTGCCCGGTGCGAGTTTGGCTTTGACGGTGTGATCATGACCGACTGGACCACCACCCAGGGCGGCGATGACTGTACAGCCTCCGGATGTATGGGGGCGGGAAACGACCTGGTAATGCCCGGACAGCCTTCAGACCATGAAAATATCCGTAAGGCCCTGGCTGATGGCAGTCTGTCATTAAAAGATCTTCAGAACTGTATTACTCGTCTTGTAAGAGTTGTGCTTAAGTCTAATGAATATGAGACAGAGCGCTAAAATAAAAAAATCCCGGCAGACGCTGCTTTTTGCGGCAGCCTGCCGGGATTTTTTTGCGATGGGGACGGTGTGTCCAACACAACGCGGATATTTTATTGGATTATTTACGGCTTGCCCGCATACGCATTTTCGGATCCAGGATCTTTTTGCGGATACGGATGTGTTTTGGCGTTACTTCCACAAGCTCATCATTTTCGATAAAATCCAACGCCTGCTCCAGACTTAAGATTTTAGGAGGCGTCAGTTTCAAGGCGTCGTCAGAACCGGAAGCACGGGTGTTCGTCAGCTGTTTGCGCTTGCACACATTGATCTCAATATCGTCCCCTTTAGGATTCTGGCCGACAACCATGCCCTGGTAAACCTTTTCCCCGGGACCTACAAAAAGGATCCCCCGTTCCTGGGCATTATAAAGGCCGTAAGTAATGGTTTCTCCTGACTCATAGGCAATAAGAGAACCGGTCTGACGGTAGGCAATGTCTCCTTTATATGGGCCATAGCCGTTAAAAAGGGTATTTAAAATACCATTGCCTTTGGTATCTGTCATAAACTCGCCCCGGTAGCCGATGAGGCCTCTGGCAGGAATGTTAAATTCCAGACGGGAATAGCCCCCGCTGGCCTTGCTCATGCCGGTAAGCTCGCCCTTACGGTAGCTGAGTTTCTCAATAACAATACCGGTAAATTCTTCAGGCACATCGATAACGGCGATTTCCATGGGCTCCAGAAGATGCCCCTTATCATCATGTTTATAAAGGACCTCGGCCTTGCTTACGGCAAATTCATAGCCTTCACGGCGCATATTTTCAATGAGCACAGACAGATGGAGCTCACCGCGGCCGGATACTTTAAAGCAGTCGGTGTTATCTGTTTCCTCCACCCGAAGGCTGACATCTGTGTTTAATTCCCGGAACAAACGGTCACGTAAATGTCTGGAAGTAACAAACTTGCCTTCCTGTCCGGCCAGCGGGCTGTCGTTGACCATAAATTGCATGGCAATGGTAGGTTCGGAGATTTTCTGGAACGGGATCGGCTCCGGATGGTCCACTGAACAAAGGGTATCCCCAATGTGAATATCAGCAATACCGGAAATCGCTACGATGGATCCTACCGTGGCCTGATCCACTTCTACCTTTTTCAGCCCGTCAAACTCATAAAGCTTGCTGATCTTCACTTTGCGGAACTTATCCGGATCATGGTGGTTTACAATAATGGCATCCTGGTTGACACGGATCGTGCCGTTGCTGACCTTTCCTACGCCGATACGGCCCACATATTCGTTATAATCAATGGTACTGATCAGCACCTGGGTTGGAGCGTCCGGATCCCCTTCCGGTGCCGGGATATGATTAATGATCGTTTCAAATAAAGGTTTCATATCCTTGGCTTCGTCAGACATTTCCAAAACAGCAACACCGGATTTTGCGGAAGCAAATACAAAGGGGCAGTCCAGCTGTTCATCTGTAGCATCCAGGTCGATAAGGAGTTCCAGCACCTCATCAATGACCTCATTAGGCCGGGCTTCCGGACGGTCGATTTTATTAATACATACAATGACCGCCAGGTTCAGATCCAGGGCTTTTTTCAGCACAAACTTGGTCTGGGGCATGGGGCCTTCAAAAGCATCCACCACAAGAACAACCCCATCGACCATTTTAAGGACCCGCTCTACCTCGCCGCCAAAGTCGGCATGGCCCGGCGTATCAATAATATTGATCTTTACATCTTTATAAAAAACTGCGGTGTTCTTAGATAAAATAGTAATACCCCGCTCACGTTCAATATCGTTAGAGTCCATGACACGCTCCTGGACAACCTGATTGGAGCGGAACACACCGCTTTGCTTTAACAGTTCATCGACCAGGGTGGTCTTACCATGGTCTACATGGGCAATGATAGCAATGTTTCGTATATCTTCACGTTTTATCTTCATTAATATGCATCCTTCCTTTGCAATTCTGCCGCGGACAGAGAATAAAGCGGCACATTCATGAATCATTCCATAACTTTCTTATTTTATCATATCACAAAATTTTTTCAAGGCTTTTATTTTAAAAATGCTTGATGGAAGGATGAGGCAGTGGGATGCGTGATCGAAAAAAATAATGGGTATGACCGAAATCACAGCAGAAAGTTTATGACAAAATGGGACATAAATGACGGTCAGGCGCAACGGCTTTTCCCATATTTTTGTCACCATTGGCGAACATGGCAAAATACCGTCGATGTTTGATAATTTCTGATCCTGTTTTTCTGTGCTAAGGTTAGGTTCTAAAACAGAAGAGCCGTGAATAAATATATCTGTAGATACGGTCCGGCGGGTAAAAGCTTCGTTGACGGGACACGGTCCGGCTGTTTCGGTAATTGTATTTATGCCAGGCCAGAGATACAAAATTTTTTTGAAATCAGAAAGGGGAACAAAAGCAATGGCAGATAAGGTGCTGGAAAATAATCAGGTGAGTGTGACAGGCGTTGTGGACTCGGAATTTACTTACAGTCATGAGGTGTTCGGAGAGGGCTTCTATATGCTGGAGATCGTTGTAAATCGATTGAGCAACATGGCGGACCGCATCCCTCTTATGGTATCGGAGCGGCTGGTGGATGTGACAGAGAGCTACATAGGCAAGACGGTGCAGGCCCGGGGCCAGTTCCGGTCTTATAACAAGCATGAAGAGGGGCATAACCGGCTTATCCTGTCTGTTTTTGTGCGGGAGTTTGAGGTCCTGGCTCAGGACGAGGTATGCACAAAGCCAAACAGCGTTTATTTAAACGGCTTTATCTGCAAGCAGCCGGTGTATCGTATGACGCCTCTTGGAAGAGAAATCGCGGATCTTCTTCTGGCAGTAAACCGTCCTTACGGAAAGTCGGATTATCTTCCCTGTATTTGCTGGGGGCGCAATGCCAGATTCGCGGGGAAATTTAAAGTAGGAGAGCATATCCATCTGTGGGGCCGGATCCAGAGCCGCACATATCAGAAAAAGATTGATGCGGATACGGTGGAAAAACGCACCGCCTATGAAATTTCCGTCAGCAAGATCGAGTGTGCGGAATCCTGACGTAACTGCTGTCTGAACGAGTATATCCAGCCTTCACTGTTCACCAGGATGAACGCAGGATCCGACGGGAAAATCATTGACAGCCTGAGAAAAACATGATAATCTAAACGTAACAGTTCAGGACGGCGGTAAAAACGGACAAGAAGATGTGCCGTTCTGAATAGTTACAACTAAACACAGATAAATGTAGAGGCGCATTTTGCATGAGTAGTGCTGGGGATATGGCAGGCATAGACGAAACAGTACGAAAGGGTACGATGCCGAAGAGGTGTATATTCCTGCGGATACACTTCTGGGCATATGGTTAAGAGCCATATGACTGTCATCGTAAGATGGAGTGCTGCTTTTATAAGAATTGGATATTATCCGCTGCTGCGGATAGGACAATAATACACCAAGAGCCGGCACATACATGCCGGCTCTTATTGCTGTTACCCGAGAAGCCCACTTAACGAAAGCAGGCCGGGGCGCCGGCAAAGTTTTGTGGCAGTGTTAAGGAGGAAAATCTATGGCTATTTTTAAAGGCGCAGGCGTAGCGATCATCACACCGATGTACAAGGATGGAAGCGTTAATTATGAAAAACTGGAGCAGTTAGTGGATGAGCAGATCACAAATGGCACAGACGCTATTATTATCTGCGGAACCACCGGCGAATCTTCCACATTAACTGAACCGGAGCATGTGGAGTGTATCAAAGTCGCGGCTGCTGCAGCAAAAAAACGTGTTCCCGTCATTGCCGGGACAGGCTCTAATGACACAAAGACGGCGATCTATCTGACGAAAGAAGCCCAGGATGCCGGGGCAGACGGAGCGCTTATTGTATCCCCTTACTATAATAAAGCGACACAAAAGGGATTGATTGCTCATTATACAGAAATCGCAAAGCATACAGACCTGCCGATTATCTTATACAATATCCAGAGCCGCACAGGCGTTAATATTGCTCCGGAAACGATCGTAACCCTGGCAAAAACCTGTGATAATATTGTTGCTGTTAAGGAAGCGTCAGGAAATATTTCCCAGGTGGCAAAGATTATGCATTTGGCTGACGGCTGTGTGGATCTGTACTCAGGTAATGACGATCAGATCGTACCATTACTTTCTTTAGGCGGTCTGGGCGTAATCTCTGTATTGTCTAACGTGGCGCCTAAATATACGCATGATATTGTGGCAAATTATATGGCCGGAAATGTGGCAGAAAGCTGCCGGATGCAGTTAAAGGCGCTTCCGCTGATCGACGCCCTGTTTTGTGAAGTAAATCCCATCCCTGTAAAGATGGCCATGAACCTGATGGGCAAGGATGTAGGACCTCTCCGTCTGCCTCTCACGGAAATGGAAGAAGGACACGTAAAGATTCTGGCCCAGGCGATGAAAGATTTCGGCCTTGCGGTTAAGGAAAATTAAAGGATTGGATAAAATAAAATGTGCTTTGTCAGAATCACCAGACAAAGCACATTTTTTGTGGAGCTTTTAAAATCTCCAGGCGGGAACTGCAGCTTGATTTTCCATGCTAAAAATGATAATATAAGACTGATTTTAGAGTAAAAATTAAAGCTTATGCCGCGCTTAGCGCGGCATAAGTGCTACTATACAAGTTTGCATCAGTGGAGGAATTATGACTCAAAAAGATACGATCATTATTGTAGATGCCCAGGAGCAAAACAGGGTCATCTTTAGAGGTGTTTTAGAAGATGAATATAATCTGTTGGAGGCTGAAAACGGGGATAAAGCCCTGATCCTGGCACAGCAGTATCAGGATCGGATTGCAGTGATCCTTCTGGCTCTGGCGCTGCCGGGAAGGGATGGTTATGATGTGCTGAAAGCATTAAATGATCAACATTTGATCTCAAAATTCCCGGTAATCGCAGTGACAGAAAAATATACGGCGGAAAATGAACGGCGGGCATTTGACCTTGGAGCCTCAGATATTATAAGAAAGCCTTTTGAGCCTTATGTGATCCGTCGCAGAATCAAAAATACAGTAGAATTAAATCTCCGCAAGCTCCATCAGCAGGAGATCATTGAAGCTCAGGCAAAAAAACTGCGGGAATCCAATTCCGTTATGATTGATGTATTGTCGTCTATTATTGAGTACCGCAGTGTGGAAACCGGACATCATGTTCATCGGATGCGTATGCTTACAAAGATACTTTTAGACGCTGTGGCAAAGGTTTATCCGGAATATGGTCTGAATGAAGAAAATATTTCCATCATTTCCAGCGCTTCATCCATGCATGATATTGGAAAGATCGCTATTCCCGATAAAATATTAAATAAGCCGGGAAAGCTGACAAAAGAGGAATTTGAGATCATGAAGACACATACGACGAAAGGCTGCGAGATTCTTGCAGGCCTGGCCCGTATGGGAGACAGAGAGTACCTTTTATATGCTTATAATATATGCAGGTACCATCATGAGCGGTGGGATGGAAACGGTTATCCTGACGGCCTGAAGGGGGACGCCATTCCAGTGTGCGCTCAGGTAGTCAGCATTGTTGATTGTTACGACGCCCTTACAAGCGATCGGGTTTATAAAAAAGCCTACTCTCCTGAGAAAGCGTATAACATGATCTTAAATGGAGAATGTGGCGTATTTTCACCGAAACTTTTGGAATGTTTAAAAAATGTCCGGGGAGATTTTATGCGGCTTACCCGGGAATACTCGGATCAGGAGTCTTTAAAAGAACCCTTTTTGCCTGAAAGATCCGATCTGTCTTTCCCAACAGCAGATACCCTGGCTATGGCTCAGTATAAATATTTTACATTGCTGCGCTATTTGGATGCTACGGTGGTAGAAATGGATTGTATTAAAGGCATGTACCATGTAGTTTATCTTGCGGATCCTTTATTTAAGCCGTTAAAAGAAGGCGGAAGCTATTGGGAAGCCTATCACCAGTTTGCCGTGTTAAATATAAAAGATGATGTGGCCGTCCATTTAGCGGGAAATATCCGGCAGCGGATGATGGACTTTTTTCAGGACGGCCGTTTAAGCTATACCCAGACCTATCCGGTGTTTTCTGAAAAGATTGGGCGTCAGGTCACCTGTGGGGAAACCTGGATGAGGATACATACGGACAATCCACATCAATCAGGAGTCATGGTTATTTTCAGGCTTTTTGAGAAAAATACCCGGTCAGACACAGACATAAGCAGCGGTATTGGGGAGAACGAAAACGTACAATTAAAAAATCTTTTGGGAAGTATTTATACATGCCGCTATGATCGGTGGCTTACTTTAACCGGGATTCAGCCTCAGCTGGCTCAGATGCTGGGATATACGCAGCAAGAGATCAGCGAAAAGTTTCAGAACCATTTGACTGAGCTGATCTATCCGGCAGATGTGGAAAGGGTGCGCAATCAGATCCCCCGGCAGCTGCAAAAAGGAACCGCGATCGAAATAGAGTTCCGGCTCTTGGGAAAAAATGACCGGATCCGATGGGTTTTATGCAAAGGGCAAATGATGGGGGGACAAGACGGGGAAATGTATCTCCATTGTATCCTGATAGATATTACCCGTTCCAGAAAAGCACAGGATAAACTTCAAAAAATGGCAGAGCATCATAAGATTATTTTAAACCAGTCAAATGATATTATCATGGATTGGGATCTGCAGACAGATACATTGACCTGTTCATTAAACTGGGAAAAGAAATTTGGCCCCATGCCCAAAGACCGGTACAGCCAGAAGCAGCACTTTCTTTCCCATATTCATCCGGAGGATCAGCATCGGCTGTCAATGATGGAAGATGGGCTAAAGACAGAGGCCGGTTTCCGGGAAATTGAGCTGCGGGTGGCAGATTCAGAGGGAAGATACCGCTGGAACAAGCTTCGGGCAACCTCCTTTAAGGAACATGACGGGAAGCCTTATAAGGCTGTAGGGCTTTTAATGGATATTGACGATCAGAAGAGGGCAACCCGGCTTTTAGAAGAAGAGGCGCAGAGGGATGGTCTGACCCGTCTGTATAATAAGGTGATCAGCCGGAATAAAATTGAAAAACAGCTGGAAGGGATGGATGATGGAGATAAGGCTGCGATGTTTATTATTGATATGGATAATTTTAAGCAGATCAATGATACTTGCGGCCATATGTACGGCGATGTTGTCCTTCAAATGTTTGCCCTGGAGATTTCAAAGCTGTTTCGATCCGATGATATTATCGCCAGGGTAGGCGGGGATGAATTTTTGGTTTTTATGAAGGATATACCCAACGAAAAGGTTGTCAGGGCGCGGGCTGGGCGGATATTGAATGCGGCGGCCACCATATTAAAAAATAATACAGGCCATTTGACGCCTTCATGCAGCATCGGTATTTCCCTTTATCCTAAAGACGGAAAAACTTATGAAGAGCTGTTCCACCGAAGCGATGAGGCATTATATGATGCCAAAGCCCGGGGGAAAAACGGTGTTGTATTATATGAAAGAAATCAAATGACAAAGGAACCCGGCGGAAAAATGTCGCCCAGAAGCGCGGGAACACAGATTGAAAGCTTAAATTCCCCGGAAAAACTTTGCTTTGCCATGATAGAAAATATGCTGAATACATTTTATAATGCTTCAGATTACCATCAATGCATTGAAGATGTTCTGGCTTCTATCGGACATCAGTTTGGCCTTAGCCGGGGATACATTTTCGAGGAAAATCCGGATAAAAAGTCTGTGACCAATACTTTTGAATGGTGTGCCAAAGGGATCGAGTCAAATCAGAAAGTATTTATAAACTACAGCTACGACGATTTTGGCGGGAGAGAGCATTATATTGAAATGTTTAATGATAACGGCAGTCTTGTATGCCCGGATGTTAATCTGCTGCCGGAATATTACCGCAAGCTTCTGGCAAGTGCCAATATCCGGTCCATGTTCCAGTGTGCTATTTATGACGGCGGAGATTTTAAAGGCTTTATGGGGGTTGATGACTGTGTGCACACCCGTTTTTGGACACCGGAGCAGATTGAGATTTTTTCCATGGCAGGAAAGCTTCTGTCCGTATACATATTAAAAATGAGAATGAAGGAAAAGCTCTCAGTCCTAGAGAAAGAAGGGGATAAATAGTGATCTATCCATTAAATGACCAGTGGTATTTTACAAAGCAGTATTGGGATGAACTTCCCACAGACAGCGGGGATGATCCGACCCGGTTTGAAAAGGTTCGGATCCCTCATACAAACCAGCTTTTGCCCCGGAATTATTGTAATGAAGAGGATTATCAAATGGTCAGCGGTTATGTGCGGGAAGTATGGGCAGATGAAGCCTGGAAGGACCAGCATATCAGCCTCAGGTTTGACGGGGCGGCCCATGAGGCTGCGGTTTTTTGCAACGGGCAGGAAATCTGTATCCACCGCTGCGGGTACACAGCTTTTGAGGCGGATATAACCAAAGCGGTGGCCTTTGGCGTGAAAAATCGGATTGTTGTCCGTCTTGACAGCCGGGAAAATCTAAATCAGCCGCCCTTTGGCAATGTGATCGATTACATGACCTTTGGAGGAATTTATCGTCCGGTCTGGCTTCTGGTTCGGAATAAAAGCCATTTTACCCAGGTTTTTGTCCGGGGAGATATGGATGGACATTTAAAGATTTCCATGGAAGGCACTGAAACCGGTGGATGCCAGGTGAGAGGGAAGGTCCTTGACCGGAATAAAAAGACGGTACTGACCATTCCGGATCAGGATTTTGGAAATATTTCAAAAAGTCTGGATAAGGTCCAGACCTGGTCGATCGGGCGGCCTTACTTATATACACTTTCCCTGGAGCTTATAAAGGACGGGCAGACGGCAGATACCTTTGAGACTCGTTTTGGCTTTCGAACAGTTGCATTTACGGAGCAGGGATTTTTCCTTAACGGAAGAAAATGCCGGATCCGAGGATTAAACCGCCATCAAAGCTGGCCTTATATGGGTTATGCCGTGCCGGATCGGGCTCAGCGTTTAGATGCGGATATTTTAAAGCGCAAACTGGGATGCAATGCTGTCCGCACCAGCCATTACCCTCAAAGCCAGGCCTTTATCGACCGGTGTGATGAACTGGGGCTTCTTGTATTTACCGAGATTCCCGGTTGGCAGTACATTGGAGATGAGGACTGGAAAAAGCAGGTTTATGAAAATGTGAAGGAAATGATCGTCCAGTACAGAAATCATCCCAGCATTTTTATGTGGGGTGTGCGGATCAATGAAAGTCAGGATGATGATCCAATGTATACCCTGACCAATGCCATTGCCCATAAGCTGGATCCTACCCGGCCTACGGGAGGGGTGCGGTGCATTAAAAACAGTCACCTTTTGGAAGATGTATATACATATAATGATTTTATCCATAAGGGAGATAATATGGGCTGCCAGCCCAAAAAAGCAGTCACAGATACGAAAAAGGGGTATATGATCACAGAATACTGCGGCCATATGTTTCCGACCAAGGCTTTTGACTGCGAAGATCACCGGACAGAGCATGCTCTGCGCCACGCCCGCGTCCTTTCTGACGCCGGAGGACACCGGGAGATTGCAGGAACTTTCGGCTGGTGTATGTTTGACTATAATACTCATAAAGATTTTGGAAGCGGTGACCGGGTTTGCTACCACGGCGTTTTGGATATGTTCAGGAACCCTAAGCTGGCGGCGGCGGTGTATGCTTCCCAGCAAAATAAGTTTCCTGTGCTGGAGGTATCCAGTTCCATGGATCAGGGAGAGCATCCGGCGGGACGCCGGGGAACGGTGGCAGTCTTTACCAATGGAGATTATGTGCGTCTTTACAAAAATGATGAATATGTAGGCGCTTATTATCCGGATAAGTCTTATTCCGGCATGAAGCATCCGCCGGTATTTATTCGTGACTGGACAGGCTGTCTCCTGGAGAAAAAAGAAGGGCTGGATCAAAGGACAGCAAAGGTTTTAAAGGAATGTTTTGCTGCCATGGCCCAGTATGGGGAAAATGGTCTGCCCAAATTCATTCTTGCTAAAATTGCCTGGCTGACAGGGGTAAAACGGATCTCAAAACAGGAGCGCATCCGCCTTTTCGGTAAGTATGAAGGCGGCTGGGGAGAAAAACAGACCGGTTGGCGATTTGAAGCCGTTCGGGCCGGCAAGGTGATTGCCGTCCGGGAACTGTGGCCTTTTTCTGCCATGGTGCTGGATATTCATGCGGATACCCATACTTTGATCGACGGTCCTACATGGGATATGGCAACCATTAATATTTCCGCAAGGGACAGCTGGGGCAATGTGCTCCATTATTGCCAAAATGGCATTTCCCTCCGTACAGAAGGCTGTATCCGTCTGTGCGGCCCGTCCCTTACAGCATTAAACGGGGGGCTTGGCGGCTGTTATGTAGCCACAGTGGGCCGGGCCGGTATCGGAAGGCTTTATATCCAAATGGAAGGCATGGGAGAGAAGATGGTGGAATTTAAAGTGGAAAAGGCCGGGGATGTTACACATGTGCCTATCTGTCACGGGAATCCGTAAATTTATGTTGCGTTTAAAGGCGGCTGTTGTGTATAATATTTACAATGAAAGCCGAGCTCAAAGATAGACGGGCGGGCCTTAACCAGACCCGGGCGGTCTCTGCTTAAGGGATGATGGTCTGTATGCGTAAGGAGATGCCGGGAAATCCGGTTTCAAAGGTTTTCATTTGTGGTGTTTAAACAAGAATGTAAGTGTTCAGCCTGTTTGCTGAACTGCTGCAAAATATAATTATATTGGAGGATTTGTTATGCTGGTTGATACAAAAGCAAAAATTGGTGTGTTTTCCATCGCTTTAGGCGCTTATCTGCCTCAGTTCCCTTCGCTGGTGCCTGAGTTTCAGGCTCAGTATGAAGCGTTTAAAAAAACGATTCCGGACACTGTGGAGATCATTGATGGGGGTATGGTGACAACAAAAGAACAGTCTCAGGCAGCAGGGGATTTATTCCGGGCTGCTGATGTGGATCTGGTATTTTTACAGTTATTAACCTATGCTACATCTTATAACATGCTCCCTGCAGTGAAAGATCTGGATGTGCCGGTTGTTCTTGTAAATGTTCAGAAGTTAAAAGCTTTGGATTATGATCATACAGACATTGCCACATGGCTTGGCGAAGGCTATGCCTGCGGCGCTGTAGGCGAGATGGTAGCTGACCTGGAAAGATTCGGCAAGAGACATGCCGTGATCACCGGCGTTGTAGAAGGCGGAGATCCGGGGGTTCAGGCAGAAATCGAGGATTGGTGCCGTGCCGCTCAGGTAAGAAGAAGATTTCGTGACACAAACATTGCCCAGATCGGGAGACCTTATCCGGGAATGATGGATCTTTATATTGATGAGTCCAACCTGTACAGACGGATGCATTTATATACCAAACAGTTTGACTGGGAAAAAATGTGGGCTATTGCAGATGACATTACAGATGAAGAAGCCATTCGCGCAAAAGCGCAGGATATTTTGGACACTTTCGACATTGAAGGCGGCGGAAGTATTGAAAAAGTCTGGGATATGGCTAAATATGTGGTTGCCTTTGAACAGTGGGTTAAGGATGAGAAACTTGGCCTGATCGCTTCCCATTATGACGGATTTGCCCAGGGCAAGGCCGGCGTTCTTGACAGTATGCTCATCCCTGCATTTTCCATGCTGATCAAGCAGGGGACTGCCTGTGCTGTTGAAGGGGATATGAAGGTAGCTATGGCCATGAGTATTTTAAAGACTATTTCCGGTACCGGCCAGCTTGCTGAGATGTATTCTATTGATTTTAATGATGATATTGCCATTATCGGCCACAGCGGTTCCGGTGATGCGGATATTTCATGTAAAAAGCCGACCATGAAGATCGTTAAAGTGTTCCATGGAAAGACCGGAGGCGGATACCTGACTCAGTTCTATCCTTATACCGGCCCGGTAACCTACCTGGCAATTACTCAGGACGGCAACGGAAACTTTAAGTTCGTTGCAGCTGAAGGCGTCAACGAGGAAGGCCCCATCCTTTCCTTTGGCGATACAAACATGCGGACACGTTTCACCTGCGGTGCGAGAGAATTTGTCAACCGCTGGAGCGAGTGCGGCCCGACCCATCACTTTGCTGCAGCTACAGGCAGACATATTGACACGATCCTTAAGGTGGCTAAGATCTTTAACGTGCCGGTGGACATTGTGACAAGATAAGGTGTTTGGCGGCGGAGAGGCGCTGCCGGTCAAAATATAGGATAAAGAAAACTGCCGGCTTACGGGGAATGTAAGTCGGCAGTTTTTTTATCCTTCCCAAGCTCTGATTCTGTAGTCTGCCCCAATGGAACGGCAGATGTTGCGGCACTTTTCTTCATCATCGTGTGAGATGGTGGTTTCAACGGTGGTCATGACCACATGGGGAACATGGTGTGTGCATTTTTTGGCAAAGTCAATCATAGCATTAAAGGATCCGGCTCCGAATTTGCTGCGCACCAGACGCTGATACTGGTTTGGGTCTGGTGTATTCAGGCTGATGGAGACAGTATCAATAAGGCCTTCCAGTAATGGGGTAATGTCCCTGCCGTGAATGAGATTGCCCTGGCCGTTTGTGTTAATGCGGACCGGCTTACCAGGATAGTGGTCTTTTATATATTTTGCGCCTGACAGCAGTACGTCAAGAGCCTCCATAGGCTCTCCAAAGCCGCAGAACACGACTTCCGGATATAGGGTCAGGTCCGTCTTTTCAAGTGCGTCTAAAAGCTCTTGCTTGGTTACATCATGTTCCAGCCAAAGCACATCCGATGTCTCCATATGATCCCTTGTCTGGCGCAGGCAGAAGGTGCAGGCACAGGGACATTTATTGGTGAGATTCACATAAAGATTATCATGGACTTTATATAATATGGTCATGGCTTTTTTCATTTTCAACGCTCCTTTTCATTTTCGGCGGCGCCGTATCAGGCGCCATACAGTTTCAGCATTTTAGATGGATGAACGATCCCAGCCATCTACTTTATTATAGTATTGATCTGACATGGATAAAACATCCATTTTTGAGAGATTTAACCAGGCCAGATAGTCAGTCTTGCCAAATCTGGGAGGGGTGATCGGGGATTTACGGATGATATTGTTTTTTCTTTTTTGACTGAACCAGACCAAGGTCTGCCCAGTGGCGCCAAAATCCGAACCTTTATTTTTCAAACAACATTTGCTGCAGCAGCGGTCATTGACGGGAATATTGTACTATTGCATTGCCATATATGAGAAAATTTTGTCATAGTCTGGTTGCTTTTGATAGTTTTCAGCGTTATAATTTTAGTGTTGAAGTCCAGACCTTCCAACCGGATAAGGATGGCTGTGTGAGCGCATGGTTATGGCTTTACAGGCAGTGGGACTGGACTGTTATGACAACTATGGAGGTGGCAATTGTGAAAAAAAAGGTTGCTTTAGCGGGTATTTTTTTGAGTATTCTTCTTTTGTGTCCGGTTTGTGTTTATGCAGCGGAGACTACTCAGACTGCATCAGTCCCTTTTTGGCTGTGTATTCCATTTGTGGGACTTCTTCTTTGTATCGCTGTTATGCCCCTGGTTAAAGGTGAGTGGTGGGAGAAGCATCAGCCTCTTGCGGTGATCTTCTGGATTTTGGTCATGGTCATTCCATTCGCTATTTACTATGGCCCAGGGCAGGCGGTAGAAACCGTGCTGGATTGTACAGTGAATGATTATCTGACATTTATTATCCTTTTGTTTGGGTTATTCTGTGTGTCCGGTAATATTACTATGGAAGGGGATTTTGCAGGGTCTCCCAGAATTAATGTAGGGCTTTTAGCTATTGGAACGATCCTGGCCAGTTGTATCGGTACTACAGGCGCCAGTATGCTTATGGTACGTCCTGTGCTGAAAATGAACTCATGGAGAAAAAGAAAAGCTCATATTATGATTTTCTTTATTTTCCTTGTTTCAAATATGGGCGGTATCCTGACCCCGATCGGAGATCCTCCTCTGCTTATGGGCTTTATGCGTGGCGTTCCTTTCTTTTGGAGCCTTCGTTTATTTCCTGTCCTTTTGTTTAACATGGTTCTTCTCCTTTTTATTTTTTATCGTGTGGATAAAAGGATGTACCGCAAAGATATTGCTGCAGGACGTAAACCGGATATTAGCAGACCGGGAACCCGGTTCAGCATTGATGGCCTGCACAATATTATCTTCCTCATTATGATTGTAGGCGCTGTTATTTTAAGCGGTGTGCTTCCGGGAATGGCTGCTTTCCAGGATAATGCCGGAAATGTTCTCGGTATACATATTTTTGGAGATGTTGTTCTTACTTTTCCGTCACTGATTGAGATTGTCATCATTCTCGCAGCGGCCTTTCTGTCATTTAAGACAACGCCGAAAGATGTACGCACAAGAAACCATTTTACCTGGGGAGCGATCCGGGAAGTTGCTGTGCTTTTTATCGGTATTTTTATTACCATGCAGCCGGCATTAATGCTTCTCCAGCAGATCGGACCTAATCTCGGCCTTAATCAGCCTTATCAGCTGTTTTGGGCTACCGGCGCTTTGTCCAGCTTTCTGGATAATACACCCACGTATCTTGTTTTCCTTACAACAGCAGGCACGTTGGGATTTACCAGCGGGATTGCGACCAGCCTGGGAACGATCCCGGCACATTTTTTGTCGGCGATTTCCTGCGGCGCTGTGTTTATGGGCGCCAATACCTATATTGGAAATGCTCCCAATTTCATGGTCAAATCCATTTCTGATGAAAATGGTGTTAATATGCCGTCATTCTTCGGGTATATGCTTTGGTCAGTGGGAATTTTGATTCCCGTGTTTCTTGTGGATACCTTGATTTTCTTTTTGTAGGGGAGGCAGATAAATATGCAGGAAAATAGAGAAAAGTGTATGGATCTTGCCATCCGTATTTATGATCTGGACGAGAAGGTCTACAACTGCGTGGGATCGTCTCTCGGCAGGACCTTTACCGGAAACAGAGAAAGTACGATACAGAATTTGTGCAGTCTGATGCTTGCCAAACCGGGAGGCCATCTCCTAAGAAGTGAATTGGCCTTGATCAGTAATATGGCAAGAACCATCAAAGATAAAAAGAAACGCGCTCAGATGATGGAAGAGTATGATAACATTCTTAAAGCCATTGAAGAACTTCCGGACAGTTTCGGAAAAGTGGATATTATGGATCTTCCCAGGGCAGAATTAAATCTTACTACTCGAAAGAAACTTTCGGAAAATGATCATCTGGTGATCTGTATCAGCCGAACCCAGGGCAGTGCCGGCAATGATATTGGCTTTGAACTGGCTGATGATCTCCATATTAACTATTATGATGTGGAAATTTTTAATCAGGTTTTAACCCGTCTGGAAGCGGAAAAAGGCTCAGTGGATGATGCGGAAACGGGACATTTTGAAGATATTGACAAGTACCGTAAAAAAAATTTCAGCTTAAAAACCTGGATGCGGGAATTTAATCGGTATCACGGACTGCCCAGACAGGATGCTATATTTTTTAATATGAGCGATCTGATCTGTAATCTGGCAAAAACTGAGGATTGCGTGATCATGGGACGATGTGCAGACTCTATTCTCACGAACAACCATATCCCCCATCTCAGTATATTTATCAGCGCGCCTTTTTCTCTCCGTGTCCAGCGGATCATGGCATCCAAAAATATGGATCTGCGTCACGCAAGCCGGTTTTTAAAACAGATGGACCGGCAGCATAAAAAATATTATGACTTTTATTCCTACGGTCGTTGGGGCCATCCGGAAAACTATGATCTTTGTATCAACAGCGCGAATTATGGAATTCGGGAAACCATCGACCTGATCGAGCGGCTGATCAACCGTAAAAAAAGTCAGGATCATTAGAAGGATTATATAGAGACAGAATCTATGGGGATTCTGTCTCTGTTTGGCATATATGGTATGAATGGCTGGAAAAAATCCGGGAATAAGTGTCAAAGTTTAAAAGATATAAAAAGTCATAATCGCCTTACGCATTTAATATGATGTAAAAAACGTTCTCAAGGGGCAGCTCATGAAAGAGTATATTGAAGAACGGGCAATGGATATTGCCAATTACATTATAGATCATAATGCCACAGTGCGTCAGACGGCGAAAAAATTTGGGATCAGTAAGTCGACAGTACATAAAGATTGCACTGAACGTCTGGCGCTGATTAATCCGTCCCTGGCCAGGCAGGTGAGGATTGTCCTGGATGTGAACAAGTCGGAACGGCACATTCGCGGAGGCCTGGCTACACGGGAAAAATATCTTCATACTGCGGTGAAAAAGGAAGGGTGCCAGTAGGCTATAAAAATAGTATCCCAGGACATTTTTCCCGGGATCGGATAAGGAGAATAGAGATTGTACTATGAATGAAAATAATGCAATAAACTATCTGATTATAGGAGCAGGCGGCTGCGGCGGCAGTATTGGCGCCTTTATGGCGAAAGCGGGTAAAAAGGTCAGCTTTATCGCCAGAGGCGCTCATAAAGCCGCCATGAAAAAAGATGGGCTTAGGCTGGAGACGACCTGTCAGGGAAAGTTTGATGTAAAGCCTGTTCATGTATTTGATCAGGAGGAATATTTAGTAGAAATCCGGGAGGGGCGGGAGACTGTTCCGGATGTTATCTTCGTGTGTGTAAAGTTTTACTCATTACAGGCCCTTGTTCCATTTTTAAAAGAAATATGTGATCCGCATACAGTGGTTATCCCTATACTCAATGTTTTTGTTACAGGACAGCGGCTGGCGCAATGGCTGCCGGGGATCCTTGTCACAGACGGCTGTATGTATATTGCGGCAGAAATAAGATCGCCGGGGCATATCGTGCAGAAGGGCGATATTTTTCGCGTGATTTTTGGCGTGAGAGAACAGAAAGATGGGGGTCCGGTTCTTAAGCTTGTGGAAAAAGATCTTAGGGATAGCGGTATTGATGGTGTTTTATCTGAAAATATCCGTTATGATGCTTTAATGAAATTTTCTCTTATTTCTCCGATGGCAGCCTGCGGCGCTTACTATGATGTGCGCATCGGACAGGTGCAGATACCTGGAAAGATAAGGGAGACCTTTATTCAGTTGGTGAACGAGATCGGTGTTTTAGGCAGAGCCATGGGGATTGATATGCCGGACAATTTGGTTCAGACTAATTTAAAATTAATCGATGATCTTTTGCCGGACGCCTGCGCATCTATGCAAAGGGATCTTTGGCAGGGAAAAGACAGCGAAATTGACGGGATCGTGTATGCTGTCCCGGAGATGGGGAAAAAATACGGTATTAGCCTGCCGGTTTATGAGAAGGTGGCAGATGCCTTGCATGACCGGTACGATACAAAAGGATAAGAAAAGACAGCCCAGCAGCCGCGTGTTTCTAAGAATAATCTTTAAGTGAGCTTAGACACCGGCTGGATTTTACTATGTAACCAGATTCCTGTAAAAACCGGGAAAATCCGCATAAAATCAGGAGATTCACGGTTTTTACAGGATGCGGATAACATATAAAAAACAACAATAAAACGGTACGGTTAGTAACAGATTAGTAACAATCAGGGAATCTGGATTTTTTCAATCTCAGCTCGTAAGTCTTCTAATGTACGGTGACCATAAACGCCATTAGTAATATCCTTTCCAAAACTATGGCCCATCATTCTTTTTCGATCATTCTCACGAACATTATATTTTTCACATAGCATACTAAATGTATGGCGGCCGTCATGGGGAGTGTGATCTTCTGGTATGGATAATCTGGCGATTAGCTTTCGGATGTCTGCACGAAATTTGGTAAGACCGCTTCCTAAAGAAAGATCCCCATATTCTTTGATACGATGCTTTACTAATGGAAGTATGGCTGAATGAATGGGAACAATTCTGTTTTTCCCGGCAGCCGTTTTCATACCGCCCCTAAAATAATTCTCCTGTAAATTAACTTCAAGCTTATCAAATTCCTTAATACGCCATCCGGAATAGCAAATGATAAGTAGAAATTCTGCTGTTGGATCTTCTTTGACAGCCCATAGTTTTTTCAAATCTTCTATGCTGAATGGAACACCATGTTCATCGTCATCCGGTTTATTGATCTTTAGATGTTCAGCATAATTCTTGTCACAGAGTTCATATATCTCTGCATATTCATACATTTGCCTGAACAACGTTTTAATATGTTCCAGACTGGCATGTCTAAGCGGACAATTATCCAGGACAGATTGCATATCATCATGTCTTAATTCTTTAAAGAATTTATTATGCAATGCAGCGCTGTTTTTGTAGGCGGTTTCCGTAGACTGTCGGGTAGATTTTGAAAATGTTTTGGACTTATCGGTTTCGTACTTCCATTTGTAAAATTCCTCATAGACTTGGGAAAATGTTTTTCCTTTGTCCTCTTGAACTCCTTTGATTCTGCTGTAATCCGCCAGGATTTTTTGTGCTAAAGTTTCGGCATTAATACGATCGTCAGAATCGGTAATATTTAATGTCTTTTCGTAACCGGGGTAATATGTACCTGCCTTATAAGCGGTTAAAACTGCAAAACCCTTGATCCAGCTATCAACGTAGCATAGTGCCTTTGGTGTGATAGGAGAACCATTCAGGCTAAATTCTGTTACGGGAGGATGGACGGCATAGGGGTTGCGCCGCCCCTTTCCCAAAAACTTAATGCTGCCGTATCCGTTGGGGAGCTTTTGGTATTTCTTACGTTTGGGCATAACATCACCTTCTTTTTTAGGTATAAAAATAACAGCTAACGCAAAACAAATGTTCTGATTGCGGTAGCTGCCCGAAGATGATACAATATTTTTTAACGTACAGTGCATACCTTCGGGCGCATTGTCATTTTAGGGACCCGTGTAGATCACGGGTGCAGGATTCGTTGGCGCGTGTCCTGCGATTTTTCGCAAAGTGCTTTCCAAATTTGGAAAGCGATTGCGGCGGCCGGTTCCTGTTGGCGCAGGGGCCGGCTTTTTATAACGTAAAAGACCCCGTATTTCTACGAGGTCTTCACACAATAAACTTATATCTTCTTTGATGCCCCTAGGGCGATATTTAGAAAAGATTTCTCTTTTCTGTTAGTTCATTATAATTCATATTATGCTCGTAGTCAATGGAATATTCAGGATTTAAGTAAGATTTTTTATAAAAAAACATATAAATCTTTGACTTTTTGATTGATTTTTTTCATGTTCTCCTCGGATAGAGAAATCCCAGCTAATACCCCTTTTAAATTCCTTGGATCAAAAATACGCATTTTACTTACAGTGGTTATCTGATTTACAAGAGCAATACTTCCTTCTTTCATCCTGGAAATTTCCAAGCCTATTTTTTCAAGATACTCTTGTTGTTCTTTGTTGTGAAGACTTTTTTCTCTCCATGTGGTCTGAAGCTTTTTTAAAGTTTCTAATTGACCTTTGGCAACTATAAGCTTTTGAGTAAAATTATTTGAATTTCTATCACATTCCTCTAACTCATTAATAGATTTTTGGGTGGGGGCTAACATGGCGTTAAAAAGAGAAAGTGTTTCATCTATATCACGTTGTTCTTCTTTTAAAGCTCTATCGATAGTATCGTATTTTAGCTTTAAGAGACGATAAATGTCATTTCCCAGATTTACACTGTTTGAGTGGGGAGCGCGATTTTCTCTGGCTGATGTAAGTGGAATAACTGTAACTACAGGAGAATTATGCGCATTTTTATTATCAAGAACAACGCCATAATGCAAACCGCCATACTCGCTTCCGATATTAAAGCCAAATTGTATTTTAACAATGTTACCGCGCTTGTACGCTATATTGCGAGTGGGTTCAAATTTTTCTTCAAAATTAATCAAACGAACATAATCTTTTATCCAATACGACAATAAATTTGCCTTTTTCAAATGATTTCCTGTTGGATCATTAATAAATCCTTCCAACATCTTGTTTAGAGACTTAATAGCCTCTTTTTTATTCAGGATAACCTCTTCTTTTGTATATTCTTTTGACAATTTACCACCTTCTTTCTTTGTTTCGCATATAGTATATCTTAGTACATCTCCACTACTGCCAGGTATGGTGAAGGTCACTTATTAATAATAAATTTTACATCTTGGCTGGACCAAAAATCAGGAGCGACATTAATTTCAAATGATTTATAGTCTGCGGGAACCTGGTAAGCGATGATGCCGTTCATTTTCTTCCCTGCGGCAACACTGCCATCTAATTGATTTTTGCCATCTGCTTCAGGAGACAACAGCCCCATCAAGTCCTGATTAAGCGCTAAGTCATCACAGTAAGCTTCAAAGTTGGCAATGGAACTGATCGTTATATCATCTGAGGAATTATTTGCAATATCAAATTCCAACAGCAGAAATATATTTCCAGAATCCGGTTGAGCATATTCATCTCCGGCAGATTCTTTGACAGAGGTAAGGGTGATCTGGATATTATTTAATGTTGCTGTATCGCCAATGCCTAAAGCGGTATCCGAAGTAAGTACACCTATGGAAGAATCTCCATTGGATACAGATTCGCCCTGTATTAAGGCCATAGCATTTTGTACGCCGCCACTGAGTTTGGCAAGAAAAGTAAAAGCTCCACAGGCAAAACCAAGTAGGAAGGAGCAGCACACTGCAATGATCACCAGGCCGGTCCGTCTTTTTCGGCGTTTACGTTTTGGCGCAGGGACTTGCTCTGGAGTTGGCTGATTTTCTTCAATGGCATAATCATTTGAGTTGGCTGCATAATTGGAATAATCTGTATATTCAGGGTTGTCGTCATCTTTCCATTCAAACTTTATCTTGCAGCTGTCACATAATCCCATACCGGGTTCATCTTCGCTTCTTCTTAAATCTTCTCCACAAATAGGGCATTTCATTGATTTTTCCTCCCTTGAATCTATTACTTTAGAGTTTGCTTTCAATAAATTCTTTTATTTCTTCTACATCTGAAAGTTCTTTTTTATTAAAGTAAATAGCATTTTGAGGCTGATCGACTGTTCTGGCCATTCCTAATAAAGATGTTCTTGGAGTACAAAATTGAATATATCCGGTACTCGTCAAAGTAGGTTTTTTATATTTTATTTCTAAGATTTTTGAAAAGAAAATTTTGGTTTCACCTCTTAATGCCTTATGGATAGTAAGATCATGCGTTCCTCTAATAAGAGAGATGTAAGTATCGGATAAAATAACATGGGTTTTTGGCTTTTTAAAATCATATTCTTTCACTACATATCTCCTCCAGAATAATTTATATTCTAAGTTCAATAAGTTCCTTTGGATACCCCGTACACTGGCAAAACTGATTTTGCGTGAAGTCGGCGTATTCCTGTAATAATTCATCAGTAATCAGTAAATGTGCAGCAAACAAATTAGCCTCTTTTTCAATTTTGGAAGTGAGCAGCAGGGTATGGTGTGCCATAAAACAGCAATTCTCCCTTCTGTGCAGTATGGCATGACCTAATTCATGTGCCAGGACAACCTTGGTCAATATCTCATTTTCAATGATACCCTCATTTATAAAAATCCACCGAATACGCTTCATATAACGATAATTCCCTAAAATGTTTCCCAGTGGTTGAATGACAATATGAATATTTAGGGCTTGAGCAATCTGCCAGGGATCGTTTGTTAAAAATTTCTTTACGCAGTAAGCTGCAGCTTTTTTGGCATCTTTTGTATAAGACAATCCATATCACCTACTTTTTGTTTTTATTGGGATTGTACTTAACCTTGTTTTCTTTCTTAGCTTGGGTTAGAGCAAACTCAATAGCATTTTCTAATAGGTTGATGGAAGCATCATCAATCTCTGTACCGTTATAATAAAGTGGACCATCATCGCCATTTTTTATTTCTGCCATGATGCGATCAAGGTCTTTAGCGATGTCACGTTTATCGCGTGATGTAAGATCTGAATCTTCTTTGTCATCAATTAAATCAGACTTTAAAATGCCGAAATAATCCGCCAATTTTTGAACTTTTCCCATACGTGGGAGGGCAATTCCTTGACACCAAGTATTAAAAGTTTGTGGAGATACATTGATAGCTTCAGCAACTTCTTTTTGCGTTTTTTGTGACTGAGAAAGAAATTTATTTAAGTTTTTTGAAAAAATTCTTTTTTGTTCTTCATCTGCCATATTAGTGTCTCCTTTCTTATAAACATAATACAATAAAATTTTATTTTGGTCAACAAAAAGTCAAAAAAAACTTGATTTTAGTATTGACATCAAATTTAATTTGATTTATAATGAGAACATCGAAAGAGAGGTGATACAGTTGGAGAAAATTCAAATTAGTTTAGCCGCTGCTAGAGTTAATGCCAACTTAACACAAGAAGAAGTGGCAAAGGCTTTAAATGTAGGAAAACAGACTATTGTTAGTTGGGAAAAAGGAAAATCCGAACCTAAAATGTCACAAAGCAGACAACTCAGTGAGCTTTATGGTATACCATTGGATTATATTTTTTTACCTGATAAATCAAATTAAATTTGATTTATTTGCAACCGATGAGAAAGGAGAGTGAGAAGGTGTACATACATGAAGCAGTAAAGAAAGCGCTAGAAAATGATAGGTGCATAACAGCACCAGAGTTTGCACATTTTGCCAAAATCAGGCCAACAAATACAAGAGAAAATTGCATTGTAATGTTTGATGATGGAAGCCACCCATCAAAGTACGGGTGGCAACCGACAGCAAAAGACTTGATAAGAAATGACTGGATGATGGTTGATTAAAACCATGACCGTATTTCTTTTAAAGCGGCATACCCTTTTTTGATAAATGTGTCTTCTTCCACATCACGAATGGCAGAAGGAAGTAATGTTGTCATATATGCAACATTATCCGCCGGAAATACAGAAACAAATCCGTCATGTTCTAATAAGTATAAAGCATCAGAAATAAATGAGTCGTCTAAATCAGGATACAAATCTTTAAAAGTAGAAAAGTCAAATATTTTATTATGATCATCCGTGTAGCTTTTGGCCATATATCGGAGAAGATCATTCGATAATTTTGAAAGTTTCATGAGATTCTCCTTTCCTTAATACTTGGGTATGGCAGTACCCTGTGATTAAAGGATAAGTCGATGAAATTAAAAAGTCAATAGTGATAATATCTTTGCAACAAGGGAGGTGGGTTAAATGAAAGAAATTTTAAAGGTCCCGGAAGTGGCGAGAATCCTTGGGGTTTCACCACAGTCTGTCCGGGAGCATATTCGCCGAAAGATATGGACCTTTGGTGAATGCATCCCCAAGGAGAAAATGCATAGCAAAACGGATCAATTTAATATCTATCGCGCAAAGTTTGAAGCCCATATAGGGCGGAGCCTTACAGAGGAGGATTTTAGATGCGCAAAGTAGTTATCACATTGCTGCAGCTCATATACGTATCGGCCATCCTGGCCTGGATCATCTTGGGCTGTATATTCCAGATTGCAACATCCAGAGCCGGTATTGCGGTGCTAGAGGTGATCGGGATCGTAGGTTTTGGCAGCTGGATCTTGCAGAACTATTGTGAATGGAGGTGGAACTGATGGAACCATTAAAATTTGAGATTGATGGAGCGGCCCTGAGACAGTACCTGACAGATACCGGACGTTCGATGCAGGCATTATCTAAAGAAATCGGATGTGGAAGCGGCTACGTGTCCAATGCGACCTTAACAAACCGCATGGGTAAGCCGCAGTACATGTATATGTGCCATATTTTGGGAGTTGACGAAGAGCGTTTTAAACGCAAACCTGAGATTGTCAAAGAGCCTGATGAGCTTGTTACGGAGAAAGGTCCCTTTGAGGGATGCGTCACAGATCCTGGAATTGGAGAATTATTAAAGCGGATTGAAAAGGATATTGTCCGGCTTGGACAGATTGCGCTGGACATCCGTGAAGAATTAAAGAGGTGAATGAAAATGACAAGCTATAAGATATTTTTAACCAAATCCATGGAGGTGGCCAGCCAGTTGGCTGAGTTAAATTCCTCTAAGGTTGGATCGGGAAACTTGAAAAGTGTCAGACTTGGTGTGGTCAATCAGATGAAGGAATATATCCCTGAAATATATCATGATAAAGGCTATTTTTGCTGCATCCTGATGTATGAATCAGGAAAACCATCTTACAACATCATCATTGCATAGGGAGGTGAGCATATGCTGAATTTGGATTTTTACAAATGTAAGGCGGATCATCGTCTTGTATCGGTCGCAGATGTGGATTATGTTTTGGCGTGCGCAACTGAATGCATCAAATCTACAGATCCAGAATTACACATTTCTGGAATGGCTGCAATGGCCGTATTAGAGCGGCTGGGCCTGAAAGAAAATGCCCCGGAAGCGGCAACTTCCAAGGGGCAAAAATCAAATAACATTACAGCCTTATTATAAGGCATTTATGGAGGTTTTGCAAATGGCATTTTTAGTCATAGACGAAATGAAGGTTGATGTATCAAAGATCACGATCGAGGAACAGCTGGAACTTTGCCGGCTGATGATTAAATCCGGCTATGTCGTTGAGCGTCAGTATCGGATTAAAGACAAAGGATCTGATGTTGTACGGTCTTACGTGGTCGCAGGGAAACGGAGTGATATTGATGGAACGTGTACCAGATAATTATGACCAATGGGTCAAATGGGATAGAGAACATTCAGAAAGCGAGGATAAAGAAGATGAAGCTTAACCGATTAGTGTCAACAACGGATCTGCCCCATGAGGAATGGCTTAAATACCGTAAAAAAGGTATCGGAGGCTCCGATGCTGGGGCCATATGCAGGCTTAACCCTTACCGTTCCCCGATGTCTGTATACATTGATAAGACCGAAGATGATATAGAAGATATTGACAGTGAAGCGATGCGGCAGGGTAGGGATCTGGAACAGTATGTTGCGGAACGTTTCTGCGATGAAACAGGCAAGAAAGTACGCAGGGCAAACGCAATCTTTTATAACCCGGATCATCCGTTTATGACAGCTAATGTTGACCGGATGATTGTTGGAGAAAACGCCGGCTTAGAGTGTAAAACGGCGTCTGCTTATTCGGCTGATAAGTGGGACAATGGACAGATACCAGAGTCTTATGAAATCCAGTGTCACCACTATATGGCCGTTACCGGCGCCGACGCCTGGTATATTGCCTGTATCATCTTGGGCAAAGCATTTGTCTGGCAGCGTATTGAACGGGATGAAGAAATCATTCGATTCCTGACCAATATCGAAGGGGATTTTTGGAATAATCATGTTTTGCCCCGGGTCATGCCGGATCCTGACGGGAGTAAGGCCTGTGATGCGATCATTAAAAAATATTACCCAAAATCCGGCAGCGTTCCAAGCGTATCGCTTTATGGATTTGATGACAAATTAAAACGGAGACAGGAAATTAAGACGCTTGAGGACAAGCTGGAGACTGAAAGAAAGACGATCGACCAGGAGATACAGATGTATATGAAAGAGGCAGAAATTGCCCAAAACGATCATTACAAGGTTTCCTGGAAAACAGTAGAGTCCAACCGGATAGATTCAAAGAAGTTAAAAAAGGATTACCCCAAAATCTATGCGGAGTGCTGCAAATTATCAGTAAGCCGCAGATTTGAAGTAAAAGAAATCTAAGGAGGATTTTGCCATGGGAGTTAAAGAAGCATTGGCTGAGCGTTCGGAGACGCAGAATAAGCCAATAAAACTGACAAAAAGTATGAGCATCCAGGACCTTATCAAAGCCATGGAGCCTGAGATCAAGCGGGCGCTGCCACAGGTCATTACACCAGAACGTTTTACACGGATGGCGCTGTCTGCGCTCAACTCTACACCAAAGCTAAAAGAATGTAGCCAGATGTCTTTTCTTGGTGCGCTGATGAACGCCGCCCAGTTAGGCCTGGAGCCAAATACGCCATTAGGCCAAGCTTATCTTATTCCATATCGCAACAAAGGCCAGATGGAGTGTCAGTTCCAGATCGGGTATAAGGGCCTGATCGACATGGTTTACAGAAATGAAGATATCCAGACTGTCCAGTCCCAGTGCGTTTACGAAAATGATGAGTTTGAGTACGAACTGGGACTTGAACCTAAGCTTGTACATAAGCCGGCCTTGAAAGACCGGGGTGATTTGATCCTTGTGTATGCCCTCTGGAAATCCAAGAATGGCGGCTATGGCTTTGAGGTCATGAGCAAAGAAGATATTGATGCCCATGCAAGGAAATTCAGCCAGAGCTTTGGCAGCAGTTACAGTCCATGGAAAACGAATTATGAGGAAATGGCAAAAAAGACCGTGATTAAAAAATGTCTGAAATACGCTCCATTGAAAAGTGATTTTGTCCGGGCTGTCAGCAATGATGAAACCATTAAGTCCGAGCTGGATGTAGATATGTCAGAGATCAGGAATGAACAGGATATGGTGGTTGATGGAGAATATAGAGATGTAACCGATCAGAACGCGGAAGAAAGAAAGGAGCAGTAATTTATGGAACATTTTAATCTTGAAACCTTTGCTGGAGGAGCATTATCCCAGCAGATCAACCGGGCAATCGAAGAGGTTGCACAGAACATCCAGAATCCCAACACGGACGCCAAAGCAGTCCGGAAGATCACCGTAACAATTTCTTTTAAATCCAATGATCAGCGGGATTTTGTAACTACTGGTGTACAGACCAATACAAAGCTTGCTCCGACCCTGGGGGCAGTGACGGCTATGGCAATGGGGAAAGATTTGAGGACTGGGGCTGTCCAGGCGGTAGAGATCGGAAACCAGATTCCGGGACAGCTGGAGCTTGCCCAGCCGGATCCGTCAGAAGCATCCCCGGAGATGATCCAGACTGTAGACCCTTCTACCGGGGAGATTTATGAGACACCTGTTAAACAGCCCCACAATGTTATTGATCTTAGAGAAGCCAGACAGGCACAGTAAATAAGGAGGATTTTTTATCATGGAAAGCAATTTAAGAGATGCCATTGATTATTTAGTAAATCTTGGAGATGAAAACGCAGAGCCAAAGGTCGTTGAGATTGATGGAAAGCTTTACTGTAACAAAAGCCTGAAACGTTATGATGAAACACCAAAGGCCAGTCCGATCAGTGGGGCGTCCCTGACAGCGCTCATGGACTATATTATCAATAATCCTGCGGAACTTCCGGACCGCAAGATGATCCTGCATGTGACCGCTCCGGATGAAGTGCGTTTCTATTCTTCATTGGATAAGGAACGGGAAAGGGAAACTTTATTTGTTGCCAAGGCAAAACTTCCCAGATTTGAGTTTGACCACTACATGAGCCAGGAAGAATTTATTATCGGGATGCAGTCTTGTTTTGTGCAGAATCAGGATTCAGAATTGATCCTGAAAGTCTCTGGAAATGTGGAAAATAAGTCAGTAGCCCATTATGGAGATGACGGGGTAAGCCAGAAGGCAACGATTAAACAGGGGATTGCTTCCAGGGCGGATGTAATCGTTCCTAATCCCGTGACATTAATTCCTTTCCGAACCTTCTTGGAAGTTAAGCAGATCGAAAGTAAGTTTGTGTTCCGGATTGGTGAGGACCGTAACGAGCAGCCTATCTTCAAATTAGTGGAAGCAGATGGCGGCGCCTGGAAATATGCAGCGATGCGCAGGGTAGCAGATTATCTGGCAGACAATCTCCAGGACCTGATCAAGTCCGGTATGATCACGGTGATTGCCTGATCGTCAGTATTTTTATTTGGTAACTATTAACCCTGTCATGATACATAGATAACGAATAATATGTGTGAGCGTGTTTCTTCCGGCGGCGGACGTCGTACACCCGCTGCCGGGGAAAGGAGGTTTGCATTGGTGGAAAGGATAAGCTTTACTGTTCCCGGACCGCCTCAGGGAAAAGCTCGGGCGAGAACCGTCCGGAATAAATATACAGGAAAGCCCATGAGCTATACGCCGGAGAGTACAGTGCTGTATGAGAACTGGATCCGTACCTGTTATATGCAAGTAGATGGCGGAATATTTGAAAGGAATGAAGCGCTGCTGATCAGTGTTCACGCTTATTTTGAACCGCCAAAGAGCGCTAGTAAAACAAAACGGGCAGATATGCTGTCTGGAAAGCTCCGTCCTTTGAAGAAACCGGATGGAGATAATATTTTGAAATCGGTATGTGATGCCTTAAATGGATTGGCGTACCGGGATGATATACAACTGGCAGAAAAGCATATCTATAAGAAATATGCTGAAAAAGCCAGGCTTGAGATCACGATCATGAAGATCTGACCAGGAAGGCAGGTGTAGAGGAAATGGCATCCAGGAGGGGCCGGCCCTATGAAGCTGGCCTGAGCTATTTTCCGAAGATGGTCGATTTTTATGAAGATGATAAGATTTTTGATCTTTTGGATCAATATGGCCCTTTGGGTGTGACGATTTATGACTGTATTCTATGCATTGTATATAAGCATGGATACTATGTAGAGATCCCCTTGGAGAAGCTGTCGCGGATGATCGTTAAGATGATCGGGAACAAGTGGGTGAAACAAAAGGCTGTCGTGCAAGTGATTCACTTCATTTCCGGTATAGGGCTCATTGACGATGCCCTCGTGAAAGAAAACATAATCACCTCTGTTGGAATTCAACGCCGTTATTACGAAACAGCAGTAAAACGGATGAAGAGACGGCTCCATGATGATAGATACTGGCTCCTCGAAAAAGAAGAAAATGGCGAGGGCTTATTAAATGCACCCAAAAATCGAATTAATTCGGAAGAAAATCAAATTGATTCAGAATCAAAACCAATAACTTCGGAAATAAGTGACACTAAAATAAAAGAAAAGAAAAATAATATATATATATCTACGGCTCCGCCGACACAAAACCGGTTCTTTCCTGATGATGAACTGAATAAGGCCTTTTCCCTGTATGTGACTTGCCGTGCGAATAATGGGGATAAGCTGCAAAACGAGCAGATTGACCTGCTAATCGAGCAGCTTAATGCCCTGTCAGATAAAAACGATGAGCGGATTGCCATGGTGAAGCAGGCCACAATGAAGGGGTGGAAGGGATTCTATCCGCTGAAGAAACCAAAATCACAGGGTGCACCCCAAAAACAGGCAAAGCCAAAGAATCGATTTAAGAACTTTGATGAGCGCAGCTATGATTACGCAGTGTTGGAAAGATCATTGTATGAGAAGCGTATGAGTAAGGAGGATGAAAACGATGGTAAGAAAAACAGCAATGGAAATATTTAAGGATATACATAACGATGAGATTGACCCGGAGATAAAACTAATGGCAATCCAGGAAGTGCTGGATATGGAGACACATTACAGTATAACCAAGGCGGATCTGCTGGAAGCGCTGCGGTGGCTGGTGGAGGATTATATTTAGTATGGAGGATATCATAAAAGAAACGAAAGCGATCACAAGGTATCAGTGGCTAAAGATGCATGGCATATGTGTGGCGTGTGGCCAAAAAGATGCCTTTCCAGGCTATGTCCGTTGCCCTGAGTGTTTGGAAAAAGCAGAAATGGCATCCTTAAAGTGCTGGGCGGATGATGAAAAAAGAACCAGATATAATAAGCACAGCGCAGAGCGACGCAAGAAACTGAGACAGGAG
>DVFP01000032.1 GCA_018713145.1 Candidatus Scybalocola faecavium
TGCGACAAATCATTATTTGCCGCAAAGATCTCATTTATCGCTGCCACCAGGCTGGTCTTTGCGTTTGTCTTTAAGGTGCTCAGTGTTCCGATGGCGCTTCTAAAGGTACTGATGCTTTTCTTGATCTTCCCCATCAAGGTTCCCAGCGATTCACCTGAGTTAATGTCCGTTTCCGTGGCCGCTGTTTCAAAAGTTACCGGTGTATTGGAATCCACCTTACCGGTAGGACCTGTGGCTCCCTGCGGGCCTGTAGCGCCTTTCAGGTTCCCGGCATAGGCCCATTTTGCTGTAGCCGCATTGCCCGCTAAGACACAGGTATAGAAATCATCTGTATTGGTATTCAGATACATATCCTGAAGGGCTGCGGATTCCACCCCGGAGCCTGAAAACACCGTCCCGGTCGTTGACTGGCCGGTGACACCGGTTCCCAGATGCCAGACGGTTCCCCGGTCTCCCTTCGGGCCTGGATCCCCGACAACTCTTCCTAAATTGATACTTGGCATATGATCACTCCTATCTATGCTGCGGGGCACCGTTTTATCGATGCCCCAGGTTTATCACGCTTCATCATCTGGGAAAATGGCCCATAAATGCCCTTCCCGGATCTCAAATTCTGGCGTAGCTCCATCTTTTCCGTCAGCTCCGGCAGGGCCCTGCGCTCCAGTGTCCCCTTTGTCGCCTTTAACGCCCTGAACGCCTTGCGGGCCCTGTTCTCCTGGATCACCCTTGTCGCCCTGAGGGCCGGTTTCTCCTGTATCCCCCTTGTCACCTTTAGGCCCCTGGATCCCCTGTTCTCCCTGGGGGCCCTGAGGGCCGGTCATACCGGTAGCGCCAGACAGATCGGTGATATATGTATAAGACGCGCTGCCTTTCACATACAGCTTGGCATTGTCCTCATCCTCAACATTTCCTGTGTCGATCATGACAAACTGACCTTCCTTGACCCCATCTGTAGCAAATCCGGCGTTCATTTCATTCACAGAAGCAAAGGTCTTAGCAATAGCAAAGGGATCTCCCTTATCTCCTTTAACGCCCTGGATGCCCTGAGGCCCCTGTTCACCGGCATCACCTTTTTCGCCCTTATCACCTTTTTCGCCGGCAGCTCCAGTGTCACCTTTTTCACCTTTTAAACTGGCAAGAAATTCCTCTTCGGATTTTCCGCTGTTCCCTTCCTGCTCCAGCCAGATCTGATAGGCGGATTTTCCATCGGCGCCATCCTGGCCATTCGCTCCGGCGGGTCCAGTCGGGCCTGTCTCTCCCTGATCTCCTTTAGGACCCTGATCACCAGGATCACCTTTATCCCCTTTGGGGCCCTGCTCGCCGGTGTCTCCTTTATCTCCTTTGAACTCTCCGGATGCGATGGCTTCATCCAGCCCCTTTCCGTTGTATTCAATATCCTCTACATCGACCAGTTTAAAATCCCCGCCATTTTTCGGTTTGATCTTAGAAATTAACTCAACTGCCATATTTTATCCCTTCCTTTCTTATGCTACAACAACGGTTGTGTTCCCAAGCCCTGCATTATCGGACTTCCAGATGTCATAGGATTCTTCATATCCGGATGCGTTAGTGAAGTCAATGGTCGCTGCCTTGGCAAAACCGCCTTCAAAACCTCCCACCTTAAAGGACGGGGTTCCATACCGTGTCGGGATCGCATAGTAAATATGCTGGCTGGCAGCCGCATTAACGGTAAATGTCTTGGCCTTACTTCCCTGTAATCCTTTGGTCAGTCCAAGGATAAAATCACTGTCAAAATCCGATGTATCCGCAGCCACGCCCCAGTAGACACCATTTAGGAAGGTAATGGCTGTGGTCTTTGTCGCCTCAGCGTCCCGCTCATCTGTTGCTTTTAATGTATAGGTCTTATTGCTCTTGATATTGGCGCTTTCAATGGTCTTGGTCTCAAGGGTTTTATCAATACCCTCGCCATCAAGCTCAAGGGTTTCCGGTGTCTTATTGGTCGCCCAGTTGAGGACAACGGTACTGACCGTGCTGCCCATTTCCACAGTCCCTACATTATTCGTAAAGGAAGAAATAGCAATAGGCTCATACATAAGATCTGCCACTTTTCCGGTCAGATCATCCAGGGCTGCTTCTACATTGGAATCACCATAGCTGACGCCATCCGCTGTGGTAGCCCCCGCAGGGCCAGCGGGTCCCTGCGGGCCAGTATCGCCTTTTTCTCCTTTTTCACCCTGAGGTCCCTGTGGGCCGATAATGCTTCCTAAATCAATTTCTCTTGCCATATATATCGCTCCTTTTCCAAATTAATCCTGATAAATTGCTATCAAATGTCCGTCACGGATCTCAAATTCCGGCGTTTCTCCCGGATCACCTTTTAACGCATCAAGGCGGATCAGGTCCGTCCATTCATTACTGTCCGTATAACGCCACTGGATCGCTGTGCCGTTATTCCTCAGTTCAATCTCCCGGCCACCGCCGGAAGGAAGGCGTACCCGGGTCCCAATCAGCTCATTTTGAGCTAATAGCTGTAAGCAGCCGTCATCATCCAGCTTCAGATCATCAGCCTTCATACTCAGGGCTTCCATCACCTGACGCAGAAGGTTTTTATCCGCCGGCGCGTCATAGTCTTCCGGTTTAGGTCTGGCACGGACGTTCAGATATGCATAACGTACCGTTTCTCCAGATGCAGCGTCGGCCACATACACATAAATCTTGATCCCCCGCCCGCTCTCCAGGAGCTTATTGGGAATATCCGCACGAATTACCCCGGTATCGGTGATCTGTGCCGGAACGATCAGCGCAGACGAACGGCCATCCAGACAAAAATGGACTTCCGCCCGGCTCAGGCTCAGGCCGGTGATCTCAAGCACCTGTCCATAATCCCACTGCCACAGCTCTCCAGACTGGCAAGCCTGCCCGTCATTAAATATCACCTGGATCATCTCTTACTCACCACCTTCCTCAATGTTCAGAATCAGATCCCCATCCTGAATCGAATACCCTGGCGGGTCATCTGCATCCGAATAATAGACATGCAGGTCCCCGTCCTGGATCTGCATAGCGATCTGCCCTGCGGTAAGGGTCATGATAACGCCATCCGCCCCATCTTTCCCATCCTCACCTGGAGGGCCTACAGGACCAGGCGGCCCATTAAACTCGCCGTTTTCTACACGCTGGGCCAGATCTGCCACTGCCGCCTCAGCCTGGTTGGCCGCCGCTTCTGCCCGCTGCCCCTGCTGGGTAATATAATCACTTGCGGCAATGGTGGCTCCCCTAACATCTTCAATGGCGGTTTCAGCATCCTCCATCATCTGGTCAAATTCTTCCACCCGGTCTGCTTCGGCCTGGACTCTGGCCGCCTCCGCTTCGACACGGGCGGATTCTGCTGCCGTGTAATTATTGACGGTCTGTGTCCCCTGTTCTACCTCAGTATTCAGCTTGTTGCTCAGATCAATCTGGGCCTGGCGCACATCCTTGCCATACCGGGCGGACCGCCAGGCTTCCAATTCTTTACTTATATCTGCCATCTTCTCACCTCACTTATCCTGGGATCCAACGCACAAAGGAAACATTTTGGGGTTCCGGTTCCGGCGGGCCTACATCCTGGGGAAGATAGATAAATCCCTGGACATACGCCCCTGAAGGGACCCAACTGGCCCGATAGGGCGGCCGCAGGGTCTCTGTCCAGAAATAGATCCCTGAGCTATACCCGGAATTACTGGTCAAAATACTGCCATCACTATTGATCTGCTCCACAACAGCGACATGACCGCCATTGGCATAGTAGGTACATAGGATTGCTCCCAACTTAGGCGTGCTCCCGCAATACTGCGGGGTAGCACTCTGAGCATGGGGATACCAGTCTTTAGCGTTTCCAGTGGACAAATAAGTGGGCCTATATCCTAAGATCTCATACACACGTCCCCAAGCATAACAGGTACAGTTAGGGAGGCCATATCCACTTTGATAGAATGGATTTCCCGAATACCAATAAACGCTGCCCTGCATCCCGCTGCTGTTTAATCGCGGTGTAAATGCCATGATCGATCCTCCTTAAATGCTGCCGCCATCAGCCGTCTGTCCGCCGACCAGGAAACCATTCTTAAACTCTAAGTAACTGCCGTCTGAAAACTCAGCGCGGCCGGTCTTGGTGGTGGAACCGCCGATAGTAATCGTATTGGCAATAATGTCAATCGTTCCACCGACAGCGTACAAAGCTAACATACTTCCCATGACTCTTACCCATGTATCAAATACACTGATCATAGAATTTCCCGCTTCAATATCTACACCATTGGTGTCACCGTTATTGGTTGTCCGGATCTCTCCGGCTTTTTCTCCAAGTCCATCCGTTAATACGATCTTGCCGTCATAGATTTCAACCTTTTTTGTATTATCTTTTGCTGTCGTATATACGCCGGTATTATCAATGGTAACAAGTACATTTCCTGACGCGTCTATGACTCTGATAACACCATTCCCATTATTGACCCCACCAAGCTCCAAAGTCCCGCCTTTAATACGGTCAGCCAGCATTGTCCCTGTGCGGACCCACTCTGCTTTTACCCCTGTGGCCGTCAAAATATTGGCAATAAAATCTCCATCCACCTGCATCCCATACCAGTTCTGTCCACCATCGGAAGAGATGCCAAATCCGGCTGTATTAAATACCATAAGGATCTGGGAATCCTCCAGATTTTTCTTGTCGTGATAATAAGTGATCACGCTACCATCCGGCTGGGTAACCTTTGTTTCATACAAGCCGCTGGCGTTTTCAATGGCTTCCTTAAATTCATCCCGGCTCTGCTGGATCTCCTGAGATAATGTTTTATTAACTGATTCAATCTTTTCATCACTGGCCATCTGATCCCGTTTTATGGACTGAGTGAATCCTTCCATTGTTGTTCCCAAAACCACCTTATCCTGAGAAGGATCTAAAAGGTTGGTTGTCTTTGATGAGCATAAAAACTTTTCATTCAAATGATGGGGTTCAGAAATCACCTGCACCAGCATCCCCGGCTGGAGCCGTCTCACATCCAGGCCAAGGAGCCTTGCATCTACAGCAGACAATTCAATAGTAATCTCCATATTCCGGCAGTCTTTTAAATAATCCTGGGCTTTTTTCAGCAGATTTGACGGATCGGTCACATCGTCCCAATCCACTACCGCCTCGATCCACCCGTAAGCGGCTACCAGGTCATCATCTTTAATGTAATCCAGCCCATTATTAACTGATGCAATACTGAGCCGTTCCCCTGTTTCTTCATTCTCAGCACCCCGGGGGATAATAACAGTTTTTATACTTTCCCCTTTGATATGCTGGTTCAGGTCCAGAAGATTTTCACCAAAACGGATCACCTGGTCTGACTCATAATAATCCGCCAGATAATCCAGATAGTTCTTTCCGTTTACTCTGCGGATCTGGATCCAGCCATCCAGGGATTGAATCAGCTTATTTTGAATGATATTATAAATACTGTCATAATCTTCTGATTCCCGCCGGATATAGTCATTAGGGTCTACAACTGTCACATTGCCAAGCTCAATCTTCTGTTTGTCCGTAACCCGGCTATTGTAATAATCCAATAGGTCCCCTAGAAACACCGCAACACTGCCGGTGTGGACGTAAGGAGGATATTGCACATCCAAAAGATAGGCAAGGCACCCTTCGCAGGTCACTGTTTTGGTATTATAAAAATCACTATCATCATTCAGGCATCTTCCCCGGAAAACCTCATTTTGTGAGTCCATATCCATGGCAACAACTTCCGATTCAAGCTTTTTCAGGTGATCATATCCTGGATTATTCTGGGGTATTTTAAACGAAAGCGCAGGAACCGCATTTAAATCCTCCTGGATCTGAGCTTCACTTACAGCTAACGCTTCATCATTGACCTGAAGGATGTAAGTTTCCTCTCCAGCAGTCACAGTCTTGATTGTATACCTTACAAGCTCCCTCCTTTGTAGTTGATCTTTACCGTTCCATTACCAATAAAGGTCAAAAGATTCTGTCCATTGATGATCTCTATCTCATAAATTTTATTTATGCCGTACTTTAACCCATATGTTTTTCCGTTAAAACGGACTTGCATATCAGCGCTGACCTCAATCTCCGGAACAGAGGGCATCGGTGTCCCATCTACGATAAAATCCAGAGACCCATTAACCTGGATATTTCCATATTCCCGGATTACCCCATAATCAAGATCAAAAGGATCCCAAAGCCAATCATCTTCGGATGTGTTTCCGATCGTATATTTATACGGATCCGCATCCACGGTTATCGTCAAAGTCCCCAAGCGCTGTGTACGTTCATAACTGTCAACACTTACGCGGCCTTCCCAATAATAATTAGGATCATCATCAAAAATGATCTGGCAGCGCTTTCCATGAAAATTATTTAAGACTTCACTATAAATCTGTGGCCATATGGTCTTATCATAAATACGGCCAAAATTCATAGTAATAGTCCGATTTTCATAAAATGTCCTGCCGAAGAAATCAGTCAGATCCAGGATGCCATTGCGTCCTGGTATGTCAATGGAATTTTTCTTTATTTCCGGTGGCTGGACACAATTCATGCTTTCTAAAGGCATATTATATGTCTTAAGCATATGGATCCCATTTATACTTGCACTGTATATCAATAGGTGCGCCCCCTTCCATTATTGACCTTGATCTGATTTAATCCCTGATTGATCTTAGGCATCAGCTTACCTACCAAAGTTCCATCATCTAATACAATGGACATGCCTTGTCCAGATGCCAATACCGGCATATATTGTCCAAGAAGATCCAGTATAGACCTGCTTGTGGTACTCTCCTGGAGCATCACAGAAGATGTATTTGCCTGCAAAGTTGTTCCCATCCCTGAGGATAATGCCTCTAAGGCGTCCTGTACTTTATAGACATTGGCATCAATACCTTTTGCAAGTCCTTCCATAAAGTCCGGCATCCACGCCTCATACTCTCTCAGAGGGCCTTCATCCGGCCTGGAGAAGTGTAGGAAGTTTTTGATCTTATCCGCAACGCTCTTGACTGCGTCCCCGACCTTACCGATCATGGACTTGATACCGTCAACAATACCTCCGATAAAATCCTTGCCCCATTGTAGCGCTTTGCCCGGAAGGGATGTGATAAAATCTATTGCTGTATTAAATCCATTTTTGACCGTATCTGCTATCTTTCCACATACATTTTTGATTCCATCCCTCATTGATGTGAATATCCTTACCGCCGTATCTTTAATATTGGTCACTGTATTGGATACAAAATCTTTAATTCCATTCCATATGTCAGAAAAAACATTTTTTACTGTCTCAAAAATCTTAGTGACCGTATCTTTCATTGCAGTAAACTGGTCGATGGCTGCCTGCTTAATATTGTTCGCGATATTTACAAAAAAGTCTTTGATCCCATTCCAGATGTTCACAAAGGAATCTTTGATTCCCGACCATATTTCTGAGCACTTAGAAGAAACTGTATCCCACAGATCGCCAAACCATTCAGTGATTGAGCCCCAGTTCTGCACAATAGCAATGATCGCCGCAATCGCCGCAGCCACCCCCGCGATGACCGCAATGATTGGCAGTAACGATGTATTTAATAGCATAACTGCCATAGCCACCGCTGAAATGACCGGTGCCAGGGATGTAAATACAGCGATCAAACTGCCAAGAATCAGGATAAAATTCTGGATCGGTTCTGGCAGAGAAGAAAACCATCCGCTGATGGTTTCTATGGCTGAGATCAGTGGCGGCAGGATCTGATTGGCAATCTCCATGAGCTTTTCACCCAGAGGCTCTAAAGTCTGCTGCAATCTGCGGATATTAGACTCCATTTCCTGCATGGGCGTGGTACTGGATTCAAGAAATTGTTGAGCTTTCCCGCCAACACTGTCATAAGTGTCTCCCACAGAAGTCAGGGAAGTGATAAACTTTAGATTCCCGTCCTCTGCCATCGTTCCAAACGCCTGAGCTGCCATGTTCAGGGCATCTTGCTGGCTGGTACAGTTCGCAATATCAGCTACAATGGAATCAATGACCTCTTTCTGCGTAGCGCGTCCATCCTGCCATGCCTGGAAAAGATTTTGTGTCTTTACCGAATACAGATCCAGGTTTTCGGCAATGGTTCCGTCTGCCAGACGGGTGGTCACTTCATTAATTGCGTCATTCACCTTATCCAGGTTATAAGCACCATTTTGCAGGCCGTTATCCAAGAGCTGGAAATATTCCTGGGCCGAATACCCTGCCTGGGCAAATTTTCCCGCATATTCACTCAGGTTGTCCCCAAGTTCATTCGTCTTATCAAGACCGTTTTGTGTCCCTGCCACAATATAATCCATGGCCCCCTGGGCGCTTAAACCAAACTGCTGCATAAGGGAATTGACGCCCCGAAGGGTTTCGTTCATATCAATCCCGTACAGTTCCTCCAGGGTCAATGCCTGCTGGGTAAGATTACTCAGATCAGTATCAGAAAGATCATTCAGATTTTTCTTAACTGTGATCAACGCATCAGCGACAGCATCCATACTATCCCCAACACCTGCTCCATAGACATCCTTGATCAGATCCGCGCTTTCCTGGGCTGCTTCTCCAGTCTCGCCAAAATAGGCATTAACCTTGGTCGCTGCGCTTTGGGTATCCGAATAAGTATCCATGGCTTTTTTGCCAATCTCCTGGATCTTATCCCCCACCTCTGAAAGCTGATCCGCAGCCTCCATCAATGCCTGTCCGCTTAACACTTCGGTAAGCTTTTTCAGAGGGTTTCTGGCGTTATTGGCACTATCTCCGATATTTTTAAGGGCGTCTTCCGTTTTCTTGGACTGGGAATTAAGGTCTTTTAATTTCTGCTCAGTTTCTACGATCTCTCGCTGTAATGCGTCATACTGATCTGTACTGATGGGATTGCCAAATTCCTCTGTTACCGTCTTTGCCTGCTGCTTCAGGTCCTTCAACTTCTTGTTCGTATCTTCCAGCTCTGTCTGTAACGCCTTATAGGCATCTGTATCAACTTCCCCGACATCTTCCATTTCCTTCATGGTACTTTTCAGATCATTGATCTTTTTCCTGGTTTCATCAATTTCTGACTGTATCGGGGCATAGGCGGCCTTCCATGCATCATAATTTTTCACGGATTCAGCCGCCTGAGCATTAGCTTCTTTCAGCACTTCCAGGCGTTCGCTGGTGTCCGCAATCTCTTCACCAAGGAGCTTTTGTTTTTGGGTGAGCAGCTCTGTATTGGTAGGATCCAGCTTAAGGAGCCGGTTGACATCCCTCAGAGCGTTCTCCGTGCTTCGGATGTTTTTATCAACACCTTCCAGGGCCTTATCCAGTTTTGTAGCATCACCATCCAGCTCTATAGTGATCCCTTTAATACGGCTTGCCCTTTGATCACCTCCAATACTTACAGGGCATCAATATCCGCCTGGGTTGCCAGGACAGGATACTCATAATCATCATTTTTCAATTCAATGAACATGTCATTAACCATCCCGATCGACAATAATTCCAGATCCGATATAGCAATACCGCACTGGATACACCGGAGCATAAATAGGGCAGTATTGGTTTCTCTATCTATTTTGCGATCTTTTTTTTAGCCTGAGACATTTGCTCTGTTTCTATAGCCCACATACCTAAAATCTCAGGAAAAATCTTGTATATGTCAAACATATCAAACTGATCCAGCCATTCATCGATATTATCCGGCTGGGATGGATCGCCATGCTTGTTCATCAGGTAGGCAATGTTCTCAAACATTTCCAATGCCTCTAAAGGCAGAAAGCTTCCAGTTTCTTCTGCTTCAATATCTTTGCCCTGCGCTTTTGCATCCTCCATCTTTTCTTTTTGAAGGCGCTGCTGCACATCTATATATTTACGGATTTTTTCCATATCCACAAAAATATCCCGATGGAATTTTAAACGGTAAATCCTGGGGATTGCCGCTGAACTTTTAAAATGGCAGACGATCCCGCTGATCTCAATATCTTTTTTCACTCTTCATCATCCCCCTGAGTATCGGCTTTTGTATACACTGACTTGTACCAGTCCGCATAAATATTATCCGGTGTGTCTGCGGTTGTCCTGGCTCTTACATACCCGTTTTCATCCGGAGCGGCAGAAATCGTGACCGTTTCAGTCGTAGGCTCCTTTGTATCCTCTGTGGTACTGGATTCCTCCGTTGATCTGGTGGCAACGCAGTTAAAAAACCAGAAACGTTCTGTCCTCTGGTCCCCATCAATATCAAAGCCTAAAGCAAAGGCTTCCGAAACGGCATCAACATCTTCAAACAGGACACTGTTATCATCCAGGATTTCCTTGAGGATTTCCGTCCGGAACTGATCAATGACCTTAGCGACCTCCAGATCCCCTTCATATCCGGCATTAGAACTGGACTGATAATAGACCACACCATCCGCATAAAACTTATTGATCTCGCCCTGGGGTTCCAAAGAGATTGAAACACCGCCAGGCATTGCAAAAGGTGTGTCATAAGTCGTAGGAGCTCCATCCGTCACAATCCGTTTTGCAATATGGATGTTCTTAATATTAAACTTAACCTTGTTCTTTTTATTCCCTGCCATTAAAGCTACCTCCATTCGTTTCATACAAGACCTCATACAGATCTTCCTCTTCAATGTACTGCTCTGACTTTCTCCAGGGGATATTGTTCCGGGCCAGGACAGCTTCAATCCGCTGCTCCAGCTCAAAATCCTTGGCATCTGTATAAAGTTCTATGTCAATGTTACTATCTGCAACGTAAACAACCCCATCCGCAAAAAAGTTAGCGTCTTCCGGGGTTGTCCATGCAATAAACGGCGGCGGAACCGCTTCCATTGTTTCAAAATGATGATACCGGTAATCAATCCCGATCTCATCCAATACACGCTCTATTTTCTCTTTCATAACTTTCTTTCCATCCTTTTTACGACCTGGTCGATGGCCCGTTCCTCCGCGGGCTGGATATGCACGATCGGCCTTGTACGGCCGCCATTTCTCTTTGCATGGCCCTTTTCCAGCAAGTGAGTCAATGGATACTCTGGTTTAGTCACATGAATGACCGTCCGAAGTTCTGTGGATGTTTCATAGGCCACATCGTATTTCCACCGCTTAGCATAATCTCCTGTCAGTTTTGGTGATGTTTGTTTCAGGTCTTTTACTGTCTCTTTGGAAACATCAAGGATCGTTTCTTTCATCGTTTCCGTGGCTTCCCTGGAATAATTCCTCAGCTCACGCATCACCGCATCTGCCAGATCACTGCTTTTAACCTTCATTTCTCTTATCCTTCCACATTACCGGGACTTTCTTTAAAGTGAGATATAGACACGGCGGCCGGCTGTCGAATTTTTCCTGGATGCTCAATATTTCATACTGTACATCACCGATCAGCACAACATCCATAGCGGTTACATGCCCGCTCATAGGGACTGCCACCATCTTATCAATGTGTTCATGGATCACCTTTGCTTCCATGTCTCTTTTATAGCCCACGGTCTTATTTCCATAGCGGAGCCTGGCCTTATCCGCAAGGATCACACGGTTTTGGGCCTGGCATATCACCAGATTTCCGTCATTAAATGTCTCAAAGTTACGGTTCTTTATCCGCAAGAGCCCTCACCTGCTTTCATAGCCCACTTATGAATCTGTAAAGAAATAATACTGTCCCTGTAATTTTTCCAAAATTCATCCACGGCACCGGCCCTGGCATACATGGCATAGTTAAGCAGCAGGTCCTTTTCTTCACCGTTGGTTTCAAAATCACACGGGCCTAACCGGCCAGACAAAGCCGCCATACCTCTTTCCAGGATACCGGAAAGCTTTGTACGCTCCCCGGCATCCAGTTCCCAGGTAATGTCCAGATAGCTCTTTGCTTCCTGTAATAATTCTTCGCTGATCATCCCATCACCTTTTCATGCTCAGATCATTCCTCAGACTTTGTCACCGTTACCTGATAAGTCTTTGTCTGGGAACCGTCAGTTACTTTCACTTTGACTACGTTTCCAGCTCCAGACTCCCATGTGATCCTGCTGCCGTTGGCAATCTCTTTGTCATTGTATGTAATGACCATAGATGCTGTTGCGTCTTCTGCCACTGCCATAACGGTATTGGAGGCATCTTCTGTGGTTAATGTGTAGTCCGTAGTTGTTCCGACAAAGGCCGGTGTTAATACATGGCCGCCGATCCTAAGATCCGCAAGAGCCGCATTTTCCACATCCGTTGCACTTTCAACCACTTCCACTTTGTAATAAGCCGGCTGAAGCCCGGTAATATCAAACACAATAAACGCATTGTTATCTGTGGCAAAACCATGGGCATACATCTTGATCAGATAGACACGTTCATCCTCCAGAAAGCGGTAATCATCGGAATACAGGATACGGCCATTATTTTCAATGCCAGAGCCAAGGAAATACAGCCGGGCGATACCAAAGACAGCACGACCAACCGGAACCGCGGGAGACTGAATGATCTCCATGGGGAACGGCAGCGCGTTGGCATATCCGCCGCCAGGCACCGGATACTGGATCGCAGGCAGGACTTTTGAAAAATAGTCCACCGGATTCACCACCAGGATCAGGTCACTGACCGTTCTTGTCTGCCCTTTATTGTTAATGGCCAGCACTGCGGCCTGCTTTCCAAGCTGGATATTGTCCAGCTTTGTGATCTTTACTGGAATCTTATCCGGATACTTACCTCCGGTCACAGTCACTGAATCCCCCACCTGTTTCATCATACCGATAGGCATATCCAGGCCGGTGCCGTTAATAATGCCATCTTCCAGGCCATTAGAAAGGGCTTCATACAGGACTTCCCGCACATATCTGTCCATCCAGGCAGGCCCCAGATCCAACATAGCCTTGCAGACCGGCATAAACGCAGACAGCTTGTCCAGGGTCACATCGACTTCTTTGAAACCAGAAGTCAGCTCCTGGACAATCTCAGCACACAGCTTACCCCAGGCCGCTTTCTGATACCCATTGGTGTTCATCATGATCCGGGTCAGGCCGGTCACTGAATGGAACTGAATCTTAGATAACAGAGGGTGATTTGTCCGAAGATCCTCAAATACCTGGTCAATAACCGTTTCCGGCATGACTACATCCAGATTTTCAACCGCCTGTTTAGGGTTAGGGGATTTCATAGCTTCAATAAGTTTCTGGTAGTAAATCGTTTCCTTGGATGTCAGCTGGCGAACGCCACGGCCGGCCAGCACTTCATGATCCATAGTTTCTACCATGCTGCGGGCTTCCTCCATAACGCTTTCCTGGATCTTATCACACAGCTCCACAAAAGATTTCTGGAACGCCTCCGCATTGTTCTCCCGGATGGCATCGTTCATTTTCTGGACAATGGCATCTTTTTCTTTCTGTAATACATCTAAATTCTTCATCTCACTGTTCCTCCTTTAAAAAGTTTCATGATATTATTTTCCTGAACAGGCTCCGGGGCTGCCGGCGGCTTCTGTATGTTCTGCTTCATTGCCGCAATCTGCTCCCTGAAACTCTGCTGCCGGTTTAACTGCTGCTGCATATCCGATAATTTTTGAAGCAGCTCATTAGCATCCGGCGTTTTGGTCTGCTTTCCCATGATTTCATCAATCAGGCCATACTCCAGCGCCTTGTCTGGTGTCAGATAGGTTTCTGCTTCCATCAGGGCTTTAAGATCATCCTCGCTGATGGTCGCCCGCTCAAGAAAGACCTGGCGGTTTGCCTCCATCATGTCATCCAGATCATCTGCATATTTTCTGAGCTGAGTCGCATTGCCCTCGCAATACATCCACATGTTGTGGATCAGGGCTGTGGTTCCCAAGCACATCCTCCTTTCATCGCAGGCCTGTAAGATCAGGAAGGCAACGCTGTGGGCTACGCCATCCACGATGCCGATCTTATGATTTGACTTCTGCTTGAGCAGGTTGTAAATAGCTACGCCTTCTTTAACGCTTCCACCATTAGAATTGATGTGAAGCTCAATGTCCTGTCCATCTGGGATCTCCCCAAGTTTCTGTGAAAAATACTTGGCGGACGTTTCTGAATCCTTGTAGCTCCAGGTATTCCAGTCAAATTCGCCATACTCAGTCACATCGTCATAAATGTACAACAGGGTTTTATTTTCTGCCTGCACCGGTTCCATTCGCCAGTTTGTAATATTCCTTTGAATCACTCCTTTCTGAGAATTTTGGGTATAAAAAGACCACCTGCCGGGTGACAGGTGGTCAAATTATTTAGGCAATATTCAATTATAATTTTAAAGCAGGTAAGTGCTTTTCAATCACAATAAACACCTTATTCATGAAGTCTGTGGCCTTTACATTAATCCCACTTAAAACCATATCTTTCCAAGTGCAATATTCTGCTGCTGACATCTTCCTTGCTTCCACAATTATTTCAGCAATTTGAGGTATACATTGCTCAAACAGTTCCCGCTCCGTCATGCTATGCTACCCCCCCTAAGATCAAGAGGCAGCTCCATCTGCTCATACTCTGGAAGTTTCACACAGCCTTCTGGAAGATGGATACCAAACTGCTCTGATAACATCACAAACGCCTCAGCGATTTTGTGCGGAGCAAGCTGCTGCCGAACAAATACTCTGTCCATGGCTTTTATGTAGCTGGCAATCTCTCCGATGGGGATTTGTTCTGGAGAAAGTTCTTTTACCTGATGTTCCATCTCGTAGAATCGTTTCACATATCTGGCGGTAAACAAAACGCCTTTCTCTCCGGTGGATTTGTTTGCCAAGAAGTCACAGCCTAATTTTGTAACTTCGTAGCACTTATTTTCTTTTCCGCTAGCGTCACGATATGTAGAAGGAATAAAATAATCACTCAGCCCCATTTGGGCCTCAGTTAAAATCTGAATATATCCTTTTCGTGTTTTATCTCCTTCCAGTTTTCTAATTAATCTTTTGTGTTCAATCTCCATCATTTCAGCTACTTCTACAGTAGTAATTGTTGCTTTCATTAAATCTTTCATAGCTTTTTCCTCTTTTCCTTTGACAAATTTAAGAAAATAAGCTACACTATTTTTGAAGTTAGGATATAGCCTATTTTCACTTAGTGAGTAAACACAAACTTTGGTCGGTGGGTGTTTACTCCTTTTCTTTTTGAAAATCATCTTCGATAAGTCTCGTAATATATTCCTTTAACGAAACGCCCTGCTGAATTGCTTTAATTTTAACTTTCTTATGCAATTCATCATCAAAAACAATCGTTAGTCGTTTCATACGGCTCCTCCTTTCTACGTTTTTTCGTAATTACATGTTTCATATTATTCCATTTTTTAGTAAATGTCAATACTATTTTTTGTACTTATTTACTTTTTTTCGTATTTATGCTTTAATATACTTAAAGAGGTGATTATATGGGTTATGGTAAAAAAATAAATGAGCTTCTCCAAAAGCAAAATATGACAGTTGCTGAGCTATCAAGGAAAACACACATAAAACCAACAACTTTATATTCCATTATTGATAATGACAGCAGCGATTTAAAAATCAGTGTTGCCTATGCCATTTCTAATGCCTTGAATATTTCATTTAGCGAATTAACCGGATTACCTATAAATTCCAAATTCAACTCGCTCTACGACTTTTTTCCTGATGCAGAAATCAAAACAAACAGCGATGGACATTATGAAGTCAAATTGGCAAACTTAGCAGAGTTGAAACCCTACTATTCACTAAACTCTAAAGGTCGCAGACGCGCCCAAGAATATTTCAAGGAATTAAATCAAATAAAGGAATATACGGATAAAGATGATGTGTAAAGCCTCTCAACTTAATTCAAGGAAGATTTACACGTATTCTACGCTATCGAAATAGGACGTAGCATTTCGCTACGCCCTACGGCAGTTTTGGGAGGTCAGGAACGTACCCTGACAGGACTGCTCCCCTATGTTCAATCCATTGCATATAATCACTCCAAGACTCATATTAAAAAGACAGCTTATTCTCCAGCATTTCCTTCACTCAGACTTGCCAGCAAGTCCTGGATGGTACTGTAATTCTTTGTGATAAAATGTTGGTCTGCCCACTCGGCATCTATCCGCGGCTTTCCGATCACTTCCAAAATGTCATTGATCGTAAAGGCTCCGGATGAGATCAGCTTATCAATCGGTGTGGCTATATCAAAAATATCAATGTGTTTCACAGCCAGCGTGTCTATCTTTAAATAATTCCCGGCGTAGAAACCGGCGTAGCCATTGCGCTTCCGGTTGATCTCCTGCTGCATCATTTTTGCCAAAGGGTCCACTACAAAAGTCAAAAGCTCATCAATGGCTTTTCCGGTATCCTGCACATCCCCTTTGGCTAAAGAAGGCGGAAAGGAAAAAGCCCTGGCTGTGAACTCAAAAATATCATCAGCCAGAGCTTTAATATCCCGGGTGGATTCTGTAGAATAAGTTTTTGCGTTTTGAGATATATCCGTATAGGAATACCCATTAAACAACGGCAACACTGCGCTGTCTTTGTCGAAGAAATTTTTAAAATGCTCCGTCATCAGCTCATTAAAGGTTTCACTGAAATTTTCGCTTTCCTGAGCAATGGCATCAACATTCAAAATGCCCTTATGCCCCCTGGACTTTGTATAAGCCTTCTGGGCATACATAAGCAGATTGGAATAGGATTCATACATCCCATTCATCAAGCGGCGCATATCATTAGAATTAAGTTCAAAAAACAGCACATCGGACATACGCAGGGTTTCTGAAAGCTGATAGTTATCAATAACAATACCGCTAAACCGGTAATCCCTCAGAGCGTAAACTTCTTTTTCATAGGCGTCTGCCACATACAGATGATTTCCGATCTCAACCACAAGAGCTTCATTGTGCCTGTAAAGCTGCCCGATCAGTTTATTGATAAATACTGTGGCATTTTGATTGGGGTTTGGTTCATAATTCCAGAGATAATACTCCCGGCCGTGTTCTTCTTTGCGGCCCATATACGTTCTAAACTCACATTTACTGATGGCATTAGCGATTTTATTCACACATGTCCAGAACGCCAGCTCCCGGAGATAGACCTCATAGATCGCATCCTGTACTGACTGGTCCTTTAAAATATCGGCTACACTGACATAGGCATTTCCTGTATTGTCTCCAGGATCACGATGTAATATATTTTTTATCAGCCAGTTTTTTAGATTTAATCCCATTTGGTTCACCTCCTTTAATAGCTGTATACCTGGATCTTAGGCGTTGGTTTCGGCTTATGCTGGGGAAGTACATCTTCAACCACCATACTGGCCACCAGGGCCATAAACGGGTCCGTCTTACGGCTCTTGCCCTCGATCTTTCCATAAACATAATTTCCCATATCCGCATCATCTTCCTTACCGGGCTTACGTCCGGAGCGGATCATCTTTGTGTTATTTGTAGCCCAGCGCAGCTCCGGGGCATCCCCCCAACGGAACCACTGATTGGCAAAGCAGCTGTCAATGACTGTGGCCACCTTCATAATATCCGATGGCCGAACCATCTTCAGATTTTTATTTACCTTTGTATCAAATCCAATGTCCTGAAGGTATTTACTCAGCAACGCAAAACGGAAATCATCAATCGCCAACATTTTTATAGTGTACTTTCGCTTTGCCTGCTGTATATATTCTGTCAGTAAAGAAGGATGGATTTCTACATCATCCACCAGGGTCAGCCGGCCCTCCTTGGCCCATTCCCTCCAGGGGCACTTCATCCGGGGAATATCTCTGGATTTCAGGCACAGCCAGGAATGACTAATATCATACCTCAGATCCCCATCCCGGAAATGAAGATTCACACTGGCCCAGTCTGTGATCTTGGAAAAATCAATACCGCAGGTACAGCTCCACCGCTCCAGATCCGGCAAGGCGATATTGGTCGCCTTAATATTCTCCCAATCGGTCACTGGGGTTTCCTCTGCGTTTTCCGGGATATTCATCCGCTTTGTCATAAATGCAGGCAACCGCCGCGGGTTCTTTTTCCATTCCCGGTATTCCTTACGGATTTCCTCCAGCAAATGTGGAAGATATGGCAGCGATGGATTTGCCTTCGGCCAATTTGCTTCATCGTCCACCTCATCCTTGCTATCCAGGCGGCATATGAAAGGCAGCAATCCATTATCCGGATCATCTCCAAACAATATGCCTTCGGATGTTTCAAGGAGATCATCCAGGGGGCCTTCCCTAACATTCCCGTTGGTTGTATAATAGGACCGCCTGGGATGTTTCTTTTTGCCCAGGCCTGTAGTAAATACGTCAATATTTTTATAATCCTCATACTGATGGATCTCATTAAATACAACGATTCCTGACCGCAGCCCGTCCTTTCCCTTGGGAGAATTTGTTCGGCCACGCATCACGGATTTGGTCTTAATACATTTAACAACTTCCTTTGTCCAGTAAAAAAATTTCTTTAACTTCTTGATCACCGCCGGTTCCTCAAATGCATTGATCACATCCTGTACCGGCCGCATTGCCTGATCTTCGTTATTGGCACATATATCTACATCATATTCCTGGATCCCGTTATATGGTGACATAAGACATGTAGATTCAAGAGCAATCGTCCCATCTTTTCCCGCGCCCCTTCCGATCATACAGAAAAGATCCGGCCACCGGGGCATCCCGGTATCTTTCCAGTAGGTACAGTCATGAAGAGCAATAACAAATTTTTGCCATGGAAAGACCTCATCAAAGGGAAAATATTTTGCAAGGCCAAGATATTTTTCAAGCTGTTCTTCGTCCACATAAATGGCTTCATGCTCAAAGCACCATCGGACTCTTTTTACAAGGGCCTTCTGTTCTTTGCATGTAGCGTAAGTCCCCTTTTCAACAATATCCATCCATTCTTGAATATGTTTATTCACAACTCATCATCACATCCTGCGTCTGCCGTATCTGTGGTCAGCTTTAGCTTTTCCAGGATCATCAGCATTTGTTTATTCACTGCCACCAGGTCTTTTACAGACTGGTTTTGCTTTACAATAGGATACCCGCTGGCTGATGTCGTTTCGTAGGATACGCCCCGCTTACGAATATCTGACGTAAGCTTCTTTTTAATGTCATACAGGGCCATATAATCACAGATCATATCTTCAAAACACTCAATACTGGCTCCTTTTTTCCAGAGCTGATCCTCCAATGATTTTTTTATGCTTGCTCTTGACGGAGCACGTTTTGAACTCTTGTCCGGCATCAGTCCACCTCCAATCCTATTTTTGCCATTTTTTATCACGCGCGAAAAAAATCTTTATTGTCTAGGCCACCCACCGGTCTCCAGAGGGGCAAATTAAAACGTGATTTTTTTCGACCGGGGGTATATTATTTTCCTCTTATCGATTCCATAAGACGTTCGCACAATTCATAATGTTTGCATTTAATGGTACAATCGGATCCCATATACATTTGATCTGCCGCATAATATTTTTCAGGCTCAATCAGTTCTATTTCCAACTCAGGACAGCCACGGCAATATCTATGAAACATCTGAGTGATATTGAACAGATCCATCTAATCCCACCTTTCTTCCGTCAGCGGTTTTCTTCCTTCCGGCCGCCGATACCCATGAACTTCCTCATGGCAATCATGACACAGGCTCAAAAGATTTCTTTTCTTTTTTCCATGATGTTCATACCATATCTCAAGGGACAGTTCCGGATGTTTCTTCACATAATTAACATGATGGACTGTGGTTGCTTTGGTATATTTTCCCCGTTGTTTGCAGATCTGACATTCATATTTATCCAACTTCAAAACCTGCTGCCTTAAAGTTTTCCATTTCTCCCATGTGTAGAATCTATGAATATCTTCACGGATACACTTCTGGACATAAGCAATATCATGTTGTGTCCTTTGCATCACCCCCTGAATTGCGGACACAGGACTTGAACCTGTATTTCTGGTTAAGGAGACCAGCGTGATACCTTTTCACTAATCCGCCACAATTAAAAACAGATACCAGAAAAATCCCGGTATCTGCAAAATATTTAAGAAAACTTCCATTATTCTATTGACTACCACGTTATAGCGTGGTATAATATAATTACATTAAAGGAAAGGAGGCAAGCCGGTGGGTAAGAAACCAAAGAAAAAAGAGAGCTTCATTAACCTAATCATCAAAGCAGTTGCTGCAACAGCCGCTTTGATCGCCGCAATAGCGCAGTTAATTGAAGCCCTCAAATAATCACAGGGGAGAGAAATCTCCCCTCCTAAAAAATATCTTACCACATCAAAGGCTATATGTAAAATGAAAAAAACTGTAAGCTTTGAAACTTTGTTTTTGCTTTGCTCTGTTATCCTGGCAATCGGATCCAAATGGTCTGTCTGGTCCTGCATCATCGTCATAGCTGCCGCAATCCTGATGCTGTGCGATACATTACCAAAACTTTGGAGGTATTACCATGAATCTAAAAAAAATACGCACTGAAAAAGGCCTGTCCGGCCGTGCGCTCTCAGAGCTTTCCGGGGTTCCGCTGCGTACCATCGAAGATATTGAACGCTTCGATCGGTGCAAGGTGGACACCGCCATTAAGCTGGCGGATGCTCTGGAAGTTACACTGGATGAATTATGCAGGAATAAGGCAGCCCAATAGGCTGCCTTATTTAGTGCAAATCTGATTACTCAGGCGCCTTCTATCTATGATTAATTCGACTGTCTAACAATTATTCTTTATTAATGCCAAACCTATATATTTCACCTTTATACAGCTTCATTATGATGTTTGATAATTTTACTTCATTGTTAAGTAAATCATCCCTTATACAATTAGAAACATCAAACGATACCTTACCCAAAGCCAAAATGGCTTTGCTTACTCTTTGATATACCTTTCCTGACTTCTCATCCATATAATCATTAGAAGATGCCGCTATAAAATTTCCTGTGAATATTTCACCAGAAAATATAGCGCCAGCATCCCCTGATGGTAGCATAAGATAGTCAATTTTTATCCACTGGTGTTCCGCTAATACAGTTCCATTAAAAATAGCTTTAAATTTTTCAAAATCAAAAGTATTTATAACCAATTCATTGATTAAAATAGCTTTAGTACAATCCATATTTGTTAATTGAGCTTCTAATTTTCGATCTTTCAACATTTCCATATAAATCTCTCCTTTTCTTCAATTATACACCAAAACACCCCATATTTCTACGGGGTGTTTCATTGTCTCAAAAAAATTTATTTTAAGGAGAAATCTTCAAATGGTTCCATCTACTGGATGTCCATGCTATAATATTAGCACTTTACCCCGTGACATGGCGTGACATTTACCCAATTTTATCAAGAAATCTTTTGTGTCGCTGCTTACAACTGTCCTCCGTATACTTGACCCGGCGTTTGGGGAACATGTCATTCATCCTCATCGCCACCTGATACCAGGTCAGGTTATCCACATAATACAGCCGGAACATGATCCGCAGTTCACTGCTCTCTATCGAATCTATGTACTTTTCCACTTCCACAACCATTCCCTGGAGCTTTTCTTCCGCTTCTAGCAGGCGTTCCCTGCGGGATTCAAGGATATTTTTCAATCTCCAGTATCTCTGGTCATCATAACCATTGACTTTAATCGGCCCGATTGTCAGATCATTCCTGCTGCCCTTCACAGTATCTGACACGACACCCAGGCTATCAATCTCTCCTTCCAGCTTTCTGATCCGGCGCCTTAAATCTTTAATTTCTTCTTTCATGTCACTGTACTGGATGAGTATTCCCTTATCCACCGGACTCACCGCCTTTCCTTCCGTTCTCTCTGTACCTGGTGCTCAATCATGCAGCTTAGCTCTACCAATCCCTTGATCCCCCGATCCCTTGGGCAATTATGGGCCCTGCGGTAATCCTCGCTGCACAACCGGCACTCGCCATCTGTCACCTGCATATCAGTTCACCCGCGTGAAGCGTTCCATGATGTGGCTGCCGAAGGCACCGTCCTTAGCGGCGATCTGAGCCACCTCCAGCGCCCAGAGGATCGTGTTGTAGTCCTCTATCTTCTCAGACAGGGCAAGTTCTGTCTTAGTATCTCCCCGGGCCACAGCCTCCTTGCGGCTGATCTCGTTCCTTCTCTGTGCCTTCTCCATCCGGGACTTCGCCCGGGCCAGTGATGCTTTAGTCAATGTGATCCCTCCAATCAATCATCCAGCATCATCCAACATAGCAATCCATTCATCTATGGTGATTTGATGTTCTCTGTGCGATTCTTTGACTTCACTTTCCACTTTCCCGATGATCCGGCCAATCATATTCAATGCACCCTGAATCTCACCGCTAGGAGATTTCCGGTACTGTTTGTACAATGCCCTCCAGGCATTATTGAAGGATTCTACTACTTCTGTGTCAGTCATCTTTCAATCCCGCCTTTCTCGACAATTTCAATCGCTCTTTCTTTTTTAATATATCTTCCAGAAATCATAGGATCATATACGGTTAGATGTATCTCACTCCTAAATTCTTCCACACCTTTTCCTTGTCAAAGGCTGTCGGCGCACACTCCGCAGCGATTCTGACAGGATCATTCTCAACCCTGTCTTTTATAAGTTCGTCAGCATCAATCAGTCTCATTGTCATCCCTCCTGTTCCACCTATCTATCACTCTGTATATTGCGCCTCCATACGGCTTTCCTTGTGAAATTCCATCTACAAGGCTTATTGTGCGGCATCCGCACTCTCTGCATATAACGCATACGCCTTCTACAACATGAATTACCGCCTTGCCACCGCAGAACGGACACGGCAACAATTTAATTTCACTCATCTTCCATTCCCTCCAAATTCTCATCCCACTGGATAGCCTGTCCGCAATCCCAGCAATAGTTATTATTTTGACGCTCATTCGCAAACTCTTCTAAACAACAATTTCCACATTTTGGACAGGTGTATGTAGCTTTCCCTAAAAAGCGAGGCTTGTAGTTCAATTTGGGTTTCTTCGGCTTCTGCTTCTCCACCGCTTCCCGGCACTCTTCCACAGTTCCGATTGCCCGATACTTATGGATTTCTTTTATGGCTTTAGTACAATATTCCACAAAATTTTCCATATCATCATTTGATAGCCATAAATCATCCATATTCCAGTCCTTGAAACATTCTAAATAACCAATCACTTCATTTGCTGTCATTCTCCTTTGCTCCTTTCCGGGCGGTATGGCTCTGGTGCAGAATAATATTTATAAGCAATAACATCTTGTAATATTTTCTTTCCATTTGGGTGCATAAAGCATTTGTCAAAACAATCCCATTTTGCTTTTATTGTGTGTCTAAATCCATTAACGTACTGAATCGTGACCCAAAACCTAAAATCATGTTCATTGATTTTAGGCAATCCAAATTTTTCCACCAGAATCCAGCCGTCATTCATGTGCTTGCGGATGATTCCTTCCGCTTCTAAAAGTCCCTCTCTCTTTCTCCCCATACTTCCTGCTATTTTTACATCTATCTCTTCCAGAATCTTCTCTAATTGCATGTTACATCTCCTTAATTGCTGTTTAAATTATATTTACCGTATGTGGGATGGTGTCGTTGCACCCATATTTTATTTTTTCATTCCAACATCAAACAGAGAAATTTGGTTATTGTCACGTACATTTGGTTTAACCTCATCGTATTCCCTGATAATTTTTCTTATCGCGCTTATGAAAGGTCTTATACTGATCCCTTCCATTTCACAAACCATTTTTTCAAAATCCAGTTCCTTTTTTAGCCTTATAAGAAATGAACGCCTTGCTTCATCTTCCAATGCCAAAGGTTCAATATATTCTTTTTCAACTTCCTCTGGAATATAAATACTTACAGACAAGGAATAGTCATTTTCTTCTACTGTTTCCAGTGATACCGTTTCTGTTTTATCTCCATCTTCAAAAATAATATCTGTAGTAGTCTTATTCTTTTTGAGAACAACAATGCACGTTGATATTGAAGTATCTTCAAATGTATTTCCAGGAATATTAACTACTCGATCTATGTAATTATTCTCAACAAACCACTTCCTGACTTTTCCTTCTCTCTGACCTCTATAAAGGATCCCGGGAAATTCCAGTACTACAGCAACGCCATTATCTGAAAGATGGTACAGGATATGTAACATAAAAGCCCAATCCGCTTTTGATGGCGGCGGCAGCACAGGGGCGCGGGAGAAGCGTTCATCATCTTTTAATCCTTCCGGATCCCATTTCACGGAAAACGGGGGATTTGCGACAATGCAGTCAAATTTCATCCCACTGAAGCCATCGTCAAGAAGCGTATCTCCCGCATATCCTTTAAAGTTTGGAATATCTATCAATCCAAGTTGCTCAGCATCTAACTCCTGCCCGTATTTTTTCACGTTTTCGTGAAATACCCGCAAAAGGTTTCCCGCTCCGCATGTCGGATCATATACGGTTTCCGGTTCAAAATCCACATACGACTTTAATTTTTCGGCCAGTTCCGGGGGCGTGTAAAATATCCCGTTATCTTTAAATTCCTGACGTATATTCTTAATGCTTTTCTGTTTCACGAACCACCATGCCCCTTTTGTTTTTTGCCATTAATACTATGTATCTTATTTCCTGCCTTCATTTCACGCTCTACCTCTCCATCTGTTGGCATATAAACAATTTCTCTGCTTGATACTTCGATTCTCTTCATAATGATTTCAAAGGCTTTTCGTGCTGATTCAATCGTCTTGTATTTCCCAAGTATTCCTCCCCTTGTAGACGTTCCGGCAACTGCTTTTATTGTATTCCCGTCTGACGCCATATATATATTTACAATATGCGAAATATTATAAGCGTCATTGTGTTCTTTATTCACTATAATCAAATACACTCACCTCACATGATCTGCTTTCAAGAAGGGATGTCCATTTTGTTCATCCCTCTATCTCTTCCCGAATCTTCTCTAATTCCTGCATGTCAGTCCTCCTCTACATACCCTTTTTTCACCCATGATACTGGAACGGACTGTTCATATCCCTTCACCGCTTCTCCAATCTTCCGCTCTTTCTTTACGTATTCCGGGGT
>DVFP01000006.1 GCA_018713145.1 Candidatus Scybalocola faecavium
CAGGAATGTACCGAATATATCCTTCAGGTCATTATGGAAAAGAAGGATCTGAAGGTACAGGAGCAGGTGATCCAGCAGGACTACAAAAATCTTCAGGGCCGCTCTGCCATTCTTGACTGTGTAGCTATAGACGAAGACGGCACCAAATATGATGTGGAGTTCCAGCAGGCGTCTGAAGGGGCTTCACCAAAAAGAGCCCGGTATCACAGCGGCCTTATGGATATGAATACCTTAAAAGCCAGACAGGATTTTGATATGCTTCCGGAAAGTTACATGATTTTTATCACCCGGAAAGACATCTTAGGCCATCATCTGCCTATCTATCATATCCGCAGAAAGATTGATGAAATTGGGGAGGATTTTAAAGATAGCGCTTACATTATCTATGTAAATTCTTCCATTGAAGAGGACACGGAACTTGGGCATCTGGTCCATGACCTCCACTGCAAAAATGCTGATGAGATGTACAGCCCTGTGCTGGCCCAGCGTGTCCGTGAGCTTAAAGAAACTCAGAAGGGAGTGGATCACATGAGTGAAGTATTAGATAACCTTTTTGAAAAAATGTATAGTGAAAGGCTTAAACTTGCCGAACAGCGGGGAATATCCCTGGGGACAGAGCAGGGATTTGAGCTGGGGATGGAGCAAGGTATGGAGCAAGGCGCGCTTAACACCAAAAAAGAAACCGCTCTTTCCCTGGCCAGTATAGGACTATCTACACAGCAAATTGCCCAGGTATTAAAGGAAAACATTGCTACAATCCAGGAATGGATTTCTGAAAACAGTCCCGTCAGCTGAACTGTCTGCTACACACTTTTGTTTAGTCGCTGTCGATTATGGTTGCAGACTCGATTTTTCATGCAGGATCCGCAATTTTTAGTTTCACTGAGAAGATTAAGTCCACTTCGGCTATCAAATGGATTTTGTTGATTAGGGCCGTAGGATTTTCCATCGGAGTTCGGCTAACATCGGCAAAACTGTAATTATAGCCTAATTTTGCACCCAAATCGTTCAGCTATAGATTGAAAAATTTCAATACAAGCCGAACTGAAGCAAGAAAAGTTAGGCCATAATCAGCGAAATTGCAAATCAGGCCGAAGTGAGAGCCTAAATTCTACGGCTACCAAGACTAAAATTGCATTTTGGGGTGTAGTTGGATAAATTGACATCCGAATATATTTGTTTGACACGCTTCAGGCTGGTAACCGTATCCCCTGATACGGTTACCTTTTGGCTTCCCGCCATAGGATCAGAATCCCGCATATTCCCTGTAATCTGCCAAAATCTCTTCAAAATCTTCTGGAAATACATCCGTATAGGCATACTCTCCCTGCATAACCTTTATGAGCATATCCAGACCATAAGTTTCTGCCAGGTATTTTGTGAGTACATAAGCTTCTACATAAGTTAAAGCATTTCCACCTACAGCCTCAACCCCTTCTCCGTCAATTAAAACACTGGTATTAGCAAAGGTTAAGGTTGTCTCACATTCTGGATCACCAAGCAGACTTGCGCCAATCGCCTCATACAAAAATGCATAATCCTCCCGTGTTTCCAAAGTCATTTCCTTATTCTGACTTAAGTAATAGTCTCTGATATGTTGCATCATCAGCCTATCTCCTGCATTATCCAACTGATTGTCCATATCCTCATCAACAACATATTTGTATACCGTTTCCAGTTGAGAAAAGCACCTGACATTAGCAGGAATAGAGAAAAATTCAGCCATTCCTTCCGTTAACCATGATAGGCTTGAATCTGTAGAAAAACTCCAACAATGACCAATCTCATGACAAAGAGCATCGGCATAACGTAGCGTGATTATACCGTCCTCCGCTGTAAGGGAAGGCACATCTGCCTCTTCATTCTCTAAATAAACATAAATTCCTCTGTTTATATTCTCTTCCAACAGCCCATAAGCCTCCGGTTCATTTTCCCTGAAATTTTGTAGCATATAGCTATAATCATCAAACCACTGTGTCAAAAAAGAATATACAGCATCCGCGTCCTCCAGCCAGTTTATGGGTTTCATATAAAAAGTAAAATTCTCATAAGTCAGCTCCATTACACTGCCGTCATCAGTCACATACGCTACCTGATCTGCCTCTGCCGGAAAGTCCTCCCCACAGGCAAGGCCCAGACTTTCTGCCCAGGCTTTACGGTACTCACTCATATCGCTGCTTTCAAGGAACTGATCCATGCCGTACTCAGAAATACAGTATTGAGTCAATGCCTCTGCTGTGGCCTGGGCCATAGCTACTGTACTTTCGTCGGCAAAATTCTCTGAGAAATAAACAGGCAAAAGTGAAAATGTCCCGTCATGCTCTCCGTCCTGATAATAAGTTTCCAATTCCTGACTATCCGGTGTTTCACTGGCTTCAGAGCAAAAAATATACCGGGAAAGGCCATAAGCCTTCCAAAAGGTATCCTGATCTAAGGCTGCCTGGATCAAATACTGACGGTATTCCCCGCTTTCTAACTGATCCCTTGTGCAAAATACTTTATTCTCCCCGGCCTGGGGATTGCCGGACAATGTTTCTAACACAATATAAACATCCACAGGATCCCCGGCGGGCGCGCCAGCCTCATCCATAAGGTCAAGGTCTGACTGGATTTGTTCCAGCATGGCATTTCCTGCAGTTTCATCAAATATGGAGGATGCAACATGTAAGGTCAGGTTGCCTGTCGTCTTGTCCATGGTGGCAAACTCAGCGGCATAGGCATCCTCTCTTTCATGTTCTCCCTCTACAAACCCCTGCTCCTGAGCGCTGCATCCCGCCAAAGTCAGGGTAAAAAGTGTTAAAGCAGCTGCAAAAATCTTTTTTGTCATAACAATCTCCTCGTCATTTTTTATTTATACCACTTTGCCTGAGCCTGATAAAGTTCCCTGTAATAGCTGCAACGACCCATCAGCGTGTCATGGCTTCCCATGTCCAAAAGCTTCCCGTCTTTTAGCACAAGGATACGGTCAGCGATCTTGGCCGAGCCAAGACGGTGGGTGACGATCACAGACAGCTTTTCTTTGGAAATCCTGGCAAAGGTTTTATATAAGGCCGCCTCCTCAATAGGATCAATGGCGGCTGTAGGTTCGTCTAAAATAATAATCTCATGCTCCCGAAACAATCCCCGGCTCATGGCCACCCGCTGCCACTGGCCTCCGGACAGATCCACGCCGCCAAATTCTGTATAGAGCATAGTATCTATTCCTAAAGGAAAGCTTCCCGCTTCCAGGTCCAGGCCCACGCTGGCGCATATTTGAGGAATATGTTCCCAATCCTTCTGCCGCTCATGATCGCTGATCACCACATTATCCTTTAAAGACATAGGGTATCTTTGATAATTTTGAAATACAGCAGAACAGTTTTTAAGCGCCGGAAACGCCGGATGATCCGGGTCTTTGTCTTTTGGGGTCCCCCTGGGCAGCTCATAAATGATCCGTCCTTTGACCGGGGAATACAGTCCAAGGATCAGGCGGGCCAGAGTGGTCTTTCCGGCACCGTTTTCTCCCACCAAAGCAATAGATTCCCCTGGAGATAAAGTAAGCGAAATATCTTCAAGAGCGTATTTCTCCTGATTGGGATAGGCAAAAGAAACATGATCCAAAATAATCCTTGTTCCAAGGGCTTCCGTATCATTTTCCTTCGGATACCGAAGCTCCACACTTCCCGGCCCCGGCCTGGAAGGCTCATACTCAAGGAAGCGCTGATAATTTCCCACAGCAAAGGCATTTCTTGTAATATTCCTGAAAATGCCTACAAAAACTTCTCTGGCATACATATACATAGAGGTGACGCCTCCGAAAACGGCGGCAAAGCTGCCTACAGTAATGCGCCCTGCCAGCATTTCCCAAACAAGGAGCAAAAGGATGCCTATGTATCCCAAAACCGTAAGGGTACTTAAAACCAGATCCAGCCTAAGCTGACGCCGGGCGGTGGATTTAAGCTTATCAGTGACGACGCCCACCCCATGGCGGTACTTATCCATAAAATAATGAAATACTCCCAGGGTCCGTATCTCCTTCACCGTATCCCGGCTGCACAGGACTTTTTCAAAATAGCTCTCCCGCCTGCGCCAGATCACAGCCTCATCCTCTGTTTTTCCAAACCAGCGGTACCGGACCACCTGCCCGCCGATCACCGGGAGAAAGATCAGAAGGATCAAAAAGATCAGCAAAGGAGACAGCTGGCGCAAATACAGGCCCATAAAAATAAAGTAAGGGAGATAAAACGTAAATACAATCAAAATAAATTGGGCTACCCGAAAGCCCTGTTCCAGTCCGTTTTTTGCTCCCTGGAGCATATTCAGGAAATCCGTCTGCTCATAATCCGCCGGAGATACCATAGAAGCTTTCCTCTGGAGCTGATGATGGAGGGCCTTAAGGATTTTGGGAGAACGGTATTCCAGCCGGAAATTAGACAGGCCATTTACCGCCTCCAGGACGACCAAAGCCAGGGCAAACCCGGCAAAAGGAAGGATCAGTCCCCTGACAGAGCCTGTTCCCTCCCAGTTTTCCACGGCGTCAAAAAGCTGCTGGCTAAAGATCACAACAGCCACAGAACAGGCTGCGTGAAAAATGTCGCAAATGCTCCACAAAATCGTCTGCACCGGACTTATGGCAAAGATTTTTCCAACCAGTCCCGCGAAAGCGCGCAGCAGCAGAGGGCCGCCTTTACCCCTGGAAGTCTGGGACTTGTGTTTCCCGGTCATCATACCACCCCCTTTGACTTTCATACATAAGCTTATAAAGGCCGTTTTCGGCCATTAACTCACTGTGGGTTCCCTGCTCCCGGACCTGCCCGTGATCCAGCACAAGGATCTGATCCGCCAGGCTCACAGAACCTAAACGGTGGGTAATGAGCAATGCGGTACGCTTTTGGCTGATCCTGGCAAAATTTTCATAAAGCTGGGATTCACTGATCGGGTCTAAGGCCGCCGTAGGCTCATCTAAAACCACCAGCGGCGACGGGGAAAGAAGCACCCGGATCATGGCCAGCTTTTGCCACTGACCTCCGGACAGGTCCACCCCATCCTCACTTAGCTTTCCAAGAATAGTGTTAAGTCCCCGGGGCAGGCTCCGGCACATTTCCCAAAGGCCCATATCTTTAAGGAGACTTTGGATCCGGCCTGTATCTTCCCGCTGAAAGCCCCGGCCTTCATTTCCTAAAGTCATATTATCATAAACAGAAACTTCAAACCGTCCAAAATCCTGAAACAACACCGTCACATAAGACTTCAGCTCTGCCCGGCTGTACTCCCGGATAGAGCGGCCATTGATCCGGATCTCCCCTTCAAAATCCTCATACAGCTCGGTCAGCAATTTAATGATCGTAGTCTTTCCGGCTCCATTAGCCCCTACCAGGGCGTAATGCCTGTCCTTTTCCATAACAAAGCTCAGATCATCCAGCACTTTCCTTTTACTTCCCGGATAGGCAAAGGATACATGGGAAAATTCGATCCGCTCCAGCTTTGGGATCTCTGGCGCGGGAGCATCCAGTATCCCCTCCTGTTCCCGAAGTTTTAAAAATGCCCTAAGATCCTTTAAATATTCCCGGTAAACCGCCGCCTGGGCCACCTGATCTGAAAGATCCCAGGACAACAAACTTACCAGATTTTGAGCTCCCTGAATCAAGGCAATAAACATTCCGGCAGAAATCTGTCCCCGGGCAATGGGCCATAAAAGCACAAAGGCACAGGCCAGGGTCACGGCTGTAGCTGCAATACTGATCCCCTTGATCTGAAACAGATTTTTAACCACCACCGCCCGCTCTTTTTTCCGGGCCTGCATATAGGCATCATCCCATTTTTTCTGAACAAAAGGAAGATAAGAAAAAAGCGTCCGCTCATCCGCGCAGCTCCGGTCCAGAAGCATTTCCTCCAGGGCATCGCTCTGACGCTTTTTCCCGGACACCTGCTGCCGGGCCCGGTATTGTCTTAATCCGCCCATCCAGCTCATCCAGGCCACCAGGCAAAAAATGACCAGAATGGGAAAAACTGCCTGCCAGACCTGAAAAACAAGGACTGTCATAAAGCCTGCCGCCTGAACGATGATCCCGCCAATGCCTAAAACCCCGTCCATGCCTTTCATCACATGGTCTGAAGCGTCCTGCCGGACCCGAAGGATCCGGTCAGCAATTTGGGGATTTTCAATATCTTCAAGATAAAGGCCGGAGGTCTTTTGGACCAATGCCGCCTTGTACTTTCTCTCAACCTCATTTTCGATCCGCTGACGGCACCACTCCGCCAAAGGAGAGATTAAAATATTCACAAGAAGGATCAGGCCCAAAAGAACAAGAAAAATACCCAGGCGGGCAAGGCCCTGTCCCTGGGTCAAAAATCCAACAGCCGTATCAAGGAAAAGGGCATTGACCCAGATCCTTATTGTTGGGATGAGCCAGCCTGTCACGGTAAGGATAACATACAGGCTCATCCATCCTCTGGCACATCGAAAAGGAATGGCAAGACCGGAAAAAGACTGTATTTTTCAAATTGAAACATGTTATAATAATTTCTAATACACTGCTTTTCTTGCATTTTCATAATCTTTCCGCCGTACATAGATTTTGTAAATAAACGATGTAGTGTTAAACTGATTGTAGCGCATCCCCACGCCCGCTGCCATGCAGGAATCAATACTTTGTCCGAAGCCGCCCCGGTTCCGTACAGGGTCCACCTTGTAAGAAATCCCCGCTTTTTGTAATTTAAACTTTACATCTCCCACCTGCTGAGGATCCGATTCAGTGGCTAATAATTTTCGATTCAAAAAAAAGATCATAAGATTTCCCCTCCCTGTTTTATTTCTTTGAATATATTATAGCAATTTTATGAATACATTCCAAGCACCATCTTCTTTAGTGCTTCCATACTTTCCAACGTTTTTTCGGTACACCCGAAAAATTCATTGTTTTTTACCGACTCATAGGGAACATATGTCGATTCCCCTTTTACCGGCGCAGTAACATTTTCATACGTGTCATAAGAAAATACAGGACTTATAAACGACTCGTCATAAACACGGTAAATATTATCCGCTCCATCTAAGTTCTTTGCCTTTCCGGAAAGAAAAACCAAATATTCCTTGCCGGGAACCATAGGGTGGACAAAATTACATTCAATGGACTGCGGCTGTGAAAAAGTCAGACTCCAGCCTTGTGATATAAGAAAAATCTCATCCCCGGCATCCACTCCCTCTCCTGAATAAACCTGACGGATCTCAACCTTCTGGCGGCTGCCATTAAAAATATATTCCCGCTCTTCCAGGGGCGAAACCCGCAAAATAAAAGGCTGCCCGGCAAGTATTTCAGGCAGTGTTTCCGCCTCTGAAGCAGCCAGCTCTTCCGGGAGCTGGGCCACGTTAAAGTTTTGCTGCCAGTTTTCCTGCTCTGTCACATTGGTATAATTTTCTTTCATAAAAATCCCAAAGGCCGCAGCCAGTATATACAGACCTGCAAACCCAAAGATCAGCCACCGGTATTTCATTCCCACCCCTCCTATCAGACGATCTTTCCATTTTCAATATGGAAAATTTCATCTCCAAGAAACTCCAATTCCTCCAAATTATGGCTGGCAATAAGGATCAGCGCTCCGCGCGCCTTTTCTTCCAGCAAAATTTTCCGGACAAACTCAACGCCCTCATCATCTAATGCATTGGTCGGCTCATCCAGCATAAGCACATCCGGCTTTTCCATAACCGCCTGAGCTATGGCAAGGCGCTGTTTCATTCCCAGAGAATATTTGCCATATAAACGCCGGTCTTTCGGATCAAGACCTACCCGTTCTATAGCTGAGCAGATCTCCTGCTCTCCGGCTATTTTCCTATACTTTGCTAAATATTTTAAATTTTCAAATCCTGTAAAATGGGGATACAGTCCTACGTTTTCCAAAACGATCCCCAAACTTGGCAGCACAGAAAAATCTTTTTTCAAAACCTTGCCATCCCAGGATACTGTCCCGGAGGTTACGGACATAAGACCAGACAGCGCCCGGAAAAGCATCGTCTTTCCCGATCCGTTTTTTCCTCGAAATCCATAAATATGCCCCCTGTCAAGCTCCAGACAAATATCCGATAATATTTCTTTTCCTTTAATGGTTTTACACACCTTATCCGCGATCAGTTTCATCCTATACGGCACCCCCGTTTTCCACATCTGAAATAATAACATCTTTCCTTTTCACAGCAAAACCGCCACTGCACCCAATGAGCGCCGCAGCACACAGCATATAGACAGCCGTTCCGGTTAAGCAAATACCATAGGAAGATGGAGAAAAAAGTCCATGGACAGACTCAAAGTGCTCTGCCTGCCACCCTATAACAAGGCGGGAGGCAGGATCCAGCCGGATCAGCCACAAAAAAGCCGCCGATTGTTCCGGGACGGTCCGAAGCAGGCCAAGTAAGGTGAGCATTAGTGCCTGACCGCCGAAAACAACAACAAATGCGCTGCTGCTCCCTGCAAAAACAGCAAGCAGGTTCACGGCCAGGGTCATTGCAAAAAGCCAAAAGCCATAGATCAGCAGATAATAAACGCTTACTATAAATCCCGTCCCAGTCCATCGCACATCCCAACGCATCCCGGCCACAGCTAAAACTGACGCCAGATACAATACAAGAAATAGCAGCGTCATTTTTCCCAGGTTAAACAATTCCTTTATATACCACCGTGTCCGGTCCGTCACCCGCGAAAACACGTACACGCTGGCTGTACAAAACTGTTTGTACATTTGGACGCCTGCATAAAGCTGAAACAGAAAAAACGGCAGAAGCTTCATAAAAAATGTAAGCAGCGCGCTCATGGAATAGTCCAGCATGAAATCTCCCCTTGATCCGGTAATCTGAAGGATAACGCCGGAAAGAGATATACTTCCCTCGTAAGGATTCACATAGGCTATAGAAATAAAAGCCCCTCCAGCCAGCGCTGCGATGATCAAAAAAATGTTCCTGCGCATCATTAAATACAATCCTCCTTTCCTGCAAAAAACATACAGGAAAGTGAAATTATCAACAAAAGAAGGACAATCCCTGCAAATACCGGGGTATTCTTATATTCGCCGTCAAAAAGCAAAAGATAATTATACCAGCCTGTAACATATTTTATATTTTCTATAATTCCTAATTCTTTAAGTAAAGAGGGAAGATAGATCGTAAAGTTGAGCAGAAGGAACACAGGCAAAAACAAAGTGATCCTGTATTTTATGCGGAACACAGCCGATACTCCGGCCGTTAACGCTCCCAGCAGCCCGGATATAAGCCCAAAAAACAGGATACCTGCAATGGTATATATGTAAATGTTGTTTATATATAAATCAGAAAAAAAGTAATGACTGGCCATGTCCATATACTGGGAATCATAAATATTCCATTGGGAAAAATCTCCGGCAGCGGCCAAAGGAAAGGCCAGTATATTTAAAATAAGCTCCAAAAGAAACGGCACTGTAAATACCACTGCCGTAAGGCCAAATGTAGAAATCCACCTGCTAAAATAATAAGTCATACTTCCTACCCGGGATATAATCAAAATGTGCTCCTTGGCAGCCTTCTCTCCGGCAATGGAAAAAGCCGCCGGGCAGACGACCAGTATGGGATAAAGCTGTACAAAAAACAGGGCCATATCTATATTATAATAAGTTTTATTATAGCTTAACAATATCATTTTCGCCGGATGGAACATTTCTAAAATATCCATTCCCTGAAACTCTAAAACATTCCAAATGTAATTAAAAAGAACTAGGAGAAAAATAAAGGCAAAAGTTAGTATAAATCCCCTCTGCTTAATGCCCCATAAGAACTGTGTTTTTACCGACTTGAAAAGCATAAAATCCCCCCTCTATAGGTTAAGGGATGGTCACACGATCATCCCTTAATCCTTCAATAGCTTATGATAATTTTAGATACATCATCCTATCTCCCATAATAACTTACGACTGCATTTGCAGCATCACTTGAATTTCCTCTAAATTGAAAATATACAGTTTTCAGATTAAAATAACCGTCCTTAATATTCATATCTGTTGCTGCGGAAGCAGATTCACTCAACACATAATAACTCTTCTCTACCATTACATTTCCTGAGCTACTCACAACACGACACTGTATTTTACTAAAATTATCTGTTCCACTTTCTGGATAAACAGAATGACAACGGGCAGATACATATCCGTTATATCCCGTCCTCGAATCTGATTTTTTAGTTGACCAAACCTGATTTTTGGGAATAGTTATATTTACTTTTGTACCTGCCATAGCTGGCATACAAACTGTAATAACCATAATCAATGTAAGTAAAATTGTATATGTTTTTTTCATTTCAATCCCTCCAATATCTCAATGTAATGTAAGCTTTATGCATTTAAAATCGTCAAAACCCATTACAATCAAAGGTTTCAAGGGTGAGTATACCTTACCTCGCCTTTCTCCGATTTGAATGACTCAAATTTTATATCGGATTACCTAATTAAATTCAGACAGAAAGCCTGTTAAATTCAACCTTGACGAATATCCCACAAGTAAAATATAATCATTCAGTCCAACATAAAAGGAAACGATTTTTTCATAATTTATTACATTACATATCTCAATAAGTATTTCCACCTAACTTTTTCCCAAATCATATCTCCCCATCGGACTCGCTCCTCTCCTCTTTTTCTTTATTATACACCAAAATTCCCCATTTAAAACCCTTTGTCCTCCAATGGCGTCCCCTTGTCCTCCAAAAGTTTTCCTTATAATTCTGCCCGCAAAACATCTGGCAAATGCATATTATACTGCTTTAACAATGCATACCCCATCCCGGTAATCCCTGTCATAAAGCCCATATTAAAATATTCCTCCGGGTGGCTATTATACAAACTTATATATTGCTTTTTGACATATGCCTCCAGGGTTTCCCAAAAATCCATAGATATCTGTTCCATATCTTTTATATTTGCTTTGGAAAGGCTTTCCAGTATACTCAAGTTTCCAAGCCATCCATGACACAGGCAAAGCCGGTCATCCTCCGCCTTCTGAACGGATACTTCAAGCTTTAAAATCCCATGAACCAGATCTTTATAAGCTAAATCTTTTATATGCGCATACCACTGTCCGCTGCCATTAAGTTTCTCCAGGATTTCCATCCGGGATAAAGCGATTCCCCCGGCTCCGTGGCACCATGCGGTTATATGTGCCGGACTTTTTTCAATCATTTTATCAAGATCCTCAAGATGCAAAACCTCTTCCTGTAGCTTTGTCCCTCTTAAGTCTTTCCAGTTATTTTCCCTGCTGTCATATAAACGGTTTTCATAATCCAGCAACTGGCCGATAATCTTTAAATATTGTTCATTCTTTGTAGCTTCTGCCAGCCGGGTAAAGGCCAGGATAAATCCGCTGTTTCCATGGGCCATTCCAGAAAGGGGCGGACTGTCCTTACTCACCTGCCAGCCCATACCCCCGTCTATGACAATGGCATGTTCCAAAAGAATTTTCGCTGCTTCCTTTGCCCATTCCAAATATATTTCATCTGAAAATTCACGGTACATATGTAAAAATACTACGATAGCTCCCCCATTTCCAGACAGCAGATCATAGCTTCGATCCTCCTTAAGCAGCGAATACAAAATCCCGCTGTGGCGAATGGCAAACGATTTATACTGTTCATCTCCTGAAATTTTCCAAAGGAGCAGATAGGTATAAACCACAGAACCTTCCCCGCACCACAGCCCTGTGCTACGGCTTTGAAGTTTTCCTTTTTCCCCTTGTTTTGTGTAAGCAAAAAGGGTATGATCCAAACATTTTTTCAACGTTTTGACCTGACCCATGAAGTTTTCTTCGCATAGATTGTCTGCACAAGCCAAATCCCTATCCTGGACAGAACAAATATAAGCGTTGACATAAACAGCAATGCCCCCGATCCCGTCATATAAATACATATTCATAGGGCTAATCCGCCACTGGGCTTCCCCTATGCCAAGGAAACTTACGCTTGTCCAGCAAACGCTTTCTTTTAAGTCATCATAAATTCCATTTGCTAAAAGCCGTTCCATAATTTTGTAATCCATAGAATCCGTAAAGGCCGTGCTCTGAGATTGTGCCTGAAAATCCATATCAACATCTTTAATTGTTCCGCTATTTTCCCCATGCTTTTTAAGCAGCGCCATAGAAACCTGTATCCATTCCATCTGCCTGACTGCCCCTTCATTCAAAGATTCCATGCGCTGATAAAACAGTTCCCGGGCTGTCTGGTCAAAAAAGTCTTTAAATATATGATTGCCGCCCGCAAGATTCTTACTGTCTCCCTGTACATAAAATACAGGAATATCTCCCTGCAAAAGGCAGGCTTTTTCATAATTTATAATCTCATTTTTACACTGAGGGCTTCCAAAGTACCCGCTCTCAAGATGATCCAGAAGCGTCCGCCGAAGCCCGTCACTTTTAAGCGCTGACGGATGATAAGACATTTTTATATACATCCCATATACCTGAGTCTGGCGGATCAAATACCTTCCGTCCAGCTTAAAAACAGGCTCAGCAATAGTCTTAAATTCTGTTTTCTTTTTGCGGATCATTTCCCAGGCCATCAAAAAGCCCTGACATATCCATGAGACATAGTCTGAAGGATTCACAGTCTTTCCATGGAGACGAACGCCCCGGCCTTGAAAGCAAACCCTGGGATAGGTATATTCAATATGCATCCTGGATGTTTCCTCATCCACAACGACAGGAACCTTTACAGGCAAAGTCACTTCTCCATCAGCGCCTATGGCGCTTAAGCTTACGCCCTGTCCGTTTAAGTCCCAGGAGATCAAAGGCAGGGCCCCGGAATAAATAAGGGAATCCGCTAACAGATCCGCCGTTTTATCCCTGGCATTTTCAGGCTTGCCCAATCTTCGATTTCCCGGGAAAAATTCCATATCTACAAATACGGGATACTCTCCATGAGCAATAATATTTTCACCATGAAGATCTCCCACACCAAAGAGCCAAACCAAGCATAATAAAATACCGTATCTAAAGAAATACTGCTCTGCTTGTTTTTGTGTTTCACATTCTTTTGCACTTACAGCTTTCACCCATCCATAACGGCCTTTGTCCAGTACGGGATATTCGTAAGCGCAAAGTCCGCACTGCCCCATGAACCAGGACGAAAGCTTTTGAAAGAAGATTTCGTTTTTCACAGAATGAGGCTTATAAAACAATACGTCCCCGCTATCGGTCTCTGCCCGGATCACCATTTTCCCGCCATGATGGCGGTCTGACAGGTTGGTGTGAATGGATGTGATTTTATGAAATTCCCTCCCTGAAAGAAGATATTTTTCAATATGATCTTTATCCTTCTGCAAATGGTCAAAAAACTGGCAAATATATGTTAAATAACGGGTTCCAAAGCCTAAAATACACTTTTTAAGCTCCGGATATTTATTCATCAACTGATTTACATTTTTATCATTTTCTAAACAAGTATGAATAAACCGGACATAAATTTCTTCTTTACTTCCAGGCTCATCTTCATGGAGGGCGGCATATTGATGCAGTTCTTCAATCACTGCCCGGATGGCGATTTCAGTCGCGCCTTCAAACAGAGGCGCGCTTAATTCATCCAGCAAAGCCGTCTGATCCATAAAGCAGGTATTTTCCAGCTTTTTATAAAATGGCTTAATATTTTCTGGATATGTTGTTTGCATCCAGTTCCATAAATGTTTTCCAATATCTGTAAGCATATAAACTCCTAAAAAAGAAAGAGCAACTGATGAGGGTCAGTTACTCTTTGATACCTGTCAGCAGCCACTAATTGTTAAAAATCCGCATAAGCCTATAATCGTTTCTTTAACATCTGTATGACTTTCGCTAAGTTTTAAAATTTCTTCTAACTCATCCTCCAGGTTTCCCGCTGCAAAAACACTGTTTTTGTATTTTTCATTTTCCATGATCATTTTCTCCTTCCTTTAATTCCATTAGAACTTTTACTCTAAAAAATGTATCATCATAATCAAAATCAATACTTCCATGATACTTTTCTACTGTTTGCCGGACACTGACCAAACCGTAGCCGTGAAGATTTTTATCCATTTTAGAGGATATAAAACGGCCATTTTTAACTACTGGGGCTTTAGGACTGGAATTAAGAATGTAAAGCCATAACACTTGTTCCTGACGACCCAGAGTTACATGGATATAAGGATGTTTTTCTTTTAATTCACAGCAGGCTTCCACAGCATTGTCTAAAAGATTACTTAATAAAATGCACACATCATAACACGCGGAAATCTCACCTAATATTGCGCACTCTATTTGAAAATCAATCTTTTCACAGGCTGCCCTGTTCTCCTTCATGGCCAGCACCAAGTCTACCATAACGTTCCCTGTATAATACTTTCTCTTCACCTGACTACTTTCTAAAATCTTTTGATTCAAAACTTCTGAGAGCTTATCGTAGGCTCCATTGCGTTCCAACTGCTTCATGATCAGAAAATCATGCTTATGGTCATGGAGCAATTTTGACTTTTCCTCTTCGGCTTGTACTAATTCTTCAAGCTGGGCTTTAAGCTGTATATCCTGCTGTTTTACAATCTGGCTTTCATACGCCATTTTCGCATAGCTTTTGCTAATCGCTAGAAAAGCTGTAACGCCAAAAAATGCAATACTTCCCAGAAACATGCTCAGCCAAAGCCCGGAAGCTGTGCTTAAATCATCAAAGTTTAAATAAGTATAAGATAAAATCTGGGCTATAACCCCAAGCAGTATCAAAAGGCCGCTTTTTAACGGAAAGTAAATTTTTTGCTTTTTTCTATGTCCTATATTTATCAAAACAATCCATAGAACAAGAAAAATTCCTAATAAAACTGTTAAATACAGCGTATAAGGCTTCCAAAACAATTTATAATCCGCCTCAAAATCCCGGTTCAAGATAAGAACCGATAACCCAGCCGACTCCGCCAGACCGACCAATGAAAAATAAAAGTAACAAACCGAAAAGCTAAGAATCAATTTCATGCGGTAAAGAATCCATAATAAAAAAGCAAAGAAAAACGACTGAGGGATAGCCATTTGCATTGTAAATTGTATATCAAAAATCACCCGGTTTCCTGCCGGTAAAAAAACAGTCAGGGCAAAAAGTCCTGCCGCCGCTCCCTGGCGGATTCGGTTGGGCTTCCTTTTTCTGTAGCACATTTGTGCAAAACTATATAAAAAACCGCACTGGGCAACAGCAAGGAGGATATAGACCATGTCCCTCATATCTGATCCTCCGCCTTTTCTTTAGGAAAGCTTCGAATCATACCTACAGACATAAGCTTGTCTGCCACATCTTTCCTCCGCCTTCGGCTCACCGGCAGCTTACTTCCATTATTCATCCAGATCGTATCCTCATCCATACGGGATATGTACCGCACATTCACAGCATAAGCTTTGTCTATCTGTACAAAAGGCTCTTCTGCTAAAAGATTCATGGCGTCACTTAAAGTGCAGCGTATCTTGCAAAAAGTATTTTTCGTATAAAAAAAAGTATACTTCCGTTCATAATGCACATACATAATGTCCAGAATCTTCAAAATCACCTTTTCTCCAGAAGAAATAAACAAAAGGCTTTGAGACTGTTCCTGACAAACGATCTGACATGCGATTTTCAGAGCTTCATCAAGCTTTTCATTAAGTTCCTGCTTACAAATATAACGAAAAACCCCATAGCGATAACCGTCCACTGCGTATTTCGCATAGTTTGACACAATAATAATAATACTTGACGGATTTTCCTTCTGAATCCGAACAATTAACTCCTGTCCAGATAATTCTTCCATCTCAATATCCACCATAAACACATCAAACGACTGGGTACACTCTTTAAGGTCCTGTAATAACTGTTTGGGATGAAGATAGGATTTTATCTGCCATTTATACTTAGAATGATCAAAAAATCTTCTTGCCAAAGATTCTTCTATTTCTAAAATCTCCGGATCGTCATCCACAATAGCCAGACCAATAATCACCTCCTCTTCTGGTAAATTACCAGGATATGTAATTTTTTCAATAAATTCTTTATTTTTCATATGGCACCATACTTTCAGGATTTTCTCCTATTGACATTTTATATCATTTACTTCTGTATTGTAAACAATTAAAGCAATGTTGTCCCTCAACGGTCAATATATGTCCCTTAACGGTTATTCCAGTCACGCAAACATCTCCGGATATTTCTGCATATAATCCCTAAACACTTCCAAAAATAATGGCACAGCCGGATTAGTGATCTCCCGCTCCCAGCACAGCTCCAGGTCCGCGGACACATTCGGCACATCGATCAGGGTGTAGGCCAGGCTGCCATTCATATAATTCCGGGTACGGTAAGGCAGAATGGTGATCCCCAGCCCGGATTCCACTCCATAAAGCAGGTCTTCATACAGATCATAAGTGCCTGTAATCCTTGGAGAAAATCCAAGCTGGCTGCAGATCTGAAGGATCTGCCGGTGCATCACGGCTGCCCTTTGGGGATTAAAAACAAGAAATGGTTCGCTGGCAACCTTATCATAATCAATATCCATCCGGGTCAAGGCCGGATGATCCTTCGGGGTGACAAGGCAGTAATGGTCCGCCTGGATCATTTTCCCTGTCAAACTAGGGACTGCTGAAAGGTCCAGGGCCATAGAACAGTAAATATCATATTTATGCTCCTGAGCCGCTTCCAATACCCCATAGGCATCCAGGCGATGCATTTCGATCTGGATATAGGGATTCATCTCGCGGAACCGTTTGATCACCGGAGGGAGGAAAAGATGGGTCGGGGACGCCAAATGAGCAATGGACAGATGCATGGAACCTTTTTCTTCCTGGATGAGACGGTTTCTGGCATTTTCCATAAGATCCACCATTTTTTTCGCATCCTCTAAAAAAATCTCACCAGCCGGGGTTAAGGTGACTTTCCGTGTATTTCTCTCAAATAAAGCCATCCCCAGCTCCTTTTCCATCATCTGGATCTGGTGGCTGATACAAGGCTGAGACACATAAAACTGCCGTGCCGCCGCCGAAAAATTTCCATGCTTGGCAATAGCGATAAAATAAGAAAGCTGCGTAAAATCCATAAAGCACACTCCATTCCCTTACTTATAACGATTATCTATTAATGTTCAAGAAAAGTCGAATTTCACAGATAAAAACCTGTGTGTTATAATATTAACAATGACAATATCAGCCTATCATAAAGTAAGATATGTGTAAATATATTCCCGAAAAATCCTTTGTTTTTCGGGTTTTGGGCTGTATTTATTAAAAAACACTATGAGCGGGGCCAAAGCCCGGCCAAGAAGGAGGAAATCCCGCAGGGGGATACCTTTATGGCCTTAAAGGTCCGGCCAAGAAGGAGGAAATATGAGTTTTAAAGTTATGGGCGTGACTGCCGGAAGAAAAGACAGCAACTGTGAAATCCTGCTGAAGGAAGCGCTTCTTGCCTGTCAGGAGCAGGGCGCTGAGATCACAATGATCAATCTGAAAGATTACAACATTCTTGACTGTACAGGATGTACAGCCTGCACCATCGGAATGTCCATGGGAAAAAATACCGGATGTTCCCTGGATAATAAGGATGACAAGAAAAAGATCATGGAGGTTATGCTGAATCAGGATGCTGTTATTTTTTCCGCGCCGACCTATGATCTCATGCCTTCATCCTTATTTCTGAAATTTATGCACAGAAATCTTGCCTATGAATCGGCATTTTTGACAAAAATCGGCGCCATTGAGCCGAGAGACCGGGTGGGCGCTCTCATCGCCGTTGGCGGTTCCACCCATTCCTGGCAGTCTATGGCCTTAGAGTGTATGCAGGCCACCACATTTACTAACAGCTTTAAGATCGTAGATATGTATATGGCGACACAGGTTCCTGCACCTGCTCAGGTTTTACTGTATGATGAAAAGGTTGCCCGCGCCCGGGAAATGGGTGAAAATGTAATGAAAGCCTTAAACACACCTGCTGCAGAAAGAAAATGGCTGGGAGATCCGGACTACGGCTGGTGTCCTAACTGCCACAGCAATTCCCTCTGTCTTGGAAAACCTCAGTGGAAAGGCCTTCAGTATCCTATTGAATGTACCGTATGCGGTGCCGGCGGCGACCTGGAGCGTACACCGGACGGCAAATGGAAATTTGTTATTGCCGCCAATGGTCTTGAGCGTGACCGTACCACAGAAGAAGGCCGGGGAGTCCACTGTGATGAAATCGCTGAAACTCAGGGTGGATTTTTCATGGATCCTGAAAAGCGCCGAATCGTTGCTGAAAAGCTTCCAAAATACAAAAACATCCAGTTTAAAACCATTTAAGCAAAAATCCATTTAAACAAAAAACATGAATTGATACGAAAGGAAGGTCTGAAAAAATGAGCTTTGAACATTTATTAAGTCCCATGAAGGTGGGCAACCGCACTTACAGAAACCGTGTTGTCAGCGCTCCTATGGCATTCAGCCTTGTGGCACAGAACCCGGAAGCCAGAGAAGTGTCCTACAGAAAACTTGAAGGTCCCGCCAGAGGCGGCAATGCCTGTGTGATCTTAGGGGAAACGGATGTAAACTTCCGTGACGCTGTCCGTATTCCGGGATTTCGTCCTTTTGATTTTGCCCGCCCGGAAGAAGATCCGGAAACTTTTGAAGCTGTAGCTACATACGCCCGCCGGATCCAAAAGTATGGAGCCATCGCCCTGGCTGAGCTGGTTCACTGCGGCCAGGAAAAAGTGCCTTTTACACCGGACCAGGAAGCCATCGGCCCTGTAGAAACCGTGAATCTTGCCGGTGTAAAGGTTCGCGCCATGACAAAGGATGATATGGACCGTATTGCTAATGATTTTGCCGTTGCTGCCACTTATATGCAGAAAGCCGGCTTTGACGGCGTTCTTCTTCATGGAGGTCATGGATTTATTTTCACTCAGTTCCTTTCCCCTCTCATGAACACCCGTACCGATGAATATGGCGGTTCCTTAGAAAACCGGGCAAAATTCCCCATTCAGATCTGCAAAGCTGTCCGTGAGGCTGTTGGGGATGATTTCCTCATTGAGCTGCGTATTGACGGCACCGATCATCAGCCAGGCGGCATCACCCCGGAAGAAACCGGACGCTTTATCCAGATGGTGGAAAAATATATCACCTCCGTCCATGTCACCTGCGGTATTTATGCTGAATCTGTAAAATCCGGTACAGAAAGCAGTATGTACCATGAACACGGATTAAACATTGAACCTGCTTCTATTATTAAAAAATACACAAGCCTGCCTGTAGGCGCAGTTGGCGGCATTAACTCTCCGGAGCAGTGCGAACAGGCCATTGCCGATGGAAAGATCGATTTTGTCATTCTTGGACGTCAGATGCTTGCTGACCCTGACTTTACCCGCAAATGCATGGAAGGTCATCCGGAACAGATCCGCCGCTGTCTGAGGTGCTATAAGTGCTTCCCCGGATCTCCTGAGGAAGGATATGATGACCTGCCATTCACAAGCGAAGAACTGGCTGTATATGTTGGCCACTGTACCATTAATCCTCTGGCTCACCTGCCTTTTGACCCGGATTCTCTGGCTCCTGCCACAAAATCTGCCAAAGTTCTTGTCATCGGCGGCGGTGCTGCCGGTATGCAGGCAGCCATTTCCGCAGCAGAACGGGGACACAAAGTGACGATTGCAGAAAAGTCCGACAAGCTGGGCGGTCTGCTTTACTTTACAGATGTGGATGTGGACAAACCGGACCTTCGCAATTTTAAAAATCTGCTCATTAACGAAGTGAACCGCCTTGGAGTAGAAGTGCTTTTAAATACAGAGGTTACGCCGGAATTTATTAAAAACTTCGGCGCTGATTCCATTATTATTGCTACAGGTTCCCTGCCAACCCATCCGCCTATTAAAGGCATTGAAAATGCTCATCAGGCCATGGATGTTTATAATGAAGGCTTTAAGCCCGGCAAAAAGATCGTTATGATCGGCGGCGGCCTTGTTGGCTGTGAAACCGGCCTTCACCTGGCAAAAACCGGCCATGACGTAACGGTTGTGGAAATGCTTGACCGTGTGGCTAATGAATCCTTTGGTATGTACCGTGACGCCCTTGTATGGGAAATGGGCAAGAACAACATGACTATGATGCCTAAGACCAAATGTCTTGAAATCGGTCCGGATTACGTGATGGTGGAAAATGCTGACGGCGTACAGAAGCTGGAAGCAGATACCGTACTTTACGCTCTGGGTATGAAGAGTGTAGACTACTCTGCCCTTAAAGAGGCCGCCGGAGACACCCAGGTTCAGATCGTAGGCGATGCTATCGCTCCCGGAAAGGTAGACCAGTGTACAAGAAGCGGATACTTGGCTGCTATTGAAATCGCAAAGGCGTAAAACTTTACAAAAATAAACCAGAAATTTGAACATTTTCAAAACCTAATCCCCCGGTGTCAAAACACACTCTGTGACTTTTGGCACCGGGGGATTTTTTCGTGATGCGCCCGGCACGCGGACTTGCCGGACTATGGGGCATGTATTATAATAGTTGTAACAGGAAAACTATTATTATGTTGATAAGACGCTTCTGATCAAAGAGCTTTTGGATATGAAAGGGGAGGTCAATCTTTTTACCCGCCCCCGCCGCTTTGGGAAAACACTGAACATGAGCATGCTCCAGAATTTTTTTGAAAATTCCGGGCAATCTCCTGCTCCGTTATTTCAGGGCTTAAAAATCATGGAAGCAGGTCCCCGGTATCTGTCTCATATGGGAAAATATCCGGTCATTAGTATATGTTTAAAATCTCTTAAGCAAAGCACCTATAAAAGTGCCTTTTACTGTTTGAAAGGAGATTTTGAAAACCAATGACAGCCTGGCATTTGCGGTAGTCACCGGATGTCTGAGGATCAGCAAAGAATCTATATTCACCGGACTGAATAATCTAAAGATCATTTCCGTTACCAATGATTCCTACGGGGAATTTTGGGGCTTTATTCAAGACGAGGTTCATCATCTGGCCGATTTTTATGGCTTGTCCCAAAACATGCCGATGATCCGGAACTGGTACGATGGATACTTATTTAGCGGCTCCCATGTTTACAATCCATGGAAAAAATGTAAAGCAAACAGCCGACACACAAGGGGGACTTTGCTGCCGGCTGTTGTTTTTTATATGAAGATGTTACTCATTCATATTATAGCTATTATCTGTAATACTGCCATCATCCGATGGAAGTGTATAAGTAACTTCATTAATACTGATCGTACCATCCGGATTTCTGCTGAACTGGCTTAGGAAATCCCAGGCTGCCCAGTTATTTCTTGAAAGTATTTCATGGCCCTGTACGGAAGAATCTGCCAATGCTGTGTAATACTTTCCATCCTCGCTCTGGAAAAGATTTACAGTCATAACGCTGTTTGTAAAGTCTTCCTGATCAGTAACTGTATACATAATATCTCCATTGATACCCCATGCCGGGTTTTCCCACTGGTCTTTATCCGCCAGATCTACATCATAGCTTTTAACTACCTGATTAATAGAAAATAACTGAGGTATACGTTTCAAAAGGGAACCGTTAGTAATTTCATCTCCATCGGCTACTGCATGAGCAGGAAGTTCCGCTCCAAAGGAATTTTCCGCGCCTACATAGAAAATCGGTACAACCACATCTGTGTTCACATCTTCTACCGGATTACCATAACCGTCAATTCCCGGATCAAAGGAGGCATCCATTGGCGCAATCCCCGCAAACACTTCCGGATACTGTTCAAACAAATCCCAACTCTTTGCGCCGCCCATAGAAAAACCTGTAGCGTAAATACGGCTTTCGTCAATAGAATATTCCTCTTTAAGCTGATCGATCAGTTCTACAATTTCACCGGCAGTACATGTTGTATCATGCTTATCTACACTGACCGTTATAAATCCATTTTCTTTTCCAATCTCAGGCCATTCTGTTGCCAAAGCTTCATACAGCGCTGTATTTCCGCCGCCGTGGAAACAAAGAAGTAAAGGTACATTTCCATTTTCCACATCGAGATTTTCGTCATAGTAAACGACATAATCCACTTCATGTTCCTGGGTTCCTGCATATTCTTCACTAACATTATCCGATGTTGTGGCCACAGTTGCCGTTTCAATCTTCTGAATAATACCTTCTTCCTCATAGTTATTAACAGGGATAAGAACCCCGCTCTGACGTCTGTAATTTCCAATCACAGAAGCATACTGTCCGGAATAATCTTCTTCATCAGCTTCAAGGAGACTGCCGCATTTTTCTGATAATACACTATTAATGCCCTCGCCTCCGTCTACAGAAATGACAGGAATATCATTCGTTTCTACACCGGACACATCAGAAGCATTAACTAATGTACAGCCTGCAATGGTCGCGTCAGCCTCACCGCCCCATTTACTGGGGATGCTGACCTGTTTTAAAAGATTGGCCGCTACATAATCAGCTCCACTGCCAATTCCGTAAACATAAATGCGCTGCTGGGTTCCGGATATTCCCTGAGTTTCTTCTCCGCTCATAAAATCCACGGAATAAATAATACCATCTTCTACCCGATCTGTAGAACTGTCATTAATGGTAGATGCTACATTGGCATAATATTTCAGGTCCGAATTATCCCATCCATCTCCATCTGGATTAATAAAAATAATACTTGACCCATTATCGGCAGCAATCCGGGCCAACCCGCTGCTTTGGGCAAACGCGGCGGCGGAATCTTCATCATAGGCAGAATCTCCAAAAATCAAAAATGCCGGTGCCGTACAGGTTGTGCTGACGCCTAAAGTTTCTGCCGCATTTGGTGTTGGATAATAAATCAACGCTGAAACTCCATTAAAATCCATAGGTGTCATTACATACTCCTGAACTGAAGTATTTTCTGTAGCTGCTTCAGTATCACTTTCGGCTGCAAAGCTTTGAGTTTCTTTCTCAGTTTCCGATGCTGCCTGAGTCTCATTCTGTGCCTGGGACGCCACCTGAGTTTCGGTTTCAGGTGCCTGGGACTGTCCGCAGGCACCTAAACTTAACCCCATTGCCAATACACAAACTCCTAATATTGCTTTTGTTCTTTTTCCTTTCATTGTAAACCTCCACGTATTCAATCATTTATGCTTTTGTTTTACTTTGCTGCGAAATCCACTCAAAAATTGTTTCTCCACTGCCTTTTTCATCTGTTGTAACACCTTCCTGATAATCACAATCCAAAGTACATTCATTATCCAACATATAACGCCATGACCCATGTCCGAAATAAACTTCCGGATTGCCTTGATCATCGGTAAATCTTCCGCTGGTATCATGAACATTTGTCCAGAAAGTAAAATGAATATTCTCCGCACCGGCTTCCACTAAACGATTATAAGTAGGTACTGTTGTTGTATCAGGAACAACCAGAGTATCATCGGCTGCATGGGTAAACCATATAGGCATATCCTTGATTCCATTGATCTGTTCATCCGTAATAAATTCATCTGTATAAGCTTCGCAAATTGGAAATGCAGCTGCAAAATATTCCGGAAAATTAATGATCATATTCATAGTCATATATCCGCCATTAGAGCAGCCTCCAATGATTATTCGATCTGTATCGATTGCCTCATGCTCTGCAACATAATTTTCAATTAACTCCATTAAGGTCTGTGTATACATTGAAGTAGAATTTTCCGCACTTAAATCATACGTTGCTCCTGTCACATTCATCCAGATGGTAGGTGACTGAGGTACAAGGACATAAGCACCGCCCATAATATTCTGAAACTCTTCCCCTGCAAATACATTGGCCTTATTACCAAGTAAAGGAATTCTTGTATCTGTACCGCCTTCACCCATGCCATGAAGCCATATGATCAAAGCATGTTTTTCGCCATCATCTTCCGGTTCATAACTGGCATAATATAATGTATCATTTTCATAGGCATCATTTAAAATGTCTTCAGATGTTGTTGTATAACTTTGATCATGGGTAAACTTATCTGTTAAAAGCATCTGACATGCATCTTCATTTTTATTTGAGCAGCTTAAAGTATTGCCCTCCGGATCTGTATATTGTATCGTATAATTACAGTCTAAAACCACATTCAATCCCAGCCCTGTTTCAAGTTCCGCGCCAATAGGATTACCAAATCCCTCCGTTGGTGTACTTTCCATAACTAATGTGATATAAGAAGAATCCTCCTGAACTTTCATGCCATTAACGTCTGAGGGATAGGCATCCACTATTGTTCTCTCACCTTCTGCAGTCGGAGAAACCGCATACTCAAAGGTTTCATACGACATTTCCTGAACTGGCTCATTTGTTCCAGCATAAGTTCTTTTTACGCTTACTGTAAAATCTTCCGGTGACACACCAACTCCTACATTTCCTGTAAATTCAACCACAATTTTGGTAATGGACGGTCCCCAGTCATCGGTTTCTGTTATTGTTGCATACGATAACATTTCCAGATTGTCAGTTTCATCCTGAACTGACTCCTGAGTCAAAACATCAGACTCTTCCTGTACGTTTGACCCGGATTGTACGCTTTCCTTTGTTTCATTACCCGTTGACGAGCTTGGACTATCAGAACATGCACACAGACAAGCCCCCAGTGCAGCTATTCCCAACAAAACTGTTGTTTTTAATTTTTTCATAATATACTAACCTCCCCATTTTTACTGTAAATGTGTATCCCACATACCGCAGAATGCATCGGATGGACTTTGTCCTTTAAATGGACTTCGCCCTGTGAGTTTATCCATAAGCACATCTAGGATTTCATCTGTAGAACCAAAGGTGTTAATATATGTACGGATTCTTGGTACATCTGCCAGATGATACGGGTTTTCCAGTGATATAAAAATGTTCGGCAGATCATGAATAAAAATTGGACAGTCTGCGCCCATAGGCTGGGCCCATTCCAGTCTTACTACAGTCTGATTGGATTTTGTTGCCAGGTTTGCCACATAAATCAGCAGATCATAATGGTCTGTTACATCCGCCATGGGTGCTTCGATCCCTTCAAATCCTTTTGACGGTTTAAAAACATCCACCTTAAATCCTTCATCCCGCAGCCGCTTCACTACTGCGCCGGTACGACTTTCTACACCAAAAGCCAGCTCTGTTTCTCCACCTTCTTTAGGATAAACCAATATTCTCGGATAGCGCTGGGGTGTCACAGGAAAAACTCCTTTTTCTTCTTTCACAAGAACAATAGATTCATCGGCCACTTGTCTGGAAATCTCCTTATGAACAGGACAGCCTACAACTGCATCTGCTTTGCCCTGGCTTGGAATCAATGTTCCATCAGCGGCTTTTTGAGGAAGCTTCAACGCCGCTTTTAAAGCTAAAATCCTCATAACCGCCTCATCCAAACGTTCATATGAAATCACACCATTTTCAATAGCAGTACGAATATACCCCAAATCTTCATCCATATTTTTTGCAAACAAAATCATGTCACATCCGGCGTTAATACACTTAGGCAATGCATCTTTTCTGGACATGGCACACCCTAATCCAGCCATGGCAGATGAGTCTGTAATAATTGTTCCGTTAAATCCCAGCTTTCCTCTCAGCAGTCCTGTGAGCAGTTCTTTTGAAAGAGCTCCAGGTAAAATATCTTCATCTTTAAGTTCAGGATTCAGTTTTTTTGACCATGCAGGCTGCATAATATATCCGGCCATCACCGTTAAGGCTCCTGCATCTATCCCTGCCTGATAAACCTTACCATAAGTGTTCATCCATGTATCTGCATCAAGAGAATTAATTGATGTAACAAGATGCTGATCCCGCTCATCTACCCCGTCTCCCGGAAAATGTTTGATCGATGCCGCGATACCATGTTTTTGTACTTCCGTAACATATGCTGCTCCCATAGATGCTACGGTTTCCGGATCAGAACCATAAGTCCGGGTATTTGTAATCGGATTGCGCCAGTTCATATCAATATCAATCACTGGAGCAAAGGCCCAGTTCATGCCTAAAGCAGAAGCTTCTGATCCGACTACCTGTCCCAGCTTTGACGCATTTTCTACATTTCCTGTTGCCGCAATCGCCATTTGACACCCTACACGAGTTCCCGTATCACAGCACTGGTTCATTCCGGCCTCCATATTTCCCGCGATAAAATAGGGGATCTTCACGTGAGACTGAAGATATGCTGCCAGATGGATCAATTCTTCTTTTTTCATTGTACGGCACATAAGACCACCAAACTGTCCGTCTGCAATTCCTTTTAAATAGTCTTCATTATCTGTATACGCAATGGTACAAAACATTTGCCGTATCTTTTGTTCTGTATCCATCGCCTTTAATGTTTCTAATACCCAGTCCATTTGATCCTGGTCTAAATAATAAGGAGATTTCTCCATAATTTCTTTAAAGTTCAATTTATTATGCACACCTTTCTGCTTTCAGCCTTTTTCTTCGATAATAGGACTCTTTCCATCTGGGCCACTGGGCTGTCAATGTGTAAAATGCCAGCATAAACGTACCAATAATGATAGACTGCCAGCCGCCAGCACCAAGGCCGATACAACTTAAACCATAATTAAGGATCGCCATTCCAAGAGATGCCAGCACTACTCCAAGAGCATCCACACTGGCCGCTCCTACAAACATTCCCATATATGCTGGTATAATATTGGAAAACAAAGTATCCGCTGTAGATAAGCCAGCCTGAGGTGCCACCGTATTATTGGAACCGTAGATAGCAGCAGCACATCCCAGCAGCAGACCGCACATGAAAAATGTTTGAAGGACATTTTTATTTTCTTTAATTCCAATATTCACGCTGGCCTGTTGATTATTGGACAATAATTTTGATCTTTTTCCTGGAACAGTCAGATAACAGTACACTAGAAAGACTATCAGGGCAATGGCCAAAATAATAAGGATGTAAGGCATACGTCCGAAGATCGTCAGACGGGTATTGCTCATCATATTCAAGCCTTCTGCATCATATACCAGATAAGTAATAGATTCATACAGCAATGCCACGCCAATCGTGCAGATCATAATCGGCAGGCGGCCATAAATATAAATTAAACCAGTGAATGTGCTTAATAAAGCGCCGAAAACAATACAAAGGATCAAATAAGCAACCGGACTCAATTCAAAATCAATCGCCAGATTTCCTGCAATAATCGCTGCCAGCACCATAGTCGCGCCGCCTGAAAAATCGAAACGGCCATTTTTGATTTGCGTCCATATAGCCAATGCTGCTACAGAGGTCATAGACGTATTGACAAGAACCGTCCTCCACATATCCTCAGTAAGGCCAAAATAGGTAACACCCTGACTTCTCACGATGATATACATAACCACATAAATCACCAATGGAAAAAGAATCGTAAGGAAGAATCTTTTTAAAAAATTTAAAACTTTATTACTTTTCATTCTTATTCTTTACTCCATTTCTCTCCGGCACCATTTAAAGCACGGCGCCGGAGCTGTTAATTATTTACTGAAGGTCTTCGACTCCCATATGGTTAATGGTATCCACCAAATTTGCATAGGTAGCATCCGGATTATAGGAAGCACACAGATTTACTACATCTTCACCGGTAAGGAAGGCATCATCATAGGAAGCTGTATAATAAATAGAGCTTTCTTCCACCTTTGCCAAATCCTCATCACTTAAAATGATCATTGGTGAACAGCTGACAACTTCTGCCTCTTCCGGGAGATCGCTGTAAGTGATTCCATTTAATTGATCAATGATCAGACAAAGAGGATATACAATAGCCTCTGGTGTGGAAAACATAATTCCCTGGTAACACTGATTGCCATTAGAACCAAAATTATCTGCGTCATCTGTGCCTTCAAAACCTGTGGTATATAGTTTTATATCTGTTTTGTTATTGGCCACAAGAACCGGATATACGTTTCCAGCGCCTGCCGCTATCGAAAAAATACAGTCTAAATCCGGATTTTCGCTTAAATAGGTATCTTCCAATGCCGTAAAGTTTAACTCAATGGTATCAGCAACTGTAATCTGGTCAGCCTCAGATGCGCTATCATTATATTCCTGGATTTTTTCTCTAAAAGCGGCATCCACATTGGCCTGTTTTGGATAGGCATAAGATGGGAATGTAATAACACCAATATTTTTATATCCTTTTTCAATAACATCTTCAGCAACCATAGTCCCATATGGGCTTGGATCATCCAGACCATCGCACACGGTTCCAAGGAAATATTCATTTCCAAATACTGCATCATAGGCTGTTGTATAGCTTGTATTATAATCACACAAATATCCGGCCATATACACTCCGGCGGCCTGGCACTCTTCCACAATAGCCTGAGTTCCCATGTCTGCTGTCAGGATGATTCCCTCACAGCCGGAAGAAATAAGATTCTGTATTGAAGAAATGTTTGTTGCTTCATCATATGTACTTAATGTTGTATAGACAAATTCGCATCCTACAGTTTCGGAAATCCCATCAAGAAAAGCTTTTAACGCTTCAACAGATTTACCGGAATCTGTGTATAAACCAATACCGATTTTATGTTCTTTTACTTCCACAGTCCCAGAGTTATCTATATTTTCACCCGTTTGAACCGAATTTGTATCTGCGGCCCCTGTATCCCCTTGCGTTGCGGTTCCTCCTGAACTGCACCCTGCCAGAGAGCCAGCCACCATAACACCTGCTAAAGTTACTGATAATAATTTTTGAATATTTTTCATTATAAACGACCTCCTAAAATACGTTTGATTTTTTTATCTTGGTAATACCCCATCTTTTTTACGGCAAGTGATTAAAATAATAGCTACAAAAATAAGCGCTTTGATTACATACATATAAGATATATCCACCCCGGCTAAGGTTAATCCATTGGATAAGATCACATATGTAAACGACCCGATCAGGGCACTGCTGATCTTTGAACGCATACCTCCGGACAGAGGCATCCCGCCAAGCAGCAAAGCTACCATAATGTCCATGGCGTAACCATTTCCGGTCCCCTTTCCGGCAGCTCCTGTTCTTGCCATTAAGAACAATGCTCCAACAGCAATGCATATACCAAAAAATGCGTAGGCAACAACCTTCCATTTAGTAATACTAACGCCGCACATTTTTGTAGCCACTTCATTTGCGCCGATTCCCTTAACATATTCTCCCAGCGGTGTAAATTTATATAGATATATGGATATTAAAGCCACAATCACAATGGCTGCCACCATTGCCCCTGTTCCTTTAAACAGTGACAAATCCATTCCAATACTAATACTATTTGTTCCCTGCCATTCCATAATCAGCATCTGAATCCCGCCAAATATAGAATTTAAAAATATAGAAGTGACAATGGAGGGCAGTCCCAGCATGACAGACACATATCCATTGATCAAACCGCAGACCAACGCAATGGCAAGAATGGATATAAATCCCAGAGCCAATGATCCGGTAGAATTTGTAATCAAGATACATAAAAGGCAGTAAACGCCTACCTGGGCTCCTACGCTTATATCCATGTAGCCCATAGAATAAATAAACATAGCCCCCAAAGATAGAATGGCATAAACACAAACGCTTTGAATAAGGATACGAATGTTATATGCGCTCCAAAGTCTTCCCTGACTTAAAATTGAAAATACGATCAGACACAGCACAAGACCTCCGTAACTGAGCAGGATTCCCAGATGGGCTCTCAGCCATGTCTTGTTCATTCCTTTACTCACAGCCACCCCTCCTAAATCATGTACTCAATAATATCGGTCTCTTTTAAATCTGGCGACCGCATAAATGTTTTAGCTACCTTAAAATCTTTCATAATGATCAGTTGGTCAGCCATACCAATCAGTTCAGCCATTTCCTCACTGATCATCAAAATTGCCTTGCCTTCATGTTTCATATCCGTGATCAGCTGATACATAGCTTGCTTAACGCCTATGTCAACTCCACGGGTAGGACAATCCATAATGATAATGTCACTTTTTTTGGCAATCCATTTTGCGAAGGAGACTTTTTGCTTGTTTCCGCCGGACAAGGTACTGACCCATTGATTTTCATTTTCACATTTGATTTCCATCAGTTTAATCTGCTGAGATACAAGCTGTTTTTCTTTGCCGGGCGAAACAAATGACCACTTTTGTAAACTGGATAGTGACGGCATGACAATATTAGCACTAATAGATCCATCTAAAATAAGAGCTTCCTGATCTCTGTTTTTTGAAATATAGCCAATGCCCATATCTACCGCCTGCTTTGGACTTTCTATAGCCTTTCCGGAACATACTACACTGCCCCGGTCAATATATTCCAGCCCAAAAGCCATCCGCCCGATTTCATGCATACCACATCCAGACAAACCTCCAATACCGAGAATTTCTCCTTTATGCAGCTGAAGTGAAAAATCTTTAATTTGATTACTGGATACATTGCGATATTCCAGCACTACATCCTTTCCGTGAGATGTATCATAATCACTTCTGTAAAATCTGTCTCCAATATCCCGTCCTACCATAAGCTCACGGATCTTTTTTATACTGCCTGGCTTTTTCATCTCCTCCTGACTGATTTCACCACGGATCTCACCATCCCGAAGCACTGTTAAAATGGTACAATGCTCCAGAATTTCATCCAGATCATGAGAAATAAAAATAACCGCCTTATTTTCTGCAGCCATTTTATTCATCAGCTTATACAGAATTTCCCGTCCCTCAAAAGATAATGCTGTCGTTGTCTCATCAACAACAAGGACCTCCGTATCATCGGTGACTGCCCGAACGATTTCAATCAGTTTACGTTCCTCAAATCCATACTTTGTAATCGGATCTTTTCCCCGGATCCAGTTCAGTCCAAATTTTTCTAAAAGAGCATCTGCCTCTTTATTCAGCTTTTTTGAATTAAAAAACCCGAATCTGGAAAAATGATCTTCCTGTCCGGCAAAAAGATTCTCTGCTACAGTACAGCCTTCAATCGTATTGGCTTCCTGAAGGATCATGGAAATTCCATGTCTCTGAGCCTCTACCATAGACACCGGCTTCCATGGTTTCCCCTTGTAGAAAATCTCCCCTGATGTAGCCTGCTGCATTCCTGCCGCAATCGACGTAATGGTAGATTTGCCACTTCCATTTTCACCGATAAGCCCATGGATCTGTCCACGCCGGACTATTAAATCCACATTCTTCAGAGCTACTATGGAACCAAACTTCTTATTCATATGTTTGATTTCCAATAAAATTTCTTCCACCTTACCATCCCTTCTTTGTAAAACTTAAAGAGTATACAGCACTTTTTTGTCTATTTTTTATGTTATTTGTACTATTTATCTCTTTTCTATATTGTATCACCGACTTTTTATGGGCAAAACGTCAATAAAAAGCGAATATCTATCAGGATTTTGTCTGTTTTTCATTTAGCATAATGACAGTTTTTAAAAATGTCATCTATTTGAGTATTTTAGATGTCATTACAGAAATATATCTTGCATAATATATTTTTTTGACTAATTATTGTCTTTCTCATGACATTTTGAGAAATTATACCTTGAAGCTTTGGCCAGACTACTTTATACTTAAAATACCTATAAATCAGGAGGGAATCCTATGGAAAATATTCATGAAATTATTTCATTTTCATCAGAACTGCCTATCCGCGTCTTCTTTCAGGAGATTGGATCCATTGCAAAACACTGGCATACAAGCATAGAAATTTTATTTATTCTTTCCGGTGAAGTTGACATTACTGTAGATGACCAGTCTTTTCATCTTTTACCTGATGACGTCCTATTGGTTAACAGCAATGCACTTCATGAATTATACGCAGCTTCCTGTGAACTTGCTTTGTTTCAGATTAATTTAACAAAGCTGTCCTATTTTGAAGAATACAGCAATCTTTATTTTAATTGCTGCTCTTGCGGGCAAAAGCATACTCAAAAATATGATTACCTGCGCTATCTTCTGGCAAGATTAATCAAGGCGCAGGCTGAAAAAAACGTGAAGCTGGCAACTTTATCCCTGTTGTCCATGCTCTTGGATGAACTGGTCACAAATTTCTCCGAAAAACAGGAAACTATCCAGCAAAAATCTCAAAAGCATCTTCAAAGGCTAAAAAGTATTACCGGATATATTCAAAAAAATTTTCGTACAGGGATTTCTCTCGCACAACTGGCAGAAAGCGAACATCTTTCATCTGCATATTTATCCCGCTTTTTTGCCCAGCATTTTGGCATGAGCTTTACAGAATATATCAACAAGATCCGTATGGAATATGCAGTGAATGAACTTCTTACCAGTGATACTGCCATTGCTGATATTGCTCTAAATAATGGTTTTTCAGATGTTCGGGCATTTGTGTCCTTATTTAAGAAAAACTATCATGAACTTCCCAGCACATACCGAAAAAAGAACTCCGTATTAAGCAAAGAGACCCGGCCTTCCAATGGCATAAATTATTTTTCCGTTTCCTCATTCTCGTCCTTATCCAGTTTGGCAAAGTATCTTTCCATTTATGAGGATGAGGCTATTGGTAAAACACATCCGGTCAAAAATACGACACAAGCCTATATTTCTGCTGATTACACCGCAGCTGGCACCCATCTGCATCATAATTTTCACAGAATATGCTGTGTAGGCGCCGCCAGTGATTTATTAAATGCTCAGATCCAGGACATGTTGTGTCGGGCACAAAAAGAAATTCATTTTGAATATATCAAATTTCATGGTATACTTTGTGATGATATGATGCTTTATCATGAAAATACCGATGGGAGCTTGTACTTAAGCTTCACTCTTGTAGATAAAGTTATGGATTTTCTTATAAGCATCGGATTAAAACCTTTGCTCCAACTGTCTTTTATGCCCAAACAACTGGCTTCCATCCCGGATAAAACAAATTTTTACATTGAATACAATGTAAGTCCTCCAAATAATATACAGAACTGGAATCATCTTGTTCGGGAAATGATTAACCATTTTATCGAGCGCTATTCACTGGAAGAGGTACGCACATGGTTTTTTTGTGTATGGAATGAACCTGATACTTCTGCTGAAATGTTTGGCTTTGAAAATATAGAAGATTTTCTTGTACTTTATAAAAATACATACGATACTGTTAAGTCTATTGATTCCAGTTTTATTTTCGGAACACCTTCACTGCTTTTAATCTCTGAAATTGCCAGAAATTGGGATATGGAATTTTTTAGATTTTGCGTTAAGAATAACTGTATACCGGACTTTTTAAATATACACTATTACGATGACAGTATTGACCTTTTGAATCAAACAAATTCTTCAGAGCAAAAAATGGCCAATATGCTTAACACTAACGAAAATTCCTTCAGGCAATATCTGGATACCCTCTATGGGGAATTATCTTCCTATGTAGGCCGTCCCCTTCCCGTATACCTAACTGAATGGAACCTGACAGTAAGCCATAGAAACCTGATTAATGATACCTGTTTTAAGTCATGCTATATTGCAAAAAATCTTCTGGAAAATTATGACCGAATCGAATCATATGGATACTGGTCATTAACAGACTATCTTCATGAGCAGCAGCTTCCTAACCAGCTCTTTCACGGTGGGCTGGGACTTTTTACGATGAATGGGATTCCCAAGCCGCCTTACTATGTCTTTAAATATTTATCCAAACTGGGAGATGAATGTATTGGACGGGGAAATGGATGGTTCATAACCAAGGGACACAAAAACATACAAATCGCCCTTTATAATTATGAACATTATAGCCGGCTTTTTGCCAGCGGTGAACTTTTCGATATGACAATGACTAACCGATATACGCCATTTACCATGCTGAATCCTGAAGAATATCATTTGACATTGAGAAATGTACCTGGAATTCATGCAATCATCCGGGAATATTATATTAATCGGGAACACGGCTCTTGTTTTGATCAATGGGTAGCTATAGGCGCTCCGGAACAATTACGTCCAGAAGATGAAAAACTCTTAAATGATCTTTCCGCTCCTGGTATTTTTATTCACCATGAAAACATTGAAAAACAAACACTCAACCTTAAAATACTTTTGCAGCCTTTGGAATTTCGTTTTATTATTGTCGAGTTTCATTCATGAAAGAGTCCCAAAAAAAGAACAGGCTGTGAAAAACAAAGATAAAATCCTTCGTTTTTCACAGCCATTTCATATTTAAAATATAATCATTCAAAATCAATAGATTTTCCTGTACGTCCCGATTCTCTCACCCCATCCATAAGAGCCAGGACACGTCTTGTCTCCGGGATCTTTACAAGAAACTCCGCCTCTCCATGCCAGGCTTTAATGTAGTTTTCAAAATAGTTCTCATGGCAGGTATTTACATGGGGCAGTTCTTCTGTCAGAATCTTCCCCTCCGGCGGCGGTCCGAAAGACCGGGTGGGGCCCGCGGCGGTCATGGTCCTGTGTCCGCTGACATTTTGAAGCAGACCTGCCGTGCGCACGATCTTCCCCTCCGGTTCAAAGCCGTCTACATA
>DVFP01000033.1 GCA_018713145.1 Candidatus Scybalocola faecavium
TTTGTTGCGATATACGCCTGCTTCATTCGTTGGGTTGCAACGGCAGCCTTATCTATGGTTCGTATCGTACCTTTTGCATTGTCTTTCGTTTTAATATCAGCCATACAATCCCTCCTTCCTATGCAGGCTGAACCACCTGTTGATGGAGAGCTGTGCGTGGCCAAGCTCCTGTGCTACGCACTGAGCGACCGCTACGCTGTCTCCCACATCACGCTTTACATACAAGGTCTGTTCCTCGTTGTTGTAAAACGCCGCCATATTGGGATACGGAAGTTCATTTGTTGCTTCCACTTCAACAGGGGAAGAATCCAGCATAACGGTAATGAGTGCTTTCGGGTCACGGTTGACAGTCGGTGCAGGCGGTCTCTTGCCGTTGGTCTGCGAAACATCAAAGACCTTTTTCACATTGTAGGAAATGCCGGTCGTACCGTCTCTCTTGGCATACTCGACAGGCTCAAGAATGGAAATGCTTTTCGCACCTTTCTGAATTTTCACATTGTCCTTGCTCCAGTCGTCAAAGTTTTTGAGCTGGCTTGCTTCGGGAAGCTGCTTGAAAATCAGAAGTGCGTTGACCGCAGAGTATCTGTCAAGTCGGCTCTGCGTATCAAGAAACGCTTTGAACTTTTCCGGGTCGGAAACAATCGCCTTTGCGGTGTCGTCCGCCATCTGATATACGGCTTCTTTTTCAGCCTTCATCTTCTCGGCGTATTCCTCTTTGGAAAGTCGTTTGCTCTGCTGTCCTGCCTTAGCAGGGGTAAAATTGTTTGTCATTGTGATTACCTCTCTTTCACATTTTTGTTTTTGGGTTTCGGCTGCTGGTGTACGGTCTGTGCCGGGGCGTTCTTTACCTCCGGCTTTGATACCTCCGGTTCTTTGCGTTCTGCTTCTTTCTGCTGCTTGGACTGTGCCTTGTATCGGTCAAGCTTTGCTTTCACCGACGGCTTTCTCTGTCTGTCGCTTACAGTACCCTTATCAGTTTGCATATCTACCGGCTCGGAGTCGTGCCTTGACGGAGGGTTTTTGTCCGTTTTGGCGACTGTGGGGTTTGACTGGGAATACCCCTCTTTCTGAATAGGTTTTCTGACGGCTTCCTCAGTGATGATTTCGTTTTTGGTTTTCGTCGGCTTGTCTTTCTCCAAAGCTTCACGCTTTTCGACAGCCTTCTGAGACTCGGTGACAATCGCAGCCTTATCAACTTTACCGAGTTCAAATCTCTCAACGATTCTCTGAATTTTGGAAGCGTCCTCTGCACGGGCAATAATATCAATCGGTACATTATCGCCCTTTGTGTTTTTATCCCTGAGTACGCAGTAGAGAACGCCGTAGCGTTTTGCCTGCTCGGTAAACTTTTTCAAGTCCTTGTTGGGGATAGAAAACACCTTCAGCTCCTTGCCCGACTTAATCATATTGGTAAGTCGAGCCTTGCCTTTTGTTTTCTGTTCCTGTTTGAGAACAGAGACTAAAAGAACGGCAATATTTTTAGCTGCCGCTCCGCTTAATTTTGCGGCTACTTCAAAGCCCTCAAGCGATAGCCTGACGACCTGTTCTGCCGCATCACCTCCGTTTGTCATTACGGTTCTGCTCCTTTCGTTCTTGTTTTTCTTCGTAAACTCTTACCGTTTCAAGGTTGGCTTCAATGACCTTTGACCTTTCGGCTATATCATCACAAAGACCTACCTCTTTGCGGAGAGTCCACAGCTTGCTCGTGATTGCCGTAATCTGCTCCTTGACATTTGATAGCTCATTGTCACTCAAATTTCTTCTTAACTGTTTTCGCAGGTGCGTTCTATCGTCAGTCAAGGATTTGATTTGCGACAACACGGACTCTTTATATGAGAAAAGCTGCTCGTCGGTAGAAATGTTCTCCCGTCCAAGCAGCCTTGTCTCCTGAGTGATTTTATCGAGCTTCAGCAAATCTTCTTTCAAAAGATAGTGAAGCCTTGCGGTATTCTGTTTTTTGTACTTCGGCAGATAACCCAGCTTATAGCAGTAATGCAGATACAGCCCATACAATCCGCCGACCTTTTTGATTTTGTGTTCTCTTGTGGGCAATCGGTATTGTCTGACTCTTACCGTTTCCTTTGCAAAAGGAACGATGAGAACCTTTTGATTTTCCGTCAGCCTACGCTTGATTGCGTCCTCGGTATAATTCTCTCCGAGTGATTTAAGTCGTATCGGCTTCTTGTATCCTTTCGGAACAATCGTCCAATACTTTCGACTGTCGCTGAGACAATGCTCATAGCCCATCTGCGTGAGGATATAATCAAAGGTCTTTAAGTTGGTGCTGTGTGCAATCGCTTCATCAATGGCGTCACGGGTAATGGAGTATCGGCTCGGCATACCGGCTTGCTCCTGCTTGTAGTAATAAGAGGATTGCTTACTGCGGTTCGGGTTTGGATTGTAATACAGTCCGTACTTCTCGCACAGTCGGTCGGCAACCAAGCGGAACTTGAACCACGCTTTTTCATCGCCCCATAACCGCTTGCCGTCCACAAAGGAAACGGAGTTGATTACATAGTGGCAGTGCAGGTGCTTCGTGTTCAGATGAGTAGTAACCACCACCTGAAATCTTTTGCCCCACACCTCGTTTGCAAATTCCATTCCGATTTTCTGTGCAAGCTCCGGGGATATGTCCTGTTCCTTAAAGCTCAGGTATCCGTGATAGGCTTGTATGAAATCGTTGGAACAATAAAGATTTAAGTCCTTTCATGTCCCCTTTTTGATATAAGGTATTTAATGCCATTAAATTATGATTGTATTCATGGCGCAGGCCGGCTTCTTCTTTCATACGATGTTCCATGGATGTGCAGCTATCCAGGAGAAGCTGGTTTTTCAGAGAAATCTCCTGGGATTTGATGCGTTGTTGAACCACGGTACTCATGGTGTTTAATGCTGCAATAAGTCCGCATACTATATTTAGCCACCAGGTAAGCCAGTAAATGATCCCATCGTAGTATCCACTGCGAAAAAGGGCCAAAACAGAAGAGTTTATGTAAATGGCCAAAGATCCATCGGAAGCCAGAGAGATAAGATAAAGGACAAGGAGAGCAGCAGCGCTCAAGATACAGGCAATCCCAAACTGACGCCAGAATTGTTTTTTTCGGTTCATGACCAGGTAAAGGACTAAAGCGACACATACAGCCGGGCCGATCCAGTGCCTCCCGAGAATATCGGCAAGATACTCTGGCAGGAAAAATAGACCTTCACTTTGGCTGATCTGAAATATTGTCTGACCGGCAGCGGCCAGCAGGAGAGGAATCAGGGAAAAATCCGTCTGATGCATGACCACGCCGATGAGAAAAATTCCAAAAATGAGTACAAAGGCAAGCGCAGCAGCACCGGTAGGCAGAGCCGTGCGGTTAGCAAAGGCGTACTGTTGGATCATTTCAAGATTTTCCGGAACAAATCGTAGAATGGGCGGAAATAAAGTTCCGGTTTCATCGACTAACTCATAATCCATGGAAATTGTTCCTTTGCATCCTTCCGGAATAGGAATTTCAACGTGCATTATAGAAGAAATGTCGGAGCTTGCAACTAAAGAATGGTAAATTTCTTCATCGTTAATGTAAAGAGTGATATTAGCTCCGGAAATTTCAAAATATAAGCTTCCTCTGGAAAGCCCTTCCGGCAGCAGACCGGAGAAAAAATAAGTACCTGCAAGATTTGAATTATTAGAGACCGTGTTTGCGTCAATAGGAACCTGACTTCCGTCATTTTCCAGCCGGACGGAGGTATCCCAGTTAATATAAGTTATCGTATCGCTTTCAATGGTAAATTTATGCAAAAAACCTACGACAGCAGCACAAATAAATAAAAATAATACACCATAGACCCAGCGATATATATGTATATGCATAAAATCATTCCTTTGTTTAGTGAAAGTAAAAGCAGATATTTTTATTTTAGCATGGAAATGTGAATTTTTAAAGAATTGTTATTTTTAGTTTCTAAAATGTTACAAAGGCGCAAATCCCTATGGAAAAGACAGAGTGTATGCGTTATCATATTCTTTGTAGGAATGTTGTCCGTACAAGGATTAAGAGGAAATGGATCAAATAAAGTAAATCAAAGAAAGGCAGTTAAAGAAAGAGGGAATAAGTAATGTGGCTTTTATATGCGGTAGGATCAGCATTTTTTGCCGGTCTTACATCGATATTGGCAAAGTGCGGTATCCGAAAGACGGATTCCACTGTGGCAACAGCAGTGCGTACAGTGATCGTCCTGATCTTTTCCTGGATCATTGTAGGTATTGTAGGCTCGGGCAGCCAAATGGCTTCCATCAGCGGCCGGACGCTGGTATTTCTTATCCTTTCCGGTGCCGCCACCGGCGCTTCCTGGCTGTGCTACTTTAAGGCTCTTCAGCTGGGGGATATTAATAAGGTCGTCCCTATTGATAAATCAAGTACAGTTTTGACAATCCTGCTTGCCCTGATCTTTCTCCAGGAAGGGGTCAGCGTTCCAAAGGCCATTGCAGTGGCAGTGATTGCTGTGGGCATTTTCCTTATGATCGAGAAAAAGGATGTGGAGAAAAAGACCGATGGCCATGGAAGCTGGTTTTTGTATGCCGCCGGGTCCGCGTTTTTTGCCAGCCTGACGGCTATCCTTGGTAAGATCGGCATCTCCGGCGTAGAGTCCAACCTGGGCACAGCTATCCGTACTATCGTCGTGCTGGTCATGGCCTGGCTTATGGTGTTTGTTACAGGCAAAACCAAAGAGGTGGGGCAGATCGGACGCAAGGAGCTGTTGTTTATATGCTTTTCCGGCGTAGCCACCGGGGCATCCTGGCTGTGCTATTACCGGGCCCTCCAGGAAGGCCCGGCCAGCGTTGTGGCTCCCATTGACAAACTGAGCGTTATTGTTACTGTTATTTTCTCCTATTTTGTTTTCGGAGAAAAACTGAGCAAAAAGGCACTGGCCGGACTGGTGCTTTTAACTGCCGGGACGATCGCTATGGCGCTGATTTAAAGATAGGGCGCCGGGGCGGCACCGGCTATGTGGGCGGATGCGCCATCTGTAAAACACTTTCAGGCCGTGTCAGGGGCTGGAGCCGCACCGTTGTTTTAAAGTTCACGGAAAAATGCCGTTGTCCGGTTGATTTTATTCATTAGTCGGTCGAACATTTCCGGCGTAAGGGACTGGGGACCGTCACACAAGGCTTTTTCCGGGTCATTGTGGACTTCGATCATTAGCCCGTCCGCTCCGGCGGCAATGGCTGCCAGGGCCATAGGCTCTACCATCCACCGGATACCGCAGGCGTGGGACGGGTCTACGATCACCGGAAGGTGGGTTTTCTTTTTCAGCATAGGAATGGCAGACAGGTCCAGAGTGTTTCTGGTGGAAGGCTCAAAGGTGCGGATGCCCCGTTCACACAAGATGACATTTTCATTGCCTCCGGCCATGATGTATTCAGCGCTCATTAAAAGTTCGTCCAAAGTGTTGGCCATGCCTCTTTTTAAGAGAATAGGAGTTTTAAGTTTTCCGACTTCCTTTAATAGTTCAAAATTTTGCATGTTTCTTGTGCCGATCTGGATCATATCCACATCGTGAAAAAGATCAATGTGTTCCGGACTCATAAGCTCTGTGACCACGGGAAGTCCACAGGCTTTTTTTGCGTCCAGGAGCATTTTCAGACCTTCATCATGTAAGCCCTGAAAAGCGTAAGGGGACGTTCTTGGCTTAAACGCGCCGCCTCTTAAGAGTCCTGCGCCGCTTCTGGCAACACTTTTTGCAACACAGTTGATCTGATCTGCGGTTTCAATAGAGCATGGGCCGGCAATGACCTGAAAATGCCCGCCGCCGATCTTTTTCCCGGAGACATCGATCACAGAATCTTTTGGATGAAATTTACGGTTGGCCTTTTTGTAAGGCTCCTGGACCCGTTTTACGGATTCTACGATCCGGCGGGCAGAAAGCCAGTCCATATTGATTTTTGATGTATCTCCTACAAGTCCCCAAATCAGGGTGTTTTCACCTTTAGATTTGTGGATGTCCAGCCCAAGGGCGCGGATCTCTTCTTCCAGCAAATGGATCTCCTTTTCCGGCGCGTTTTGCTTAAAAATAATGATCATAATAGAAACCTCCTGTAAAAGTCTGATTAAATGCGGGTAACATCTCACCACTAAGCTCAAGCAGCGTTGCTTCGCAACTTGCTTTCACTAAGGGTCGAGATGTGCGTTCCCACTAAATTCAAGCAGCGCCTGCGGCTTGCTTTCATTAAGTGGTCACAGCAAAAAAGCTGATGTTGCGGGAACATCAGCTTTTGGGGGTAGTTACAGTATGAATCTGTCAGATTCTTTCTGCTATATGGCTGTTCCGATGCAACACAATAAATCCGCGCGAATGTAGCCCGGATAATAATAGCCATATGCAAAATTAAAGCAATGGTTTTGTGCTGTCATGGGACGCCTCCTGAAAGATTATAGGTGAAGATTGGCGGCAGAATGTAACAGTTTAGCCAGCTAAACTGTTACGGCGAAACTGCCGAGATTTTTGGTTCTTTTTGATTCTAGCAGAAAAAATAAAGGTTGTCAATGACGATTTAAAGCGTTGCGCTTTAAATCGAGAAAGTGGATGCTGTTTACCCATGAACAGTAATGAACTGGGATAGGGACAGTAAGGGGGCCGGCCTGTCACGGTAAATACTACGGATCCTGGAGACAAAAACGTGTCTGTAACCGTAATCGCAGGCTCTGTGTCCGGATCAAATGCCATAAATTAAGTAAAAATCAAAAAATTCATAACCTTCCCCCAGCAAAATATTTGGAAGCACGCCTTTATCCATGGTATAATAGCCCCAGAGGGGCTATTATACCGCGTCTTTTGAGCGGCGAACGAAGTGAGCATACCGATACGCAATTATACCGTGTTGGCGATTTGATAAAGGGGGATAAATCCTATGACAGGAGGAATAAAAATACGGTGGTCTGTGAAAAAGAGATGCATGATCGGAGTCGGACTGACGGCGGCGGCGCTACTTCTGCTGGCGGTATCCGCTTATATTCCGTCTTTTGCCCAGTGGTATGCTGTTGCAATTTATCCGTTATATGTAGGGAGTATGGGACGTATCATGGGGATTTTCCCTTTTTCTGTTGTGGAAATGTTATTATATCTGTTTCTTCTTGGCGTTATAGGTTCTGTTATTTATACCATAATAAAGATGATCCGTACCGGCGGTGTTTTAAAACCTGCTGTCCGGTGGCTGTCCGGATTTGTCTGCAAACAATGACTTTTGGGCTTCTTATGAAGGAAGTATTTCCCAGATTTCCGATTGGATGAATGATACTTACCTGAAAGCTAACGGTCAGTCCGAGGGCATCGTAAGCTATGATAAAATGGTGGATCTGGTGGTTTCTTATTATTTTTCTCAGAACTAAAAATAGCCATGGGAAGAATTGTAAAAAGAAATCTTAAATGGGACGCAGGTGAATCCTAAGTAGCTATTTGGGCTAAATTGTGTTATACTCAAAATCTGACACGGGCTTGAGCCTGTTGCGTATGATCAGCTATGTGCTGTCAGAGAAAAAAGTAAGGTGCTGGTTTGATATAAGCTTTGTCATTAGCAATAAATACGGACTTCGTTTTTTCTGAAATATGGAAAGGATGATCATTTTTGAAGAAAAAGACGATCTGCAGCCTTGCTGCAGCCATAATATTAACAGTGGCCGGAGGGTGTGAAAACAGCTCCCTGCCTTTTATGAAAGAAAACCAGGAAGCCGCTCCGGTGGAGCGGTCTATTTTTGCCATGAATACATATATGACCCTGACTGCCTATGGGGATAAGGCTGAAGAAGGGCTGGATGCTGCACGGGATCAGATTTATGCCTTGGAAGATCTGTGGTCTGTTACATATGAAAACAGTGATATTTATAAGGCCAACCACAGCGGCGGACAGGCTGTAGAGGTAAGCGATGAGACGGCAAGTCTTGTGGGATTTGCTTTGGATATGGCCAGACAGACCCGAGGTGCATTAAACCCGGCTATTTATCCGGTCCTTGAGGCATGGGGATTTACGACAGACAGCAAGCAGGTGCCTTCCCGGGAAGAGATTGACAGGCTCCTTGAAAACACTGATTATACCCGGATAAAACTGGATGGCAATATGCTGACAGTCCCGGATGGGATGGAGATGGATCTTGGATCTGTGGGGAAAGGGTATGCTGCGGATCTGGTGACGGAAACTCTTAAGGATTATGGTGTAGAATCGGCTATTTTAAGTTTAGGCGGGAATATACAGGCCATTGGCAGCCATCCGGATGGCACGGACTGGCGGATCGGGATCCGGGCACCCTGGGAGGACGGGTATATCGGCATCCTTTCAGCCAGCGATGCGGCAGTGGTGACTTCCGGCGGTTATGAAAATTATTTTGAGGATGAGGACGGACATATTTACTGGCATATTTTAGATCCATCCACAGGCCGGCCGGCGGAAAGCGGACTTCAGTCTGTGACTATTATCGGCGCAGAAGGCCGTATGTGTGACGCTCTGTCTACTTCCCTTTTTGTTATGGGAGCAGAGAAGGCCCGGGATTATTGGCGGGAAAACGGAGGCTTTGATATGATCCTTGTGACCGATGACCGGGAACTGCTGATCACCGAAGGGATTGCCAATGATTTTGCAGTGTCTGAGGGCTGGGATACAAACATCCAAATCTTGAAAAAAGAGTGAAATTCTAACGATCCAGTTGAAGCTCAGGGAAATTCCGGATATAATAATGTTGGAGGCAAAAATCCTTTTGCTTCCAGCATTTTTTTGATTTGATCGGCTTTGCGGAAGCTGCCAGAGGAAGCCCGCGGCTCAGAGAAACACAGAGTATTTTAGGAGGAGTTTACAAAGAGATGATTGATTTAAAAGGAAAACCGTTTTATTTAAGTGATGAAGATATTTCCTGGGTGGAGGAGACCATTGGGTCTATGAGCCTGGAAGAAAAGATCGGCCAGCTGTTTTGCCCGGTAGGTTTTACCAAGGATAAGGAATTGCTTAAGCCTTTGCTTGAAAAAAATATTGCCGGTATCATGTATCGTTCCGGTCCGGCGGCTGAAATACAGGAAACTCAGCGGTGGCTTCAGGAAAATTCCAGGATCCCGCTTCTTTTGCCGGCAAATCTGGAGGCCGGAGGGACCGGATCTGTAGAAGAAGGAACGAATTTTGGAAAACCCCTTCAGGCTGCGGCAACAGATGATGGGATGGAAGGGTATCATCTGGGAAAGATTTCCTGTACCGAAGGGGCGGCGGCAGGGATCAACTGGAGCTTTGCACCCATTGTAGATATTGATAATAACTGGCGCAATCCCATTACCAATTTAAGGACTTTCGGCAATGACCCGGCACGTGTCCTGCGTTTTGCTTCCGGATATTTAAAAGGCGCCGCGGAAGCAGGGGTAGCGGTGTCTATTAAGCATTTCCCCGGGGACGGAGTGGATGAAAGAGATCAGCATTTACATACAACAGTAAATTCCCTGTCTGCAGATGAATGGATGAATACTTATGGTATGGTCTATAAAGGGCTGATCGACCAGGGAGCCCAGACAGTCATGGTAGGCCACATTGCCCAGCCGGCATGGGCCAAAAGGCTGAATCCGTCTTTAGAGAGAAGGGACCTTTACCGTCCGGCCACCTTATCAAAGGAGATCGTTACCGGGCTTTTGCGGGAAACCCTTGGCTTTAACGGCATGATCGTTACCGATGCCACATCCATGCTGGGTTATACCTGTGCCATGGAGCGGTCAAAGGCTGTGCCCACGACCATTGCCATTGGGTGTGATATGTTCCTGTTTAATAAGAGCTTTGATGAAGATTACGGCTATATGCTGGAAGGCTACAAAAAAGGTATCCTTACCCCGGAGCGGCTTCAGGAAGCCCTGACTCGGATCCTGGCCTTAAAGGCTTCCCTTGGACTTCACAAAAAGCAGAAGGAAGGAACTTTAGTTCCGGGACCAGAAGCTTTGTCCGTTTTAAGAAATCCTCAGTTTGTCCAGTGGTCTTACGACTGTGCGGATAAAGCAGTGACTTTGGTAAAGGATACTCAAAATCTTTTACCTGTTACACCGGAAAAATATCCCCGTATTGTTTTATTTACATCAGAGGGCGGCGGATATTTTGGTGAAACCACCGGCCTTCATGAACGGCTGAAGAAAGCGCTGACTGATCAGGGTTTTACTGTCCTTGATCCGCCGGAAGGGGCTTATATTTCCGACAAGCCGATTACAGTGGCCGGGTTTAAGGAAAATTATGACCTGGCATTTTATGCCTTTGATTTCCCAACGGCATCTAATAATACAGTGGTGCGTCTGTCCTGGAAAGGCGGACTTGGAGGCAGCAATACCCCATGGTTTGCGGAGGAGATCCCCACTATGGCTGTAAGCTTTGCCAATCCTTATCATCTTATTGATGTGCCGGAAATCCATACCTATATTAATGCCTACACAGATAGTGAATTTGTGATCTCTGCCGTCATGGACAAGATCACAGGAAAGAGTCCTTTTAAAGGAAAGAATCCGGTAGACCCATTCTGCGGACGGGAAGATACAAAGTTTTAATGATGGCAGCGTATGGCTGTGAGAAATCCACTTTAAACAGGGGAGACTGTGATCCGTAAGGTTCGCAGCCTCCCCTGTTTTTTTAGTGCCAATGGCATTTCCTGTATAAAGCTGTTAGTATCTGCCTTAACCTCAGCCACGATCAATACCGGCGGATCAGCCACGGCAGCCGGGCAATGGTCAGCTTTAGAACTTGCCCTATATAATAAAAAGTAATGGAAATCCATCGCAAATATATATTTGTCCTGAAGCTGCGGCCATAGTATAATAGCCGCATAAGGCGGCTATTATACTTGCGCATAAGGCCTGCTCTGCGGCCCCGCAGAACAGGCTGCGCAGCAGAATGAAAGGAGATTTGCCATGGAGTACGGCTTAAAGCTTAAAGAACTTACAGTGGAGCATCAGTATACACCGTTAGGCATTGATTGTGACAGGCCCAGATTTGCCTGGAAGCTGGATAGTTTAAATGAAAATGTGTTTCAGACAGCTTTTAGGATCTGTGTTTTTGACCGGGAAGAAATCGTGGCAGATACAGGACGGATCGAAAGGGGAGAAAGTATTGAAAATGTCATCCCCGGATGGAAGGCAAAACCTATGACCCGGTATAATATCCAGGTGGAAGCGTGGGATAATTATGGAAATCTGGGGAAAGGAGAAACCTGGTTTGAAACAGGCCGTCTGGGCGTACCTTTTTCTTCCCCCTGGGTGGAGCCCTGCCAGGAACCCACCCCTTCCAGCATGGATGGGAAAAATATGGCAGTGGAAAATATTGTTGCAAATCCCTATGCTAAAGGGGAGAGGGATTTTTCAGAATTTCGCCCGCCCCAGTATATCCGGATTCCATTTTCAGTTCGGGAAGGATTAACGGCAGCCAGGGTGTATGTCAGCGCTCACGGATTATATAGTCTTAAAATTAATGGAGTTAAGGGAGATGACCGGGAATTTGCTCCGGAAAATACCACCTATTTTAAACGCCTTCAATATCAGACCTATGATGTAACCGGAATGATCCGGCCGGGGGAAAATGTTTTTGCCTTGATCCTGGCAGATGGCTGGTGGGCCGGCCGGATAGGGACTACCGGAGACTGCTGCCAGTATGGGAATCGTCTGGGGCTGCTTTTGGAAGCTGTCCTGGAATACTCTGATGGGACCCGCCAGGTGATTTCCGGGGAAGATGGCGTGTCCAGCACCGGTCCCCTGGTGTATTCGGATCTGTTTGTAGGCGAAAAATACGACGCCGCAAAAGAGCTTGGCGGCTGGGAGCTGGCAGGCTACGATGACCGCCAGTGGAAAAAAGTGCTTCCTGTACAATATCCTATGAATAATCTTGTTGGCCAGTATGCCCCTCCGGTGAAAGAGCTTTTATGCTTAAAACCTGAGAGGATCTTTACAAGTCCGGCAGGGGAGACGATCCTGGATGTAGGCCAGGTGGTGGCAGGAAATGTAGAATTTACCCTTACAGCTCCCGCAGGGACTGTGATCACTTTGGAACATTCGGAAGTGCTGGATGAAAAGGGAAATTACTATAATAATATTCTCGGTGTGAATAAGGAACAGCAGATCACTTATATTGCCAAAGAAGGAACACAGACTTACCGGCCTTATTTTACCTATCATGGATTTCGGTATGTACGGATCACCGGCTGGCCGGGACGCATTTCCTCCAATGATTTTAAAATTCATGTGTTTACCAGCGAAATGGAAGATATTGGGGCATTTTCCACATCGGACCCCCGGATCAACCGACTGCAGAAAAATATATGGTGGAGCCAGGTGGCCAATACGATCTCTATTCCAACGGATTGCCCCCAAAGGGAAAAGGCGGGATGGACGGGAGATATTATGGCTTATGGGCCAACCATGTGCTTTAACCGGGGAGCAGACGCATTTCTTACAAGCTGGATGGCCAATGTGCGGGCAGACCAGCTGGAAAGCGGCGCCATTCCAGATATAGTGCCGGATCTTGCAGCTTACAAGTCCTTCCTTACAAAGGCTTTTGGAACAGAAACAAGCTGCGGCTGGGGGGACGCTGTGCTTATGGTGCCTCTGGCGGTTTATAAGGCCTATGGGGACCGCCGGATCCTGGAGGAAAATTACGGTGCTATGAAAAAATGGCTGGCTTATATTCAGGATCGGTGTGAAAATCATCACCCGGAGGATTATGAGTCCTGGGATACTGCCCGGAAAGAGAGAAGCCGGTATTTGTGGAACACAGATTTCCATTTTGGAGATTGGCTGATTCCAAGCGTTGTTCTGGGAAATCCCGATGGAGCAGCCATGAATGACACTGCCTATGCTACTATGCATGTTGTAGCTCCCGCTTACGGGGCGTTAAGTGCAAAGGTTATGGCAGAGATCGCCGGGATTTTGGGAAATGTCTCAGATCAGGAATTTTATGAGAACGAGTATGAGCTGCGGCGAAAGGCATTTATTGAAGAGTATGTTCATGAGGACGGGACGATTGACGGAGATTTTCAGGGGATTTACGTTATTGCCCTGAAAGTCGGTCTTGTGCCGGAATACCTGCGGGCAAAAATGACAGACCGTTTATGTGAGATGATCCGGGAAAATAATGGCTGTCTTGATACAGGCTTTTTAAGTGTTTTGTTTCTCATGGATGTGCTAACTGAAAACGGGAAAAAAGATGTGGCCTATCAGCTTTTGTTCCAGACCCGGTGCCCAAGCTGGCTTTATGAGGTGGAAAAAGGGGCCACCACCATGTGGGAAAGCTGGGGCGCCATCGGTGAGGATGGTTCTGTGAGTACATACAGCTATAATCACTATGCTTTTGGCTGCATCGGGGATTGGATGTACCGGGAGATCGGCGGTTTGAAGGCCCTGGAGCCAGGCTATAAAAAGATGCTTATCCAGCCTTCCCTGGACTGCGGCCTGTCCTGGGCCAGTGTCCGGGAGGACACTCCTTACGGCAGGGCGGAAGTGGCATGGGAGAAAATCGGCGATCAGACCATTGTCCGTGTGACCGTTCCCCCTAATACCACAGCGCAGATCTCCCTGACCGGGCAGGAGGATCAGCAGGTGGGAAGCGGAAGGCATGTATTTCTTTCCAGGTAAATGAGTACGTGAGTACGGCAATGGGTATGGCAGCTTTTTTGACTGTGCAGCTGATTTCTGGCTGCCTGGCCTTTGAGCACAGTTTAAAGTAAAGTAATGTAAAGGAACGGCCCCGGAATACCCCCAAATACGCAAAAATCCCATTTATGGCCGAACTGAGACTTTTATTTCTGCTTTCATATATGTAAAAAACCAGTCTACTTCGGCTACCAAATTGATTTTGTTGATTATAGCCGTAGAGTTTACCATGGGATTTCGGCCAAAATCGGCAAAATGTGAATTAGGGTCTAATTTTTTACCCCAATTCTTAGGCCATAAATCGAAAAGTTTCAATAAAAGCCGAAGTGCAGCAAAAAAAGTTAGGCCATAATCAGCAAAAACATAAATCGGGCCTAAGTGAGGGCTTAAATTCTTCGGCTACCAGGGAAAAAATTGCATTTTGGGGTGCAGTGGGATAAATTGGCGGCCGAATATATGATTTGTTTGGCATGATACAAGCTGAATCCCCAAACTTGCTGTGGATTCGGGCGTGATTTTTGTTTCCTCTTGCTATATATGTAATGTTGGACTATAATCAGAGTGTAACATTCAAAAGTGATCTGTTAAGATGAGGTGATGGGATGCTGACAAAGGAAGAAATGCCTGCATGTCCGGTAGCGACCACAGTACAGCTGATCGGCAGCAAGTGGAAATTACTGATCATGCGTAATCTTATGAGCCGGCCCTGGCGCTTTAATGAACTGCGCAAGGATCTGGAAGGGGTCAGCCAGAAGGTACTTACAGATAGTCTCAGGGCTATGGAAAGTGATGGAATCATTACACGTACCGTGTACCCTGAGGTGCCGCCCCGGGTGGAATACGCTCTGTCTCCCCTGGGAGAAACCATGCGGCCTATTTTAGATGCCATGGAGAAGTGGGGCAGAGAATATAAAGAAAAAATGAAATGAGACAAGCGACAAAAGGTCATGAGGTCTGCGCTTGCGCAGGCAGGCATGAACTTGTGGCGCCCAACTCATGAAATAAAGCAAGACTCAAAAAGAAACAGCCAGAAGGGGAAGAGTCCCCCTCTGGCTGTTTCTTTTTGGGCGAGTGCGCCCGGAAGTCGGCAGCCGGGCCTGTCGGTTGCCTTTTAGTGATACTGTTCGCTGGCAAGCCGGTAAACAGTCACCTTTTAGTAACTCAGGTTATAAAAATGTGCGTACTTTTTTTCAAAAGACCTTTATACTACAATAAACTTGCAATCAGGAAACCCCACAAGGGGATACCCATATGGCCTGAGAAGATGGCCAGGAAAAGGAGGAAACCCCACAAGGGGATACCCATATGGCCTGAGAAGATGGCCAGGAAAAGAAGGAGGAAAATATTATGGCACTGAAAAATCTTATTGGATGGGCAAAGAAAGTGGAAGCAGCTCCGGCTGCAGCGTGCGGCTCCGCTTGCGGAGCGGCCGGACAGACGGAAGAGAAACCTGTGGCATGCGGCTCTGCCTGCGGAGCGGCAGATCAGCCGGAAGAAAAGCCGGTAGCGTGCGGCTCTGCCTGCGGCGCTGGTGACAAATAAGATTTATCCCGCTTGCCTGTAGCGATGGCTGCGTGGAAACCTGTTTATGCCGGCATAAGCAGGCTGCCTTTTAACAAGAAGGAGGGCTTGCCCATTAATAATAAACGGGCAATCTGAAAAAGAAGGGGGGCAGCTCCTAAACAATAAATAGCAGCCCCTGAATAATCAATGGCTGCCCTATAAAATATGAAAGATTTTTAAATATGAAAGTGAGGCTTTACATTAATGAAACAGTATTTTTCTTTTCAATGGCATATTACCGATGAGTGTGACCAGCGGTGCAAACACTGCTACATTTTTTCTGAGGATGCCTGTAAGAAACTTAATTCCATGAGCTGGCCTCAGATGCAGGATACATTTTATAATTGTCTGGATTTTTGCAAAGTATATGACCGCCTGCCTTACTTTTACATTACCGGCGGCGATCCCATCCTGCATCCGGATTTTTGGAAGCTTATGGAGCTGATGAAAGAATATTCGATCCCATTTACCATTTTAGGCAATCCTTTCCATCTCAATGACCAGGTCTGCAAAAGACTGAAGGATTATGGCTGTGAGAAATATCAGCTGTCTCTGGACGGAATGGAAAAGACCCATGACTGGTTTCGCAAACCGGGATCTTTTAATATTACCCTTGAAAAGATCGGCTGCATTAACCGTGCCGGTATCCGCAGCGTGATCATGACTACGGTATCCGGAACAAATATTGACGAAATTCCGGAAATCATAGATACTGTAGTGGCAGCGGGAGTAAATGTTTTTGCGTTTGCCCGTTACTGTCCAACCAGCGAGGAAAAAGACGTAGGTATTGAGCCTCTTCGCTACCGGAAGCTTTTACAAGACTGTGACCGGAAGTTTAAGGCCTATAAGGCCGCCGGCTGTAAGACCTATTTTAATAAAAAGGACCATTTGTGGACCTTATATGAATATGAAACCGGAGCATTTAAGATTCCGGAAAATGCCTGCCCAGGCATGATCTACGGGGGATGCAACTGCGGCAACTGCCATATAACCATCCTTCCCGATGGGGATGTGTATGCCTGCCGTCGTGTCCAGAACAGTAAAGTAGGCAATGTTTTTGAAGATCGGCTGGCGGATTTTTGGATCAGTCAGATGGAGCAGTACAGAGATTACACAAAATTTGAAAAATGCTCTAAATGTGAGCTGCTTGCCTGGTGCCGGGGATGTCCTGCAGTAGCCAGCGGCAGAGACGGCTATTTTTACGCGGCTGATCCTCAGTGCTGGAAGGAGGTTGAACAGTCGTGAATGAGGTTATGAAAACTATCCTTCATCGCAGGGCTATCCGCAGATTTGAAGCAACACAGATCAAAAGAGATTTGGACCCCGGGGATTTTTGTTTGCTCCGGAGGACTGCGCCGCTGCCGCGGAGAATATGATGCTGGCTGCGGATGCTCTGGGAATCGGCTCCTGTTATATTGGCCAGGGGTGGACCGCCTTTGCGGATCCTCATCCCGGGCCAAAGCCCCGAAAGGACGGACGTATATTGTGGATGGAATAGAGACGTTGTGGATGGAATAAAGGCTTTTGGGCAGAAAAGCCGCAGGTCACTGCTCCCTGTAAACAGCAGCGAAAATATAAGGAGGAATGGAAAATGGACGGGAAAACATGTCTTGCCAAGCTTCAGTATGTAGGCGTGCTGGCCTTTGCTACTACGGATTTCCAGGGAAATCCCCAGGTGCGCAATATCAGCGCCATCCACTATGAGCCGGACGCTATTTATTTTTTTACTGCCAGGGGAAAGGATTTTTGCAAAGAGCTTCTTGCTGACGGCCGGGTCCAGATCCTTGGCTATACCCGTTATAAAGAAATGATCCGTTTATCCGCAAAAGCGGTTCCAGTAGAAAAAAGCATGCAGGAACACTGGATCAATGTTATATTTAAAGAGCAGCCTTATCTGGCTAATGTATATCCGGGAACGACCCGGGAAATCGGCATTGTCTTTGAGATACGGCAGGGATGGATTCAGTATTTTAATCTGGGTGTGCATCCGATTTTTAGGGAAGACTATGTGATCGGCGGCGGTGAGCCGGAGTCAAAAGGATATGAAATTACAGACCAGTGTATTGGCTGCGGCACATGCGCGGAAAATTGCCCTCAGGGATGCATTACCCCGGGAGACCCTTACCGGATCGCCCAGGAGCATTGCCTTCAATGCGGCAATTGCCAGGAACACTGTCCTGTATCCGCAGTGGTTTCCCGCAGAAAAGTAAAGGAGTGATGGTTTATGCATTTTTCAAGGTCAGGAAATACCTCTGATGGGATCCTCAGACTGGCAAAGGTGTTATCTGAGGCGGACGCGGTCGTTATCGGCGCCGGCGCCGGACTGTCCACATCGGCAGGCTTTGTATACACAGGGGAAAGATTTAATAAATATTTTGGGGATTTCGCGGCAAAGTACCATTTTAGTGATATGTATTCCGGCGGATTTTATCCTTTTGATACTTTGGAAGAGCACTGGGCTTACTGGAGCCGGTATATTTTCATTAACCGGTATATGGATGCGCCCAAGCCGGTTTACGAGCTGCTTTATGACCTGGTTAAGGACAAAGATTATTTTGTGCTGACAACCAATGTGGATCATTGCTTTCAAAAGGCCGGCTTTGACAAGCACCGTCTGTTTTATACCCAGGGGGATTACGGTTTGTTTCAGTGCAGCAAACCCTGTCACCAGGATACTTATGATAATGAATCTGTGATCCGGAAAATGGTAGAAGCTCAAGGGTATGTGGTGAATGACCATGGGGAACTGACATTGCCTGAGAATGTGATTCCCAGCATGACCATCCCTTCGGAGCTTGTTCCCCATTGTCCCAAATGCGGCGCGCCTATGAGTATGAACCTTCGGGCAGACGGCACCTTTGTGGAGGATGAAGGGTGGCACAAAGCTGCACAGCGCTACAGCGATTTCCTCCGCAGACATGAAAATCTGAAAGTGGTGTTTTTAGAGGCAGCCGTTGGATATAACACCCCCGGTATTATCAAATATCCCTTCTGGCAGATGACCTATGAGAATCCAAAGGCGGTTTATGCCTGTCTCAACCAGGGCGAGGCGTTTGCTCCCCGGGAGATCGCGGAGCGGTCGGTCTGCATAAATGGGGATATTGGAGAGGTATTAAAAATTAAAGTGAGAGTAATGGAGACAGTTGTTTAGGTTAATCCCTATTGACCGGAAAAAATATAAAAAGTAAACAAAACTTTAACAAATCCGTGTTACAATGCCTGTGAAGCAAGAGAAGAACCAATCAGGAGAACGTGTTATGGAAAAAGTTAAAAGTTTTTTTGTAAAGATGGTGTTTCCGCCGATGTGGGTAATGGTCATTAGTATAGCGGCAGGAGCGGGGCTTTTGATCTATACTTTTGGATTTGGGGAAGAGGACAGCCCTGTGGCCTATGTTTCCTATGTTGTTTCCGCTTATGCTCTGGTAGTGGCCTGTACCACGATCGTGCCGGCAATCCGGAAAATAAAGGCTATGTTTTTAAAAAATCCCCTGATTTATCGGTACTTAAAAGACATCCCTTTTAAAACAAGTGTATCTCTCCACCTGTCCCTGGGGATCAACCTGCTGTATGCCTGTGTTCACGGTTTTTCCGGGATCTATTACAGCTCCGCCTGGTCCGGGTCGCTGGCAGCGTATTATATCTGTTTATCCGTTATGCGCTTCTTTTTAGTGCGCTATGCCCATCAGCACGGTTTTGGCAGAAAAAAGCAGGGAGAATGGCGGCGTTATCGTCTGTGCGGCATTATTCTGACCTTCATGACGTTAGCTATGGCAGGTGTCGTCATCCTTGTGCTAAATAACAATGAGGGCTTTGAGTACGCAGGGATGCTGATTTATGTGATGGCGATGTATACATTTTATATTACCATTATGGCAGTGATCAATGTGATCCGGTATAAAAAATACCGGAGTCCCGCTATATCCGCAGCCCGAAGTATTAATCTGGCGGCAGCCCTTGTGTCCATGCTGTCTCTTGAAACAGCCATGCTGTCTCAGTTTGATACAAGAGAAAATCCAGAATATTTCCGGCAGATCATGGTAGGCGCTTCCGGTGCATGTGTGTGCGGACTGGTAGTAGGAATGGGGATTTATATGATCGTCCGTTCTTCTAAGCAGATAAAAAATAATAGATTCCGGGAAAACTAAAGTATAGGCATAGAAGATGGGTTGTTTCCATAATTTAAGTGTTGAATGGATATTTTTAGTGTAGTGGCCAAATGTCAGCATTGGATCACAGATGTCTGGATAATCCGAAATAAGTATTGGAAAATCTGCCAGTATTGTATTAGAATTAGACTTGTTAATCATTATCATCGCAAGTTTATTTTAACACAAAAGAAGGACCTAGGGCTTGTTTTGCTCCTATGGTCCTTTTTGTTTTAGGCTATGCTTTTTTCACAGCCCTTTTTGCCTATGTTTTTAATCTGCAAAGTTTCCAGTATATAACTGATAATATTTGCCTTTCTTTTCAATAAGCTCATCGTGGGTACCACGCTCGATGATCCGTCCCTGTTCCATGACCATGATACAGTCAGAGTTTTTAACCGTGGAAAGACGGTGGGCAATGACAAATGTGGTACGTCCCTTCATCAGTGCGTCCATACCTTCCTGAACAAGTTTTTCAGTACGGGTATCAATGGAGGAGGTAGCCTCATCCAGGATCAGTGCCGGAGGATCTGCAATTGCCGCCCGGGCAATGGCAAGAAGCTGGCGCTGTCCCTGGCTTAAGTTGGCTCCATCCCCGGTAAGCATAGTATTATAACCATCCGGGAGACGGCGGATAAAACCGTCTGCGTTGGCCAGTTTTGCGGCTTTGATACATTCCTCGTCAGTAGCGTCCAGCTTGCCGTAACGGATGTTATCCATAACGGTTCCGGTAAACAGGTGGGTATCCTGGAGCACCATACCTAAGGAGCGGCGCAGATCCGGTTTTTTGATCTTATTAATATTAATGCCGTCATAGCGGATCTTACCATCAGCAATATCGTAAAAACGGTTGATCAGGTTGGTGATGGTTGTTTTACCGGCGCCGGTGGCACCGACAAAAGCGATCTTCTGGCCGGGCTTTGCCCAAAGGCTGATGTTGTGGAGAACGATCTTCTTGTCATCATATCCAAAGTCCACATCGTCAAAGACAACGCCGCCCTCCTGTTTTGTATAAGTTACAGTACCTTCAGCTTTGTGAGGATGCTTCCATGCCCACAGATTGGTACGGGTTTCAGATTCGGTAATGTTTCCGTTTTCATCAATCTTGGCATTAACAAGTTCAACATAGCCATCGTCAACCTCAGGTTCCTGATCCATCAGGTCAAAGACACGCTGAGCGCCGGCAGCAGCATTGACAACGAAGTTGATCTGCTGGCTGACCTGGGTGATGGGGTTTGTAAAGCTCTTGTTCAGACCGACAAAGGTAATGACTGTACCTAAGGTGACACCGGCAAGTCCGTTGATTCCTAAAATAGCGCCAACGATCGCCACCAGCGCGTAGCTGATCCAGCCGATGTTGGCATTGACAGGCATAAGCAGGTTGGCGTACCGGTTTGCTTTGTTGGTACTGTTGCGGAGCCGTTCATTAACTTCATGGAAGTCTGCCATTGCTTTTTGCTCATGACAGAAAACCTTAACAACTTTTTGACCGTCTAGCATTTCCTCAATAAAACCGTCCACAGCACCCAGATCGATCTGCTGGCGGATATAATATTTACCGGACAGTTTTGAAAAGTTTGCTGTTACAACCAGCATGACCACTGCTGTCAAAATGGAGATCAGGGTCAGTGCCGGATTAAGGATGATCATTGTGACTAAAGTGGCAGCCATAGTAATGAGAGAGTTGATTACCTGGGGAATACTCTGGCTTAAAAGCTGTCTTAATGTATCCACATCGTTGGTGTATACAGACATAATATCTCCATGGGCGTGAGTATCAAAATATTTAATAGGAAGAGCTTCCATTCTCCTAAACAGGTCGTCACGAAGATGGAGCATCGTTCCCTGGCTGACATTAACCATGATACGGTTGTATGTAAACGCGGTGATGACGCCGATACCCATAATACATGCCAGCTGTACAAGGTCTTTGGCAAGACCGGAAAAATCTGTAGAACCGTTGGTCAGCATTGGCGTAATGTAGTCATCCACCAGTGTTTGAGGGAATGTGGATCCTACAACAGTGGCAATGGCTGTGATCAAAATACAGACAACCACCAGGATAAAAGGTATTTTATAAAAGTGGAACATATAACTGATGACCCTGCGGATGAGCGTTGACGCCGCAGTCACAGAGGGCCGTGATTTTTTCTGATTCATGCTTGAGCCTCCTTCTTATTATGCCGGCTGGTCAAAGTCGCCGCCGCCCTGAATCTGGGAATTATAGATTTCCTGATAAATGGCATTGGTTTCCAACAGATGTTCGTGGGTATCAAAGGCATTGATCCGGCCTTCATCCAGAACAAGGATCCGGTCTGCGGATTCTACGCTGGAAACACGCTGGGCAATAATGATCTTGGTGGTTCCGGGAATCTCACGGGCAAAGGCTGCGCGGATGCTGGCGTCGGTAGCTGTATCTACAGCACTGGTTGAGTCATCCAGGATAAGAATCTTAGGTTTTTTAAGCAGTGCCCGGGCAATACACAAACGCTGCTTCTGACCTCCGGAAACATTGGTGCCGCCACGTTCGATGCGGGTGTTATATCCATCCGGCATCCGGTCGATAAATTCATCAGCGCAGGCTGCCTTGCAGGCTTCGATACATTCTTCTTCTGTGGCGTTTGGATTACCCCACCGCAGGTTATCCAGGATGGTCCCGGAAAACAGAGTGTTTTTCTGGAGCACAACAGATACCTGGTCTCTTAAAACTTCTGTGTCATATTTGCGCACATCTATACCGCCCACACAGACTGAACCTTCATCCACATCATACAGACGGCAGATCAGGTTTACAAGACTGGACTTACCGGAACCGGTGCCGCCGATGACGCCGATGGTCTCGCCGCTTTTAATGTGCAGGTCAATGTCCGCAAGGGCATATTTTCCATTGCCGTGCTTATAAGAGAAGTTTACATGGTTAAAATCAATGCGGCCGTCGGGAACTTCCATAATAGGATCTGCAGGATCTGTAAGGTCGGCTTTTTCACTTAACACTTCCCCGATACGGCGGACGCTGGCCAGAGACATACTGATCATAACAACGACCATGGACAGCATCATCAGACTCATAAGAAGGGACATAATGTAGCTGAACAGACTGGTCAGATCACCTGTGGTCATGGAACCGCCCACAATAAATTTAGCGCCGAACCAGGATACGGATATAATACAAAAATATACGGCGATCATCATTGCCGGGTTGTTAAAAGCCAGAAGGCCTTCTGCCTTTACAGACAGGTTATAAAGCATTTTAGAAGCTTTTGAAAACTTAACATTTTCATAGTCCTCACGAACAAAGGCTTTTACTACCCGGATCGCTGAAATATTTTCCTGAACGCTGGCGTTTAAGTCATCGTATCTGCGGAAAACCTGATTAAAGATTTTTAAAGTTACTACCATAATAGATCCGATAACGATGACCAGGAAAACAACGGCGATCAAAAACATGGAACTTAAGTGGGGGCTGATGATCATACACATGGCAAAAGAGAAGATCAGGTTCAGCGGCGCCCGGACGGCGACACGGATGATCATCATAAAAGCGTTCTGTACATTGGTAATATCCGTGGTCATACGGGTTACCAAACTGGGAACACTGAATTTGTCAATATTTGAAAAGGAAAATGTCTGGATATTGGCATAGATGGCTTCCCTTAAGTTTGCGGAAAGACCGGATGCAGCGCTGGCGGCATTTTTTCCGGCCAGTGCGCCGAAAACCAGACCTAAAAAGGACATAGCCACCATAATGGCGCCGTAGCGGTAGACGGCTGAAAGATTGCCTGCCTCAAGGCCCTTGTCAATGATCATGGCAGTGACAAAAGGCAGCAATATTTCCATGATGACTTCCAAAGCGGTCAGCCCAATGGTCATAAAGGTATCCCGCTTATACTGTTTGAGCTGTTGTAAAACTTTTCTCACGATAAATAATCCTCCTGTTACTGATTTTTTGCATATTTTGAAAGATTCCCCAGGATCTTTTTCTGCATCCGTTCCAGCTCCTCCATTTCAGGATCTGAAAAACCGTCAAAGACCTGGTCACAGCAGTTGCGAAAGCTTTCCTCAAGAAATTCCCGGACTTCAAGGGCTTTTTCTGTAGGAAAAAGAAGCTTTTTCCTGTCATCTCCGGGACTGCTTTCCACACGCACATAACCATTCTTTTTCAGACGTTTGATCATACTGGATAAGGACGCCATGGAACCGCCCATGTCCTGCTGGATCTCTGTCAGGGAGATTCCCTGTTTGCTGTGGTTTAATATATAAAGGAGCACGTTCCCCTGGATGGCAGTGAATCCCTTTGGAGACATATCTTTAGTTGTCAGGCTTTCCAGCTGGATACTGATTTTTCGGTTATCGTGGATCATAGCGCTCCGGTTCAGTTCCATTGTTGATTCACCTCCCTTGGAAAAATTGGTTAGGATAGAAACTATTAATCTCCTTACTATTATATAGCATAACTTTTCTTGTAAGTGAAATTCAAATATGTTATAATCAATAAAAAATTTTTATAGATAATACTTATTGTTGAGTGTGTATAGGCAGTTTTTAGGGCAATGCGGGAAGACTGCATGTCCGGATGGGAGGATATTTTGAATACGACACAATTGGAATGTTTTTTGGCTGTGGCCAATCATCTGAATTTTTCCAGAGCGGCAGAACAGATGCGAATTACACAGCCTGCGGTGAGCCATCAGATCAATACTTTGGAAGATGAACTGGAGGTAAAGCTTTTCCACAGGACCAGCAAAAATGTCCGGATGACTCAGGCAGGGTGGATCTTTACCCAGTACGCCTCGGAAATCCTTAAGCTTTTTGCCCTGTCTAAGGACCGGGTGAGGGATTTTCAGGAAAATCTTCCGGTACGCTTTGGTATTGGATGCAGAAATTTTCTTGAATTGAGATTTTTAGAACCGGTGATCGAGCAGCTTAGAAAAGAAATCCCTCAGATCATCCCTGTGATCCGTCTTGTACCTTTTGCGTCTTTAGAAAATCTTCTGGATGAGGGGGATGTGCAGGTGATCTTTTCCTTTAAAGAACATGCGCCTCAAAATGCTGTTTTCAGGGAATATATCCAGTGTCCGGTCGTATGTGTGTGCAGCAGGTCCCATCCCCTGGCCGGCTGTGACCGGGGAACAGTAGCTAAATTAAGAGAAAGCGGAAAAATGGCCCTGTGTCCGCCGACGGTTTATCCGCCGGCGCTTCTTCAGGCACAGACCAGTATAGTGGCAGGGCGCAAGTCTGAGGACAGTCTTTTTTGTGATGATATTGAGGTGGTTTACAGTCTTGTACGTTCCGGCTATGCTTTTGCCGTTGTTCCGGATTTCCCAAGGGCAAGAGAACCGCAGCTGTGCTATATTCCTGTAGATGAATTTGCGCCTATTGCCTATGGTGTGGCATATTTGCGCAAGTCACTGGAGCCTTCACTTCAGAAGTTTCTTTCTATATTAAAAGAAATCCTTATTTTTTAAAAAAAATATGTTATAGTCGCTAAAATTGTGATAAAATAGAACGGAAAGTGTGACGTTTTGCTGCCTTCAAAGTGACAGCAGACAGCCGATGGAGCCTGTTTATCTCTTCGGGGGGGGGTATTAGCCATTTCACAGAATCGATTAAATCGTCAGTTTTTTGTCATATGGACATGGGTGCGTTGGACAGAGGGACTGGCAGAAAGAAGGTTTGTTTTATGGATGAAGAAGGCAAATTGTCAAAGAACGGCATACCTGAGGGGGATTTAAAACAAACAAATAACGATGCTCCAGATGTTCTTGGAGAGGATAAAAAGTCAGAGTGGAAGGATAAAATTTCAGGACTGCTTATGGTTGGCCCGGCCCGTATATATATAAACCGCTATTTGGATGGGTTGAAACCGGGGGATGCATTTGCCATGTTTTTGATCCAGATGGATCAGTATGATCTCCTTGGTCAGATGGAGGACGATTGGGCCAGGGAAAGGGCTGTGGAGATTTCCGGACAGATACTTTCCGCCCTGTTTCGGGCCACGGATATTATCGCAAGAGTGGCGGAGGGGATCTTTCTCGTATTTTTGACCGGGAATCTTAATGAACAAATAGCGATCCAAAAGGCAGAAATTATTTGTGAACATATGCAGTTTTCGGTGGGAACGAATCCTCCGGTGAATGTTACGTTTCATGTAGGGGCCTACGTGGTCTGCGGGAGAAAATTGTCTTATGAGGATTTATACAGGGAAACGCTGTCTGTACTTAATGAGGCAAAAAACAGGACGGATGGCACCAACTATTGTGTTTATGCGGATAGTCCGGAAAGTCTTTATCTTCCATCCGTGTATTTTGGGACTGCACAAGCAGTGACGCTCCATACGCTGCTGAAAAATATGGATGCAGGCGTATGTCTTTTGGAGGTTGGCCCTAAAATCTGCGTTACCTATGCAAGTCCGGGTTTTTATCAAATGATCCGGCTTAAGGAAAATGCTTACCATCTTCCGGTCGATCTTGATCAGATCGGCCTTTTGCCGGAGGATCTGGGAATTTATGAGCAGATGCTGCGGGAAAAGGCAAAAGAGGGCGGAGCAGCGATCCATGTCCAGAGAATCTCCGGGGATGGAAAACACTGGATCTGGCGAAGCGTCCGGACAGTGAAACTGGATCTGCCTGAGAGCAAATATCCGGTGATGCTGGAGGTATCTACAGATATTACGGATATGATGGATAAGGAGAGGCAGCTTAAGGAGAGCAACGAGCGCCTTCAGGTGGCCTTTGATCAGACGCCCCACATCCTCTGGGAGGTGGATGTTGAGAAGCGGGATTTTAATATTTATAATGTTAATAAACGATCCTGCGGCAGGGATACGGTGGTTCATGATTTCCCAGAGGGACTGATCGAGAATCATATCATCCATCCGGATTCCGCGGAAAATTTTCAAAGATTTGGAGAAGCGCTCTTAAATGGCAGCGAAGGCGGAAGCGCAAATTTTATAATGAAGAACTGGAAGGGCAGCCGGTATGAATGGGTGTCTATGTCTTACCGGATGGTCTGCGACCCCTATGGTATACCGGTGAAAGCAATCGGCATACAGGAGCGGCTCCCTGATGTGGCCGGTACAGTGGAAACTTTATTCCCCAGACGGCCTCTTCCTGAGATACTGCGCCATTATCTGCTGGCCCGGATACGGGCAGATCTGACAATGGACCGGATGGGTGAACTGTGGATCGACGGTATGGACCGGACACAGTGGGGCAATGAATTTTCCTTTTCTCAAATCGTGGAAAATCGTGGAAGCCGTTTGTTTCTTCGAGGCGAAGGCCGGGCTTTTGAAACCTATCTTAACCGAAACCGTCTGCTGGACCAGTATCAAAAAGGTGTACGGTGGTTTGCCCGGGATTACCGGAGAGTGGATTACGGCGGAAATATTCGCTGGACCCGCATGACCGTCAATCTCCAAAAGGATGTGCGTACCGGTCATATTTATATTTTTTCCACATTTATGGATGTGGATGAGCTTCATCAGTGGGAGAAGCTGATCTGCGGCAATATTGACTATAATCCGGCAGGGGGATTGTATCAGTTGTCTACGGCTCAGGAATTGATCCAAAAACTGATCGAAAAGTCCATAGGGACCGTGTGTACTCTTGTCATGATTTATATGGCGGAAAATGAGGAAGAACCGTCCCGGAAAGGGCAGACGCCCATGCAGGATACCCGTGAGTGTATTCGTGTGGCGTTATCCCTGGCTCTTGGAACGGATGTGATCATCGGTGATTATAATGCAGACCGGATCATTGCATTTTTTCCTAAAAGCGATTCCAGGTCCATGCTCAAGCGCAGGATCGAAGATGCCTTTGCCTATGTGAGGGCAACGATGAGCCGCTATCCTCACATGGAATCCATTCGTCTTGTGGCCGGGGCTTCCATGGAACGGATCGAGGATGCGGACTATGAAACCATGCTCATGCAGACAGGCTATTTGTGCAATATATGGAGAAATTCAGCTATGGACACGATCGTGTTCCATGAGGAGGACGAAGATTGGGAGGAAGATGAGCTGTCAGATGAGATTTTGTCAGGCGATGGGCTGACGACGCCTTCCAGGGAAGTGTCCGGGGTAAAAGGCACAGGACGGCAGAAAACAGCATTTTTATGTGTAACTGCCATGCTTACAGCTAATTCTCTGGAAAGTTCTATGAAAAGTGTTTTAAGAACACTGGGACGTTATTATCGGTCGGACCGTGTTTACATATTATTATTATCCGATGACAGGGCGTCGGTATCCCTGTTTTATGAGTGGTCCGGAAAGGGGAAGAGCAGTATCCAGCAGACGGTGCTGGGATTAAAGCTGGAAAAGACCCCGGTGCTGGCAAAGTGCATGAAAAAGCAAATGCCTGTGACGGTGGAAAAGCCGACGGCAAATCCGGATGCAAAAGAAAAAGTGTGGCATTTTCTTACCTTTCCGCTGGTGTCCAAAGGAAGTATTTTCGGATTTTTGTGTGTGGAAAATGCCAGAAGACATTGTGATGATACAGGTCTGCTTCGGACCGTAGTTCCCTATATTTTAAAGGAGCCCCGGCGTTTTTGGGCAAAAACCCGTGCTCAGGAAACCACAGGCCCGGACTATTTAAGCCAGCTTCCCAATCTTCGGGATTATGAGCGGGCTGCTTACAGATTAAATTCAGATAACTACAGCGCTATGGGCGCCCTTGTTCTGGATGTTCCGGATTTTTCCTCTTTAAACAGTACCCGGGGTTTTGAATATGGCCGGTCGCTTCTGGCTTATATTGTGGAAACGATCGTCAATATTTTTGGCCGTGATCACTTATACCGAATATGGGATGCAGAGTTTGCCGTACTTTTACCCAACACGATCCAGGATATTTTTAATGCCCGATGTATGCGTCTGCGGTCAAGGATACAAAAACGGTATCCGGGGCAGGTGCGTATGGGATATACCTGGTCTGAAGGGGTTTTCTCCGGGAAAAATCTTGTGCGGGAGGCCCGGTCTTTGATGAAGTGGGAAAATAGTTCTTCCGCACCTTCAGATGAGGAGATCTATAAGGGAAATAAGCTGTGGATCGATGAGAACCGTGTTGTTCCTATTAAAAAGTACATCCCTTATTTTCAGCCAAAGATCGATATGAGGGACGGAAGCCTTGCAGGCGCTGAGGCGCTTGCCCGGGGAATTGATGAGGACGGGAATATTGTCATGCCGGACCGTTTTATAGAAACACTTGAGAAAAACGGCGGTATCCGGGAACTGGATTTTTATATGCTGGATAGTGTTTTCCGCCAGCTTAATGAATGGCAGGAGAAAGGATACTTTTTGCCTCGTATTTCAGTGAATATTTCCAGAAGGACTTTATTTAATCCTACGGCGCTGGCTTCCATTCTGGCGATCCAAAGCCGGTATCCGGATTCGCTGGCAGGAAAGGTTGACCTGGAGATCACTGAAACTGCCGGAAATATAGAAACGACCACTTTGGCTAATGTGGTGGATCGGTTCCGGACTTTTGGGATTGAGTTTGAACTGGATGATTTCGGCTCGCAATATGCCAATATTGCCATTTTCAGTAATATTAAGTTTAGTACCATTAAGCTGGACCGGAGTCTGATCAATGAGGTTCCGGATAATGAAATCAGCAAGATGCTTGTGGAAAATATTTCCAATATATGTAAAAATTTTCATATGCTTTGCGTTGCGGAGGGTGTGGAGACCCGTTCTCAGGTAGATGCTCTGCTGGATGCAGGATGTATTTATGCTCAGGGATATTTTTATTCAAAGCCGGTGCCGTCATGGAAATTTGAAGAAATGTATCTGCAGTGTCCGGATGCAAAGGGTGAGAAGGGAGGCCTTTGAAGATGACAAAGGAAAGTACGGCAGATGAGATGAACAAAAATACGGCGGATAAAATAAAAATATCACCACAAGATCCAGGCAGTACAGAGGCAAAGGTGCCGCTTATTATCGGCATCGGCGCCTCCGCGGGGGGACTTGAAGCCCTGCAGCAGTTTTTTAAAAATATGCCCGGAAACAGTGGGCTGAGTTTTGTTGTTATACAGCATTTATCTCCGGATTATAAAAGTCTTATGGCGGATATTTTGGGAAAGCATACAGAGATGATGGTAGTCCAGGCAGAAAATGCCATGAAAGTCATGGCGGATACAGTGTATCTGATTCCGCCGAAGCATAATATGACTTTGGATAAGGGACGGCTCATGCTGGAAGAATTTGTGCCCGGACGGTTAAATCACCCTATTGATGTATTTTTTACGTCTCTTGCTCAGGAGCAGAAAGAGAAAGCCATTGCAGTCATTATGTCCGGCACCGGGTCCGATGGAACCAGCGGAATTAAAATGATCAAGGAAAACGGAGGACTGGTTATTGTCCAGGATCCGGAAACGGCCAAGTTTGACGGGATGCCCAGAAGCGCCATTAATACCGGGCTGGCAGATTTTATTCTTTCACCGGAAGCCACCGTGGATGAAATACTGAACTTTTCCAATAATCCTACGATCATAAAGCTTCATGAAAAGGAGATGCTTTTCTCAGACGAAGAAACTTTTACTCAGATTTATACTATATTAAAAAAGGCCAGCGGCATCGACTTTACCAACTATAAGCGGACAACGGTCCTGCGCAGGATCGAACGGCGCATGGTAGTGACCCACAGCTCCAGCCTGGCGGATTATGTGCGGCTTTTGGGGGCCAATACGGACGAGAGCAATACTTTGGCTAAGGAGATCCTTATAGGTGTTACCAGTTTTTTCAGAGATCCTGCATTTTTTGAAAAGCTGAAGCAGAACGTGGTCCTGCCCATTGTAAGCCGTACGCCTCAAAATGAGTCTATTCGTGTGTGGAGCGCCGGATGCTCTACCGGTGAGGAGGCTTATTCTCTGGCAATCCTTTTTCATGAGGTTATGGAGGAGCAGAATCTTCAACGGGATGTTAAGATTTTTGCCACCGATGTGGATACCCGGGCCATTGAACAGGCCGGCAAGGGGATTTTTACGGAAAGCATCCTGGATGATGTGTCCCCGGAACGGCTGGCCCGATATTTTACAAAGAAAAATGATCAGTACGCGATTTCCAAGGAAATCCGGCGCATGATTATTTTTGCGCCTCATAATATGCTTTCGGATCCGCCTTTTGGCAAGCTGGATCTGATCAGCTGCCGAAATGTGATGATTTATTTTCAGCCGGTGCTCCAGCGGACGCTGTTTGCGATTTTTCATTCTGCCTTAAAGCGGAACGGTTATCTTTTCCTTGGAAAAAGCGAGACTGCAGGAGAGTTTAGCAATGTATTCCGTCCGGTGTGCAGTGTTGAGAAGATTTATATACATAAGGGAGAGGGAAAAGTGGATGAGTTTACGCCTCCGGCGTTTAACATTCCTAATATCCATACAGTCATGCCCCGGACAAGTCCGTCTGCAGACCGGGAAAGCTCAGACTATGCCCTGGAAAACAGCTACCTTCAATTTTTGGAACGGTTCCTCCCGGCGTCAGTAGTTTTAAATGAGTCCAATAATATTATCCACTTTTTCGGAAATTACCAGGAATATATGTCTATTGCTCCGGGAAAAGCTTCCTTTAATTTCTTTGTTATGATCAATAAGGATTTAAGCCTGGCTGCTTCCACCGCACTAAATCGGTGCCGGTCAGAGCATACGGCAGTGACTTATACGGGAATTGCGGCAGACTGTGCCTCAGGGAGAAAAATGGTAAACCTGACAGTGGCCCCTGTCCCCGGAAAAGGTAAAACGGAGACTGGCCTGGTGGCTGTACTTTTTGTTGAAAATAAGAACATGGAAATTGACGGGATTACTGAAAAATATGATGTGGACAGCACTGCGGCCCGAAGGATTGCCGACTTGGAGCAGGAGCTCCATGAATCCAAAAACGACCTGAAGGCTACCATTGGAGAGCTTGAAACTGTGAACGAAGAACTTCAGGCAGCGAATGAGGAACTGCTGACTGCCAATGAGGAGCTGCAAAGTTCGAATGAAGAGCTTCAGTCGGTGAATGAAGAGCTTTATACGGTAAATACCGAATATCAGCAAAAGCTGGATGAGCTGACGATGCTTACCAATGACCTTTCCAACTTCCTGTCCTCTACGATGATCGGTATTTTGTTTGTGGACAGTAATTTAAATATACGCAAGTTTACGGAATATGTAGGGCGGGAATTTCAGTTAATGGATCATGATGTGGGCCGGTCCCTCCAGATTTTTGCCCATAGCTTTCCCAGTGAAGATATTATCGGGGATGCGGGAGAGGTCCTTAAAAATCTTACCCCTATTGACCGGGAGGTCACGGCGATGAACGGACGGTATTACACGCTGCGCATCGCGCCCTACCGGACTACGGAAAACAGTATCCGGGGATTGGTCATTACTATTATTGATAGTTTGGGGGATAAAAAATCTCAGTCATAACGTTGTTTATAAAAGCCGGAGGCCTGGTGAAAGGGCAGCCGGCTTTTATAATGATAAAAAATCCAATAATTTTGTGAAAAGTATGAAAAAAATATAAAATTCATTGATTTTGCCCTGTATCGTGGTAAAATTTTAAGAAAGCCAGTCTCAAATCAGAGACAGATATAAATGATGGCATGAGTTAAAGGAGATTTTTACAGTATGAGCAAAGTCATTGGAATTGATCTGGGAACTACGAACAGTTGTGTTTCCGTTGTGGAAAATAATGAACCGGTAATCATCCCCAGTTCCTCCGGGGCTATGACCACCCCCAGCGTGGTGGCTTTTACGAAAAAAGGGGAGCGCCTTGTAGGGGAAAGCGCCAGACGGCAGGCAGTCACTAACCCGGACCGAACGATTGCTTCAGTGAAGCGCCATATGGGAACGGATTGGCATATGCGCATTGACGGTACGGATTATAAGCCGCAGACGATCAGCGCTATGATCCTGATGCAGCTGAAAAAAGATGCGGAGGATTTTCTGGGAGAACCGGTAAGTGAGGCCGTGATCACAGTCCCGGCTTATTTTAATGACGTTCAGCGCCAGGCAACAAAAGATGCCGGAAGGATCGCCGGGCTGAACGTGCGCCGTATTATTAACGAGCCTACCAGCGCTGCTCTGTCCTACGGTTTAAATCATGGAGAGGATCAGAAGGTCATGGTCTATGATCTGGGCGGAGGCACCTTTGATGTATCCATTATTGAAATCGGTGACGGGGTCATTGAAGTGCTGTCAACCTCCGGAGATAATCATCTGGGAGGCGATGACTTTGATGAGCGGATCGTATCCTGGCTGGTATCAGAGTTTAAGCGGGAGCATCATACGGATCTGTCCCGGGATTTTGCGGCGATGCAGCGGATTCGGGACGGAGCGGAGCAGGCAAAAAAGGAGCTGTCTGCTGCAGACAGCACCCAGATCATGCTCCCCTATCTGACTCAGATCAAAGGTGAGCCGGTCCATATGGATGTTACCCTGACCCGTGCTCAGTTTGAAAGTCTTGTTCAGGATCTTATTGATAGAACTGCCGGACCGGTGCGAAACGCTCTTTCAGATGCCGGCATCTCACCGGCTCAGCTTGGCCGTGTGCTTTTAGTGGGCGGCTCTACCCGTATCCCCGCAGTTCAGCGCAAGGTCCGGGAACTGACCGGCAAGGAGCCGTCTCAGAATATTAATCCTGACGAGTGCGTTGCCAAAGGAGCGGCCATTCTCGGGAGCACTCTGGCCGGGACGGGCCTGGTGGCTGCAGGTACGGGAAAGAATCTTCTTTTGCTGGATGTGACGCCTCTCAGCCTTTCCATTGAGACGGTAGGCGGTGTAGCGACGCGGCTGATCGAGCGCAATTCCACTTTGCCGGTGCGTTATTCCAGAATCTTTTCCACAGCGGCTCCTTATCAGACATCTGTGGATATTCATGTGCTTCAGGGGGAGCGGCCAATGGCCAGAGATAATAAGACCATTGGAAAATTTAAGCTTAAAGGCATTAAGCCGGCACCGGCCGGGGTCCCTCAGATCGAAGTGACTTTTGATATTGATGCCAATGGTATTTTAAAGGTTTCCGCGAAAGATCTGGATACAGGGAAGCAGCAGTCCATTACGATTACCGCAGATGACCGTATGTCCGAGGCGGAGATTGAGCAGGCGATCCGGGATGCGAGAAATTATGCAGGTCAGGATGAGATCCGGGTGAAGGCTGTGGATCTGTTAGGGGAGGCTCAAAGGCTTTTAAACCAGTCAGACCAGGAAGTTAATGCCAGAGGAAAGCAGCTGGATAAGAGTTTGAAAAAGCAGATCAAAAGCGATACCACCCACCTGAGGAAGCTGGTGGCCAAGTGCCGCCTGGAAAAGGTGGATGAGGCTCAGATGAGTGAGATCCGGGCCGCCAAGGAACAGTTAGAGCGGACGCTGTCCCAGCTTTAAGGAAGGGCAGGAAAAGGATCGCAATGAAGAAAATATTTTATAACGGTCAGGTTTATTCCGGAGCTTTCCCACCTGCCGGGATTAAAAATGTCCCGGTCCATTCGACCTGGGCATGCGGCCGCTGCGTATATGAAAAAATATAACTTATTGCCTGTATGGCTGCTTTTTATTTGTCGTTACCTTTTTCTTGACAACCTGAAAAAATAGGAGTAAATAATAAAGTGTGTTTGGCACAAGATTTTTAAAGACCGGAGGTAAAACTTATGTTAAAGGCACTTGAAGAAAAGGGTATGATCAAGTTTTTAAGCAAGTTTGATGATTACCCTTTCCGTATAAGATTTGAAGGCAAGGAATATCTTGTAGGTGAAGGAGAACCTACATTTACTGTGGATTTTAAAAAGGCAATCCCGGTTTCCGATCTGCTGACCAGCACCTCCATCGCTTTAGGTGAGGCCTATATGAACGGAGATCTGGAAATCGAAGGGGATCTGTACCAGGCCCTGGATCACTTCCTTGGACAGATGGGCAAGTTTTCTACAGATTCAGTGGCACTAAAGAAGCTGATCCATACATCCACATCCAAAAAGAACCAGGCCAAGGAGGTTACCAGCCATTACGATATTGGAAACGACTTTTATAAACTGTGGCTGGATGAAACCTTAAGCTATTCCTGTGCTTACTTTAAAAACGAAAATGATACTTTATACCAGGCTCAGGTAAATAAGGTGGATTATATTTTGCAGAAGCTTTATTTAAAGGAAGGTATGACTCTCCTGGATATTGGCTGCGGCTGGGGCTTCCTTCTTATTGAAGCTGCGAAAAAATATAAGATCAAAGGGACAGGTATTACCTTAAGCCATGAGCAGTATGAAGAATTTCAGCGCAGGATCAAGGCAGAAGGACTGGAAGATTATCTGACCGTAGAGCTGATGGATTATCGTGATCTGGCAAATTCCGGAAAAACTTTTGACCGTGTTGTAAGTGTTGGTATGGTTGAGCATGTAGGACGGGACAATTACCAGTTATTTATGGACTGTGTCAGCAAAGTCTTAAAAGACGGCGGCGTGTTCCTTCTTCATTTTATCAGCGCCCTGAAGGAGCATCCTGGAGATGCATGGATCAAAAAGTATATTTTCCCAGGCGGTATGATCCCCAGCTTAAGAGAAATGTTAAGCTGTGCGGCAGAGGATAATTTCCACACCCTGGATGTGGAAAATCTGAGACTTCATTATAATCGTACACTTCTTTGCTGGGAAAAGAATTATAAAGAGCATATTGAAGAAGCCCGCAAGATGTTTGATGAGCGGTTCCTGCGTATGTGGGATCTGTATCTGTCAGCCTGTGCAGCAACATTCCACAACGGCATTATCGATCTTCATCAGATCCTGATGACAAAAGGCATTAATAACGACCTGCCTATGGTACGCTGGTATTAATTAAAAATCATATCCTGTGTTTTGGGACATTTTTTGAATATGTCCCAAGATACAGGTTTTTTTATTTCAAATCAAAGCATTTTTATGGGACAAAACAAGGCTTTTTTGCAGGATTTACTTGACACTCCTGCAAATTGAGTATATATTTTAAGAAAAAATAGACTGCATTATGCTAAAGCGAGGAGGTTTTTCTTTGTTAAAGTACATTGTCAAACGGCTGCTGCAGCTGATCCCTATTCTGTTTGCGGCATCGATTTTGATTTTTGCCCTGGTGCGCCTGTCTCCGTCAGACCCGATCGCCTCTATGACCCAGGGGAGACACATTAGTGAGGAGACAAGAGAAGCCCTGGAAAAACAGTATTATCTGGACCGCTCTTATCCGGAGCAGTATGTGATATGGATCGTTAATGCCCTCCATGGGGATCTGGGGGACAGTTTTCAGTACCGTCAGTCCGTGACATCGCTTATCGCTGACCGGCTTCCAACGACATTGCAGCTTGTAATCATGAGCGCAGTGCTGGCCCTGGTCATTGCTATTCCTATTGGCGTGATCAGTGCGGTAAAGATGAATACGGCTCTGGACCGGATATTGTCTGTGATCACACTGATCCTGGTGGCGTCTCCCGTGTTTTTAACCGGTATTGTGCTGATGATCGTATTTGCCTTAAATTTAGAACTGTTTCCATCCTTCGGAACCGGCTATGATTTTGTTTCTAACCTGTATTATCTGTTTTTGCCGGCCCTGGCCTTAAGCCTGAATATGGTGGCTTTGATCTCCAGGATCACCCGGAGCAATATGATCGAGCAGTTAAATTCCAACTATGCGGTAACGGCTGTGGCTAAAGGTATCCCCTACCGTAAGGTTGTTATGAAACACTGTTTTAAAAATGCTCTGATTCCTGTGATTACCGTGGCAGGGATCCAGATCGGAACCATGGTCGTAGGCGCAGTACTGGTGGAAAATGTTTTTGCCCTTGGAGGTCTTGGGGATGTACTTATTTCCGGCGTCAAGGCTTCGGATTACCCGGTAGTCCAGGGAATCACCCTGATGCTTGTTGCCTTATTTTTAGTGATCAATCTGATTGTTGACATTATTTACGCCTTTGTGGATCCGAGGATCCGTCTGGGCAATGGGTAAAACAAAATAGCGAAGGAGAATACATAATGAAATTTCGTGAATTATTTTGGCACAGGCCAATGTTTCGCACAAAGGCCGGCAGGGAGGGCTCGGTATTTACCGTGCCTATGGCCATTGCTTTGGGCGTGCTTGTGCTTGTGATCTTATGCTGTATTTTTGCACCTATGATCTCTCCCTATTCCCCTACGGAACAAAATTTGTCTCAAGCCCTGGCCCAGCCTGGCGGGGGTCATTTGCTGGGAACCGATAATGTAGGGCGGGATCTTTTGACTCGTTTGTTTTATGGCGGACGGACGACTTTGTTAAGCGCCCTGGGCGTGGTTGCGTTATCCATGGTCATAGGCATACCTTTAGGATTGATTTCCGGTTACTTTGGAGGCTGGATGGACACCGTTATTGGCCGGATCTGCGATGTGGTTCTGTCCTTTCCGTCCCTTTTGCTGGCCTTTGTGTTTGTGGCCGGATTTGGCAGAGGCGTGAGCAATTCCATAATTGCTCTGGGAATTGTTTATGTTCCTATGCTGGTGCGCCTTGTCCGTTCCCTGACCTTAGTTGAGAAAAATAAAACCTATGTGGAAGCGGCCATGTCCATCGGATACTCGGATATGCGGATCATGTTCTGCCATATCCTCCCTAATTGTATTTCCACAGTGACCGTGCAGGTGACTTTGGACCTGGCTTATGCAATTTTGGACCTGGCTTCATTAAGCTTCCTTGGCCTGGGGGTTCAGCCGCCGACAGCAGACTGGGGAGCCATGCTGGATGAGGGAAGGAATTTCCTCCTGAGAAATCCTCTGCTGGCTTTAGCTCCGGGTTTTGCCATCATTGTTACAGTAGTGGCCTTAAATATTTTCAGCGATGGTCTCCATCAGTATTTTGAGCCGGTGCAGAGAAAACTGCCCAGCTTTAAAAAATATGAGAAAAAGCAGCGCAGAAAGGCAGGTGCGGCCTGATCCATGGAAAAATTACTTGAAATTAAAAACCTGTCTGTTGATTTAATGTCTGTCCGGGGAATCGTCTATGCTCTGGACGGGGTCTGTCTGGATATTATGCCAGGTGAGATCCACGGCCTGGTAGGGGAAAGCGGCTGCGGAAAAAGTATGACTTCTAAATCCATCATGCGCCTTCATAATCCGGCCAGAAGCCGTGTCCGGGGAGAAATCCTGTTTGAGGGCAGGGACCTGCTTAAGCTGTCCAAAAAAGAAATGAACAAAATACGGGGCCGGGATATTTCCATGATTTTTCAGGATCCTATGACATCCCTGAATCCCCTTCTTACCATAGGACAGCAGATTGAGGAGAGTTATAGGACTCACGAGAAATGCTCTAAGGCCCAGGCGCGTAAGGAGACTCTGGATATTTTGGAAAAGGTCGGCATCTATCCGGCCCAAAAGCGGATCGACCAGTATCCCCACGAACTTTCCGGGGGCCTTCAGCAGAGGGTGATGATCGCCATGGCCATTGCCTGCAGGCCGAAACTGTTGATTGCCGATGAGCCTACGACGGCTTTAGATGTGACGATCCAGGCTCAGATCCTGGAACTGCTTAAAAAGCTCAGCCAGGATATGAACATGGCCATTTTGCTGATTACCCACAATTTTGGAATTGTTGCTGAGGTGTGTCAAAGGGTGTCGGTGATGTATGCAGGGCGTGTGGTAGAGACAGCAGACACAAAAACCATTTTTAAACATGCAGTCCATCCCTACAGCCAGGCTCTGATTGACAGTATCCCAAGGGCAGGAATGGACGAAGAGTATCTTCCTACGATCCCCGGAAGTCCGCCCCAGCTTTTTGCCCGGAATGAAGGGTGTCCCTTCAGGAACCGGTGCAAAAAACGTTTTGACGCCTGTGAAAAGACGCCGAAAACTTATGTGTGCAGCGATGCTCCCGGACATACGGCGGCCTGCCACTTACTTGAAAAAGACGCCGCTGCTTTGAATCAGGATGCCTCCCTGGATCAGGGCAATGAACCCGGACCGGAGGTGATAAAAAAATGAGTATGGATGAAAAAAATATAATCATGGATGTACAGGATTTAAAAAAATATTATCCTATGTCCAAAGGCAGTTTTTCCAAGGGGAGTAAAAAGACCTTAAAAGCTTTGGACGGGGTGTCTTTGCAGATCCGAAAAGGGGAGATTTTCGGTATCGTCGGAGAAAGCGGATGCGGAAAGTCCACCCTGGGCCGGGCGATGCTCCGTCTGTTTGATGTGACTGACGGGAAAATCCTTTTTGAGGGAAATGATATTACCCATTTGTCCCGGAGACAGCTTAAAGGATACCGGAAAAATATGCAGATGATTTTTCAAAACCCGTATTCCTCCTTTAATCCTAAGCAAAGGATCGGCAGCGCGCTGCGGGAGGTGGGAAAGGTTTATGGAATGAGCAGTCCGGCAGTTGAAGAAAAGATCCATGAACTTTTGGAATATATACATCTTCCACAGGATATGCTCCTTAGAAGTCCTGGAGAACTTTCCGGAGGGCAGCTGCAGCGTCTGGCGATCGCCCGGGCTTTGATCTTAAATCCAAGCTTTATTGTGGCTGACGAGCCGGTATCTGCACTGGATGTATCTGTCCAGGCCCAGATCTTAAATCTCATTACAGATCTGAGAAAAAAGGTGGGTATGACCATGCTGTTTATTTCTCATGAAATGACAGTGGTAGAACATATATGCGATCAGGTGGCAGTCATGTATCTGGGCAAGGTGATGGAGGTGGCGCCGACAAAGGTGCTGTTTAAAAATATCCTTCATCCTTATACTCAGGCGCTGATGTCGGCAATCCCAAAGGCCGACCCTGAGGCGGATAATCACCGGATCATGCTGGAGGGAGATATTCCCAATGCGATCGATTTGCCCGCCGGCTGCCGTTTTGCGTCCAGGTGCCGTTTTTGCACAGAGGAATGTAAAAATAAAATGCCTGAACTGACCCATGTGGGCGATGGCCACTATGTGGCTTGCCATAAATACAATAGTGGAATCCCGCAAGGGGATCCCCTTATGCCGTGAAAATCACGGCAAAAATAGTGAAAGAGTGAAAGGAGAGTTACTATGAAAAGATTTATAAGCCTGGCTATGGTCTGCGCTCTGAGCCTGTCTCTTCTTGCCGGCTGCGGAAAGGGCAAAAATGGGGGAGATTCCACATTTACTGTGGCCTTAGACAGTGATATTGTTGCCCTGGATCCGGCGTTTGCCTATGATTTTACTACAAACCCGGTAATAAACCAGATCACAGAGGGACTTTTGACCTTTGATGAAAACAATGAGCTGGTGCCCTGGCTTGCTTCGGATTGGAGTCAGACAGATGACACAACGTATGTGTATACTATCAGAGATGATGTCTGCTTTTCTGACGGAACGCCTATGACGATGGATGATGTCATGTTTTCTCTGGAGCGTACAATGAATCCGGACACAGGTTCTTATCTTCAGTGGATGTTTTCCCCTGTAGAAAGTATCGAGCAGACCGGAGACTGGGAGCTGACTGTAAAGCTTTCTCAGCCGTCAGCAACATGGCAGTATGTTTTTGGCACAACGGCGGGACATATTATCAGCAAGGCATATTATGAGGAACATGCGGATAATTTCGGGACTGCTGAGGGAGGCATCCTTGGTACCGGACCATATAAATTTGAAAGCTGGTCCAGCGGTCAGAATATTGTACTGACTAAAAATGAAAATTACTGGGATGACAGCGCCGATATTCAGATCGACCGCCTTGTATTTAATGTGATCCCTGAGGATACAACAAGAGTAACAGCGCTTCAAAGCGGTCAGGTGGATTTTACGGCATCTACACCGCCGGATATGCTTGAAACTCTGGAAAATGATGAGAATCTCCAGGTTCAGAGTATCCCTACTATGGGCGTAACCTTCCTTGCCTTTAATACTCAGAGAGCGCCTTTTAATGATGTAAATGTGCGCAAGGCCATTTATTCTGCGATTGATGTGGCAGATATTAAGGAAAATATCGTAAAAGATACCGGTGAGACAGCAACTTTGCTGCCTAACGGCCCGGCTTTGTTTACCAGCAGCACAGATGCCTGGAATGAATATGCCCAGGAACATCCGGCTTATACTTACGACCTGGATCAGGCTAAGGAATATTTGGCAGCATCCGATTATCCGGACGGATTTGACTGCACCTTATTGACAACAGAAGCTTCAATCCGTTATTCTATGGCTTTGGCCATCCAGGAGGATTTAAAGGCATTAAATATTAATGTGGAAATTGTCCGTGTTTCCGCAGATGAGCATACGGCTTATCAGTTTGGAAATATTCTTGATGCTGACGGCAACCGGGATTTTGATATGATTATTGCCGGATGGGAATCCGACTATCCGGATATTGCGGGAAATATTGAACCTCTTTATTCCAGTGCCAATACTGGCGAAGGCGGATCAAATACTGCAGTGTATGTTAATGATCAGGTGGATGAACTGATCGCGTTACAGTCCCAGACAACAGACCCGGATCAGCGCAGCGAATATTTATTCCAGGCTCTGGATATTATCACTGAGGACATCCCTTACATTTTCCTGGAATATCCAAACCGCCAGGTAACTATGCAAAAGGGCTACGAAGGCTTCACCTTAAACGCCTCCTGGCTCTGGAACCTCCAATTTAAAAATATTCACCAAGTTCAGACAGGCGACTGATGATGGCCATCCGCAGGCCAGACAAGCCTGAGCCGGAGGTAGGCCATCATCAGGCATCTGGATAACGTCCTAAGCGAGATGAGCGAAGCGAATCGAGCTTGCCTGTCTGAACTTGATGGGAGACAGGCGACTGATGATGGCCATCCGCAGGCCAGGCAAGCCTGAGCCGGAGAACCCATCTTAATAAATAATTCATAAAAATAATAGTTGACAGACTGCTGCCATACGACTTATGCTAAAGAAGTCAATCTTTTAGACGTAAGCGTATGGCAGCATTTTAATTTACAGGAGAGATAAAACCATGATACAGCATATTTTTTATAATGGAAAAGTCCATACAATGGATGACCAGAGAACGGTGGCCTCTGCTGTTGCTGTGTCCGGGGACCGAATTGCGGCAGTGGGGGATGACGATAGTATCCTGGCCATGGCCGGTGAGGGGACTGTGATCACAGATCTTAAGGGACAGTGCATGGTCCCGGGATTTAATGACAGCCATTGTCACCTTATGGCTACCGGCCTGGGCCAGGTCCATCTGGATCTGCGGGGCGTGACCTCCTGTCAGGAGATTGTCCGGCGGGGCAGGGCCTATATTGAGGAAAACCATATTCCCCCGGGACAGTGGGTGATCGGCTACGGGTTTGATAACAATCTTTTTGATGACCCGGCTCTGCCGGATATTCATGTAGCTGAGGCTATTTCCACAGAGCATCCTGTGTTTTTAGACCGGGTATGCGGTCATGTGGGGACGGTGAATCAGCCGGTGTTGGATCTGGCCGGGTATACAGATGACACTCAGGTGACCGGAGGCGTTTTGGATAAGGATTCCCAGGGGCATTTAAACGGGATTTTAAGAGAGGCGGCTTTAGATTATATCCGCCGCATTATACCTGTGCCGGAACTTGAGATGCTGGAAAGAAGCGCCAGGGCGGCCATGAGTCTGGCCAACAGTTTTGGTGTTACATCAATGCAGACGGATGACCTTGAAAGCGCAGATCTGGATTCGGTTTTGAAAACTTATGATGCATTAAAGAAAAAAGATCAGATGACAGTCCGTGTCTTTGAGGAGGTACAGCAGCCGCGCGTTCCTCAGCTAAAGGCGTTTCTTAAGCGGGGAATGACTACCGGATGGGGCGATGTATATTTTAAGATCGGAAATATAAAAATATTAACAGACGGCTCCCTGGGAGCTCGAACCGCTTATTTGAGCCGGGATTACGCAGATGATCCGGGAAACCGAGGGGTAGCTGTCTACACCCAGGATGCGTTAAATGAAGTGGTGGCTTTGGGACACAAGGAAGGGATGCAGATGGCTTTTCATGCCATTGGCGATGGTGCCGTTGAACAGTGTGTCACTGCTGTGGAGTATGCTCAAAGACTTTATCCGGAAAAGGATCTCCGTCATCGGATCGTTCATTGCCAGATCGCAGACAAGGCTTTGCTTCGCCGGGTTGCGGATGCGGGAATGGGGGCGGATATACAGCCGGCCTTTACCGCGTCGGATGCGCCTTTGGTAGGATCCAGACTTGGAGCTGCCCATGAAATGGATTCTTACCGGTGGAAAACCATGGCGGAATTTGGAATACCTATGGGCGGCGGTTCCGATTCCCCGGTGGAAACTCTCGATCCTTTGTGGGGAATCTATTGTGCGGTGACCCGGCAGGATGCACAAGGATGGCCGGAAGGCGGATGGAATCCCCAAGAACGGCTGACTGTGGATCAGGCAGTGTATCTGTACACCCGGGGCGGCGCCTATCAGTCCTTTGAAGAGAACATAAAAGGAATGATCGCGCCAGGGTATCTGGCGGATTTGGCGGTCCTATCCCAGGATATATTTACGATTCCTCCGGAAGAGATTCCGAAAGTCCATGCGGTAATGACCCTTATAGGCGGAAAGATCTGCTACGTCCTAAATCAGTCCTGACCGCCTGTCTGCCGGAAAATCCCGCAGCAGAAATTTCTAAAAAATTTTGAAATTGCATATATTATGTGCTATAATTAAGCCATGCATCCTGTTTAAAAATCGGGTGCGATGCGCGAAGCGTATCAGCACACGAATTTTAAGCAGGATATACGGCGCAAGCCGCAGCGAAGGCGTAAGCCGCAGCGAAGGCGCAAGCCATAGCGAAGGCGAGGCTAAAGCTGGCGTGGCTTAATAGGGGCATGGCAGATGCCGGCTCTGTTTAGTTGAGAGGTAAAGCGATGTTAGATAAAGAAAAGATCCGTCTTATGACCCGTACTGCAATCTATGAGAAACATGAAGGAAAAGAAGATCTGAAGATCAATCAGTATTGCAGCAGTGATTATGTACGTTTTAATATGCTTAAAACGTTAATTGGCGTAACCATTAGCGTTTTTTTATGCAGCTGTATCTATCTGATGTGTACTTCTGAGGATATTTTTCAGTTGATCTTCCGCATCGATCTTCAGGCATTGGCTCGGCTGTTGCTGACTGCCTATTTCCTTTCTCTTGTGGTCTATGTGATCATTTGTCTGCTGTACTATCCTTATAAATACAGCAGGGCGAAAAAACGCCTGAAACACTATAATAAAAACCTGACCCTGATTGAAGAATATGACGATATGGAACAGTCCATGACGGGAAGGCCAGGAGGTAAAGAAAATAATGGCTAAAGTGTTAGAAATCAGAGACATGGCGATTCGGATATATAAGGGATATGAATCATACTTTCGTATTATTTTCAAATTCCTGGTAGCTTTTTTTGTGTTCGGCTATGTCAACAGTAATCTGGGATATTATCCGATCCTTAACAACATGGGGATACGGCTGGTATTGTCGCTGATCAGCGGCATTGTGCCATCCTCTGTATTTGTACTTTTAGTAGCAATTGTCACGCTGCTTCATTTGTACCGGCTGTCGCTGGTCATGATGCTGCTGGCATTTGTTGTGTTTGTGGTATTTTACTTTTTGTATTTAAAGTTTGCGCCGAATCATGGTGTCCTTATGATGCTTATCCCGGTGCTCATGCCTTTAAATCTGCATTTTATCATTCCCCTGATCGCCGGATTGTTTTTTACCCCGTTTACTATTGTGCCTGTGGCGTGCAGCTTTATCATTGTAAGCATTGTCCACTATATTGTGGAGGCTGCGCCTTTGGTAGAAGATGTGGGGACGAATATTGAAGCTATTGTAGCGGCCTATCAGCAGGTGATTGATAATGTATTGGCAAACCGGGAAATGGTTTTGTATGCCGTTGTATTTGCCATGGTTATTGTCTTGACCTATGTGATCAGCCGGTTTCCTTTTGACTATGCCTGGTATGCAGGTATTGGTGCAGGTATGCTGGTGTCTATCCTGGGCCTTTTGATCGGCGGCAGCATGATGGGCGTTAGTGTTTCAGCAGGCGGAGTGATCCTTGGAAGTATTATTTCCGCACTTTTTACTGCAGTGGTCCAGTTTATGAACTGTACTGTGGATTATGCCCATAAAGAGTTCGTCCAGTTTGAAGATGACGATTATGTTTATTATGTTCGCGCAATTCCTAAATTAGGAGATGGCACGGCAGCAGCGCCGGTGAAGGAACATGGAAAAGGTTTTTCCATAAAGGAAAGCTTAAAAAGCGCATTTTCAGGCAGCGATGAAGATGAGGAAAGTGTATTTGACGAGGATTTCAGCAATGAGGGTCCGTCTGTCCAGGTTAAAGATACAAAGGCCTCTGAACTGGATGATCTTTTTGGGGAGGCTCCTAAGGGCGTTTCCGGAGATACAAAGATCAATGCCTCTGATATTATTATTCCTGAGATAAAGATTCCTGAAAGGACAGCTCCCAAGCCGGAATCTGGGGCAAAGCGCAGCAGTGCATCCGGTGAAACTCAAAAACGCCGCGCTGTTCAAAAGCCTGTGACAGCTAAAAAGGCAGAAACACCGGTAAAGAAAGCCCAGCCGCAAAAAGCTGCCTCAAGCCAGGCGCAAAAGTCACCATTAGCTAAAACGGAAAATGGGGAAACAGAGATTTTAAGGAACCGGGCAAAACCTTCAGAGCGTACCCGGGCTTTGAGCAGAAATTTTGATTTTGACTTTGATGATGATGGATATGATGATTCCATGGAGGATTACAGTTCAGACGACTGATCCGAAATCCTTTATGGACGGTTATGAATGATTTAAATTAAGGCAGGTGAGACTGACGTGGATACGATCATAGGTTATTTCAGGCATATTTTTTCATGGCTGTCTGTGCCGTCGTGGGGAAGCTTTCGCATAACAAATGTGATTGAGATCCTGATCCTGGCATTTTTGATCTATCAGGTATTTAAATGGATCAAAAATACAAGGGCATGGACATTATTTAAAGGAATCATCGTGGTCATTGGTTTTGCTGTTTTGGCATATCTTTTGAATCTGACAACGATCCTGTGGATATTTGCCAGAACCTTTAACGTAGTGGTCATTGCTATTTTTATCCTTTTCCAGCCAGAACTGAGGAGAGCTCTGGAGCAGCTTGGACGGAAGCGTATCGTAGGTTCTTTGTTCAGCTCTTCAGGCTCATCTGACCGGCTTCCAAGGGAAACGGAAAAATGCCATGAGGAGATCATAAAAGCGGTTTTTGATATGGCTAAGGTAAAAACCGGCGCATTGATCGTCGTGGAACGTCAGGTTGTGTTAAGTGAATACGAGCGTACAGGGATCCCTTTGGATGCCCAGGTTTCCAGCCAGCTGCTCATTAATATTTTTGAGCATAACACCCCCCTTCATGACGGGGCGGTATTTATCCGGAACAACCGTATTGTAGCTGCCACCTGCTACCTGCCTTTGTCTGAAAATGAAAAGCTGAGCAAGGCGCTGGGCACCCGCCACAGAGCCGGTGTGGGCATCAGTGAGATTTCTGACTGTATTACGATTATTGTTTCAGAAGAGACCGGATTTGTGTCCGTGGCCCGTGACGGCGTTCTCCACAGCCATTTAACAGTCAATGAGCTGAGGCGGGAACTCCAGGAAAAGAAAAAGACAGACGGCGCAAACAGTAGATTCAGAAAATTGAAAGGTATTTTGAAAAATGAAAAAAAAGCTGACCAATAATCTGGGATTAAAGCTGGCAGCCCTTGGACTGGCCATAGTGATCTGGCTGGTGATTCAAAGTATCGCAGACCCTATGACCACAAAGACGCTGACACAGACGGTAGAGATCCGGAACGAAGAAGTCCTGTCCCAGCAGGATGAAAACTATACATATTCTGTGGTAAGCGGAGATACCGCCCGCTTTACTATCAGCGGTAAAACATCAGTGATCAGCAGGCTGACAGCTTCGGATTTTAATGTATATGCGGATCTATCCAAACTGTCTATTGTTAATGCGGTCCCGGTGGAGATTACGCCTAAAGCCTATGTGGACAGCAGCGTAGAGATCCTTCCTCAGAGCAATACGCTCCAGATTGAAGTGGATGAGCTGACAAGTATCCAGAAAGATGTGACAGTAAGCACCTCGGGAAGCGCTGCGGATGGGTATGCCGTTGGAAATACGACCTGCGATCCCAGTCTGGTAACCATTACCGGTCCGAAAAAGATTTTGGAAAATGCTGATCGTCTTGTGGTTCCTATAAATGTGAACGGCAGGAGCTCAGATTTTACGGAAAATGTCCAGCCTGTTTTATACGATAAAAACGGCGATGAGATCACTGCAGATACTGTCCACATTGAGCTGGATGATCCCATTCGGGTTACTGTTCAGATCTGGCGGACAGAAACTCTGGACGTCCGTCTTGACTTTAGCGGTGTTACAGCGGCCAGCGGTTATGCCATCACAAAGACCGCTTACAGTCCTCAGCAGATTGTTGTGACCGGTGCAGATGAGGATCTTGACCAAAGCGAAGCGGTCAGCCGCGGATATGTGGTATTTTCCGTGCCTGGAGAGTCGAATCTGACGGAAACTACAGAAGGTGTATTTCCTATCGGAGACTATCTGGGAGATAACCTGAGACTGGTGGATCCAGATCTTCGGGAAAACGGCATTACCTATCAGATCACAGTGGAGGAAAAAGTATCGGCTTCCTGGCCGGTTTCCTTTGAAAATATACAGCTTATCGGCAGTAACCCGGATTTTACCTACAGTCTGGCATCCGGAGATGATTCTGTTTCCATTACTGTCACAGGCACGGAAGCAGACCTGGATGATGCCCGGAGCAATGATTCAGGGTCCATTCAGTTTTCGCTGGATGTATCCAACTGCGATGAGCCTGGCGAGTATTCGGCAACAGTTTCGGCTGTATTGCCGGATAATATCCAACTGGCTCCGGGACAGGAAATTGCCATTATTGTCGAGGAGGTTCCGTCCTCTTCGGACGAAACCTAAAGAGCCATAATTATCCACAATATGGGCCTTGTGGATCTTCACAAGGCCTGGATTTTAAATTTTAAGAGAGCTTGGGGGTAGTCAGCATGTTACAGGAAAAAGTCACAGTACACAATCCCTCCGGACTGCATCTTCGTCCGGCAGGCATCCTATGTAAGGAAGCGATGAAATTTAAATCTCAGATCACATTTCAGATTGGAAACACAACAGCAAATGCGAAAAGTGTGTTAAGCGTTCTGGGTGCAGGCGTTAAGTGCGGCGACCATATCCAACTGATCTGTGACGGTCCGGATGAAGCTGCAGCTATGGAAAAGATCAGTCAGCTCATCAGTACAGGGCTTACTGAGTAAGTATCTGAAAATACAGTATTATAATACTTCTGCCATATAGGGCAGATTTGCGAGAACTGCATGGCGGGACCTTCTGCCATGCAGTTCTTGACATAGGGATTTTTATTTGTTAAAGTATTATAGAAATGACTTGACTGTCATGAATTTTATAAAAAAGGGATGATGAAGGATGGGGCTAATATTATAGTCCGACGACCGACATTATTTATACTGGATAAGTACAGTGTGGTCCTCCGACTCCCTGTAAAGGGGATAGAGTAAAAATTATTTTTCAGAATGATCCAGGGATTTGCAGAGCTTGGGGGATCATCCCCGCAGCCGATAATTTTTATATTCAGGAGGAAAAAAGAAATGTTAAATTATAAAAAATATAAAAGAGTACCTGTAGTTGATCTGCCGGACCGTCAGTGGCCTAACCGTCAAATTGAAAAAGCGCCGATCTGGTGCAGCGTTGACTTAAGAGATGGAAACCAGGCTTTGGTAGAGCCTATGGTGGTTGAAGAAAAGATCGAGTTTTTCAATCTGTTGGTACAGCTTGGATTTAAAGAAATTGAAGTGGGATTTCCTTCAGCTTCTCAGATTGAGTATGATTTCTTACGCACATTAGTAGAGCGGAACATGATCCCGGATGATGTGCGCATCCAGGTATTGTCTCAGTGCCGTTCCCATTTGATCGATAAAACATTTGAGGCCATTGAAGGCGTAAAGAATGTGATCGTCCATATTTATAATTCTACATCTACCCTTCAGAGAGATGTAGTATTTAATATGAACCGGGAAGAGGTTAAGCAGATTGCGATCGATGGCACACGTATGGTAAAGAGCCATGCTAAAAACTTTAAAGGAAATCTCTGGCTGGAATATTCTCCGGAAAGTTTTACAGGCACAGAGTTAGATTATGCCTTAGAGGTTTGCGAAGCCGTTATGGATGAGTGGAAGCCTGCAAAGGAAAATCCGATCATCATCAATCTGCCTTCGACAGTGGAGATGACTACGCCGAATGTATATGCGGATCAGATCGAGTGGATGAATCGACATTTTTCCAATCGCGAAAGCATTATCTTAAGCGTACATCCTCACAATGACCGTGGCTGTGCCGTGGCTGCTACAGAACTGGCACTTCTTGCCGGAGCAGACCGGGTGGAAGGTACTTTGTTCGGAAACGGTGAACGTACCGGTAATGTGGATATTCTTAATATTGCTTATAATATGTTCTCCCAGGGGATTAATCCGGAATTGAACTTGGAAAACGTAAACGAGATCATCGATGTGTATGAGCGCTGCTGCAAGATGAAAGTACCGGAACGTCATCCTTATGCAGGAAAGCTGGTATTTACCGCATTTTCCGGCTCTCATCAGGATGCTATTAATAAGGGCATCAAGGCTATGAATGAACGCCATCCGGATACATGGGAGGTTCCGTATCTGCCTATTGATCCGGCAGATGTGGGAAGAAAATATGAGCCGATCGTCCGTATTAACAGCCAGTCCGGCAAGGGCGGCGTTGCTTTCATTATGGATCAGTATTTTGGATTCAAGCTGCCTAAGGAGATGCATAAAGAACTGGCGGATCAGGTCCAGGCAGTTTCTGAAAAGCAGGGCGAGGTGGCGCCGGAACAGATCATGGCTATTTTCCGTGAAATGTACATTGCGGCTAAAGAGCCTCTTCATTTCAGAAAGGTTAAGATCGAGGATATTAGTGAGCAGCACGATGAATATGATACAAAGGTGATCCTTACATATACGGATCATGGTGTGGAGAAAGTTATTGAAGGCTATGGAAACGGACCGATCGATGCAGTAAAGCACGGACTGTGCCAGCAGGCCGGTTACAATACCCGCCTGACCATGTATACGGAACATGCTCTGACCAAAGGTTCTGATTCCCAGGCAGCCAGCTATATTCAGCTGGTGGATGCAAAAACCGGGGAATCCGCATTTGGCGTAGGCATCAGCTCCAACATTACCCGTTCGTCCATCAGAGCCATTTTCAGTGCTCTCAACAGACTTTATTTTCCAAATGAGCGGTAAGGATTCCAGGGTCATTACAGTTACCCAAAGACTGGTGATCCGTCAGCTTGAGATAGGTGATCTGGATGGGCTGTATGAGATCCACAGCTCCTGGGGGCCGGTAAAAGGGGTTGAACCCTTAAGCTGTGACCGGAAGGAAGAGGCGCAAAAGCTTCAAAGCTATATTCATTTTATGTATGGCTTTTACGGCACAGGTCTTTGGGCCGTATGTTTAAGATCTTCCGGACGGCTGATCGGACGATGCGGCGCATGGCCGTCAGAAATAGGAGATGACTGGCTTCTGGAACTGGGATATATGATCCATAAAGATTATTGCCGTCAGGGCTTTGCCCTGGAGGCGATGGAAGGGGTCGTGGCATATATCCGTCAGGAAACGGAATTTACCTGTGCGGCGGCACGGATCCATCAAGAGAATAAGGCATCCTTAAAGCTGGCACAAAGGCTTGGAATGTATCCGGATGCACATGTTTCATCCGAAGAAAACGGAGTGTGTGTGTACAGGCTGGATATTTCGTAAAGTTTAAAAAATTTATGATTATATGCGAGGGGCTGTGAAAATAGCGTAAAATGCTTCCAATTTCACCGCCCCTTATTTTCTATGGAGGTTCATATGAAACATTATGATTATGTGATCGTTGGAAGCGGACTTTTTGCCGGCGTATTTGCCTGGCATGCAAAAAAGGCTGGAAAAACCTGTCTGGTCATTGAAAAGCGCAGCCATATGGGCGGTAATATTTACTGCGAAGATGTGGAGGGAATCCATGTGCATAAATATGGGGCCCATATTTTTCATACAAGCAGCCGGAGGGTATGGAGCTTTGTCAACAGTCTTGTAGAGTTTAACCGCTATACCAATTCTCCGATTGCCAATTACCATGGTGAAATCTATAATATGCCTTTTAATATGAATACATTCAGTAAAATGTGGGGCATCAGCACACCGGATCAGGCAAAGGCTATTATTGAAGAGCAGCGGGGACAGATTACCCATGAGCCGGAAAACCTGGAGGAACAGGCGATCAGCCTTGTGGGCCGGGACATTTACGAAAAACTTATTAAAGGCTATACAGAAAAACAGTGGGGAAGAAGCTGCCGTGAGCTTCCGGCATTTATCATTAAACGGCTGCCGGTGCGCTATACTTATGACAATAATTATTTTAATGACCTGTTCCAGGGGATCCCGATCGGGGGATATAATAAGATCATTGACGCGCTTTTTGAAGGCTGTGATGTGATTTTAAATACAGACTTTAATGAGAACCGGGAAAAATATATGGCTATGGGAGACAAGCTCCTTTACACAGGAACCCTGGATTCCTTTTACGATTACCGGTATGGCCATCTGGAATACCGCAGCTTAAGATTTGAATCCGAGCTTCTTGATACAGATAATTACCAGGGCGTAGCTGTGGTGAATTATACAGACCGGGAAACCCCATATACCCGGGTGATCGAGCATAAGCATTTTGAGTACGGGACTTCCCCTAAAACCGTTATTACCCGGGAATATCCTGTAACCTGGGAAGAAGGCATGGAACCCTACTATCCGGTAAATGATAAGAAGAATCAGGAAATGTTTGAAAAATATCATGCTTTGGCCGATCAGGAAGAAAAAGTGGTTTTTGGCGGTCGTCTGGCAGAGTATAAATACTATGACATGGATAAAGTGATTGAATCTGCCTTTAAGCTGGTAGATGCTACATTTAACAGCTAAAACCGGGTCTAAAAGGAGGAAGCTGAAACTATGCTGGTATCGGTGATTGTTCCGTGTTTTAACGAAAGTGCTGTAATTGAGGCTACACTGGAAAGGCTGGCACAGGTTATGGAAGGATGCGGCCATGGCAGCGATTACAGCTATGAACTGATCTTTATTGATGACGGGAGCAGGGATGATACTCTTGATAAATTAAAGAAAGCAGCCCAAAAGGATGGCCATGTGCGCTATATTTCCTTTAGCCGGAATTTTGGCAAGGAGGCTGCCATGCTTGCAGGACTGACCTACGCTTCAGGAGACTGTGTGGTGATTATGGACGCAGATCTTCAGCATCCCCCGGAGATGATCCCTGAAATGCTTTACTGGTATGGACAGGGATACGATCAGGTGATCGCAAGGCGGAACCGTAAGGGAGATAAAAAAAGGTCAGCATTTATGGCTCACCTTTATTACCGTCTGGTAAATCATATCGTAGATGTAAAAATGATGGATGGGGTGGGAGATTTTCGTCTGTTGAGCCGCAAGGCGGTAAACGGGCTTTTAGCTATGCAGGAATACAATCGCTTTTCTAAAGGCCTTTTTTCATGGATCGGCTTTAAGGAAAAGATTATTGAATATGAAAATGTACAGCGGGCTGCCGGGGAGACAAAATGGTCTTTTAAGCGTCTTTTGTCCTATGGTATTGACGGCCTGATCTCATTTAACAATAAGCCTTTGCGCATATGCTTTGTTATGGGCGGGATTCTGGTGTTTATCAGTTTTATTTATATATTGATCACTTTGGTCCAGATCCTGCTTCACGGCATAGATGTTCCCGGATACTTTACGACCATTTGCGCCATACTGATTATCGGCGGCGTTCAGCTGATTTCAGTGGGCGTCCTGGGAGAATATATCGGACGCATATACTATGAGGTAAAGCATCGGCCCCATTTCCTTGTGGCAGATACAAATTTGGAGGATGCCGGGAAGGCGGAAAAGAGGAATTATGATCGATAAAATACGGGCTCTTTACAAAAAATATGAAGAATTGGTCTTATATGTGATCTGCGGCGGGCTGACGACCCTTGTAAATATTGTAGTGTATGGGCTGTGTGCAGACATTTTGGGAATCTTTTATCTGGTGTCCAACTTTATTGCATGGGCCCTGTCTGTGCTGTTCGCTTATGTGACCAATCGTAAATGGGTATTTAAAAGTAAAAAGCGGGGAAAAAGGGCAATCCTCCATGAGTTTTTCCTGTTTGTCAGCGGCCGTATCATGTCCATGGCCGGAGATATGGTGATTATGTTTTTATGTGTCTCTGTGGCCCATTTTCCGGGACTGGCTGCGAAGATCCTTGCCAATATTTTTGTGATGATCTTTAATTATGTTTTCAGTAAGCTGATCATTTTTAGAAAACGGTAATCCTGGCATCTTGACATTAATATGTTACCGTTTTAAAATAATAATACAGAGGGTACGTGCCATGTTCCTATAGGAATATGTATGTACGGCAAAAAGCAGAAACCCTGCTAAAGGGATCTGGATGCTGTGTCTGGACACAGTAGAAAACATGAAAGGAAGTATGAAAAATGGCTTTTTGTGCAAAATGCGGAACACCGCTGAATGAAGCTGGGGTGTGTCCCAACTGTGGGTATGTGCTGCCCCAGAACAAGCGGCCTGTACAGGCTGGGCCTGCAGCAGGCAGTGAAAGTAGCGAAGTAACGGAAGGTCCGGTAAATTCTCAGATGAATCCGGGCGGATATGCTGCCGCAAATGCAGGAGATGCGGGTCCGGTTCCCGGTAATCCCCAGGAAAATCCTGCCCAGGGAATGGGCCAGGGTCAGATGGCAGCCGGCGCTCCCCAGGGACAGCCTTATTATGGTATGCCGCAAAATGGCGTTCCCGCCGGCGGACAGCAGCCTTATTATAATAACAATACAGCGCCCGGATATGGCAATGGCAGCGGTGCTTATGGTCAGGGCTCTCAGATGGGATATGGCCCCGGACCAAACGGATACAATGCCGGTCAGAATGGATACAATCCCCAGGGTGGCCCTTCTCAGGGACCGCAAGTGGGTCAGACAGGCCCTCAGATGGGATATAACCAGGGCCAGGGAGGTCCGCAAATGGGCCAGACAGGCCCTCAAATGGGTCAGAGCCCTCATATGGGTCAAAATGGTCCTTATTACGGAGGCCCTCAGGGACAGCCTTATTATGGCCAGATGCCTCCCCGTCAGCCAAGTGAATTGGGAAATAATATCCTCCAGTGGTTTTTAGGGATCTTCCAGAAGGATCCTTCGGCTGTATTTGAAAAAGCGGGAAGTTCAAAGTCTCCGGTCTGGGCCATCTATATGGCGATTTATGCATTTTTTGGAGCCCTTGCCATAGCATTTTCCGTAGGAAGTTTATTAAGCGTGTTTGGAGATATTGGAGACCTGGGCTTTTTGGAAGAGATTTTTGAAAGAGCATCGATCCAGTCAGCGATCATTTCTTTTATTGCCGGACTTCTTTTCTATGCTGCCATTATGTTCCTTACCTCATTGATGGTATGGCTTTTGATGATTATTTTAGGAAAGAAGATCTCTTACTGGAGTGCATGTAATGTAACCATGGTGGCTTACATTCCGACGATATTGGCAACAGTATTTGATTTTATCTGTTCATTTACATTTGTCACATCCATAATCGCGTTTGTAGTGTCCTCTGTGGCATCTATAGCTACCATGATCCTGCTGTACTGCGGTATCAGCCGTCTGTCTGAAAATAAAAAGTCGGCGGTGTGGCCTTATGTTATTGCTCAGGCTGCGTTAAAAGTGGTAACTGTTATTATTGCAGTGATTTTTATCTTTGTGTGCGTACTTATTTTGTCAACAATGCTTGCTGCAATGTACAGACCATGGTAATTACCGTAAACTGAATAATTGTGTACCCTGTCCAACAGCCGTACCGGACTTTTCCGGTACGGCTTTTATATTATCACCTAATACAAATACAGAACTAAATACTTTACATTTGTAAAAATATTTTGGCGAAACCTGTCACATTTTGTCTTTGCACCGTGTTATATACGTGAACACTATAAACAGAGGATTTTCTGATGGAGGTAGAATATGGACAGGGCGTACAGATTTTCGTCAGATGGTACAAATGGAAAATGTATAACCGATGGACAGTTCGTGTCACAATTATATTTGACCTATGCAGATCAGCTTCGGCGTCAGGCTTACAGTATGCTTCATGATTACCACAGAGCTGAGGATGCGGTGCAGATCGTATTTACATCGGTTTTTCGGAACAGAGATAAGCTGACCAGAGATATAGAAAGCAAGGCGACGAAAAGTTATTTGTGTACCTCTTTAAAACGGACGGTATATAATTTGCAAAGAGATAATAAAAAGTACAGGCTGGCGGAAGAAGAGGAGGATGAAGAAAAATTTCTGGGTATTGAAGATGACAGCTACATTTATGACGCAGTGACTTGTAAGGAAATGCTGGATGAGATCCGTATGCTTCCGCCTCAGTATTCGGAGGTTTTGATTATGCGTGTCGTATATAACCGCACAGTGCCGGAAATCTCCCAACTGTTGAATATTGATGCGGCCCTTGTGCGGCAGAGGACCCATCGGGCAAGAGAAATCCTGAAAAAGCTTTATAAAGCCAAAAAACAATAGCCTTCGTTCAATTTTTTTTACATCATATTCACAACAAAAACACAATTGACTGATAATATAATAGACGTAAAGAGGATAACGCCTTAAAGATCAGACATGATTTTTAAGTTATCGAATAAAGAAAGGTGATCAGTATGTATAACGAATATGATGATGAAAAGAATTTATCCGGCAGCGGAATGAATCATAATACCGGCAGCGACGGCAGTTCTTATGACCATACAGCTCCAGGTCAAGATACAGTTCAAAACAATCAGGTGGATCCGTCTCAGGACAGTGAGGATACATTTCCTCAAAATGGTATTTACCGTATGAAATTTGAAAATTACCAGTCCAAAGAAAATGGCACCGGCTATAATACTTATAATAATGGTACTTATAATAACAGCCAGAGTACCCAGGGAAATTACTATAACAGCGGCAGCTATGGTTCCGCAAATCATTATGATGCAGGAAACGGCACTTACAGCGGCAGCGAGAGCAGTTACGGAAGCGGCTACAGCTATTATGAGCAAAATACTCCCTATACTCCTAATCGTAAGCAGAGACGCCGCCAGAAAAATAAAAAAGGCAGCACCGGGCGTCAGCTGGCTAAAGTCATATGCTTTGGCCTTGTGTTCGGCCTGGTTGCCGGCGGAACGATGTGGGGTGTCAATACTTTAGGCAATATGGCCACAGGCGGCAGCAGCGCCGGATCTCAGGCAGCCTCAGACGGGGATTTTTCCATTGATGTCGTAAAGACATCTTCCACAAATGTGGAAACCATGGAAGGGACAGATGTTTCTGATATTGTCAGCGAAGCGGAAAACTCCATTGTTGCAGTAAATACACTGATTCAGACCACACAGAAGGATTTCTTCGGACGGACCTATTCCCAGGAAGGCGCAGGCGCTGGATCGGGAATCATTTTCAGTGAAGATAACGGCACGATGTATATTGTTACAAATTACCATGTGATCGAAAATTCCACAGAGGTCAATGTTACCTTCTCTGATGGTTCTTCTGCATCTGCTCAGATCCGGGGATATGATTCTGACGCGGATATTGCTGTGCTGACTGTGGATATGAGCCAGTTAAGTGAAGATACATTAAATACAGTAAAGATTGCCGTATTGGGAGATTCGGATGCCCTTCAGGTAGGGGAAGGCGCCATTGCCATCGGCAACGCATTAGGCTATGGACAGTCTGTGACTACCGGTACGATCAGTGCCGTAGACAGGGAAGTTCAAATGACTGATGGAACAAAAACCATGATCCAGACCGATGCCGCCATTAACGAAGGCAACAGCGGCGGTGCTCTTTTAAATACAAAGGGTGAGGTCATTGGTATTAACAGCGCAAAACTTTACGGTGAGACAGTAGAGGGCATGGGCTATGCGATCCCGATCAACAGCGCTCTGGAAACGATCAATAACATTCTCAGCGGCAAAGTAAAGACGGATGAAAACACAGCAAGCCTTGGAATTTACGGCGGAACCATCAGCGATACCTATACCCAGACTTACGGATGGCCGGCCGGGGTTTATGTAAGCAGTGTGATTGACAATTCTGCAGCACAGCGTGCAGGAATCCAGCCCGGATATATTATTACAGCCTTTAACGGAGAAACGGTTACGACCATTGAACAGCTTCAGGAAGCAATTAAAGCATGCAGCCCCGGGGACGAAGCGACGATTACCGTTCAGGTTCCAAATGATCAGGGACAGTATACAGAAGAGCTTACATTAACAACACTTCTTGGCTCTGTAGCAGAAACGAATGAAAATTCCGGAACAGGAACGACTCAGCAGTAAGCCGATAGGTGTTTAAGCCTGAAAATAGAAATAACTGAAAAAGCAGCGCGGAAAATCTTACCGGTTTCCCGCGCTGCTTCTTTTTGACACCGGGATCTGACTTAAAAACCGGGATAAGGATACCGCGCTCCCAGCGGATTACATGCACAGGGGTTGTTGACTGTAAATTCACAATCGACTATAATAGTAGATAACCCGTTGAGACGGTTTCAGGATGTGACCAGATCAGACACAGGAGGAAAATACAATGAGTGATGACATAAAAAAAGATGAGGTGCTTGATCAGTCCTCAGATAAAAATAAAGATCAGTCTTCAGACAAAAAACAGTATGAAGATATTTGCTATATATGCCGGCGTCCGGAAAGCAAAGCGGGAAAGATGATCCATCTTCCCATGAACAACAGTATCTGCATTTGCTCAGACTGTATGCAGAAAAGTCTGGATGCTATGAATAACAGCCATTTTAATTATTCAGATATGATGAACCAGATCAATTTCCAGGATTTGTTTAACATGCCCGGAATGGGGCAGATGATGGAGGATCCGGTGCCAAAGTCCCAGAAGATCAAAAAGCGCAAGCCGAAAGAGGAGCAAAAGCCTATGATCGATCTGAAAAACATACCGGCTCCCCATAAGATCAAGGCCCAGCTGGATGATTATGTTATCGGCCAGGAACGGGCGAAAAAGGTTATGTCTGTGGCCGTTTATAATCACTATAAACGGGTGGCCACCAACACGATGGATGACATTGAGATCGAAAAGTCCAATATGCTTATGATCGGGCCGACAGGAAGCGGCAAGACTTATCTTGTCCGCACACTGGCCAAGCTCCTTAACGTGCCTTTGGCTATCACTGATGCCACATCTTTGACAGAAGCCGGATATATCGGTGATGATATTGAAAGCGTTGTGTCCAAGCTTTTGGCAGCAGCGGACAATGATGTGGAAAAAGCAGAGCAGGGGATCATATTTATTGACGAGATCGATAAGATCGCTAAAAAGAAAAATACTACAAGCCGGGATGTAAGCGGAGAATCGGTACAGCAGGGTCTGCTGAAACTTTTAGAGGGCAGTGATGTGGAGGTTCCTGTAGGAGCCAGCAGTAAAAATGCCATGGTGCCGTTAGTGACTGTAAACACAAGAAATATATTATTTATTTGCGGCGGCGCATTTCCGGACCTGGAGAATATTATTAAGGAGCGGCTCAATAAGAAAAGCTCTATGGGCTTTGGCGCTGACTTAAGTGATAAGTATGACCATGTGGAAAATCTTATGGATCAGGTCACTGTAGATGACTTGAGGGAATTTGGCATGATTCCGGAATTTATCGGACGTCTGCCGATTATATTTACCCTTCAGGGATTGGATAAAGACATGCTTGTCAAGATCCTGAAGGAGCCGAAAAATGCTATTTTAAAACAGTACCAAAAGCTTCTGGCATTAGACGAGGTGGATCTGCGCTTTGATGACGGGGCTATTGAAGCTATTGCCGAAAAAGCGATCCAGAAAAAGACCGGCGCGAGAGCTCTCCGGTCGATCATTGAGGATTTTATGCTGGATATTATGTATGAAATCCCCAAAGATGATAATATTGGCTCGGTAACGATTACAAGAGATTATATTGAACATACCGGCGGACCGGTGATCCAGATGCGGGGCGTAGGAGCTATTGAACAAAAATAACGGTATTAACTTTTATTTGGTGAATATACTAATTTAATGAAAGAGTTTCACCGGGAGGCCAGGACAATGTCTGCGTGTACGGATACTATCGTTTCACAAGATTACGCGGATTATATTGTTGAGTATGGAGGAAATGAAGCCTTTATTTATGAGATCTATCAGACAGACTGTGTGCAGATCTTTAATGAGCGGTACGGGGCGTTCCATCTTCCTGTAACTTCCATGGAAATGGCGGTAAATCTGCTGACTTACAGCGCTATTCCTAAGCTGTACGGGCTTATGGATTCATCGTCTATGGAAAGTTCTGGGATTATACGTCTTCAGCGGCAGCCATATTTAAATCTTACAGGTCAGGATATTATTATAGGGATCATTGATACAGGCATTGACTTTACCCACCCGGCTTTTCGCCGGTCCGACGGCTCTACAAGAATCGTCAGGCTTTGGGATCAGGGCATTGAAGCTGTCGGGAAAGAAAACGCAGCTCCCCAGGTGGATTACGGTACAGTGTACACCAGTGGAGACATTGACCGGGCGTTAAATTCAGAGGAACCCTTTTTGCAGGTTCCCTCCCGGGATACCATTGGTCATGGGACTTTCCTTGCGGGAATCGCTGCCGGCACCCCTGATGCGGCCAACGATTTTACAGGGGCCGCGCCAGGGGGAGATATTGCTGTAGTTAAGCTAAAACCTGCCAAGGATTATTTGCGGCGCTATTATAATATCCGGGACGGCGTGCCTGCATTTCAGGAAAATGATATTATGGCCGGAGTTGCCTTCCTATTTCGCCTGTCGCAGCTTTTGAAAAAACCGGTGTCCATATGCATCGGCCTGGGAACAAATTCCGGGGATCATAACGGAAATTCCTACCTGGCAGGCTACCTGAACATGACGGGGACTCTGGCCGGTGTGAGCATTGCATGTGCCGGGGGAAATGAGTCTAACCGGGGCTGCCACTATCTGGGGCGCCTGGAGGCGTCTGAGGATTATGCGGAAGCAGAGCTTCGGGTAGGGCCGGAAGAAAAGGGTTTTATTGCAGAGCTGTGGGGAAAGCCGCCGGATATTTTTTCTGTGGGTTTTGTTTCCCCCGGCGGCGAGACAGTGGCACGGCTTGTGCCGGAGACCGGTCAGGTGCAAAGGATCTCTTTTTTGCTGGAGCCGACACGGATTTTTGTAAATCACAGGATCGTAGAGTCGGCCTCCGGCGGTCAGGTGATTTTTATGCGATTTGAAGATCCGGTGCCGGGAATCTGGAAGATCCGGGTCTACGGGGAAAATCTCCTTTTCAGGAATTTTCATATGTGGCTGCCGATCCACGGCTTTATTACGGAAGATACACAGTTTCTTGCGCCGCAGCCGGACAATACGGTTACCGGTCCGGGAGACGGAGCCCAGATCATTGGTGTTGGTGCTTATAATCACTATAATAACAGCATCTACCTGTATTCCGGAAGAGGATTTACCCCGGAGGGTACAGTGGTTCCCCAGCTTTGCGGACCGGGAGTCAATGTTTTTGGCCCGGGATTAAATGGCCGGTATACGACTATGAGCGGCACCAGTGTGGCAGCAGCCCATGTATGCGGAGCGGCAGCCCTGCTCCTTCAGTGGGGGATCTACCGGCAGGGAGATTATTCCATGTCAACGACCCAGGTTCGCCAGTATTTGATCCGGGGGGCTCAAAGATCGGCAGATCTTTTTTATCCCAGCCGGATTTGGGGCTACGGGACTTTGGATGTATATGGTGCCTTTGAAATATTCATTACATAAGATAGGAGGAGAGCATATGTCAGTATTTGATGATCTGAAGAAAAATGTTACAGACTTTACTGAAAATGTAGCTAAAAAGTCATCTGTGGCGATTGAAACTCAAAAGCTGAAGATGAAAAAATCGTCCCTGGAAAGCGATATGCGGGACTGCTATATTGCTTTGGGCCGGCTTTATGAAAAGCGCCTGACGGCTCAGGGAGAAAAAGGCACAGAGGAAAGCCGGATCGTAGAGCAGCTTGCGCAGCTCAGGGCCTCTGTTTCCCAGATCCAGGAAGATTTAAGAAAGCAAAAAGGTGTGGTCACCTGTCCATCCTGCGGACGGGATGTCTCCAAAGCGTATGAATTTTGCCCTAAATGCGGAGCGCCGTTAAAGGAAAAGGCATCATCCCGGGAGGAAAAAGGAGAAGAAAAATCCCGGGAAACTCAGGATGAAGAAAAACAGACCGGATCCGGCGGACCGGATGAAAGTCACAACATAGGTCAATAGGCCGGGGACTTGTCTCAGGCTTAGGACATAGATCAGCCGGGAATTTTTTATATTCCAGGCTCTTTTGGGCATTGCCCTAAAAATATTAAATGACAACGAGAGGAAGAAAACCATGAAGAACAAAGAAGTACAGGAATTGGAAAAAAAGCTGACCTATAAGCGGGAAAGCGCTTGGAACAGCTATAACGAAAAGCAGAAGGAGAAGATCTTTGCTTTTGCTGATAAGTATAAGAGCTTTCTTGATGATGGTAAAACGGAAAGAGAGTGTGTGGAAGCGTGCATCGCCCGCTTGGAGAAAAACGGTTTTGTCAATGCTGAGAGTAAGGAGCAGTTTGCTCCCGGAGATCGGGTTTACCGCAGCATCCGCAATAAAGGTCTTGTAGCCGCAGTGATCGGCACTGAGCCGGTTACTGACGGTATGAACATCCTTGGCGCCCATATTGATTCTCCCCATATTGATCTAAAACCGACTCCGTTATATGAGGATGGAGGTCTGGCCCTGATGAAGACCCATTATTACGGCGGCATTAAAAAATATCAGTGGTCCACCATGCCTTTAGCCCTTCATGGCATTATGTATAATAGTGATGGAGAAAAGATCCGTGTCAATGTAGGCGAGGATGAAAATGATCCTGTATTTATGATCAGCGAGCTTTTAGTTCATTTAAGCCAGGAGCAGCTTGCCCGGAAGGCTTCTGAAGCGGTAAAAGGTGAAGAACTGAACGTTTTGGTCGGCGGTATGCCTATTGAAGACAAGGAAGCAAAGGAAGGCATTAAGCTGGCTGTCCTTAAACTTTTAAATGACAAGTACGGTATTACGGAAAAAGATTTTATGACAGCGGAAATTGAAATGGTTCCGGCATATAAGGCAAAGGATATTGGTTTTGACCGGTCTTATGTAGGCGCTTACGGACAGGATGACCGGGTGTGCGCCTATACCTCTTTGGCAGCCCTGATGAAGGTTAAAAATCCGGAACGCACATGCGTGTGTCTGTTCTCTGATAAAGAAGAAGTTGGCAGCATGGGAAATTCCGGCGCTCAGTCCCTTCTTTATGAAAATGCTCTGATCGAGCTGATCGTAAAAACATCCGGAAGCTGCAGTATGTGGGATTTCAGAAAATGCATGAACCATTCCCACATGCTTTCTTCTGATGTTACAGCCGCATTTGATCCTACCTATGCTTCTGCCTTTGATAAGTCCAACACAGCCTATGCCGGCAGCGGCGTATGCCTGTTAAAGTATACAGGTTCCAGAGGAAAAGCAGGCTCAAATGATGCCCACAGTGAATTTTTCAACACAGTGGCATCTGTATTTGCCAAGGAGGAAATCCCATGGCAGACCGGTGAGCTGGGGCGTGTAGATCTGGGCGGCGGCGGAACGATTGCCGCGGATATGGCTAACAAAGGCATGAATGTAATTGACTGCGGCGTTCCTGTCCTGTCTATGCACGCGCCTTTTGAAGTGACCAGCAAGGCAGATATTTACAGCACTTATGAAGGCTTCCTTGCTTTCCTTAAAAAGATGAAAAAAGACATTGAGGGTCTTGCCTGATCGATGAACTTTTGCATTTTGGCCGGCGGAAAAAGCCGGCGTATGGGTTCAGATAAAGCTTTTTTAGAATTTAACGGCCGCCGGGGCGTGGAGATCCTTTTGGAACGTTTTTCCAAAGAAGGATCTGTGTGCCTGTCTTCAGCCCGGGGAGATATGCTCCCCAGGCTGGAGATCCCGGCGGCTTTAAATATTTTTGAGGTCAGCGACAGCTTTTTAGATGCCGGCCCTGCCGGGGGCATTTACAGTGCCCTGGCGCAGACGGGAGAGGATTTATTTGTGGTTGCCGGGGATATGCCCTTTGCCAGTCCGATCCTGGCCCGCCAGGTCATGGCTCTGGCCGGTGTTTCAGGGACCGGCCCTGATAACGGGGCGAAGGTAAAAAACGGCTCTTTAAAAGAAGGGGGCAGCCCGGATCTGGTGGTTTTGGAAGGTAAGGATCATCAGTTGGAAATGCTTTTTGCCTACTACAGTATCCGCTGTCGGGAACCTCTTTACCGTATGCTGTCGGACGGACACTATCGCCTGAGAGATTTAGCAGGCCGGGTTTCCAGCCGGGTCATTTCCTTTGAGGAAGGGGCAAAGGCCTGGGGATCTCTTGCCTGGACAGACCAGCCTGAGATTTTTAAAGATCAAAGGGGCGCTGATGCCCTGGCCCTGGCTTTGATGAATATGAACCGGCCGGAGGATTATTACCGGGTATGTGAGCTGATGAAAGGATCTTTTGGATGATTTGGGTCATAATGCTGCCTTATGACCTGAATTTTCGGGACAGGGACAGGAGAGCACACAGATAAAATATAATCCGGCTCCAGTTTCTCCTGATAAAAATACAGTCCTTCCCTGGAACAGCGGATTCCAGGGGGGCAGGTTCCCAGGCTGAGGGTAAAGGAAAATTCAGTGAGAGGCATGGACAGGCCCATGCCGGACTGTTTGATAACACTTTCTTTTAATGTCCAAAAACGGATAAAACACTCTTCATAAAGGGAGGGAACGTCCTTAAATTGATCCAGAAATTTTTGCTCACCTTGGGTGAGCACTTTTTTTAATATGGACGGGGAGAAGGCATGGATCTGTTCCAGATCCATGCCAATATCTTCATTGGCAAAGGCACAGGCCGCTAGACCGCTGCAGTGGCTGATATTAAAATAAATCCCGGGGTAGTCTTTTAAAGCCGGCTTCCCATAGGGATTTTTTATAAGAGCGTTTTCCAGGAGATGGGGGGGAATATGAATGGCGAAAAGTTCTTTTAGCCCCATGGAAAGAAGGCTGCGTCCGAGACTGTGTTCGATTTTATATTTTTCTCTGGGAAGGCAGTCTTCATAGGATTGCATATATATTGTGATCATTTTCATTTCATCCTTTAGTCTTTTTTCGGTCATGGGCAGCAGGGCGCAGCGGACCGGATTTCTGATCCCATGTTATCAAATATATTTGCTATTGTCAAAGAAAGCGAAAGATACATTTCCAAACAAATTTATAAAGATGATAGAAGATTTTTGCAAAAGAGATCGCGGAAAATAATTTGTGACAGAAACATAGCTATTTTGTGACAAAAAATAGCTTGATTTTATTGCGCGTCTATGACATAATTATAAAAAGAAATGTAACATTATCGTAATATGTTACGCGTACCGGGCCAATAAATCCGGCCTTTTGGCACCACGGATTTTTCCCTGTATCGTCATGTTACATTTAATGACAACGAAGAATGGAGAGGCGACAATGAAAAGGTTAGCTTATTTTCTGGCGGCAGCAGTTTTAGCTGCGGAAATTGCTGTGGCGTCACCTGCGCAGGCCTATGGGGCAACCACAGGCGTGGTGAATACGGCGGCGCTAAATGTACGAACCGGAGCATCTACCAGCTATTCCCGTTTAGGGCTGATCTATGAGGGAGCATCAGTAACGATCCTTGGCACAAGCGGAAATTGGTATAAGGTAAGCTGCTCCATTGGCGGGTCACTTAAAACCGGATATGTACATAAAAGCTATATTAATGTGTCCGGAGGCGCCACTACGGGAAGTTCCGTTTCCTCCGGCAGCGGCAAGGTGAATGTCAGCGCGTTGAATATTCGTTCCAGCGCATCTACATCCAGCCGGGTTTTAGGTTTGGTTTATCGGGGAACCCAGGTTAATATTCTGGAAGCTTCCGGTGATTGGTATAAGGTTTCTGTGACGATTTCCGGAACCTCTGTGACAGGCTATGCCTATGGGCAATATATAACTCAAACCGGTTCTTCAGGCTCAGGAAGCACCTCCTCCGGCAGCGGCTCCTCTTCCGGCAGCACTTCTTCAGGAAATACTTCGGCCTCAGCAGGAAGCAAAGGTAAGGTTAATACCAGTGCCCTGAATGTAAGGACCGGAGCATCCACCAGTGCTTCCCGTCTGGGATGTATTTACTTGAACCAGGAGGTAACGATCCTGGGAGCTTCCGGTGATTGGTATCAGGTGTCCGCTTCGGTGAACGGGACTGTGTGTACAGGCTATGTATCTGCCCAGTATATTACTATTGTTTCCTCTGGAAACGGTTCCGGGACCACCTCCGGCAGCGCTGATACCGGCAATACATCTGTAGCAGGAAGCCGGGGCACTGTAAACGCAGGGCCTTTAAATGTAAGATCCGGTCCATCTACCGGTTATTCCATTTACGGCTATGTTAATAAAGGGACAGTAGTCCAGATCGTTTCCACGGAAAACGGCTGGTATAAAGTCAATGTAACTTTAAATGGCCGCACTGTGACCGGTTATGTATCTGCTCAGTATGTGACGGTTTCTTCCGATTC
>DVFP01000034.1 GCA_018713145.1 Candidatus Scybalocola faecavium
AATGTAACTGTCAACTGTATAGATGGGAATCGGGATGAGGGGAGTGCCTCGTAGAAATCCTTACCATTTATACCAAAAAAGAATAAGTCTGTAAGCTGTTTTTCTTGCTTACAAACTTATTATACGAGGAGCTATGATAATGAGAGGAAATATGACAAAATGTTTCTGCGTCCTGACAGTAATCGCTGTAGGCGCCGGAACATGTCTTACCGGGTGCTCTCAGGGAGAAAACAGTAAAAAAACAGAAATCGAGATCGTTCAGTATAAGCCGGAAGCAACTGCTTATTTTGATGCCCTGGAAGAAGAATTTAATGCAACTCACGATGATATTCATTTGACGATCGAATCGCCAAATGATGCTTCGACCGTTTTAAGGACACGGTTTATCCGGGAGGATTATCCGGATATTATAGGCATTGGAGGGGATATTAACTATTCATACTATATTGATGCCCAGATTTTGGCAGATGTGTCGGATTATCCGGGATTGGCAGATATTAAGCAGTCCTATTTGGATATTGGAGAAGCCCTGGAGATTGTTCCTACAGATGGCGTCTATGGAGTGCCTTATGTGGCCAATGCGGCAGGAATTTTGTATAACAAGGATATGTTTGATGAACACGGCTGGGAGATTCCGGAAACATGGGATGAACTGCTGTCGCTGTGTGATGCGATCAAGGCAGAGGGGATCACGCCGTTTTATTTTGGCTTCCGTGATACATGGACCTGCCTGGCGCCATGGAACGCTATTGCCGTAGATCTGGCGCCTGCAGATTTATGTAAACAGGTCAACCGGGGAGAGGCAACCTTTTCTGACGGCTATAAAGAGGTTGCCCAAAAGTATTTACAGCTTATGGATTATGGCCCGGACGATCCTTTTGCCTATGGGTATAATGATGCCTGTACAGCCTTTGCCAATGGAGAATCCGCCATGTATCCCATTGGCAGCTATGCTATTCCTCAGATTTTAACAGTAAACCCGGATATGGATATTGATTCCTTTGTTATGCCGGCGGGAGATACAAAGGATGAAAATACTTTAAACTCCGGTATTGACCTGCAGTTTTGTGTTATGGAAGCCTGTGAAAATAAGGAGGCTGCCTATGAGGTTCTGGATTTCTTATATGAAGATGAAAATATTCAGAAATACATTAATGATCAGCGGGCAATACCTTGTAAAGAAGGAGATTTCCAGCTTTCCCCTATGCTTTCCGGTATGATGGACTATATTGATTCCGGCAATATGACCGACTATCAGGATCATTACTATCCGTCGGAAATGGCAGTGGATGCTCAGCTCCAAACCTTCCTGATTAATAAGGACACAGATGCATTTCTTAAAAAATTTGATACGGACTGGCAGCGCTATAACCGGGATATTATCCGTAAAGTGCAGGAATATGAGTCCGATTCATCAAATCAGTAATAAAATGGCTCAGATGCCTGTCTGCTGTGAATAACATAGGGCTGCTGAAAATCGTACAGCAGCCTATAAGAAAAGGAGCGAAAAAAATGAAAGGAAGAAAAAAGACATTTTTGCTGATCACACTGCCTATACTGGCCCTGTTTGTTTGCTTTAACACAGTGCCTCTGATCCAGGGCGTGATCTACAGCTTTACAAATTTTAAGGGCTTTGGATCCTATGACTGGGTAGGTTTTAGAAACTATATTGATCTATTTACAGATCCGAGAGTGGGACGGTCGTATCTGTTTACTTTTAAGCTGGCCGTGGTGGCTACGATTTTGACGAATGTGGTCAGTCTGATCCTGGCACTGGCACTTAACGGACGGATCCGGGGCAAGGGCTTTTTCAGGGCCATGTATTTTATTCCTAATGTATTAGGTGCTCTGGTCGTCGGATATATTTTCCAGTATTTATTTACTTATATTTTGCCTGCCTTAGGGGAGATGATCGGCAGTGATGCTTTAAGCCACAGTATGCTGTCCAGTACCAATACAGCCTGGATTGCTGTAGTTATTGTATGCTGCTGGCAGGCCATTGCCTTAAATACGATTATTTATATTTCAGGTCTCCAAACGGTGCCGGAAGATGTATACGAAGCGGGAGCGCTGGATGGAGCTACAGGCTGGAAACAGTTTAAACATCTGACCTTTCCTCTGATCATTCCGTTTTTTACCATTAATATGGTCCTTTGTGTAAAGAACTTCCTTATGGTATTTGACCAGATCATGGCCCTGACCAAAGGCGGCCCGGCACAGAGTACAGAGTCCATTTCCTACCTGATCTACAACAACGGTATGTCCGGCGGACAGTTTGGCTTCCAAAGCGCCAATGCTGTTGTATTCTTTATTGTCATCGTAGCCCTTTCCGTGGCCCAGATGACGATTTCCGGACGGAAGGAGGAGCAGTTATAATGATTGAAAGACAAAAAAGAAAAATCAACTGGGCAGCCATGATCCTTTTGATCCTTGGACTGAGCACCATTATCTTTCCCTTATATATGACTATTGTTATTGCTTTTAAGCAGCCTTCAGAAATGACCAACAGTATTTCCGGCATTTTATCTTTGCCATCCCATTGGAGCATTGAAAATTTTGCTGAGGCAATGCGCGTAACAGACTTCTGGCATTCTTTGCTAAATAGTGTTATTATAACTGTAGTTACAGTCGTGCTGTCCATTTTGATCCATTCTCTTATGGGCTATGCTCTGGGAAGAAACAAGGGGCACAGTAAATTTTATAAATTTGTTTATCTGTTTATTGTCAGCGGTATGTTTGTACCTTTCGCGATTTTAATGATGCCTCTGGCAAAGCAGACCGCCCTTATGGGTCTGGATAACTGGGTCGGCGTGGTGATCTTGTACGTGGTATTTTATATGCCTATGAATGTGCTTTTGTATTCCGGCTATCTTGTAAATATCCCTACAGCCCTGGAAGAAGCCGCCTGGGTGGATGGCGCAGGAACCTGGCGCACTTACTGGAAGATCATTTTCCCTATTATGAAGCCTATGCACGCAACTGTGGCCATTATTACAGCATTATCTGTGTGGAATGATGTGATGACCCCGTTAGTCATTATGTCCGGAAGCGGTCAGAATACATTGCCTTTAGCACAGCTTAATTTCCAGACCCAGTTTGGAACAAACTATAATCTGGCCTTTGCGTCCTACCTGCTGGCATTGATCCCTATTATTATTTTCTATGTGATCTGCCAGAAGCATATTATTAACGGTGTCGTCAATGGTGCAGTGAAATAACAACGAAAAGGAGACCAGCCAAATGTCCATTCATTTTCAAAAAGAAAAACGGATATTTACGATTCATACAAAGCATACTACATATCAGTTTATGGCAGATCCCTATGGTTTTTTGATCCATTTATATTATGGAGAAAAGACCGAAGGAACGATGGATTATCTTCTGACGTATATGGATCGGGGATTTTCCGGAAATCCCTATGATGCAGGAGAGGACCGAACCTATTCCCTGGATGCTCTGCCTCAGGAATTTCCATTTATGGGCAGTGGGGACTTTAGGAGCACTGCTCTTATCGTCCGGAATGAAGACCAGACTTATGGATGTGATCTTCGCTATAAATCTCATCAAATCTATGACGGAAAATATAGTCTGCAGGGGCTGCCGGCAGTGTATGGGGAAGAAAATCAGGCCCAAACGCTCCAGATTGATTTGGAGGATGCGGTATCCGGCCTGACCGTAACGCTTTATTACGGCGTCCTGCCCCAGTACGATATTATCACAAGAAGCACTGTGATTACTAATGGGGGAAATGAACGGATTTATGTGGAAAAAGCAGACTCTGGGGTACTGGATTTTGTATACGGGGATTATGACCTGATGACCTTTTATGGCCGTCATGCCATGGAGCGGAATGTTTCAAGAACCCCTGTGGATCATGGGCGGCTCTGTATCGGAAGCTGGCGTGGAGCATCCAGCCACCAGTACAATCCGGCAATGATCCTGGCACAGAAGGGGACTGATGAAGATCACGGTCTGTGCTATGGGATGGCCCTGGTATACAGCGGCAGCTTTTCCGGCGAGGCCATGAAGGATCAGTACAACCAGACCCGGGTTTTAATGGGCCTGCCTTTTGAGCAGATGGCCTATCCGTTAGATCCCGGACAAAAGCTGATCGTTCCTGAAACCGTCATGTCATCCAGTTCCAGGGGACTTGCTGCTTTAAGCCGGAATTTCCACAAATGCTTCCGCCGCCATTTGTGCCGCGGAAAATACCAAATGTCCCCGCGGCCGGTCCTGGTCAACAGTTGGGAAGCGGCCTACTTTGATTTTACCGGCGAGACGATCCTTAAGCTTGCCAGGGATGCGGCTGGGCTTGGCATCGATATGGTTGTTTTAGACGATGGCTGGTTTGGAAAGCGCAATGATGACAACACAAGTCTGGGAGACTGGCAGGTCAATGAGGAAAAGCTTGGCTGTTCTATGGGAGAGCTGGCAGATCAGGTGAATGCCCTTGGCGTTAAGTTCGGTCTTTGGATCGAGCCGGAGATGGTGTCAGAGGACAGCGATTTGTACCGCGCTCATCCGGACTGGGCTCTTAAAGTTCCCGGACGCAGGCCGGTAAGAGGCCGAAATCAGCTTGTTCTGGATTTTTCCAGAGCAGAAGTCCGGGATCATGTGTTCCGTCAGATCTGCCAGGTACTGGATCATGCTCATATTGAGTATATAAAATGGGACATGAACCGAAGCATCTGTGATATTTATTCTGAAGCCTCAAAGGATCAGGGCAGGGTTTTATATGATTACATGCTTGGCGTGTATGACTTTTTGGAAAAGCTTACCTCCCGTTATCCGGACATTTTGCTGGAAGGCTGCTGCGGCGGCGGCGGACGTTTTGATCCCGGGATGCTTTACTATACGCCGCAGATCTGGTGCAGCGATAATACAGATGCGATTGACCGGACTCGGATCCAGTACGGGACATCCTTTTTCTACCCTGTAAGCTGTGTGGGCGCTCATGTATCTGCCGTGCCTAATCATCAGACGGGAAGAAGTGTGTCCATGGAAACCCGTGCCATAGCAGCTATGGCAGGCACCTTTGGTTATGAGCTGGATTTGGGTCAGCTAAGTGATGAGGAACGGGAAGAAGTCCGTTGTCATGTTCAAAACTACAGGAAATATTACCGGCTGATTGCTGATGGAGATTATTACCGACTCAGCGATCCCTTCCATGATCCGTTGGCTGCCTGGGCTTTCGTGGCAGAGGACGGCAGCGAAGCCCTGGTCAGCGCGATTATGCTGGAGATACATGGAAATATGACGGTCAACTATCTGAAACTTAAAGGCCTTGATCCTTCTGCTTTGTATAAGGATACACACAGCGGCAGGATCTATTCCGGAGGCGCCCTTATGTATGCCGGATTTCCGCTGCCGGTAAAAAACGGCGAATACAGGGCCTTCCAGATCCATCTGGAAATGCAGCAGGAGGTGGAGTAAAGAATGATGGATTCATCGGTTTTTAAAAAGCGTTTAGAGCATCATATGGATGAGCTTCGGTGGCTTTACATGGAGCTGTATGATAATGGCAGCATGTTTGCGGAACTTTGCGATACTATGGAAAAGTATTTTAATGAGCGCAGTGTGCTGTTAAAGACCCGGGATGAAGAAAAAGAGAAAAATCCCGACTGGTTTAAAGACAAAAATATGCTGGGAATGATGCTTTATATTGACAACTTTGCCGGTAATATCCCCGGTGTTGAAAAAAAGCTGGGGTATCTGAAGGAATGTCATGTCAACTGCCTTCACCTTATGCCTTTCCTGGATACAGTGGCCGGCCGGTCTGACGGAGGCTACGCTGTAGCGGATTTCCGAAAGGTCCGTCCGGATTTGGGAAATATGGGGCAGTTGGCGCATTTAACCCAGAAATGCCATGAAAATGGTATTAATGTATGCATGGATTTTGTAATGAACCATACCTCCCAGGACCATGAATGGGCCAGGCGGGCCCGGACAGGCGAGGGAGAATACATGAGCCGGTATTTCTTTATTGATGATCCGAAGCTTGTAGAAGCTTATGAAGCCACAGTGCCCCAGGTTTTCCCAACCACGGCCCCGGGAAATTTTACATGGCTGCCGGAACTGAACCATTATGTTATGACAACTTTTTATCCTTACCAATGGGATCTGAATTATAAAAATCCCAGAGTATTTAATGAGATGATGTATAATTTCCTGTTCCTGGCGAATCTGGGAATGGATGTGATCCGTATTGACGCTGTCCCCTACATATGGAAGGAACTGGGAACCTCATGCAGAAATTTAAAGCAGGTCCATACCATTGTACGGATGATGCGGATGATCGGCGAAATCGTGTGTCCATCGGTGATCCTTCTGGGCGAGGTGGTCATGGAGCCGGCCAAGGTGGTTCCGTATTTTGGAACCGTGGAAAAACCGGAATGTCATATGCTGTATAATGTAACGACCATGGCTACCATATGGCATACTCTGGCAACTGAGGATACACAGCTTTTAAACCGACAGTTGGCCAGTGTTTGCAGTCTCCCGGGGGAGTATACCTTTTTAAATTATCTTCGGTGCCATGATGACATTGGCTGGGGTCTGGACTTTGATTTCCTTAAGACCCAGGGCATGGAGGAGGTTGCTCATAAACGGTTCCTGAATGATTTTTATACAGGGAAATATCCTGGCAGCGTCAGCCGTGGCGAATTGTATAATGATGACCCTGTAACTCAGGATGCCCGTTTCTGCGGTACGGCAGCTTCCATGTGCGGTATTGAAACCGCTCTTGAGTCCGGGGACAGCCAGGCGCTTTCATGTGCCGTGGGACTTGATATTATGCTTCATGCCTATATGCTGTTTCAATCCGGGATTCCCATGATCTACAGCGGAGATGAGATTGGTCAGTTAAATGACTATTCTTATAAAAATGATCCTAACAAAGCGGACGATTCCAGATATGTTCACCGGGGCGCCTTTTTGTGGGATCTTGCTAAAAAGCGGAAAAATAAAACAAGTATTCAGGGGCGGATCTTCAGAGCCCTGGATCAGCTTGAAACCATCCGCAGCCATGAGCCGGCCTTTGATAAGGATGCCAGGGTTTATCCTTGTGAAACCGGACAAAATGGCATTATGTGCATCGTCAGGGAAATAAATGGCCGGCGTATGGTGGGGCTGTTTAATTTTACCCGGGCAGATCATACCGTTTCCCTTCCTTTTGAGGAGCAGGGGAAGGATATGCTGACCGGGGATCCTGTGGATATGAAGTCGGTTTCCCTGGAGGAGCATGGCTTTAAGTGGATTTTAAGTGCTTTTTGATAAGGGAAAGACTGCGTTATTTAATCATAAAATATAGTCCTGAAAAATGTCCTATACTAATTTCCAGAATGTCGTTTTTTAATGAACGGCAGCAGCGTATATCGTCGTTTGGCCCGCCCCAAAGACGGCTGCTGCTGTCCAACAGTAAAACGGCATTCTTTTTTTTGGAAAGTTTTATTTTCAAGTTATGTATATCTATACTGTCAAAGTTAAATACTGCCAGGATTTTTACCTCTGATTATTTATCTGTCCGAACTGTGGGAAAAAGTATATTTTTGCCACAACCTATGCTAAAATGTAAGGAGAAGATTTCAGCGGCAGTTTTTTGCTAAAGCCATGATAATAAGGAAGGAATGGGGTAATGAAACGGATTATCTTAATGGTACTGCGCCTTTTGGTGCATATACCCGGGTGGTTTTACAAAATGTGCAAAATGGCAAAGGATACAGAGGATAAAACTTATGATGCCATGGAGCGTTACCGTTTTCTCCAGATGCTCACCCTTCGGGCAAACCGGGCCGGAAGAGTCCATGTTGAGTGTTATGGTCATGAAAATTTGCCAAAGGAGGACGGATTTATTGTATTTCCTAATCATCAGGGATTGTTTGACGGATTGATCTTTTTGGAAACTATGGACCGGCCATTTTCGATTGTCATGAAAAAGGAAGTGGAAAATGTGATCCTGATCCGCCAGGTGCGGGAAGTTATGCATGCCAAGCTTATGGACCGGGATGATCTGCGCCAGTCTATGGGGGTCATCCGTGAAATGACCAAAGAGGTAAAAGAGGGACGGAATTATATTATTTTCGCGGAAGGAACCCGGAGCCGCAATGGAAATGAGCTTCTGGAATTTAAAGGCGGGGCCTTTAAAAGTGCTACGAATGCCCGATGTCCGATTGTTCCGGCGGCGATCATTGATTCCTATAAAGCTTTTGACACCAATTCCATAAAGCCCTTAACCGTTCAGGTCCACTATTTGAAGCCTTTATATTATGATGACTATAAGGGCATGAAAACCCAGGAAATCGCCCATCTGGTCCAGGAGCGGATCCAAAAAGCCATTGAAGTGGCCATGAGCACAGGAGGTGAGCAGGATGTATAAGATCAATTTCCAGCAGATGGAATATTTTTTGTCTGTGGCAGAAAAATTGAACTTTACCGAGGCGGCCAAGTCTCTTTATATTTCTCAGCCTTCATTAAGCAAACAGATCAGCCTGTTGGAGGAGGAGCTGGGCTTTGCCCTGTTTATCCGAAATAAAAGGTCCGTGCGTCTGACGCCTGCCGGGGAGGTGCTGAACCGAAAGTGGAAGCTTTTGCTGACCGATCTGGAAATTTCCGTAGAAGAGGCAGTAAAGGCCAATGCTTCTTATGCCGGAGAGATTAAGGTGGGGATGATTAATTCTACTGTGGTGCAAAAGTATATTGAACCGATCTTTTCCCGGTTTTCCGAAAAATATCCCCAGGTGCTGTTATCCTTTGAAAGCTACAGCTTTAAGGATCTTAGGGAAAAGCTTCTTGGCGGAGATCTGGATATTATTTTTACTTTTTATTTTGACTTTGATTTTCAGCTTAATGATGATATTGTGTGGAAGCGGGTGGAGGAGATGCGCCTGTGCCTTGTGGTGCCTAAGTCCAACCCTTTGTCAAAGCGGGATGATCTGACCTTGGCGGATGTGAAAAACGAGCCGTTTATACTGATTTCCCCCACAGATTCCCCCAGCGGCGTGAACCGGATCATTGACCTGTGCCGCAGTTACGGCTTCCAGCCGAATGTAAAAAAATATGTGCCCAATATTAGTTCTCTGGCATTTTCCATTGCCAACGGAAACGGAATCGCCATTCACAGTGACAAGGACCTGTTTGATAATGATGACCGGCTCAAGTTTTATCCGATACCTGACCGGAACAATGATGCGGATCTGATCGCTGTGTGGCAGCGGAAAAATGATTCCGTGGGATTAAAGGCGATTATTGATGAGATCCAAGTTTATAAAACCGAAAAAGGACTGGTATCATGAAAGTCCTGTAGATTTGATCCGGGTATGATCCTATTTATAGTCAAATGGAATAAGAGTAATGAGAAAAATATATTGGATTTATGCAGAATAAACAAGTATAATAACCTTAGGCAGTTTGTTGTTAACATAATGTTGCAGTGATTACGGCTGGAACAGTCCTTACTGTGACGCAAATATAACAAAAGGCCGCCTTTCATAGGGATGACCGGGAAAGGCGGCACATCGATGGAGGTATTTTACAATGAAGACAATGGAAACAGAAATCGTTGTTGTAGCTGCAGGCCCGGCAGGGCTTTGCGCGGCAGTTCAGGCTGCAGAAGATGGCGCTCAGGTTATTGTTCTTGAAAAGTCTCCGGTTCCCGGCGGCGCAGCCAACATGGGCATGGGGCCTTTAGGGATTGGCACAAAGTATCAGAAGGATCAGATGGTAGATATTAGCGTGGAAAAGGCTTTTAATATGTTTATGGAATATACCCACTATCAGGCTGATGCCAGACTGGTGCGCCGTTATTTTGAAATGTCCGGCGAGACCATTGAATGGCTGGAGGACATGGGCGTGCGCTTTGCCGGGGCATTTAAGTATTTCCCCAAGTCTGAGCAGACATGGCATATTTGCATGACCGACCAGGGTATTGGCCGCGGAGCTGCTTCCTATATGGTAAAAGCTTTGATGAACCGCGCCTCAGAGCTGGGCGTTGAAGTGCTGTTAGAGACACCGGGTACCGGACTTGTGATGGAGGATGGAAAGCTGGCTGCAGTGATGGCTAAAGATAAAAATGGGGAAGAGATCCGCATTAACTGTAAGGCTGCCATTGTTGCTACCGGCGGCGCAGGAGATAATCCAAAAGTAATTAAAGATGAAACCGGTTTCGAATACGGTGTAAATATGTTTAACTTTGCCATTCCGGGACTTAAAGGGGACGGTATCCGTATGCTTCGTGAAGCCGGCGGCGCTCCTACAAAGATGCGCATGGAGATGATCACTTTCCTGCCTCAGTCTAACGAGCTGGATCCATCTATTCCATGTATCTTTAACCAGCCAAACCTTATGGTAAACCGTCTGGGCAAGCGTTTTATGAATGAAGAGCAGATGCAGAACACTACCTTTACAGGAAATGCCATTTCTAAGCAGAAGGATATGATGGGCTTTGTTATTTTTGATACCGCTACGTTAAAGGGCTATAAGAAAAACGGCCCGGATGTGGTCAGCTTCGTACATAATCCCGACAACCTGGATCATTTTGACGAGGTTGTGGAACATGCTGTGGCAAATAATAACACAGACCTGTTTTATGCGGACACTCTGGAGGAAATCGCTCAGTGGTGCGGCATTGAAGATGTAGATACATTCCTGGATACTGTGGATGAGTATAATGATATGTGCGATTCTGTGGATTCCGAATTTTTCAAATCCCGTGAATATATGAAGCCGATCGTTAAGGCACCTTTTTATGTAGCACGGATCCGTCCGGGTGCATACGGCACATTAGGCGGTGTAAAGATGAACGAAAATTGTGAAGTCCTTGATAAAGACTGGAATAAGCTTCCAGGTGTTTACGTGGCCGGAACAGACGCCTGCAACATTTATGATGACAGCTATATGTTCCTGCTCCCCGGAAATACTATGGGCTTTGCCGTAAATACCGGACGTATTGCCGGTATGAGCGCTGCTGAATATGTTCAGGATGCAGAATAAGATGATCTGCCCCTTTTGGGGCTGACGGATATATGGAGTGCCCCGCTGGAAGCAGCGGGGCATCAAACTTGCTGGACTGTTTTGGACAACTGTTCCCGGCAGATGGCAAGGTGCGTATAAAGGAGTGAAACGTTTGGATAAGATAAAATTTATGATCGACCAGCATGAGGTGTATGCCCGTCCCGGACAGACCATTTTGGAGGCTGCTCTGGAGGCCGGGATCTACATCCCTCATATTTGCAGCCATGACAACCTGCATCCATCAGGTTCCTGCCGTCTTTGCGCTGTTGAAATTGAAGGCCGTGACGGCGTTGCGGCTTCCTGTACCACAAAAGCTGAGGAAGGCATGAAGGTGACCATCCACGGCGAGAAGGCGGATAAGGTGAGAAAGCTGTCTTTAGAGCTGATGTTTACCCCTCATCCGGAGGAGTGTGTGGGCTGCCCGAAATACTTAAAGTGCCAGCTCCAGGCTCTTTCCCAGTATGTGGGCATTGCCGGAAGCGGTGTGCGCCATCGTGTGAATAATATTGCCGCAGATAACAGAAACAAGCTGATGCTCCATGAAATGTACCGGTGTATCCTTTGCGGCCGGTGTGTTCGGGTCTGTGAGGAGGTCCGGGGTGTAGGGGCTCTTGAGTTTAAAAAAGTTAATGGTCAGCTTCGGGTTGTTATTAAGGGAGAGTCTATGGAACAGTCTGACTGCCGTTTTTGTGGGGCCTGCGTGGAGGTCTGTCCTACCGGCTCCATCCGGGATCAGGTTGGTGTGTTTGATCCTGAGCTCCCCCGCCAGGAATCTCTTATTCCGTGTCAGGTAGGGTGTCCGGCCCATATTGATGTGCCTAAATACATCCGTTTCCTTAAAGAAGGAAATTATTCCGCTGCTGCAGAGGTTGTCCGGGAAAAAGCCCCTCTGCCTAAGATCCTTGGCTACATTTGCAGCCATTTTTGCGAACTTCAGTGCAAACGCCGCTTCTTAAATGAAGCCGTGTCCATTCGGAACATTAAGCGGTATGCCTGCGAACATGCTGATGACTCATGGAAGCAAAAAGGGTTTATGAAACCGGAAACCGGAAAAAAAGTGGCTGTGGTAGGGGCCGGCCCGGCAGGACTGACCGCAGCGTATTATCTGAAAAAACTCGGCCATCAGGTGACTGTTTTTGAAGAAAAGCCTTTTGCCGGAGGAACACCGCGATTTGGTATCCCGGAATACCGTCTGCCAAGAGAGATCATTGAGGAGGAAGTCGATAATATCCGGGAAATCGGCGTGGATATTCAATTAAACACAAAGGTAAGCTCTGTAGATGAATTAAAGGCTCAGGGATACGATGCTGTTTTCGTTGCCGCAGGAACACATAAAGGCACAAAGCTGCCTATGGAGGGTAATGATCTGGAGGATGTGCTTGTCAATGTAGAATTTCTTGAGGCGGCTTCCCTTCATAAGGAGATCCCGTTAGGAAAAAGAGTAGTTGTTCTTGGCGGAGGAAATGTAGCCTGTGACTGTGCCGGTGTTGCCCGCCGCCTTGGAGCAGAGGAAGTCCACATGGCCTGCCTGGAAAGCCGGGAAACCATGCCTGCTGCAAAAGATGAGCTGGCAGAAGTGGAAAAAGACGGGGTAATGGTCCATCCGGCTCAGACCTTTAATAAGATCCTTTCTGAAAACGGAAAAGTATCCGGCGTAGAGTTTTCTAATGTGAAGTCCTTTACCTTTGATGAAAACCGCCGGGCGATCATTGAAAAGGAAGAAGGCTCGGAGCATGTGATCCCCTGCGATACAGTGATTTTTGCTGTAGGCCAAAGTCCTGACCTGGACGCTTCTTTTGGTGTAGAACTTGGCAGAGGCAACCGGATCATTGTGGATAAAAATTATATGACAAGCAGTGACGGTGTATTTGCTGCCGGGGATGTGGTCACAGGTACAGCTTCCGTGATCCAGGCCATTGCTGAAACCCGAAAGGCTGTCAGCGCTATTGACCGGTATTTAGGCGGAGACGGGGATATTTCCGAGACTCTTGCGCCTGAACAGCATGCGGATCCCCGGATCGGAACGATCAAGGACTTTGCCTATATACAACGCCAGAAACCGGACTTTATTGACGATGATAAACGCTGCCCGGGCTTTGCCTTAAATGATCTTGGTTTCCATGAAGAGACTGCCCAATGCGAAGCCTCCAGATGCCTTCAGTGTGACCTTCGTCTCCAGCTTGCTCCTCAGAAATTCTGGAGCGATTATCCCATCAACTGAAAGGAGGAAATCCCGCAGGGGGATACCTATATGGCCTTAAAAGACGGCCAAAAAGGAGGAAATCCCGCAAGGGGATACCTATATGGCCTTAAAAGAAAGGCCAAAAAGGAGGAAAACGTATGGATCAGGTAAAAAAGACGATTTTTATATGCTCCGGAGCCGGTGATGACAAAAGAGCTCAGATCAACCGGGAACTGATGGAGAAAAATGCAGGAGCTCTTGTGGATGCTGTGGCGGAAGCGGGAAAGGCTGCCGATGAAAGATATATTTATATTCCCAAGGCCTATGAAAATGCTGTGAACGCGATCAGGCCGCTGGCTTTGGAAAAAGGTATTTTTGTGGTGACCGGGGATGACAGCCCGGTATGCCGGGATAAGACTGCGCTGATCAGCGTTTTTAATGGCAAGATCATCCGTCCTTATGTGGAAGAGGATCAGGAAACCTTTAAGGGCTATGAAAATGTTGCTAAGATCATTGTCAGTGCAGAGGATGTTTTAAGAAATGCCCAGGGCACCACAGATCAGAAGCTTCTTTATGTCAGCGGAGCGGTCCAGGCGCCGGGATTTATCCAGGTGCCTTATGGCACAAGTTTAGCCCGGATCCTTGAAATGGCCGGCGGTGTGAAGGAAGGCTCTGCCGTTAAAGCTGTTTTAGTGGGCGGAGAACTGGGACGCTTTATTTCTCCCAATGACCTTGAAACAACGATTATGGAAAAGGACAGTGATATTTTTACCGGCGGCGTGGAAGTGCTGGATCAAACTTACTGTGGAGCGGACTTTACAAAGACTATCCTTGACAGCGCCAGAAACGATTCCTGCGGAAAATGTCCGCTGTGCCGGGAGGGTACCTACCAGTTTTATACGATTTTTAATGAGATCACAAACGGAAAGGGCAAGATCACCGATGTGGCCCTTATGAAAGATATGGCAGATACCATCGGCTGGGGCGCTTTCTGCCAGTTTGGACAGCATATGGTCAATATTGTAAAATCCGCCTTTGAAGTCATGGGGGATGAGATTGAAGGCCATATTAAACGGAAAAAGTGTGAAGCCGGCGTATGTAAAAGCTTTATGACCTTAGCCATTCTGCCCAATAAATGTACCGGCTGTGAGGAATGTGCCGATGTATGTCCGGAGGATGCTATTGAAGGTAAGGCCGGATATATCCACATGATTGATAATGATATGTGTGAAAAATGCGGAAAATGTATGGATGTATGTGAAGAAGACGCGATTGTCGTTGTGGGCAGTGTAAAGCCTAAGCTGCCAAAGCGTCTGACACGGGTAGGACGGTTCCGATAAATTTAAGATTTTATTTAGTCAGGGCCAGGCTCCTTACTTGATCAAGCAGGAGCCTGGCCCTAAAGAATGTGAAAATAAAGACCCGGCCCATTTACCGGTTGTCTACTTTTTCCGGATATAAGTCATGATGGGTCAGACGCTCAAAAGCAACTTTTTCCCAGCATGTCCCGGGTTTTCCGTAATTACAGTACGGATCAATAGAAATTCCGCCTCTGGGGGTAAATTTTCCCCAGACTTCAATATACTTAGGATCCATGAGCCGGATCAGATCCTTCATAATGATGTTTACGCAGTCCTCATGAAAATCCCCATGATTTCTGAAACTAAAAAGGTAAAGTTTTAAGGATTTGCTTTCTACCATACGTTCGCCAGGAACATAAGAAATATAGATTGTGGCAAAATCCGGCTGGCCGGTCATGGGGCAGAGGCTTGTAAATTCCGGGCAGTTAAATTTCACAAAATAATCATTCTCCCGGTGCTTATTTGGAAATGTTTCCAGCATTTGGGGAGCATAGTCTGTAGGATAATCGGTTTTTTTGCTTCCCAGCAATGTGATGTCTTTTAATTCTTCTTTAGTCCGCTGAGTCATGATGAACACTCCTTTTCCATATCCGCTCAAGGGTTTTGACCAGGATGACCCCCACGATAGAAGGTATGACCTGTCCGATACATAAGTTTAGTGCCATAAGAGGATAGGGCATGGACAGAAAGTAAGACAGATACGTTGCTACGCCAAATCCCGGGATCAGAAGAATCGGTACTGCGATAAGGACACGGTTCCATCTCATTTTACGGATAAACACAACACACCCGGCTGTAAGGATCCCGACGATAAAGCCGCCGGCCATATCTGCGATGCCGAAGCCTCCAAATAGCATATTTGATATAAAATTGGCAAGACCAAGGGGAAAAACCAGGAACGGAAAGAGATAAGAAAGGGCATATAAAGATGTAGCAATACGAATCTGATATGCGCCAAATGAGAAACTTTGCGTACAGTACAAGATGACAATATATAAAGCCATGACCATGGCTGAAAAAGTCATTTTCTGAACGCGGGTCATTTTTTCTGAATTCTCCATATTCGTTCACCTCCACACAAGAAAAATTCCGAAACAATGCAGGCCCTCGGCCCTTCGGAATGTCAACAACATTTTAAATTTGCTGTCCCTAGTTTTGTTTAATGACAGGATGGTCTCGAACTGTCAATTCTATATCTGGAAGTGACTTTTGCCTGCTTCAGACAACAAGAAAGTCTTATGTATTATATATGAAAATAAGCTATTTTTCAAGATAAAATAAAAACACTGGACTTTATTCTTTTAAAATGTTAAAATACTAATGCTATGAGATGAGACAGGCAAAAAGGGTCATAAATTTTGTGCTTTTGTGAAAATTTATGACTTTTACAATGTATGTCTTATGCCAGGATATTTGTATAAAAAGTAAAAGGGGTAAAGCGCAATGAATAAAAAGATTAAGACACCGGCAGTGGAAAAGCTGTTTGAAGCTATTCTGTGCCTGAAAAACATGGATGAATGTTTTGATTTCTTTGAGGATATTTGTACCATAAATGAGCTTCTGTCCCTGTCCCAGCGTTTTGAAGTGGCCAGGATGCTCAGAGAGCAAAGAACTTACCTGGAAATCGCTGAAAAAACCGGAGCATCTACAGCAACGATCAGCCGTGTCAACCGTTCGCTCAATTATGGAAATGACGGCTATGATATGGTCATTGCCCGAATGGAAGAAAAAAAAGAATCTTAAAGAAGATGTTACAGCCGGAGAAGCATATTTTTGTTTCTCCGGCTGCTGCAATTTAGGCCGTTATTTTCAAGACGCAGTCAAAGTCCGTGCGGTCCGTCTGAACAGTGGGCCTCAGGACTTATGCTTTTTCGAGTCTTTGGGGATCTTTTCTTTTTGCCCCATGGTATCAATGATCTGTTCCACAAGCTGTTTTTTCAGGAAAATATCATAGCACAGCAGACATACAAAAGTAAAATCCTGGAGCATGTCCCGAGTCTCTTCTGTTAAGGATGTTTCCCGGGGACCGGAAGGAGAGGCCGTGTCTGAGTTAAAAGAAAACCGGGAAAAGCTGTCTCTGCTCTGGTTAAATTTAGCAGAAATGTCCGCCAAAATATCATCCTGAATATCACTGGCCTGGGTAAAGATTTCCCGGTAAATATCCTCCAGGTGAAGCGGACTCTGGCGGTTTTGAAAAAACTCAGCCTTTATAGGCTCCAGCAGGCTTTGTATATCATTCATGGACAGCATGTTTTTCAGATAATAGATAAAAGTAAGCAAAAGCAGATGATCCTTGGAATATTTTTTCTTAAAAGGCGGAGGAAGCAGGTTATTCTTGGCATAATTATTGATCATGGTCTTTGTCAGTATCTTATCCTCCGGGTATCGCTTGGTGGACTGTAGGTGGCTGTCCATAAAGGTAGTGGCCTGGTCCATGTATAGATCAATATCCGGCATCATTTCCGGACGGATATATTCCATCTGTTTTTTTCCTTCTTTAAAGCGTTTGACAAGTTTAGCAATGCTTTCCGGATCGGCAATATCGGACGGGGCGGATCCGGGTGTATCTGTCTCGCGGATAGCTGCTTCGGATGGGGTATCGTCAGTATTCATAATTTTTCTCCTGATCTTTCTTATAATCTTACGGCATATCCATGCCGACTTTACATAGTTTCTATTATTATATAATAAAGTATCCACAGGGTCAAATACAACATTTACAAAGTCCGGAAGAGTATGGTAATATGTTACTCTGGAAATAGGATGCAGAGTGGGAGGAATATCTATGTTGCAGGACCGGGATAAAGAGTATCCGGACTATTTTCCAAAGCATTGGCTGGATCTTTATAAATTTACGGAAAATGAAAAAACTTTTAAAAAAATTTATGAATCTGAATATGGCTATCTTCTCATGACGCCTATGTATATGGATCAGCTGTTAAAGATGATCGACGCCTATGATTTTTTGCCGGAATTTACTCAGCCGCCTAAAATACCGAAAAAATCCGCAGCTGGACAGTTTACGCTGCAGCATTTGGGAATATGGAAAAACAGTGAGATTTTTATGTGCCGCCATGAGCGCTACTGTTATCCTCTCATCCACACCCACAGCTATGTGGAGGCTTTATATGTTTATGACGGCGCCTGCCGCCATCTGATCTGCGGGCAGACCATTGAGCTGCACAAAGGCGATTTTTGTATTTTGTCTCCTAATGCGCCCCACTGTGTCCTTGCCTATGCGGATGATAATATCATCCTGAATTTTCTTATCCATGAGGACATATTTAATGCGGCGTTTTTTGATGTTTTAGGAGACAAGGACCTTTTGTCACGGTTTTTCAGGGATATTTTGTATCACAGCAGTGCCAGCCCTTACCTGATCTTTCCTACAGGAGAGGATGAAAATATCCGCAGCCTGGTGCTGCGCATGTATCAGGAAAATGATTACCAGCGGCGCTACTATGGCAGCTTTATGACCACCTATTTTCATGAGCTGATGCTTTTGCTGCTGCGGTATTATGAAATGGATGCCATTGTGCCAAGTCCTATGGATACAAAGCTTAACGGACAGATCGTAGCTATTTTAAATTATATGCATGTGAATTATAATCATGTGACCATAAAGGAGCTGGCGGCATTTTTTAATTACAGCGAAAATTATCTGTCAAAAATGCTTAAAGAATATACCGGGGAGACATTTTCTTCCCTGATCAATTCCATACAGATGAAAAATGCCGCCCTGTTTTTAGAACAGACAGAGATGTCCATTCAGCAGATCAGCCAGGAAGTGGGCTGTTTTGATGTGAGCCATTTTACGAAGAAGTTTAAAAAAATATATGGCGTTACGCCTACAATATACAGAAATAAAAAGGAGTCAAAGTAAGATGCTTGTAGAAGGGGTTATGTTTATCGGAGTGCTCATTGGCTATTTTTTTCAGCCTAAAAAATACGCCAAAGCTCTGTCCGCAGTGCAAATCGCATGCACAGCTGTACTTATTTTCTCTATGGGCGTTTCCCTGGGAAGTAGGGAGGGATTTTTTCAGGAACTGTCCCAGCTGGGAATAAAAAGCCTTGTCTTTTGCGTTATCCCAATGATCTTTTCCGTGGTCGGGGTATATCTGCTGACCCAGCGGTTTATGAGACCGAAAAATAAGGAGAACAAACGATAAGGGAGCTTTGTCATGGTTTTAATTGCTGTTTTTGCTTTAGTGGCCGGAGTTTTATGCGGAAGATATGTATTTACAGAAGAAATAGCCCGGTGGCTTTCATCTGCCTCCGACTATGTGTTATACGGACTGATGTTTTTCGTGGGCATCAGTGTGGGTATGAACAAATCTGTTTTTAAAAAAATACGGGAATATCATGTTAAGATCTTTCTTATTCCCATAGGCATTGTAGCCGGGACTATAGCAGGCGGCGCAGTGTGCAGCCTGCTTTTAAGAGAAAAGCTTCAGGACAGTATGGCCGTCGTGTCCGGCCTTGGCTGGTACAGCCTGTCCGGTGTTCTGGTCACTGGAATGATCAATGCCCGTCTGGGGTCCATTGCTTTTCTCTCTAATCTTCTCCGGGAGATTTTGTCATTTCTGACCATCCCGTGGGTGGCACGCCACTTAAATCCCTGGGCAGCCATCGCCCCGGCGGCGGCCACCAGCGAGGACACCACTCTGCCGGTGATCATGAAGTACACTTCTGAGGAGGTGGCTGTTATGGCAGTATTTAACGGGGTTTTGTGCTCTGTGCTGGTGCCGGTGCTGACCAAAGGCCTGTATGAGCTGATTTTACAGACCGGGAGACTTTTTGGGTAAGGCCGCTGTTATTTCCGGAAGGGTTAGGCACGATCACATCTTTTCTCATATTTTTTTAGAAATTGAAGGACGTAAGAAAGGAGACCAGGGTATATTGCCGTGATCATCCGTTTCTTTTGCGTCCTTTTTTTGATGCTGTTTTTTAAAAGTAAACGTATGTACAGAAAAATATAATCTAAAATAAAAAATAATGCACATTTCCCATAGCAGGCTGACCTGCAGCCGAATGGCTGAAGAAAAGACAAAATCTGACAAAATCCTTACTTTTTTCTTGTTATCCTTTTACACTGATGGTATAATGTAGAACGAATTGGCACCGTACGTTAACTTTACATGTTTTAAAGGGAGGCAAAGATATGGGAAAAAGTCAGCCCGGATCTGGTGACGGGCTTTTCCATTTTCAGTTGGATCTGCCGGAGAAAAAGAAGCCGGGAACCACATCAGGATCCCGAGCCGGCAGTCAGCGTACTGCTGGGGCCGGGACCGGCCGTGGCGTTGGTTCGGAAGGTGCAAATGGCACATTTCAGACTGGAAGTGTAAATCGTACATATCAAAATAGAAATCAGACATCTGCAAGGCAGCAGGCATCTTCCGGAGGCTATGGGAGCCGCGCTGGCAGTAGCCGCACCGGGCAGAGTGCCGGAACAGGCAGCAGAACCGGAGCTTCAGGCCGTACTTACACAGGAAGCACCCCTTCCCGGACCCGTACCGGCCAGACTGGCGGCCGCACCGGACAGGCAGCAGTCCGGCGGACAGCCCCGGGCGCCGGTTCAGGAACCCAAAGCGGTCAGACCCGGGCTTCCAGGCCGGGACAAGGCACAGGCCGGCAGTCAGGGGATATAAGGCGTCGGCCGACACAGGGGCAAAACGCGAGACGGCGCAGGAGCCCACGGCAGAAACTGCCGGATATACGGGATATTACCAAGCAGCAGGGGGCCGGGAATAAGGCAAAGTTTTTGCTGGCATTTATCCTGGTTTACATCGGTGTGGCTTATAAATGGTTCCGGCGGGAACTGACGCCGGATAAAATATTAAAAAATGAAAAACGGCCCGGAAAGTTTAATCTGTTTTTCAGCATGGGAACCTTTTTCTTTTTCCCGGCAGCAATATTTTGGCTGGAGCTGGTGTTCCATATTTACATGAAACTTGGAATCCGATACATACCGATCTGGCTGTTTTTCAGTATTGCCGGAGGTTTCCTGTGCGCCCTGCTGACCAGTTATTTTCCGGAACGGGTCAATAAGATCGTGGCCAAGGTGCTTACATTTTTACTGGGGCTGATCTTTTGCATTGAGATCGTGTGCAAGACGGTTTTGGCCCAGTATTATCAGTTAGCAAGCTCTCTTACCATGGCTATGGAAAACCATCTGACCGATTATACAGGAGCCATTATTGAAGGTATTTTAATGAATCTGATTGGCATTATCCTTATGTTTGTGCCATTTATCCTTCTTATGACTTTGCTGCGCAACCGGCTCAAATTTGCCCGGAAGCCGCCGGCACTGGCCCTTTTGTCAGTAATCGGTATGGTAGTGTGTCATATTTGCGCTCTGATCTGTCTTCATCTGCCCTATGGCGGTGAATTAAAACCGGCCCAGCTTTACAAAACCGATACGGAAATCGAAGAGCAGGTCCGCCAGTTAGGTCTGCTTACGATGCTGCGGCTGGATATAAAACACAGCATTTTCGGTGTGGATCGGAATCTTTCGATTAATACAGAAGAACTGGATAAGATCAATTCGCTCCAGCAAAATGCTCCGGGAGAATCCGGCGGGGAATCTTCTGGAGAATCCGAGACAGAGGCCCAGACCGTTGTGGATACATCGCCAAATGTCCTTGACCTGGATTTTGATGGGCTGACCGCATCCACATCCAATGAGTCGGTCCAGTGGCTGAATGAATATTTTTCCAGTTTGACGCCTACGAATAAAAATGAGTATACAGGCATGTTTAAAGGCTATAATGTGATCTTTATCACAGCCGAAGGTTTTTCCGGATATATGATCGATAAAGAGCTGACGCCTACATTGTACAAGCTGACTCACGAAGGCTTTGTATTTAATAATTTCTACACAGCCCTTCATTATACCAGTACATCCGGCGGCGAGTGCCAGAACCTTTTAGGCCTGTATCCTAAAAACGGGGAGCCAAGGACCATGGGTATGGTGGGTACAAGCCATTTGTCCATGCCTTTTACCCTGGCAAATCAGCTGAACAATTTAGGATATAATTCCATTGGCTATCATTTTAATGTGAATATGTACGACAGGGATACATCCCATCCTCAGATCGGTTATGACTGGAATGATGCCAGCACACTGGAACTGGAGAAAAACCAGTACGGAAATAATATCTGGCCTCAGTCAGACAATTATATGGTCGAACAGACCTTTGATCTGTATGTGGACCAGCAGCCCTTTAACATTTACTACATGACCATCAGCGGCCATATGCCTTATGTGGATAACGGCAATTCCATGGCTGTAAGAAATTATGACCAGGTAGCGGATCTTCCTTATTCTGAAGATACCAAATGCTATATTGCCGCGAACCTGGAGCTGGAAAAGGGACTGACCACGTTGGTTAATGACCTGGAGGAAGCGGGGATCGCCGACAAGACACTGATCGTTATGGCTCCGGACCATATTCCTTACTTTGATCTTCCGGTGCTGGAAGAACTGACAGGAGAAACTTTTGGAGACTCAGAGGATACGAAATATCTTAATGAGGAAAATCTTAACTTTGAGGTTTACAAAAATTCCCTCATTATCTGGTCTGCAAGTATGGATGAGCCCATTGAAGTGGATAAGGTCTGCTGCCAGGTGGACATCCTTCCCACTGTTTCCAATCTTCTCGGCCTGAATTATGACTCAAGATTGCTGGAAGGATCGGATATTTTATCAGATTCTGAAGGACTTGTAGTATTCTCATCAAGAAGCTGGAAATCAGACCGGGGATTATATAACAGCTATACCGGGAAATTTACCCCTGCTGACGGCGTTACGATGACTGATGATCAGATTGATACTTACGTGGATGCTATGAAAACAGCAGTAAGCTATAAAATGCAGGCAACTACTTTGATCCAGGATACGGATTATTACAGTCTGATCCTGCCTGACGGAGCGCCGGTGAATGAAGCGGATATTATAGAGCCCGGCTCTATGGAAACCTCTTCCGGCGGAAGTGAAAGCTCTGATACGGGAACCGATGATACCAGAGATTCTTCGGAAACATCAGATGAAAGCGGCAGCTATGAAGATAGCAGCGGATCAGATACAGATGACGGGGGAAGGGAGTCCTAAGCTGAACATACCCATGGGAATCGGGTAAAGGAACTTCCCTCAAATATAAAGGAATCATAAAACACCGGGTTTCGGCTGATCTTTAGCCGGATCCGGTGTTTTGCTGTCGTCGGATAGGGAAAGGAATCTTTGTAACAGTCCGGCTGAACTATTGTTACCGTTTACCGGCAAGCCAGTAAACAGTAACTTTTCTTTTCCGATCCGTCGGCAAACGCATTGAAAAACTTATCCGGTTATGTTAAAATTGGATAGAATATACGCTGAGGAAAAACAGGGCGTATAGGACTCTAAGGCTGGCTATAAGTCAAGTGTCAGTGACTAAACAGAAGATTTTTAACTTTATCATACAGGAGGTTTGAAAGCATGGAGCAGTATAAACAGGAATTTATTGAGTTTATGGTAGACTGTAATGTGTTGAAATTTGGAGATTTTACATTAAAAAGCGGAAGAAAGTCTCCGTTTTTTATGAACGCAGGGGCCTATGTGACAGGTTCCCAGTTAAAAAGACTTGGAGAATACTATGCAAAGGCCATTCATGCCCGGTACGGTGATGATTTTGATGTGTTATTCGGGCCTGCATATAAGGGCATCCCGTTAAGTGTTGTTACAGCTATTGCCTACAGTGAACTGTATGGCAAGGAGATCCGTTACTGCTCTGACCGTAAAGAAGAAAAAGATCACGGCGCAGATAAAGGAAGTTTTCTTGGCAGTCCGTTAAAAGACGGGGATCGGGTGATCATGATCGAGGATGTGACTACTTCCGGAAAGTCCATGGAAGAAACCGTGCCTAAAGTAAGAGGCGCCGCCGATGTGACCATCGTAGGTCTGATGGTCTCTCTGGATCGTATGGAAGTCGGTAAAGGAGGACAAAAGTGCGCCCTGGAAGAGGTAAAGGATCTGTACGGCTTTGACACTGCTGCTATTGTAACCATGGCAGAGGTGATGGAACATTTATACAACCGTCCCTATAAGGGAAAAGTGATCATTGATGATACATTAAAGGACGCTATTCACGCATACTATGCTCAGTATGGTGCAAAATAAGTCAGGGGGCGATAACATGCATGAAAAGATCCATGAAAAAATTTACGGGATCATGAAAAATGTAGGCGTTGGCAATCTTGTTTTTGGGATTATCAGTATTGTCGCCGGCGTGACTATTGGAGTTATCTCCATTGTCAACGGGGCAAGACTGCTTAAGAGCAAATCCAACATTTTATTTTAGGCAGCCTGTTTGATCACGGCTGACGTAAGATGATGATCAGATAGAGAAGAGGCCTTCCCTATCCGGTTTAGACGATACTGCAGCCAGTGAGGAGCTTTGCTTCCCGCTGACTGCTGCCTGGCAAATATCCCCCGCAGCCATGGCGGCTGTTTGCCGGGTGTATCGCGGGAAAATGGGCGTGCGCAAAGTGGCGGCGCCCATTTTAATTGGTGCTGTTCACCTGGTGGACGGTTACTTTTATATGGAGGTATGCGGACGATTGAGTATTCGGCTAAAAACTAAGATCCGGATGGCAACAGTGGTACTGATGGTGTTTTATATTGCGGCTCTGGCCTATGTATGTTTTTTCAGCGAACGCTATGGACGTACGGTCAGTGACACTTATCATTATAACCTTCAGCCGTTTCGGGAGATTTCACGTTTTCTGACTTATCGGGAGACGATAGGTTTTCGAGGGTTTGTGATCAATCTGTTTGGAAATATTGTGGTGTTTATGCCATGGGGATTTATGGTGCCGGTGATACGAAAAAAAGCTTATAAGTTCTGGTACACAGCAGTTTCTACCTTTTTGCTGAGTTTGTGTATTGAGACCATACAGCTTGTGACCCGGGTAGGCTCTTTTGATGTAGACGATCTGATCTTGAATACACTGGGAGGTATTGCAGGTTTTATCGTTTACTTTATTGTAAATACGGTCAGGAGGCATATGTTTGGCAAAGGAAATTTATAGCTTTACAAAGATTGAGAAAAAAAGGACAAATTCCGGCGTGATCGCCAGCGTTATGGGGATAGTATCTGTTTTGGGGCTGATCCTTCTTATTGTGGCCGCGGTCATCCTTAAGGGGGAAATGCCTTTTTGGATGTCCGGCTTTGGACTGATCACCCTGCTGATTGCTGCAGGAGGCTTTGTTCTGGCCTGGCAAGCCAGGAAGGATGACGATACCTTTGGAAGATTTCTCAATGCAGGATATATTTTATGCGCGGCAGGTCTGATCCTTCACGGACTTATTATTATTGTAGGGATCATGGCCATTATTGCCTGAAGGAGAATACATAGATGGATGAGCGTTTGAAAAAACAGATGGATTTTATCCGGGAAATTGATAAGGCTAAAAGCGTATTCCGCCAGACTTATCTGGCGGACGGGAGCCGCAGGGAAAATGATGCGGAACATTCCTGGCATTTGGCTGTAATGGCTTTTTTGCTGGCTGAGGATGCAAGCCGGACAGTGGATGTGCTTAAGGTGGTAAAGATGGTGCTGATCCATGATCTGGTGGAAATCGATGCAGGAGATACCTATGCGTATGATCCTTTGGGAAATGCATCCAAGCGGGAGCGGGAACTGGCGGGAGCACAGCGCATTTTCAATATTCTCCCGGAAGATCAGGCCAAAGAGCTTTACGATTTGTGGGAAGAGTTTGAGGCTCAGGAAAGTCCGGAGGCAAAGTTTGCCCATACTCTGGATAAGTGCCAGCCGGTACTTTTAAATGATGCTTCCGGCGGACGTTCCTGGCGGGAACACGGTGTTTTTGCCGGACAAATTTTAGAAAGAAATGCCCGGACGCCGGAAGGATCGGAAAAGATCTGGGAGTATGAAAAGGACATTATTGAGAAAAATGTTGAAAAAGGAAACATTATAAAATAAGGTGGAAAATTTATGGATTACAGAGATCTGTTTAAAGAGGAAAATGAAGGCGTCAGCCAGCGGTATGATCTGGTAATGGAACGGATCGCCGGACTTGGCAGAGAAAAGCAGGTGAAGGCGCCGTTTTTAGATTATTTTGAAAAGATGGCAGCTTTTATTGCCGCGATGGGACAGCTTTATGACCGTTTTGACAAGGAGCGGGGTCTGTCCTGGGTGAAAGACTATACATTGGATGATCTGAAAGCTTTAGATGATGAGCTTTACGGAGATATTTTTCCTGAAAATTATGAGACAAGCTATGCGAACCCGGAATACGCGGCGGATCAGCTGGGAGAAGATTACGGCCCTCTGCTGTCTTTTGTGTACAGTGAGCTGCGGGGGATGATCGTCTATGCTATCGAAGGCAGAAAGACAGATATGGCTATTGCCGCGGAACTGTTTATGGAGATTTACAGCTGCTTTGAATCGGACGAACTGCCAAAGTATGGGGAGCTGAAAAAGATCGTTTACTGGTATGTAAGTGATTACAGTGATGTGACTATGGAGTATTTTCTGCGGGAACAAATGGATGACGCGATGTCTTTTATCAAAGATATTATCTGCGGCGCGGATCTTTCGGATGAGCGGTATTTGTATCTTTACGGGGAGCATATAAGCGAAAATGAGCTTTTGCTTGCCCGGTTTATGAACCGGCTTTCCCAGGAAGAGATCCAATCCATGGCCCACACTTACGTTAGCGGTTTTGTCCGGGGCTTTAAGGTGATGCGCATGGACCTGTCTGTGAAAAACAGTGTGTGCATCCGGGCCCATGCAGGCTTTGAGCGGGTTCTTCGGGAGAGTATAAAAATGTTTGAGGACCAGGGGCTTAAGGTCCATGTGTTCCGAAATCCTGTGGCCAGTATTAACAAGCGGCCGATGCGCTATGGATTTTTGAGCACCAGTCCAAACCCTCAATATGACTATGATCATCGCCAGGATTATGCCCTGTACATGGACAAAGCATTGAATGAACGTCGCCTTTCTGTGCTTCGGGTGATCTTCGAAAAGTATAAGGATGTGCTGGCAGGCTATGCGGGGCCGGCATGGATGGATGTTTTCGGGGAGGAACCTTTTGCTCCGGTCATCCATCCCCATGCACCTAAGCCGGACAAAAAGCAGCAGGAGCTGCTGATCCGGTATAACAGCCAAAGCGCTCAGCTTTCCAGTCAGTATATGGATGAAAATAATATGAGCTTTACCATTATCGCCTATCCTCTGCCTGAAATTGGAAAGGATTTTGAAGCCATTTTCCGGGAGACTGTAAAGATCAATACGTTGGATAACGATCTTTATTCCAGGATCCAGCAAAAACTTATTGATGCCCTGGACCAGGCAGAATATGTTCAGGTTAAAGGTGTTCCGGGCAAAAATCGCACCGATATAACTGTCCGGTTAAAGACGCTTAAGGACCCGGCAACGGAGACAAAGTTTGAAAACTGTGTGGCGGATGTGAATATCCCTGCAGGAGAGGTGTTTACAAGTCCGGTGCTGGCCGGGACTAATGGTACGATCCATGTTTCCTCTGTCTATTTAAATGGTTATAATTTTAAAGATCTGACCATTACCCTGAAAGAGGGCATGGTGGATGGATATACCTGCGGTAATTTTGCCAATGAAGAGGAAAACAAGATGTATATTAAGGAAAATATCCTGAAAAACCATGATACTCTGCCTATTGGAGAGTTTGCTGTTGGTACGAATACTACAGCTTATGTAATGGCACAAAAGTATGGGATCATCCAAAAGCTGCCCATTCTTATTGTAGAAAAGACCGGGCCCCACTTTGCCTTGGGAGATACATGTTACAGCCGGAGCGAGGATCATAAGGTTTATAATCCTGACGGAAAGGAAATTATTGCCCGGAGCAATGAAATTTCGGATCTGCGGGAAAGCCAGCCGGATCAGGCTTATTTTAACTGCCATACAGATATTACCATCCCCTATGATGAGATTGGAGAGATTGCTGCTGTCCTGCCGGATGGAAAACGGATCCTGCTGATCAAAAACGGACGGTTCGTTCTTCTCGGAACTGAAACGTTAAATGAAGCCTTTGAGTAACGGCTCAAATGGGTGAAGGGCTGCGCCTTTACGTGGGAATGTTATTATTTACAAAACAATAACATTAGGAATTCTAATAAAATACATTTCCCTGTTTCCTATTGACGAAACATGTCGGTAAAGTTACAATAAGGGTGTCGAAAAATCTTTTTTTGATGATTTATAAGTTGAACTAATAAGTATGATTAATTTTAAGGAGGACTGGCCATGAGTGGAAAAGTAGGTATTGTAATGGGTAGTGATTCAGATCTGGCTGTAATGAGCAAGGCAGCGGATGTGCTGGAGGAGCTTGGTGTAGAGTTTGAGATGACCATTATTTCAGCCCACAGAGAACCGGATGTATTTTTTGAGTATGCAAAGAGCGCAGAAAGCAAAGGATTTAAAGTCATTATTGCCGGAGCTGGCATGGCAGCTCATCTTCCCGGAATGTGCGCGGCAATCTTTCCCATGCCTGTGATCGGAGTGCCTATGCATACCACCAGTCTCGGCGGAAGAGATTCCCTTTATTCCATCGTTCAGATGCCTTCCGGTATTCCTGTAGCCACTGTGGCCATTAATGGAGGCGCAAATGCCGGCATCCTTGCGGCAAAGATCCTTGCCACCAGTGACCCTGACCTTTTAGAGCGGCTGAAAGCTTACTCTGAAAAGATGAAGGAACAGGTAGAGGCAAAGGCAAAGAAGCTGGACGAGGTAGGATATAAAAACTACATGAAAGGCTGATCAGGATAAAATCCCCCCGGGGATACCTATAAGGCGTTTAAAGATGGCCCATAAGGAGGAAACTTAAATGGATTATAAAAATTCTGGTGTGGATATTGAAGCTGGATACAAATCAGTAGAATTGATGAAAGAGCATGTGAAAAAAACAATGCGTCCGGAGGTCCTGGGAGGACTGGGCGGTTTTTCCGGCGCCTTTTCATTAAGTAAGATCAAGGAGATGGAAGATCCTGTGCTGCTGTCTGGTACAGACGGCTGCGGTACAAAGGTAAAACTTGCCATGATCCTGGATAAGCACGATACGATCGGTATTGACGCTGTGGCTATGTGTGTGAATGATGTTGCCTGTGCCGGAGGCGAACCGCTGTTTTTCCTGGATTATATTGCCTGCGGCAAAAACTATCCGGAAAAGATCGCGTCGATTGTCAGCGGTGTGGCAGAAGGCTGCCTTCAGGCCGGCGCTGCCCTGATCGGCGGTGAGACTGCAGAGCATCCCGGGCTTATGGCGGAGGATGAATATGACCTTGCCGGATTCGCTGTAGGCGTAGTAGACCGGAAGGATCTGATCACAGGAAAAGATTTGAAACCGGGAGATACTCTCATCGGTATTGCTTCCTCCGGTGTTCACAGCAATGGTTTTTCTCTGGTGCGCAAGGTGTTTGAAATGACAGAGGCCTCCTTAAATACATATTACGATGTCCTTGGAAAGACTTTGGGAGAGGCGCTTCTGGCACCGACACGCATTTATGTAAAAGCTCTCCGGGCTCTGAAGGACGGCGGCGTAAAGGTAGAAGCCTGCAGCCATATTACCGGAGGCGGCTTTTATGAAAACGTACCCCGTATGCTCCCGGAAGGCGTTCATGCAGTGATCCGCAAGGACAGCTATACGGTTCCGCCTATTTTTAAGCTGTTGGCACAGGAAGGGGACGTGGAAGAAAAGGTTATGTATAATACCTTTAATATGGGTATCGGCATGGTTATCGGCGTTGATCCGAAGGATGCTCAGGAAGCATTAAGAATCTTAGAGGAGGCGGGCGAAACCGCTTATATTATCGGCGAGACAAAGGCCGGGGAAGCAGGCGTGACCTTATGTTAAATATAGCCGTACTTGTGTCAGGAGGCGGTACAAACCTCCAGGCCATCATTGATCAGATTGAAAGTCATAAGATCACTAACGCGTCCATTAAAGTGGTCATCAGCAATAATAAAAATGCTTACGCTCTTGAACGGGCGAAAAAACACGGTATTCCGGCAGAATGTATCTCACCTAAGGATTACGAAAGCCGGGAGGCTTTTAACCAGGCACTTTTAAAGTTCCTGGAGGAAAGCGGCGTGGATCTTATCGTTCTGGCCGGGTATTTGGTGGTTGTTCCGGAATGTATTATTGAAAAGTTCCGCAACCGTATTATAAATATCCATCCGTCCCTGATCCCGTCCTTCTGCGGCACCGGCTATTATGGTCTGAAGGTCCATGAGGCGGCGCTGCGCCGCGGGGTTAAGGTCAGCGGAGCCACAGTCCATTTTGTAGATGAAGGGACGGATACCGGCCCGATCATTATGCAGAAGGCTGTTCCGGTATATCCACAGGACACCCCTCAGGTGCTCCAGCGGCGGATCATGGAACAGGCAGAGTGGCAGATCTTACCGGCAGCCATTGATGCTATTGCCAATGGACGGGTAGAAGTAAAAGATGGAATTGCCCTGGTTCGTGAATAAAGGAGGAGACACAAATGAAGGTTTTGATCGTAGGGAGCGGCGGCAGAGAACATGCCATTGCTTCCAGTATTAAAAAAAGTCCAAAGGTTGAAAAGATATACTGTGCTCCGGGAAATGCAGGCATTGCTTCCATTGCCGAGTGTGTTCCCATCGGCGCCATGGAATTTGACAGACTGGCTCAGTTTGCCCGGGAGAACAAGATCGATCTTACAGTTGTAGGTATGGATGACCCGTTAGTGGGGGGGATCGTGGACGTTTTTGAAGCTAAGGGACTGAGAGTGTTCGGCCCGAGGAAAAATGCCGCCATTATTGAAGGGTCCAAGGCATTTTCCAAGGATCTGATGAAAAAGTACCATATTCCTACAGCGTCCTATGAAACTTTTGATACCCCTCAGGCAGCTTTGGAGTATTTGGAAACCGCTAAAATGCCTATCGTATTAAAAGCGGATGGTCTGGCATTAGGGAAAGGCGTGCTGATCTGCAAGGATCTTGCGGAAGCAAAGGCCGGCGTCAAAACCATCATGGAAGATAAGCAGTTTGGCAGTGCCGGAGATCATCTGGTCATTGAAGAGTTTATGACGGGGCGGGAGGTTTCGGTGCTGTGCTTTTGTGACGGGACCCATATTAAGCCTATGACCAGCGCTCAGGACCATAAGCGGGCCAAAGACGGAGATCAGGGCTTAAATACCGGCGGTATGGGAACATTTTCACCCAGTCCGTTTTATACAAAGGATGTGGCAGATTTCTGCATGACCCATATATATCAGCCAACGATGGATGCTATGAAGGCTGAGGGGCGGCCATTTACAGGAATCCTGTTTGTAGGTCTGATGCTTACGGCAGATGGTCCCAAAGTGCTGGAATATAATGCCCGTTTTGGAGATCCGGAGGCGCAGGTCGTGCTGCCGAGAATGAAGTCCGACCTGGTGGAGGCCTTTGAGGCATGTATTGACGGAAAGCTTATGGATTATGACCTGGAGTTTGAAGACAATGCGGCAGTATGTGTGGTATTGGCTTCTGACGGCTATCCGGTGCATTACGAAAAAGGCTATGAGATCACAGGCTTTGAAAACTTTGAAAATAAAGACGGTTATTACTGCTTCCATGCAGGCACTGCATTTAAAGACGGCAAGATCGTGACCAACGGGGGCCGGGTGCTGGGAATCACAGCCACAGGGGCAGACTTAAAGACAGCCCGGGCAAATGCCTACAAGGCTACAGAATGGATTGATTTTAAAGGAAAATATATGCGCCATGACATTGGAAAGGCCATTGACGAAGCGCAATAAAAAAGACGGGGCTGCCCTGTAAAAGGCAGGCCCCGTCCTTTTTTATCGGGGTTTGGCGCTGGGATAGATTTTCTCCATGCGCTCATCATTAAAATATTCATCCATGACCTGTTCCCATGCGCTGGTGGCCGGCTCTTTCCGAGCACGGGAATCATAACGGATCAGTGCCAGCATGGAAACTATCATATTAATTACCATAAAAATAACGGCGATCCAGGTAATGATTTTTCCCGGAAGCTTTGGAACCTTTTCAATGAGCCAGGAAATCCGGGGATAGAGGATCTTGATCCAGATAACGGCGGCGATCCCCCAGAACAGACAAAATAAAAGATTAATACGTCCTCCAAGGTTAAAGGGGATTTTGCTGTAATCCCAGAAAACTTTTCCAAAGACAATTTCCGTAAAAACACTGCAAATGTATTCATAGGCACCGCCGAGAACAGTTCCGATAAAAAATATGTGACGGTCCGGACGTTCCCGGTCTTTATATAGAAGGACTGTGGCCAAAACAATAGCAAATCCCCAGACCAGACTAAAAGGTCCCCATACAAGGCTGCTTCGGCTCATCCATCGTCCCATGCTGTAGCGGCAGAAAACAGTTTCCACAAGATCGCCTAAAAAGGCTCCGAGAAAGAACAGCCAAAAGAGTTTATAAAATCCGCAGCCGGCGGCAAAGCGGCTTTCTGCCTTACTCTCAGGGGCTTTTTTTTCCTGAATGGACGGATAGGCTTTGACCATTCGCTTTTCCACATGGCTGATAATCCACTGGGCAAGACGATGGGTCCATCGGTCTAACTGGCTGTTCCATCGGTAAATGGCATACATTCCTTTTTTTATGCGGAAAACAGCGGCAAATGAGGCAATGCCATCCAGCAGGCTGATAGCCAGCAGGACCCATACACCGATGATCTGGATCATATCCGGCAGAAGTTTAAAAATACTGATAAAAAAGTTATTGACATACTTAACAGCGAGAACGCCTAAAATACCCCAAAGGACAGAATATTGAAGGCAGATATAGCCGTCAAAGTTCCACTTCTTCTTCGAATAATCCCACCACTTATGATAATTGATCCGTTCCAGAAATTTCCCTGTAAACCATTCAATAGCTGTGGCCAGGGCAGCACATCCGATAAAGAGAAAAAGGGGCTGACTTCTTAAATCCTTAAAGGCAACGCTCATTAATACACCGGAAAATCCGTAAATATAACAAAATGGTCCCGTAAAAAATCCCCGGTTGACAAATTTCTTTTTAGACATGGATTTGACAACGGTTTCCGCCACCCAGCCTAAAAAAGAATAAATAAAAAACAGCATCGCAAGTTCATAACCCAGGTTCCCCATAATGTCGATTCCTCCGCTTCTTTTGTATAAAATCTTATGGGATCTGCCGCCGGGATATGCAAAATAATCCTGTCCCGGGGCAGGTTTAAAGAGCAATATAACTATCATAGCATTGTCCGGGCCGGGGGGCAACCTAATTTTGAAGGCTTTATAAAATGTTTATAAAGAGTTGACAAAATGAGTTATCTGTTATATCATAACTATAACAAAAAGATGAAGGATCGGTGAGGCATATGGTTCTGAAAATTGATTTTAACAGTGAAGAGGCAATTTACGTACAGTTGAGAAATCAGATCGTTATTGGAATTGCCACCTCTCAGATTGAAGAGGGTGAGCCGCTGCCCTCGGTTCGGCAGCTGGCGGACCACATTGGCATTAATATGCATACAGTGAATAAAGCCTATTCGGTATTAAAACAGGATGGCTTTGTAAAGCTGGACCGGAGACGGGGCGCCTATGTGGCGGTGGATTATGATAAGTGCCTGGCTCAACAGGAGCTTTTCCAGACATTACAGATTGTCCTTGCTGAGGCAATATGCAAAAATATAAGCAGGGATGAGGTCCACCAGATCGTAGATCAAATTTATGATTACTATGGTAAAAAGAATCATTCTCAAGAGAATAAGTAAAGGGGGATAAGCCTGTGTTATGCAGTATATGTCATAAAAATGAGGCCGTGATCTGCTATACGGAGATCGTTAACGGCGTTAAAAAAGAACAGTATTTGTGTCCGGAATGTGCCGCTAAGTACACGGCATTTGATTCGGACGCATCCGGTCTGACTCCCGGAAATCTTCTGGCAGGGCTTTTAAGCAGTGTCCTTGGCCAGACAGGAGTTGCTCTGGATGATGATATTAAAAAGACCAATCTGGTATGCCATAACTGTGGCATGACCTATAATGAATTTTTAAAATACGGAAAGTTCGGCTGTCCGGAATGTGTTCATACCTTTGGCTTCCTGCTGGACGATTATTTAAAGAAGATCCAGGGAAGCTGTGAACATTGCGGAAAAGCTTACGAAGGCATGGAGACGGTAGTGGTGCCGGATATTTCTTTTGTAACCGGTGATAAAAAGAAAGCTCAGGAAGAACCCGGGATTAGAAATGTTCCCGGTGTGAAAGTTTCGGCGGAGGATTCGGATGAAATCGCCGGGTTAAAGCGTAAACTGGCAAAGGCTATACAGGACGAGGAATATGAAGAGGCCGCTCATTTAAGGGATACGATCCGTGCCATGTCCGGAAAGGAGGCAAAACATGATGAAAATGTGGTATGAAACACCCAAAGCAGATAATCATATTTTGATTGCTTCCAGAGTCCGTCTGGCCAGAAATCTGGTAACCTATCCTTTTTCCTTAAAAATTACTGAGGATCAGGCCGGACAGATGGTCCGCGAGGTAGGAGAAAAGTTTTTCCAGCAGTGTGAGCCGGATGAGAGCTATTATAAGTATTTTGATATAAAGAACATGGATCTGACTCAGAAAAACGCTATGGCTGAGCGCTGTACCATTACGCCCTTATTAAGGGATAAAAAGCAGCCTGCCGGGCTGATCGTTTCAGAGGATGAGTCTGAATGTATCATGCTTAATGAGGAGGATCATGTGCGCATCCAGTCTGTATTAAGAGGGGATGCTCTGGGAACAGCCTATAAAGAGGCAGACCGGCTGGATGATGTGCTCAGCGACCGGCTGGAATATGCCTATAACCATAAATATGGATTTATTACATCCTGTCCTACCAGTATTGGAACAGGACTGCGGGCGGCTTACATTATGCATCTGCCTTTTATGGAAAAGGAAAATCTGATCAAACCGCTGTCTGATGAACTGAACCGGCTGGGCTTTATGCTGAGAAATATGTATGGAGATGTGAGCGGAGCACTAGGCTCTCTTTACATTCTTTCAAATCAGCGGACCCTTGGACTGTCTGAGGAGGATATTCTTGTTTCTCTGAAAAACATGATGGTCCAGGTAACGGATCATGAGCGCCGTTCCAGGGAACGGGCCCTTCGGAAAAAGAGCGGGGAGATCGAGGATATGATCTTCCGCAGCTATGGTATCCTTAAGTACGGGAAGATGTTTGGCGCCGGAGAGGCGTTGAATCATCTGTCGAATGTGCGGGTTGGTTTTGACGAAGGTATATTAAAGACCGAGGATAACTGCCCGGATATTTATTCCGTGATGCTGGGAGTGCTTCCTGCAACGCTGATGTATTCTGAAGGAAAAAATCTGGGAAGCCAGGAAAGGCATGAAAGCCGGGCAAGATACATTCATCGGCATTTGCCTGAAATAAAACAATAAGGAGGGATCCTATGCAATACAGATTTACACAAATGGCGGCCAATGCCATGCAGTACGCAGCAGATGTGGCATCGGAGCTTTCACATAATTATATCGGCACAGAGCACCTGCTTATAGGCCTTCTTCGGGAAGAGGAAGGGCTGGCCAGCCAGGTGCTGGTACAAAACGGCGTCACTGAAGAAAAGGTGATGCGTCTTGTAGAACAGCTGATCACCGGAGGCAACGTGGAGGTTGCTGACGTTATTGATTACACCCCAAGAAGCCGGAGGATCTTAGAACTGGCAGGAAGGGAAGCCCTGCGCTTTCGTGCCCAGGCGATCGGCACAGAGCATCTGCTCATCGCTATTCTTCGGGAAAGCGACTGTGTTGCCGTGCGTCTGTTAAATACCTTAGGGGTAAATATACAAAAGCTTTACAGTGATATTTTAGGGGCCATGGGGCTTGATACATCTGCCGCAAAAAATGAATTTGGTTCAAAAAGCGGACGAAATAAAGGGAAAAGCAGCACACCTACCCTGGATCAGTACAGCCGGGATCTAACGGCTCTGGCCAGAGAAGGAAAGCTGGATCCGGTCGTTGGAAGAAATAACGAGATCACCCGGGTGGTACAGATTTTAAGCCGCAGGACAAAAAATAATCCGTGTCTTATCGGTGAACCCGGCGTAGGTAAAACTGCAATTGCCGAAGGCCTGGCCAGAAAGATCGTGGAAGGAAATATTCCCGAGACGATTAAGGATAAGCGGCTGGTAACCCTGGATCTTTCCGGTATTGTAGCCGGTTCAAAGTATCGGGGCGAGTTTGAGGAACGGATCAAAAGGATCATCAGTGAGGTGCGTGATGATGGCAATGTGCTCCTGTTTATTGATGAAATCCATACGATCATCGGCGCGGGAGGCGCGGAAGGCGCTTTAGATGCGTCTAATATATTAAAGCCGTCTCTGGCCCGGGGAGAGATCCAGATTATTGGTGCCACTACCATTGACGAGTACCGGAAGTACATTGAAAAGGATGCAGCCCTTGAACGGCGCTTCCAGCCTGTAGTGGTAGATGAGCCTTCAGAGGCGGAAGCTGTGGAAATCTTAAAAGGACTTCGACCGGCCTATGAAGAGCATCATCATGTGCGTATTACAGATGAAGCTCTTACAGCTGCCGTAAAAATGTCAGCCAGATATATTAATGACCGTTTCCTTCCGGATAAAGCCATTGACCTGATTGATGAGGCTTCATCAAAGGTACGTTTGTCCTCTTATTCCACATCCCCTCAGATCAAGGAAGTGGAAAACCGCATTGAAAAGCTGGAGGAAGATAAGGAGAATGCTATCCGTGAGGAGGCATATGAACGTGCCGGCGCCATTAAAAAAGAGCAAAGCGAGCTGCGCCAGGAATTGGTTACTTTAAATCATGAGTGGGAAAAGGCCAGAAAAGATGTAGAGTTGGTCGTTGGCGAAAATGAAATCGCCGATATAGTTTCCGCCTGGACAAAGATCCCGGTGAAAAAGCTGGCAGAAGGCGAGTCGCAGCGCCTTATGAACCTGGAGAGTATCCTTCATAAAAGAGTGGTCGGCCAGGATGAGGCTGTGGCGGCTGTGGCCAAGGCGATCCGCCGGGGACGCATCGGATTGAAAGATCCTAAACGGCCCATTGGCTCCTTCCTGTTTTTAGGGCCTACCGGTGTAGGTAAAACAGAGCTTTCAAAGGCATTGGCAGAGGCTATGTTTGGAAAAGAAGACGCATTGATCCGGGTCGATATGTCAGAATATATGGAAAAGCACAGTGTATCCAAGCTCATCGGTTCCCCTCCAGGTTATGTCGGCTATGAAGAAGGGGGACAGCTTAGTGAAAAGATCCGCCGGAACCCATATTCAGTCCTCTTGTTTGATGAAGTGGAAAAAGCTCATCCGGATATTTTTAATGTGCTCCTTCAGGTTTTGGACGATGGCCATATTACGGATGCCCAGGGCCGGAAGATCGACTTTAAAAATACAGTGATCATTATGACATCCAACGCCGGCGCGTCTAATATTGTAGCGCCTAAAAAGCTTGGCTTTATGGCCGTGGATAATGACCAGGAAGATTACCGCCGGATGAAAGACGGCGTTATGGACGAAGTAAAACATATTTTTAAGCCGGAGTTTTTAAACCGTATTGATGATATTATTGTATTCCATCCTCTCAGCCGGGAAAATATCCGCCAGATCGTTAAGATTATGCTGGATGAGATCTTTGCCCGGGCAAAGGATCAGATGAATATTACCATGACTGCCAGCAGAGCTGTGCTGGATCATCTGGCAGAAGTCGGCTTTGATCCCAATTACGGGGCAAGACCTTTGCGCCGGGCTATCCAAAATGAGATTGAGGACGCCATGGCTGAAGCCATTCTTGATCAGAAGATCAAGTCCGGCGATACGGTCCAGCTGACCATAAAAAAGGGCAAGATAGAGCTTGCGTAAAAACACTGGAAAAGTTCAGTGAAATGCGATATAATGAAAATACCATTAAGGTTGCAGCAGGGCGCCGGTGACGGCGCCTGAAGCTGAACTGTTAACACACAGATAAAGAAACACGATCAGGAGGATATAACAATGACAGTAATCGAGGGGTTGATCCGTACCGAAGATAACGGGGATCTGAGCTTTGGAAACTATGAATTGGAGACAAAGTCTAAGGTTTCTGATTATGAACATTTCGGTGACAGCTATAAGGTAAAAACTTACAAGGAGATCACCAAGCTGGAGCGCAACGATTTATTTGTATATGAGTCTGTTCCCGGCACTGTTGTCCGGAATTTCAGGATGAATGGCGAAGAGGTGGACTTTAAAGTGGAAGGCTTTGAGGATACACAGATTGCCTTGGGACTTGAACCGGAAAAGGAATATCGGGTTTACGTGGATGGCGTGGATGTAGGAAGCGCCAAAACAAATCTGGGCGGAAAACTGGTATTTAGTGTGGAGCTGGGAAGCGGAGAGAAAAATATCCATATTGTGTAACGAGACAAGTGTAAGTAAAAATAACAAAGTGACATGGCTGCCTGCAGTTTTGAGGCAGCCATTTTGTCTGATAAGGCGAAAATCAGGCGGAAAGATACCTTTATGCCGAAAAAGGCGCGGCATAAATCAAGATAGGAGATGTTTATGGCAAAATCAAAAACCGTTTTTTTCTGTCAGGAATGTGGCTTTGAAAGTTCTAAATGGATGGGGCAGTGTCCGGGATGCAAAGCATGGAATACGTTTGTAGAAGAACCTGCAGCGCCAAAAAGCAGCCGGGGGAGCCAGGCTTCTCCCAGAGATATAGCGGCGGCGGTGCCTACAAAGCTTTCCATGGTCAGTCCGGATGATCATAAGCGCACGCTCACCGGTATACGTGAGCTGGATCGGGTGCTTGGCGGCGGAATTGTTAAAGGTTCCCTGGTTCTTGTGGGTGGTGATCCCGGAATCGGAAAATCCACCCTCCTTTTGCAAATGTGCCAGGTGCTGGCCGCCCGTTCCGTATCCCTGCTGTATATTTCCGGAGAAGAATCCCTTCAGCAGATCCGTATGCGGGCGGACCGTCTCGGACCGTTTAAAAATGACATTATGATGCTGTGTGAGACAAATCTGGACATTGTGGAAGGTGTCGTGAGAAAATATAAGCCGGATATTGTAGTCATTGACTCTATCCAGACCATGTATAAAGAAGATATTGGCTCCGCGCCGGGAAGTGTGAGCCAGGTGCGGGAAAGTACCGGTGTATTGATGCAGTTAGCCAAAGGCCTGGGGATAACTATTTTTATTGTAGGACATGTGACGAAGGAAGGGGTTGTGGCCGGTCCCAGGGTGCTGGAACATATGGTGGATACGGTCCTTTATTTTGAGGGGGATCGCCACGCCTCTTACCGGATCCTGCGGGCTGTGAAAAACCGTTTCGGCTCAACCAATGAGATCGGAGTGTTTGAAATGCGTTCTTCCGGTTTGACCCAGGTGGAAAATCCTTCAGAGTATATGCTTAACGGACGGCCTCAGGGCGCATCCGGTTCTGTAGTGTCCTGCGCTATGGAAGGAACACGGCCTATTTTGGTAGAGGTTCAGGCATTAGTCTGCCGCACAAACTTTAATATGCCAAGAAGAACATCAGCCGGCATTGATTATAACCGGGTAAACCTGCTTATGGCAGTTTTGGAAAAGCGGCTGGGGCTGCCTTTAGATAATTGCGACTGCTATGTAAATATTGCCGGAGGTATGCGTTTAAGTGAGCCGGCGATTGACCTGGCAGTAGTATGCGCCATTATTTCCAGCTATAAAAACTTTGAGATCAGCGCTAAGACCATTATTTTTGGAGAAGTGGGACTTACCGGTGAGGTCAGGGCTGTAAATATGGTGGAGCAGAGGGTGGCAGAAGCTAAAAAGCTGGGATTTTCCACCTGCCTTGTGCCGGAAGTGAATCTTAAGTCTGTGGCTTCCACAGAGGATATGGCTGTTGTAGGGATCCGTACAGTACAAGACATTTTAAAATATATTAAAGCATAAATAAGAACTCATTGGGCAGGGCCGGCCGATCCGCGGCTCGGACCCGGCTCGATGAAACTGAAAAACATAATGGGGAGCTGTTAAAACGGCTCCCCATTATGTTTGAAAAGAGATATTATTTTTTATATTTGTCATAAAGACGTTTGAAGGCCGGGATACTTCTTTGAACCACATCATAAGGTACACAGTAGGAAACCCGTACAAAGCCCGGGCCGCCAAAGGCTGTTCCCGGAGCCATTAAGATTTTTTCTTCTTTTGCCCGGTCACAGAATTTTGCGTCATCCGGTTCCAGAGAGCGCATAAACAGATAGAATGCTCCATCAGGATGAATACACTCATAGCCAATATCCGTAAGGGATTTGTAAAGAAGATCCCGGTTTTTTTCATAAATGCTTATATCTACTGTAGCATCCACACATTTTAACAGCATTTTCTGCTGGAGCGATGGAGCGTTGACATAGCCCAGGTAACGGATGGATGCGGTAATACCTGCGACTACATTGGCAAAGTCTGCCACAGAGCCTTCCATGGCAATGTAGCCCACACGTTCACCTGGAATAGATAAAGTCTTACTGTAGGAATAAACAACAATGGTATCTTTGTAGTAATGGGGCAGGTAAGGAACCGTCAGTCCTCCGTAGGCCAGCAGCCGGTATGGTTCGTCAGATACAAGATAAATGGGATGTCCGTATTCCTTTTCCTTTCGTTCCATGATTTCCGCAACCTTTTTTATGGATGCTTCAGTGTATACAGCGCCAGTAGGATTATTGGGGGTATTAATAAATACCATGCGGGTTTTTGGTGAAAACGCTGCTTCAAAAGTAGCCGGATCCGGCTGGAGCGTGTTCTGGTCGCACAAAGCAGGGACAAGTTTTCCGTACATGGTTTCTACATAGCTTTTGTATTCCCAGAAATAAGGAGCAAAGGTAATGACTTCATCGCCCTGATCCAGAAACGTATTGCACAGGATTGCCAGGGCAGACGCGGCGCCGCTGGTCATAATAATGCCGTCAATGGTATACCGGGTGTGATAGCGCTGATTTAAATAGTCGGCAATACATTGGCGCACATCCGGATGACCCACATTGGCAGGATAGCCGTGGAGAGTCAGAGGATCTTCCCGGTCCAGCACTTCTTTTAAGGTTTCATTCACAATGGCTGGCGGAGCTACGTTTGGATTTCCGATGCTGAAATTAAAAATATTTTCCTGACCGTAAATGGAAGCCAGCTTTTTCCCTTCTTCAAAAATGTCGCGGATACATACAGAGCCGTCTAAAGAAGCCTGTAAACGTTTTGATATCATAATTGTTCCTCCCAGAATTTATTTCCCGGGGACTAAGCCGGCGCGACTTTATAGGTGTCTGTGGGCCAATGTCCCGGATCTTATGTATTTTGGTCTGATTTCATGGAAATATGAAAAAAGTGACCATTTATCGTCTGTCTCATATTATAATGGTTTAACGCGTTAATGTAAAGAATAAAATCCGGAAAAATAATTGACAAATGGAAAAATCTGTGTTAGTTTATAGCCCATAAGGCAGACAAAGGCGTCGCAAGATGCTTTTGTCTGCCTTTTTTTGCGCGATACGCCTGGAAAGAAGCTGCCATGTGGGCATGAGCGGGCATTTGCCGGTCAGCAGACAGGGAGCGCTTTCCCAGGGATCTGTTTGGGGTATCGCACATCGCGCCCTTCAGAAAGGACAACGTCCGAACTTAGCGGAGCGGTGGAACACCAAAGGATCACGTAGAGAAAAATTTTTAATCCAGGAGGTTTGATCATGCGTTTAACACCGAAAGAACAGGAAAAGCTTCTGCTCCACATGGCGGGACAGCTGGCAAAGGAACGTAAAGAGCGGGGATTAAAGCTGAATTATGTGGAAGCGATCGCCTATATCAGTTCTGAACTTATGGAAATGGCCAGAGACGGACGGGAGGTCACAGAGCTTATGTATCTGGGAACAAAGATCCTTACAAAAGATGATGTGATGGATGGTGTTGCCGATATGGTAGCTGAAGTTCAGGTAGAAGCTACATTCCCTGATGGAACAAAAATGGTAACCGTCCATAATCCCATTGTATAAGCGGGGATAAGATCTTTTAACAGGTTTTTTGAACCTGCAAAACAAAAGCAATGACATAATTAGAGAAAGGAGCGTCTGTAATGAAGATCGGAGCAATCATGCCGGCAGACAGGGAGATCGTCCTTAATGCGGGAAAGCCGGCGATTACATTAACAGTGACCAATAAAGGCGACCGTCCGGTACAGGTTGGAAGCCATTACCATTTTTTTGAGGTAAATCGGTGCCTGGAATTTGACAGGGAAAGAGCTTACGGATTTCATCTGGATATTGCGTCAGGAACTTCAGTGCGTTTTGAGCCGGGAGAAGAAAAGGAAGTACAGCTGACAGCCTTCGGCGGTACAAAGAGGATCTTTGGCCTCAATGACTTGACCCGGGCCCAGGTTTCTGAAAGTACAAAAGCAGCGGCCATGGAAAAAGCAAGACAAAAAGGTTTTATTTCAGAATAAGGGAGGCATAGATCATGAGTACAAAAATATCCGGAGAAAAATATGCAATGATGTATGGCCCGACCACAGGAGATAAGGTGCGTCTGGCAGATACAAGTCTGGTCATAGAAGTTGAAAAGGATTATACCGTATATGGAGATGAGTGTAAGTTTGGCGGCGGAAAAACACTCAGAGACGGCATGGGACAGTCAGTAACCACCACAAGCGCAGACGGCGACCTGGATCTGGTCATTACCAATGCGCTGATCGTGGATTATACAGGTATTTATAAGGCAGATGTAGGCATTAAAAACGGCCGCATTGCAGGTATTGGAAAAGCGGGGAATCCGGCAGTTATGGACGGGGTAACCCCGGGGATGACTGTGGGTGCGTCTACAGAGGCTTTGGCTGCCGAAGGACTGATCCTGACAGCAGGAGGCCTGGATACCCATATTCATTTTATTTCACCTCAGCAGGTTGACTGCGCTCTTTACAGCGGAGTGACTACAATGATCGGCGGCGGCACCGGCCCTGCGGACGGCACCAATGCAACTACCTGTACACCGGGCCCCTGGAATATGGAAATGATGTTAAAGGCTGTAGAAGAATATCCTATGAACATCGGACTTTTGGGAAAGGGCAACTGCTCTGATGAGAAAGCTTTGGTTGAACAGATTAAAGCCGGAGCTATGGGGCTGAAGCTTCATGAGGACTGGGGCAGTACACCGGCGGCCATTGACCACTGCCTGAATGTCGCAGATGAATATGATGTTCAGGTAGCCATCCATACAGATACATTAAATGAAGGCGGCTGTGTGGAGGATACGCTGGCAGCCATTGCCGGGCGCACGATCCATACCTATCATACAGAAGGGGCCGGCGGAGGACATGCGCCGGACATTATCCGGGCTGCATCTGCCCCGAATGTTTTGCCATCATCGACAAATCCAACGATGCCTTACACGGTAAATACTATTGACGAGCATCTGGATATGCTTATGGTGTGCCACCATCTGGATAAACGTATTCCGGAGGATGTAGCTTTTGCAGATTCCCGTATCCGCCCGGAAACTATTGCCGCAGAGGATGTGCTTCATGATATGGGCGTATTTAGTATGATGAGTTCAGATTCCCAGGCTATGGGCCGTGTCGGCGAGGTTATTACCCGTACATGGCAGACAGCCAGCAAAATGAAGGATGAGCGTGGAGCGCTGCCGGAGGATGAAGGCCATGGGAATGATAATTTCCGAGTAAAGCGTTATATATCCAAATATACGATTAATCCGGCCATTACTCACGGGGTAGCTCAGTATGTAGGTTCTGTGGAAAAAGGCAAGCTTGCGGATCTGGTTTTGTGGAATCCGGCATTTTTCGGTTCAAAACCGGATATGATCATTAAAGGCGGTATGATCATCGCTTCAAAGATGGGGGATGCCAATGCGTCCATTCCTACTTGTGAGCCGGTGCTGTATCGTCCAATGTTTGCTGCTCATGGCAAGGCAAAATATGAGGCCTGCCTTACTTTTGTGTCCAAGGCTGCTATGGAAGAAAATGTAAAAGAAAAATTCCATCTGGAAAAAACAGTAGTTCCCGTGTCCGGCTGCCGGAATATTGGCAAAAAGGATATGAAATATAACGATAAGACCCCTGAGATTACAGTAAATCCTGAAACTTATGAGGTTCGGGTGGATGGAACTGCGATTACATCCAAGCCGGCGAAAAAACTGCCTTTGACCCAGTTATATCAGTTATTCTAAAGACAGGAGGGAGCATATATGTTAGGAGTTTGCTTACTGTTTGTAGGTATCGTACTGATCAATAATGGTATGTGTACCTTATATAAGCTGGATGGAAAGGCAACCGCAGTGATGAACCTGCTGACCGGCGGACTTTCTGTTTTTATTAATGCGGTGAACCTGGTTATGGGGAATTATTATGCTGCAGGAACAGGATTACTTTTTGGCTTTACATATCTGTTTGTGGCATTTATGAAGCTGTGGAACTTAAGTCCTGTGCCGTTTGCATGGTTTTCCACTTTCGTGGCAATTAACGCAGTTGTGTTTGGTACGATCGAGGGGATTACCGGAAGCTCGGCTCTTGGAATTACGCCAGACTGGCGCTGGGCAGCGATTTGGTACTTGTGGGCGATCTTGTGGGGAACATCTTTTGTGGAAGATATTTGCCATAAAAAGCTTGGAAAATTCGTGCCGGTCCTTCAGGTATTTGAAGGAATTGTAACTGCCTGGATCCCGGGCCTTTTAATGTTGATCGGTGCTTGGTAATAACATTTTTTGAGACATGGGGCAAAATTTTTGCCCCAAAGCTCATATTTTAGTAAAGGAGAGAGAACAACGATGATTTGTGAAAAAATTCTTGGCCGGCTGGATCATATTCCGGTGAACGGAAGAAAAATCGAATACGTGGACATAGAGTGGCATGAGGCCTTTAAAAGGATACATAAAAAAATGACAGAGACAGGGACAGAAGTAGGAATCCGGCTGGATGATTCCGTATTGACCCGGGGGCTTTATGAAGGCGATGTTTTATATGAAGATGATGAACGGATCATTGCTGTCCATACTCCTCCCTGTGATGTTATTGTCGTAACTGTAGCTCCAGACCACAGTTTTATGGTGGCAAAGGTATGCTATGAGATAGGAAATCGTCATGCTCCTTTGTTTTATGGACCGGTTGAAAATTCATTTATTACCCCCTATAATGAGCCGATGATGACTATGCTTTCAAAGCTCCATGGTGTTACTGTAAAAGAAGAAAAGATGACCCTTGATTTTGACAAAAGGATCAGTGCTTCTGTCCATAATCATCATCACTAAAGGGAGGCTGTTATGGACCAAAACGATTTAAAAAGTCATTTTCTTCTCCTTCAGATCAATGATGCTTTGTTTCCCATAGGAGGTTATGCCCATTCCTATGGTCTGGAAACCTACATTCAAAAAGGAATCGTCCATGATCTGAAAACTGCAGATGATTATATCCGGTGCCGGCTGACTCAGAGTTTGGCCTGGACAGATCTGCTGGCTGTACGCATGAGTTTTCAGGCAGCAGTCCGGGAAGATTATAAAAGTCTCGACCGTCTTGAAAATATTCTGGAAGCATCCAGGATTCCCTCTGAGCAGCGGGAAGCATCCAGAAAGCTGGGCAGCCGTTTTGTAAAAACGATCCGGCACATGGGACTGGAACTTCCTTACGAATATTTTGAACAATATGTTCAGATGCGTCAGGGAAAAACCACCTGTCACCCGTGTGCTTACGGTGTTCTTTGCGCTGCTGCCGGAATCGGACTTTCTCAGGCCATGTCCGGCTTTTTATATGCTCAAACTTCTGCTATGGTGACCAACTGTGTCAAGACCATCCCTTTAAGTCAGTCTGACGGACAGCAGCTTTTGGCCTCTATGTATGATCTGTTTGAAACGGTTATGGAAAAAACATTAAGTGCAGGGGAGGAAATGCTGGGCCTTTCCGCACCGGGATTTGATCTGAGGGGAATACAGCATGAATCTTTGTATTCCCGATTATATATGTCATAAAAGAAAGAAGGAAAAATCATGTCTTATGTAAAAATCGGAGTCGCCGGACCGGTAGGATCTGGCAAGACAGCTCTTATTGAAGCTTTAACCCGCCGCATGGCAAAGGATTATAGTATTGGCGTTATCACCAATGATATTTATACAAAAGAAGATGCAGAGTTTCTTGCCAAAAACAGTGTCCTGCCTATTGAACGGATTATCGGCGTAGAAACCGGCGGCTGCCCCCATACAGCCATCCGTGAGGATGCTTCTATGAACCTGGAGGCTGTAGACGAAATGATGGATCGTTTTCCGGATATTGAACTTTTATTTATTGAAAGCGGCGGAGATAATCTTTCAGCTACCTTTTCTCCGGAACTGGTGGATGCTACCATTTTTGTTATAGACGTTTCTGAAGGGGATAAGATTCCCAGAAAAGGCGGTCCGGGCATTACCCGTTCGGATCTTTTAGTTATTAATAAGATCGATCTGGCGCCTTATGTAGGGGCAAGTCTTGAAGTTATGGAGCGTGATTCTAAAAAAATGCGGGGTGACCGGCCGTTTATTTTTACCAATATCCGGAAAGGCGACCATGTGGATGAGGTTGTGGAGTGGATCCGGAAAAATGTACTTTTGGAGGGTATGTAGAATTCATGAGTGAAAATCAATTTGGAAAGCTGTCCCGGCTATTGATCCGTGCGGCAGAAAAAGAAGGGAAAACAGTTCCGGAAGATGTATATTTTACGGCGCCTTTTAAGCTGATGCGTCCCTTCCCCTTGGAAAATGGCGGCCTGCGCTATATGCAAATGGCTGCTTCCGCGGGAATCATGGAGGGAGACCGGCAGCAGATGGAGTTTGAGGTGAAAAAAGGAGCTTTTTTGGAATTTATTTCTCAGGCCTATGAAAAGATCCATGAAATGAAATCCGGATGTGCCGGACGCCAGACGAAAGTCACTGTACATTCCGGCGGCTCTTTTTATTTTCATCCTCAGCCAACAATTCCCTTTAAAGATTCTGCTTTTGAAAATCATATGGAGATTTATCTTGAGGACGACTCGGCTCAATTTCGCATGAGCGAAATCCTTAGCTGCGGACGGTATGCCAGAGGGGAACGGTTTGCTTATCGCTCTTATTTGAATCTTGTGGAAATTTACAGAGGGGGAAAGATGATCTATAGAGATAATACCCGGTATGATCCTGCTTTGTTTAACATGGAAGGTATAGGAATGTATGAATCTTATACACACCTTTCCAATATTTTTATTTCCCGGCCGGCAGATCCGGAAAATTTTAAAGAGAAAATCAAAGATATTCTGGAAAAAGCTTTGGACCCGGCTTACGGCGGGAAAATCACAGAACATCCTTTTGAAGGCGGTGTAACGCTGCTTCCCGGCAAAGACCTGGCTGTACGGATTTTAGGGCGCAGAGCTCAGGATTTGGAAATGCTTAACGAAAAGATCATGGCATTGCCGGATACCATAAGGAAGGATGTATGATTGTGTGCACATAGAGCAGCTCGTAGTCAAGCTGCTCCTTTTTTTATGGCGTATTCCAGCGGGAAGAAGAAGGGGTGAAAAAAATGTAAAAAAATTGGAAAAAGGTGTTGACATATGCCGACTAAGATGATAATATATACAAGCTGTCTGCGAGAGACAGGCAAGAGCAAAAGCTCTTGAAAAAAAGATAGAAAAAAGTGCTTGACAAAAACTTCCAAGTATGATAAAC
>DVFP01000007.1 GCA_018713145.1 Candidatus Scybalocola faecavium
AAAGCCGCCTGTTATTGACATGCCATCAGCCAGATGGTATATATAACACAAGGGTGAAAAGCTCGATTTTAAGCCTTTCACCCAGTCTTATCATAGAAGAATCTTATTTACAGACTTTTCTTCACAGTCTCGCCGCTTTTAAAACATCCTTTAAATAACCTTTTAGAACAGAAACAAAAATCAGCGTCATTGATAAATAATTATATGTCTGATAGAAAACTTTTAACCAAAAAAGATATTCAAAATGCTTGCGAGGCATCACAAAACCTTGTTTCTGCGGCAAGAATAAATGCCGAACAAATCCAGAAAATATCCAGAGAGCATCCACTGTTTAAATCAGTTGACAATTTGATAAGGCGTAGACAAGAACTGTTGAATGAGATTGACCAACTGATGAAAGACACTCAAAAAAATGTTTCAATGTTAAGTAACATGCAGCAGCAAGTAAAAAAGATTAATGAGAAATATGAAGTATTAAGTAAAGAAGTAATGGCTGGCGATTATATAAATTATAATAAGATGATGCAAGTATCATAAAAATTCTGATCAAAACCCTGCCTGGACTGTTACGAATCCGTAAAGTCCGGGCATTTTCATTACTGAAACTGAAAATAGTACAGCTTTGCGTACAATTTTTATTCTGTTTCCAATAAACTTGTAATTAACAACTTCATCTATTTTTGAATATCCGGCCGGAATCAGAAAAAGATGGAAGGGTAAGGAAAAAGAATCTTTCATCCAGATTTGACAAGTATAAATCCACAAAAATCGGCCATAATAAAACCATCAAGCGTATGTACAAACTTGATACCGCATACTATAATAGTGTCAAGTTATAACAAGAGAGGTGATGTTATGACCGATTTAGATTCTTTGAAAAAACTTGTCAGAGAAAATGGCTATCTATATACGAAGGATGTAACCAGCGCAGGGATTCGCCGGGAACAACTTAAAAAATTTCTGGATGAAGGCAGTTTGATCCGGGAAAGCCGGGGGATTTATTCTTTTATGGATAGTATGAATGATGAATTTGTATTGCTGCAGAGCAGATGTAAAAAAGGGGTTTTCTCTTATGGAACAGCATTATATTTTCATAGGCTGTCTGACCGTTTCCCACAGATGATTTCCATGACAGTGCCAAAGACCTATAATGTATTTTATCTAAAGGAAGAATTATTTCTTGTAGAGTTCCACCGGATCAAGCCGTCCTTGTGGAGCATTGGAATGATGGAGATGATCTCACCGCAAGGCGGAAAAATCATAGTCTATGACAGAGAGCGGTGTATCTGTGATATGATACGGAGCCGCAAACAGACGGCCCCGCAGATTTTTAGCCAAGCGGTGAAAGGATATTTTGCTTCCAAAGAACGTGACAATATCCGATTGATGGAATATGCCAAGAAATTTCACATTGATGAAAAAGTACAAGAGTATATGGAGATATTATGAGGAAAACACCAGAACAACTAAAGAAAACTTCTGTCTAAGCATACCCATAGGAGGAAAAATCTATGATTTCCCCTTGATTGTTTTGTATCCTCTGCATATAATAAAAGTAGGGAAATCCCTACTTTCCATGTTTCAGAAAGGTGGTGTAAAATCATGTCAGCAAATACATTTGTAGACAATGCAAAGGTCATGGCAAAAGGGCAGGTTACAATTCCGAAAGATATTCGGAAAGTCCTCGGTGTGACAAGCGGTGATCGTATTACGTTTATTGTTGAGGGAAACTCCGTCCGCATTGTTAATTCTGCTGTCTACGCTATGCAGGTGCTTCAAAAAGAAATGGCCGGAGAAGCGGAACGCGCTGGCTTGACCTCCGATGATGATGTTATGGCTCTTGTGAAAGAATTGAGAAATGAGGACGAGAGCACATGAGGGTTTTGATTGATACAAATGTCCTGATCTCAGCCGCTCTAAGCGCAAACGGCATCCCTTTTCAGGCGTATGTAAAAGCGGCGTCCTATCCCAATCACGGGTTGATCTGTGAGCAAAACGTGGACGAAATGAAGAGGATATTTAACAAGAAATTTCCGAACCGGCTTGCGTCCCTGGATAAATTCCTTTCCGCTGCACTCCTGACTTTGGAACTGGTCCCAATTCCGACAGAGGAAGATCTTTCAGAGGTACAAATCCGTGATGTAAATGACCGACCGATTCTTCGGGCGGCCATAGTAGCAAAGGCTGATGTTTTACTGACCGGTGATAAAGATTTTTTAGAATCCGGCGTGGAAAATCCAATGATTATGACACCGGCTGAATTTCTCCAATACTGAAATCATATACGAAAGATGTAACCAGCGCAGGGATTCGCCGGGAACAGCTTAAAAAATCATAAAAATTCTGAATTAAAAACCCTGCCCGGACCATTACGAATCCGTAAAGTCCGGGCATGTTCTTTATTGAAACTGAGAATAATACAGCTTTGCGTACAAACCTCCCTGCTTCAGTAGCGTTTCGTGGTCCCCCTGCTCTACAATGTCGCCTCCGTTGACCACAAGGATATGGTCGGCATTTTGGATGGTGGACAGTCGGTGGGCGATGACAAAGCAGGTTTTTCCTTCCATGAGGGTGCGCATAGCCTGCTGGATCTTTTCTTCGGTCTGTGTGTCTACGTTGGAGGTAGCCTCATCTAAGATGAGCATTTTTGAATCCAGGAGCATGGCCCGGGCAATGGTGAGCATTTGTTTTTGGCCCTTGGAAAGACCTGAGCCATCCCCGGTGAGCATGGTGTCATAGCCGTGAGGCATCTGCATAATGGCCTCATGGATGTAGGCTGCCTTGCAGGCATTGACTACGTCCTCTATGGTGGCATCTTCTTTTCCGTAAGAGATATTTTCGTAAATAGTTCCTGTAAACAGCCAGGTATCCTGCAGTACCATAGTGTATGCCCGGCGCAGACTGCTTCGGGTGAGACTGGAAATTTCCCGGCCATCCACAGTGATCTTTCCGGACCAGGGATCATAAAATCGCATGAGCAGATTAATCAGGGTAGTTTTTCCGGCGCCGGTAGGCCCAACGATAGCAGTCAAACTTCCGGGAGCGGCATGAAAGCTCAGGTCATGGATCACGGTCTGGCCTTCCACATAGCCAAAGCCCACATGGTCCATGCGTACATCTCCTTTTACGTCTTTAAGCTCAATGGCGTCTGGAGCGTCTGCCGGTTCCGGGGCTTCATCAATGAGCCTGAAGATCCGCTCAGCGGCGGCAGTAGCAGACTGAAGCTCACTTAAAATGTTGGCTGCCTCGTTAATGGGACCGGAGAATTTCCGGGAATACAGGACAAAGGAGGACAGATTTCCAAGGGAAATACTGTTAAAAAGGTAAAGGATCGCGCCCAGGACGCTGACCAGAGACAGGGACAGGTTGTTAATAAAGTTTACGGACGGTCCGGTCATGCTTCCATAATAGTCCGCATTGTAGTAGGCATCCACGGCTTCGGTATTTTTTATGTCAAAACGGCCGATCATGGTTTCTTCCTGGTGGTAGGCCTTAATGGTCTTCTGGCCGCTGATGATTTCCTCGGAATAGCCGTTTAATTCTCCCAGCTTGGCGGAGCGTTTCCTGAAAAGAGGGCGCACCCGCCGGGTCATATACCGGGTGAGGAAAATGGATGCCGGAATGGTAATGGCAAACACGGATACCAGGACCGGGGCAATCATGAGCATCATGATCAGAGAGCCTGCCACAGTGATCACGCTGGTGCAGATCTGAAGCAGGTCATTGGACAGGGAGGCATTGACCGTATCAATATCGTAGGAAATCCGGCTGACAATATCGCCGGTCTGGGTCCGGTCAAAGTATCCTACAGGAAGGCCCATAAGGGTGTTAAACACATCCTTGCGCATTTGATAAATAATCTTCTGGCTGAAACGGATGGTGATCCGGGTCAGGATATAGGAAAGCAGGGAGGAAATGGCGTAAAAAGCGATCATTAAGCCTGCATAAAAAAATACTTTTGGAAAGTCTACATCGTTAGGACCGTGGATAGCATCAATGGCATAACCGGAGAGCATGGGACCGATCAGTCCCAGCAGGTTGCTGACAATGGTGAGAAACAGTGCCAGGAAAAGCAGCCATTTATACCGGTATAAATAGCTCCACAGACGGATGAGTACATACCTCCGGTCTTTGGGCTTTTCTTTGATGTATTTTTCATCTTCCTTTGAAACGGCGCCTTTGCCGAAAAAGGAAAAGCTATTTTCTTTAGATTCTTTTTTGCGGCTCACGGATGTCACCTCCTTTTTCTGCGTCCTTTAAGTGTGTGTTTTCATCCGGCATAGAGCCTTGATCAGCCTGTTTTTCATGTCCCATTTGGGAAATACAGATTTTTTTGTAAGCCGGGCAGGATTTCATCAGCTCATCGTGGGTACCGTAGCCGATTTCCCGGCCGTTTTCCAGCATAAGAATATGATCCGCATGGCGGATGGAGCTGGCCCTCTGGGCAACGATAATGGTTGTGGTTTCACTGAAGTTTTTGGTAAGTGCCTGGCGCAGACGGGCATCTGTCTGATAGTCCAAGGCGCTGGAGGAATCATCCAGGATCAGGATCTGGGGATGAGCTGCCAGAGCCCGGGCGATAAGAACACGCTGTTTCTGACCGCCGCTTAAGTTGGAACCCCGGATAGTCAGGCGGCTTTTGGTTCCCTCAGACAATTCCTGAATAAACGGCTTGGCCTGAGCACACCCGATGGCTTTTTCCATATCGTCATCTGAAATTTCCCGGCCAAAACGGATATTTTCTTCAATCGTATCTGCAAACAGAACATCATTTTGGAAAACAATGCCGAATTTCTCATGAAGCTCTCCGGCAGGGATACTTTGGATTTCGTCCCCGTCGATCCGTATAGATCCTTCATCCGGATCATAAAACCGGATCAAAAGATTGATAATGGTACTTTTGCCGCAGCCGGTAGCACCGATGATCCCCAGAGTTTCTCCCCGCTTTAATGCAAAGGAAATATCAGAAACGACCTCAGAACGTCCTGTATGGTAGGCAAAGGATACATGGTCAAATTCAATATGGTAGGGAGAATCCTTGTGGTCCATGTCTTTTGACTTGAGATCTTCCGGTGTATCCAGCACATCGCTGATCCTCCTGGCGGAAGCAGAGCCTTTGGAAAACATCATAAACATACGGTTAATGGATAAAAGGGCATTTAGGATAATGGTAAAATAAGTTAAAAAAGCAAGGATGGTTCCCGGCTGGGTGTGACCGGCATTGACCCGAAAGGCCCCGGCAACAACAACAAGAGTCAGTCCCGCATTAAGGAAAAAGTTCATAAGAGGGCTGCTGGCAGCCATAGTTACAGAAGCTTTTGTTTCCTTTTCAACAATATTTTTATTGGCTTCATCAAAACGTTTTTTTTCATATTCTGTTTTGGAAAGGGCTTTAATGACACGGATACCGGAAGCATTTTCCCGGACCACCCGGACCATTCTGTCTACAGCCTGCTGGAGCTGGGTATATAAAGGAATTCCTTTTCGGGAAATATAAAATACCGTTATGCCTACAAATGGAAGGACAGCGATCAGGACAAGGGTAAGCACCGGTTCCATAAACATGGACATGGCAATACCGCCTAAAAGAAGGATAGGCGCCCGGATACCAAGCCGCTGCATCATGCCGATCATCTGATGGATATTGTAGGTATCTGAGGTAAGCCGGGATTCTAATGATGCAATGGTAAAGGTGTCTGTCTGACGGCAGGAAAGATAGGAGATCCTTCGGAAAAGGTCATGGCGCAGGCGCTGGGTAGTATCCCGGGCCACCTTGGAGGCCATACGGTTGGCAACTACATTTCCCACCCAGGCAATGATGGAACAGACCAGCATAAGAAAACCGTAAAATAAAATCTCCCCCATATTTTCTTTTGGAACGATAACATCAATAAGATAGGATAAAATCCATGGCAAAAACAGATCCATAATGGTTCCGGTAAATTTAATCGTAACGCCCAGGATCATTCTCGGCACATGGGGACGCAGATAAAAAAATACCTTCTTCAAGCAGATACCTCCTCTGAGTATACTACCCAGGCACAAGAAGGGGCCTGAGTTTAATATTGCGGATGCAATTATTGTATATACAACTATATAAAATAAGCATACTCTTACAGTGGGGAAAAGTCAATGAGAATTTAAGACTCAGGCTGGGGGAAAAGCAGCCGTTTCGTTGGGGATTTTTATATTGACACCATCGGCGGCAGATGGTATCCTAACCGTAGGAGCAGATAAAGGGGTGCTGTCCATTTTGAGGATAGTGACCAAAAAGATTCCTTAAATTAAGATGAAACAGAGGTGTGACAATGATTATTCGATAATCTGAAACAAAAAGTGACTGACAAAGATATAGGGCGGCAGTATGCCCTGGAGCAGATCCTTTTAGAGAAAGATTATCGTATATGATCATTGTTTAATTTATGAAAACCTTCGCTGCAATCAGCAAAGTGACCTGTCTGTCATCCTGTGATGTCCCGTATTTTTTGTGGCGCTAAGGTCTAAAATACTATGATGCATATACATGGCCCTTTCTCGGATATAAGAGAAGGGGCCGTTTCCGTTCCTGAAGGTAAGCTTCAGCCGCAGCGGTCGTTCAGCTGCAGTAAACATTCATTTGGCTGAATTTTTATCCGCCCTGATGCATGAAAAGGGGGATGTATATATGCTTCAGATTAAAAATTTAACAATAACTCATAAAAAAGATCTAAAAACACTGATCCGGGATTTTACATGGGCCTTAAATCCGGGAGATAAGGCGGCAGTCATCGGAGAAGAGGGAAACGGCAAGTCTACCTTTTTAAAGCTGTTGTATGATCCGGAACTTGTAGAGGATTATGTGGAATATTCCGGTGAGATCCTGAAAGGAGGCTTAAAGCTGGGATACCTGCCCCAGGAGCTGGATGAGCGCTGTAAATCCATGAGTCTTCTAAATTATTTTGAGGAAAGTGCGGTGTTTTATAACCATACTTACAAAGAGCTGGCCCGGATCGGCAAAACACTTGATCTTGACCCGGAACTGTTTTATTCGGATCAAAGAATGGGAACTTTATCCGGCGGAGAAAAGGTTAAGGCTGGAATGGCAAGAATCCTTATGGATGATCCGGATGTGCTGCTTTTAGATGAGCCATCAAATGACATTGATCTGGAAACATTAACGTGGCTGGAGGATTTTATCAAAAAATGTGAAAAGCCGATCGTGTATGTGTCCCATGATGAAACACTATTGGAAAACACTGCCAATGTGGTCCTTCATTTTGAACAGCTTCGAAGAAAGACGCTGCCCCGCTATACGGTGGCCAGAACCGACTATGGAACTTATGTCCGGAAACGTCTTTCAAAAATGGAGCATCAGGCTCAGATGGCCAGGAAAGAAGAGAGTGATTATAAAAAACAGCAGGAGAGGTATCGTCAGATCATGCAGAAGGTAGAGCATCAGCAGAAAAGTATTTCCCGGCAGGATCCTCACGGAGGGCGTCTCCTGAAAAAGAAAATGCACGCGGTCAAGTCATTGGGGCGGCGTATGGAGCGGGAGCATGAGGGAATGACTCAACTGCCGGATACAGAGGACGCGATCATGCCCTCCTGGATCGGGGATACAAGTATTCCTGCGGGAAAGACGGTACTGGATTTTCATCTGGATACCCTTTATGTGTCAAAAAGCGTTCAGACAGATCCCGGGAAAGGGGATGGCGCCGGCCTTTACGGGGAACCGGGGCGGATCCTTGCTGAAAATATTCATTTAAAAATTACCGGGCCGGAGAAAGTCTGTATTATTGGCCCTAATGGATCGGGAAAAACCACCCTGCTGCGGCGGATCGCCCAAGAGCTTTTATCCCGCCGGGATATTCGCTGTGTATACATGCCCCAGAATTATGAGGATCAGATGGATTTTTCCATAACGCCGGTGGATTTTCTGGAAAGCACCGGGGAAAAGGAGGCGATCAGCCGGGTGCGGACCTTTTTAGGAACAATGAAATATACGGCAGATGAAATGTTCCACCCTATCAGGGATCTGTCGGGAGGTCAGAAAGCAAAACTGTTTTTTGTAAAAATGATCCTGGACGGAGCTAATGTACTGATTTTAGATGAGCCTACCCGAAACTTTTCCCCATTGTCTAATCCGGTGATCCGCCAGATCCTTCAGGAATTTCAAGGGTGTATTATCAGTATTTCCCATGACCGGAAGTATATTTCCCAGGTCTGCGATCATATTTACCGTTTTACCCCTGACGGCCTGGAGCTGGTCTGACAGGTCAAACTTAATGCCATCATCGCCTGGGCGGGAAGATAAAACATCCAGACAAAAAAGCCGCATATCCGGCGGCACAAAGAGGCTGCCAGGATGTCCAGGCCGTGAGGTGTGCTGCCGGAGAAAAAAGCCGCAGCGTTGATCAGACCCACATTTAAGTCACACAGACAGTACAGGATCAGTCCGACAGCAAATAAAACAGATCCGGCTGTTTTCTGCACTGCAGCTATGCGGATTGCAAAAAACACGTTGACTAAAAGCATGGCCATATAGATGGCGGCCGCTATGGGGAGCAGCCCCCGGAGTCTGAAAAACCCTATTATGACAGCCATAAGGGGAAGTGCCGTGACTATAGTAAAAATAAAAAATGCAGGGATTTTTTTGATCCCGCTGTGGTAAATAAAGTACAGCACCTGGATCAGGGCAAAAAGTATGACACCCGCCACAGCATGGTGGGTAAACAGGAGAAAGTAATCTGAAAACAGGACAACAAAAAAGCTCAGGAGAAGCACCGGAGAACGGTCTGTATACTTGGCGCCTTGTGGAAGAGACGGGAGAGTGTCCGGGCCGCGCCCTGAGGACGGGAATTTCTTAATAAAATGGCAAGTTCTCATGACATATAAAAAGCAAAAAAGGATCCCCGCATATTTTAAAAGGCTGGAAAGCAGCGGGATGCGGGGCCAATAAAGATCCAGAGCCAGATAAGCAGTGTAAATAGTCAGTAAAGTACTGATAAACGGAAGGGAGCTGACGGAGTTTTTGCGTATGCCTTTACGTATATTACCGGGTTTTAAATCCATTGTTCTAACCTCCTGTTACAAGTAATATACGCTGTTTTTGGAAAGGACATACATTCTCAGAAGGAATATGGATTTGGAAAGAATATACGTGAAGAAATAAAGTTTAGGGAGATGGTTTTATGTTAAAAGCCACAGCATTGGTGGAAAACAAAGACGGACATGGCATGACCGGAGAACACGGCCTGTCAGTGTATATTGAATATGGAGATGTGAAGCTGCTTTTAGATGCGGGAACCACGGATCTTTTTGCGGAAAATGCAAAAGCTTTGGGGGTCGATCTGGAAAATGTTGATATTGCTGTGCTGTCTCATGCCCACTATGATCACAGCGGAGGTTTTGCCTGTTTTTTAAAGAAAAATCAAAAGGCGGATCTTTGGCTGCAAAGAAGCTGTAAGGAAAATTGCTACCGACAGTCTTTTAACGGGAAAAAGTACATTGGTATCCCTAAAGGCTTTTTAAAGGATCAGCAAAAAAGGCTGCGCTTTGTTTCCGGAGACAGGATGATTGGTCCCGGGATATGGCTGATTTCCCACCATATGGATGATCTGGCCCAAAAGGGCGAGATGGCGAAAATGTACCGCCAGGAAGATAATATGTGGGTTTTTGATGATTTTTCTCATGAGCAGAGCCTTGTGTTTGAAACACCAAAGGGGCTGGTGATTTTTAACAGCTGCTGTCATGGAGGCCCTGCGGACATTATTCGGGAGATAGTGACCCGTCCCTGTTTTGAGAATATGGGAGTATATGCTTTGGTGGGCGGCTTTCATTTAAAGGATATTATGAAGGACACCAAGATCAGTGATGAGGAAAAGCGCCGCAGGATCTATAGTCTGGGCCAGGAGCTTTTAAGCACCGGCTGCAGCTGCTTTTATACCGGGCATTGTACGGGAGATGAGGCATTTAAGCTATTAAAAGATGTTTTGGGAGATCGGCTGAGGTACTTTGGGACCGGAGACTTTTTAGAGATATAAAGTTTTGTCACATGATGGATAATGTATGAAAAAAGACAATCCGCTATAGGCTTAAGTGTCCTATACCGTATTGTCTTTTTTAAATATGCCATGGCGACCTACAGATCCCCCACCTGATACCGCGGCTCCCGCAAAACATACGTCTGGTATTGGGTTACAGCGATAACATAATAGATCCCGTAAACCAGGGCAGTGGCCAGAAGGGCGATGATGACCCCAAACCATACATCCTTTGGAGCAAAAAGCTTTGTGTTAAACACCACCCAAAGATAAATTCCGCTGTAGATCAGAGGAATCACTGTTGGCAGAAGAAAGTACAGGGCCAGTTCCTTTCGTATGCCCTTTTTCAGGTCGCTTCGGTCAGCTCCCATATGCAAAAGCAGTTCATATTGATGGCGGCATTTCCTGCTTTCAAAAAGCTGCTGGACACACAGCACTGTGCCAATGATAAACAGGCAGATCAGGGAAGTGTAGGCCGCTAAAAGCACAAGAAACATATTGGATGTACGGGTGCCCATAATGGTAGATTCCCTCTCGGAAAAACGCAGATATGGAAGATCGGGATCCTGCGCTTCCAGGGCTTCTATGTGGGCGCTGACGGCATCGGCACATTCCTGGGGCAGAGGATCTTTTGTCATGTAGGCGGCACAGTAAAAGTAGGGGACCATACCCTCCAGAACGTGATCCTCCAAAACAATGAGACCGCCATAGCCGGTCAGGTCCGACACAGAAAAATATTCATCATAAGCGGCCGCAAAGGCGTAGGTCTGTCCGTTCAGGGAAAGCGTGGGGCGGACATGTAAAGCGGTGTTTCGCATTTCGTCATTCAGGCAGTGGGCAATATATGTGCCGGGGGCCAGAGATACAGGTTCATATCCAAGCATTGTCCTAAGCGCGTTATAGTCGGACAGCTTCATGGCAATGTCCTCTGCTTTTACGGCAGCCCCGTCATACAGGCCCATTTCCTCTAAAATAAAGCTTTCGGGAAATTGATAGAGGGTATAAAGACGGCTGCCGGTAATGGGACTGTACCGGGTAATAATGTCTTCAAATCCCCGGGTCTCCAGGGTGTATTCCGGATGGTCGTCATTATAAAGCTGCTGGAAGCCAATGGAAAAGGGGGTGGATTCTTTCAGGCTGGTTTCCATGGCGCTGGTGGAGATAAACGCCCCGCAAAAGCCCAGAATAGCGATAAATGCCAAAAGGGCCAGGATGCCCAGACGACGGCCGTTATGGGAGAGCTGACTGGTAAGCTGCCGGTAAAAATAAAGCCGCTCTCCGCGGTAATTTTTTTGCGGATTTTTCTCGTAATAGCTATAGATCAGCGTGCTCACTTCCCGGTAAAAGAGCAGGATGGAAGCAATCTGGAGGACCATGCCGGTAAACATGGCCACAGAGGCAAAGCTCATATCAATGATCCCGTACATGGAAAGAAGCAGCAGGGCAAAGCCGGCAGGAGCGCACAGGATAAAAGCAATGATCCGCTGAAGATGTCGGCTCTTTTTCTGAGGCGGGATAGTTTCATGCTGGCGGTTAAAGTCCAAAAGCTCAGTGACGCTGACTTTCTTTAAGTTCCGGTTTTGAAAAAACAGCACAGCGGCAAACATAACAAGAAAGCATCCCAGGGTAAGGAAAAAAGCCGGAAGCAGATAGGATAGATCTATGGGCAGGGAAGTTTCAAAGGTATGGAAAATGATCTGGCACAGGCCGTAATAGATCACATTTCCCAGCAGGATGCCAATTAAAAAGGTGATCAGGCCGATAAAAAGCTGTTCCATGGAGAACATGCGGGAAATGTTTTTTGTTTCCATACCCAGAGTCATATAGCAGGCAAATTCCCGGCTGCGCTGATTAAAAATAAAGCCTACAATATAAGCGATGAGCCACCCCAGGATCAGGATAATGACCAAAGTGACCATAAGGATCATGGTAAAGATGGTATTCAGGTTTTGAGCCAGAAGCCGCACCGGATCTGAAAAAATCAGGGCATTGTAGGCAAAGATCATGGAAAAGCACAGGATCAGGGTGACTACATAAATAAAATAATCGGAAATACTGCGGCGCAGATTGCGCAAAGACAGTTTAACGTACATAGGCCACATCACCTCCCAGACCGGACATAACATCTAAAATATCCTGGAAAAAATCTCTGCGGCTGCGCCCGCCCCGGATCAGTTCGTGGAAGATCTGACCATCCTTTAAAAACAGGATGCGGTGGCAGTGGCTTGCGGCAAAGGCGTCATGGCTTACCATGAAAATGGTGATATGATACAGTTCGTTAAGTTCATTAAAGGCAGCCATAAGCTCTGCCCCTGACCGGGAATCCAGGGCCCCTGTAGGCTCATCTGCTAAAAGCAGCTTGGGTTTATTGACCATGGCCCGGGCGCAGGCGCACCGCTGCATCTGACCGCCGGAAACCTGGGGCGGAAATTTATCCAGGATCTGGTGGATGTTTAAGCGGCGGGCCATTTCTTTGGTCTTTTCATCAATCTTTTTCTCATCCTCTCCCTGGATGGTAAGGGCAAGCCGTATATTTTCCCCAAGCGTCAGGGTATCTAAAAGATTATAATCCTGAAAAATGAATCCCAGATTTTCTCTGCGGAATCTGGCCACATCCTTTTGGGACAGACGGGTAATATCTTGGCCGTCTAAAAATATATGGCCGCTTGTAATGTGATCCAGGGTGGAAATGCACCGCAAAAGGGTGGTCTTTCCGCTGCCGGAGGCCCCCATAACGCCGATAAACTCTCCGGTTTGGGCCTGAAAGCTGACTTTATCCAAAGCCTTGGTCAGATTGGAAGGCGTTCCGTAATATTTGCTCAGATCCTGGATTCTCAGTAAAGGTTCCATAAAGCATACCTCCTTTAGTCAATGGTCCGGCGTCATAATGCCGTGCATTGACACTATAATGCTGTGCCTTGGCAGCACATAGTCTTATGACGCCGGTGTGTTTATAAGGCTATTGTAGTCTGAGAGAAGCTTCCAATCTATAGCGGAACCTTTCAGAAATCTTACCAGAGGGTAAGATTTCCGGCGGTCACCTGACATCCGGCCGGACTAAGGGCAGGGTAAGTTCAACGAAAGTCCCCCGGTCAACCTTTGAGGTAATGGCAATGTCCGCGTTAATGGCGCCGCAAAGCTGTCGGCAAAGATACAGGCCGATGCCGGTGGAGGCTTTGTTTTTACGTCCGTTATGGCCGGTAAAGCCTTTATCAAAAACCCGGGGAAGATCCTGAGGAAGGATTCCCGCGCCATTATCCATGACTGTGACCCTGGCGGAAGGCCCCTGGCAGGTACAGGAAATCGTAAGGCAGGGCCTGGAAGGATTTCTGTAAGCTACGGCATTGGTAATAAGCTGGTTAAATATAAACAGGAGAGCCTTTTCATCGGTATAGATCTGAGGCAGGCTATCCGGAAGGCTGATGGTAAAATGACACAGGCGTAAAACCTGGCCTTGATCCTGGATACTGGACAGAAGAACCTTTCTAAGATCCACGGCAGTGATCATCATGTCTCTGGACAGATCCCGGCTTTTGGCGTAGTAAAGAACTTTTTGAAGAAGCTGGTTGATCTCCTGAGCCCGGGCCCGTATCCGGTCAGTTTCATCCCCCGGGCTTCGGCTGCAGATCAGATGTATGGAGGCCACAGGCTGTTTGATCTCATGGACCCAGCTTTCGATAAAATCCTGATAATCCTTGCTTTGATTTTGGGCCTTTTCTACAGAAGTTGTCATGGAACGGCTCATTTCCTCCATAATCGCCAGCCAGGCACAGTCTTCATAGCTTTTTTGGCTGGGCATGACCTGGGGAAAGAGATACTTTTCCTCCATTTGCTCAAGGGTCTGCGCCATGGCCCGGAATTTTTTCCGCAAACGGAAAAAAGAGAAGGTGTAGTAAATGATCATTCCCGCGCCATAGATAAGAGGGATCAGGCCGTATTGCTGAAAGCCCAGACCAAGGCCGGCAAGATAAAGGCAGGAGAGGAACAGAAAAATAATCTGGAGGATCATGGCAGGCGCTTTGTCCTTAAAATAATGGGAAAGATTCATAAGTAATACCCCTGTCCGTATTTTGTTTTGATCAGATCCTGGGCATTCAGGTCCTTAAGCTTTCCTCTCAGCCGGGTCATGTTGACGCTTAAGGTATTGTCATCAATAAAAACCTGATTATCCCATAAATATTCAATTAGATCCGCCCTGCGGTACACAGTGCCCGGATGGGCAAAAAGCTTTGCGAGAATATGCAGCTCATTGCGGCTGAGTTCAATAAAGCTGCTGCCCCGGTACAGACGCATTTCTCCAGGGACAAGGCGCAGATCTTTATAGGAAATGCCGGTGTCCGCGGCCGGTGTTTGAGCGCTGCGCTTTAGGACCATGGAGATCCTCGCCAGGAGCACCGGAAGGCTGTAAGGCTTTCGGATAAAATCATCCCCTCCGATGGACAGGGCGTAAACTTCATCCATTTCCGATTCCCGGCTTGTGAGAAAAATCACCGGGATGGATGTCTGGCGGCGGATTTGTTTGCACAGGGTATAGCCATCACTTTGAGGCAGGGTCACATCCATCAGGATCAGATCCGGCCTTTCCTTTTTAAGCTGTTCTTCCCACATTGAAATTTCTTCACAGATCAGCGGCATATAGCCGGACATGGCCAGACTGGCCGCCAGATCTTCCCGAAGTAAAATATCATCCTCAATAATCAAAATCTTGTACATATTTCCTCTTTCTTGGCCTGACTTTCAGGCCATAAGGGTATCCTCTGGCAGGATTTCCTCTTTCCTGGCCTGACTTTCAGGCCATCAGGCTATGCCAGGAAGGCCCGCCGAAAAAGCGTTGTATACTTTTTCGGCGGGCCTTATGCAGGGTAAGCTTTACAGGATTATTTATTATTCGTCTTTGTTTCAGCCAGTTTCATGGCGCGTACTTTTAATGGCAGGCCAAACAGGTTGATGAAACCGGAAGCATCATGATGGTCATACAGATCACCTGTTGTAAAGCTGGCCAGGGATTCACTGTATAAGGAATATGGGGAAGTGGTGCCGGCTTTGATAATATTGCCTTTGTAAAGTTTAAACTTCACTTCACCGGTGACATACTGCTGGGTGGATGTAACAAATGCCTGGATGGCTTCCCGCAGAGGGGTGAACCATTTGCCTTCATAAACCACCTGAGCAAGCTTGTTGCCCATTTCTTTTTTTACTTCCATGGTGGCACGGTCTAAGATCAGCTCCTCTAACTGACGGTGAGCTTCCATAAGGATGGTTCCGCCGGGAGTTTCATAAACGCCTCTGGACTTCATGCCAACCACACGGTTTTCTACAATATCAATAATACCGATGCCGTGCTTGCCGCCCAACTCATTTAATTTAGTAATGATCTCAGATACTTTCATCTCTTTGCCGTTTAAGCTCTTTGGAACGCCGGCCTCAAAAGTCATGGTCACATATTCCGGCTCATCGGGAGCTTTTTCCGGTGTTACGCTTAACACAAGGAGATGATCGTAGTTTGGCTCATTGGCAGGGTCTTCCAGTTCAAGGCCTTCATGGCTGATGTGCCATAAGTTCCGGTCACGGCTGTAGCTGGAATCCGGGGAAAATGGCAGGTCAATGCCGTGTTTTTTACAGTATTCGATCTCATCTTCACGGGACTGCATGGTCCACAGATCTGTCATACGCCATGGGGCGATGATCTTAATATCCGGAGCCAGGGCAGTAATGCTCAGCTCAAAGCGGATCTGGTCATTTCCTTTTCCTGTAGCGCCGTGGCAGATGGCCACAGCCCCTTCTTTGCGGGCGATCTCTACAAGCTTTTTAGCAATGACCGGGCGGGCCATACTGGTGCCAAGTAAATATTTATTTTCATAAACAGCATCTGCCTGTACGCAGGGCATAATAAAATCATCGCAAAATTCATCAATAACGTTTTCAATATATAACTTGGATGCGCCGGACATTTTTGCCCGCTGCTCCAGACCGTCCAGCTCGTTGCCCTGGCCGCAGTCTACACAGCAGCAGATCACATCGTAATCAAATGTTTCCTTTAACCATGGGATAACAGCGGTAGTATCAAGACCGCCGGAATATGCTAAAACGACTTTTTCTTTCATAATAATGCAACCTCCAAAAAATTTCCATGGGTTTTTCGCCCTGTTACATGTTCGTGAGTTTAATATACACGATAGTGAATAAAAATGCAACACCCATTTTGACTAAAAATGTATTTTTATGAATTTTTACTGCATAAACTGACAAAAATATTCATTCATTGGAAACAAAGGGCCAAAAACCGGGAAAAACCGGTAGGATTCCATCCTTTAATATATAAAAATATAGTTATAATTTACAATTAAAACTATGATTTTTTAGACAAAGTTATTGAAAATTTATCTTTACTAACCGGATAAGATGGTTTAATATATATGCAGTATACTTTTAAATAGATACAAATAATGCATAAAAATACAAAAACAGAATGGGATGAGATGGATGATAAAAGTAGGCATTATTGGAGCTACCGGCTATGCAGGACAGGAGCTGGTGCGTATCCTTTTAGGTCATAAAGACGCCCGGATCGTCTGGTATGGCTCCAGAAGCTATATTGATAAGAAATATTCCGATGTTTTCGGCAACATGTTCCGGCTTGCGGACAGTAAGTGCCTGGATGATAATATGGAAGAACTGGCAGATGCTGTGGATGTGATTTTTACTGCCACCCCCCAGGGTCTGTGTGCCGGACTGGTCAATGAGGATATTTTAAATAAGGTAAAGATCGTAGATTTAAGCGCGGATTTTCGGATCAAAGATGTGGGTGTCTATGAAAAATGGTATGGGATCACTCATAAAAGTCCTCAGTTTATTCCGGAGGCTGTTTACGGGCTGTGTGAAATTAACCGGGAGGACATAAGAAAGGCCCGTTTAGTAGCAAATCCCGGATGCTATACCACATGTTCCATATTGTCCGCCTATCCTTTAATGAAGGAAGGCATTATTGATCCCCAGTCTCTGATTATTGATGCCAAATCCGGTACAAGCGGGGCAGGACGGGGGGCCAAGGTGGATAATCTTTACTGTGAAGTGAATGAAAATATTAAAGCCTACGGGGTAGGAACCCACCGCCATACACCGGAGATCGAGGAACAGCTGGGCTATGCGGCAGGCCAGCCTATTGTCGTCAGCTTTACACCCCATCTGGTGCCTATGAACCGGGGGATTTTGGTGACCGCGTATGCGTCCCTGACAAAAGATGTTTCCTGGAAGGATATTCGCGCTGCATATGAAAAATATTACAGCGGCGAGAAATTTATCCGTCTCCTGGATGAAAATGTATGTCCTCAGACCCGCTGGGTAGAAGGCAGCAACTATGTGGATATTAATTTTAAAGTTGATCCCCGCACAAAGCGGGTGGTCATTATGGGAGCGATCGATAATCTGGTCAAAGGCGCTGCAGGCCAGGCGGTACAAAATATGAACCTGATGTTTGGTCTGGATGAGGCACAAGGTCTGAATCTGGTACCTATGTTCCCGTAAGGAGTATTATAAGATGATGATTCGGACAATGACAATAAAGGATTACGAGGGTCTGAAAAAACTGTGGATGAGTATCGAAGGCTTTGGAATACGCAGTATCGATGATTCTTTTGAAGGCATAGAGCGGTTTTTAAAAAGAAACCCGGCCACCAGCGTGGTGGCGGAGGATCAGGGCCAGATCGTCGGCAGCATTTTATGCGGCCATGACGGGCGCACCGGATATTTTTATCATGTATGCGTCCGTTCCGATTACCGGATGCACGGAATAGGAAAGACCATGGCAGATGCGGCAGCAAAAGCCCTTAAAGAAGAACACATCAATAAGGTGGCCCTTATTGCTTTTACCACAAATAAAGTGGGCAATACATTCTGGCAGGATATTGGCTGGAATGAGCGCACAGATGTAAATTATTACGAGCTTCCCATGAATGAAGAAAATGTAACGGTATTTAACCGTTCTGAGTGAACGGTGGACGGTGTTTTAAATAAAGTAGGAGGGATTTCCATGATGACAGTGATCGAAGGAAGCGTTACTGCAGCCAAGGGCTTTGAGGCCGCTGCAGCAGCCGCAGAGATTAAGTATAAAAACAGGACAGATATGGCGCTGATCTACAGCCAGGTTCCTGCCGTGGCTGCAGGCACATTTACCACAAACGTAGTTAAGGCTGCGCCGGTACTGTGGGATCAGAAGATCGTATATCACTCTCCAAAGGCCCAGGCGGTGGTCATTAATTCCGGCATTGCCAATGCCTGCACGGGAAAGGAAGGGATGGATTACTGCCAGGATATTGCGGACAAAACGGCTCAGGTACTTGGAGTTGCGTCAGACAGCGTGCTGGTAGCCTCTACAGGTGTTATTGGCATGCAGCTTCCCATAGACCGGATGAAGCGGGGCATTGAGCTTTTGGCAGAAGGCAAGTCTGACACCTTGGATGCCGGTGATGCGGCAGCCCATGCCATTATGACGACAGATACGGTTTCCAAGCAGATTGCGGTAAAAACCATGATCGGCGGAAAAGAAGTGGTTATTGGCGGTATGTGTAAAGGTTCCGGCATGATCCATCCGAATATGTGTACCATGCTCAGCTTTATTACAACGGATGCAGCCATTTCAAAAGAACTGCTTCAGGAGGCTTTAAGCGACAGTATTGTAGATACTTATAATATGATTTCCGTGGACGGAGATACATCCACCAATGACACAGTGCTCCTTTTAGCCAATGGCATGGCCAAGAATCCGGAGATTACGGAAAAAAATGAAGACTATGCCGCATTTAAGGAAGCCCTGGATTATGTAAATACAGTGCTTGCCAAAAAGATCGCCGGGGATGGGGAAGGGGCTACAGCTCTTTTTGAAGTTACCATCGTGGGGGCAAAAGACAAGGCCCAGGCAGTGACTCTGGCAAAGTCTGTTGTTACGTCCAGTCTGGTTAAAACAGCTATTTACGGCCATGATGCCAACTGGGGCCGTATCTTGTGCGCTATGGGGTATTCGGGAGCAGACTTTGATCCCCAGAAGGTGGATCTGTTCTTTGAAAGTGCTGCCGGAAAGATCCAGATCATTCAGGATGGCGTGGCTTTGGATTACAGTGAGGAAGAAGCTACAAAGATCTTGTCTGAAAATGAAGTGACAGCTCTGGCAGATATAAAAATGGGGTCATCCTGTGCTACAGCCTGGGGCTGTGATCTGACCTATGACTATGTAAAGATCAACGCGGACTACCGTTCTTGATGGAGGATATGAACATGGATAAAAGTATGGATAAATATTTGGAAAAGGCCCAGGTGCTCATTGAGGCCCTTCCTTATATACAGCGTTTTAACCGGAAGATCATTGTTGTAAAGTATGGCGGAAGCGCTATGGTGGATGAGGAGCTAAAGAAAAATGTTATCGCTGATGTAACGCTTTTAAAGCTGGTAGGCTTTAAACCTATCATCGTCCACGGAGGCGGCAAGGAAATCAGCAAATGGGTGGAAAAAGCCGGTATGACCCCTAAATTTGTCAATGGTCTGAGAGTGACGGATGGGGCTACCATGGAAATTGCGGAAATGGTCTTAAACCGGGTAAATAAGTCCCTTGTCCAGATGGTAGAGCAGCTTGGAGTGCGGGCTGTAGGCATTTCCGGAAAAGACGGAGGAATGCTTACGGTTGAAAAGAAATATTCAAATGGCCAGGATATTGGCTTTGTAGGGGATGTAAAATCTGTGAATCCAAAGGTTTTATATGACCTTTTGGAAAAGGATTTTCTTCCGATCGTATGCCCTATCGGTATGGATGAAGATTATAATACTTATAATATTAACGCGGATGATGCGGCCTGTGCCATTGCCCGGGCGGTAAATGCGGAGAAGCTGGCCTTTCTTACAGATATTGAAGGCGTTTACAAAGATCCCCAGGATAAGAGCACATTGATCTCAGAGCTGCGCATTGAAGAAGCGAGAAAGCTCATTGGCAATGGCTTTATCGGGGGAGGTATGCTGCCCAAACTGAATAACTGTATTGAAGCCATTGAAAACGGGGTTTCCAGAGTGCATATTTTAGACGGGCGTATCCCCCACTGCCTCCTTTTGGAAATCTTTACAAACAAAGGTATTGGAACCGCTATTTTAGGTGATCAGGAAAGCAGGTATTATAATGAAAACGAATGAATATATAGAAATGGGAGAAAAGTATATTCTCCATACATACAACCGGTATCCTGTAGTTTTTGAAAAAGGAGACGGGGTATACTTATATGATGTGGAAGGCAGGAAGTATCTTGACTTTGCCGCTGGGATCGCGGTTTTTGCCCTGGGTTATGGAAATAAAGAATATAATGACGCCTTAAAGGATCAGATCGATAAGATCATCCACACTTCCAATCTGTATTACAATGTGCCTGCTGTAGAGGCTGCAAAAAAGGTTGTGGAAGCCACAGGACTTTCCAAAGTCTTTTTTACCAACAGCGGTACAGAAGCCATTGAGGGAGCCATTAAAGCAGCCCGCAAGTATGCATGGCTGAAAGATAAGTCTACGGACCATGAGATCATTGCCATGAATAATTCCTTCCATGGCCGGAGTATGGGGGCCTTGAGCGTAACGGGAAATGCCCACTATCAGGAGCCTTTTAAGCCTTTGATCGGAGGAATCAAATTCGCGGATTTTAATGACCTGGACAGTGTAAAGGCCCAGGTGACAGATAAAACCTGCGCGATCATCCTGGAGCCGGTTCAGGGGGAAGGGGGCATTTACCCGGCGGATCCGGACTTCCTTAAAGGTGTGCGCCAGCTCTGTGATGAAAAGGACATCCTTCTCATTTTTGATGAGATCCAGTGCGGTATGGGACGTACAGGCACTATGTTTGCCTGCCAGGCTTACGGCATTTTGCCGGATATTATGACCTGCGCCAAGGCCTTGGGCTGCGGCGTTCCGGTAGGGGCTTTCGTCCTTAATGAAAAGACGGCTGCAGCATCTTTAGTGCCGGGAGATCACGGCACCACCTATGGAGGAAACCCTCTGGCATGTGCTGCTGTAAATAAGGTGTTTGAGCTTTTTGAAAAGGAAAATGTCCTGGAAAATGTAAAAACCACAGGAGCTTACCTGGAACAAAAGCTGGATGCCCTTGTGGATAAGTACGACTGTTTTAAAGAGCGCCGGGGGAAAGGCATGATGCAGGGCCTTGTAGTGGAAGGTCAGCCGGTGGGACAGATCGTGAATAAGGCTCTTGAAAATGGTCTGGTGGTCATTACTGCCGGAACAAACGTGCTCCGTCTTGTTCCCCCTTTAGTGATCACCAAAGCTCATGTAGATGAAATGATAGAAAAACTGGAAAAATGCCTGTAACCTTTTATCGTTGCAGGACTCTTCAGGGAGGGCATCCATCGGCTGCCCTCCCTGAATATTTTACAGTTCGGTGCATAAACAAAACGCCATCCGGTTAAACTATGTCTATAAAAGGCGGCATAAGGAGGCGTGTAATATGATGGGTGTGATCATTGCCCTGATTTCAGGAGCCCTGATGAGTGTCCAGGGCGTTTTTAACACAGAAGTAACAAAGCAGACCAGTATTTGGGTTTCCAACAGCTGGGTCCAGTTTTCGGCCCTTTTAGTCTGTCTGGGGGCATGGCTGTTTAAAGGGCGTGAAAGCTTTGGAAAGCTTTTGCAGGTCAGCCCTAAGTATCTTCTTTTAGGGGGCGTTATCGGGGCTTTTATTACCTTGACAGTGATCATGAGCATGGATCAGCTGGGGCCGGCCAAGGCGGCGCTGCTTATTGTGGTCTCTCAGTTGGCAGTGGCCTATGTCATAGAGCTGTTTGGCCTGTTTGGTATGGAAAAGGCGGAATTTCAGTGGTCCAAGCTGATCGGCCTGGCAGTAGCTATCGGCGGGATCATCATTTTTAAGAAATAAAGCATCGCATCTGAGCGCCGCGCAGTGTCGGCTAACTGTTTAGCCATCTGAACGGTTGTTACTGTTCATTGGCAAGCCGGTAAACAGTAACTTTCTTACAATATTCTTTTTCAAAAGTGCTTGTTTTTAACCCGTTTATTATGTAAAATAGAAATGTGTGGTTTATGAAAACAGAAACTTTCCTTGATTGAAGCCGTTTAGGTTTAAAGAAAGGAAGGGATTTTGTGCTAAAGCTGTCTTTCAAGCAAAAAAGATGGGTGATGCGCCTGATGGCGGTGTTTTTTGCCATAGTCTGCGGGCTTGTCTATCACGCCGGGTGCAGCAAGGCTCAAGGAGAGCCTTTGAGCGGATTGGAAACCATTGCCTTAACAGAAAGCGGTACGGTTTCCCAACAGCTAAGTTCTTATGCGCCTGGCACAACGGATGAAAGCCAGGCGGTCATTTCCCAAGATGGATCCGGGAATTCTCCACAAGAGACTGTTTGCCAAGAGATTTATGTTTATGTCTGCGGCTGCGTAAAGCGTCCGGGAGTCTATGCTCTTTCCCCGGGGGCCAGGATATATGAAGCCATAGAAGCTGCAGAGGGAATGACAGAGGAGGCAGACCAGTCCTATGTAAATCTGGCTTTGGTGGTGACAGACCAGATGCAGATCTATGTTCCCTCACAGGCTGAGACAGAATCCGGAGATCTTGTCCGGAGCGGTATGGTTGGTGAAAGTCAAGACTTACAAGGGGCAAAGATAAATATTAATACAGCCTCGGCGTCACAGCTTGATGAGCTTCCCGGAATCGGGCCATCTAAAGCAGCGGATATAATAAACTACAGAGAAGAGCATGGAAGCTTTTCTTCGATTAACCAGTTAATGGACATTCCGGGGATTAAGTCCGGAGTATTTGATCAGATAAAAGATTTGGTGACTGTGGATTGAGGTAAAAAGATGGATAGAAGAGTTTTGGTTGTAGATGACGAGAAGCTTATTGTCAAAGGACTTAAATTTACATTGGAACAAGATAACATGGAAGTGGATGTGGCCTATGACGGAAAAGAAGCTCTGGAAAAGGCAAGGGATAATCAGTATGATATTATTTTGCTGGATGTAATGCTCCCTGAGCTGAACGGCTTTGAAGTGTGCCAGCAGATTCGGGATTTTTCGGATGTTCCCATCATTATGATTACGGCCAAGGGAGATGATATGGATAAGATCCTTGGGCTGGAGTATGGTGCGGATGATTATATTACAAAGCCTTTTAATATTCTTGAAGTTAAGGCCAGGATCAAGGCCATTATGCGCCGGGTGAATAACAAACGCCATAAGGTGGAGGAGTCCGCCTCTAATGTGGTGGTTTCCGGAGATATGCGCATTGATCTGGACAGCCGCAGGGTATTTATTGAAAATAAAGAGGTAAATCTTACGGCAAAAGAGTTTGATCTTTTGGAACTTTTGATCACAAATCCCAACAAGGTATATAACCGGGAAAAGCTTTTGAATCTGGTGTGGGGTTATGATTACCCGGGGGATGTGCGGACTGTAGACGTACATGTGCGCCGTCTGAGAGAAAAGATTGAAAAGAATCCAAGTGAACCAAAATATATACATACAAAATGGGGTGTTGGCTATTTCTTCCAGAAGTAAAAAACATAAAAAAAGAAAAAGGATCCGTTTTATCCACAGCATGTGTTTTCGGCTGATCCTTATTACCATTGCTGTTACAGTGGTTCCTATTTTTGTTATGCGCGGTACGCTTTTGCTGAATATTTCCGATAAGCTGTGGAGTGAACGGGTGGACAGTATTGAGCGGCAAAGCTTTTTTTTGGCGGGCCAGCTTATTGAACAGGACTATTTTAACGGTGAAAACCGTGTTATTGTCAACAGTCTGATCGCCCAGTTAGATGCTATTTATGACGGACGGGTGATCGTAGTGGATTCGGACTATACGGTGCTTAAGGATTCCTATTCCAGGATCAACGATAAAAAGGTCATCAGTCCCCAGGTCATTGCCTGTATGAACGGGCAGGAGACAGAGCCTTACTATGACCCGGTTTATGATATGGTGGAGATCATTGTGCCTGTGACCGGCGGTGAGGATCAGGCGGTCCGCGGACTGATCATTATTGACGCATCGACCCTGGACCTTACAGAGACTTATGGGGATATTAAGCAGATGAGCCTTTGGATCGCTATTGGATTTTCTGCAATTTTAGTGGCTCTGGCGGTGTTTATCGGGCGTGTTTTTACTAAGCCGTTTAAAAATGTGGCCCGGTCCATCAACCGTATTTCCGAGGGCTATTTTGACGAAGAAGTGAGCCTGAAAGGACCTGCGGAGATTGAGACTATTTCCGATGCTTTTAATGTGATGCTGAAGCGGTTAAAAGAGCTGGAGGATTCCCGGCAGGAATTTGTGTCTAATGTGTCCCATGAGCTTAAAACCCCGCTGACTTCCATGAAGGTGCTGGCAGATTCTCTGAATACTCAGCCGGACGCGCCGGTTGAACTGTACCGGGAGTTTATGCAGGATATTGTGGTGGAAATTGACCGGGAAAATGCGATCATCAATGACCTTTTGTCTCTGGTGAAGATGGATAAAAAGGCCGGCGATCTGAATATTTCTACTGTGAATATTAATGAGATGCTGGAGCTGATCTTAAAGCGGCTTCGTCCTGTGGCGGCAAAGCGCAATATTGAAATGGTTCTGGAAAGCTTCCGGCCGGTTACTGCCCAGTGCGATGAGATGAAGCTTACTCTGGCATTTACCAATTTAGTGGAAAATGCCATAAAGTACAATATTGCCGGAGGATGGGTCCAGGTGTCTTTAGATGCGGATCACAAATATTTTTATGTTAAAGTATCCGATTCGGGAATCGGCATCCCGGAGGAGCTGTACGATAAGATTTTTGAACGTTTTTACCGGGTAGATAAGGCCCGCTCCAGAGAAACGGGAGGTACCGGTCTGGGTCTGGCGATTACGAAAAATATTGTTTTGATGCACGATGGGGCCATTAAGGTAAAAAGTAAAGAGGACGAAGGCACCACATTTACGGTCAGGATCCCTCTGACTGTGGCATCCTGATCGTTGGGTGTGCAGGAGGTGCTTTATGAAAGGTATTCGATATATATTACTTTGGCTGCTTTTAGGAACAGTATTCCTGGCCGGGTGCAAAAGCTCTTCCGGCGGCAGCCAGGAAAAAAATGACGGTATTGTAGAGCGGTCAGTCGTAGATTCCGCTTATAAGGTATATTATCTAAATAAAGACGGTATACACATTGAAGGGCTTCCTATGATCTATACATCGGAAACTCCGGAAGAACTGATTGAGGAATGTATCTCCAGCCTTAAGGCTCGGCCGGAGGATGAAAATCTTGATCCGGCAATTCCGGAAGGCGTACAAGTGGAGGACAGTGTTTATGACAGTGTGACCAAACAGGTAGATCTGTATTTTTCCGGCGCATACAGTCAGATCCCGGAAAATAAGGAGATCTTAGTGCGGGCATGTGTAGTAAAGACTTTAACCCAGTTTGAAGGGGTGATCGACTATGTCCAGTTTTTTGTGGACGGTACAGCCCTTACGGAAAAGGATGGCCAGCCGATGATCATGATGCAGTCGGATTTTGTGGATAATACGATGACGGATGTGAAGCGTCTCAACCAGGAGACGATCCGTTTGTATTTTGCCAGCTCTGACGGCAGCCGTCTTGTGGCGGAGGATGTTTATATTCATTATTCAAAAAGTTATTCCCTTGAGCAGGTTATTGTGGAAAGTCTGATCGCAGGACCTATCTCTGAAACCTTAAATCCCACGCTTTCTTCAGACGTAAAGCTATATGGGGATGTTACGGTAAACGATGGTATTTGCTATGTGGATTTTAATCAGAGGTTTTTAGACCGGATCAATGACCAGAGTTTTGCGATCAATGTCTACTCTGTAGTGAATTCATTAACGGAGCTGGATTATATTGATCAGGTACAGATCATGATTGACGGAGAGATCGTAGCCGGCAACGATGAAACGATTTCTCTGGCTGCCCCTCTGTCCAGAAATGAGGACATGATCGTTAAGCCTCAGGATACGCCGCCTGTTGTGGAAAGCAGCAGTGAAGCAGAATCCGGCAAGGGGGAAACGGCGGAAAGCGCCGCTAAAGAAACTTAAAACAGCTGCCTGCTTAAGGGGGCAGCACCAGTATAAGGAGCGATTATGGTATTAAGGCCTGTACTGTGGCTTGGGCTTGCCTATATTGCAGGAGAGATACTGGTATGGATGAATTTTGCGGATCCGGTATTATGCTGGGGGATCGTTGGATCCTGCGGGAGCCTTTTAGGTATCCTGTGTCTGGTTTTACGGAAAAAAATATGCGCATTTACAGGCAGAACACCCGATAAAAAAGCTGCGGATCTGGCAGTTTTTATCGGTCTGCCTGTTTTTTTGCTTTTTGGAGCTTTAAATTTTCAAAGAGCCTTGGATCAGGCCCTTGCATGGGATGTGAAACTGGAAGGGCTTATGGCCGGTGAATTACATAGTTCACGGGTCTTTACCGGGACATTGGAAAAAGCGGAAGAAAAAACAAACAGTTGGTATTTTTTTGTGAAGGACTGTCCTTTTGTTCAAGGTCAAAAACTTCTTGTTTCCATAAATAAGGGGGATATGTCCTGCTCCGGCTCATCCTTTGTCTCCGGGGATATTGTGACTTTTTCAGGAGAAGTGGAGCTTTTTTCCCATCCGGAAAATGAAGGCGTCTTTGATGAATGGCTTTATTATCATTCCAGGGGGATCCGGGCCAGAGTATGGGCAGATTCAGTGACCATGATCCGGGAGAGCGGGTCATGGCTGGAAAAAGGAGCCGGCAGGCTGAGGCTTTGGATGAAGGAAGGATGTGAGAAGTATTTAAGTCCCCGCTATGCCGGGATTACGTTAAGTATGGTGTGCGGTGATGATTCTCTTATGGAGGATTCAGTGGAGATCCTGTATCAAAAAAGCGGGATTTCCCATATTCTGGCCATTTCCGGCCTCCATGTGACTTTTCTTGGCATGGGGATTTACGGTTTGTTAAGAAGGCTGAGCCTGCCAAACAGTCTGTGTATTTTTGTGGGAATGGGGGCGGTCCTTGTTTACGGATGGTTTACCGGCATGGCGCCATCTACCTTGCGGGCAGTGATCATGACACTATTATCCCTGGGGGCCAGGCTTCTGGGAAGGAGCTATGACATAAAAACAGGGCTGGCTGCGGCAGCGCTGTGGATTCTTGTGCCATCTCCGTTAATGATCACCCAGCCGGGATTTTTGCTGTCATTTATTGCCGTAGGCAGTCTCGTTTTGTGCCCGTCCATGAAAGTTACGAAGAAAACGCCGGCGTCGGGAATAAAGGCTTTTTTGGGACGGCTAAGGTCCGGATGGATAAGGGCTATGCTTTCTCCCATGTATGTTACCGCCGGGATGCTTCCGGTACTGTCCTGGTGCTTTTATGAGGTATCTATGTACAGTATTTTTATTAATCTGGCTGTGATCCCATTAATGAGCCTGGTCTACCCGGCCATGCTGGTATGTGCTCTTTTAGCCCCGGCTCTTGGAAATGGCGGATTTCTTTTGTACCGTTTGATCGAAGGCGTTTTGGCTGTGTATGATGTGCTGTGTCAGATGACTATGGCCCTTCCCCAGGCGGTGGTCATTACCGGAAAACCTTCCCCTGGGGAAATGTTTTTCTCTTATGGGATGTTTTTAGCCGCGGCAGGTTTGATCCGCCGTTTTATACACAACGGTGAAAAAATACCAAGGCGGATTGGATGCGGCGCCGGACTTGTTTTTATTTTGATGGGAAGCCTGATGCTTTTTTTGCCGAGGCATCCCGGGAAAATGACCGTGACCATGATCAATGCAGGCCAGGGAGATTGCTTTTTTATCCAGCTTCCTGAGGGAAAAAATATCCTGGTAGATGGAGGCAGCAGTGATGAGAAAAACATGGGGACTTACATATTAGAGCCGTTTTTAAAGTCCAGGGGGGTCCGCCATCTGGATGGAGTGTTTTTATCTCATTTAGATGAAGATCATGTCAATGGGATTCGGGAGATGATGGGAGGCGCTTTTTGGAATGGGGAGGATGGACAGCGGATTCCGGGAAGTATCCGGATCAGCTCCATATTTTTCCCGGGCCATGTGCCTTTGACCGGCGGCCATGAGTCTGTTCTTGGGCTGGCACAGGCCCTGGGTGCCCGGTGTTATGCCATGTGGTCCGGCGAAACCGTGTCTTTTGGAAAACTGACGATGACAGCTTTGGCTCCGGAAAAGGAGGCGGCTGCGGCCTGGGAGACGATGGACAAAAATGACGGAAGCCTGGTTCTTTATATGTCTTACCAAAATTTTTCCATGGTTTTTACAGGAGATATTAGCCAGAAGGCGGAGGAGAGTGTTCTTGCTTCTTTGGAAAGGCTGGGACTGAAGAAATGTCATGTGCTCAAGGTAGCTCATCATGGGTCTAAAAACAGTACCAGCGACATATTTTTACAAACAGTCTGTCCGGATATTGCCTTGATTTCCTGCGGCAGGGACAATTCCTACGGCCATCCTCACAGAGAACTGGTGGGAAGACTTTCTCGCTATGTAAAGGATATTTATGCCACGCCCTGGGATGGCGCCGTAAAGGTGGAAACTGACGGGAAATTTATAAAAACAGTTGTGTGGTCCTGGAAGGATGGCTATAATATCAGACAGGAGGATTGATATTTATGAGATTTAGAACGGTCAATAGTTTAAAGACCATTAAATTAGATGAAGCCCGGCTGGTATCTTTAAAAATAAACGGTGATCAGATGGTGGTTCAGGCCGAGGGCGCCGTGATCCGGGCAGATGATCCAAATAATACCCGTTTTGAAGATATGTATTGTGTGCTTTTGGAACTGGTCCTTTATCATGTTCAGGTGAAAAGTTTTTGCCTTCAAGGGTATAAATATTATGATGCTGACGGACGTTTGCTTGAACAGGTGCCCAGCCGACCTCTTTCGGAACAGGAGCGGCAAAAGGCTCTGGATGTGGGAGAAGATGTGTGGATTTTCCGGCTGGAAGAGGATCCGGAGAAGGATGTATATCGTTTGATCTATGATATGGAGGATGACGGCCAGATCAATACTTACGAGCTTGAATTTACATTTGACGGCAGCAAAGCCTCCTGGGAGCACTTTTCAGGGCCGGTGGAAGGATAAGATTATATGCGGATACTGAATGAACATATAAAAAATCATACCTTTAAAAATGTGTACCTTATTTATGGTCCGGAAGATTATCTGCGGCGTCAATACAGGGATAAGTTAAAAGCAGCTATCCTGGCAGATGGGGACACAATGAACTATAATTATTTTGAAGGAAAGGGCATTGATGTAAATGAGGTGATCGGTCTGGCACAGACCATGCCCTTTTTTGCGGATTACCGACTGATCATTTTAGAAAATACAGGGTTTTTCTCATCTGCGAATGATGTGATGGCAGAGTTTGTAAAGGAAATCCCGGAGACAACGATCCTTGTGTTTGTGGAGGAAAACGCAGATAAGCGCAACAAGCTGTTTAAAGCGGTCAGTCAGGTGGGTTATGCGGCAAATATGACCAGCCCGGACCAAAATACTTTGATCCGGTGGGTCGCCGGACTTTTAAAGCAGGAGAATCGCAGGATTACTAAGGACGACTGCCTGCTGTTTTTATCTACTGTGGATCTGGATATGGAAAATATCCGTCAGGAGTTGGAAAAACTGGTATGCTACACCATGGGCCGAGATGTGATTACCGGGGAGGATATTAAGGCTGTGTGTACTGTACATACGGAAAACCGGATTTTTGATATGATTAATGCTGTAGCCGGAAAAAATAAGGCTCAGGCTATGGCTCTTTATAATGATCTTCTAACGCTGAGGGAGCCGCCTATGCGTCTGTTGTTTCTTATGACCCGCCAGTTTAACACTCTTTTGCAGATCCGCGAACTGGCCGGCCAGGGCTTTCCCAATAATACGATCGCCCAGAGGACAGGTATGAAAGAGTTTATTGTCCGGAAAAATATGGGACTGGCCCGGAAGTTTACCGTAGATGAGCTGAAGGAAGCCGTAGAGTTTTGCACACAGATGGAAGAGGATGTAAAGACCGGTAAAATGGCGGATCAGATTGCCGTGGAGCTGATTATTTATAAATATGCGGCATAGAAAAAAGCTCCGGAGTGAGGGTTTTCTCCGGAGCTCTTTTTATATATAGAAGGACATATCCTCCTGTAAAATTTATATTTTATTATGCAAGCTTATTTACAGCAAGGTTCAGTCTGCTGATCTTTCTGGAAGCTGTGTTTTTGTGGTAAACACCCTTTGTTGCTGCTCTATCAATAGCGCTTGTAGCTGCTGTCAGTGCTGCCTTTGCTGCTTCTACATCTTTAGCTGCGATAGCTGCATCTACTTTTTTGATCGCAGTCTTTACGCTGGATTTAATAGACTTATTTCTTGCTGCTTTTGTTCTGTTTACTAAAATTCTTTTCTTTGCTGATTTAATATTAGCCATGCTTTTTTCTGACCTCCAAATAATCTTTAAACTGGTTTGTTTTCAGGACAATGGGGACAGCCCCTTGCCTGGTTTAGAGTAATATTTGGTTTTCGTATGCGGACACGGACACGGACGTTTACGAAAACACACTGCTATAATAATAGTAAATAAAGTGAAAAATGTCAATACATAATCTTTAAAACTTTCGGGAATCCTATGTGTCAAAAGATGTTCAGTTTAGTTTAAAGAGGGAGGATGAGCATGGATTTTTTAACTCATGTGCGGACGGATCTTGCTGTTGAGGCAGCCCAAAATTTTTCAGAGCACGAAAACGCCCTGGCCGGTGTAACTGTCCGGGAAATGGATCATTCCCAGGCGGATATTCATATTACCTATGTCCATATAAAAACAGAAGAAGGCGCTAAAAAGCTGGGAAAACCTATAGGACGGTATATAACCATGGAAACCCCCCATTTGGCAGAGGATGATGAGGATTATCACCGGGAGATCACCCAGGTGCTCATGGATCAGCTGGAGCTTTTAGTCCCTAATATCCGGGAAAAAAAGGTCCTTGTGGTGGGAGTAGGCAACCGGGAGATCACCCCGGATTCCCTTGGCCCTAAGGTGGTGGATCATTTGTTTATTACCCGGCATTTGATCCGGGAATATGGTAAAAATTCCAAGATCACAAAGGGGTTTGGCAGTGTCAGTGCCCTTGCTCCGGGAGTCATGGCTCAGACCGGTATGGAGGGCAGTGAAGTGATCGGCGGTGTGATCCGGGAGACAAAGCCGGATGTGGCGCTGGTCATTGATGCTTTAGCAGCCCGCAGTGTCCATCGGCTCAATTCCACCATACAGCTGACGGATACAGGGATCAGCCCCGGGTCCGGAGTAGGAAACCACAGACACGGACTGGATAAAAAAAGCTTAGGTATTCCTGTAGTGGCTATCGGTATTCCTACAGTGATTGATGCTGCAACGATTGTTAATGATACAGTCAGTTCACTGCTGGATGTGCTGGAGCAGCAGGAAGTTTATAAACAGGTATTTGAGTCTGTCCGATCCTTTGACGATCAGGAAAAATATCTTCTTTTAAGGGAGCTTATGGCGCCGGAAATGGCCGGGATGTTTGTAACCCCAAAAGATATTGACCAGACGATGGAAAAGATCAGCTATACGGTTTCAGAAGCTATAAATTCCATCTGCCATCATATTGATAAGCTGTCATAGCTGTTTTTCTGAAATAAGCAGTCCGTTTCTGCAGCTGTTTTGTCCCTGCGGGATTTTGAGATTGTGTTTTGTCTGCCGGCAGGAGCTAAGGTATATCCTGTCCATCCGGGAATATAATGTATTATGCCGCAAAGTAACATGAAGGCTCAGGATCAAGTGTCAGGGATAGGAAGTGGTGGATTGAAACATAAAGGCAGGTGGATACTTCTGGCAGCTTTGGCAGCGGGGCTTATTTTAATATATGGGAAAAGTGATGGGCAAAGCCTTAAGGGAACGCTGCTTTCCTGGAAGGAAAACATTGAAAATACCGTAGCCCGGACACTTTTTCCTACTGCATTTTTAGATGAAAACGTTTTTTGGCCGGATGACCGTAAACTGGCAGAACATATTATGGAGCTGGTTACCCATACGCTGTTTACTCAGGATTTTTCTTCAGATCCTTTAAAGGAAGAAACAGCCTCATCCGCGGAGGAATACTATCCCTCCCAGGAGCTTTTGGATAAATTTGCGGAGGAAAACCGGGAACAGCAGAGTCAGGACACCCAGGAAGTTTTAGTACAGGCTGACCAGGATTCACATCAGGACATCCAGGATACATCCGGTGGGGAAGACGGGGAGGATCCCGCTCAGGATACTGAACAGATGGCCCAGGGAGCTGATCAGGAATTGATCCCCGCTGTGGCCACCCCGGCGAATGGCGTCCTGTATCCCACCCAATCTCTCTATGATTATACATTTCTGATAAATAATTTTTATATTACAGATTCTTCTACATCCTCTGACGCCAGCCTGATTGACGGAGAGACTCTATTAAACCGGGATCTGACCCTGGATCTTACCGGAGAGGATCCGGTAATCCTGATTTATCACACCCATTCCCAGGAAAAATTTGCAGACAGCCGGGACGGCGAAGTGTATGATACTGTAGTAGGACTTGGGAATACTTTAACAGAGGTCCTTCAGGAAAAATACCACATTTCCGTTTATCATGATACAGGAGTTTACGATATGATCAACGGTGTGGAGGACAGGAATGAAGCGTATTCTCTTGCCGGCGAAGCTGTTTCAGGGATTTTGGCTGAAAATCCCTCCATCAAGGTTGTCATCGATCTTCACAGGGACGGGGTTGCCGAAGATACCCATTTAGTAACACAGGTCAATGGAAAACCTACGGCCCAGATTATGTTTTTTAACGGTCTGTGCCGAAATGCCAACAATGATACCGATGGATATTTGCAAAATCCGTATTTAACCGATAATCTTGCCTTTAGCCTTCAGATGCAGATTAAGGCCGCGGAAAAGTTTCCGGGCTTTACCCGAAGGATTTATTTAAGGGACTACAGATATAATATGCATTTGTGCCCAAGATCTCTTTTAGTAGAGTGCGGTGCTCAGACCAACACGGTGGAAGAAGCTCAGAATGCTATGGAGCCTTTGGCAGATTTATTATACTGTGTATTGTCCGGTCAATAAACTTATGCTATAATAAAATAAGTATGCCAAAAAGGAGGAAATCCCCTCCGGGGATACCTGTATGGCCCATGAAGCGGGCCGAAGACGGAGGAACCCCCTTCGGGGATACCTGTATGGCCTGAGAGTCAGGCCGAAGAAGGAGGAAATTTTACGTGAGTGTTGACCAGAGTAAGATACGCAATTTCTGCATCATTGCCCACATTGACCACGGTAAGTCCACACTGGCAGACCGGATCATTGAGATGACCGGACTGCTTACCAGCAGGGAGATGCAAAATCAGGTGTTGGATAATATGGATTTGGAGCGTGAGCGGGGAATTACCATTAAAGCTCAGGCCGTGCGGATTGTTTATAAAGCAAAAGATGGAGAAGAATATATTTTTAATTTAATCGATACACCGGGACATGTAGACTTTAATTATGAAGTTTCCCGCAGTCTGGCCGCCTGTGATGGAGCTATTTTAGTAGTGGACGCTGCTCAGGGGATCGAAGCTCAGACACTGGCTAATGTATACCTGGCTTTGGATCATGACCTGGAAATCATGCCGGTGATCAATAAGATCGATCTGCCCAGCGCTGATCCGGATCGGGTGGTCGCTGAAATCGAAGATGTGATCGGCCTTGAGGCTCATGATGCTCCGAGGATTTCCGCAAAGACCGGAGAAAATGTCGAGGAAGTGCTGGAACAGATCATTACTAAGATTCCCGCACCTACAGGGGATATAAACGCGCCTCTTAAGGCATTGATCTTTGACGCGGTTTATGATCCCTATAAGGGCGTTATTGTATTTTTCAGAGTCAAAGAGGGCCGTATCGCCAAAGGAACACCGGTAAAAATGATGGCTACCGGTGCCTGCTTTGAAGTGGTTGAGGTCGGTTATTTTGGTCCGGGACAGTTTATCCCGTGCGACGAGCTTACCGCCGGTATGGTGGGCTATATGACGGCCAGTATTAAAAATCTGAAGGATACCCATGTAGGCGATACCATTACAAATTCAAAAGAACCTTGTGATGCGCCTTTGCCTGGTTATAAAAAAGTAAATCCCATGGTTTACTGCGGCATGTATCCTGCAGATGGAGCCAAGTACGGGGACCTTCGTGATGCTCTTGAAAAGCTTCAGCTTAATGATGCATCTCTCCAGTTTGAGGCAGAAACCAGCGTAGCCTTAGGGTTTGGTTTTAGATGCGGCTTCCTGGGACTGCTCCATCTGGAAATCATCCAGGAGCGCCTTGAGCGGGAGTTTAACCTGGATCTTGTGACTACAGCGCCTTCTGTTATTTATAAGGTGCATAAGACCAACGGTGAAGTGATCGAACTGACAAATCCGTCCAATCTTCCGGATCCTTCAGAAATCGAGTATATGGAAGAACCGGTAGTTTCTGCGGAAATCATGGTGACGACGGATTATATCGGCCCTATTATGGAACTGTGCCAGGAGCGGCGGGGCAATTATCTGGGGATGGAATATATGGAAACTACCCGCGCTCTGTTGAAATATGAGCTGCCGTTAAATGAAATCATCTATGATTTCTTTGACGCCTTAAAGTCCCGTTCCCGGGGGTATGCCTCCTTTGATTATGAGATGAAAGGGTATCAGCGTTCACCTCTGTGTAAGCTGGATATTTTAGTCAACCGGGAGGAAGTAGATGCCTTGTCCTTTATCGTTTATGAAGGATCTGCCTATGAGCGGGGCAGAAAAATGTGCGAAAAGCTTAAAGAGGAAATTCCCAGACAGCTTTTTGAAATTCCCATTCAGGCAGCTATCGGAAGCAAGATCATTGCCAGGGAAACGGTAAAGGCTTTAAGGAAGGATGTGCTGGCCAAGTGTTATGGCGGCGACATCAGCCGTAAGCGTAAGCTTCTGGAAAAGCAGAAAGAAGGAAAGAAGCGTATGCGCCAGATCGGAAATGTAGAAATCCCTCAAAAGGCATTTATGAGCGTTTTAAAGTTGGATGATAAATAGGAAAAGATCATGGAACATATGGAACTTTATATACACTATCCTTTTTGTGTTAAAAAATGTAATTATTGCGATTTCTTATCCGCGCCCGCCGCACCTGTGCAGCGGGCCCTTTACGTGGATGCCCTGATCAGGGAAATGGAATTTTTGGCGCCTGAATATAGTACGCGGACGGTGGATACCCTGTTTATCGGCGGAGGCACCCCTTCCCTTATGGAAAGCCATGAACTTATAAAGGTCATGGACAAAATCAGGACATGCTTTCATTTATCCCGGGACTGTGAGATTACCATGGAGGCAAATCCGGGAACCATTGACCGGGAAAAAGCCAGAACTATGGCCAGGGCCGGGATCAACCGTTTGAGTATTGGTCTCCAGTCGGCAGATCCAGGGGAGCTGAAGCTTTTGGGACGGATCCACACATGGGAGGATTTTGAGGAAAGCTATGTCTGGGCCAGGGAAGCGGGTATCAAAAATATTAATGTGGATCTTATGTCTGCCCTTCCGGGACAGGATCTTAAGTCATGGGAGACAACATTAAACAAGGTGATTGAAAAAAATCCGGAGCACATTTCTGCCTACAGTCTGATCATTGAGGAGGGCACTCCCTTTTATCAGATTTATGGGGAGACGGAAGAGCAGAAGAACAGGGATAAATGGCCGTCCCTTCCCGGAGAAGATGAGGATCGGAAGATGTATGCCTTAACCGGACAGATGCTTAAAAGTGCCGGATATGCCCGGTATGAAATTTCCAATTATGCCCGTCCGGGCTTCGAATGCCGTCACAATACAGGCTACTGGCTCAGGAAGGATTATCTTGGCCTTGGCCTTGGAGCGGCCAGTCTGATGGACGGACGCCGGTTTGAAAATACACGGGATCTGAAAGCCTATTTAAATGGCGATTTTTCTCATAAAAATATTCAGATTCTTTCCAGGGCAGATGCCATGGCTGAATTTATGTTCCTTGGCCTGCGGCTGATAAACGGCGTATGGGATAAGGACTTTATCCGGACTTTCGGAAAAAGCTTTATGGAAGTTTACGGTGAGCCGATTCGTCAGCACTGTCAGGAAGGCCTGCTTTATTATATAGAAGAGACCGGACAATTAGCCCTTACGGAAAGAGGAATTGATGTAAGTAATTACGTGCTGTGTGATTTTCTTTAAGTCCTCTGAGTGGAATGAAGATATTCTAAAAAGCGGACAACAGCCGTGTTAGTAACATCCTTTGACCAGTAAATGCAAAAATTAATGTAATGTTCCTGCAAAAGAGGCAGATAGGCAACATGTTCTTCGTTGAAAATCGTGCCTTTATCCATAATGACAAATCCCTTGTTCATAATGAGCCAGTGATATAATGTCAGGTAATTAGGTGCATAATGGATGTTTGCAGGAACAATGCCATTGGCATGGCATTGATTGAGGATATAGCTTGTTGCGTTTGGCACAATGGACCATTTTACAAGGAGAAGGTCAAGGCCGTTAAGCATTTTCAGGACAGTCGTCTTGTCCTTTACCTGGGCAGCAGGGTGATCTTTGTTGATTAGGGCAAAACTTTCTTTGCTTTCTAAAACTTCATGAGTGATATTGGAATAAATATTTCCCGGAAATTCCAGGGCGAAAGCCAGATCCAGTTCATGATCATTAAGCTGTTCAAAAAGCCGGACATAGGGGCTGTTGATTACTTCTGTCTGCACATCTTTATTTTTTTCTGAAAATCCTTCCAGTATTTTTTTTAACCCCGGGGTAATCAGATGTCCCTCCTGGATGCCAATGGCTAATCGGGCATTAAGTCCTCGGGAAGCGTTTTTCACTTTTTCATGAAGCTCGTGTTCAGCTTTTTGAACATATGGGTAGTAGTTCAGCAATGCTATGCCAGCCTCTGTAAGACAAACAGAACGTTTGCTTCGTATGAAAAGACGTACGCCGAATTCCTGCTCCAGCTTTAAGATACATTTACTTAAGGCTGGCTGGGTAATAAAAAGATTGTCAGCTGCCTGGTTAAAATTCAATGTTTTGGCTACTTCAAAAAAGTAACGGTATTCCATATCGTTCATGTTCTGCTTCATCTCCGATCCCAATACATTTACTGTTTGAATATTTCTTTTAGTATACCATGTAAAAACATTTGTGAAAAGACGAAGAAACTGGGAAAATGTACATAATTAATAGCTTTTTAGGTATTAAGCTAATGAATATTTATCTATTTTTCATAAAAGAAGAATATTGATATAATATAAATACACTAAAAAACAGTAATATGTGTTGGAGGAGGTTATACAATGGGGGCTAAACAATTGAAGAGGACAGACAAAAAGACAGTACACTTTATTGTTGCTATTGTTTTAGACATAGCAATAAGTTTACTTGTTCCGCCGGTAAATGGACTGACTCCTGTAGGGGTCCGTGCCATTGGCGCTGCAGTGGCTACGGTATATCTTTGGACATTTGTGGCTACAGACTGGACGAGTATTTTAAGCGTATTGCTTTTTGCCGTGGCTGGGGTCATGCCATTTGAGACATTATTGACTACAGGGGTAACGCCAGTGCTGCTTATTATTACTATGAGCGCTATTACTATTCCATTAAGCCGTACCGGTTTTATTGCAAGAGTGATCAACTGGTTTATTACAAGAAATGTGGTTAAGGGCCGTCCGTGGCTGTTTTTCGCTTTCTACTTTGCTGCCATCTACATTATCGGATGTTTCCTTGACGTAGCGGCAGCCTGTCTGATCGCTTTGCCGGTGGCTAAGGAAATCTGCAGAGAGCTTGGATATGAGGATGATTCAAAATTTGCTTCCGTAATGTATCTGGGGATCATATGGTATAGTATGTGGGGATATGCGGCTACACCTATTGCCCATACTGTAGCTATTATTGTAATGCAACTGGTGGAAACTTATACCGGAGGATCCATCTCCATGTTGGATTATATGAAGGTAGGGATTCCGGGGACTATCGTTTTGGGAATTTTAAGCTTTCTTGTTTTCCGCTTTGTTGTCCGCCCGGATGTGAGTCGGTTTATTAATTATGATCCTGAAAAAAGGTCTAAAAGTATCAGCAAGAAAATGAGCCGGGGAGAGCGAAGGGCAGTGATCATATTTTGTCTTATTGTATTTGCATTTTTGTTTCCGGATCTGTTTAAAAATATTTTACCGGAAGCGTCTGCCTTTGTTTCAGGATTGACCATTAATGCGCCTGCTGTGGCCGGGATTGCGGCCATGTATATTATTAAAGATGAAAATAATGAACGGCTTTTGGATTTTTCCAAATCCATTAATCAGATTCCCTGGGGAGCGGCGCTTTTAGTTATGGGAATGTTTGTTGTAGCACCTTGTCTGACGGCAGATGCCACAGGGATCAAAACTTGGTTTGCCAATATTTTAAGTCCTATTACCAGTAATATGACCACATGGGTGCTTCTGACACTGGTTGTTGCCGCTTTTTGTATCGTCTTTACAAATTTTATGTCCTGCAATGCTATCGCTAATATTGCGTTTTCTTTAGTTGCGCCGATTGCTGTTAGTCTGGCGCCGGTGGTGAATGTGTACGCCTTGGCTATGGTGGTGGCAATCGCGGCCAATATAGGAATCATGACTCCGGCAGCTTCAGCAGCTTCAGCTGTTGTTTTGGGAAGCGGCGCTTCTACCGGTCATGCCATGAAATATGGCGCTGTGATGATTCCTGTAGGTATTGTAGTATGTCTGCTGGCTGTTTATCCGCTGGCTGCATTGATTTTTCCAATATAAAGGGGAGGGGTTTATATGAGTTCATTGTACTATTCTGAACCGGCAGCTCAGATACCGGTTTATGATGAATGTGATATTTTAGTGGTGGGCGGCGGTGCGGCCGGACACGCTGCTGCTTTGGCGGCTGCAAGGGCAGGTGCCAAAAATATTATTCTAATGGAGCGCTATGGGTTTATGGGAGGCGATGCTACCGGTGGCTATGTGATCATGGTGCCGAATCTCAGCTGGTACGACAAAGCTTTTGTCCGGGGAATCCAAGAGGAATGGTTTACCCGTCTGGAAAAAATACCGGAAGCAGTTACCGGCCCGTCTCTGTCTGAAATTGGAAGCAGGGATCCTGCCAAATTATATTATTGGGGGTCGTTTTTAGACTGTACCAGCCGCAGCGACTATGAAGGAGCAAAAGAAAAATGCCTTGTGCGGGCAGTTCATTATGAACCCAATGAATTAAAAATCGTTATGGACCAAATGCTTTATGAGGAACGGGATGCTATCCGAATCTGCTACCATAGTTGGGTAACCAAACCTATTGTAGAAAATAATCAGGTTCGAGGTGTGATTTTTGAAAGTAAAGAAGGACGCCAGGCGGTTCTGGCCAAGATCGTCATCGATGCTACAGGCGATGGTGACTTGTTTAGCAGATCTGGGGCACCCTATTCCAGCCTTGCAGACGGCACATGTCGTTCTTCCACCACAGCGCTGGTCTATCGGATCGGCGGTGTGTGCTGGGAAGCCTATTATGAATGGCAGAAAGCCCATCTGGTGGAAGCATCTGCCTTTGCCGCAGGGCTGTCTGAAGTGGCAGGATTTCGGGTGGTACCCTTTCAGTCCAGCCGGAGGGATGTGTGCTGGATTGATAACTGGCATCCATCCAGAGATTGTACAGTGATCAAAGACCAGACAGCCACAGAGATTAATACCCGCATGTCCATTCATGATCTTATTGATTATATGAAAGAATGTGTGCCCTCGGCCTTCCGCAATGCATATTTATACGATATTGCTCCTCAGCTGGGATGTCGGTGCAGCCGTCGTCTCCAGGGAGAATATATGATGACGGCCAATGATTTTGCCTTTGCAAAGAAGCATGAGGATGTGATCGCATGGCATTCTACTATCTGCCAGTTAAATGACTGCGGACCTGTGGAAATCCCATATCGTGCCATCCTTCCTCAAAAGATCGACAATCTCCTTGCTCCGGGACGGCATTTATCTACAGATGATGTGGCAATTGACTGGCTGAATCTTATTCCCCAGTGTGTAGGCACCGGTCAGGGCGCTGGCGTTGCTGCGGCAGTGGCGGTAATGGATAAAACCACAGCTCATGGTGTGAATATACAAAAAGTTCAGGATATTCTTGTGGATCAAAATGTTCCCCTGCCTAGAAATGCCCGGTTTGAAGCAAAGGATCCGTCTTATCGGGAACTGGTCGAGGAAAAAAATTACGGCTTGTATACAGCTGCAGCCCGTGAAGCAGCGGCTCAGGCACAGCAAAGTCAGAAGATTTCATTTCGTCAGGATCATGATTACTCTAAACCGGAGGATGATGGTCAGCTGGTATAAATAATATTCAGAGTGGCTGGAGAAAATAGCAGGTTCCAGTCTTAAACATTAAAAAGAATCCGGGAAAAGACTCAGGTTTTTCTTATTTATAATTGAGAAAAGCCTGGGTTTTTTATGTATTGGTTCTCTCAGGGGAGGATGGCAGGGAAGGGGACGGCAGAAGGGAAATGTTTTTGTAAAAATATTTCTAATCACCTATTGACAAAAGCTTAAGATAGTGATATTTTATGTACATAAGGTATTAGCACTCTAGTTGATTGAGTGCTAATAACAAAAGCTGAAAGGAGTGATTCAGTGAATCTGGATGAAAGAAAAACTAAGATTTTAAATGCCATCATTCAGACTTATCTTGAAACTGGCGAGCCTGTTGGTTCAAGAACAATCTCAAAATTCACGGATCTCAACTTAAGTTCAGCGACGATCCGAAACGAAATGGCGGATCTGGAAGAGATGGGATATATCCTTCAGCCCCATACATCCGCAGGGCGTATTCCTTCAGATAAAGGTTATCGGTTTTATGTGGATAATCTTATGAAGGATAAGATCGCTCAGGTGGATGAGATGAAGGAAGTCATGCTTGAAAAAGCGGATAAGGTTGATCAGCTGTTAAAACAGGTGGCAAAGCTTTTAGCAACAAACACCAATTATGCGTCCCTTATATCCACTCCCCAGTATAAGCGTAACAAGCTTCGGTTCATTCAGTTGTCGAAAGTCGATGAAACCCAGATCCTGGTGGTCATTATGATCGAGGGCAACATTATAAAGAATAAGCTTATAAACAGCGACTTTCCGGTAGAGCAGGAGGATGTTGTTAAGCTGAATATTTTATTAAACACATTTCTTCAGGGATTAAGTCTGCAGGAGATCAACATGGAGATGATCCAAAAGCTGAAATCTCAGGCACAGGGTCACAGTAAAGTGATTAGTGATGTGATCGATGCTATTGGCCAGGCGATTCAGGAAGAGGATGATGTGGAGATTTATACCAGCGGCGCGACAAACCTTTTAAGTTATCCGGAATTAGGAGACAGAGAGCAGGCAAAAGCCCTTATGTCTACCTTTGAAGAAAAACAGGCACTTGTCAATCTCATTGAAGAGAATGTTGATAAAGATGGCGGAGAGAACCACGGAATACAGGTGTATATTGGTGCGGAATCTCCGGTAAAGACCATGAAGGACTGCAGTATTGTTACTGCAACCTATGAATTGGAAGAAGGTGTTCAGGGAACCATTGGTATTGTAGGTCCCAAGCGGATGGATTATCAGAAGGTTGTAAATAACCTGCAGATTATGATGAACCAACTGGACACGATATTTAAGAAGAATAAATAAAAGAGGTGAACACAGTGGCAGATTTAGATAGAGAGAAAATGGATGAAGCATTAAATGAGGAAACAGATCAGGAGACGAAGGCCGCCGGTGAAACTGTTGATACAGAGGAGGATACAGAAACTTCCGATGATGCACAAAGCAGTGATGACAGTCAGGATGCTGATTGTGAAGAGGAAGATACAGAGGCTTCCGGTGATGCTTCTGAGGGAAAGAAAAAGTCCCGCCTTTTTTCTAAAAAAGAAAAGAAAAAAGATAAAAAAGATCAGCAGATTGAAGATCTTACAGACCGTCTGATGCGTCAGATGGCTGAATTTGATAATTTCCGCAAGCGCACAGAGAAAGAAAAGTCTCAGATGTTTGATAATGGTGCGGGAGATATTATTGAAAAGATCCTGCCTGTGATCGATGATATGGAGCGGGGACTTGCCGCTTTAAGTGATGAAGAAAAAGAAACATCCTTTGCCAAAGGCATGGAGATGATCTATAAAAAGTTTGTTGGGATTTTAACGAATGCCGGTGTCACACCTATTGATGCTGCTGGCAAAGAATTTGATCCTAATTATCATAATGCAGTCATGCAGAGCCCCAGCGAAGATGTTGAATCCGGATATGTGGTTCAGGAGCTTCAAAAGGGTTATATGTATAAAGATAAAGTGCTTCGGCACAGTATGGTTATTGTAGCAGAATAAGACAATTTCAGTTGATATAGGAGGAATTGATTATGAGTAAAATTATTGGTATTGACTTAGGTACAACAAATTCATGTGTTGCCGTTATGGAAGGCGGCAAACCAGTTGTTATCGCAAATACAGAAGGCGCAAGAACAACACCCAGTGTGGTTGCATTTACAAAGACCGGTGAACGTCTTGTTGGTGAGCCTGCAAAACGTCAGGCTGTAACTAATGCAGATCATACAATTTCATCCATCAAACGTCACATGGGTACAGATTACCGTGTAAATATTGATGGAAAGAATTATTCTCCTCAGGAGATTTCCGCAATGATCCTGCAGAAATTAAAAGCAGATGCAGAAAGCTATCTGGGCGAGTCTGTAACAGAAGCTGTTATTACAGTTCCGGCTTACTTTAATGATGCCCAGAGACAGGCAACTAAGGATGCTGGTAAAATCGCCGGATTGGATGTAAAGCGTATCATTAACGAGCCTACAGCAGCAGCTCTTGCTTATGGCCTTGATAATGAAAAAGAACAGAAGATCATGGTTTACGACCTTGGCGGCGGTACATTCGATGTATCCGTTATCGAGATCGGTGATGGTGTTATCGAAGTTCTTGCAACAAGCGGTGATAACCACTTAGGCGGCGATGACTTTGATGAAAAGATCACACGTTACATGCTTGATGAATTTAAGAGAACCGAAGGCGTTGACCTTTCCGGTGATAAGATGGCTATGCAGAGACTTCGTGAAGCTGCTGAAAAAGCAAAGAAGGAACTGTCCAGCGCAGCTACAACGAATATTAACCTTCCGTTCATTACAGCAACTGCTGAAGGTCCAAAGCATTTTGATATGAACCTGACACGTGCTAAGTTTGATGAACTGACTCATGATCTGGTTGAGAGAACAGTTATTCCTGTTCAGAATGCATTAAGAGATGCAGGTATTACAGCTGCAGAGCTTGGCAAAGTGCTTCTTGTAGGTGGTTCTACACGTATTCCTGCTGTTCAGGATAAGGTAAGACAGCTGACTGGCCACGAACCAAGCAAGAATCTGAACCCTGATGAATGTGTAGCTATCGGTGCTTCTATCCAGGGCGGCAAACTTGCCGGTGATTCCGGTGCCGGCGACATCCTTCTTCTGGATGTAACACCTTTAACATTGTCCATTGAGACGATGGGAGGTATTGCAACACACCTGATCGAGAGAAATACAACGATTCCTACAAGAAAGAGTCAGATCTTCTCTACAGCTGCCGATAACCAGACTGCTGTTGATATTAATGTTGTTCAGGGTGAAAGACAGTTTGCAAGAGATAACAAGAGCCTTGGCCAGTTCCGTTTGGATGGTATTGCTCCGGCAAGACGTGGTGTTCCTCAGATCGAGGTTACCTTTGATATTGATGCCAACGGTATCGTAAATGTATCTGCAAAAGACCTGGGCACAGGAAGAGAGCAGCATATTACCATTACAGCCGGTTCCAATATGTCCGAGGATGAGATCAATAAGGCTGTAAAAGAAGCTCAGGCTTATGAAGCTCAGGATAAGAGACGTAAGGAAGGCGTTGAAGCAAGAAACGAAGCAGATTCCATGGTATTCCAGACAGAAAATGCTCTTAAGGAAGTTGGCGACAAGGTAAGCGCTGACGATAAGGCAAAAGTTCAGGCTGAGATTGATGCTATGAAGAACCTGCTGAATCAGACAGCAAATATCGAAGAGCTTACAGATACTCAGATTAATGATCTGAAGGCTGGCAAGCAGAGATTAATGGACGCAGCTCAGGGCGTATTTACAAAGATGTATGAAGCAGCAGGCGCAAACGCTTCCGGCAACGCAGGTCCAAATCCTGGTGCAGGCGCAGGCAATAATGCAGGCAATACTTCTTACCAGAACAACGATGATGTTGTTGACGCAGATTACAAAGAGGTATAATATATAAAGATACGGTCTGCCACCCCCGTGGCAGACCGCATTTGCTGTGAGCACTTAGCGAAGTCAAGCCGAAGGCGCAGGCTGAGGTTAGTGCGAACGTACATCGCGAACCTTAACGAGATGGGAGCAAAGCGACCATCGAGTTTAGTTGAGCGATGTTACTGTTTACTGGTTTGCCAGTGAACAGTATCTATTTAGGATTGGAGATAAGTTATGGCAGAGACAAAGAGAGATTATTATGAGGTTTTGGGTGTATCCAAAACCGCAACGGATGCTGAATTAAAAAAAGCTTATCGCCAGCTTGCAAAGAAATACCATCCAGATATTAATCCGGGAGATAAAGAAGCGGAAGCAAAATTTAAAGAGGCATCTGAGGCCTATGCTGTTTTAAGTGATCCGGAAAAAAGGCGTCAGTATGACCAGTTTGGGCATGCAGCGTTTGAACAGGGCGGCGGAGCCGGCGGCTTTGGCGGCTTCGGTGGTTTTGATTTCGGCGGCGATATGGGAGATATATTCGGCGATATTTTTGGCGATCTGTTTGGCGGAGGACGGAGCAGAAAAGCTTATAATGGCCCTATGCAGGGAGCCAATGTGCGTATTAATATGCGCATTTCCTTTATGGAAGCTGTATTTGGCGTAGATAAACGTATTGAGATCAATCTTAAAGATGAGTGCCCTCATTGTCATGGTACTGGGGCGAAACCGGGAACACAGCCTGAAACCTGTTCAAAGTGCGGTGGAAAAGGTCAGGTGGTATATACCCAGCAATCCTTGTTTGGCACTGTCCGTAACGTTCAGACATGTCCGGACTGTCATGGTACAGGTAAGATTATTCGGGAAAAATGTTCAGACTGCGGCGGCACAGGTTATGTTAAAAACAAAAAGACCATTGAGATTCCTATTCCGGCAGGTATTGATTCCGGTCAAAGCGTGCGTATCCGAGGCAAGGGCGAGCCGGGAACTAACGGCGGTCAGAGAGGCGATCTGCTGGTAGGTATTACCGTTGACCGTCATCCGGTATTCCAGCGTCAGGATTTTGACATTTATTCCACCGTGCCTATTTCCTTTGCTCAGGCTGCATTAGGCGGAGATATTAAGATCCAGACGGTAGATGGAGAGGTGACTCAAAATATTCGTCCGGGAACGCAGACGGATACCCGGATCCGCTTAAAGGGCAGAGGTGTACCAACTCTCCGTAATAAAAATGTCCGGGGAGACCATTATGTAACTTTGGTTGTTCAGGTGCCGGAACGGCTGAATAACGAGCAGAAAGATTTGATCCGTCAGCTGGATGCTTCTTTACGGGGCGAGTCTGTGACGCCAGAGGAAGAAAAGACGACTTCCGGAGCCGGGGAGCATAAAAAGAAAAAACGCTTTATGGATAAAGTTAAAGAGGCATTTGAAGATTAACGGGGCAGTTCGACCTGCTGCGTATTTATTGCGCAAACCGAGAGGAAATCATTCGGGAGTACAAAAGTCCCATCGCCGCAGGCAATTTTAAATGGATTTTTGCTTGTAACAGGTCAGCTGGATAAAATATTGCATACAAACAGGCAGTTCTCAAAAAAGGACTTTGAGAACTGCCTGTTTGTATGTTATGATAACACCAGATATAGTGAAAAGGATCCTGTAAAAACTAAATCACCGAAAAATGAAAGGAGAATGATATTTTGAAATGGAATAAATACACATTGACGACTACCACAGAGGCGGTGGATCTGATCAGCTATACGCTGGGGGAGATGGGCATTGAGGGGATTGAAATCCAGGATAAGGTGCCTCTATCTGAAGAGGATCAGAAAAAGATGTTTATTGACATTTTGCCGGATCTGGGGCCGGATGATGGCAAGGCAAAAGTATCCTTTTATATTAACCCGGAGGATGATGGGGAAGATACGATCCAGAAGGTGCTCCATGAAATTTATGGATTGAAGGATTTTGTGGACATTGGCGAGGCTGTGATCGAAAAATCTCAGACTGCAGATGAGGACTGGATGAATAACTGGAAAAAATATTGGAAACCGTTTAAGGTAGATGACGCTATTATAATAAAGCCCACATGGGAGACTTTGGAAAATGTGCCGGAGGGAACCTTAGTGGTGGAGCTGGATCCGGGGACATCTTTTGGAACCGGGATGCATCACACCACCCGTCTTTGTATTACCCAGATAAAAAAATATCTTAAGTCTGAGGATACCTTGCTTGATGTGGGCTGCGGCAGCGGGATTTTGTCGATTATTGCCATGATGCTCGGGGTAAAGGAGGCTGCCGCTACAGACATTGACCCTCATGCTGTGGAGGCTGCTATTGAAAACGCAAAAGTCAATCACCTGGATATGAGCCGGTACAAGATTGTCTGCGGCGATGTGATTTCTGACGGGGAATTCCGCCGGAAAATGGGCGTCCACAAATACGATTTTGTTGTAGCTAATATTCTGGCAGATATTATCATTCCCTTATCCGGAGTGGTTAAAGAGCTGATGAAGCCGGGAGCTTTGTTTGTATCCTCAGGCATTATTGATATGAAGGAAGAGGCCGTTGCCCAGGCCCTGACCGAAAATGGTTTTGAGATCGTAGAGGTGACCCGAAGCGGAGAGTGGGTGTCCTTTACAGCAAGAAATCGTTAATGACGGTTATACCGTTGGACTGGCCTGCCGGTTGCACATTGACATGTGTGAATACTGTATGGTATGATACGTGTTTGGAAGGATGATAGAATATGCCAAGATTTTTTGTAGAACCCGGACAGGTAGATGACCAGATCATTACCATTACCGGCGGTGACGTAAACCATATAAAAAATGTCCTGCGTATGCATCAGGGAGATACATTGTCAGTCAGCGATGGCTGTGGAAAGGACTATTTTTGCAGCATCAAGACTATGGACAAGGATCAGGTGATCCTTCATATTGAAAATTCCTGGGATTCTTATGTGGAGCTTCCGGTAAAGCTTTATCTGTTTCAGGGGCTTCCCAAAGGAGATAAGATGGAGCTGATCATTCAGAAGGCTGTAGAGCTGGGAGTTTATGAGATTATTCCGGTGATAACTTCCAGGACGATCGTTAAGCTGGATCCTAAAAAAGAGGATAAAAAGGTTGCCCGCTGGCAGATGGTGTGCGAAAGCGCAGCCAAACAGTCCGGCCGGGGAATGATTCCTAAAGTAACGTCTCCCGTAAGCTTTAAAAAAGCTCTTGAACTGGCCGGTGCGCTTGAGGCCGGAGTGATGCCTTATGAACGGGCTCAGGGCATGGATGCGGCACGAACCTTGGTAAAAGAGCTTCACGGTAAGAAAAGCATTGGCATATTTATCGGACCGGAGGGTGGTTTTGATCCTGCAGAGGTAGAATTGGCCCAGGCGCAGGGCATCAGGACCATGACTTTGGGAAAGCGGATTTTAAGGACGGAAACTGCCGGGCTGGCTGTTCTGTCTGTGTTTATGTTTGAACTGGAAGAAGATTAGGAAGAGGAATATCTAAATGAAGGAAATTTACTTTGATAATGCCGCTACCACCCGGGTTTATGACGGCGTGTGCAAGGTGATGGTAGAAGCCATGCAGAGCAATTTCGGAAATCCTTCATCCCTTCATATGAAGGGGGTGGATGCCGAGCGCTATGTAAAAAGTGCCCGTGAAATTATTGCAAAAACTTTAAAGGTGGATGAAAAGGAAATCCTTTTTACCTCCGGCGGCACTGAATCCAATAATATGGCTCTCATCGGAGGCGCTATGGCCAATCAGAGAGCCGGAAAACATTTGATCACTACCCGGATCGAACATGCCTCTGTATATAATCCTATGATCTGGCTGGAAAGTCAGGGCTTTGAGGTGACCTATCTTCCTGTAGATGAGCGGGGGTGTGTGGATGTAGAGGCGTTGTCCGAAGCGCTGCGTCCGGATACGATCCTCGTATCCGTGATGTGTGTGAATAATGAGATTGGCACCATACAGCCTTTAGATGAGATCGGCAGAAGAATCAAGGAAAATAATCCGGCAACGCTGTTTCATGTAGACGGAATTCAGGGCTACGGGAAAGTGGAACATTTGTGGCCGAGAAAACTGGGCATTGATCTGCTCAGTGTAAGCGGACATAAGCTCCACGGGCCAAAAGGCATTGGTTTTTTATATATCCGGGACCGGGTTAAGGTACATCCCCTGATCCTTGGAGGCGGTCAGCAGAAGGATATGCGTTCCGGCACGGAAAATGTACCGGGGATCGCGGGTCTTGGCGAGGCTGTCCGGGAGGTTTTTGATCATTTGCCGGAAAAGATGGATCAGCTTTATGAGCTTCGCAGTTATTTTATCCATCAGGTAACCCGGTTCGACGGTGTGAAGATTAACGGGTGGACGCAGCGTCAGGAAGGCTTTATGGGGCCGGCGCCGCATATTGTCAGCGTAAGCTTTGAAAATATCCGGGCTGAGGTACTTTTACATGCCCTGGAGGAGCGGGGGATTTATGTATCCTCAGGTTCAGCCTGTTCCTCAAACCATCCAGCGATCAGCGGCACTTTAAAAGCCATTGGCGTGGAAAAGAAGTACCTGGATGCAACGATCCGGTTCAGCTTTTGCTATGATACCACAAGAGAAGAAATTGACCAGTGCATGGATGTTTTAAATCAGATCATTCCCATGCTCCGCCGATATACTCCAGGAGGGAGAAGATAAATGAAGTTTAAAGCTTTTTTAATAAAATATGGTGAGATCGGCCTGAAAGGCAAGAACCGCTATTTATTTGAAGATGCCCTGATGCGCCAGATCCGCTTTGCTCTGGATGGGGCCGGTGAATTTGCCGTAAATAAAGAGCAGGGCCGTATTTTTGTAGATGCATTATCCGATTACGATTATGATGAAGTGCTGGAACGCCTTGGACGGGTGTTTGGTATTGTGGCCATTTGCCCTGTGGTGGAATGTGAAGATAATTCCTGGGATAACCTGACAAAGGTAACCGGAGACTATGTGGCCTCTGTGTATGGGGAAAAGCCGTTTACCTTTAAGGTGGAATCCAGGCGTGCAGATAAGCGTTATCCGAAAAAGTCCATGGAGATCAGTGCAGATATGGGGGAATATTTACTGGATCGCTTCCCTAATGCATCTGTAGATGTGCATCACCCTCAGGTACTTTTAAATATTGAAATCCGGGAAAAAACATACATTTATTCTCTGTCTGTTCCAGGTCCCGGAGGAATGCCTGTAGGGACTAACGGCAAGGCGATGCTGCTGCTTTCCGGCGGTATTGACAGCCCGGTAGCCGGATATATGATCGCCAAGCGAGGTGTGCGGATTGATGCGGTGTATTTTCATGCGCCCCCATATACCAGTGAGCGGGCAAAACAGAAGGTCATTGACCTGGCAAAGATCGTGGCCCGGTATGCAGGTCCCATTAAGCTGAATATTATCAATTTTACAGATATTCAGCTGGCCATTTATGAAAAATGTCCTCATGATGAGCTGACGATCATTATGCGCCGCTATATGATGAAAATCGCGGAGCATATCGGGAAAGAGGACGGCTGTCTGGGACTGATCACAGGAGAGAGTATCGGACAGGTAGCCAGTCAGACCATGCAGAGCCTTGCAGCGACCAATGCAGTATGTACCATGCCGGTATATCGGCCGGTGATCGGATTTGATAAAAATGATATTGTAGACATTTCTCAGAAGATCGGAGCATTTGAAACATCGATCCTGCCTTATGAGGATTGCTGCACAATTTTTGTGGCAAAGCATCCGGTGACAAAACCGAATATCCGGGCCATCCAGCGTTCTGAAAATCATCTGGCAGATGTTATTGACGATCTGATGGAAACCGCGCTAAATACCCGGGAAGTTTTAATGTGCGAGCCGACCCACTGACCGTTTATGTCCTGTAAACCTGCCGGGCTTTTATAATAAAAAAACTCTCCCCGGTGATCGGGGAGAGTTTAAAAATTACTCAATAATAAACGGTTTAAGAACTTCTTTGATTTCATCATAGTTATCATCGCTGTGAATAGCCAGCTCAATGGGTCTGGAAAGATCAAGACTAAAGATACCCATGATCGATTTTGCATCAATCACATATCTTCCGGAAATAAGATCAAAATCGGTATCGTATTTTGTGATGATGTTTACAAAAGATTTTACTTTGTCAATGGAATCAAGACGTATTTCAACGGTTTTCATTAAATTCCCTCCTAAATTAGATTCATATTTTATAAATATATAGTACAATTCGGAGGACAAAAAGTCAATACGCTAATCGCCGAAAAAACGGAGGACAATTATGAAAAGTGTAGCCTTTTGTACATTAGGCTGTAAAGTAAATCAATATGAGACCGATGCCATGGAAGAAATGTTTCTGGCAGCCGGTTATCAGGTCCGGTCTTTTAAAGATAAAGCGGATGTATATGTGGTCAACACCTGTACTGTGACGAATATTGCAGACCGTAAGTCCCGTCAAATGCTTCATCGGGCAAGGAAACTAAACCCGGAAGGCATCATTGCCGCTGTCGGCTGCTATGTTCAGGCTGCGGCAGACCGGCTGAAGGAAGATCCGGATATTGATCTCATTGTTGGAAATAATAAAAAATCAGAGATCGTGACCCTGGTGGAAGCTCTATTACATGAAAGAGACCAAAAAGACGGTGCGTCTGGCGCCATGGGCCTCTCTAAAGGACAGCAGGAGGCTGTCATTGATATTAATCATACAAAAGAATATGAATCTCTCCATGTAAGCCGGGTATGCGAGCATACCCGGGCCTATATTAAGATCCAGGACGGATGCAATCAGTTTTGTTCTTATTGCATTATTCCGTATGCCAGAGGCCGAGTGCGCAGCCGGAGCATGGAGGATATTCTTTCAGAGGTGCGGACCCTTGTTAAAGGAGGATATAAGGAAATCGTTCTGACAGGGATCCATATTTCCTCTTACGGGCTGGATTTTGCCCGGAAAGAATATAACCAGGAGCAGGATGATGAACATTTGATTCGTCTCATTGAGGCTTTAGGGGAAATTCCGGGATTAGAGCGTATCCGTTTGGGATCTTTAGAGCCCAGGATCATTACCCGGGATTTTGTGGAACGTCTGTGCCAGGTGCCCCAGATCTGTCCCCATTTCCATCTGTCCCTGCAAAGCGGGTGTGATACAGTGCTGGCGCGGATGAACCGAAAATATACTACCGCTCAATATGAAGCCTGCTGCGATCTTTTGCGCCGGTATTTTTGTGATCCGGCCATTACCACGGATGTTATTGTCGGTTTTCCGGGAGAAACCCGGGAGGAGTTTGAGGAAGGCGCTGCATTTTTGCGCAGGATCGCCTTTGCTGAAATGCATGTATTTAAATATTCCCGCAGGGAGGGCACCCGTGCGGCAACGATGAAAGATCAGGTGGATGAGGCGGTAAAGAATGAGAGAAGCGCCTGTCTCCTTGATGAAAATCGTAAAATGAAGGATGCATTTTTGAAAAAATGGCAGGGCCGGGAGGCAAAGCTCCTCCTGGAAGAAAAGGTAGTCATTGATGGCACGGAATATATGTCCGGCCACACAAAGGAATATATCCGCGGTGTTGTAAAGGGTTCAGATCTGGCTGCAAACACGGTAATCCCCGTAAAGCTTTCCTTAAGATTAAATGAAGAATACGTTTTTTGCGAAAGAATTGATTGAATTATTTGAAATTTTATATTAATATAATAGATAATCGTATCCCCTGTGGACACCGCCGGCTGTCCGGAGGGAATAACGTGCATGACAGAAAGTAGGGTAGTGATAATATGGCAGATTTAAACAACACACAATATTTTAAAGTGAATAGTGAAACCGAGATCGCGGTTAAGGATATTCTTGAGGCTGTCTATATCGCTTTGACAGAAAAAGGGTATAATCCTGTCAGTCAAATCGTTGGCTATATTATGTCTGGGGATCCCACCTATGTGACCAGCTATAAAAATGCACGGTATCTGATCATGAAGGTGGAGCGGGACGAGATTTTGGAAGAACTGCTGAAAAATTATATTGAAGTGAATCTTAAGTAATCCATGGCAGGACGGATCATTGGTTTGGATTACGGTTCCAAGACTGTAGGCGTTGCCCTTAGCGATCCCTTAAGGATGACGGCACAGGCTGTGGAGACCATTAAGCGCAGGGATGAGAACAAGCTGCGTCAAACACTGGCAAGAATTGAGGAGATCATAAAAAATGAAGGTGTGGACCGGATTGTTCTTGGATACCCGAAAAATATGAATAATACCATTGGAGACCGGGCACAAAAGACTCAGGCTTTTGCGGATATGCTTCAGCGGAGGACCGGACTTGAGGTTGTGCTCTGGGATGAGCGGATGAGTACCATGGCAGCCACTCGTACTCTTATTGAAGGTGAAGTGCGCCGTGAAAACAGAAAAGCATATGTGGACCAGCTGGCTGCTGTGTTTATATTGCAGGGCTATCTGGACTATATCCGGATGGATTCTAAGAATCCATCGGAATGACTTTGGAGGACTGACATGTCAAATCAGGGAAAAGTTGAATTTACACTGACAGATACAGGAGAAAAAGAAGAGTTTTATATTATTGAACAGACCCGTATCAATAATATTAACTATATATTAGTCGCTGATTCCATGGAGGATGAGGCAGATGCATTTATTTTAAAAGAAACCTGCGGGAATACAGATATGGCTGATGCGGTTTATTCGGTCGTGGACGATGATGATGAGCTGGAGGCCATATCCAAAGTATTTGCCCAAATGGTAGATGATCTTGATATTGAACTGGAATAACAGATTTTGTAAAAATTGATGTGATGAGTCACGATACTCGGACAACAAAAATGCCAGGAAGAAGGGGTGCGTATGGATAAAGAGCTGGAAAGGTATAAACAGTTTCTAAAGGAAAAAGGACTTAAGACGACCAGCCAGCGCCTTGCCATTTTTAAAGTATTAGCAAGTGAACCGAACCGGCATTTTACGGCGGAGGAAATCTATGAAAAAGTGAAGCAGCGGTGGCCGGAGATCGGCCTTGCCACTGTTTACCGGAATATTCAGAAATTGTCAGAGCTTGGCCTAATAGATAAGCTGAATCTGGACGACGGATTTGTACGGTATGAGATTGGCGACCCTGACAGAGATAAGGCCCGACACCATCATCACCACTTGATCTGCCTGGACTGCGGCGGCGTTTTCACCTTTGAGGACGATCTGCTTGAACAGCTTGAGGACAGGATCCGGGAGACGATGGGGTTTATTGTAAGCGACCATGAAGTAAAGTTTTATGGGCACTGCAGAGCATGTGCTCAAGCGCTTACAGGGGAATAACGTTGTCAAAGTATCGTTGTCGGCATCGCACAAGAGATATTATACGGAGGTGCGATTTTGAAAACGAATAATACAGCAAACAGTGGAGCAGCAAAGACCAGTCATACAAGGACGAGCAGTCCGAGAACCCGTACAAGAGGGGAAGGAAAGAACGACCGTACGAAGAATGAAAAGATAAAGATCATTCCCCTGGGCGGACTGGAACAGATCGGAATGAATATTACCTGTATCGAATATGAAGATAATATTGTGGTCATTGACTGCGGGCTGGCTTTCCCATCGGATGATATGCTGGGGATCGATTTGGTGATTCCGGATATTACTTATCTGAGAGATAATATTTCTAAAGTCAAGGGATTTGTCATTACCCACGGCCATGAGGACCATATCGGTGCTCTTCCCTATGTATTAAAAGATATTAATGTTCCTGTTTATGCGACAAAGCTGACCATGGGTATTATTGAGCATAAATTAAAAGAACATGGCATGATGAAAACCACAAAGCGCCGTGTTATCCGTCACGGACAGTCCATTAATCTGGGCTGCTTTCGAATTGAGTTTATAAAGACCAACCACAGTATTGCCGATGCCACAGCCCTGGCTATTTATACACCGGCGGGAATTATTGTTCATACCGGTGACTTTAAGATCGACTACACTCCGGTTTTTGGAGATCGTATCGACCTGGGCCGTTTTGCAGAGCTGGGGAAAAAAGGCGTGCTGGCATTAATGTGTGACAGTACCAATGCAGAGCGTCCCGGCTTCACTCAGTCTGAGCGTACGGTGGGACTGCAGTTTGAGCACATTTTTAATGATCATCCAAAGAACCGTCTGATCATTGCCACCTTTGCCTCGAATGTGGACCGGGTGCAGCAGATTATCAATACAGCCCACAAGTATGGGCGCAAGGTTATTGTTGAAGGCCGGAGCATGGTTAATATTATCAGTATTGCCCAGGAGCTTGGCTATATAAATATTCCTGACAATACTCTCATTGAACTGGATCAGATGAAGAATTATCCGCCGGAACAGATCGTGCTGATTACCACCGGAAGCCAGGGAGAGACCATGGCAGCCTTGTCAAGAATGGCGGCCAGTGTACACCGGAAGGTGTCCATTGTTCCGGGAGATACTGTTGTGTTCAGCTCTAATCCTATCCCCGGAAATGAAAAGGCTGTATCAAATGTGATCAATGAGCTGTATATGAAAGGCGCAGAGGTGATCTATCAGGATACCCATGTATCCGGTCATGCCTGCCAGGAGGATATTAAGCTGATCTATGCATTGACACAGCCTAAGTTTGCCATTCCTGTCCACGGTGAATACCGTCACCTGATCGCTCATGCCCATTTGGCGGAGATGATGGGTGTGGAAAAGGATCACATTATTTTAATGGAGACCGGCGATGTATTAGAGCTTGGCAATGACAAGGCAGCTATTACCGGAAAGGTCCACTGCGGCGATGTTATGGTAGATGGCCTTGGTGTTGGCGATGTGGGAAATATCGTGCTGCGGGACCGTCAGCTGCTTTCCCAAAATGGTCTGCTTATTGTGGTCATTACTTTGGAAAAATATACCAATCAGATTTTGGCAGGGCCGGATATTGTGTCCCGCGGGTTTGTGTATGTGCGGGAATCCGAAACCCTTATGGATGATGCCCGCCATGTGGTGAGCAATGCCCTGGAAAACTGCCTGAGCCACCGCTGCAGTGATTGGGGCAAGATCAAAAACGTAGTGCGGGAGTCACTGGGAGATTTTGTTTGGAAGCAGACAAAGCGTAATCCGATGATTCTGCCGATTATCATGGAAGTTGAGTAAGTAAGGCCAAGAGCCGTTAAGGAGCGTATAACATGCCGGGTATCAGGGAAAAAACCGAAGAATTAATTGACTTGATCAAGCACAGTAAAGAATACCGATCTTATAATGAACTCAGAGCATTTATAACTCACGAATCCGGACTTAAAGACCGGATCGACAGTTTCCGCAGGGATGTGCTGATCTTACAAAATGATCCGAACAGTGATCCGGAAAGCTTTTCCAGGATCCGTAAGGACTATGAGGATATTCTTGAGAATCCCCAGGTCATGGAATATTTGTCCGCAGAAGAGTCTGTGGTGGAAATGATGCGGGAGATTTATGAGAAGCTTGGAAGTGCGGTAAACTTAGATCTGAGTTTTCTGGAAGAAGTGAAGGAGTTGAACATATGAGAAAGATAATTTTAGGTTTTTTTGAGCTCTGTATTCATATTGTCATCTATGCCTTTGTTATTTTCCTTGTGTACCGGGCTGCGGTCTTTGCCTATGATTTTTCGTATAACATTTTTGGCGATCCGGTCATGTCCAAGTATGACTCAGAGGTTGTGACCGTGGTTGTGGATGACGGAGATTCAGCGTCCACAGTGGCTTCAAAGCTGAAGGATGCAGGATTAATAAAATACGAAGCTGCCTTTGTGATCCGGGTGCGCCTGGAGGAAATGGGCGATAAGATCATGCCGGGAACTTTTGAACTGAGTCCCAGCATGTCTGTGGAAGATATTTTGCAGATCCTCACCACAGAAGGTGAGATCCGTCAGGAGGATAGTGAGGTAATCACACGATGAACGTAGATGAGCGGATGACAGCTTACATTCGCTCCCTGGATCACGGAGAACGTGAATATATCAGAGCCCTGGAGCAGGAAGCCGCGGATGATGGCATCCCTATCATCCGAAAAGAAACGGAAGCCCTGCTCCGGGTGCTCCTGACCATGAAAAAGCCCAAAAGGCTCCTGGAAGTAGGGGCTGCTGTGGGCTTTTCGTCTATCTTTATGAGTGAATATGCGGGAGCGGAGTGTAAGATCACAACGATAGAAAATTATGAACCCAGGATAATAAAAGCCCGGGAAAATATAAAAAACGCAGGAAAGCAGGAACAGATCACATTACTTGAAGGGGATGCGGCGGAAATTTTAAAAACACTGACCCCGGCCTATGATTTTATTTTTATGGATGCGGCCAAGGGCCAGTATATACATTTTTTCCCTCAGGTAATGCGTCTTTTGGCCGAAGGGGGCATCCTTGTCAGCGATAATGTGCTCCAGGATGGGGATATTGTCCAGTCCAGGTATGCGGTGACCCGGAGAAACAGGACCATTCACAGCCGTATGCGGGAATACTTATGGAAACTGACCCATGATCCTGCCCTTGAAACCATCGTCCTGCCAATCGGGGACGGCGTAACTGTTAGTACAAAAAAAGAAGAACCGATGAATGGGGCGGCTTTGCCGTGAGTACAAAAAGATAGGAGAATTGCTTTGAAAAAACCAGAATTATTAATCCCTGCCAGTTGTCTTGAGGTTTTAAAGACAGCGGTAAACTTTGGCGCTGATGCGGTATATATTGGCGGTGAGGTATTCAGTCTCAGGGCTAAATCCAAAAACTTTTCAAAAGAGGATATGATCCAAGGTATTGCCTATGCCCATGCCAAAGGCGTACGGGTATTTGTTACGGCAAATATCCTGGCTCATAACCGGGATTTGGCGGAATTTGAACAGTACCTTATGGAATTAAAGGAGATTGGTCCCGATGCCCTGATCATTTCCGATCCGGGAATCTTTATGATGGCCAGGAAAATATGTCCGGAGATTGAAATCCATGTAAGCACCCAGGCTAATAATACCAACTATGCCACGTTTAACTTCTGGCATGGCCTGGGAGCGAAGCGGGTAGTGACAGCCAGGGAACTGTCTCTTGAAGAAATCCGTCAGATACGGGATCATATTCCGGATGACCTGGAGATTGAAACCTTTGTCCATGGGGCTATGTGTATTTCTTATTCGGGACGCTGCCTTTTGTCCAGCTTTTTAGCCGGGCGGGATGCCAATCAGGGGGCATGTACCCACCCATGCCGATGGAAATATGCCCTTATGGAGGAAACGCGGCCAGGGGAGTATTATCCGGTATTTGAAAATGAACGGGGAACCTTTATTTTAAATTCCAAAGACCTTTGCATGATCGATCATATTCCGGATCTGGTGGCAGCAGGCATTGACAGCTTTAAGGTGGAAGGACGCATGAAAACCGCCCTTTATGTGGCAGATGTGACACGTACTTACCGCCAGGCCATTGATGATTATTTTCAGGATCCGGCCCTTTATGAAAGCCGTCTGGACCACTACCGGGAGGAGATTGCCAAAGGCACTTACCGCCAGTATACGACGGGATTTTTCTACGGCAGGCCGGATGAAAATGCCCAGATCTATGACAGCAACACATACATTAAGTCTTACACATACCTGGGGCTGATCAGCGGTAAAAATGACGCCGGATTTTACGGCTTTGAGCAGAGGAATAAATTCAGCGTTGGAGATACCATCGAGGTGATGAAGCCGGACGGCCGTGATGTGACTGTGACCGTCAAGGCTATGATGGATGAGGAGGGAAATGCTATCGAAAGCTGTCCTCATCCAAAGCAGAGGATATTTATCGACCTTGGGGTGTCCCTGGAAGATGGGGATCTGCTGAGACGGAAGGATGATTAAGGTTATCACCGTCTGAACGGTGTGCTGCTGTTAAAGGGTTGTACTGCTAAAAGGTTCTACCGGCCTGGGCGGTACCTGGTGGGGGCCGATGGCTTTTTCCATCCATACCATGTCATACCACCGGCCGCCTTTATAGCCGCAGCAGTGGAAATGTCCGGCCATGGTATAGCCCAAGTGGGCATGGAAGTCTACGCTGTTTCTCGTCAGATAAGGATCGTCATCGGTCCGTGGAAAAGCAATACAGGCGTTCATGTTCAGGATGTTCTGCTTTTTCAGACTGTTTTCTAAAGCCTGGTGGAGCGCTTTTCCTACGCCCTGGCGGGTCATGCCCTGACGGACATAGATGGAAGTTTCCACAGCCCAGTCATAGGCTGCCCTCGCTTTAAAAGGGGAGGCGTAGGCATAGCCGGCGATTTTTCCCTGTACCCGGGCCACAAGCCATGGGTATCGATTTAAAACATTGGCTATGCGCTGGCGAAATTCCTCCAGAGAAGGAACCTCATATTCAAAGGTAATGGCAGTATTTGTCACATAAGGCGAGTATATATCAAGGAGAGCCTGCGCATCCCTTAAGGTTGCAGGCTCTATTTTTATTTCGGTATGCATGATAAGATCTCCCTGTTATTTTTTATAGGAAACGTCATATATATATTTGTCGTTTTATGTAAAATACTTTTCCTTAATAGGCTCCACAGGCATGTCCTGTCCGGTCCACAAACGGAAACTTTCCGCCCCCTGGTATAAAAGCATATACAGGCCGTTAAATGCCGGGCAGCCCTGCTCTTTGGCCAGACGCATAAGCTTTGTCTCCCGGGGATTATAAATAATGTCTGAGACAGCCAGGTCTGTATGGAAAACAGACGGATCCCGGATCAGACATTCATCCTCATAAGGTGCCATTCCTACATTGGTGGCATTAGTCAGTACCTGACTGGATAAAATGCTTTCTCCAAGGGAATCCTCATCGTCCAGGTCATGTAAGGTAACATGGCAGGATGTTTGGGCGTTAAGCTGTTCAATAAGGGCCTGGGCTTTTTGGTAAGTAGAAGTTTTCCGGTTAAACACCCGGATCTCCTTAACCCCATCTAAAGCCGCCTGAACAAGAATGGCTGTGGCGGCGCCGCCGGCCCCGAGGAGAGTCATCACTTTGCCGGGAAGGGGAAAGCCGGCTTCACTGGCGGCCCGCATGTAGCCGATGCCGTCGGTCGTGTAGCCGGTAAGTACACCGTTGTCGTTGACAATGGTATTCACGGCTCCGCAAAGTCGAGCTGCCGGGGACAAACGGTCTGCCAGGCGTGCCATGGCGTTTTTATGGGGCATAGTCAGGTTAAAGCCCCGGACTCCAAGGGCTTTGAGGCCGTCTACCGCGGTTTTTAAGTCTTCCGGCTTTACATCAAATGCCAAATAGGCATAGGGCAGGTTAAGGAGCCTAAAGGCTTCATTATGCATCATGGGGGAAATGCTGTGGGCCACAGGACTTCCCAAAAGCCCTGTAAGCTGTGTATGTCCGGTGATTTCAGTCATAAAATCGTCCTCCGTTATTTAAAGGGCAGCCAGCTGTTCAGCCAGATGAATGGTTACTGCGCTTTTTCTTTTGAAAATCTCTTTACTTTACAAATATAATATATTAAAGTAAAGAAAGCAAGTAGTAAAAGATGATACAAGTGTAACCGCATGGTTGGCTGAACGGTCATCGTTGTGAAAAATGCGGCATGAAAAGAGGAATGACTATGAAGATCGTAGAAGTCCGGGGAATAAAGATCGGCACAGGGCGGCCAAAGATTTGTATTCCCGTTATGGAAAAAAGGACAGAAGATATAGTGGAAATGGCCGAACAGGCTGTTATGGTCGGAGCAGATTTGATCGAATGGCGGGCAGATGCGTGGGAGCGGCTGGAATGTGACCGGCTGCCGGGAACTTTAAAAGCCTTAAGGACCCGTATTGGCCAGGTCCCTCTGTTATTTACCATCCGTACATCTTCAGAAGGCGGCCTTAAGGCCCTTTCTCCGGAAGAATATACCCGGCTGAACCAGACGGCTATTGAAAGCGGTGTGCCGGATCTTATTGATGTGGAAATGGGCCGTGAGCCAAAGGCGGTGGAAAGGATCATCGCTGCCGCCCATGAAGCCGGCGTCAGTGTGGTCGGCTCATATCATGATTTTTTTAAGACCCCTTCAGTGGAGGCGATGGTAGAGCGGCTCCAGAAGGCCTGGGATGGGGGCGCGGATATTTTAAAGCTGGCGGTCATGCCTGAAACGATGGACGATGTGGTCCGTTTGCTGGATGCGACCCAAAAGGCTTCCTCCATGTTTGACCGGCCGCTGATCACTATGTCCATGGGGGCCATGGGGAGCATCAGCCGTGTGTGGGGGGAATATTTTGGCAGCGCCGTAACCTTTGGGCAGATGGGACAGGCCAGTGCCCCCGGCCAGTTTGACGCCGGGGAACTTAGGACTGTGCTGGATATTTTCCACAAGCAGGCATCCCAGGCCGGCCAGGTTTTTCCGGACCGGGAGGATGGGGGCAGCAAAGATAAGAACATGGGGCTCAGCGCCCGCTCCCGGGGAAGCGATAAAGCGCTGGAAAAAAAGATACGCCATTTATTTTTAACCGGCTTTATGGGTACCGGAAAAACAAGCGTGGCCCGGGAGCTGGAAAAGCTGACAGGAATGCCTGTCATGGAAATGGATGAGGAACTGGCCCGCCGGGAGGGCCGCAGTATCCCGGATATTTTTGCCGCGGAAGGCGAAGGGTATTTTCGCCAGATTGAAACTCAGCTTTTGCAGGACATTGCCCGGGAAGAAACGGCAATGATCGTTTCCTGCGGCGGGGGTGCGGTGCTGGCTGAAAAAAATACCCAGCTCATGAAAAGCTGCGGTAAGGTGGTGCTTTTAACTGCCCGGCCGGAAACGATCTACGCCCGTGTCGGCGGAGACGAAGGCCGCCCCAATCTTAAGGGCCGGAAATCTCCTAAAGACATTGAAGCTTTAATGACCCAGAGAGAGCCTAAATACAAGGCCGCCGCAGATGTTGTGGTGGAAACCGACAGAAAAGATATAAAGGCCATTGCCAGAGAAATCCTGGCCGTGTGCAGTGAATAAAAAGACAGCCTTTAGGAGGAAATCCCCTCCGGGGATACCTGTATGGCTTTAAAAAGATAGCCTTTAGGAGGAAATATGTTAGAGCGATTTTATCCGGACCGTGTGAGTCCATCCACATATGATATTGATTTTGAGAAGCTGTATAAGGATGGGGTGCGGGGTCTGATTTTTGATATTGATAATACATTAGTGCCCCATGGGGCGCCGGCTGATGCCCGGGCAAAAAAGCTGTTTGTCCGTTTGAAAAAGATGGGGTTTGCCTGCTGTCTCCTTTCTAATAATGGGGAACACAGAGTTAAAATGTTTAATAAAGATATTGGCGTTCACTATATTTGCCATGCCCATAAACCGTCTACAGCCAATTATAAAAAGGCCATGGAGCTTATGGGAACAAATCTGAAAAATACAGTTTTCATCGGCGATCAGCTTTTTACGGACATTTACGGTGCTAAAAGGCTGGGGATGGCGAATATATTAGTACGGCCGATCCATCCAAAGGAGGAGATCCAGATCGTGTTGAAACGGCGGCTGGAAAAGATCGTGCTGCATTTTTATGAGAAAAATAAGTGAGGAGGAGCCCATGGCAGGATATATTGATATGCACTGTGACACACTGACATCCCTGATGAGGGATGGTTCGTCCGGCGATTTGATGGAAAATAACTTAAGCGTGGATCTTCAAAGGCTTCAGAAAAATGGAAATGCCATTGAGTTTTTTGCATGCTTTATTTATCTTGACCGGTTTAAGGCAGAAGATGGACAGACTTTGGACAATGGAGAAACGAAAGACCGGTGGGATCTGGACCGGGCCTGGGCCTATACCATGGATGTACTGGATTTTTATGAGGAAAACCAGAAAAAGTACAGCCAGGCCCTTTACACCGTAAAAAGTCCCCGGGACGCCCGGTTTGTTTTGAACCGGGAACAGCCGGGGCTGTGCGGCGGTCTGCTGACAGTGGAAGAAGGCGGGATCCTGGACGGGTCTATGGAGCGCCTGAACACTTTATTTAACCGGGGCGTGCGTCTTATGACCCTTACATGGAACTTTGACAACTGTATTGGCCACCCGAATTCCAGGGATGCTTCAAAAAATGCCCTTGGTCTGACGCCTTTTGGCTTTTCGGTCATTGAAGCCATGGAAAAAATGGGAATGATGGTGGATGTGTCCCATTTATCTGACGGAGGATTTTATGATGTGGCCCGGCATATGAAAAAGCCCTTTGTGGCGTCCCATTCCAATGCCAGAGCCTTGTGTCCCCACCCAAGAAATCTCACAGACCACATGATCCGCACATTGGCAGACCACGGCGGCGTTGCCGGCTTAAACTTCTGCCCGGCATTTTTAGACGAAAAGAACGGCTCCACAGTGGAAGCTATGACTGCCCATGTCCGTCACATGATCCAGGTGGGCGGCGAAGATGTGGTGGCTTTGGGCACGGACTTTGACGGCATCAGCGGTCCACTGGAGATCCCCCACACCGGGAAGATGGAACTGCTTTACCATGCCCTGAAAAAATCCGGGCTGACCCAGCGGGTACTGGACAAGATCTGGTACGGCAATGCCCTTCGGGTCATGGAGGATGTGATGGGATAGATAGCAGTGATGCTGTAATTTTCAAATTCACAGCTCAAATTTGGACCCTTACTCAATTTGGGGATTCCGTTTGAAGGGTGTCAAACAAATATATTCGGCTTCTAATTTATCCCAACTACGGCCCAAATCAAGTTCATCCATTGTGACAATATATTTGGGAAAATTATCACAGATGGAATCATAGACCCCAAATGCCCGCTGAACTGTACTTTCATCTGCCAGCAGGTATGCGACCTGGACATAGAGCTTATCGCCACGCTGGTCACAGACAAAATCAATCTCCCTGTCACCGATTTTTCCAACGGTTACTTTGTTCCGCTGCAGGATTTCCTTTTATACTCGAAATTCAATAAAATTTTTAATTTTTATCGTTTATAAACGACAAAAACTATTTTTCGACACTGTTTGACGATTATAAATGTAGTATGTTTCCAAACAGTGGATGGGGAAATTCCGGCGATAACGTTCAGTCAGCGTTGCCGTCCTTTATCAGTTGCCTGGTACTGCCAGGCTTTTTCCTGAAACGGCAAAAATATATTGAATAGTTCAGAAACTTGATAGATTTATTGCCGGTAATGTGCTATACTATAATCCAGGTTTATGTCGTATTTATTTTGGTTGAAAATGGAGGAGCGCAGATGGGATACCTTTCAGTTGCTGAAATCGCGAAAAAATGGAATATATCGGAGCGCAGTGTAAGAAATTACTGTGCCCACGGGCGTGTGCAGGGGGCTTTTCTTACCGGAAAGACCTGGAATATTCCGGAAAACGCCGAAAAACCAGAGCGCTCCAACAAAAAGAAAGAACATCCCCTTACACTGCTGGATATTTTGCGGGAAGAAAAAGCAGGTAAATATTCCGGCGGGATCTACCATAAAACGCAAATTGATTTAACATATAACTCAAACCATATGGAGGGATGTGGTCTGACCTATGATCAGACCAGATATATTTTTGAAACAAATACCATTGGCGTGGAAAATGAAGTTCTTAATGTGGATGATGTGATTGAAACGGTAAATCATTTTCGATGTATTGATAGGATCATCGACCATGCCAAAGCTGCTTTGACTGAGAAGTTTATTAAGGAGCTTCATCTGACTTTAAAAAGCGGAACAAGCGATTCCGGAAAAGACTGGTTTGCAGTAGGGGACTATAAAAAAATTCCCAATGAAGTGGGTGGTATGGATACTGCCTTACCTGAACAAGTGGCCGACAGGATGAAAGGGCTGCTGACAGAGTATAACGCAAAAGAAGAAAAGACATTTGAAGATATTTTGGATTTCCATGTAAAGTTTGAGCAGATCCATCCGTTTCAGGACGGCAACGGCCGTGTGGGCAGGCTGATTATGTTCAGGGAGTGTTTGAAATATAATATTGTTCCATTTATTATTGATGATAGTCTTAAGATGTTCTATTATCGGGGATTGAAAGAATGGGACAATGAAAAAGGCTATCTGACCGATACTTGCCTGACTGCCCAGGACCGATATAAGGCGTATTTGGATTATTTCAGAATCTCATATTAAGTAAGATAATTTTCAAAGTATCAAAAGTTGTTCTTAAATTGTTAATTTTGCACCTTGAGAGAAAATAGAATAATGATTTAGATTTAAATTGGAGGAAAAAGTATATGAGTGATAAAAGGGGTGTCATATATATTCTCACAAATCCTTCTTTTCCAGATTATGTAAAAATAGGATATGCAGATGATATAGATAAACGACTGAAACAACTAAATCGTAGTGAGTGTATTCCATTCGCGTTTCGAGTATAAAGGTTGAATATCAAGGAAAGGAGATGTCGCTGACAGCTGCTGCAAAGCTTATATCAGGGAAAAAATATTCCATTGCCGGTCCAAGATTCTTTAAATATAAAGGCGAATGGCTAAATGATATTAGGGCACGAATGGGATTTTAATTTTTATATATGATATTCCGATAATTTTCTATTATGAGAACATAAGATAAACGGGAGGAGGACGTAGTAAATGGCTTCCAATTTTAAATTTTTAGAAAAAGAATTTCCTGTTCTTGCAAACTTTGGAAATTTAGCGGAGCAGTATTGTTACACTGATCCTAACTCATGTTTGATGAAACTGGGGATGATTGGTGAAACGATTGTAAATCTAATGTTTACATATGATAAGATTCCTGTACCTTATGATAATTCTGCGGTGAATCGTATTAATGTTTTATCTTCGGAGGGATTATTGACAAGGGATCTGGTTGATATTCTACATGCGCTTCGCAAGGTAAGAAATAAAGCTGTACATGAAAATTATGCAGAAGCTTCTGTTTGTCCGGTTTTTTTACAAATGGCATATAGTTTGGCTGAATGGTTTATGCAGACTTATGGCGACTGGAATTATCAGCATCAGGATTTTGTTATGCCTATAAAAGAATCAGAAAAGAAAATGGATAGAAGCATCATTTACAGCAAAGCTCAGGAAGAAGAAAAAGAGAAGGAACTTACGAAAGCTGCTATTGTTTGTGCCGAGCAGGCTGAAATGGTAGATAAGAAATTGCGTCTGAAACAGGCGCATAAAATGGCGAGCCAGCGTCAGAAATCAGAAGCTGAAACACGCTATATGATTGACGAACAATTACGTCAGGTAGGATGGGAAGCCAATACACAGAAAATTCGATATGCAAAAGGCACAAGACCGGAGAAAGGCCGCAATATTGCGATTGCTGAATGGCCAACAGATTCTACCATTAGCAAAAAAGGCTATGCAGATTATGCACTTTTTGTAGGGACAAAATTTGTTGGTATTATTGAAGCAAAAGCTGAGCATAAAGATATTCCATCTGTTATTGATTATCAAGGTAAAGATTATCCAAGAAATATCCGTAAAGAGGATGCTGAATATCAGATTGGCACTTGGGGAGAGTTTAAGGTTCCATTTACTTTCGCAACAAATGGAAGACCATACCTTGAACAGTTTAAAACGAAATCTGGTATTTGGTTTTTGGACCTAAGAGAATCTTCTAACGTACCTATGGCATTACACGGTTGGATTAGTCCGGAGGGTATCATGGAACGACTTGAAAAAGACATTCAGGCGGGTAATGAGGCATTGCAGGCGATGCCGTATGATTTATTGACAGATAAAGATGGTTTAAATTTGAGAGAATATCAAGTAAAAGCGATTAAAGCTGCCGAAAAAGCTGTAATTGATGGACAACGAGAAATACTAATTGCTATGGCAACCGGTACAGGTAAAACCCGTACGGTTCTTGGTATGATTTACCGTTTCCTAAAAACAAACCGTTTTAAACGTATTTTGTTCCTTGTTGACAGAACTTCTTTGGGGGATCAGGCTTCAGATGTTTTTAAGGAAGTCAAGCTTGAAGAATTGATGACGCTTGATGAAATTTATAATATTAAAGGATTGGATGATAAAACTGTAGATAAGGAGACTCGTATTCAGATTGCTACTGTTCAGAGTATGGTAAAACGTATTCTTTACAACGAAGAAGATGTAATGCCAGCGGTAACAGATTTTGACTTGATTATTATTGATGAAGCACATCGTGGTTACATTTTGGATAAAGAAATGGGTGATACAGAAGTTCTGTATCGTGACCAACGCGATTATCAGAGTAAATATCGCAGTGTTGTAGAATATTTTGATGCAGTAAAAATTGCTTTGACAGCAACTCCTGCATTGCAGACAACAAAAATTTTTGGACAACCAGTGTTCAAATACACTTACCGAGAGGCTGTAATAGAAGGTTATCTTGTAGATCATGATGCACCTCATCATTTGGAAACAGAACTTAGCAAAAAAGGAATCCACTATAAAAAGGGAGATACTGTTATAACTTATAATCCAGTAACGGGTGAAGTAACTAATAGTGAATTGTTAGATGATGAGCTTGATTTTGATGTGGAGAATTTTAATCGGCAGGTTATCACAGAAAATTTCAATAGAACTGTATTGACTGAAATTGCAAGGGATATTGATCCGGAAAATCCGGAGGAACAGGGAAAGACACTTATTTATGCGGTTGATGATCAACATGCAGATATGATCGTAGCCATTTTGAAAGATATTTATTCAAAAACAGGTGTGGATAATGATGCCATTATGAAAATTACCGGAAGTGTGGGTGGTGGTAATCCTAAGAAAGTGGCAGAAGCAATCAAACGTTTTAAAAATGAGAGATTTCCAAGCATTGCTGTTACAGTCGATTTGCTTACAACAGGTATTGATGTTCCGGAAATTACAACATTAGTATTTATGCGCCGAGTAAAATCTCGTATCCTTTTTGAACAGATGATGGGACGAGCTACAAGATTATGCCCGAAGATACATAAAACACATTTTGAGATTTATGACCCAGTTGGTGTTTACGATTCTTTGGAATCGGTAAATACTATGAAACCTGTTGTGACCAATCCGACAACCACATTTACACAGCTTTTAGATGGATTGGAAGAGATAGAAGACAAAGAAATAATATCGGCTCAGATTAACCAGATTATTGCAAAGCTTCAGCGTAAAAAGCGTTGTATGGATAGCAAAACAATGGAGCAGTTTATTAGTATGACCAATGGCATGGATCCAACACAGTTCATTGTTGATATTGAAAAAAGGAATCCAAAAGATGCAAAAAAACGTTTGCTTGCATATAGAAATATGTTTGAGTATATTCAGCAAATAAGAGAGAATGGTGATAGAGCTGTTGTAATTTCCAGTGAAGATGATAAATTGACCAGTCATACAAGAGGTTATGGTAATTCTGAAAAACCAGAAGATTATTTGGATGCTTTCTCTGACTATGTAAAGACCCACATGAATGAGATTGCTGCATTGAGTATCGTTTGTACCAGACCGAAAGATCTGACAAGAGATGCTTTAAAATCATTGAGATTAACGCTTGATCGAGAAGGTTTTACAACACAGCAGCTGAATACGGCAATATCAGAGCTTACGAATGAAGAAATAGCTGCTGATATTATCAGTCTTATTAGAAGATATGCTATTGGTTCTTCATTGATTAGCCATGAAGCAAGAATCCGCAGAGCAGTAGATAAATTGAAAAAAGCTCATAATTTTTCAAAACAGGAGATGAGCTGGATTGGACGTATGGAAAAATATATGATGGAAGAATCTGTATTGAATGTCCAGGTGTTTGATGAGGATAGTCGTTTCAAGACTTATGGTGGATTTGCGAAAATTAATAAAGTATTCCAAAATAAACTGGAAAATATCGTGCTTGAATTAAATGAGTATCTTTATGACGATGGAGGTAGAGTTGCATGACAACACAAGAAATTGTTTCAAAACTTTGGAATCTCTGCAATGTGCTCAGAGATGATGGGATTACATATCATCAGTATGTAACTGAATTAACTTATATTTTATTCCTGAAAATGGCGAAGGAAACGGGCGCTGAATCACAGATTCCAGAAATGTACCGTTGGGATAAGCTTACATCGAAAAGTGGTATTGAACTGAAAAAATTCTATAAAGAATTATTGGCACATCTGGGGGAAGAATGTACCGGTCGCGTACGTGAAATTTATCAGGGGGCAGCGACCAATATTGATGAGCCTAAAAACCTTGAAAAAATTATTACAACCATTGATGGTCTGGATTGGTTTTCAGCAAGAGAAGAAGGTCTTGGGAATCTTTATGAAGGTCTTCTGGAAAAGAATGCTAATGAAAAGAAATCTGGTGCCGGTCAGTATTTTACCCCTCGTGTTCTGATTGATGTAATGACTAAACTGGTAAAGCCACAGCCAGGGGAACGCTGTAATGACCCTGCCTGTGGTACATTTGGTTTTATGATTTCTGCCAGTCAGTATGTGCGTTCACATACAGATGATTTTTTTGATCTGGACGCAGATACTGCAAAATTTGAAAGAGAAGAAGCTTTTACTGGTTGTGAATTGGTACATGATACACACCGTTTGGCGTTGATGAATGCTATGCTTCATGATATTGATGGTAAAATTACTTTAGGTGATACTCTATCTAGTGTAGGAATGACCATGAAAGATTATGATGTTGTATTGACAAATCCGCCATTCGGTACAAAAAAAGGCGGTGAACGTGCAACACGTGATGACTTTACATTTCCTACGAGCAATAAGCAGCTGAACTTTCTTCAGCATATTTATCGTAGTTTGAAACCAAATGGTAAAGCTCGTGCAGCGGTAGTTTTGCCAGATAACGTTCTTTTTGCTGATGGCGATGGAGAACGTATTCGTCTTGATTTGATGGATAAATGTAATCTACATACAATCTTGCGTCTCCCTACGGGCATTTTCTATGCTCAGGGTGTAAAAACTAATGTATTGTTCTTTACACGTGGGAAAACAGATAAGCACAATACAAAAGAAGTTTGGATTTATGATTTGAGAAACGATATGCCATCTTTTGGGAAGACACATCCGTTGAAAACAGAAGATTTTGATGATTTCGTTAAATGCTATGCGGATGGTGATTTAAGCAAACGCAAGGAAACATATAACGAAGAAAATCCTAATGGCAGATGGCGTAAATTTACTATTGAAGATATTTTGGCTCGTGATAAGACAAGTTTGGATATTACATGGATGAAGGCAGATACTGGAACCGATGATTATACGCTTGCTGAATTGCTTGATATGATAAAAGAAAAATCTAGCAATATTGCAAAAGCAGTTGCAGAGTTGGAACAGTTACTAGGAGAGGTGGAAGAATAATGGATACCAAGGCATTAAGACAAAAGATTCTTGACCTTGCTATCCGTGGTAAGCTTGTGCCACAGGATCCCAATGATGAACCTGCATCGGTTCTTCTGGAGAGAATCTGTGAGCAGAAGCAGCAGATGGTAAAGGAAGGAAAGCTAAAAAAGAAAGATATTAAAAATGAGTCAGTTATCTTTGTTGGTGAGGACAATTTACATTATGAGAAGTTTGCCGATGGAACAGTGAAATGTATTGAGAATGAGATACCGTTTGAAGTACCAACTAACTGGGCATGGGCACGATTAAGAAATATTTGTATGATGGCTGCAGGAAAAGCCAAACCAGCAAACCAAATCAAAGCAACACCATTTGAGGGTGGATTTCCTTGTTTTGGCGGAAATGGTATAAGAGGATATGTAGATGAATATAACCAAGAAGGAACCTTTAGCATTATTGGCCGACAAGGTGCCTTATGCGGAAACATTAACACAGCTTCTGGAAAGTTCTACGCAACTGAACATGCAGTGGTTACAACTCTGTTTTCTGGAATAGATTTTAATTGGAGTAATTACATCTTAGAAGCTATGAATCTTAACAAATATGCAACCGGAGCAGCTCAGCCGGGACTGTCCGTTGCCAATGTGCTTAATGTATTTGTTCCAGTTCCTCCAACACAGGAGCAAGAACGAATAGGGAAAAAAATATTAGAATCTATAAAAATCATCAACATAATTAAACAAGAAAAACTGAATTTACAAACAATAGTATCTAATACAAAGGCCAAAATTCTTGATCTTGCTATTCGTGGTAAACTTGTTCCGCAGAATTCAACAGATGAACCAGCTTCTGCATTGCTTGAACGCATACGTCAAGAAAAAGAAGAACTCATCAAACAAGGGAAAATCAAGCGGGACAAAAAGGAATCAATTATCTTTAAAGGTGAGGATAACTCTTATTATGCTATGATTAACGGAACTCCTGTGAACATCGCTGATTATTGGGGATTTAAGGCACCCAACGGCTGGGCTTGGATAACATTAAAGGATATTGCTGTGATCACTTCCGGAAAGACGCCAAAGTCGAATCAACTCAGCATTAATGGTTCTATACCATACTTTAAGGTATCTGATATGAATACACCGGGAAATGAATTGTATTTGCAGTATTCAGATTATTATATTAATGATCTGTATTCTGGCCCTGTGTTTGATGGCGGATCATTCGTATTTCCTAAAAACGGCGGTGCTGTCCTAACAAACAAGAAAAGAATTCTTGCGAATGTTTCTGTTGTTGATTTGAACACAGGTGTATTTACACCATCCAATTTTTTGAATAAGGATTTTATTTTCTTTCTGTTTTCCTCTATTGATTTTTCTAAAATCTATAAGGGAGCTATAATACCCACTGTGGATGCTTCTGTAATAGGAAACTTGATTTACGGATTACCTCCAATCGAAGAACAAAAAAGGATTGCTGATATTATTAAAACCCTTTTTACTCAATTGGAACAAATTGAAGTAGCTTTATCTTAACCGACAGCCGCCCTCACAATGAAGGCGGCTGTGTTTTTACCATGTCACAATTTTATCTACCAGTGCTTGCTGCTCACTAGCGGTACGACGCAAATATATACGAGTGGTTTCGATACTTTCATGCCCCATAAGATCAGCAAGTAAAGCAATATCATTATATTTTTCAAGAAAATTCTTAGCATAACGATGACGGAAAGAATGAGGATAAACAACTCTTTTATCCAAGCCATATTTATCGGCATAATTTTTCAACTGCTGTGAAATGCCACGAGTAGTAATTCGCTTTCCATAACGATTTAAAAACAAATAGCCGGAGAAGCGGTTTGTTTCCTTCAACCATTCGATGGTCTCCGTCCTTAATTTTTTCGGTATGTATAGTCTGCGCAATTTACCTCCCTTGGTATACAAGTCAAAGTACCCAAGCTCAACGTGTTCAATTTTGATCTGGATAAGTTCGCTGACACGGGCACCGGTGGCAGCGAGATACCAGACCACAAAGTACCATTCCAGGTTTCCGTCTTTTTTGAGCTGTTTCTTCAAGAAATTGTAATCGGCATTACTTATTACATTTTCAAGGAAGTTCTTCTGCTGAACTTTTACCGCTTTCAACTGCAGTTTATCCTTGCCCAAATAGACTAGATATTTGTTGATTGCCTGAATACGGAGATTTACCGTCTTTGGCTTGTAAAATTCCATTAGGAACCCTTTGTACGCCAATAGGTTTTCCTTGCTGATCGTATCGTAATGGGTGCGGTAGTATTCCACTGTCCACAAATACGATGTGATCGTATTTTCGGAAAGATTGCTCTTTCGCAGATGTTCTTCAAATGTGCTTTGTTGCCTCATAATAAGTGGCCTCCTTATAATATTTTCTGCGGTTTTCCGCACAAATATTATAAAGGGAATATGTGACTTTCTCTTATTATGAGAAGATTAAAGAAGATGTATATTGCATTGATGAAGAAATTCCGTTTGATATTCCTGATACGTGGGAATGGATGCGCCTGAAGAACTGCTGCAGCAAGGAAATTCGCCGTGGAAAATCTCCAAAATATACTGATAAAAGCAATACACTTGTTTTCGCTCAGAAATGTAACACAAAATATAATGGTATTGATATTGGACTGGCATTGTATCTGGATGAGTGTACACTTAGCAGATACCAATCAGATGAATATATGCAGGATGGAGATGTAGTCGTTAATTCCACAGGCACAGGCACGTTAGGGCGAATTGGATTCTATCGAATAATTGACAATCATTTAGGTCTCCCTATAGTCCCTGACTCACATGTAACGATTATTCGTGGATTCAGTAGTATTCGGACATTTTATTTATACGCTTTTATGCAAGCAAATCAGAGAAAACTTGAAAAGAAAGGTGAAGGTTCAACTAATCAAAAAGAGCTAAAGCCACTTACACTGAAAGAAATGCTCATACCTATGCCACCAGTTACTGAACAGATACGGATTGAAACCGTAATTAAAAAGATGTTTTCTCTTATTACCATGATAGAAAAAAGCCTCAACTGAGGCATTTTTCTATCGTTTGTAATTCGTCAGTGATACGTTTCACTTTAGCGGATATTCTAAGCTGTTCAGAGGATGGCGGTAATGGAAATAGTGTGTTCAGCACCACTTCTCTGCGAATGCCTGGGATAATACCATTTGCCTGATCGATAATTTCCGTGAGAAAAGCAGAAACCACTATTTGAAGATATTCCTGAGATATTCCGTTTCTACATCTCAATGCCATAATTTGTCGTGCAATATGAGCATCTTCTATATTACAGATAGCCATTTTGCCAACGCCAGACCCTTTGACTATCAGAAGGAGATCCCCAATAGTAGCATGTGTTGTAGCAGCAGATGTCCACCGGTTAATAATTACATGCCCCCTTTCCAAATTGCTCGCACCCGTGAGATACGGTATTCCCTGTGGAATGTCACTATATCTATCAGGCGTAAGATCTTGTCCGGAAAACAATTCGATTACCTCAGAAAACCGACACCACATCCAATTTACCGGAAGCTCAAAGGGTATCTCATCATTTATTTTTTCAATCGTAGTGTCGATCTTCTCATAATAAGAGTTATCCTCACCTTTAAAGATAATGGATTCCTTTTTGTCCCGCTTGATTTTCCCTTGTCTGATGAGTTCTTCTTTCTCAGCCCGTATGCGTTCTAAAAGTGCAGAAGCAGGCTCATCATTCGGGTCTTGAGGTACAAGCTTGCCACGAATAGCAAGGTCGAGAATTTTTGATTTAGTATTAGTAATTATGGTAAGCAACTCTGATTTTTCTTTATCAATCTTGTTTACGTAATTCAATAATGACTGAGTAATTGAAACAATCCTCAATTGCTCGTTTCGCGGTGGAAGTGGAATAAATAGTTCTTTCAAAGAAGTCCCATTGCAATTAGGTTGACCAACTCCAACAGATTTATCCGAAATCTGTTCCCAATAGGAGATACTATCAAAAAATTGATATACATATTCAGGTAGTAAATTTTCTAATAAACGAATTCTAATCAGATATGAAGCGTAAACGGTTGGATAAGGTATGTCTGTAATTAAAAATGATTTTCCTACCGTAGCACCTGTACGAGCAAATACAATATCGCCAGGTTTAAGCATATAGCTGCCCGGATTATCTGTTGATGTAAAAGGAACAGTTTCCCAATTTACAATCCCATTTTGAATATCTGTAATGCGTAAAAGTTTATGAGAACCTTGTGCTTCCGCTGAATTATTTAAACCATATTGAATAGAGAAAATTATTGTGCCTAATCTTGTCCACGCCCATCCCTCCGGTACTTCAAACGGTATCTCATTCTCAATACATTTCACTGTTCCATCGGCAAACTTCTCATAATGTAAATTACTAGCACAAATATACCCTACTATGGTGGGTAATCTATTACTTTATTCCTTGTCCTGATGCTGTGGGACAAAGTAAAGTATAAGTATTTACGGTTTTGCTGCTTCAGCAATCGGATATAAATAAGCGTCGAAAATAAGTAATCGTGACAGTTCAGCCAACGGAACAGGTACATTTCTTGCTCAATTATAGTCATAAATTGCTGTAATCAAAAAGTTGGATATTATTTATTGAAAGCAGCTTCCAAAGACGGTATCATAAATTTAGTACCAGTCTATGGAGGAGGAATATATAATGAGTCAGGTACAAAAGAGGGAAGGCGGATCCATGGATATGACTGCGGGAAGTCCGTATAAGCTGATTTTCCTGTTTTCCATTCCATTGCTCATCGGCAATATTTTACAGCAGTTTTATAACATGGTGGACAGTATCGTCGTAGGCAATATTGTTGGGGCAAAAGCTTTAGCGGCGGTAGGAACCGGATTTCCCATTATTTTTATGCTAAGTTCCCTGTTTATGGGAATCGGCAACGGGGCAACAGTTATGGTTTCCCAGTTTTACGGAGCCAGGGAGTTTGATCGTCTCAGGGTTACAGTGACAACGATTTATAAATCAATGCTCATTGCCATTGTGCCTCTGTCTGTTTTAGGGATCATTATCAGCCGGCCGCTGCTTATGCTTATGCAGGTGCCCGATGACGGCACACTGGATATGGCAGTGACCTACATGATCGTTATTTTTGTCGGCCTTATCGGTTCTATGGGGTATAATATTAACGCAGGTATCCTTCAGGGCCTTGGAGACAGCCGTACATCCCTGATCTTTCTTGCCATTGCAACGGTGATCAATGTGGTCCTTGACCTTACCTTTACTGCCGGGATCCGCATGGGGGTTTTCGGTGTTGCCCTGGCAACGATTATTGCCCAGCTTTGCTCGTGGCTGTTTGGCCTGTTTTATATCCAGAAAAAATATACGATTATCAGGATCGATTTCCACCACATGGATTTTGATAAGACTTTGTTCCGTCAGGCCCTGCGTTTGGGCATCCCTTCCGGACTGCAGCAAATGTGCTTTTCTGTAGGGATCATGGTCATGCAGGCCCTTGTTAATGGGTACGGTTCCACTTTTATGGCCGGATTTAACGGGGCAAATAAGATCGACTCTTTCGCGTTTATGCCTGTGCAAAGCTATTCCATTGCAGTCACTACCTATACCGGCCAAAACATTGGCGCCCATTTACTGGACCGGGTGAAAAAGGGTGTGAAAGCCGGCCTTGTTCTGTCTGTTGTAACATGCATTGTGATTGGGGGAGCCCTGTATCCGGTAAGTGACCTGCTGATGCGGATGTTTTCATCCGATCCCGGCGTTATTGAGTCTGGTGTGTGGTACCTTCATAGTGTCCTGCCCTTTTATGTGCTTCTGGCAGCAGGATTTATTTTCAGCAGCACTTTAAAAGGCGCCGGGGAAATGATCGTTCCTTTAGTTTCGTCCATTATCGGTCTGTGGCTTGCCAGGATACCGTCCGCCTATTTGCTGGACTATTTTTTCGGCCAGCAGTATATTTACTTTTCCTATGCCATTGGATGGGTTTTTGGTTTTATCATACCATTTATCGCCTACCGGAGAGGAAAGTGGAAAAATAAAAGTATTATTAAATGACTGGGCGTCAAACGTCCGTTCGTTCAGGCATGGGGCCGATCCACGGGCGTATCCCGTCAGCTCCCGCAGCCGGTCGCTGACCGTTGCCTGCCAAATGTCTGCACGCGCAAGCTCGGCAGCCACTTGACAGGCGTATCGCGCAAAAAAATGCTCCCGCAGGATTACCTGGGGAGCATTTTTAGAATGGAGGAATCGTTTATTCCGCCATAGTGTCCGATGTTTAATTAAACTCTGGACAGATATTCGCCGGTTCTTGTATCGATCTTGATCTTGTCGCCGATTTCTACGAATAATGGCACGTTGATCTGAGCGCCGGTTTCTACAACTGCAGGCTTTGTAGCGCCTGTGGATGTATCACCTTTGAAGCCGGGTTCGGTCTGAGTAACTTCAAGCTCTACAAATAACGGAGGCTCTACAGAGAATACCTGTCCGTTATGGGAGAGCATCTTAACCATTTCGTTTTCCTTAACGAATTTTAATGCATCGCCAACGTCCTCAGCGTTAAGAGCGATCTGATCATAGGTTTCTGTATCCATGAAGTAGTATAAATCACTGTCGCTATATAAATACTGCATGTCAGCTCTGTCAATGTGAGCCTGTGGACACTTCTCTGTAGGACGGAATGTTTTTTCTACGATACCGCCGTTCTTAATATTTTTTAATTTAGTGCGGACGAAAGCTGCACCCTTTCCTGGTTTTACATGCTGAAATTCAATGACCTGATAAACGTTTCCCTCGAACTCGATGGTTAAGCCATTTCTGAAATCACCTGCTGATACCATGTATATTGAATCCTCCTTTTTAGTATGCTTTGTATATTAGCTCTTTTTAGTATAAATAATAAACGTGATTTTTTCAACTGTTTTTTTCCATAAGGCCTATATGTATCTAAATTTTTTATAAAATATGGGGATTTTATTGACTTCTTTGGATGGGGCGGCTGTACTTGAGCCGGAAGTATCGAATGATCTGATGGCATATTTTCAGGAAGTATGGAACCTTAATATATGCCGACCTTTCCATGATGATCCGCTGGCAGATCTGTGTCAACAGGTGCCGGAGGTGACGCGGATGGTCAATTCAGGGGCATCCACGTTAAATGCCGGCGAAGCATGAGAGGACTTAAAATGGATGACACCAGGTCTTTTATATATGCTGTTTGCATATACTGTAAGCAGGCAGGTGAGAAAAATGAATCAAAGGATGGAAATGGACGCAAAGAAAACTCAGCTGTGCCGTATTTTTGCAGCTTCTTTGCGTCCTTTTTTTCAGCGAATGGCTTGTGACATGGAGCATTTGCAGGAAATCCGCTTAAGGGTCAACAGTCCCCTTATGGTGGTTTACGACCATAAAGAAACTTTTTTATCCAGGGACGGCCGGCTGCGAAAAGACGGACAGGATCCGGTCCTTGTGGACCATGCTCAGATCCGGGAAACCATGGAGTATATCAGCGAGTATTCACTGTATGCCTATGAAGATGAGATCCGCCAGGGATTTATTACCATTCAGGGGGGACACCGGGTAGGGATTGCAGGAAAGATCGTCCTTGAGGATGGGAAAATAAAAAATATTAAGTACATTTCATTTATTAATATACGTTTGGCCCACCAGATCCCGGGATGTGCGGATCCGGTGATGCCCTATATAAAATCCGGAAGCTCCATTTATCATACCCTGATCATTTCTCCCCCCAGGTGCGGAAAAACGACGCTTCTGAGAGATATTATCCGCCAGATTTCCCAAAGTCCTGACGGGATCAATGTAGGCGTGGTGGATGAGCGATCTGAGATTGCCGCCTGTTATATGGGGGTACCCCAAAATGATGTGGGGATCCGTACCGATGTGCTGGACTGCTGCCCTAAAGCTGAAGGAATGATGATGCTGATCCGTTCCATGTCCCCTCAGGTGATTGCCGTAGATGAGGTAGGCAGCCGAAAGGACCTTAAAGCCATTGAATATGTGATCAACTGCGGGTGCAAGCTGATTGCAACAGTTCATGGAAGTTCTGTGGATGACCTTCGGAGCAGGCCGGTGCTGCGCCGGCTGGTGGAGGAACGTCTGTTTGAACGTTATGTCGTCCTGGGGGATCTGTCACAGGCCGGATGTATAGGAGCAGTGTTTGATGCCTTTGGATGTAATCTCCTTCGCCCTTAAATTCGGGGGTGCTATTTGTATATTAGTGGGCTGCTGGGGAATGGGCTACAGTATTTGCGCCGGAATGAACCAGAGACTGGCGGCGTTAAAGGAATTTTACAGGCTGATCGTGCATATGCAGGGAGAGATCCGATGTATGTCAGAGCCGGTTCCTGCCATGCTGGAGCATATGGCACAGATTTCAGGGCCTGTATTTTCCGGATTTTTTTATGATGTGAGCCGTACACTGGCCATGGGCCGGGGAGAGCCGTTAGCGTCTGTTTGGGCTCAAAAGGCAGACAGGCATCTTAAAGACAGTCCCCTTACCGCTCAGGATATTCACATGATTAAAAAACTTGGGGAAATGCTTGGCAGCAGGGATACAAAAATGCAGCTTTCCATGCTGGAGCTGTTTTTAGAGGAGCTGGGCACAGAGACAGATCGGCTGTATGAAACCATGGACAGCCGCAAAAAGATCTGTCTGGGCCTTTGGGGCCTTGGCGGGATCTTTATTGTTATTTTGTTCATTTGATGAGCATTGCTGCATTTTCGTACTGGAGGAATGGTATGACCATCAGTTTAATTTTTAAAATTGCCGCTGTGGGTATTCTGGTGACGATACTCAGCCAGGTTTTGAAACATTCCGGCCGGGACGAGCATGCCTTTATGATCAGCCTGGCCGGGCTGATCCTGGTTCTTTTGTGGATCGTACCCTATATTTATGAGCTGTTTGAAACTATTCGTTCGCTTTTTGCTTTATAGGCAGGTGATGGGATGACCTTATTTAAAGCAGCAGTCTTAGGAATATGCGCCGTGATTCTTGCCCTTGGCTTTAAGCCGGTAAAGGGAGAGTATTCCAGCCTGATCAGTATGGCTGCCGGAGGGATCATTTTTTCATTTATCCTTGTAAAAATGGATTCCATCATTGAAATCATACGTCAGATCGCCGGATACATTTCCATAAATGATCAGTACATTGGGATTTTGATCCGGGTGATCGGTGTTTCTTACATTTGTGAATTTTCTTCCTCTTTATGTAAGGATGCAGGATTTTCCGCCATTGCCTCCCAGATTGAAATGGCGGGAAAACTGACCATCCTGGTCATGAGTATGCCTATCCTTTTGGCTCTTTTAGATACTGTGGAGAGTTTTTTGCAATGAAAAGAGGATTTTTGACAATAAAGAAAAAGGGCAGCGTTTTTTTATGGATCGGTGGCCTGATTTTAGGACTGGCTTTGTGGGGCCCCTGGGGCTTTAAGAGTCTGGCTGCGGAAGCTGAAAGCGCTGATGGCACTTTGGATGGGCTGCTGGACTATGGTCAAATCCAGTCGGTGATCAATGATGCTGACGGTGATCCGTCCATTTCTTTTTCTCAGATTGTAGCCAGCCTTTTTAACGGAGATCTGACCATGACCTTTGAGGGGATCGGCCAATATATTTATGACCATATTTTTTCTGAGATTGATGCCAACCGTAAATCGATCCTGCAGATCATAGGAATCGCTGTCTTAGGGGCGGTATTTACCAATTTTTCCGTAGCCTTTGCAAAAAATTATGTGGCCCGTACCGGCTTTTATATGACGTATCTGATTTTGTTTTCACTGCTTTTAACCGCTTTTTTGGCGGCTTTTTCTGTAGCAGGATCTGTGCTTGACTTTCTTGTAGAGTTTATGAGCGCCCTGCTTCCGGCCTTTTGTACAGCCATTGCCTTTGCCGCGGGGACTGCCAGCGCCGCGGGATTTTACGGGGTGACAGCACTGGCCATTGCCGCTGTAGACTGGCTGATCTGTCATGGCCTTTTGGGGCTGATCCAGACCTATATGATCTTATCTTTAGTAAACGAAATTTCTCAGGAAGACCGTCTGTCCCGGCTGTGCGGATTGATCCGGACCGTGATTTCCTGGTCTTTAAAGACCATGCTCGGACTGACCCTGGGGCTGAATATTATCCAGGGTATGGTGCTTCCGGCGTTTGACTCTTTTAAAAATTCTGCCTTTATGAAGCTGTCCTCCATTATTCCGGGAATCGGCAGCGCATTAAATGCTGCGGCCCGCACGGCCATTGGCTCAGGTGTGCTTATAAAAAATGCTATCGGCGTGGGAGGGCTCATCGTTATTGTGGTGATCTGCGCGGTCCCTTTGATCAAGCTCCTTGTGATCACTTTAATGTATAAGGTGGCGGAGGCTGTAGTCCAGCCTGTGTCTGATGAGCGGATTACAGAGTGTATCCGGATTACAGCAGACAGTGTGCTTTTGCTTTTGATGGCAGCAGGAACGGCAATCTTGCTTTTTGTGCTGTCTCTGGCGGTGATCGCCTCAGCATCGAATCTTTCCGTGGGAGGGGGATAATGGAAGGAATTTTTTCCTGGGTAAAAAATATTGTTATTTTTGTCCTTGTGCTTTCCCTCATTGAGGAGGTGCTGCCGGATGCGGATTACAAAAAGTATATTCGGGCCGCTGCCGGAATGGTGTTTATTCTTGTGGTTTTTTCACCGCTGCTGGGACTGTTTAATATGACCGGAACAGTGGACTATTATTTTCAGTGGGAAAGCTTTAAGACCGCCTTTGCCGGAAGCGGGCTGGCGGAAGAGAGCAGTTTTGATGAGGAGGCTTTGGAAGCCCGGCGCCAGGCCATGGTCATTTCCCAATATGAGAATAACTTAAAAGAGCAGATCCGGGTCCTTGTGGAAAATCAGGGATATAATGTGGCTCAGGTAGGTGTCTGTGTGGATGAATCCCAAGACGGGGAGACTTTTGGCGCCGTAAAGTCTATTGTGGTCCGCCTGCGGGGGAACAATGAAAATGATTCTCAGGCGGACGATCCGACCGGCGCAAACCCCACCTCTTCTCAGGCGGACGATCCGACCGGAGCGAATCCTGCGGCTTCCGGAACTGAGCCGGAGATCCAGGCGGTTGAACCGGTGGTGATCGGTGAAACTGACAGTGAGAATGAGGGAGAAAAGCAAAAGGATAGGACGTCGGCTGCCGGGGCCTCAAGCGGGGCTTATGCAGAACTTAGAAGGCTTTTATCGGAAAATTATGGGGTTCATATGAATAACATTTCCATTATCATTGGGGACGGTGACAGTTTTGAGTGAATGGATACAAAAATTTATTGATGGCGTAAAAAAGGACAAAAAGCGTTCACTGCTGATCCTTGTCCTTGTGGGGGTACTGATCCTTGTCATCGCATGGCCGGTCTCTGACGGTGGAGATGCCTTGCCGGAAAATGCGGAGAACGGCGGGACTGGCGGTGAGACGGGAGCATTGAGCGAATCTGGGAATAGTGGTTCGGTTGCCTTATCTAACGGGGGGATGCCGGACAGTTCCCAGAGCCTGGAGGAATATATCACCCTTCTGGAGGAACGTCTCACCGGGATTTTGTCTAATATCAGCGGTGCCGGAAAGGTGCAGGTGATGATCACTGCCCGGGCCACCCGGGAGAAGGTAGTGGAAAAGGATGTGACCCAAAGCGCGTCCCAGGTTTCAGAAAGCGACAGCAGCGGAGGCACACGGGTCACAGAGGAAAGCAGTTATTCAGAAACCTCTCTTTATACCGGCGCGGCCTCTGGCCAGGATAGCGGGACCCCTTATGTGGTCAAAGAGCTGGTGCCTGAAATCGAAGGGGTAGTAGTGGCTGCCCAGGGCGCCGGGGATGAATATGTGATTGATGAAATAACCCAGGCTGTAAGCGTTCTATTTGATCTTCCTGTGCATAAAATTAAAGTAGTAAAAATGGAATCATAACAGGAGGGAAAGTATTGAAAAGGATTTTCAGGAAAAATCAGGTAATCATCACATCCCTTGTGATCATGATCATTGTCGCCGGTTATTTGAATTTTACGGCGGACAAAGTGACCACCACTCAGGATGAGGGCAGTGTGAATACAGTGACTCAAAACGTGGATGACCTGGGGAATATTACGGCTCAGGAGGATGGGGAGGATACCCTTATTAATGTAGATGTGGCGCCGGAGGAGGATTTAAGCCAGGTTATGGACAGCAGCGAAGCTGTGGCTGAAAATGGAACAGAGGATGAGATCGGCAATGTGGAAGATATTGGCGAGGCTGTACTTACAAGTACCACATCTCCGGCAGCGGTGAATTTCTGCTCTGCCGCCAGGCTGTCCAGGGAGCAGACCCGGTCTAAAAATAAGGAGACCCTCCAGCAGGTGATCGACAATGAAAATGTTGCGGCTGAGATCCGGGAGGAAGCGTCAAATGATCTTGTAAACCTGACGAATATTGCCGAAAAGGAATTGGCGGCAGAAACCCTTCTGGAAGCCAAAGGCTTTGCCAATTCTGTGGTGAGTATTAATGATGAAAGTGTTGATGTAGTCATCTGCCTTGAAACCCTCACCGACGCTCAAAAAGCCCAGATCGAAGACATCGTTACAAGAAAAACCGAATGTACCACAGATAAAATCGTCATCACCACCCTTAAAAGCGAATAAACACTTTGCAAACTGTACAAAATTTGTTATAATTAAGCTATGCATAGCTGAGAAAAGCATCGGTACGGAGAGCTTGCTCACCGGACCGATGAATTTCGAAGATATATACGGCGCAAGCCGCAGCGAAGGCGGAGCCGGAGCTGGTATGGCTTAATTAATGCAGGAAGCCGGGCTGATACAGATGGAGGTTGTTAATATGGCAAAAGAGCAGGAAGAGAGAAGCACTTACAGGATCCAGGATGAAGGGGTCGCAGGTAATGTACGGATTTCTGATGAAGTGATCACCATTATCGCAGGACTTGCAGCAACAGAAGTGACAGGGGTTGCATCCATGGCTGGAAATATTACCAACGAACTGGTTGCCAAGCTTGGGAAGAAGAACCTGTCTAAAGGTGTAAAAATCCAAGTGGGTGAAGATTCCCTATCTGTAGATCTGGGGATTAATATTGAATACGGCTACAGTATTCCGGAGGTTTCCAGAGCCGTACAGGAAAGAGTGAAAAACGCTATTGAGACGATGACAGGTCTTAATGTATCTGAAGTAAATATTCGAGTTGCCGATGTGAACCTGGAAAACGATAAATAGTTCATATCCGCTGCAGCGCGCCTTAAGGCCTGCTATGCGGAAACACTGACCGAGAAAGCAGCTGCTGCTCCCCATCCAGGAACACCAGCTGCTATTTTTTGTGCGATAAGCCCGGCAAGCAGCTGCCGCGCTTGCGCGAGGAGATATTTGCCGGGCAACGGACAGGGAGCGGCAACGCCGCGAGCGGTCGGCGATAAGCCCGGCAAGCAGCTACCGCGCTTGCGCGAGGAGATATTTGCCGGGCAACGGACAGAGAGCGGCAACGCCGCGAGCGGTCAGCGATAAGCCCGGCAAGCAGCTGCCGCGTGCATATAAATTGAAAATGAAAGGACAAAATCATGAGCAGAAGAGAACTGAGAGAACATATATTCCGTTTACTGTTCCGTGTGGAGTTTCACAGCCGTGAAGAAATGCCGGAACAGGGCGAATTTTATTCCTGGCATTTGAGAGAGCCGGAAGGCGTGGATGCAGAATACATACTGGAAAAGGTAGAACATATTATAGAAAAACTGGATGAGCTGGATGCTCGCATTAATGAAGTTGCCGTGGGCTGGAAAACTTCCCGTATGGGAAAGGTAGATCTGACTTTAATACGTCTGGCCCTTTATGAAATTCTTTACGATGAGGACGTTCCTACCGGTGTTGCCATTAACGAAGCTGTAGAGCTGGCAAAACGGTATGGCACTGACGAATCTTCATCCTTCATTAACGGCATCCTGGCCAAGTTTGCATGAGGGGCATATGAAGGAAATCTATTCGGTCGCAGCTTTAAATCAATATATAAAACAGCTCTTTATCAGTGATTACGGGTTGAATAATATTTATGTGCGAGGGGAAATATCCAACTGCAAGTATCATACCTCCGGTCATATTTATTTTACAATTAAAGATAAAAGCAGCGCTTTGGCCTGTGTCATGTTTGCGGGAAACCGGGGCGGACTGGATTTTCGCCTGAGTGAAGGACAGCAGGTCGTTGTCTTTGGCAGCGTAGGCGTTTATGAGCGAGACGGAAAATATCAGCTGTATGCCCGCCAGATTACCCGGGATGGTCAGGGGCTTTTATATCAAAAGTTTGAGGAATTAAAAAAACATCTGGATAAGCTGGGGTATTTTTCACCGGAGCATAAAAAGCCGATCCCTCAATATCCTAAAAAAGTGGGTATTGTTACAGCAAAGACCGGAGCGGCCATTCAGGATATTATAAACATTTCCACCCGGAGGAATCCTTATGTCCAGCTTGTGCTTTATCCGGCAACAGTTCAGGGGCCGGAGGCTGTGCCAACTATTGTGGCAGGGATACGTTCGCTGGATGCTTACGGTGTGGATACGATCATTGTAGGACGGGGCGGCGGTTCTATGGAGGATTTGTGGGCTTTTAATGAAGCTCCAGTTGCGGAAGCGATCTATCAGTGTAAAACGCCGGTGATTTCTGCTGTTGGACATGAAACAGATGTGACGATTGCTGATTTTGTGGCTGATCTGAGAGCCCCTACCCCCTCCGCGGCAGCAGAGCTGGCTGTGCCGGATGTACGGGAAATCCTTGAACGGCTTTCCGATTATGAAGATACTTTGGATCAGCTTTTAACAGGAAAAATCCATTTGTATCGTCAGTATTGGGAACAGTATCGTTTGCGTTTGACCCACTTAAGCCCCCAAAGCCGTATACGGGAGCAGCGGATGCGGCTGATGGATATGGAGGAACTGCTCCATTCCCGAATTGAAAAAGTCCTGACATTTAAAAAGCATGAAAGGGACATTTTTATGGAGCGGCTTTCCGGACTTTCTCCCTTAGCCAGGCTGTCGGGAGGCTATGCCTTTATTACTGATAAAAACAATCACCTGGTGCGGAGTGTGGATCAGGTAAAAAATAACGATGTATTAACGATTTCCGTAGCAGACGGAGATATTACTGCGAAAGTTACAGAAACAAAAAAGGTAAGGAGGGATGTCCATGGCCAAGGGAAAAACTCTTGAAGCAGCTTTTGATGAGCTGGAGGAGACGATTTCGGCGCTGGAGGATCCGGATGTGACTTTAGATGAGTCGCTGAAACTGTATCAGCAGGGGGTAAAGCTGCTGAAATTTTGTAATGATTCTATTGACAAGGTTGAAAAAAAGATCATTGAATTAAAAACAGAGGATGAAAAAGATGACATTTGATGAGTTACTGGCAAAGAAAGCCGGAGATGCGGAGTATGTAATAAAGAAATATCTTCCGAATATAAACGGGTATCAAAAGACTATATTTGAGGCAATGAATTACGCTGTAAATGCCGGAGGAAAACGGCTTCGTCCCATGCTCATGGCTGAAACTGCCAGCTTATTCGGCGGGGCGCGGCCTCAGCTTTTAGAGCCATTTATGGCAGCCATTGAAATGATCCATACCTATTCCCTGATCCACGATGATCTGCCTGCCCTGGATAATGACGATTACCGAAGAGGCAGGCTGACCACCCATAAGGTCTATGGTGAGGCGATGGCTATCCTGGCAGGGGATGCCCTGCTTAATTACGCCTATGAAACGGCTTCCCGGGCATTGATGGCAGCGGAAAAAGATGAGCTTCAAAAGACTGCCGTTGCCATGGCGATCCTTTCTCAAAAGCCGGGCATTTATGGAATGATCGGCGGTCAGGTAGTCGATGTGGAAGAAAGCGGTCATCCGGTGAGCCTGGATGAATTAAAATTTATTTATACCAATAAAACAAGTGCGTTGATCGAATGTGCCATGATGATCGGCGCAGTCCTGGCCGGTGCGGATAATGGTCAGGTTCAGTGTATTGAAAGCGCGGCGGATGCCATTGGCATTGCTTTCCAGATCCAGGATGATATTTTGGATGTGGAAGGAAGTCAGGAAGATCTTGGAAAACCTGTAGGCAGTGATGCCAAAAATGAAAAGACGACTTACGTGACACTTGAGGGAATGGAAAAAGCCAAAAATCAGGTGCGCCAGCTTTCACTGGATGCATTGAAGATGCTGGAAACTGTGGGCTTATCTGAGAAAAATCCGTTTCTTAAGGATCTGATCGTATGGCTGATCCACAGAAAAAAATAAATATCGGCAAATAAAAGCCGATGTAAAGAAACAGGTGTATGAATATGGCAAAGATTTTAGATAGTATCCGTCAGCCTAATGATATAAAAAATGTTCCTCCGGCCCAATATGAGACTTTGGCTCAGGAAATCCGTGAGTTTTTGCTGGAAAGCATTAGTAAGACCGGCGGACATCTGGCCTCCAACCTGGGGGTGGTGGAGCTGACCATGGCGCTTCATTTGTGCCTGGATCTTCCTAAGGATAAAATTGTGTGGGATGTGGGGCATCAGTCTTATGTCCACAAAATCCTTACCGGGCGAAAGGATGCTTTTAACGGGCTGCGCACCTATGGAGGCATCAGCGGATTTCCTAAAGCAAAGGAAAGCGAATGTGATGCTTTTGATACAGGGCACAGCTCAACATCTATTTCTGCAGCGCTGGGCTATGCCAGAGGCAGAGATCTTTTAGGAGAAGATTATACGGTTGTGGCTGTGATCGGTGACGGGGCCCTGACCGGAGGTATGGCCTATGAAGCATTAAATAATGCGGCCCGTATGGATAAAAATTTTATTATTATCCTTAATGATAATAAAATGTCCATTTCGGAAAACGTAGGCGGTGTCTCTAAGTATTTAAATGACATCCGCATGAATGAGTCGTATATTGATTTTAAAGAGGATGTGGAAGCCGCCCTTCGGCGCATACCAAAGATCGGCACCAGTGTAGCTAAGAGCGTAAAGCGTTCCAAAGATTCTTTAAAACAGTTTCTTATGCCCGGTGGATTTTTTGAGGATCTTGGGATTGATTATTTAGGCCCGGTGGACGGCCATGATATAGGTCAGCTGATCCGTATTATCCAGGCTGCAAAAAGAAAACGCCAGGCTGTCCTTGTCCATGTGATTACAAAAAAGGGCAAAGGCTATGAACCGGCGGAAGAGGATCCTTCTGCTTATCACGGCGTAGATAAGTTTGATGTAAAAACCGGACTTCCGTTAAAGAAAAGCACAAATATAACATATACTCAAGTGTTTTCCAAGACCATGCTGCGGCTTGCCGCAAAAAATGATAAGATCGTAGGGGTTTGTGCCGCTATGCCTTATGGGACGGGTCTGTATAAATTCAGTAAGCAGTATCCGAAGCGCTTTTTTGATGTAGGTATTGCCGAGGAACATGCGGTGACCTTTGCGGCAGGGCTTGCGGCAGCAGGGCTAAAGCCTTTTGTGGCAATCTATTCATCATTTTTGCAAAGGTCTTACGATCAGATCATCCACGATGTTTGCCTGCCAAGACATCCGGTAGTGTTCTGTATTGACCGGGCAGGGATCGTAGGTGCTGACGGTGAGACCCATCAGGGAATTTTTGACTTGTCCTTTCTGTCATCTGTTCCCGGAATGAGTATTTTTGCACCGAAAAATAAATATGAGTTTTTTGATATATTAAAATTTGCGGCAGAATTTAACGCGCCTTTAGCGATCCGTTACCCAAGAGGCGAGGCATATGCCGGACTGAAAAATTTCCGCAGCCCTATAAAATATGGGAAAAGCGAAGTTTTATATAAAGGAAGCCGCGTAGCTGTCCTGGCTGTTGGAAGCATGGTGGCAACAGCGGAGGATGTGCGCTGCCGTCTGGAAGAGGCAGGCATTTCACCTACAGTGGTCAATGTGCGTTTTGTAAAGCCTGTGGACGCAGAACTGATCCGGTCCCTGGCTGTGTCCCATGATCTGCTGGTCACTGTGGAGGAAAATGTCCTCCGGGGCGGCTTTGGAGAAGGAATCACAGCACTTTTAGATGACTTTTCCTGTGATGAACCGGATGTTTCTATAGCCCGGGTGCTGACGATAGGCATCCCTAATGTTTATGTAGAGCATGGAAATGTAGATCTGCTTAAAGAGACACTTGGCCTGGACAGTGTTTCTATTACGGAAAAGATATTGAAGGAATTGGAAAAATTATGAAAGAACGTTTAGATGTACTTTTAGTAAAGCAGGGACTGGCACCTTCCAGAGAAAAGGCTAAGGCTCTGATCATGGCCGGAAACGTGTATGTGAATGGCGACCGGGAAGATAAAGCGGGATCTGTTTTTGACAGTGAGACAGCCAAGATCCATGTGAAGGGACCGGCATTAAAGTATGTGAGCCGAGGCGGCCTGAAGCTGGAAAAGGCCATGGATGTTTTTGGTGTAAATGTAGACGGAAAGGTATGCATGGACATTGGGGCATCGACAGGAGGCTTTACCGATTGTATGCTGCAAAACGGAGCTAAAAAGGTGTTTGCCGTGGATGTAGGCTACGGTCAGCTGGCGTGGAAGCTGCGCCAGGATGAGCGTGTGGTTTGCATGGAGAAAACAAATATCCGGTATGTGACACCTGAGGACATTGGTGAAGCGTTGGATTTTGCCTCTGTGGATGTTTCATTTATTTCTCTGACAAAAGTTCTTCCTGTGGCGTATCATCTGCTGAAAGATCAGGGACGTATGGTATGCCTGATCAAGCCGCAGTTTGAAGCTGGCCGAGAAAAGGTAGGGAAAAAAGGTGTGGTCCGGGATCCTATGGTTCATGAGGAAGTGATCCAAAAGGTGATCGATCATGTAACATCTATCGGTTTTGCAGTGCTGGATCTGGATTATTCACCGGTAAAGGGTCCGGAAGGAAATATTGAATACTTGCTTTATATTGAAAAAACGGAAGAAATCCCGGCCCCTGCGCCATCGGCAGATGTGGCGGCAGTGGTTAAAAATGCACATGATGACTTGGATAAATGACGCGCCGGCGCGTAAATAGAGCTATGGATCATTTTTATATTATAACTAACCAGGAAAAAGACAGCGATTATGAAAATACAATAAAAATAAAAAAATATCTTATATCTCGCGGCTGCACCTGTCTTACGCCTTTTGACGGGCCGCTGCCTGAGGATACTCAATGTCTCATTGTGCTTGGGGGCGATGGAACCCTGCTCCACGCCGCATTGGATTTTGTAGAGTATAATATCCCAATTTTAGGAATCAATTTGGGAACCTTAGGATTTTTGACAGCCTTGGAAAAAGATGAAGTCTGGGAAGGGCTGGACCGGCTTATGGCAGATGATTATAAGATCGAGCATCGGATGATGCTTTTGGGCACCGTTTACAAGCGTGGTGAAAAGGTGAGGGAAGCCCTGGCATTAAATGATATTATTGTCACCCGCTCCGGATTTTCCCGGCTGGTGGAAACCAAGGTTTTTATTAACGGAGAAATGGTGGATAATTATGCCGGTGACGGCGTGATCGCTTCTACCCCTACCGGATCTACCGGTTATAACCTGTCTGCCGGAGGCCCTGTGGTCCTTCCGGAAACCGAGCTGATGGTGGTTACCCCCATATGTCCTCATTCCCTTACCGCCCGGAGCATGGTGGTCTCTCCTGAGGATGAAATCCGCATAGAAGTAGGGCGCCGCCGTAAAACCCAGCCAGAGGAAGCCCTGGTCACCTATGACGGCCAGACGGTGGTAGAACTGGAATCCGGCGACGCCATTAAAATCCGCCGCGCTCCCCAACAAGTCCACCTCCTAAAAGTCACCCCCCGCACCTTCTACGAAATACTAAGGATGAAGATGTGAATCCTTGAGCCATGCACTCATAAACAAGCAGCCTCTGACCGGAAGTTCACTTACGGTCAGAGGCTGCTTGTTTATGAGTATACGGCGAAAGCCGCAGCGAGCGCCGCAGTTCGGCCATAAATTGGCCCTGGCTGTTACCTATAAGACTGATTAAAAATTACTGAATGGATCTTCCCAGGTTATAGGCATCCTGGATTTCCGGCTTTTCATGAACATCACCTATATTCATATTTCCGCCGGCAAGGACATGACCGAGATTTTTCCAGCGCAAATGTTCCATCAGATGGTCATAAGTAGTAGAGGGGCGTTGCCAGCACGACCACATCACATTCTTTTACTGCCGGATAAATCAGAGCCATATCATCCTTTTGAACACAGGGACATTCTTTGCTGCTGTGTCCGCCAAAACAGCCTTTGCAGCCGTGGATTTCCATACTATCAAGGAAAAATTCTGTTACTGTATTTCCGGAGCTTTCCGCACCTTGGGTAAATGCTTTGACAAGCATGGATGTATTGCCTTTCTTTCGCGGGCTTCCATTCAATATCACGATTTTTTTGCTCATATCCCATACTCCATTTCTCTCAGATTTTTTCTGCCAGAGCAGATGCCTGCCTGCAGCCGTCTGTTTTTTCAATATCCCCGGTATTGAGGACACCGGGAATCAAAACTTCTCCGGCCATATGCCATTTCAGGAGGGCGGCAGACCGTTCTATGGGGATCCGTACACCGTCCAGGACAGACATATCATTTTCTTCACAGCAGGCAATCAGCATACATTCCTTTCCTGCAATATCTTTTCCGGCAACACAGAAGGAGTACAGTTTATCGATTACGGCCTTGATCTGTGATGGGATCGAATACCAATATACCGGCATAGAAAAGACAACAACATCAGCCTCTGATATAAATGGAGCGATCAAATTAAAATCATCATCAAAGGAACATGCTTTTTCGGTTTTGTAGCAGGTTTCACAGGCATGGCAGCCGCCTAAATTCATTGTGGCTGCATCAAATCTTTTAACACTATGTCCTTTTTCCTCTGCAGCTTTGATGAAAGCCTCTGTCATGGCAAAGCTGTTGCCATTTTTCCTGGGACTTCCTGTAATTACAACGATTTTTTTACTCATTAAATTATTCCTCCTTCGTCAGGTATATTTTTGGTATATTAGGAATTCATTCCCATGTGGGATTCCCTTTTTCCTCTGACTCTAATAAAATTGTAGCAATAATTAAAATAAAGACAAGCACGCACATTAAAGTACGATACTTACATTAAAGAGAAATACTTACCTTAAAGAGAGTATAAAATAATCCTGCTGAAAATATAGACCGGATAAGAGAAAAACTATAAAATCCTGCCGAAAATTGTTCCAGATATGACAAAAATTGTTGACTTCCTCCTTTTAATGTGAGGGTCATTGATTTTTTCTGAGGAATACAATAAAATAATGGTGTTGAATCAAAAGGCCCTTTGACCTTTGATCAGTCTGGAGATTTTTTTGATTTGTGATCCTGGCATTACAAAATATGAACCAGGATAAGGAAGTAAAAAAAGAGGAGACTTCTCCTCTGGGAATACAAGGATGGGCAGAGCATATGCCCAAGAAGGAGGAAATATGAGTGATATAATGAATATCGGAATCGTAGGCTGCGGCGGTATGGGCGGCGGACATGCGATTGCTATTGCCAGCGGCACAGGAAATGCAGTGTGGAATGCAGATGACCCGGAAGGAACTGCATTAAAGGGAGAACATAATACAGATATTTCAAAGAAAATGGCTTTGGCCGGCGTTTATGATATTGATCCTGCCCGTCAGGCATGGGCTGCTGAACGAGGATACTATAATTATGAAAGCTATGAGGCTATGCTGGCAGATGACAAAGTTGATGCGGTTCTTATCGCAACCCCAAACCATCTTCACAAAGATATGGCAATTCGGGCAATGCGCGCCGGCAAGCATGTTTTATGTGAAAAGCCGGTAATGATTTCCAGTAAAGACCTGGAAGAGGTGCTTGAAGTAGCAAAGGAAACAGGAAAAGTTTTTTATCCCCGTCAGAATCGGGAGTGGGATGAGGATTTCCGTATTGTAAAAAAGATTTATGATGAAAAGCTTTTAGGAGAAACATTTAATATTGAGTGCCGTATTATGGGATCTCGAGGCATCCCGGGAGACTGGAGAGGAGTAAAGGCTTATGGCGGCGGCATGATGCTGGACTGGGGCGTACATATTATTGATCGTCTCCTTGTTATGGTGCCGGAAAAGATCAAAAAGATTTTCTGTTCCTGTACCCATATTACTAATAAAGAATGTGATGATGGATTTAAAATGCATATTACCTTTGAAAGCGGTCTGACAGCCGTACTGGAGGTAGGAACATGTCATTTTATCAATCTGCCTTTATGGGCAATCTTTGGCACAGACGGCAGCGCGGAAATTAAAGACTGGACCTGCCAGGGAAAGATGATGCGCTTAAAGAGCTGGGAGGATAAGGATACTTCCCCGATCCTGGCAGGCGCAGGACTGACAAAGACGATGGCTCCCCGCCAGGAAAATTCCGTAGAGGAAGTGCCTCTGCCTTCTGTGGACTTTGACAGGAATGAACTTTATTCCAATTTTGTAGACACTTGCCAAGGCAAGGCAGCACAGATCGTTACCGGCGAACATGCTCTGAGAGTCCTTAAGGTCATGGAAGCGGCTTTGGAATCTGATGAAAAAGGTATTGTTGTAAATTTTGAATAAAATCCCTGATACTTTATGGGGAACATAGGATAAAGCCCGGGAATCCGGGAAGAAAGAGTGCATAACGGCTAAAATCCCCTCTGGGAAAACCGGGGGAATACGGCGCGGTCCGCCAGGCAGACTGCAGCCCTGCGGCCAGGTTTATGCACTCTTTTATTTGCTCTTTTTCCGGTGAAATGGTATAATAGCCGCAGAGCGGCTATTATCATGGGCATAAAGCGATTGCTGCGCCTGCCGCATCAAGTCGCTGCGCAATCTGGGCGCAGCCTATACTATGGCCCTGTGGACGGCCATAGCAGATGATTTTGATGATACAGATAACGATTCAGATGGCTGAACGATTACGAGATAGAAAAAGAAAAGTAGCGTTGCGGCGGTAAGAGGAGATTGAATGAAAGCAAAACGACATGCAAAGATTATTGAATTGATCAGTCAGTACGAAATAGAAACTCAGGAAGAGCTGGCTCAAAAGTTGATCGAGGCCGGCTTTAATGTGACCCAGGCCACGATTTCCCGGGATATACGGGAGCTGAAACTGTCGAAAGTGGCAGGTCATAACGGAAAGCAAAAATATGTGGCCCTGGCTGGCGGCGAAAGCCATAATGCAGACAAATATACCCGTGTCCTTCAGGACGGCTTTATTTCCAGGACCATGGCCACAAATCTTGTAGTGATCAAAACCGTGTCCGGTATGGCGATGGCTGTAGCTGTGGCCCTGGATGCTATGGATATTCCCGGAATGATGGGATGTATTGCCGGAGATGATACGATTTTCTGTGCTATCCACAGTGAAGCGGAAACTGTAAAGGTTATGGAGATCATTGACAAAGTGATTGCCAAAAGACATCCCTGATGCAGGCAGGCTGCATGGGGAGCTCCTTTTAAATATATCTTTGTAAGACGTAAGAGGCGGGCTGTTTCTCCAGTTAAGGGAAATACCCGTTGAAGTAAGAATTGAGGTGGAAAATGCTTACTGGTATACATGTGAAAAATCTGGCCCTGATTGATGAGATCGAGGTGGATTTTTCTCAACACTTAAATATATTAACCGGTGAAACCGGAGCCGGAAAATCCATAGTCATTGGCTCGGTGAATGCGGCTCTTGGGAAAAAGATCTCCCGGGACATGATCCGGAAAGGCGCCAGCGACGCTCTGGTAGAACTGTTTTTTGACGTAAAAGATCCGAAAGCCCTGGATTATCTTGAACAGATCCAGGTCCCTGTGGAGGACGGGCAGGTGATCGTCTCCAGGCGTATTACCCCGTCCCGCAGCGTCAGCCGCATTAATGGGGAAATCGTATCTGCTCAGACCATAAAAACACTTGGAGAAATGCTGGTGGACATTCACGGACAGCATGAGCATCAATCGCTTTTACATAAGCATCATCATCTGGAAATTCTGGATTTCTTTTCCAAAAAGGTTTTAAAGGACAAAAAAGAAACGCTGGCGCAGGCTTATGATGCCTATATATCTGCCCAAAAAGAGCTGGAACATGCAGTGGTGGATGAGGAAAAGCGGCGCCGGGATATTTCATTTTTAGAGTTTGAAATTGACGAAATCCGGTCCGCCCATTTAAGTGAAGGGGAAGATGATGAGCTGGCGGCTTTGTACCGGAAAATGAGCAACAGCCGTCAGATCATGGAAGGAGTCTCTGCCGCCTACCATCTTACCGGCTATGACAGCGGTGCCGGGGACGCTACCGGCCGTGCTCTTCGGGAACTGTCCGCTGTGGCGGACTATGATGAAGGACTTGGGGATTTTTGCCGCCAGCTGGAAGATATTGATAATCTGATCAATGATTTTAACCGGGAATTATCCGGCTATATGTCCGGTCTGTCTTTTGATAATGAACAGTTTCAGGAAGTGGAGCAGCGGCTGGATCTGATCAATAACTTAAAGGCTAAATATGGGGATACGATCCCAAAGATTTTAAAGTACCAGCAGGAGAATGAGGAAAAACTGGAAAAACTGAAAAATTATGACGTTTATCTGGACGGACTTAAGGCCCGCAGGGAAAAGGCGCTGGGAGCGTTAAAGGAGATTTCCGGACAGGTTTCAAAAATCCGTCAGGAGCAGAGCAGGATTCTTGCCGGAGAGATTACAAAGGCGTTAAAAGACCTGAATTTTTTAGATGTGCGTTTTGGATGGCAGTTTGAAAGACTGCCGGATTTTACCCGCAACGGTATTGATGACGCTCAGTTTATCATTTCCACAAATCCGGGAGAGGATATGAAGCCATTGACTCAGGTTGCTTCCGGCGGTGAGCTGTCCAGGATCATGCTGGCCATAAAATCTGTTTTGGCAGATGTGGATTCTATTGAAACGCTGATCTTTGATGAAATTGATACTGGAATCTCAGGACGCACGGCTCAGAAGGTTTCTGAAAAACTGGCCGTTATTGCCAGGAAGCATCAGGTTTTGTGTATTACCCATCTGCCTCAGATCGCAGCCATGGCGGATAATCATTACCGAATTGAAAAAGAACCTAAAGGCGCCCTTACCACCACCCACATTACCCCTTTGGATCATGAAATGATGGTGGAGGAAATCGCCCGTTTACTGGGCGGCGTGGAAATCACGGATACTGTTTTGGAAAATGCCCGGGAAATGAAATCCCTGGCAGATGCCATGAAAGAAAAACAGGATTAAGAGGTCCGGGAAATATTATAGGATTGTTTTAAGAGGGACGTACTGCGTCCCTCTTTTATTGTTCCATAGCCTCCAGCATTGTTTCAGCAAAAATTCCATAACCTCGTTTGCAGTCATTTAAAAACACATGCGTAGTGACGCCTACCAGCTTTCCGTCCTGGATGATCGGGCTGCCGCTCATGCCCTGGATAATGCCGTTGGTTTTTGCCAGAAGCTGGGGATCTGTGATTTCAATAACAAAATCTTTGTGATCTTCTTTACTGTTGTAGTCAATACTGTTAATGGAAATCTCATAATCTTTGACAATCCCATCTACGCAGCACCGGATATACGCTTTTCCTGTGTGGATGTCCTGTTTAAATCCTACTTCTATGGCGCGGCTCTCATCATACTGCCACAGACCGCTTTCAATTCTTCCGAAAATTCCCGCGGATGTATTTTGGCTGATGGTTCCCAGGCGGCTGCCCTGTCCATAATAGATCGTCCCAACCATTTCACCGGGGACGCCATTTTCCCCTTTGATAATATTCCCCACAGAAGCCGGGTAAAGGGAACCTCCGGACAGATCGATCAAAAGGCTTGTATCAATATCTGTAATGCCGTGGCCTAAGGCGGCAAAACGCTGATTTTCATCCACAAAGCTCAGGGTTCCGATGCCCTGGGTATCATCCCGGATCCATATGCCGGTTTTATAAGTTCCGCTGCTGGTCATCACCGGGACGACCTGAAGGTCGATCTCCTGGCTGTTTCTTAAAACGGTGAGCATTAAAGGGGCTCCGCAGCTTTCCTCGACCATTTGTGTCATTTCCGAGATACTGGATATTTCTATGCCATCTACTTTCTGGATATAATCTCCGGATTTAATGATCCCTAAAGCCGGCTCGCAAGTATTGCCATTTTCATCGGTGATCTTTCCTGTACCCAGGACCATAACGCCCCGGGTTTTTATATGGATGCCCACCGGCGCCCCTACAGGCATGACTTTACTTGTTTCTACGGCTTCAACATTGATCTTTTTTAAAGTGATCCCAAGAAACTGAACATTGACCTGGTAACTTCCGGATTTATTCAGCTCCACGGAAAAAGGCGTGCTTAAGTCCAGAGTAATGTCATTTTTATCCAAAGGTTTCTGGTCAATGGAAACAACACTGACATCCTCCACATGAGTCTTTGCCACCAGGGGAAGCTCCAGATCAAAATCGGCTGCAGCGCCTACCTGCACCTTTACTTCATCAGGGAATTTTTTGTCAAAAAGGTAATAACCGTAAGCAAAAATGCAGATAATATTTATAAAAAGAATGACCAGGAGCAGCCGGCGGTATTTTTTTCGATTTAAATTCATGGCTCTCATCCTTTCGTAACACTCATTCCCTCATAGTATGTAACTGAAAGTTGATTTCAAACCAGAGAAACATATCCAATTATCTTTGGTGCAGAAAAATGCTCATATATTTCGACTTCCTGCGACATGAGCAAAAATACCGGTTCACAGCCGATCTCCATCACTGACAGACTTCTGTGGCCCGTGACGAATCTTGCGACCATTGATCCTTGCGAAAAAAATTTGGTGAAAATATAATACTCATAACAACTGAAGGAGGATGGAATCCGTTATGAGTAAAATTAATGTAGCCATTGTTGACGATAATGAGAGAATGGTCCATTTGCTTGACAATATATTAAAAACCGATGAAAATATCCAGGTGGTAGGAAGCGCATCGGACGGCATTTCGGCTGTTTCTGTGATCAAGGAAAAGGAGCCGGATATTGTCCTGCTGGATCTGATTATGCCTAAGCTGGACGGGTTGGGCGTGATGCAAAAGATCAATAAAGATACCAGCCTGAAAAAGCATCCTGCGTTTATTGTGGTATCCGCTATTGGAAAGGAAAGTATTACAGAGGATGCTTTTAGCCAGGGCGCAGTATACTATATTATGAAGCCTTTCGACAATGATGTGGTTATTGACAAGATTAAGCAGGTTTCCCTGACAAAGAGCCAACGGGCAGCAGCTATAAGCACTACAACAGCTGCCTCTCAGCCGCCTCAGGAGATTCCTCCCCAAAATCTGGAAACCGATGTAACGAATATTATCCATGAGATCGGCGTACCTGCCCATATTAAAGGGTATCAGTATTTAAGGGATGCGATCATTATGTCAGTAGATAACCGGGAGGTCATTAATTCTATTACAAAGGTGCTGTATCCTACCATTGCTAAAATGAATAAAACTACACCCAGCCGGGTAGAGCGGGCCATCCGCCATGCCATCGAGGTGGCCTGGAGCCGGGGAAAAATGGATACGATCGATGATCTGTTTGGCTATACCATTAATACGGGAAAAGGAAAGCCGACAAATTCTGAATTTATCGCCCTGATTTCAGATAAAATCCGCCTGGACTATAAGAAAAGAAATAACCGTCAAAATACATAAAAAAAACTAAAAAATTTAATAAATATCTTTTATTATGCATAAAAATATGGTATAATACTTGGGAAATCTACTATTATATTTTACAGGCTGGGAGGATTTGTAAAGATGAAAAATATTTTATTTGTATCATCTGAGGCAGTACCTTTTATAAAGACAGGCGGCTTGGCAGACGTAGCCGGTTCCCTGCCTAAGGCATTTAACAAGAATGAATTTGATGTTCGGGTGATCATTCCCAAATACCGCATTATACCGGATCATTTTAAACAGCAGATGCAGTACCGTACCCATTTTTATATGGACCTGGGATGGCAGAATCAGTATGTAGGTATTCTTGAGATGCAGCTGGACGGCGTAACCTTTTATTTCGTGGATAATGAGCACTATTTTTCAGGGGATCAGGCTTATGAAGGCGGTCTTTGGGATTTGGAAAAATTTGCGTTTTTCAGTAAAGCTGCTCTTTCCTGCCTTCCGGCCATTGGCTTCCATCCGGATATTATCCACTGTCATGACTGGCAGACCGGATTGGTTCCAGTGTACCTGAAAAATGTTTTCAATAATAACGATTTTTACTGGAATATTAAAACGATCATGACGATCCATAATCTGAAGTTCCAGGGCACATGGGATCCCAAGACCATTATGGGTATGACCGGACTGCCGGATTATCTGTTTACGCCGGATAAGCTGGAGGCTTACAAGGATGCCAACTACTTAAAAGGCGGTATTGTTTATGCTGACTATGTGACCACGGTAAGTGACACTTATGCGCAGGAGATTCAGATGCCATTTTACGGAGAGCGTCTGGATGGTCTTATGAGAGCCAGAAATAACTGCCTTATGGGCATTGTGAATGGTATTGACTATGATGAGTGGAACCCGGAGACAGACCCGATGATTCCATATCATTATAATGCCATTACGTTCCGCAAGGAAAAATATAAAGATAAATGTGCCCTTCAGGAAGAACTTGGACTTGAGGTGAATGCGGATAAGTTTATGATCGGACTTGTTTCCCGTTTGACGGACCAGAAAGGCCTGGATCTGGTAGATTATGTGATGGATCAGATCTGTGCAGATGATGTGCAGTTTGTTGTCCTTGGTACAGGTGAGGCTAAGTATGAAAATATGTTCCGCTATTTTGCATGGAAGTATCCGGGCAGAGTTTCAGCAAATATTTTCTATTCCAATGAACGCAGCCATAAGATCTACGCGGCCTGCGATGCATTTTTAATGCCGTCGCTGTTTGAGCCATGCGGCCTGAGCCAGCTTATGAGCCTGCGTTACGGTACCGTGCCTATTGTTCGTGAAACCGGCGGTCTGAAGGATACGGTAGAACCTTATAATGAGTATGAGTCTACAGGGACAGGCTTCAGCTTTGCCAACTATAACGCTCATGAGATGCTCAACACCATTAATTATGCAAAGCATGTTTTCTACAATAATAAGAGAGAGTGGCACAAGATCATTGACCGGGGCATGGCACAAGATTTTTCATGGAACAACTCAGCCAGACGGTATGAGGATCTTTATCGGATGCTGTAAAAAGCTACGGTGATCTGAAAGATGATCGTTATATATCAGATTGTCCTTTACCGATCACTGCATGATTCGTAACAGAGAATCCCCCCGCATCGTTTTTGAACATGCAAAAGGGACTGTGAAACAGGAACTTTAATTCCTTTTTCACAGTCCCTTTTTTGGCTGTGCGTCTGGGCGCAACTTCTAAAAATTAAACATAGGACATTGTTGCGGTATATCTGTTTATACATTAAACCGGAACAGAACCACATCTCCATCTTTTACTACATAGTCCTTGCCTTCCATGCGTACAAGTCCCTTTTCCTTTGCCACGGTGTAGCTTTGGCAGGCCATAAGGTCTTCGTAGCTGACAACTTCTGCCTTAATAAAACCACGTTCAAAGTCTGAGTGGATCTTTCCGGCGGCCTGTGGTGCCTTTGTTCCTTTTTTTATGGTCCAGGCACGGGTCTCTGTAGGACCTGCGGTAAGATAGCTGATCAGGCCAAGGAGACTATAGCTGGCCCGGATAAGCTTTTCAAGTCCGGATTCCTTAAGTCCCAGGTCTTCCAGAAACATTTTCTTCTCATCATCATCCAGTTCTGCAATTTCCTGTTCGATCTGAGCGCAGATCACAAAAACTTCAGAGCCTTCTTTGGCGGCAAATTCACGGACTTCGCCGACGAAAGGATTGGAAGCGCCGTCATCGGCCAGATCATCCTCGCTTACATTAGCGGCGTAGATCACCGGCTTGTAGGTGAGCAGGTTAAAGCTTTCCAGCAGTGCTTTTTCGTCATCGTCAGCAGGAACAAAGGAGCGGGCGGACTGGCCATTTTCCAGATGATCGATAATACGTTTTACAAGATCTGCTTCCTTTGCCTGGCTCTTATCATTTTTTGCTGCTCTGGATACTTTAGAATATCTCCGTTCCATCACTTCCATATCGGCAAAGATAAGCTCAAGGTTGATGGTTTCAATATCTCTTAATGGATCAATAGAGCCATCCACATGGATGATATTGGAATCTTCAAAGCACCGTACCACATGGACGATAGCATCCACTTCACGGATATTGCTTAAAAACTGGTTTCCAAGGCCCTCGCCTTTAGAAGCGCCTTTGACCAGGCCGGCAATATCTACAAATTCAATGGCAGCAGGAACGATTTTGGCGGAATCATAAAGCTTTGCCAGGTCATCCAGCCGGTGGTCCGGTACAGTAACGATCCCCACATTGGGATCAATCGTGCAGAAGGGGTAATTGGCAGATTCTGCGCCGGCTTTTGTGAGCGAGTTGAAAAGTGTACTCTTGCCCACATTTGGTAATCCAACGATTCCTAATTTCATAATCTATTACATCTCCTTTATTTATCAGTGACTCGTCCGTAACATGAACATATCTGCCCATAGTCGTTTTTATACTCCCATGGTCTAATTTTCATAATAGGACTCCTTTCCATCACAAAAAAGAGTCCAACGCAACTATAGAGTATAGCACAAAGACTCCATTATTTCAATCACATTCGGCGGTGATTACCGCTAAATAGTGCCGAAATGTCAAATTACAGTTTCACGCCGGATATAATCTTCGTCATCGCCTGCCAAACGACGGCTTTTTTTGCCGTCATCTGGCAGTGATGCAATTGAAATCAGAAATGGCGATTGCTTCTTTGCCGGCATTTTTCGCCTCCTTATGAAACCTGATGTTTCTTGAAACCAATCCGGGCAAGGGGGAGCAGGATCAGCGCCAGGATAACATACAAAGCGGCCCTCGTTGTAAAAGCATCCATAACGGCCGGGCCGAATTGATAAGATATATACGATCCGAAGTTGGGTTTCATTGACTGGTAGGGGGTCAGAAAAACAAGTAGGTTGTAAAGGCCGCTGGTTCCATTCGGGGTGAGGAACATGGGAATAAACAGAACCGGCATAATAACGATCAGCACCTGATAGGGACTTCTCATTCTGGCCGACAGGAAAAGCGTCAGAGCGATCATCCCAATCAGTACCAGATAGATAACGCCTAAATTGATGAGTGTCCCTTCCAAAAATGTTAGTGGGTATGGAACAGTGGTTCCATTGATCTGCAAAGGAAGATTCCATCCATCGATCCCAAAGGCAGCGAGGGGAATTGCAAATGCGAGGAGGATATGAAGCGTAAACGCCAGCACACCAAACAAAATTGCTGCCCAAATTTTTGCGGTAGTTAATTTGGTCTTTCCGTATTTCCCGGATAGGATGACGGCATCTGTTCCAGCCTGATATTCCCCGGAGAAAACAGGTGCGATCACAATGCAAATTGCCAAAATCGCAAATATCAGTAACTCAAAGGCGGAAATAATGACTTTCCAGCCTCCAAAATAGCCATACTGAAAAGGTTCTTCCACTTGGCTGTTCATATTCCGCCAATACGCCTTTTCTTCGGCAGATAGATCCTTGGACATATCGTTCAGGATCCTTTCAATTTTATCTTGTCTTGCCTGATAGAAATCCGTCCCGTTAGAAATATCCAGATCCGGGAGCGCATTATAGCCCACGCTTACGTTTGGCTCCGCATAATTTTTCGCGATCAAGGCGAGCAAATCTTCGCGTGGGGCAATGCTGTTCCAGTAGGCATCATCAATCAAAAATTCCTCATTTCCGTCATAGCCTATATTATCAGGATCAGCAAAAAGCTCCTGTACTTCCCTGATTTGTTCAGTGATATACTCGTTTGTCAGGGGAACAGAGATTTCCGCGTACTGTTCTTTTTCGTATGTAATCCCTTTAAGTCCCCGCAGAACACCGTCTTGATTGTAAATCTGAAACTGTAAGATTGGCAGAATAAAGAAAACGGCCGTTATGAGCAAGCTGGCTGCCATTACGATCAAAGTGGATTTTTTTCGCAGGATTTTCAGAAATTCAAACTTAACCAAAGATTTCATCTTTTTCACTTCCTTCATTCTGTATATCTTCACTGAAATGGTACAGGAACAAATCTTCAAGGCTCGGTTCGACATTGTGGGCGTCTGGCGCAGGAGCCTCATCCTCTACAATACGCAGTCGAACTTGACTGCCCTCATGATGTAGGTTGACAACACGGAGATTTCTACTGTATTTTGCAGCGTCCCGTTCAGATACCATGACCTCCCACACTTTTCCCTGCATACTTTCCGTAACAGTTTCCATCGGCCCTTGGAGCAAAATTTTCCCTTGCTTCATCATCAGAATGGTATCTGCGATATACGAAACATCCGAAACGATGTGGGTAGACAGGATCACAATTTTGTCTTTGGCAAAGTCGGAGATAAGATTACGGAAACGAACCCTTTCTTTAGGGTCGAGGCCCGCAGTCGGTTCATCCAAAATCAGGATGTCAGGGTCATTCAGTTCTGCTTGCGCGATTCCCAACCGCTGTTTCATACCACCGGAATATGAACGAATTTTCTTGCCTGCCACATCATGCAGGTTTACCAGCTCTAACAATTTCTCTGTGCGGACTTTTGCTGCTTTTTTATCCATTCCTTTTACAGCGGCTATATAGAGCAGGAACTCACGTGCCGTGAAATCAGGATAGAAGCCAAAGTCCTGGGGCATATAGCCCAGATGGGTGTAATACTGCTCGCCCAATGTCTGAATTGTTTTTTCCCCCAGACGGATACTGCCGGAAGTAGGTTTCAGGACGCCGCAGATCATCCGCATCAATGTCGTTTTGCCAGCCCCATTTGCGCCAAGCAATCCGTACACACCAGGTTCCAAATTGGCGCTTACATCATCAACAGCCGTCTTTGCTCCATATTGCTTACGCAAGTGCTGTAATTGTAGCTTCATAACAAATCCTCCTGTTCGTTTTAAGTTTAGTCCCAAATAAGAAATGGGTGATCTATGGTTATATCATAGATCACCCATCTTAGGTCTGACTTTTCTGTATCTTAATTTAACCTTAATTTGCTGGGAGCAGGATTGAAAATTCTGTGCCCTCACCAGATTTACTCTTAACCGCAATATGGCCGCCATGCAGAACAACAATTTGCTTTGCGATCGCAAGGCCAAGTCCGCTACCTTCCGGTTTTTCTTTTGTATTTGTCCCTCGGTAGTACCGTGTAAACAGTTCGGCTTGTTCTGCCTCCTTTATGCCGACGCCATTGTCACGAACAGTAATACAAATGCTTTTCTGCATACCTTCCGAAACAGATACGATGACTTTTGTGTCTGATGGATTATGAACGAGAGCATTGATCACAAGGTTTCCTACTGCACGGCGGAATAAATCTGGGTCGATGGCAGCAGTAAGCTCTGAAAGATTGGTTTCACTTTCAAACTCTATATCTCTGTTAGAAAAAGTCGGGTCATTGGCAATGTCAATCACTAACTCCTTCAAGTAGCGTACCAGCCTCACCTGCTGCGGATGAAATGGAAAAGCGCCGGATTCCAGTTGATAGGTCAGCTTTAAGTCATTCATCAATTTTTCGGCGTAATCTACATTTTTCAAAATGATAGTGCCATATTCCTGCGCCGTTTTAGTATTAACATCGGTTCCGTCTGCAAGCAGTTCCCCATAGCCCTTGACAGGAGAAAGAGGGGTTTTTAAATCGTGGGTGATGTTCGTGATCCACTCCCGGCGTACACGGTCAGTTTCCTCTTTGATCTGATCGCTATGTCGGATTTCTTCATTCATTTTGTTCAGTGCCATATAGACACTGCCGAAGGTTCCTTTTTCCGGAATGGGGGTATAAGCTCGGCGTGATATATTTCCAATTTCCTTGGCTATTTTACCGGTTTGATGTGTAAGCCAAATGCCATAGATCAGAAACAGCGCGCTCCCGGCAAAGATCACGCCGAACAAAGATAGGGTAAATACAGGCTTAAGACGACCGACAACTTCACCGTTGTAGTACAATATATATTTGCCTATATCGTAGGGAAAGCCGATCAGATAATTCCATGTCTGTCCATCTTCTTCAAAACTGCTGACAAAAACCGTGTTTCCATCCTCATAATCGTTCGTGCTGAAAGCTATCAATTCAGACGCAGTATATTTTACAGGAAAGTCCCCTGGCTTATTATGGGAGAACATTTCCTGCCCGGTTTCATCAATAACCTGCAGCCACAGGCCATATTCGTCCAGCCGTTCCAATCCAATATCTTCTATCTGAAGTGTTCCCTTGTCGTTTCTCATCCATATCGAGAAATTGTCGGTAAAGCGATTCGGCCAGTCAGCCAAACTCAATCCCTCCGGCTCCGGGATAGAAAACAAGAGATAGAATAGTCCGATCCCGGCACCAACAAACAGAGCGATCAAAACAAAAAGCAATACAAATATCCGAAGCAACGGATTCAACTTCCATTTATCTTTCATAGGGGTCCACCAGCTTATAGCCTAAGCCTTTCATCGTGATAATATATTTTGGGGTTGCTGGATTATCCTCGATCTTTTCACGCAGATGCCGGATATGTACCATCATGGTGTTATCACATCCAAAGCTGTCCTCGCCCCAAATTCTTTCATATAAGCGTTCCCGACTAATAACACGGCCCCTGTTCTGCGCCAGATCATACAAAATCTCAAATTCCTTTGCGGTCAGATCTAAGTCTTTTCCGTTTTTAGAAGCGCGGCAGCCATCAGGATCAATCGTTAGATCTCCAATGGTAATTGCGTGAGGCTGTTCTGCACTCTGCCTGTATTCAGCCCGCCGCAGCTGGGCTTTCACTCGGAAGGCGACTTCTTTCGGACTAAAAGGCTTTGTAACATAATCATCGCCGCCTACGGCCAGCCCAAGAATTTTGTCCACCTCATCATTTTTGGAAGAAAGGAACAGGATCGGGCAATGTGAAAATTGCCGAATACGTTTGCATACCTCATACCCATCAATATCGGGGAGCATTACATCCAGAATGATGACATCCGGGCTTTCTTTTTTACAGGTACTTACAGCATTATTCCCGCTATCGACTTTCAGGATGTTGTGGAACCCCTCTATCGTTAAAGCCTTTTCCAACAGGTCTAAAATATCTGGCTCATCGTCAACGATCATTATTTTATACTCGCTCATACGATACCCTCCTTTGGGGGATACGGCCCGCAGCGCAATAGTAGTTTACCTGCCGAGGGGTCACACCCCATTTTTCGCTGGCCGCTTTCAAAGTCATATAGTCCATATCTGTCTCTATACTGCTTATTATAGTTTCTATGCTGGAACAAAGCAAGAAACAGAATATGAATTTTAATGGAAATCATCCCTGTTGAAGCAAAGGGCGGCGAAAATGAGTGTGCGCTGTCCTTCAAGGGGGGATATTGCTAACCGTCATTCTAAACACGCCATCCGTTTTTCAAAGCGCGGGTATAATCCTTGAGATATGAAAATTGTCATTAAAAAATTAATGATAAACATTAAATATTTATTGACATACTTAAAATCTGCTTTTATAATAAAAATAGAAGAAGAACCGAAGAACAGGAGAGGTGATGAAAATGATGCTGAAACAAAAAATCTTTAAAGGGACATTGATACGGTCCGGGGCTCGGGCGCTGCGGTTTTTATGTGTTTTATCCATGATCTTTTGCGTTATGTGTATGGCCTTAAGCCTTATGGGGCGGCAGACCTTTGATCTTGTTACCCCATCAGGGAACTATGAAAATGCCATTTACGGGGAAAAGGACCATGAGTCAGCTATGAGGGGGCTGACAGTGACCATGTCTGACCATGTGCATGTTCAGGCCGGTGCTTCCGATAATGTCCAGTGGACGATTCAGATGGGATTATCACTTATGTACGCTTTGGATATTGTTCCTTTCTTTTTTGCATGTTGGTTTTTATATCGGGTCTTTTCCAATATTGTCCGGGAAAAGATTTTTGTGGAGGAAAATGCTTCCTGCCTGCTTTATTATGGCATACTTCAGTGCGGAGCTTCTGTTTTTTCTCCATTTTTAAAAGTGTTTATCTGTTTTTTCGTAAACCAGATCTCCAGGGACAGTATTTATGTTTCCACAGGCTCAGGGCTGCTAAACGGACTTATTCCCGGCATTGCTTTTTTGATAGCAGCATACATCATCCACTATGGAATAGATTTGCAGGATGAGGTGGATCATACACTATGATCGTGATCCGTTTAGACAGAGTTTTGGCAGACCGGAAGATGCGTTTGAATGATCTGGCGGAAAAAGTGGGGATTTCCAACGTAAATCTTTCCTATTTAAAAACAGGGAAGGTTAAAGCCATCCGTTTTACCACTCTGAATGGGATATGTAAAGTTTTAAAATGCCAGCCGGGAGATATACTTGAATATGTGGAAGATGAAGAGGACAAGTAAGAAGAAGCGTGTACACATGAGAGCAGTTTCCCATTTCCTCCCACCTTTTTGTAAAAGTGGTGGAGGAAATGGGAAACTTTTTTTAGTCCTCAGTAGTATCATAAAAATAAGATTGGAAGCGAAACGTCTCCTGCCGGATAACAGTCCGGTGGGAGAGCGTCCCACTTTTTTTGTAAAAATGGAAAATAAAACCCTGATTTTCTTTTGAAAAAACAAAAGAAGTGAAAAATATATATTTTTTTACAAAAAAATCACCTGCAAAGTGGGGAATGTAGGTCAAAATATATCCTTTTTGAGGGGTTGGAAATACCTGGAAAAAACCGTGAAAACCTTGATAAAATAAGGCAATTTAAAAATATTTTAACAAATTTTCTATTGCGAAATTGCCGGGATTAATATACAATAGTACCATAAGTGGTGAAAAGTGGTAGAGAGTGGTGGAAAATGGAAATCGTGTGGTAAAAGGTTCCCTTTTCCCGGGCAGGTGATGAAAGTATGTTTATAGGCGAGTACAACCATACAATAGATTCCAAGGGACGTTTGATCGTTCCGTCCAAGTTCCGTGAGGCCTTAGGTGATGAGTTTGTAGTGACCAAAGGGCTTGACGGATGTTTGTTTGTATATCCTATGGAAGAATGGACTGCTTTCACCGATAAATTAAAAGAACTGCCCTTGACCAAAAAAGATGCCCGTCAGTTTTCCCGCTTTTTCCTTGCCGGTGCCGCTTCCTGTGAAGTGGACAAACAGGGAAGGATTTTAATTCCGGCCGTGCTGAGAGAATTTGCCGGTCTGGAAAAAGATGCTGTGCTTGTAGGTGTATCCAGCCGTATCGAAATATGGAGCCGCAGCAACTGGGAAAAGATCAGCGATGTGGATATTGAGGATATGGATAATATTGCCGAGCATATGGAAGATATTGGAATTACATTCTGATTTATGGAGGCTTGATGATGGAGACATCTGTGGAATTTAAGCACGTATCCATTATGGTAGATGAAGTGATTGAAAATCTGGATATAAAGAGCGATGGGATTTATGTGGACGGAACCTTAGGAGGCGCCGGACATGCCTGGCATATTTGCAAAAGGCTGGGAGAAAAGGGCCGGTTTATCGGCATTGACCAGGATGCAGCGGCTATTGAGGCCAGTAAAAAACGCCTGGCTGAGTTTGGCGACCGTGCTCAGGTAGTACGCAGCAACTACTGTCATATGAAAGATTTATTGTGGCAGATGGAAATTGACAAGGTCGACGGCATACTGCTGGACCTGGGGGTTTCATCGTATCAATTTGATAACGCAGCCCGGGGATTTTCCTATAGAGAGGATGCTCCGCTGGATATGCGTATGGATCAGCGGCAGGAGATGACTGCCAGAGATATTGTAAACACATACAGTGAAAGTGAATTATACCGGATCATCCGGGATTTCGGAGAGGACCGGTTTGCAAAAAATATTGCAAAGCATATCTGCCAGGCCCGGGCTAAAAAGCCTATTGAAACCACTTTTGAACTGACAGAGGTGATCAAAGGAGCGATTCCTATGAAGATCCGGGCTACCGGCGGTCATCCTGCAAAGAAAACTTTTCAGGCGATACGCATTGAACTGAATCAGGAGCTGGCTGTGCTTCAGGACAGCCTAAATGATATGATCGACCTTTTAAATGAAAACGGCCGTATATGTATCATTACATTTCATTCTCTGGAAGATCGGATCGTAAAGACCATTTTTAAGAAGAATGAAAATCCATGTGTATGTCCGCCTAATTTTCCGGTCTGTATGTGCGGGAGAAAATCAAAAGGAAAAGTGATCACACGTAAACCGATTATCCCATCGGAAAAAGAGATGGAAGAGAATCCCCGTTCAAAAAGCGCAAAGCTAAGGGTTTTTATGAAAAAGACAGAAGAATAGTCCCAAAGTCAGGGACCAGGGCTGCATGAAGGCTAAAGGCCTTGCATGTAAAAGGAAGGAGTGAAGGACATGCCACAAAACAGACAGACGGTAAGACGAAGCCGCAGACCGTCAGAAATGTATAATATGGGATATGTGGATGGAAATACAGTTCGCAAACTGGAGCCGGCTCCTTATAAAAAAAGTAAATCAAGGGAACAGATCCGCCGGGAGCGGGAAGCAAAGCGGCGTCAGGCCGTGCGCACGAAAAATCAGGAGATCGCCGTGCGCAACCGGGCCAAGATGCTTAATATTGATCTGAAATATGCGGCTTTTCTTGTTGCCGCCATGCTGATCACACTGCTTATGTGCATTTACTATTTGAATCTCCAGAGTCAGATTTCTGCTCAAAACAGTCAGATCTCCACCATGAAGAGCCAGCTGACTGAGCTTACGGATGCAAATCAGGCAACGAGGGAGCGCCTGAATAATGCCATTGACCTGGAAGCGGTATATGAGTTGGCTACCAGCGAACTGGGAATGGATTATCCGTCTGAGGATCAGATTATCTATTATTCCGGTGCTACCGACGATTATGTAAAGCAGTATAAAGAGATCCCTCAGTCCGATAAATAAGCAGGCGATGAAAGAAAATAACTGATGAAAAGAAACGGGGCTGTTGCAAAGGTTGCGGCAACCTCGTTTTCCATATGGGATTGACTGAAAAATGGAGGATATTATGAGACAAGATCATCAAGAGAGGCGTCCTGTAAACCGGTCGCGCTCTTTACAAACCCCATCGGGCAATCTGGTAGAAATGAGGACGAGAAAAGCAAAAAGTTCAGGAAAGAAGACACGGCCGCCAAGCCGGCGGAAAATGCGGAAAAAACCGCCCAGAAGGTTTTTAAAGGATAACCGGAGAAAACTTTTAGTTGCATTTGGAGCGATCGTGGTCCTTTTAGGGGCCCTGGTGGTAAGACTTACCTATATTAATGTGTCAAGCGGAGACCGTTATTCCCGCCAGGTACTTTCCCAGTTAAATTACAACAGTACAACGATTCCCTACCGCAGGGGAGATATTACAGACAGAAACGGTACTATATTGGCTACCAGTGAAAAGGTGTATAATCTGATCCTGGATGCCTATGTGCTAAATAATTCCAAAGTAAAAGAGGCGGGCGACTGTGTAGAGCCGACTTTGGATATTTTGGAAGAATACTTTGGCCTTGAGAAAAGCTATGTCCAGGATATTGTGGATGAGAATCCGGAAAGCCGGTACATTATCATGCTCCAGGACCTGACCTACGAAGAGGTGGAGCCTTATTATGAGCTGATCAATTCCGAGGATGAATCAGATCAAAAAGTAAGCCAGTACATTAAAGGCATCTGGTTTGAGGATGACTATATCCGGCGTTATCCTTATAATACTTTGGCATGTGATGTGCTGGGCTTTACCGTAGACGGCAATGAGGGCACCTATGGTATTGAGCAGTATTATAATGATGTGCTTAACGGAGTCAATGGCCGTGAATATGGTTACCTTACAGAAGAAACAAATCTGGAGCGGACGACTATTGCTCCGGTAAACGGCGAGAATGTCCAGACCACCATTGATGTAAATATTCAGAGAATGGTAGAGGAGCTCATTTGGGAATTTAATGAGGCTATTGGAAGCATGAATACATCAGTGATCGTCATGAATCCCAATAACGGAGAAATTCTGGCCATGGCAAGTTATCCGGTATTTAATCTGAACGATCCGTGGGATCTGAGCAATTATTATACCGATGAAGATCTGGAAGGCTACACCGATGAAGAGCAGACCGTCATTTATAATGAACTGTGGAGGAACTTTTCCATTTCCGATACTTATGAGCCTGGTTCTACAGCCAAAGTCTTTACAGTCTCAGGCGCTTTGGATGAGGATATTGTTAAACCTTCCGATACTTTTTTTTGTGACGGAGAAGAACTGTTTGAAGATGGAAGCGGCTATACATCTGTTAAATGCAATGGTATCCATGGTACACTGGATCTTGCCGGAGCCATTATGAACTCCTGCAATGACGCGCTGATGCAGATCGGCGCTAAAATGGGCAAAACTACTTTTATAAAATACCAGTCTGTTTTTAATTTCGGACAATTGACAAATATTGATCTGCCCGGCGAGGCAAGCGCAGCCACCCTTCTTTATAATGAAGACACTATGGGGCCTGTAGAGCTGGCAACCAATTCCTTTGGCCAGGGCTTTAACGCGACAACCATCCAGGTGGCCGCGGCATTTTGCTCTGTGGTCAATGGGGGAAGCTATTATCAGCCCCATATGGTAAGCCAGATCACCACAGAGTCCGGCGGTATAGTGGAAACGGTAGAGCCTGAGCTGATGCGGACGACGGTTTCTGAGGAAACCAGCCAGTTTATTTTAGATGCCCTTTTAAAAACCGTAGGTGAAGAGCAGGCAGACGGCACACTGCTTCAGGGCAGCGGTAGTGATGCTTATATTAAAGGCTATACCATTGCCGGAAAGACCGGTACAGCGGAAAAACGGCCTCTTTCTGACGGAAAGTGTACCGTATCCTTTTTAAGCTGCGCTCCTGCGGAAGATCCGGAGGTCGTAGTGTATGTAGTTATTGATGAACCGCAGACTGCAAGTCAGGGTTCCAGCTATCTGGCAACGATTATGAGCCGGAAAATTTATGAACAGCTGCTTCCCTATCTTCAGATTTTCCCGGAGGGCGCTTCTCAGACAACAGAATCTGAAAGTGAGACCGAAACTGAAACCGCAGAAAGTGAGACAGAGTCTGAGACTATGGAAAGTGAAACCTCTGAATCCACGGAAAGCGAAACATCAGAAAGCGGGGACGCTTCCGGGGAAGAGAGCGGAAAAACATCCGGACAGACGTCAGTATTAAGTTCCGGCAGTTCTTCATTTTCATGGCCCCATTTGACAGATAAGGAAAAGGACGCTGTGATCTGGGAATATTTGGAAAACAGGAACTCTGTAGAGCCAAGAAGCGATGTGCGTCCCGGCGCCGAAAGAGTAGAAGAAAGCAGGGAGAAGGCAAAAGCTCAGGCTGAATCCGAAACCGGAGAAAGTGATTCTTCCGGGGAAACGGACGAATCTCAGTCTGATGAGTCTGAGACAAATGAATCCGAATCCCGTGAATCCCAGTCTGATGAATCGGACAGTCAGGAAGAAGAATAAAAGACCGGTAGGGCAAAAACATTGAACGGACAAAACAGATGCATACACCCGGCAAAGCTGTCATAAAATAAATCAATAAATGACAGCAGAGGGTGGATGCCGGTTTTGCTTTTTTATCATCGCAAAAAAGTACGCATATGTATGTGGGTATTTTTGTGTGTGGCTTTTTCCTTAATCGTGTGGCTGAGTTTTTTGATGATCCCCGAGTCCGGCTATTATGAGGAACGGGCCAGTGATCTCCATGAACGGGAGAGGACCATTAAAGCAGCCAGAGGCCGGATCTATGACCGCAATGGCATTATTTTGGCAGACAATCAATCTGTATGCACGGTTACCGTGATCCACAATCAGATCACAGATCCTGATCAGGTGATCGAAGTTTTATCGAGAGAGCTTGATATGGACCCGGAAACTGTGCGCCAGAGAGTTGAAAAGGTCAGTTCTATTGAACGGATCAAATCCAATGTGCCAAAGGCCACCGGGGATGTGATCCGCAGCTATAAGCTGGACGGGGTAAATGTGGATGAGGATTATGCCAGATATTATCCTTACGGCACGCTGGCTTCCAAGGTTTTAGGATTTACCGGAGGAGATAATCAGGGCATTATTGGCCTGGAGGTGAAATATGATGAGTATCTCCAGGGAACAGAGGGACTGATTCTGACAACCACCGATGTGCGGGGGCTGGAAGTGGAAAATACGGCAGAAAAGCGGGTTGAGCCGGTGAATGGCATGGATCTTTATTTAAGTATTGATTATAATATGCAGGCGTATGCCCAGCAGGTCGCAGATAAGATGCTGGCTCAAAAAGAGGCCAAAGGGGTTTCTATTATTTTAATGAATCCTCAAAACGGTGAAATTTATGCTATGGTCAATGCCCCGGAATTTGATCTGAATGAGCCTTATGTTCTGACTTCGGCTGTGGAAGAAAACCAAGCCCTGGCCGACCTTAGTGAGAATGATAAGCTGAACCAAATGTGGCGGAATACATGCATCAATGACACTTATGAGCCAGGATCCACTTTTAAGATCATTACAGCGGCATCAGCTTTGGAGGATGGTGTTGTCAGCTTAAATGACACCTTTTCCTGTCCCGGTTATTGTATTGTAGAGGACCGGAGGATCCGGTGCCATAAGACTACGGGACATGGCAGTGAAACCTTTCTCCAGGGATTTATGAATTCCTGTAATCCGGTTTTTATTAATGTGGGCGCCAGAGTGGGAATTGACAGTATGTACAGTCATTTTACGGATTTGGGATTGTTTGAAAAGACCGGCGTGGATCTGCCGGGAGAATCCGGTTCTATTATGCATGATGCTTCTGCTGTGGGAGCGGTAGAACTGGCGACGATTTCCTTTGGACAGTCCTTTCAGATCACACCATTGCAGCTGTTACGGTCGGTCAGCGCCATTATTAACGGAGGTACGCTGGTCACGCCGCATTTCGCTGTGTCTGCGGCAGACCGGGACTTTACAGTCGTTGAAAAATTCCAATATGGGACATCCGATTCCGGCCTGTCTGAGGCAACCTGTGAGACGATGAAAATGATGCTGGAAAAGGTCGTATCTGAGGGTACCGGAAATAAAGCCTATATTGAAGGCTACAGCATTGGAGGCAAGACGGCTACATCCCAAAAGCTTCCGAGAAATTCCGGAAAGTATATTGCATCTTTTCTGGGATTTGCGCCTGCAGATGATCCGCAGATCATCGGATTGATCCTTATTGATGAGCCGGTGGGAACCTACTATGGAGGTACCATTGCGGCCCCGGTCATGAAAGAGGTTTTTGAAAATGTTCTGCCTTATTTAAATATAGAAAAAAACGGCAGCAACAGTTCTGATGAGGAAACCGCTGCATGAAAATCCCATGGTCGGGATCACAGCCGACGCGGCTTTACAATAAATATGATTTGTACTATAATATGATACCAGCGGCAAAAGGTTAGGCAGCCTGCACTTACGCAGACAAGCATAACCTTTGGACGCGGTAATCATTGTCCATAGGTGTCCGGAGGCCTGTGGATCACAGGTTTCCGGAGAAAAAAACATATAAGAGAGGTAAAGTACCATGTTTTCTGATCTGAAGTATTCCATTTTGCTGCCAATATTGATCGCATTTGCCATCAGCGCAATTTTAGGCCCGGTGATCATTCCCTGGCTTCACCGTCTGAAATTCGGACAGTACATTCGGGAAGAGGGACCGGCGGCCCATCAGAAAAAGTCAGGAACCCCCACCATGGGCGGGATTATTTTCCTGCTGGCAGCGATGGTCGCATCCCTGTTTTTTGTCCGGGAATATCCTAAAATTGTCCCGGTCATGTTTACAACATTAGGGTTCGGCGTGATCGGATTTCTGGATGATTATATTAAGGTAGTAAAGAAAAGAAACCTTGGCCTTACGGAGATACAAAAGCTTGCAGCTCAGATCCTGGTGACGGCTGTGTTTGCTTTTTATTTGATCCGGTACAGTGATGTGGGCACACGGATGCTCATTCCTTTTACCGGAGGCTTTGAAAATGGTATTTATCTGGAACTTCCCATGTGGCTGTATATCCCTGCGTTATTTATTATTATGCTGGGCACTGTAAATGGGACGAACCTGACCGATGGCCTGGACGGACTCCTTTCGAATGTCACTGTCCTTGTTGCTGCCTTTTTCCTGGTAGTTTCCGTGGCAGTGGGAAGCGGGCTGCATCCGGTAGCCGGAGCAGTGATGGGAGCGCTCCTGGGATTCCTTTTGTTTAACACATATCCGGCAAAGGTGTTTATGGGAGATACAGGCTCTCTTGCCCTTGGAGGATTTGTGGCATCCATGGCCTATATGATGAATATGCCTATTTTTATTGCCATTGTAGGTCTGGTTTATCTTGTAGAAATATTGTCTGACATCCTTCAGGTGACTTATTTTAAATTGACTCATGGAAAACGGATTTTTAAAATGGCGCCTATCCACCACCATTTTGAGCTTTGCGGATGGGCCGAAACCAAAGTGGTTGCTGTTTTTGCCATTGTGACGGCAATCTTATGTGTTATTGGTTTCTTAGCACTTTAGAAGATTACATCGGAGGAAATGATCATGGAATTAAAAAATAAAACCGTGCTTGTGGCCGGTACCGGCATCAGCGGTATTGGAGCAACAAAGCTCCTTACAGCGGTAGGAGCTCAGGTGATCTTGTATGACAGTAATGAAGCATTAACAAAGGAAGAAATTTTAGGGCGGTTTGATTCTCCCCTTCCTCAGGTTTCTGTTATTACGGGAGAGCTTTTGCCAAAGGATATGGAAGGCATTGATCTGGCTGTGCTCAGTCCCGGAGTACCTGTGGATGCCCCTTTTGTAAAGGCTATGGCCGAGCATCATATTAAGATCTGGGGAGAGATCGAACTGGCTTATCATTACGCAAAGGGTGTTTTAGCCGCCATTACAGGAACAAACGGAAAGACCACTACCACAGCGTTGACCGGTGAGATCATGAAGGCTTGGTGCGAGCATGTATTTGTTGTGGGAAATATTGGAAATTCTTACACTCAGAGCGCTTTGGAAACAACAGATGACAGTGTGACCGTAGCGGAAATTTCCAGTTTTCAGTTAGCAACGATCCAGGATTTTCACCCTCATGTGGCTGCTGTGTTAAATATTACACCGGACCATTTAAACCGGCATCATACTATGGAATGTTACATTAACACTAAAAAGCGAATCTTTGAAAATCAGGATGAGTCAGATTTTACTGTATTAAATTATGATGATGAGATCACAAGAGCGATGGCAGAAGATACCCGGGGCAAAGTCATCTTCTTCTCAGGCCGCCATGTTCTTGAAGAAGGATATTATTTTAAAGACGGAGAAATCTTGTGGACCCATGATCATAAGTGTGAACATATATGCTATGACAGTGATTTAAATATACTGGGATTACATAATATGGAAAATGTCATGGCAGCGGTAGCCATTGCTACATGTCTTGGCGTCCCTAAGGATGTGATCTTTAAGGCTCTCACTCAGTTTAAGGCAGTAGAGCACCGGATCGAATATGTCACTGAGAAAAAAGGCGTGTATTATTATAATGATTCCAAGGGGACAAATCCTGACGCTGCCATTAAAGCGGTAGAGGCCATGGTGCGTCCGACGCTGCTTATTGGAGGCGGCTATGATAAACAGTCCGAGTATGATGAGTGGATCCAGTCCTTTGAGGGCCGTGTCCGCCTTCTTGTCCTTTTAGGTCAGACAGCAGATAAGATCGAGGCATGCGCCAGGGCACACGGCTTTGATGCCATTATCCGGGTGGAAAGTCTTGAGGATGCTGTCCGGGTATGTGCGGAACATGCCCGTCCCGGTGACGCGGTCCTGCTTTCTCCGGCATGTGCAAGCTGGGGCATGTTTAAAAATTATGAAGAGCGCGGCCGCCTGTTTAAGCAATATGTACAGCAGCTTGAAGACTGACCCGGCTGACCGGTCCTTAAAAAGGGCCACATCCGCCCGGCAAGATCCGCTGCCGTATCAATCCCAGGGAGTGATTCAAATGGAGCAGAGAAAAAATGCGAGGCAGCCGGCCCGCCGGACACAAACAAAATCCCGGAGCCGGCAAAAGGCGAAGCAAAAGCCGGAGCGCTTTTTTGATTACAGCTTATTTTTTGTTATTATCTTTTTAGTTTGTTTTGGGCTGGTCATGATCTACAGTATTACCGCCTACAGCTACGGTACTTACTATGTGATCCGCCAGGGCCTTAGTGCTGTACTGGGCCTGATCGGCGCCATCGTCATCAGCCGTTTTGATTATCATGTATGGGCAAAATTTGCATTTGCCGCTTATATTATCATGCTGGTCATTCAGTTTGTCACACCGTTTATCGGAAGTGAGAGCCATGGCCAGAGCCGCTGGCTTGAAATCGGTCCCATTCAGTTTCAGCCGTCGGAGGTTTCCAAGGTGGCTCTGATCCTATTTTTGGCTTATGTGTGCAGCAAGACAGTAAAAAGCCTTCATTCCCTGTTAGGGATCGGGAAGGTCCTTCTTCTGGCGGCGCCCATGGTTTTTGCCGTAGTGCTGACAAACTTAAGTACAGCCATTATTTTATTAGGGATCACCTTTGTCATCCTTTTTGTGGCCAGTGACCGGTATAAGCCTTTTGTGGCCATTATTGGCGTGTGTGTGGCCGGAATGGTGGGAGGACTTTTAATGTTCCCTTATCGTCTCGGACGTATCACGGCATGGCTGAATGTGGAAACTGATGATAGTGCCTATCAGATCCGTCAGTCTCTTTACGCCATCGGTTCCGGCGGGATTTTCGGCAAGGGCCTGGGACAGAGTATCCAGAAGCTGGGATATATCCCGGAGGCACACAATGATATGATCTTTGGTATTATCTGTGAGGAGCTGGGACTTTTCGGTGCAGTAGCGGTGATCCTTTTGTTTATTATTTTGCTTTGGCGGTGTATGATCATTGCCAATAATGCGCCGGATCTTTTTGGGGCCCTTCTCGTTGTCGGCGTTATGACTCAGATCGGTATTCAGGCATTTATTAATATTGCCGTGGCCACTAATTTTATTCCCAATACGGGAATCACACTGCCGTTTATCAGTTATGGAGGAACCTCAGTGGCGATTTTGCTTTGTGAAATCGGCCTGGTTTTAGGTGTATCCCGCCAGATAAAGCTGGAAAATTGACACAAAACCCGGGGAAATGGCATATACTGTTGTTATAGTATTGTTTGTGGAGGTGTTTTGTATGGCATCCTTTGAAATTTGCGGAGGATGCAGCCTGAACGGGGAAGTCCGTATCCAGGGATCAAAAAACGCCGCACTGCCCATGATAGCAGCATGCCTTCTTGCCAGGGGTGAAACAAAGCTTTATAACTGTCCGCATATTACGGACGTTTATAATATGATAAAAATTTTGGAAAACATGGGCTGTTTTGCAGATTTTAGTGGAGACTGCCTGACGGTGGATACTACCGGGAACCTAAGCGGTATTATTTCCCCGGGAGACGCCGCCTCCATGCGTTCATCCATTATGCTGCTGGGGGCTGTTTTAGGGAGACAGAAATATGTTTCTCTTCCCTGGCCGGGAGGCTGTTCCATTGGGAAAAGACCTGTGGACCTCCATTTAAAAGCACTGGAGCAGATGAATGTGTCTGTCACACATCACAGCAGCGGGCTGGAATGTTGGACTTCATGCCTTCGAGGCGGAGACATTTCCCTGGCCATGCCCAGTGTAGGCGCTACGGAGAATGTGATCCTGGCGGCTGTCCTGGCCAATGGGACAACACGGCTCCACAATGCAGCCAAGGAACCGGAAGTTGTGGATCTGTGCCTTTTCCTAAATGAAATGGGAGCGCGGATCCATGGCATGGGTACCCATCACATTACCATTTCCGGTGTAAAACAGCTGAAAAGTGTTTCCTACACAGTCATGTCCGACAGGATCGTGGCTGGAACATATTTTGCAGCGGCTGCAGCTACAGGAGGGAATATTCTTGCATATCCTGTGAAAGAAAAAGACCTTCGCTGTGTGCTGGATGTCCTGGCAGTAATGGGCTGCGGGATCATCATCCGAAAAGACCGGATCGGCCTCATCGCCCCGCCGCTGCTTTTACCGGTGGAGTCTATTTATACCCAGCCGTTTCCGGGATTTCCCACAGATATGCAGTCTCAGATCATGGTCTGCCTGACAGCGGCCAGAGGCACCAGCATGATTTGTGAAAATATTTTTGAGGACCGGTTTAAAATTGTTCCTCAACTGGAAAAAATGGGGGCAAAGATACTTGTTCATGAGAACCGGGCAGTGATCCGCGGCGGATGCCGGCTTAAAGGCGCCAGCGTCAGGGCTGAGGATCTGCGGGGAGGCGCAGCTTTGGTGATCGCAGGGTTAATGGCAGAAGGTGATACAAAAGTCGAAGGCTCCGGCTATATTGAGCGCGGCTATGAAAACATAGCCAAAGATCTGGATCAGCTGGGAGCTCGGATCCGCAGGTTATAATACAGGTGATATTCATGAAAGAAAAATCAAAGAAAAAAAGGGAGAGAGTCCCGTTAAGTCCGGCAGCTCAAAGAGGCAAAAAGATCCGGGAAGAGCGGAAGAAACGAAAGCTCCGCCGCTTTTTTCGGGGATTGTTGATCTTTTTGGCAGTGCTTGCTGTAGCAGCCTTAATATTGATCTTTGGCTTTCGGCTAAAGACGGTGAATGTTACAGGAAACAGCCGGTATACAGATGAGGAGATCCTGGATATACTTCAATTTGACGGTTCTTATCAAAACACCCTGTTGTTTTATTTTGAAAAACGAAACATGGATGTGGAGAATATACCGTTTATTGATGCTATTTATATGGATATTGGCGGGATGGATACGATCAACGTGGAAGTCGTAGAAAAGATAGTGATTGGATGTATCGAAGACAATGGAAGCTATATTTATATCGACACTGACGGGATCGTGTGCGAGATCAGCGATACCCGTCAGGATGACATACCTCTGATCGAAGGTCTGGATTATGACAATCCTCAACTTAATCAAATGTTGACGGTAACAGATGAAAATGTCTACAATACACTTTTGACCCTGGCCCTTCAAACTCAAAAATATTCTCTTAGCATAGATAAGGTAGTCTTTGCGGACGATGGTTCCGTTTCCATGGAAATGGGGGATATAACCGTTATGCTGGGAGCTTCCGGTAATATGGAGGATAAGATCTCAGAGGTAAACAACTTGCTGCCTGAGATTGAAAGCCGGGGACTAAAAGGGATACTACATCTGGAAAACTATGATTCGACAACAGATTCTATAATTTTTACGAAAGAATCATAAATAGTAGTTGAAAATTTAAAGAAAAAAATATATTATATAGTATAGGAAACTAAATCAGAAGATTAATATTAAAGGAGGACGTACTCTTGCTTGAGATAAAAACAAATGAAATGGATGCAGCCGCAAAAATTCTTGTCATCGGTGTAGGCGGAGCCGGAAACAATGCTGTCAACAGAATGGTTGATGAAAATATCGTAGGAGTTGAATTTATCGGTATTAATACAGATAAACAGGCATTACAGTTATGTAAGGCCGGTCAGCTTGTGCAGATCGGCGAGAAACTTACAAAAGGTCTTGGCGCCGGGGCAAAACCGGAAGTTGGCGCAAAGGCCGCTGAGGAAAATCAGGAAGATCTGGCAGAGCTTATGAAAGGCGCTGACATGGTATTTGTTACATGTGGTATGGGCGGCGGTACCGGTACCGGTGCGGCTCCGGTTATTGCAGGAATTGCCAAGGAGATGGGCATCCTTACCGTAGGTGTTGTAACAAAGCCTTTCCGTTTTGAAGCAAAACAGCGTATGAATAACGCACTTCAGGGGATCGAGCACTTAAAAGCGAATGTAGATACATTGATTGTAATTCCAAATGATAAGTTACTGGAGATCGTTGATCGGAGAACAAGTATGCCGGAAGCCTTAAAGAAGGCTGATGAGGTCCTTCAGCAGGGCGTACAGGGAATCACTGACCTGATCAACCTGCCCGGACTGATCAATCTGGACTTTGCAGATATTCAGACGGTTATGAAGGATAAGGGTATCGCTCATATCGGTATTGGTGAAGGCCATGGAGATGATAAGGCGATTGATGCTGTAAAACAGGCGATCACAAGTCCTCTCCTTGAAACAACGATTGAAGGAGCTACAGATATTATCATTAATATTTCCGGTGACATTGGCCTGATCGAGGCAAATGACGCGGCTACTTATGTAGAAGAACTGGCTGGCGAATCTGCAAATATTATCTTTGGTGCCATGTATGATGATTCTACACCGGATACAGCAAAGATTACAGTTATTGCTACAGGACTTGAAGAAGCTGCCAGCACAGGCCAGGGTTCTGCTTACACAAAGAAAGCTGACAAACCGGGATTTTCAGGAGCTTCCACTTCCTTTAGAAGCAGCAGCGCCGGTCATGCACATCCGGTTCAGCCAAGCTTTGCGCCCAGAAAGGATGCGCCTACAGGAAGCACGATCCAGATTCCAAGCTTTTTACAGAAAAAATAATATTGATTGAGAATAGTAAAAATCCCCCGTTAGTTACATCGGGGGATTTTTACTATTCTGACTGGACTCTTTTTGGCTATCCGGCTTCTTTTCGTCTTTAGGCGGCAGAGATGGATGGCTTTTTTTATATTGGATGATGATGACTGCCGTACCGATCGTAAGGCCGATGGAGAGGAGGGGAAGGATCAGAACGGCTATGATTACTGCCGGAGAGATACCGGATTCCTTCTCCTGGGAATGTGGAGACTGGGGGGAATTTGGCTCTTCGGCTTCCTCTGGTGCTGACACTATACTTTGCGGCAGCGCTGTGATCGGCGCTGATGGCGTACCTGCTGCCAGGACTGTGTTCCCTGGAAAAAGCAGGATCAGGACCGCCCATAAAAAAACCCCTGAAAGAAACGTGTTTTTCCTAAAAAAGGCACCGGGAAAAACCTGATGAGAAGTGCAAGGTTTCAGCGTCTTTCTTTTTTTCTTGATTATTTTCATGTCAAAACTCCTTTAACAGATTCTTACAAAAGTATAGCATATTTTAACCCGGACGCGCAATATAGTCTCCAGTGTTGCAATTTTGTAAGGTTAGGGCTTTAAAATGTAAGATGATTCGATAGCTGAGCAATCAGGCATTTGATACAATAGAGCCATAAAAAGTTTCCCGGATATAATAAGGAGGATGATCTTTATGGAAGGAAAGGCCTGGCAGGTGAAAAAAATCTGCTGTAATATTATCGCATGGTTTTTAATATGGCTTATTGCCGTACTGGCTGTGCCGGCAGGGCTGCTCATGCTCCTGATCTTTCAGGTTAAAGGCCTGGCGGACAGGGTGATTCGCAGAATTGACGGCTCCCGCTGGGGACGAAATAATGAAAATCCCGTAGATAAAAAATAAGAGCCCCTGTCCATGGTTTTGACAAAATATTCCGGGGAAAAAGGGTATACTGATCACAGCAGGTTGGAGCGCATAAGGACAGCTCCACACCAGGGGGATAATGCACAGGTGTTTGTCTGGGGGTGGTCAGGTCATTGTATTGTATGTGGATTTACTGTTTCTGGAAAATCTTATGATGGACAGTTTTTTACTTCTGTTTGTCAGTTTATTCCTGAAACAGGCCACCACCGGGCTGCGGATCCTGGCAGCTTCGGCAGCCGGCAGCGTGTACTGCTGTATTTATACGGTTTTGATTGTCCGGATCTTACCGGATCCGGTATCCGGCCTTTCAGGAATATACAGTCTTATATTTAATATTGCAAGTTCAATCATTTCTTACGTTCTTATATGTATGCTGATGATCCTTCTTGCATTTGGCATACATAACAGACACATTCTAATGAAAAATCTGGCAGTTCTTTATGGAACCGCCATCTTTAGCGCAGGGGTATTTCTGCTCCTGGAAGATCTGGTAGCTCCCACAAATGCGTTTTTCGGGGCAAGTGAAGGAACCCCCATTTCCCATGACCTGCTGTTTGGCTGGATATGGTTTTGTACTGCCGCTGCAGCTGCCGCAGGCGCTGGTCTGTATCTTTTGCGCCTTTGGCACGGGCATAAAGAGCCTTTGGAAAATATTTACGAGCTGCAGCTGGAATTTGGAGAAGAAAAGGTATGTATCCATGCGCTGATGGATACCGGAAACCGGCTGTACGTGCCTGGAACCCGGCTTCCGGTGTCTCTTGTGGAAAAGAGCCTATTGGAAAACTATTTAAAAAATACGAAAAAAGATGAGCCATTGCTGATCATTCCCTTCCACTCTGTAGGCTGTGACCACGGGATCTTGTACGGGGTAAGGGCTGACGCTGTAGTCATAGGGAAGGATCAAAAAATCTGGAAGCATACAAAAGCGGTTATCGGGATCTATCCGGGGCGATTTTCCCAAAAAGGAGCTTATCAGGCTATCCTTCATCCCGATATGGTGTCCGGCGGGCCATCAGGAACAGATTGCCGGAAAAAATAAATCAGATCGAGGGGATTTTTTTATGTTTAATGGTATGCATCTTTCCAAAAAGCTTCATTCCAAGATGATTCAGGGATTCTATAGTATTATTTATCCGAAAAATGGTGAAATCTATTATATTGGCGGGGCAGAAGTCCTTCCGGTACCTTTGGAAGGAGATCAGGAACAGCAGGCCATCCGTATGCTGGGGACACAGATGGAACAGAGGGGAAAGGCTCTGCTCATTGAGCATAATCTGAGACTGGTCGTCTATATTGCCAAAAAATTTGATAATACAGGGGTTGGCGTAGAGGATCTTATTTCCATCGGAACCATCGGGCTGATTAAAGCCATTAATTCTTTTAAACCGGATAAAAAAATAAAGCTGGCAACTTATGCTTCCAGGTGTATTGAAAATGAGATCCTGATGTATTTGCGGCGAAATAATAAGACCCGTATGGAAATTTCCATTGATGAGCCTTTAAATGTTGATTGGGACGGAAATGAACTTCTCCTTTCAGATATTTTAGGGACAGATGAGGATGAGGTTTCAAGAGGCCTGGAGGATGAGGCAGACCGGGTGCTTCTTAAAGCGGCGTTGGAAAAATTGTCGGACAGAGAAAGGACCATTATTAAAATGCGTTACGGACTGGGCACAAAAGATGGGGTTGAGCGGACGCAAAAGGAGGTTGCCGATCTTCTTGGAATATCCCAGTCCTATATTTCCAGACTGGAAAAAAAGATCATCAGCCGCCTGAAAAAGGAAATGCTAAAACAGGATTAAAAGAAGTTTGGCGTTTTGGCGGCATGTCTGTTTGACCTTCGCAGTATCATTCGATGAATTTATGAAAGCTTCATTTGGTTGTTTAAACAAGATAAAAAAAATACCATTGACGAACAAATGGTCATAGGGTACAATGGTTTTAAATGAAGGCAAAGGAGAGAAATTATATGGAGATTCTTCAGGGGAAAAGCGTATTTGGCGGAATTGCCATTGGAAAAATCTGCGTTTACCAGAAAGAAGAGCAGCAGGTAAAACGCAGCAAGGTTGACGATGTAGACAAAGAGATCCAGCGTTTTCGTGAAGCAAAGGATTTGGCCATTACCCAGCTGGGACAGTTATATGATAAAGCAGTTAAGGAAGTAGGGGAATCCAGTGCAGCAATTTTTGAAATCCATCAAATGATGCTGGAAGATCTGGATTATGTGGAATCCATTGAGAATATCATTAAGACCCAGTCTGTTAATGCTGAATTTGCTGTGGCTGAGACCAGTGATAATTTCCAGATGATCTTTGCTTCTATGGATGATGAGTATATGCGGGGGCGTGCCGCAGATGTGAAAGATGTTTCTGAACGTCTGCTGACAATCCTTCACGGAAATCACAAGGATGCCCTTCATACTGCTGAACCGGTGATTATTGCCGCTGATGATTTGGCGCCCAGTGAAACCGTCCAGTTGGATAAAGAAAAGGTGCTTGCCTTTGTGACCATCCATGGTTCTACAAATTCTCATACGGCCATTCTGGCAAAAACGATGAATATTCCGGCTCTTATTGGTGTGGATATTGATCTTAAAGCAGTGGATGGAAAAATGGCTGTTGTTGATGGCTATGAGGGCCGGATTTATATTGAGCCGGATGAGGGAGTGCTGGCGGAAAAGCAGGCAAAGCTCCAGGAGGATATTGAAAAGCGCAACCTGCTCCAGACCTTAAAGGGACGTGAAAACGTAACTTTAGACGGACAGAAGATCATGCTGTATGCGAATATTGGCGATATTAAGGATCTGGGTATGGTCATGCAAAATGATGCCGGAGGAATTGGTCTGTTTCGAAGTGAGTTTATCTATCTTGATAAAGAAACATTTCCTACAGAGGAAGAGCAGTTTAAGGTTTATAAGACTGTTGCTGAGACAATGGCCGGAAAACGGGTGATTATCCGTACTTTGGATATTGGAGCAGACAAGCAGGCGGATTATTTTAATCTGGGCAAGGAGGATAATCCGGCCATGGGTTATCGAGCCATCCGTATCTGCCTGACTCAGCCGGAAATTTTTAAAACTCAGCTTCGTGCCATTTTCAGAGCAAGTGCTTATGGAAAGATTGCGATCATGTATCCGATGATCACCTCTGTGGAAGAGGTCCTTAAGATTAAGGAGATTGTGGCTGAGGTTAAAGAAGAGCTTACATTCCAGAAGATTGCTTTTGGGGAAGTAGAGCAGGGGATCATGATTGAGACACCTGCTGCTGTCATGATCAGTGATCTTTTGGCAAAGGAAGTGGATTTCTTCAGTATCGGGACCAATGACCTGACCCAGTATACTCTGGCCATTGACCGTCAGAATGACAAGCTGGATGATTTTTATAATCCTCATCACAAAGCCGTTCTTCGGATGATCGCAAAGGTTGTGGAAAATTCCCACAAAGAAGGCATCTGGACGGGGATCTGCGGCGAGTTGGGAGCAGATCCGGAGCTGACAAAGCTGTTCCTTGCCATGGGCGTGGATGAGCTTTCCGTATCCCCGGGACGCATCCTGGGACTGCGCAAGATCATTCTTGAAACAAATATGGAAAACTGCAGGGAGGAGATCCTTGCACAGTATCTGTAAAACAGATCGATGATAGATAAAGGCCTCTGGCTCGTTGGAGCCGGAGGTCTTTTGTAATGGTGGTGCGCCTGGCGGCTGTGTGAACAGCAACCTATTTTGTTCGTCAGAACTGGAACTTTTGTCGAATAACTTGAGCTTTTTTGGGGATTTTGCTATACTATTTTCAGGAACATATGCAATATACATAAGATGCCCGGTAAATAGGCATGAGACACAGATTGCTCCGTACTGCTTGCGGCAATAGGTCTCATTAAAGACCCAACGTACAAAAGATAGCAAACAACTTGTGCGGAAGGAACGATTGCCTTAGTGAGCAGAAAAAATCATGAAGATATTATTATGAAAACCGTCCATGGATATTTTGCCAGAGACATTTTGCCATTCCTTGGGATTCAGGAACAGGTCGCAGATATAGGGCCAACAGAAATCCCTATCCTTGCTTTAACTCAGATGTATATGGATTTTACATTTTTTACAAAAAAGGACCGTTACCTCCATTTTGAGTTCCAGTCTACAGATGGCGGTATTGACGATCTACGCCGTTTCCACGCTTATGAAGCATGGTTTCATTACACGACAGGAAAAGACGTTATTACCTATGTCATCTTTACCGGGGATATTGAAAAACCTGTATATGAAGAAACTTACGGGATTAATACATACCGGGTCCATCCCATTTCCATGATTAGGAAAGATGCGGATGAGCTGATGGAACGGCTAAAAAGGAAGAAAGAAAAAGGGGAACCATTGACCCGGGAGGATCTGGCAGGGTTGGCCATGACGCCTGTTATGGGAAGCAAAAAGTCCAAAACAGAACGGATCCTGGAAGCAGCTCAGCTGATCCGTGACGAGCCGGGGGAAGCGCCTCAAAAAGTGCTGGCCATGCTGTATGCTTTTGCTGAAAAATTTATGAATGACCCAAAGGATTTGGAAAGATTAAGAGAGGTGATGCGTATGACACGGCTGGGTCAAATGTTATTTGACGAAGGCTGGGATCAAGGCTGGGATCAAGGTTGGGATCAAAGTCGGGATCAGATTAATCGTTTAAATACAAAGCTAATGGAGGATGATCGTCTGGATGACCTGAAAAGGTCCCTTTCAGACAAAGATTATCAACAAAAGCTTCTTGCTGAGTATCATTTGGATCGTCCGCAGGAAAGCCGGGCCAGGGTATAACCTATAATCGTTAGAAGCGTATCTTTTTGACTGACATGATACGCTAAGGACGCCAGTACCATGTATGGAAGTCGGCCATAGGCCCGGACTTTCATATTATACCAAAGATAAAACGTGTTCCATAGACCAGCTCCTGTCAAAGGGAAACTCTGTTTGACAGGGGCTGATTGTATTTTTGCGGCAGGGAAGGAAAAGGTTTATGAAAGATAAGATTATTCAAAGTGCAATGGATTATGCTAAAACGTATTTTTCAGAAGAGTACAGTGGACATGACTATTGGCACACTTTAAGGGTATATAAATTAGCAACCAGGATTGCCGAACAGGAAAAAGCAGATCTCTTTATTGTTCAGCTTTCGGCATTGCTCCATGATGTAGACCGCTTGGATGCTTTCCTTGAGTGGAATGGTGAACGTTAAAATTCTCCATTTATAAAGCCTGCTCTGATCCAGCTGGAAAATGAAACCATGGAGAAAGCCGTATAAACCCGTCAGAAAATGAGCATGATTTATGTAGCATTAAATCTACAGAATGGGTCGGTGATTTTTCTATGGCAGGTTATAAAGTTGAGATTTGCGGCGTGAATACAGCCCGGCTTCCTTTGCTTAAAAAAGAGGAAAAGGAAGAGCTGATGCGGCGTATAAAAGCAGGCGATATGGATGCCCGGGAGACCTTTATTAAGGGAAATCTCCGGCTTGTGCTCAGTGTGATCGGCCGGTTTTCCGCCAGCAGCGAAAATGTGGATGATCTTTTTCAGGTTGGATGTATCGGCCTGATCAAGGCCATTGATAATTTTGATCTGAGTCAGCAGGTTATGTTTTCCACTTATGCGTGTCCTATGATTATTGGGGAAATTCGTCGGTATCTCAGGGATAACAACAGTATCCGTGTCAGCCGTTCACTAAGGGATACCGCTTATAAGGCCATTTATGCTAAGGAGGCTTATATTAAAAAGAATAATCGGGAGCCTACGATCATGGAAATCGCTGATGAGATCGGTATTAATAAAGAGGATATTGTGTTTGCTATGGACGCTATCCAAAGCCCGGTATCCTTATATGAGCCTGTATATACAGAAGGCGGCGATGCTCTTTGCATTATGGATCAGGTAAGCGATAAAAAGAACGATGAAGAGTGCTGGGTTCAAAGCCTTGCCATTAATGAAGCATTGAAGCGGCTGGGAGATCGGGATCAGAGTATTATAAGGATGCGTTTTTATGAGGGTAAGACCCAAATGGAGGTGGCAAAGGAACTGGGGATTTCCCAGGCTCAGATTTCGCGGATTGAAAAGAATGCCTTAAAAACCATGCGTCATTATCTGAGCCCGGAAAAATAAAAGATCATCTGGGGCGCTGCGGACCTAAAGGCGGAGGAGATCCGGACAGCGCATAACAGCTTCCTCTGCCGGAGAGCCTTGCTTACGCTTTCAGGCGGCAGAGCGCATCAAAGGGCAGAGTGCCGCCAAAAAGATCCAGGGCGCTTCCTACGGTAAAGTCCATGCGGCCCTGGCTTAAGGTGCGGATGGAATCTATATCTTCCATGGAATGGATGCCGCCGGCATAGGCAATGGGCAGGGTGGTGAGGGTGCACAGGCGCTGGATCAGTTCTTTTTCAATTCCTGAAGATTTGCCTTCCACATCTACCGCATGGATGAGAAATTCATCGCAGTAGGGTTCCAGCATGGCAAAGGTTTCTTCGCATATAGGCACCTGAGTAAATTTTTGCCAACGGTCAGTAACAATATAATAGCGGTCATCCCGGGGAAGATCCGGTTTTTTTCTGCAGCTTAGATCAAGGACAAGATGTTCCTTTCCGATTTTGCGGCTCAGGGACTTTAAACGATCCATATGGATCTGACCGTCCTTAAAACAGTAGGAAGTAACAATGACATGGGATGCGCCCCAGTCCAGAAAGCCGGAAGCATTATCCTCATTCATGCCCCCGCCGATCTGAAGGCCCCCGGGATATGCCTTAAGGGCCTGGCGGGCCTGGTCTATATCAGCTTCATAATAGGGGGAGGATGAGGGATTTAACAGGATCATATGGCCGCCGGTCAGTCCCTGCTGCCGGTAAAGATCGGCATACCAGGCGGCATCTTTTACGGAGACAAAATTTTCTCTTGCCTGGTCATTTTTATCAGACAGGCTTCCGCCTACGATCTGTTTTACCCGGCCGTTATGAATATCAATACATGGTCTGAATTTCATTTAGGTTCACCTTCTTTATTTCTTTACATATCCATGATTATATCGCAAAAAAAATATTGTGCATAGAGGAAAATCTGTAACGGTTGAATCAGGGGCGTGAATTTTTCCCGTGTAATTTGGGAAAATGATCCGGATATAAAAAATCCTATTGCCGTAGACAGTAATTTTCCGGTACCTTCGTAAAGTTATGGCATAATATATATAAAAGGGCTGGGAATGATTTAAGGGGGAGTTGGATGCGTTTTTGTGATCTGCGCCAAAAGGAAGTGATTAATGTGCGGGATTGTCAGCGGCTTGGTTTTGTGGCAGATATTGAATTTGATCCCTGCTGCGGAAAAATATGTCAGCTGATCATTCCCGGACCGGGAAAGTTTTGCGGGCTGTTTGGACGGGAAACAGAGTGTATTATCGGCTGGAATTGTGTGCGCCAGATCGGTGCAGATATTATTCTGGTAGATGTGAATACAGAAACCATACAGTACAGTTCTTCCAATTAAATTGCCGGAAGTGTGCAGGTATATTATGTGCAAATGCGGTAAAAAATTTTGTTGACATAATATGGGAATTGTTTATAATATTTATATAAAACCAATGGCCAAAGGTGTTTTGGCCTGTTAGGGAAGATTTGTAGACGCCAGGAGGACATAAATTTATGAAATGCCCATATTGCAGTGCAGATGATACAAAAGTAATCGATTCCAGGCCGGCGGATGATAATTGTGCCATCCGCAGAAGACGCCAGTGTGAGGTTTGTGGAAAACGATTTACTACATATGAAAAGGTGGAGACGATTCCGCTGATCGTTATTAAAAAGGATAATAACCGGGAACCTTACAGCCGCCAGAAGATTGAAGCCGGTATTGTCCGTTCCTGCCATAAGCGTCCTATTTCGGCAGATCAGATCAGAAAACTCGTGGATGAAATTGAGACAGAGATCTTTAATCGGGAGGATCGGGAGATCAGCGTAAACGTCATCGGGGAAATCGTTATGAACAAGCTGAAGTCTTTAGATCCGGTGGCTTATGTGCGTTTTGCTTCGGTGTACAGAGAGTTTAAAGACGTAAATACTTTTATGGATGAACTGAAGAAGATTTTAGATCATAATGATGAAGTGATGACGGATCCGGAAAAGTGATGAAAAAGGATGCCCATGGAAAACTTAAAGTGTTTTCCATGGGCATTTTTATATGGGCGCCTGGCAGTGTATGCTGCGCAGTGCCAAATCCATTTTACAGGCATTGCGCTGGTCCGGTACTGAAATTTTCTCTGCCGATAGACGATTATGCCTTTAAATCAATCTTATCAAGAATCCCGGAAAGATAAGCAATAGTAATGCCGTAGTTGGTCATAGGCACATGGAATGCCTTGGCTTCCTCTATCCGGGAAAGGACGTATTTCCGATTAAACATACAGGCACCGCAGTGGATGATCAGATCATACGGGGACAGATCCTTTGGAAAATCCGGACCGGAGACAACATCTACAGTCAAAGCGGGTCCTATTTTTTTCCTCAGCATAGCAGGTATTTTTTCACGGCCAATATCTTCAGCTAAAGGCGCATGAGTACAGGCCTCGGCAATGAGCACCTTTGATGTCGGCGTTAAAGCATCAATGGCCCGGACGCTTTCCGCAAAGTAGTCAATATCTCCTTTATACCCGGCAAACAGCACGGAAAAGGAAGTTAGACGGCTCTTTTCCGGTTTCTTCTCATAGACGGTTTTAAATACCTGGGAATCTGTAATGATCAGATCCGGCGCATCTTTTAAAACTGCCAGCGTAGGTTCCAGCATATCCGTTGTACAGCTTAAAACACTGCATTTTTTATCTAAGAGTTCGCGTATGGTCTGAACCTGGGGCAGGATCAGACGGCCTTTGGGAGCCTGAATATCCTGAGGCATAACAAGAAGGACAACATCCCCCTGCTTTGCCAGATTTCCCGTAATACTTTGAGCCTCATAGTCTGAAGGCAGAGCACGGATTATCGCCTGCCTGAGAGCAGGGATCCCTTCTGCGGTTTTCGCATTAACGATCACTGGTTCTATGCCGGTGCCTTCCTGGATCGCCTTGACAACTGCCTCCTGGGAGAGTGTGGGATCTTTGGGACAGACCGTCTGGTCTGTCCGAAGATTAAGAACAGGGATAACGGGAATTTTATCCTCGGAAAGATCTTTAACCCAGGCAAGTTCCGTGGCATCTGGGGCTGTGGAAAAAACCATGAGAGCAATATCGGTTTTTTTCATTGCTTCCCGGGTACGCTCAATGCGCATAGCGCCTAAGCTTCCCGTATCATCAAAGCCGGCAGTGTCAATAAAAACGCAGGGCCCGATGCCGTGGATCTCCATGGATTTATATACCGGATCTGTAGTAGTTCCGGCGATTTCCGAAACCAGGGCAGTGTCCTGTCCGGTAAGGGCGTTGATCAGGGAAGATTTTCCGCTGTTTGTGCTGCCAAAGATTCCAATGTGGAGTCGGTTAGCTCTTGGGGTGTCATTTAAACTCATGTAACGGTTCCTCCTTTTTTTATGTGCCATATTTAAAAGTGCCCTAGGACGCTGGTAAAAACGTTAAATCTTAGAAACGGAAATCTCTCTGACCGGAAGCGATCAAGTCAAGACGCTGACGGGTAATATCCCGGACCTTGTCACTTCCGATATGAAGGAGTTCCTGCTCAATAAGCTTCTCGCCTACGGCTTTTGTTTCCGGTGAAGCATAGTCCTCCAAATATTCCTTAAAAGTTAGGATGGCATTTGGCTGGCAGCAGTTGACGATCTGTCCGGATTTAAGAAGGCTCATAAACCGGTCGCCAGTGCGGCCTTCCCGATAGCAGGCGGTGCAGAAGCTTGGAATATGTCCCATTTCAGCCAGCCAGCGGACAACTTCATCCAGTGTTCTGGAATCGGAAATATCAAACTGGGCGGAATTTTCTTCTTCCGGCTCAGGCTCTACATAGCCGCCGACACTGGTGCTGGAACCGCCGCTGATCTGGGAAATGCCAAGGCTTAACACCTTTTCACGCATACGCTTGGACTCTCTTGTGGAAATGATCATTCCGGTATAAGGTACGGCGATGCGGATCAGGGCAACGATTTTTTCGAAAAGCTCGTCTGGCACAGCATTGGAGAACGTGGAAGGATCAATGTCATCTGCCGGGCAGATTCTTGGAACGCTAATGGTGTGAGGCCCAACATTCCATACTGCTTCCAGATGTTCTGCATGCATGAGCAGGCCCACAAAATCGTATTTATACATGTTCAGGCCGAAAAGCACGCCGCAGCCCACATCGTCGATGCCCCCTTCCATGGCCCGGTCCATGGCTTCTGTATGGTAAGCATAGTCATGCTTTGGACCGGTGGGATGAAGCTCAAGATAGCTGTTTTTATTGTAGGTTTCCTGGAAAAGGATATAAGTACCGATACCGGCTTCCTTCAGTTTTCTGTAATTTTCCACTGTAGTTGCGGCAATATTGACATTCACCCGACGGATGGCCCCGTTTTTATGTTTAATGGAATAAATGGTATGGATACTTTCCAAAATGTACTCTAAAGGATTCATTTTAGGATCCTCGCCAGCCTCCAGGGCCAGACGCTTGTGGCCCATATCCTGGAGGGCGATCACTTCCTGACGGATCTCTTCCTGAGTCAGTTTCTTTCTGGCAATGTGTTTATTTTTCATATGGTATGGACAGTATGTACATCCGTTGATACAGTAGTTAGACAGATACAACGGAGCAAACATAACGATACGATTGCCGTAAAAACGCTGCTTGATCTCTTTAGCCAGGGTGAACATTTTTTGAACTTCATCTTCCAGATCACATTCCAGAAGTACGGCAGCCTCTCTGTGGGAGATACCTTTCATGGCTTTTGCCTTTTCCAGGATCTGGTCAATAAGCTGACGGTTATCTTTGTTTTTCTTTGCATAGTCCAGGGTGTCCTGGATCTCTTCGTCGTTGATAAATTCCTCAGCGACCATGGATTTTGGATTATAAGTATACATATGATTCACTCCTTTTTTATAATGTATGGGAAGGGGCATCGCCCCGACCGAAATCAATGGTATAGCCAATGGCTTCAAACCGCCGGGCCAGCTCGTCAATATGCTGGGCGGCTTCGCTGCCATCGGAGCGCTTGTTATTATATAGCATGTACTTTTTTCGGACGCTGCCAGGTGACAGGTTGGGCATGACAACATTTCCCCCAGCTAAAATCCCCAGCTCCCGTCCGTTTTCCGCAATGGTACTTAAAGCTGTCGTGGATGGAAGCAGGGCCTTTGGATGCATCAGCCGCAAAATGGATAAAAGCACAAGGGTCTGAGTCATAGATCCGGCTGCTTCCCGGGCAAAGGGGGTATCCTTGTGAGGGATAAATGGGCCGATGCCGATCATTTCCGGCTTAAGCTTTTTTAAAAAAGCAAGATCCTCCAAAAGGGTATCTATAGTCTGACCGGGGGATCCAACCATAAATCCGGCCCCGGTCTGATAGCCGATGGACTTTAGATCATAGAGACAGTCCATCCGGTGCTTAAGGCTTAAGTTCTTTGGATGAAGCCTGTGGTAATGAGCTTCATCTGCGGTTTCATGGCGCAGCAGGTACCGGTCCGCCCCGGCTTCATACCAGAGCAAATAGTCCTCATGGCTCCGTTCTCCGATGGAGAGTGTGACCGCACAGTCCGGGAAGGTAGCTTTTATGGACGAAACCAGATCTGCCACATCCTGAGGAGAATAGGCCATGTCCTCCCCGCCCTGGAGCACAAAGGTGTGAAGGCCCAGGTCATGTCCTTCATGACAGCACTCAAGAATCTCCTCCCGGGTAAGCCGGTATCGTGAAGCTTTTTTGTTTCCTGCCCGGATGCCGCAGTAGTAGCAGTCATTGCGGCAGTAGTTGGTAAATTCAATCAGTCCCCTTAGATAAACTTTGTTTCCAAAGGTTTCATTGGCCGTCTTTCGGGCATTTTCATAAAGAAACTGCCGGTCTTTTTCAGCTTCCGGAGAAAAAAGGTGGGTCAGCAGGGATTTCATGGAATCTTCTGGGAGATTTTTTTCAGCCGCCAGTTCCCGGATCAGCGGATGATACGGGGGTGAAAGCTCTGATGTTTTGGCGGAAGCCCATAAGGTCCCTTGATTTTTTTCATCTGTCATAGGTCGTGATCCTCCGGCACAGTGGATGTAATCTTTGAGTAAAGGGTTTTTGTGCTTACATTAGGCAGCATCCCCAGCTTTCCGGAAAGAGCGCTGATCTCATTGGCCGGAGCATCCATGACAATGCTGATAATGGACATATTTTTTTCCCGGTAGGGGATGCCCATGCGGCCAAGGATGTATTTACTGTAGTTGTGGAGGATGGCATTAAGCTTTTCTACAGATTGGGGATCCTCCACAATAATGCCGATGACGGCAATACGTGATGGTTGCGTTTCCAAAATAAATAACCTCCATAAAAACTTTTATGACGCCGGCACAGGGACGGCAGCGTCTTGCCAGGTGCAGGGGTAACATCCCTCCACTAGGTTCGGTCTGCGCCTGGCGGCTTGGCTTCGTTAAGTGGTCACAGCAAGTGGTCACAGTCAGCGGTCACAGTAAAAATGCCTGTACCGGCGAAAAGGTACAGGCATAAAAAGCAAGATATATAAAAGATCCTATGATAAAAAATTTTAGTTGATGGATTAGGCCATGGACGCTGCTGTAAGACAACAGGACAATCCTGGCGTTATAGGATCAAAAATCTTTGCTTTCAGGAATGACCTTTAAGCTCAGTGATCGTTTCTGTGATTAATGGCGCTGAAAATAAACAGCGATAGTGTTTCCGGCTTGCTGAAAGAACTATCCCTGGGGCAGTTTTTTCCAACTGACTGTGGGCGATCTCGCGGCTTGCCGGAAAGAGTGCTATATTTATCTTAAAGGACATAAGCTCCCTTGTCAATAAAAATTAATTATCTTCCTTAGCCTTCTGCGCAAACTCTGTGTTTACAAGTACATCATAATCCACCCGTTGGGACAGCTCTCCGGCTTCGTCTAAAATATCCTGGAGCAGGTTAAAAGCTTCCTCTGTAAAAATGACATCGGTTTTCCATGTGTCCTGTTCATAGTACCGTTCAACAATGGTCACTAAAGCGTCAAAGTCTGTCTCTGCAAATTGCGGGGCAATGACCTGGGCGATTTCCTCCGGGGTGTGTCCGGCCACATAGTTAATGCCTTTTTGGATGGCATTGGTAAAGCCCTGGATCACATCGGGATGATCTTCCATATAGCTTTCAAGGGCGCAGAAGCAGGTGTAGGGCACATAGCCGCTGTCAACCCCAAGGGATGCCAGAACATAGCCATTTCCCGACTGCTCCAGGGAGGTGGCAAAGGGCTCAAATTCCACGGTGTAATCGGCAGTGCCGGAGGCAAAGGCTTCTGCCGTTACTCCAAAGTCGATGTTTTGGATAATGGTCAGATCCTTTTGGGGGTCAATACCGTTTTGCTTTAAAATATACTCAAAGATCATCTGGGGCATACCGCCGGCCCGGCCGCCAAGAACAGTAGTGCCTTTTAAATCCTCCCAGGTAAAATCATCATCAGGTTCCCGGCCTACAAGGAAATTTCCGGCTCTCTGGGTCAGCTGGGCAAAATTAACAGCATAGTTTTGTGAGCCTTCCTGGTATACATAAATGCTGGCCTCAGAACCCATGAAACCAATATCTGCCTCTCCTGCAATAAGAGCTGTCATAACGTTGTCAGCACCGTTGCCATTCACTAAAGTCAGGTCAATGCCTTCTTCCTCAAAATAGCCTTTTTCAATGGCCACATACATAGGCGCATAAAAAATGGAATGAGCCACTTCATTTAAGGTGACTTTTGTCAGGCCGCTGTCATCCTTGGCGCAGCCGGACAGGACACTGGCGAAAAGGGCAAGGACGCATAAAAATGCGCAAAATTTTTTTGTCATATATATCCTCCTGGATCGTGCTGATTTATCTTATGCGGAGGATAGGAAAGTGGTGAAAAAGTATATCAAATATATAGAAAATCTTCGCCCGGATATGCCTTACTATCAGCGGGGGACAAAACTGTTGTGGGAGCTCTATACGATGCTTTGCTATGCATGTAATTATTATCTTTTTTCCGCAGATGCCCCCTTTCGTTCCATTGGATGGGAGCAGCCGGACCTGTTTCGTTTGCTTGCGGAAAAGGTTTTAGGCGTTTCCTATTCAGAAAAGGAACTTTCAGGTAAAGCAAAAAATCAAGCCCAGAGAAGAACTGCAGCAAGAGTACGCACAGCGTCAGGCCAATCTAAGCTGACCTGCATGATAAGTTTGCGGCTAAACCCCTGTGGAAGCATAAAGTTGGTTGATTTTACTCTGCATAATGGATATACTATAGTTAGAAAAATAATGGGAAGGAGGGAGAATATGTCTCAGATTTTAATTAAGGTATTAAAAGAATATGTGGAAGATGTGCACAAAATTTACGGAGAAAAGCTGAGAACAGTAATATTATATGGTTCTTATGCAAGAGGTGATTTCAGACAGGATTCAGATATTGATATTATGATTTTGGTAGATTTATCAGATGCTGAGATAAGAAGTAAGGGGCATATGCTTTCTGACCTGACTTTTGATTATAATTTCGACAATGATTTAGAGATTATGCCTATTGTGAAGAATCTGGATCATTTTAATAAATGGGTCAGAGCATATCCTTTTTATAACAATGTTAAAAATGAAGGGGTAGAATTGTATGCAGCATAATTTGGATGATATTGGCGGAGCCAGGGAATTGGCCTGGCATAGGATCAATGTGGCAAGAGATGATTTGGAAGCAGCAGAGATGAATTTTAAGGGAGGATATTACAGATCCTCAAATAATAGAGCATATTATGCCATTTTCAGAGCAATTTCAGCATGTCTTGCATTGGAATTTAAAGCATATAAACAGCATGCACAGGTAATTGGAAATTTTAATAAGGATTGTGTTCATACAGGTGTGTTCCCGAAAGAAATCGGCAGAAAAATCAGCAGGGCACAGGAAGTACGTCATGCCAGCGACTACGATGATTTCTATATTGTATCCATAGAGGACGCAAAGGAACAGTTGGAAACTGCTAAAGAAGTGGTGGCAATGGTTGAACAATATCTAAAAACACTGGATGAAAATCATGAACAGGATAGTTGATTAAGTATCATTTTTTCGTGTGTGATTGGGGGGATTTATCCCCCAATCAGAAAGTTTTTGGATTACAAAACCCTACAAATTTTTCATATCCCGTGCCAGCGCTTCCGGCATACCTCTTGGCCCTCTTACAGAATAGACCCCATAATCTTCCTGCAGGCGGCTTAGAGGAAATTGCTCCGGCAAAAAACGGTGTTCAAATTTCAGACAGACCGGTTCATTTCCTTTAATCCCCGTGTTGCTGGAGACTGAGATTCCAGGGGACGGGGCGGAGATAACGCTGCACTGAAACAAAACCGCAGCTACCGGGGCAGTAACATAAATAAAGATCGTGTCCCCGGTTTTTACCCCGCGGATCTGATGCCAGGTCAGGGTGTCCGTGTGGTCAAAGGCGTGTTCAATATCAAATACCTTGGGATTGGCAGGGATCAGCCAGTTCTTAGGAGGCCGGATCTGTTCTTTTGTCTCTCTTGAGGCGGTGGCCATGTAGCTTTCATGGATCAGCCCATGGATTTCTTCCAGGGACACACTGCCGTCCAGCAAAACAGAGATCCAGTTTCCATGACCAAAATGATAACCTGGAAAATATCCCTTCTGGGAAAGAAGCATATCCCGGAGCATAGGATCGCTGATCTTTAAATTAAGGATATGGACAATATCTGTCCCTGGGATACCCAGTTTTTCTCTTGGAATATCCATGATCAGGGCGAACCATTTTTGATTGTCCCGGTGCCGGAAGACCGTATAATTTGGAAAATGGATCCACAAATGTTCCGGCAGGCTGTTGTATTCTTTTTGGATATATTGGCAGACTAAATCTGTCGGAGAGTCTTTTTCAATCATGATTTCACATCCTATTACAATATATTTATAGTTCATACCCCTACTACAATAAAAGATTGGCCGCCATGTGTATTTTTAAGACTAGTATAGCTGCAAGTATGCTGAAAGGCAATGGAAAAAAGCGGATTGCAGTATTTTTGAGCACACTTGAATCATTGTCCATATTTACAGGTTTACTGCCCCTTGCTTTCCCTGTAAAATACCGATATAATACGTTTTAAGATTATATGGACAAAAATGATAACAGTTCCGGTCGTGATAAAGACAATAAGAGGGTATTCTGGATCGAGGTCAAAGGTGATAGCTATGGAAACATATGGATTTATGAATTATACAGTACAGCAGGAATTAAAGGAAAAAGCCCATTTTTCAGGTGATACTGTGGTCCTTTATGTGATATTTGGAAATGTACAGCTGCATCTGATGGATATAGATTATGATCTGAGAAAAAATGATGTTGCGGTAATTAATTCCGGAGTTGTTTACCAGATTAATGGCGGTGCAGGTTCTGCAGTGTGTATTGTAAATTATTCTGCAGATCTTCTGGCTTCTTTGTACGGCAGTGAAAAAAATCTGTTTTTCATGTGCAACAGTAAGACGGACAGAAGCCGGTCCTATGGTCAGATACGGGGGATCTTTCAGGAAATTATCCGGGAATATATCCGTCAGGAGAGAAAAAATGTGTTCCGTGAACGCTCTCTGCTATATAAGCTGCTTGCCTGCCTTTGTGAAGATTATCTGGAAGATAAGGTGGATGGCACAGAAAAAACAGCTGCCAAAAACAGTGAACGTCTTCAAAGGATTCTTCGTTATATCCACCAGAATTTTTCAGGAAGCATTAGTTTGGCGGAGTTGGCAGAGCAGCTTTATACTTCGCCGTCAACGCTTTCCCGTTTCTTTAAAAAGCAGACAGGCATGTATTTTGCGGACTATGTTAATCAGATCCGGCTGCGTCATGTTCTTCAAAAGCTTTTGTATACCCAGGACAGTATTACCCGGATTGCTGTGGATAGCGGATTTTCCAATATGTCTGTATTTAATAGGTTGTTTAAGGAGACTTATGCTATGTCCCCTACAGAATACCGGAAAAAGAACAAGGCACAAAAGCAGGACAAGGATCATTTAGAGGATGGCCTGGTAGAAAAACTTAAAGGGATATTTGAAGAATCCGGAGGACAGGATCGGATCTGCGATGTGAAAGCAGATGTGAGTCGGGGAGAGCATTATAAGAAAGTATGGAATCAGATGGTTAATGTGGGTTCGGCCAATTCCCTTCTTATGGCGAATACTCAATATCATGTAATTTATTTGGCGGAAAATCTGGGGGTTCAATATGTCCGTATATGGAACCTGTTTTCACGGCAAATGATGGTTACTGATGGTATTCATATTGGAAATTACAACTATGACCAGCTGGATATTGTCTTAGATCTTCTTGACCAGCATGGACTGATACCGTTTCTTGATTTTGGAATCCGTCCAAAGACCGCTGTAAAAGATTTGGAAAACCATGTTTATTATGGGGAGGAATGTTTTGAATTTCAGTCGCGGGAAGCTTGGGAAGCGCTTGTTTTTGATTTTATCCACCATATTGTTAAACGATATGGTAAGGAAAAAGCACAGCAGTGGATTTTTGAAATATCTTATGATGTGCATCATAAGGCCCAATGCTATCGGGAAGAAAACTACGATTTTTTTAATACATACCTGTTTCTGTATAAAACAGTAAAGGCTCAGCTTCCAGAGGCTCAGGTTGGAGGTCCTATGGGGATCCCTCATTTTCCACAGGGATTTATGGAAAATTTTCTTCAGCGGTGTAAAGACAGCGGATGTGTTCCGGATTTTGTCTCTATATTGTTGTTTCCCTATATTACAGAAGAAAAAAATGGTGAAATATCCTATCGGAAATCTTGGGATCCAAACTTTGAACTGGAGGAGGTCACCAGAGTCCGCCAAATGATTCAAAAGACAGGAATGGTTACCCGGCTCTATGTGTCAGAATGGAATAACACCTTGTCAAGCCGAAATTACTTAAATGACAGTTGTTATCGGGGGGCTTATTTTTTAAGTAAACTGGCCGCACTTTGGGAAATGGTGGATATGACGGGGGTATGGATGGCCTCTGATTGGGTCAGCAGCTATTATGATGTGGGCGGTGTGGCTAATGGAGGGAATGGTCTGTTGACGAAAAACACCATATGTAAACCGGTTTACTATGCGTTTCAGTTTCTAAACAGCTTGGGGGAAGAGCTTGTTGCCAAAGGTGAGCACTATCTGGTGACAAAAACTGGACAAAAAGACTATTATATTTTGTGTTTTAACTTTCAATCTTTAAAATGGGACTTTGGTTTAGTTGATGACCATGCGGATGATCCCAGAAAACTGGAACGGATTTATGAAAATGATGTTCCTATAGAAGTCCGGATTAGTCTGATGCCAATCGAAGAAGGACAATATGTAGTCAAGCGGCGGATTATAAGTCCACGGGATGGGAGCCTGTTGTGGGAATGGAAGAAATTTGATTTTGATGATTCTTTGTCAAGTCAGGAGATTAAATATATCCGTCAGATTTGCTTCCCCAGGATCCATATGATAAAACAGACACCGAAGCAGGGGGTTTTAGAAATACATGAGAAGCTTGGCATTTATGATGTTATTTTGATTCATATTTATGAGGAGTAGCGCAACAAATGTATTGCATTTGTTGCGCTGCTTTTTGTTGGGATAAAGAAAATGAAATAAATGAGTAAAATTATGAATATAGAGAGAAGCCTGATTTTCCATGAAATCTTATAATAAAACTATGGAAAGGCGCTTTAAAGTTCCGGAAAAAGAGCACTGTTAATTTTATAGGTTTAAGGAGGATTTAAAAATGAAAAACGGAAAATTACAGGTAGCAGTCATCGGGTGCGGCGGTATTGCCAATCAGAAACATTTCCCTGCCCTCACATCCCAGTCAGATAAGTGTGAGATCGTGGCATTTTGCGATATTATCCGGGAGC
>DVFP01000001.1 GCA_018713145.1 Candidatus Scybalocola faecavium
GCAGGAAAGGTAATTTTTGTGTATAACCTCTGTTGCGCACCCGCATAGCGGGTGGTTGTATGTTTTGCCAATTTCCATTTTTCAGATCAATGAAAAACTCCAATTGGCAAAACAGACTAAAGTCCATAATATCATAGGCCGATGTGACCCCTATGAGCCACATCGGCCTATATTTTGAGCTGTCTATTTTTCTGACATCCCATGTAAATTCCAACAAATATTTTACTCATACTGCTTTTTTAGCTCATGAAGCCGCGCCAGACGCTGGGCCGAGTCGGTTCCCATGCGCTGGGTCAGGGCCACTGTAAGGGCGTCTACCACTGCCGCCGGAGCAGCCATGGAGTGAAACTCATTTTCTTCGCCCCGGTAAACATACAAATTTACGTCTGCCCGCTGATTGGCCGGCACATAAAGGCGGCTTGTAAAAGCCAGGGTTTTATACCCGGCGTCCCGGCCGTAAGCTAAAATCTTCTGTCCTTCTCTGGAAACCTTTGAAAAGCTGAACATGATCATCAGATCCTCCGGCCCGGCCAAAGCAAGGCCCTCCCAGATTTCCGATCCGCCGGAGGGCAGGAGGGTTACATTAAGTCCAAGGCGGCGCAGCCGGAACAAAAGAAGCTGGCCCAGGGCAGCAGAGGCGCTTTTAGCGTGAATAAAAATACGCTTTGCCTGAAGAATACTGTCCGCCGCCTTATTAAAAATGTCCTCATCCAGATGCTCCCGTGTCCTTTGAAGACACTGCTGCTGATATTCCAGCCAGCTTCCCAGGCCGAAATCCTCATCTTTAAGCAAAGTGCGGGCCACCTTTGCCGCCGGAGTTGCCCGGTGGTTCTGCTCTTCCATAACTTTTGTTTTTAATTCTTTAAAATCCCTGCAGCCTACATGGCGGGCAAACCGGGAAACCGTAGCGTCCGACAGTCCCAGATGCCGGGCCAGCTGTCCGATGTTCATAAATAAAAACTCATCGGGATGACTGGAAATAAATTCCAGGATCTGTTCATCTGCCTTAGTAAACTCATTTTCCACAGGCAATAAATCCAATGCCATATTTTCATCTCCTGCCATAAAATGATGTTTGGGCCAAATAAAAATTTGCCCCCGATCATGCTTCGCCTGCCACAAGAACAGACACGTAATCTCCCCCAAGGGCGTGGATCTCCTTCAGGGAACGCTTCAAAAGCCCTGCTGTGCGCACATGGAAGGCCACCTCAGGAAGAATCTCAATATTATAATTTCCCTGGAGCATTTCCCCATATAAAGTTTTTACATCAAAGCAGTCTTTTTCAAAATTATTTTTTATACACCCGTACTGGACAGCCTGATGAGTGTCGCTGCCGGCCACTACAGGAATCCCCAGGGTATTTCCAAGGGCTCTTGTTTTCTCCTGAGTCCCCTCACAGTCATAGGCTACATCCTTCCCGTTAAGATCAAGGAAATGCAGCCGTTTAAGCTGTTCCTTTGGAAGCTGGGGAATATGTCCCCCTTCCCGGAAGGGATGACCGCCGCCTACGATCACCGGGTACTCATCAAAAAGATCCATAAGACGGGCAAAGGGAAGGAAACTATCCTTTTTCATATACGGCTTAAGTCTGGCGTTTAATTCCAGGATCGCCTCCGCCGGGCCAATGGACAGAATGTGGCCCCCTTCTTTAATATCCGTTTCCATACCAGGGAAGATCTTAAGGCCGTTTTTAAGGATAATAGCATCCCCCTGCAGGTCCCCGGAATCTAAAAGATAGCGGTACAGATCTTCAAATTGAAGAGTATTAAAATGCTCTGTCAGGCACAAGGCATCAAGCCCTGCCCCTTTGGCCTCTGAAAAAAGCCAGTCTGTATATACTGTTGAAAAGGGAAGTTTCTTTGCCAGCTTTCCATGAGTATGAAAATCTATATACATGTTTTATCGTTCTTCCTTCCATATTAAAATTTCCTTTTGACTTTATGATACCGCAGATTTCCCACCGCTTCGTGATCTGGTGTCATAAAACATTTGTCAAAAACAGGCTGATGGATACACATAAAAAGGAAACTGCCAGAAATATCATATCATTATATGTGACTTTCAGGGAAGCTAATTTCATCTTTTTTACTTCTTTATTCACAGCCGCGTACCGATAGCCTTTAATTTCCAGCGCCTCCACAGTAGTCCGAGAGCGCTTTGCCGTATTCAGCATAAGGGGATAAAAGGCATGGATAATGATCTTAACCTGGTAGATCAGATATTTGATCTTTCCAAAAAATGTTGTGTGATCCGGCGGATTTCCCCGCATCCGGTAGGATAAAAGCACGTTCTGAAACTCTTCCATAAGCATAGGCAGCATCCGGTAAGCATAGGAAATGGAAAATGACAGCCGCTCCGGACATTTATACCACATGAGTCCATTGGCCAAGCGGTCCGGATCCAGACCGGAAAACACTGTAATGGATGCCAGCGAGATGGTGGCTACTTTTAAGGTTAAGGTAAGCAAAGGCACAATAGCGGAGGCGTTTCCTCCAAAAATCAAGGTTGCAATGAGCAGATACCCGGTCTGGGAAAATACCCCCAGGATAAACAGAGCCAGCACAAGACCCGCTACCCGGGCCAAAAGGGTCGTCACCACAACGATTATAAAGGACATGAGCAAAAAGATCATATCCTGGGCAAACCAGGGTACGATTCCAAAAAACAGATACCAGGCAATAAGCACTCTGGGATCCATTTTGGCGATCACTGTATCATCATTGCCATAGGCATTTTTTAAAACCTGGTTTCTTAGAAAATCCATGGAAAACTTATCCAGAATATTATCCGAAAGCTTCCTGGTCATTCCAGCCATTTTTCATTCCTCCAAACTGATCAACAAAAGCATCAATAGTATAACAGTAGGCTCTTGGGTCCAAAGCCCTGCCCATATCAAAAATTTCCGGCGGCCGTATACCGGTAAGGCGGCGGACCTGTTCATTTCCAAAAATCTCATCCCTTGTGCCGTCGGCAATCACCCTGCCGTTATATAAGACAATGATCCGCTTCGCCCACTCACATACAAGCTGCATGTCATGGGTCGCGATCATCACTGTATCTGTCATATTCTTCATCGTTTCCAGAGTTTTCAGGATTTCTCTCCGGGTCGCAATATCCAGATTGGCTGTAGGCTCATCTAAAAGCAGGATCTTAGGATCCAGGGCAATGCCGATGGCCAGACTTGCCCGGCGCATCTGTCCGCCCGATAAAAGCCGCCCGTCCCTTGACCGAAGCTCCGTGAGATGAAACTGATCTAAAAGCTTCCGGGTCCGCTCCTGCCAGTCTTTGATTCCCCGAACCTGCATGGCATAGGCAATATCTCCTTCAATAGAATCTTTAATAAACATTTCCTCCGGGTTTTGATACACCAGGGAAACCTGACGGGACAGCACATCCCGCTTAACAGACCGTACCGGCTGGCCAAACACATCCACTTCCCCGCTGCTCCCTTTAAGCAGGCCGATGAGCAGCTTCATCAGCGTAGACTTTCCCGCCCCATTGGAGCCGATCAGGGCAATCTTATCTCCTTTATGGATGGTCAGGTTCAAATGGTCGAATACCTTATGGGGCTCTCCTTTGACGCTGCGGTAAGACAGGAACAGATCCTTAAACTCTGCCGCCTTTTCATTTCCGGTTCCTTCCGGATCCCTCTTTGCCTCAGCGGCTGGATCATAAGACAGGGACTTAAAAATCTCCATGCCCTGGGATACTGTGGTCGGCAGTGTTGTTGTCAAAGGCAGCACCCGGCGCCGTTTCAGCTCATAGGCCGCCCGGGTGACCTGAGGCGGAAAAATATTACAGGATGTAAGGTCTTTCACATGGCGCAGGGCCTCATCCACAGGAAGCTTCCAGGCCACATTTCCATCCTTTAAAAGCAGGACATGCTTGCAGTAATCCGCGATATATTCTGTATGATGCTCAATGACAATAATGGTCTTTCCATAGTTTTCATTTAAGTCCTTTAACACCTCATAGATCCGGTCCGCATGGCCCGGATCGAGCTGGGCGATAGGCTCATCAAGGATCAGCACATCCGGCTGGAGGGACACTGCCCCCGCAAGAGCCAAAAGATGGGTCTGGCCTCCGGAAAGCTGCCAGATATAATCTTTTTCCTGGCCTTCAAGGCCACATTTTTTTAAGGCATCCATTCCCCTGCTGATATAATCTTTCATAGCGTAATTCATACAGGCATAGGACGCGTCATCTAACACGGTCGGACGCACGATCTGATTTTCAAAATCCTGGTACACATAGCCTACCTTACAGGCCAGCGTTCCTACGTCTGTTTGGGCTGTATCTAAGCCTCCGGCAAGTACTTTGCCATGAAATTCCCCGGTAATAAAGTTAGGGATCAGACCATTCATCGCCTTACACAGAGTAGACTTCCCGCAGCCGTTGTTTCCAACAACGGCCAGGAAGTCTCCCTGCTCTACAGTCAGGCTGATATTTTTAAGTGTAGGCTTTTTCGCGCCGGGATAGGAAAAGGTCAGATCCTGGATCTCGATCACATTCATAGTCAGGCCACTTCCTCATCTGTCTTGCGCTCAGCGTTTTTCTTCATTACAATAAGGACGATGATCGCCACCACCGCGGCCACGATCATTCCTCCAGTAAGAGCTGTGGTGCTTTCAGCCCATCCGGCCTCCCAGTCAATAAGAGCCATGCCGCTTTCAGCCAGCATTTCTGAACAGACAGCCACAGCAAAGGCGATGACACAGCCAAGGATCACTTTGGGACTGATGGAGCCCAGAGATGTTTCTTTTGTCCGGGGAGACATACCCAGCAAAGGCTCGATCTTTCCATACAGCTTGGGAACTAAGAACATGGTGGGCAGCAGACAGAATAAAATTCCTGAAAACAGCACATCATTAAGGAAAGCAAAGCCTTCTGTGGCAAATACGCTTTCCGGCAGTCCGGCCACAGCTTCAAAATCACTAACCGCGAACTGAACTTTTAAAATATCCACCACAGTCCCTAAAAACTGCTGGATCACCACACCGCTCATAGCTGCCACGGCAACTCTCTTTCTTTTAGAAGGGTCTGTCACCATTCTTCCGGCAATATATACGCCGATCGTTACGGTAATAAATTTTTCAAGTTCTCCCAGGCCGCCAAACTGCCCCAGCATGATCTCTGAGAACACAAGCTCTCCCGTGGCTGCTCCAAGGGCCACGGACATAGGATCAAAAAGCATTGCCAGGGTTAAAGGGATAAATAAGAAATACTCCACAGAAAATTCCACGATACCTACCTGAAAGCTTGGGATAAGCTCGGTAAAAAGTGTTGCCAGTCCGTACAGGGCCATAGTCAGCACAAAGACCATCAGCTTCTGAGACTGGGCTGCTGTTTGCTTTTTCGTTGTCTCCATTGTAAAATTCCTCCTTCATCGGACACGCCTGAAACCGGATGATTTTCTCACAGGTTTCAGGTTGCTTTTCTTGAACATCTTTAATATACCGGAGGAATGTAAAATTTAGTTTCATGGAATTGTAAAATGTAAATAAATTTTCTTTGCATTTAGAAGTGAAAAATAATTTTCTTATCATGAAAGGGGGCGCTAACAGGCAGGCGTGGGAACAATCACTGCCGCGCCTGCTTTTGCGGCAGCGCCGGCTCTTACGGCGATGACGGTTCTTCCAAGGATGTCGGTTCCCGCCGGCAAAGGGGCATTTTACCGCATCCTAGCCCTCAGATCTGCGATCAGCATATCGATCATTTCCATACCGTCCTCATACATTTCCACATCACAGTCATCGCACATCTTTTCCAGGGCCGTAAGGATCCAGGGATTGCGGGCGCGGATCGCCGCCGGGCGGCCGTACTGAAGGACATAATTGACGAAAAAACCCAGGGCCACCTCTTCCTCTTTTTCACCGCTGTTTAGCAGATTCATAGAAATAATCAGCTCTTCATCCTCATCCACTGCCATAAAGACAAGGGGATTGACCGGACGGTCTTCCTTATCATCCTTTACCGGGGCATTTAAATAGGCAAATTCCATGATCACGCATGTGTCGATCATGGGCCGGCGCTGAAGGCGCTTTTTAAGCACCTCATCCTGAAGATCCAGCATGGGGTATTCTTTCTGCTTATAAGGCTGAGGCGCCACATCGCTGTGCCATTCCCCGGTTTTCTTATCACAGATCCGCCACAGGGCATCCCCAGCGTCAAAATTTGCCCGCAAAGTTCCGGCAAGCATCTCTTCCACAAGGATCAGGATCTGTCGGCCTGCAACAAGCAGCAGCTTCACCTCCCGCTCATCAGGGGTATATGGAATATATCTGCGCTTATAGGACTCAAAATAAGGCCACTGGCCCCGTCCCCGGTATTTTAGGCCCAGTGCTGTAATATTTTTCTTCTGCATAGGCGGCACATCTTCCCGATCGCCCCAAAAGCAGCACAGCGAATTTTGTTCAAACATCACATAATCTTTGGGCAGACCGGTTTCTTCTACGGTAGCGATCATATCAAAATCCGCCAATCCGGACATTCCTTCATAAACGCTGTAGCCAAAGCACTGTCCGGCCCGTCCCATAATGCTGACAAATATCGGCTCCTCTTCATCCTTTGGCTGGATGCATAAAAGCTCTGTATCAAAAAGAGCTTCCCACGGCTTTGCTTTTTTTATCTCATCTGTCACCTGATAAAGCTCACGCCACAGATCTAAAGACGCTTCCTTTCTCATGACTGTCCGGCCTCCTTTGAAGTTCATTTATAGGGTATCATACATATTTTAACATATAAAAGCGGCTCTGCCTAGCAGAACCGCTCTATAATCCCAACTGTTCACAAAATACAGCCGCTTAATCTGTCATTCCCCAAGATCCAGTCCGTTGCGCACATGAACGATAAAGTCCTGAACATTGGTCACAAAGGTCTTTACGGAAAGGCTGCCCCGATCTCTTAACTTGTTTACGGCAAATTCTGAAATATCTACAGAGAAGAAATACAAAGGCCGGATCTTTCCATCCACCTCTCGAAAAGATGGGGTCATGTTTCCTGTAGCAATGGTATGAAGGGCCGAGGCCATACAGATGACAGTAGTGGCTTTTCGCACCAGACTGCGCATAGCGTTCTGACCTTCATAAACATTTCCGTACACTTCCGGCAGCGGCCCGTCATCCCGGATGGAACCTACTAAAACAAAGGGCACCTTATTTTTGACACACTCATACATAATTCCGTTTTCAGCATAGCCTTCTTTTACAAAATTTTCGATAGAGCCGCAGCCCCGCACTTTGTTCAGGGTATCAATATGGTTATAATGGCCGTTAGGCATACTCTCCTGGGTATAAACATCCTGGCCTAAAGCGGTTCTCAGATAAGCTGCCTCCAGGTCGTGGGTCGCCAGGGCATTGCCGGCCATTAATCCCTGGACATATCCTGCGCGCACTAAAGCTGCAAAGGCATTTCTTGAATCCGCGTCAAAAGCACAGGCCGGCCCCATGACCCACAAAATATTGCCCCCATGGGCTTTTTCATATTTTAACAGTTCATACAGCTCATCATAATCTTTAGAATAGGCCGTTTCCCTGGAACGGAGCACCCGAAAAGCAAAGGTGTCTTTATTTTCCTGCTGATGGCCGCCCCCAAAGCCGTAAGGATAAACATAAATCCCCTCACTGGCATCCTCGCTGCGTCCTACAAATACCATATCTCCTTTTTTCAGATTTCGAAACTCCACCACCTGGATCTCCCCCTGGCGGTACACCGCCACACAATCCATGCGGCTTTCCCGGGCCAGGATCCACTGACCATCCACCTTAAAATATTCCGGAAAAATCGTCGTGGCATGATAATTGTCCGGAGCCACAAAATCCTTTTCCACAGGCACCATCACCGCATCCGGCGCATTTTTTAAAAATTCCTGGTCAAAATCAGGTTCTTTATATTCCGGCATTACAAAACCCATACAAACACCTCTTTCAAATATTTTTTATTAAATACCGCATCATCGAAGGAAGGACTGTTTCAATATCCGGTTTGTACACCCTTTCCTTCCACTGATGGAGATTTTTAGATCTTGGCCCCATCCAAAACGAAGGCATAGAAAGAGCCTGTATATCCTCAAAGGGAATATCATAAATACTGGACGGCAGGGTCAGATTATTCATTAAACGCCGCTGTCCCCGGGCGTCCGAACACATCATATAGCTAATATCCCCCATTCCCGCAAAATAGGGCGCAATGCTTCCGGTCAGTCCGTTCTCGGCTGCAGCCTGTGCATAAAGGCTCTCCAGATTTCCAAGCCCGTCTTTTAGGCGGCAGCTGGTCACAGCCGGATAATATGGCGGGGCAATGCCAATGACAACTACCGGATCCTTAATTCCGCTTTTCTCTGTCATATGCTGCATATATGCCACGCTGGCTGAAATCAAAGTCATTTCCCCTTTTTGGATCTTTAAGGCCAGCGCCTTGTTAAATGCCTCCTCCTCAGTGTCAAAATTTTTTTCCCGTTCCCTGGCCATAGCAATCACCTGCTCCAGACGCAGCACAGAAGGATGAAAATCCTTAAACAGTTTTTCATCTACAGCCCCCATTGCCGCTGTCCTTGAAAAGGCCTGAGCGTATCGCTTGGAAACCCGTTCCATTGCCGTTTTACAGGAAAACTCCACCTTTTCCATAAGCTGGTCCGGAGAAACACTTTCCAGGAATAAAACATTCACAGCCGCGGCTCCGTACTCTACCAGGGACACATCGTAAGCAGTTTTAAGATCCCGCTGCCAAAGGACTGTAGGAGGCTGTACGGCAATGCCATAGTCACTGGATATATAGTCTGTGTTCATTTCAATTTCACGGACCACCTCGGAAATCATATAAGATGCGTTTAAGCCTTCCATAGACTGAGCACTGTGGGAGAGACAGCCTTTGGCCAGTATCAGCGGAAGCACTTTTCCGGCGCCGCCGGCATACATATTGACATGAGATGACGTTTCAGGATCATTGACCTGAGGTTCACCGATCAGACACAGGCGAAAATCCAGGTCATATTTCTTTTGGATGCGGCGGATCAAAGGCATAGCAGAGCGCATCCCGGCAGAAATATTTTCTTCGTCATGAACGGCCACAAACAAAAGGGTATTATCCGGGGTTTCATCCTCTAAAAGAATTTCCATGGCCACTGCCAGTCCGCCTTTCATATCTGCGCAGCCCCGGCCAAACATCCATCTGTCATCATGAAGATCCGCCAAAAAGTCCCGGTCTTTTTCCCCATCCTTTTCCAAGTCTGCCTGTAAAAGCTTTTCTTTTAACCGGTCCGGATCTGTGGCATAATCCTTAAAAGGCCCGTAACATTCAATTTCCACAGCATCATAGTGACCGGACAAAAGCACTGTCTTTTTTGATTTTCCGGGCTTTAAGGCCCACACCACCGGACGGTCCAGAAAATCCCCAAAAGTATCCATACCGCAATAATCCGGATGTGCTTTAAAAAACGGAGCATTGCGGATCATATCATAAATTTTCTCTCCAAGGGCTTTTTCCAGGGCAGATCCTGTATCACTGCGCACCTGGACAAGCTCATATAAAATATCCATTGCTTTCACAATTTTTCACCTCTGTCACATTAAAATGGTCCATAGCCAATCGCATTGGCAATAATGATCAGGACAAAGGCCGCCCCGATCATGGACGTATAAATCTTCCAGCAAAACGGAGCCATTCCCCGTAGCCAAGCCCGCACATAGACAGAGCCACCATGGCGCTTCCCGGCCAAAAACTGTTGGTAATGCCATCTCCATACTGATAGGTCAGCACTAAAACCTGCTGGTTAATATTTAAAATCCGCCCTAAAGGCTGAAGTATGGGCATGACGATCACTGCCTTTCCGCTTCCAGACACTACGAAAAAGTTAAAAATGGTCACAAAAATATAGATAATAAGCAGCGTTAAAATAACACTCTTGCCATTTAAAAAGCCGGACATACCGTACACCAGTGTATCTAAAATCTGCGCCTGGTTCATTAAGGTGACAACTGCATTAGCCAGACCGATAGCAAAGGCGGCGCCAAAAACCCGAGTTGCGCCCTGCGTAAAAATATTACACACACGGCTTGGGCCAATGCGGAAGATTACAGCCAATACACAGCCAAAGATCACATAGAGCGCCGCGATCTGGGGAAATGACCATCCAAAGCCGACAGCGCCCACCCCCTGTATGATGATCACTGCCACAAAACTTAACAAGCCTAAAATCCTGGGCAGGGTCATGGCCTGTTCATTTTCCTCAAAATCCTCTGTTTTTTGATTGAGATATTCATCTTTGACAATACTTTTTTCCGGATTCCTGCGAATCTTGCGGCAATAAAAAAACAGTCCGAAAAATCCGATCACATAAAACACAGCAAGACCCACGGCCCGCATCCCCATGCCGGAAAACAACGGCAGACCTACAAGCTGCTGGGCTACGCCGGTGGTAAACATATTCATCATACCGCAGGTAAAGCCTACGGTACTTCCTACAATGGCCATACCCGTACCCACTACCCGGTCATAGCCCAGGGCAAGACCGATAGTTACAGCCAAAGGATAAAAGGGGTAGGCAGCCTCACCGTAGCCAAGGACACCAAAGATCACAAAAATAGTGTAAAAGATCACAACAACCGAAAACTCTTTGCCTTTCATATGTTTAAGGATTTTTTGTATTCCTGCCCCAAAGGCTCCGCTCACCTCCAGGATATAAATGATCCCGGAGCAAATAAACAGTGTGCCCATAATACTGGCGCCGCTGACAAATCCATTATAAATCGCTTCAAAGAAATTCATAAAGGTAATGGGAGCGGTTTGTTCCACATAAGAAAAATGATCCGGATTAATGATCTCCCGTCCGGTGGCTTCATCCAACACACGCTCATAAGCGCCGCTGGGAATAATCCAGGATAGGATGACGACTAACAGCATCATGAATAAAAGGATAATATACACATGGGGCAGCTTAAAACCCCGTTTTGTTTTATGTTCGCTCATTTTTGATTTCCTCCTGTCCCGGATTTAAGTTTCCGCCGTTTTCAACATTTGGGATGTTTTTATCGTTTTGGGATTTTGGACTGTTTTTAGCCTGGAGCCTTAACCATTCTGCAGCGCAGTTGGCATAGATAGCCGCCCCTTTGGCAAAAGCCTCCTCCTTCAGCATCATCCTGGGGTTATGCATAGGGGCCCAATCCGCCTCACCATCCCCTAAGCTTAAATACATTCCAGGCACCTGCTCTGTAATATAGCCAAAATCTTCCGTCGCCTTCATCGGCGGTGCTGCTATCACATTATCCGGTCCGACCACTTCACGGATATAAGGAAGAAGGGCATCGCAAAATTCATCATCACTGTATGTATTCGGTGTATGAAAACAGGTCAGCTCATAATCACCCCTCCAGGCCTTCACATAAGCATCAATAATCTGAGGGATCCGTTCAAGGAGATGTTTTCTGGACTTTACATCCAAAGTCCGCACACCGATCTGGAGCTGGGCAGTCTCAGGAATAATATTGACCGCAGTTCCACCCTTAGCTACGCCGCAGGTCAGTGCCACCATGGCCTCAGGATCGACCTCCCTGGCAGCCAGCAGATTGACCGCCTGATAAAGCTGATTCATAATCATTAAAGGGTCGACACATTCATGGGGTGCGGAGCTGTGGCCCCCTTTTCCCCGGATATTTACAATAAATGTATCTAATGAGGCAGAATTAACACCTTTACTGTAGGTCACCTGCCCCTCCGGCTTGTTTCCGTGAATATGGATCCCTAATGCCGCGTCTACATGAGGATTTTCTAAAATGCCGTTTTCCACCATATATCTTGCCCCGGCTCCGGTCTCTTCTCCCGGCTGAAACAAAAGCTTTACCGTCCCGCAAAGTTCTGATTCCATGGATTTTAAAAGCGCAGCAGCCCCAAGAAGCATGGCCCCGTGGCTGTCGTGGCCGCACATATGGCTGCAGCCATTTTCAGACCTAAAGGAAAGGTCATTGTCCTCTGCTATGGGAAGAGCGTCTATATCTGCCCGCAAAAGAATACAGGGCTTCCCATGGCCGATCAGGGCAGTTACCCCTGTCGCTCGTTCCATCTTCGGAAACCCTGCTTCTATAAAATCCCTGGTGACTTTCTCAGGAACCGGCTGGATCCGGTCCTGCCATGGAATATGCATCTCATCCAAACGTTTTTTCACATAAGCGCAGGTTTGAGGGAGATCCATGCCGATCTCCGGGTGCTGGTGAAGATACCTGCGGTCAGCAATGATCTGCTGGCGGATCTGCTCTGCCATTTGTAAAATATCTTTCATTTCATCACTCTAATCCTGTAACCGAAGCAAACCAATCGTCTTTCCGGACCGGATATGTATCCGCCGCCGGTTTTCTTTATCACTTCATCACATCACATTTTTATCATTTTACAAATTTATAGAGCTATTATAGCATACACCAGCTAAAAAAGACAGTTCTTTTTCACATTTACCGGATATTTTGCCACTTCGGCTGCCAGGAAGAAAATTGCGTTTTGGGGTGTAACTGAACAAATTTCTGCCAAATTTTTAATAAACTTCAACTTCTGTGATACAGGTATCCTCATACAGTGTTCCCGGTTCTACGTCAAGTATGGTGATCCGCACATAATCTGTCATCACCTCTCGCCCGAAAGATATAAAATCCAGGCCGGGCCATATATGAGCCCAATCTCTTCCTTCCGGAGCCAGGGCTGTTTCCCAGCCATTAACTCCTATAGGAGAATCAATGGTCTTTCCGTCAGCAGGATAACTTCCCATAACCACATCCATGGATGTGCCATCGGAAAATTCCAGTCTGTAGGCAGTCACCCGGGCATTTTCCGTATACGTGGCCTGGGTCTTGCGGTAACCTCCGGCAATCCGAAGCCCGTGAAGGGCCTGGGTACTGTCAAAATTCATTTGTATGCTTTCTCCGATACCATAGCCTGAAGCGCCTTCAACCCAGGCGGTTGTCAGATCCCTGTCTAAAATATTAGACGCCTGATACTTACCCTCCCATTCGTTTGTGGGAAGGGTGGATGAAGCTTCCACCCCTGTAACCTGAGGAGATGCCTGGGGAATGCTTTGGATCCGGGCAATCGTATACCCCAGACGGCTTTTTTGGTCAGGCCTCCACCATACCCGGTACAGACCATCAGAATATACGCCGCTTCCATTGGATACAATCAATTCTGTATCTGTAATTACCATGTTATCCTCTACACGGCTGGCAAAAAGGCGCAGTTCTCCCGGGGCCGTACCATCTGCTGCCGTGCCGGAAACATTAAGGGACGCATAAACGCTTTCATCCAGCCCTGCGCCATCTAAAAGCTCACCGGAATCTAAAGATGTTTTATAAGACATGATCACCTGAGCGCCTGCACAGGACAGCTCACTCCATTTTTCATCAGAAAATTCAAAATCCGCTGCCAGGGTTTCCTGGGTTTGTTCCTGATTTTCCGTCTGGGTCTGCTCCTGGGACTGGCTTTGATCGGTTTCCTGAGTCTGTTCCTGAGACGCCTCCTGAGTATCTTCCGGGGCAATACTTTCGGTGTCAACCGGACTTTCAGAGCTGTAGCTTTCCCCGATGCTTTCCCGGATCCCACCATTAATGCCAGAGGTCCGGTGATGGTTTCCTCCAAACATTCCAAATCGCCATGCAGCAAAAAGGCTGATCCCCACCGCCAGGACTATACCTGCCCCAATACATCCGATCAGTATACCGATTTTCCCCTTTTTCTCCATCTGTACAGGTGTTTCATTTTCTTCCACTGGAGCACCGCATACCGGACAGAATTTTCCATCGTCATCTATGGGCGCACCGCAATTTGTACAAAACATATTTTTCTCTCCTTTTTTATACAACGATCCTATTTACAGCTTCAGCAGCCGGGCTCTTGTGGCTAATGCCCTGGAAACAGAAAACAATCTTTCTTATATAGAAGTCCTGTACGGCAATCTTCCGGCTAAAAGTCTTTATGAAAGTTTCGGCTTTGCCGTAAAGGAAATCCTTACCGGGCGTATGCCGGGAAATGAATCATTTTCCGTAAAGGTATACAGTATGTATCGAAACATCCCCTAAAACACAAAGGAGCCGGAAAAATCCGGCTCCCTGGTGTTATTGATGACCTTTAAGTTCAGTCTTCATCACCGAACATTTCGTCAAATTCTTCACTATCCAGAAGTTCATCAAAGGCATCTGAAACCAGCTCATACTCATCATCATCCAGAATATTATCCAGCTGGATCTCGCCGTTTTCAAATTCCTGGAAGCGGTACAGATAAACATCCCCATCCTCGCTGTCTTCCTGATCTAAGGGGATCAGAGCAATATACTGGTTTTCCCCTGCCGGGAAAATGGATAAAACAGCGCACTCCAGCTCAGAGCCATCATCAAGGGTTAATGTAACCGTAGCTTCATCCTCATCATCTTCTGATTCCTGGGCAGTTCCTTTGCCCCGAGTATCTTCACTCATGAACTTTACCTCTCATTTCTTAGATTTTTCGTTACCGTCCACGGGGAACAGCAACCTGTTTTTCCCTGCCCGGCGGCATCACTGCCATCCCGGAAACAGGGACAAAACTGTGACCTTTCCTACACTATTGACTTTAACAGATACCCATGGAAAATGCAAGCATATTTACATTTCAGCAGGCTGAACTGTTACCTCTCCTGAATCACGCACCTGCAGTGTGCCCGTAAACGACCGGACCTGCCCAAACAGTTCACGCCTCAGGCCCCGCAAAGCTTTAGCAGTCCGTTGGAAATGCAGAAAGACAGGTTTAATGTTTTCATTTCCCCGGACCGTACAAATAAAATCGTCACAGCCGTTTCTGTAATATTCATAATAGTTCCCTGGCCGTAGGTTTTATGGACGACCCGGGCCCCTTTGACAAATAAAGAGCGGTCTGCCAGCAGTTCTCCCACAAACCGGGACATGGATGCAGGCTTATGGTATCTTTCTTTCGTAAAATAAATGTACAGCTTTTTCTTTGCCCGGGTCATAGCCACATAAAACATGCGCCGTTCTTCCTCCACATCCGCTTCCATCACCGCCTTTTTGTGGGGTGTTACCCCTTCATTGGCATCAATGATAAATACCCGGTCATACTCCAGGCCTTTGGCGCTGTGCATGGTAGAAAGGATTACCCCGTCTGCGGTTTCCTTTTCTCTGCGGCGGCTTTGCTGCAAAAGCTTTTCTCCATATTCCCGGATATATGCAAACCATTCCTCATAGGTTTTATAATCTGCCGCACTGTCCAAAAGATCTGAGGCTACCTCTAAAAGATCCTCTTCTTTCAACCTCCGGTCCCTGGCATACTCTATAAGGAATCGGTCATAGCCAATAGCATAGCGGATATAGTTGACCGCCGCAAATGGGGCCATATCCTTAAGACTGTTCAGATCATAGATCAGCCGGTCGATCCGTTCCTGAACCCACTCTTTTCCCTTATACCGCTGCCGTATCTCTTCCAGGGATACTTTGGATGAAAGCATCTGGCGGGAAATGTAGCGTTTGGGGCGATTCATGAGACGAAGATAATCGCTGCGCTCACCCTGGCCCAGCGCAGCTTTAATATAGGCAAAAATATCTTTTGCGATCCAGTGCTCAAACAGATTGGGCACAGAATCCCTCATCCGAAATGGAACATTATACTCCATCAGCTTAGCCACCAGCTGGCGGGCCCCGGTATTGGTCCGGTAAAGGACGGCAATATTTTTTAAAGGCTGCTGCTCCTTTGTATGATACTGATATATTTCTTTAATCAACGTATCATACTCTTCCCCTGTATTTTGGAAAACCTTAACATCCACAGGATCACCGCCCTCATGGAAGGCCCTAAGGTTCTTCTCAAACCGGGCTTTATTATTTTTTATGACCCGCTGGGAACTCTCCACGATTTCCTGGGTACATCGGTAATTTACATCCAGGATAATGGTCTTTGCCTGAGGATAGTCCTTTGTAAATCCCAGCATGATCTCCGGCTTTGCTCCACGGAACCGGTAAATAGACTGATCGTCATCTCCAACAATAAACAGGTTATTTTCCGGTGCGGCCAGCATACGGATGATCTCATACTGAACCCGGTTAATATCCTGGAACTCATCAATTAAAATATATTTAAAACGCTTCTGCCATGCCGAAAGAATGTCCTTGCGCTTCTGAAACAATTCCAAAGTAAACAAAAGCATGTCATCAAAATCAATCTGGCGGCTTTCCCGAAGTTTCCGGTTATAGGCAGCATAAATATCCCGAAAAACATCCTCCGGACAATTCACCGAATAATAATGCTCCGGCCGGATATTTTCTCCTTTAACAAGACTTACCTCCCCGGCAACTCCGGCAATAAAGTCCGCCGCATCATCAATCTCCAGATCCATCTCATCTACGATCTGGCGAAACAGGTCCATCCGGCGGCTTTCTGTGATAATATCCCCTGCACTGTAATTATAGGCTGCCTTTAATATGGCAAAAAAGATGCTGTGAAAGGTGCCAAAGCTGACAGGGGAATTCTCTCCCTGACACAGATTTAGGAAGCGGTTTTTCATCTCCACAGCCGCTGCCTTTGTAAAGGTGACTACAAGAACAGAAGCCGGATGAACTCCGGCTTCTTCAATCAGATAACGTACTCTTTGGGTGATCACAGTCGTCTTTCCAGATCCCGGGCCGGCCAGAATCATCGCCGGACCATCTACATGGCAGATCGCTTCCTGCTGGGCCGGATTAAAGCTCATGGCTGTCCATGGCACTTTCCAACATGGCAATACCTTTTTGGATCCGGGCAAGAGATTCCTCTTTTCCAAGGATTTCCATGATTTCTGTTGCTCCTCCCGGTGTCATCTGCTTGCCGGATACGGCGGTACGCACCGGCCACATCACATAGGCATTTTTATAACCATTTTCCTGGGCAAAAGCTACCAGCATATCATACAAAGCAGCATTGGAAAAATCCTCCTGAGCCTGGATCACAGGCACCAGGGCTTTCAGTACATTTAACGAACTTTCTGTGTTTGTCTTGCTCTTTTTATGGGTGTACATGGATACATCATAATCCGGAAGCTCTTCAAAGAAATCAATATGGCCGTAAATATCCGGAAATACTTCAATCCTTGTTTTTACCAGAGCTGCGATTTTGCGCAGATCCAGATCTTTCTTAATGATCTCCTTAATATAAGGCTCAGCCATTTCATAAAACTTATCAAAATCCATGGCCTTCATATATTCCCCATTCATCCACTTCAGCTTAGTCATATCAAACACTGACGGGGTCTTGCTCATATGATGGTAATCAAACACTTTTACCAGTTCTTCAAGAGAGAAAATCTCCCGGTTGTCCTGGGGGCACCATCCCAGAAGAGCCACATAATTTACAATGGCTTCGGAAATAAATCCCTGATCCAGCAGATCCTCATAGGAGGAATGTCCGCTTCTCTTACTCAGTTTTTTATGTTCTTCATTGGTGATCAGAGGACAGTGAACGTACACCGGCACTTCCCAGCCAAAAGCCTCATATAAACGGTTATACTTAGGTGATGAAGAAAGGTATTCATTTCCCCGGACCACATGGGTGATCCCCATAAGATGATCGTCTACAACATTGGCAAAATTGTAGGTGGGATAACCGTCTGACTTGATCAGGATCATATCGTCCAGTTCAGAATTATCTACTGTAATATCGCCGTAAATCTCATCATGGAATGTGGTTGTCCCTGTTGTAGGATTATTCTGGCGGATAACATAAGGCACACCGGCAGCCAGCTTTGCTTCCACTTCTTCTTTGGACAAATGGAGACAGTGCTTGTCATAAACAATAATCTCCTTGCCCGCAATCTCCTGTTTTAAAGATTCCAGGCGTTCTTTGTCACAAAAACAATAATAGGCTTCGCCCTTTTCCACAAGCATTTTTGCGTATTTTAAATAAATCCCCTCTGCCTGACGCTGACTCTGAACATAAGGTCCGCAGCCGCCGTCCTTGTCCGGACCTTCATCATGGATAAGCCCTGTCTTTTCCAGGGTACGGTAAATAATATCGACTGCGCCTTCCACATAGCGCTCCTGATCGGTATCCTCAATACGCAGCAAAAAGTCGCCGCCTTCATGCTTTGCAATTAAATAGGCATACAATGCTGTACGCAGATTTCCAACATGCATCCGTCCTGTAGGACTGGGTGCAAAACGTGTCCTCACCTTACTCATTCTTACATATTCTCCTTCCTGGCCGTTTTGAAGGCCATATTCGGTATCCATAAAAGATTTCCTTCATCCTGGCCGTCCCTTATAGCCGCACCGGAGCGTGGAAACACAACAAATGCCTCCACGCTCCGTTATTCTTTCATTATTAACGCTTAATCATTATATACTATCTTTTTTAAGGCTGCAAGCTTTTTTCCGATTACAGCTCAGCTTGCTGAACTGTTACCTTTTGCCGTCCGGGTGATCTCGCTAATGTCAACAAATTCATCTTCCGTTGGCACATACCCTACACGGACCGTATCTCCCGGCCGGAGCACTGCAAGGATCTCCGCAGTCTGTATGGAGGCCACATAAACCTGATCGGAATCTTCAAGCTCTATATAATAGAAGGTATTTCCATCCCTCACTGCAGAAGAAATATACTGGATCACTCCTTCTGTGGATGTTAAAGCCGAAGAATCGATCTGGGTATTTTCCGCTAAAAGCTTAAGATACTCTGTATAAGCCTCATTTAAGGTATCTCCGGTAGCCACCAGCTGATACCGTTCTACATTTACAAAGGCAAACATTTTTACAAGTCCTGCATTATCCTTTAAAGAAAGGAAATACGTGGGCTGATTACCGATATTCAGCAAAATAGGGAATGTGGCCACATAGGACAAATGCTGTACCTGGCCTTCTGCCGAGGACATGGCCGAATACTCTGTAGCTCCGGATACGGTATAATTTCTAGCTTCTTTTGTCCGCATGTTTACCAGGACAAAGCCGATATTTGAAGCATCATTTCCCGAAGATGTAAGGCCGGTGTAGACCCATACATCATCATCCAGTGCCAGATAATTATAGCCGCCGGAGGTAACGCATACGTCCTGCTGTCCGAAAATAGTATTTAAAAAGCCATTGCGGTACTTGCCCCAATAATCGATCTGCTGGATCACAATATCGGAGGAATATGCCTGATCCACCCATGTAGGAACATCTGCAATATCCATATACTGGCTTTCTCCTGTACATGCATCTACAAGGACTACACCGCAAATATCCATACCGCCAAATAATCCGATAGTATAGTCAATGACCGGACAGATCCAGTAAGGATTTCCTTCATCATCCACCTCGAAGCGATACTCATCAAAGATCAGAGTAGGATAATTCAGACGGAGATGCCGGTCCAGATTTCTGAAAAAATACTCTCCCGGCGAATACTTCATCCCCTGATCCAGCTGGACAAGGGAAACCGTCTGGGTGGTCATGTCCACAGAAATATACCCCGGCAGACCATCGGACTGGTTGTTAAACCATTTAATAATATCCCCGTAACGCAAAGGCGCCACACGGGTAGGCACACCATTATAATTGATCTGTGTATAGGAATAAGAGCTTTCATCCACTTCAAACTGAGACACAAGATCCACCAGTTCCCCCAGTTTCCGGTCACCAAGACGTATCGCACTGTCTCTGTCCACTACAGGCACATCCCGTAAAGAAATCTGACTGATGTCCTGGGAAAATTCCCGGCTTTCCACAGGCATGAGCTGCTGATAGCGCTTGGCATGTAAAAATTCACTGGAAATCAGACTGCCCACAAGGAGCACTGCCACAGCCAATACAATAATGCCCCCAAGGATCTTCGTACTCAGCTTCATCCCCCGAAAACGCATACTGCTGAAACGTACATTTTTAAAATGCTCATAACTGTGGGACTGACTCAGTCCGAAAAGATAAGACGCGATCAGGTAGACCGCGATCACTGCGATCACATACAAATAAAATTCCCTGGACTTTAAATTGATCGCCGGCAATGCAAAATAAAATGCCGCCAGAGCAAAGATCAATGTAACGATCAGGCTTTTGATCACTTTCTTCATAGAATACAAAACTCCTCTCAAAATTTGCGGCGCGGTAAAAGCGCTGCCTTATGCGGGTATTATATCATGATCGCTGCCAAATTCCAACCTATATCCGCAATCGGGAGAATAAATTTATGAAAGAGGAGCTATCGCACTAAGGGTTCCTCCCATAAAATCCCCGGCACACCCGTACAAACCCCAAAAGTATCCCTGTGTAAAAGATAAAGCTGGCCTGGATGCCATTAAGCTTTACGCTGCCCAGGATTACAAGCCAGTCATCCTCCAGGGTATTTTTGCTGGCACGCCATACCGGGATATATCTGGCAATCTGTTCCACTATCCGCCCTTTCCCGTGAAAAACTTCTAAAAATACAAGGGCCGAAAATACAAATGGCAGGAGCATAGCTAATATGGGACTGCGGGTGCTTTCTGACAGGAACATTACAAAAGTCCCCGTCATCCCGGCGCCAAGGATCAAAAGAGCCAGAAGGATAAGAATAAAGCCGCCGATGGAAAGATCCAGCGCACTGGAACTTCCCTCTGACCAAAGCTGGAGAGGCGTGAAAAATCCTGACCAACCATAAATAACCCCGCAGGATACGATGTGGATTCCAAACAAAACCAGGGCTATTCCAACGCAAAAACTTATGCCTGCCAGTATCCTGGCATAAAATACTGTTTTTCTTCCCAGAACGCTGGTCTTGATCACAGCATTTGTCCGGTAGGTATATTCCCGGGAAAATTCCCGGCATAGCCCGACCGTCACAATAAATATGGTCACTAAGGATAAAAAGCCGAAATTATTCCCGGCCGTCTGCCATCCTCCGGCATAATCCAGGACGATGGGCCCCAGCTTCCCGGCCTTATCCTGCCAGTATTCCAGCTCAGTCTCTGAAAGATCTTCGCTCCCTGAATCTTTTGAAAAGCCGGTCAGTCTCTGTTTATAAAATGCCTGGGCCGAAGCATTTTCCCGGTCTTCATGGACATTTAAATATAAAAATGGAGAATATTCATTCAGATTCCATTGGATCGTCCCGGTCTCACTGTCCCCATAGTTTTCTTTCAGCATATCCATCAGCGACTCATCTAAAACCTGTCCGGAAAATTGGACCAAATAGTCCCGCCTCATGATCTCCAACTGAGCCATTGGCATGGTTTCCCGTTCCACACTGTGATCAGCCGCTTGATAAACATAGTAATACCCCTCCCCAAAAAGACCGGATACATTTAGAAAAATTATGGAAATGCTGCCTGCCAGGATGGCAAAAAGGACGATTTTTTGTTGAAAAATTTTTCTCAGTTCAAATATATAAAGGGTTCCCATATGTTTCACCCCCTTATTTCCGATCTGTCCATTGTCTGTGACACAGACAAATGCACAGGGCCAAAAAGATCACCGTCAGGCCGGCATAAATCACAATAGTCACAGAGACACAGTCCAGCATAACGCCGCCCACCATGACCAGATGCTCATCTTTTAGAAAATCTACTGAAAGCCTGTGGATGGGAAAATAGCTGCTGATCTGTGACCATAGCCCGCCATAAAAACGCTCGCTAAATACCAGGGAAAGCATTAACAGCCCCATGGGCAGAGCCAATGCAGGAACTGCCTTGCGAAACAGCTTTGACAAAAACATGGCAGCCGCCCCTGCAAACAGGGCCAGAAGCATACTGATCCCCACGAACAGCCAAAGGGCCTCGCCCCCGGTAATCGGCCAGCTGCTTTCGCATAAAAAGCTTATGGACAGCATCTGGATCGGCGTTCCAAACCCGTCCGTGCCATGGACAAAAAACTGGATCAGACATGTAAGTCCAAATAAAACCAGGACGCCTCCGGCGGCCACGGTTTCTCCGGCAGCCAGCTTTGCCAGGTTTTGGGGCCAATGTCCGTATTTCGCGCAGATCAATATAGGGCGGACATGGTATCCGTAATCCTCGGAAAAGATCGCACATAATGCAATAAGGGCAAAAACAAAGCTCATCATATTCAGCCAGAACGCCTTTTCTAATATCTCCGTATATCCTTCCGAATATTCCAGGGTAAATGGTATATCTATTTTTCCACGCTTTTCGTCCCAGTAAGCCTTTTCCTCATTGGTCAGGGATTGATTTATATATTCACGGACCTGCCTTTGCTTCATACACATATAGGCGAAGTCTGCAATATGGGGAACCTTCTCCGCCATAGGATTCACCGTTAAATTGGCCAGACTGGTAAATACAAGATAATGATTTTTAAGAACGCATGAAAGCTCAGGCTCATATGTATTATAAATTTCCTGATACTTGCGGTTCATTTCCCGCATTGGCTGTGCTGCGGCATTATCTAAAAGCTTTCCTGAATCCTCTTTAGCAAAGCGGCGATCCAGTTGTATTTCCTCATACCGGCTTACGGTTTCAAAAACAAAACCTTTACTTTCATCTACATAAGCCACATCCACAGTTTCAAACAGAGGAAAAATATTCATATAAATGACAGCTCCCACCATAATGGCCAGAAGGATGAGAATGTATTTCTTTCTAAGGATTTTTTTAAGTTCAAAGCCATAAATAGCGGCAAATGCTTTCATGCTCATCCCTCCCTGAACAGATCTAAATAAAAGTGCTCCAGATCCTGCCCGCAATCTTGGGGATGCCCGTCATAAATCAGTTGGCCATCTCTTACCATAAGGATACGTCCTGCAATGTGCTCCACATCAGACACAATGTGGGTTGACAAAAGCACGACATTCTCCTGTCCGATCCTTGCGATCAGGTCTCTGAAGCGCACCCGCTCCTTTGGATCAAGACCTGCGGTAGGCTCATCCAGGATCAGCACTTTAGGCTCATTTAAAAGGGCCTGGGCGATACCAAGACGCTGTTTCATGCCACCGGAATAGGTTTTGATCTTCTTTTTGGCATTTTCCTTAAGGCCCACCATTTCCATAAGCTCACTGCTTTTATTCTTTGCCGAGGTCTTGTCCAGCCCTTTTAGCGCGGACATATAAAGCATGAAATCCATCCCTGTGAAATTGGGATAATACCCAAAATCCTGGGGTAGATACCCTAAAATGTCCCGGTACTCCTCTGTGGACACATCCAGCCCGTCAAAAGCAGCAGAGCCGCTGGTCGGCTTTAATATGCCGCAAAGCATCCGCATCAGCGTTGTCTTTCCCGCACCATTAGCCCCGAGGAGTCCGGTCACCCCGGCAGTTAATGTTACGGTGATACGGTCCACGGCGATCTTTGCCCCATATTGTTTCGTTAATCGGTCCACCTTTAGCTCCATATCCATACCTCCCCCATACTTAACACATATTTTCTATATTCCCATACCATAAACCCCAAAAGGATCAGGATGATTCCTCCAATCTGGATCAACTCCATATCTCCCGGTATAAACCGGAGCTTTTCCCAGAAAAGATATATAGCGCTGATCCCACCGGCCGCTCCCCCGCAGGCATAAATATTTTCATTTTCACGCCATCTTCGGACGATCACCAGGCAGACCGCCGTGGTCAGGCAATAGGGACACAATATATAAAATCCGGATTCCAGAAGGCTTAGCTGTCCCCATACTACAGCAAAAGGCAGGATCAGAAAAAGCAGCAGAATGTTCCCTGCTCCTAAAATCCCCATACGCGCCAGCATAACTGCCTTTAAAGAAAAGCGTGACGCCAGCTCCAGTTCTTCCATTTTATAGCGGGCGGATCGGTTCAGTTCCATGACACCCCCGAGGGCTGCAAAGGGAAACAGTCCGGAAATGATCCACTGATCTGATGCTTCCGGTTGATGCTGCCGCAAAATAGCCAGGGCTGCCGCAAAAATCCCAAGGGATATAAGCCAGGTCCATGGCCGTATGTATGTAAGCTGGGAAAATAAAAACCCTTTATAAGACAATGCAGAAACTCTGCCCTGAGCCCGTCCCGGGAAATGGATCTGATCTGAAACCTTGAACAGATTTAAAGTTTTAACCTGATTCAAAAATGCTTTTTTCCTTTTGGCCTCCGGCGGCTGATAAACATTCTTCAGCGCCTGCTTAAGTTCCCGGTCATTCATAAAAATCCCTCCGTTCCAATGTGCTTTTTAACTGCTCCAGAGCATGCTTTTCCCGCCTATACAGGGCAAATCGGGAAATTCCAAGGATCTTGGCCGTTTCTCCCACAGAAACCTCGTTGGTATACCGCAAAAAAAGCAGTTCCCGCTCTTCCTCAGTCAGTAAGTCCATAGCCTGTTCCAGGGCCAGGCGGGTAGCCTGCATATCCGTACCGTCCGCTGCCGGAATTTCCCCTGCCTCCTCCAGTCCTTCCACAGGCTTTAAGCGGTAAAAATCAATGCACAAGTTTCTCGCGATCCTGTAAAGATAAGAACGGTATTTTTCACAATCCTTCGCCTGATATACCTGAAGGAAACGAAGGAACGTCTCCTGAGTCAGATCCTCCGCAGTCTGGACATGGCGAAGCTTCATATAGCAATACCGGTATATTTTATCGTAAAATTCCTCTATCCCAAACCAGGCCCCTCCTCTCCCTCTTTATTATATATAACGGACCACCCTGGCAAAATGTGCGGCTTTTTTACCAGAAAATGAAAAAGAGCCCTACAAATTTAATCATAAGGCTCTTTAAGTCGGCGCCGGACAGGCGCCACTGGCGCCTAGTCCCTTGTCTCATCATATTTATATTTATGTAAAATACGGCCAAAAATCAGGCATACGCCAACGCCTAAAACCCCAAGGATAAACATAACCATAGCCGCGCCTGAGCCTTTCCCTGAGCCAAACAGATCTGTCAGCAGTCCTCTGGCCATAGGGGATGCCATAACAGGCTCACACACATGATCCACTAAAAAACCGCCGGCAAACAATCCCAAAGGTATGGTAAAAAACTGGAGAGTATTTCTGCAGGAATACACACGGCCCTGCATTTCCACGGGGATGGTGGAGCGCAGGATCACATCCAGATTAGCGCTCATCAGGGGAACAAGGATCCAGCCAATGATCTGTCCCACACACCACAAAGCCGGTGTCTGAGAAAATGCCAGAAGGAAGTTTTCTGTTCCCAATGAAAAAAGCATGGTCCGATAGATCACACGGATACGATTTTTCGGCGCCGGAAGAATGGTCACAATAACGCTTCCCAAAAGGGTCGCGATCCCAGCGCAGGAAGATACGATTCCCAACACAGCCTCGCCGCCATTTTTCCTGGATAAAATCAAAGCCGGAAGGGTCGCGTCAAAGGCAGAGGCGACAAAATTCACCCCTGCTAAAAACAGGATCAGCACAAGGATCAAAGGGTTGTCTTTTAAATATCCAAGGCCGGATTTTACAGTGACTTTAAAAGATTCTTTTTGTGAAGCCTGTCCATCTCCCAGCGAAGGCAGTTTTACCCCTGCAAGCAAAGCCGAAAATGCCGCTGCAAAGGTAAGCAGATCCACATAAATCACCCCATCCATCCCGGCAAATGAAAACACTGCTGTTGCCAGAACCGGATTTAATATAGTGATCAGAGAATTGGAAAATGAACGCATACCGCTGACCTTTTGATAATGCTTTTTCGGCGTGATCATCGTCATGGCTACATCACTGGCCGGCTGCTGGACTGTATTCATAAGCCCGTTAATGGCATTTAAAGCATACATATGCCAGGGCCTTAAAAGGTCTGTCCTAAGCAGGATAAGCACAGCCACTGTGGTGCAGGCCGCAAAGGTATCACATACCAGCATGGTCTTCTTTTTATCCCACCGGTCGCTTAAAGCTCCGGCAAAAATACTCATCACCACATAAGGCGCGTAAGAGCATATGGACAAAAGGGCGGTCTGCAGCGCCGAACCGGTCTGCTCATACAGCCACAGGGACAAGGCAAAGCTGGTCATTGCGCTTCCAAGCTGAGATAATGACTGAGTACTCCACAAAATAAAAAATGTTTTTAATTCAATGATTTGTTTTTTCATATAATACTTTGCTCCTTTGATTGGATGACAGCAAAAGCCCAAAGACTATCCAATCATAACAGGATAAAATCCGGGACGCCGTCACTTATTTTTTTCATTCATCAAAGCGCAAAGTCTGAGGACAAAGCCGAAATGGCTTTAAGCCTCCATACAGTGTCCTCAAACCCTGCATGGAGCATTTGCAATGCACAACATTTTATAATCCTCCTTAAATTAAGTTTATATATGACCATCGGCAAAAGGTCATATATTTCATGGCTGCATGAAATTTTATGACTTTTTGCCGCGCCAAACGCCAAAAACTAAAAAGTCTCCAGATTCACAAGCGTGTCCCCTTTATACTCCAATTTTAAAGAAAATGGCTCTGTCCTTTCCTCAAGGTACTGGAACATCTTTTTGTCCCCTTCCCACAAATTTAAAGACAGGACATCTTTTTTATCCACCCATTCCAAGACGCCTTCATCGCATGGGATCTGCTCCCCTTCAAAACGGTCGGATGTATATAAGAAAATGTACTCCGGCTCCTGAACATCACAAATAAAGGTAAGCACGCCCCGGAACCGGTAATCTAAAAGGCGGTATCCGGTTTCTTCATAAACCTCCCGCATCAGGCACTCTTCCGGAGCTTCCCCCGGCTCAAATTTGCCCCCTACGCCGATCCATTTTTCTTTATTTACATCATTTTTCTTGGAAATGCGGTGGAGCATAAGATACTTTCCATCTTTTTCCAAATAACATAAGGTACTTAATCGCATTTTCTTAATCCTCTCTTTTAAAGCCGAAATTTTTTCCTCAGTTCAGAGCTCATATCCCGGTATCGGAATATAATCAGGCGAACAAGGGTAAGGAAGCAAATGCCTCCGCAGATAATAGACGGGTAAATGAACCGGATAACGCCGATCACATATAAGAGCAGAGGCACCAGGCCAAGCACAGCATCCATAATAAAATAAATCAAATATTCCGGCGTTTCCAAATGGCGGGCGCGGGCAATAATGAACATGGTCAGTAAAACGCCGCATACAGCAATAGGAAAAACAAAGTCCACAGACCATCCGTGCCATCCGGTAACCAGATCCCACACCACGCAAAACAGAGTTCCGATCACTACCTGCCACATGAGATTTTTCAAAATATTCCTTCGCTTTACATATCCCACAGCGCCGCATACCCACAAGCACAAGATCCCGCCGCAGGCGAAGGGCGCCCATATGAAGGGATCGATCATAATATTGGCCATGACACACAATACAGCGGCTGTAATAGCTGCAAAGGAGAACCACTGGAACGCCAGGCGGCCCAGATAACGCGGCTGGGTGTCCTGGGGCGGAAAAACATTTTCCGAGATTTCACAGGAAATCCCTTTATCCTGGAGCATCCTGGCAAAATTTCTCTGGATATTAGTGCTCATCAGCTTTGAGGAAAATCCCAGCACCAGCTGATCCCCGTAAGAACAGGCGCATAGCTGCATTTTATCGGTACTTGTAAACACGCCGAATCTTTGGATCAAAGAGCTGTAAGGCTCCGGCATCCGAATCTTTCCCACATTGGAAAGGATCGCTGTAATATTTCCCGATCGCAGCCGGGTTCCTGCCTGCAAAAAAAGATTTTTAATCTCCAATGGCACGGCTCTTAAAAACGGATTCTTTTCAAGACGGATATAATCATTCATCCGGCTGGCTACCCTCTCTTTTACCAGTTCTTTTTCAAAAAACTGCTTTGTCTGAGTCAGCACATCCTCAAAAGAAGTTTCCCCGTGAAAATGGTATCCCGCCTCCAGCCATCCCCAAAAATTGGTCATGGAGCTGGATGGAAAATAGTTGCGCAGATCCACAGGCACCATTATCGTCACAGGGCGGCGCTGCTGGCGGGCGGTCATTTCCTCATGAATGGCACACATAAAAATACTGGTGAGAAAGACCGTCAGGGAGACGCCGTAGGCTCTGGCCCGCTCCAGCACCTGGGATACAGGCATGACCATTTCCGTAATCTCCATATCGCTTTTCTCGAGCTTTGGACCTGCCAGCTGGTAAGCTTTAGGTCCCGGCTTTTCCGCCTTTGGCCGTCCGGCATAATAATACTGGGAAAAGCTGTCCTCCTCATAATCGCTTAAAGTTTCACTTTCATCCTCCAGAGCAATATCTTCCAGCCCTTCATGGGCCAGGCGAAGGTAATTTTTAACAAGTTCCCTTAAAAAACGTATAGAACCGGTACCATCGGAAAGAGCATGAAAAACTTCCAGATTGATCCGGTTTTTATAATAAGTGACTTCAAAAAGCAATCGTTTCACATCCGGCATATAGATCCGGCTGCATGGTTTTTTCGTCTCCGGCCGGGCATTGGCCCGAATATCTCTGTGTTCCAGATAAAACCAAAATAAGCCTTTTCTTAAAACGGCCTGAAATACAGGATACTTTTCCACCGTCTGATCTAAAGCCTCCTGTAAAATATCCCCGTCTACCGTTTCATTTAACTGGCAGTAAAAGCGAAAAACGCGGGTATCCTTTTTATCCGTTGCGGCAGGAAATGCCTGCGCGGCATTATCCAGCTTTCTCCAACGAGACTGTCTTTTTTCCTTCACGTTCTTTACGCCTCCTTTAGAAAACGGTTAATATGATCAAAGCTTTCCTGGACATGGAGATGCTTGATCCCCAAAGCGAAAAAGCCGTGGAGGGCATCGGCAATGCGGCAGATCTGTACTGTATTTCCCGCCGCTCTAAGGCGCTCTCCGTAAGCCTCGCCTTCATCTCTTAAAGGATCATATTCCGCCGTCAATATAAGCGTTTTGGGAAGACCGGAAAGATCCTTCTCCATTAAAGGAGAAAAATACGGACTTTGCCGGTCCTTAGGCCCGCTTTGATATAATGTCATATATTCTTCCACCTGCCGGGAGGTAAGCAGGTAATCCCTTCCATTTTCACGGACTGAATCAAATGGAGAATTTTCTGTATAGTCATTGCCCACAGCCGGGTAGATCAAAATCTGGCGTCTGGGCATAAATTCCCCCCGATCCCTGGCCATCAGGCACACTGCTGCTGCCAGGTTTCCTCCGGCGCTGTCTCCCATAATGGTGATCTTTTCCGGAGGTGTATTTAAAACAAAACGATCCGTAAATACGGTCCTGGCCACAGCATAGCAGTCGGTCAGGCCAATAGGAAATTTATATTCCGGTGCCAGCCGGTACTCTACAGAGACTACCACATGTTCTGTAGACTGAGCCATCTGGGCACAGACCCGGTCATAGGTTTCCACACTTTCCGTAACCCAGCCGCCTCCGTGGAAAAAAAGCAGCAAAGGATAGGGATGACCTTCCTTTAACCCCTTTTCCATGGCATCTTCTGACGGGAAATAAATGCGCACCGGCACCTCATACCCGTCATTATATATTTTTTCGTCCAGCTTTTTTACAAAAATACGCATAGGATCCAGCTTTTTTAAATCAGCTACCCTTCTGGAGGTTTCCAGCTCCATGCCTTCATTGGCATAGGACAGGGCTTTAAGGATCAGTTTAACTGCTTTATTAATGGCCATCGTTATTTTGTTCCTTCTTTTATGCTTTTCCAATCTTCTTTTGTCTGGCAGGAAACGTGTTCTGACCGCAAAACAGGCTCTATAGAGCAGGAAACATTCTCGTTTGTATGATGATAATGAAATCCGCACTTTTCCTGAACACGTTTTGATTTTTGATTTCCATCAAAGTATCCGCACCATATTTTAGACAGATTCAAATCTTCAAATCCATGTCTCAAAATTTCCCCAACCGCTTCCAGAATCAAACCTCTTCCCCAGTAGGGGACACCCAGCCAATATCCCACCTCACCTTCTGTCTTGGGAAGTCGGATATTACTTTTTTCACCGATCATCAGCCCTACACATCCAACCGGATGTCCGGTTTCTTTCAAAACCACTGCATAGGTTTCCGGCGCGGAAAGAACTTCCCGGATGATTTTCCGGCTGTTTTCCACGCTTGTATGAACAGGCCATCCGGCGATAGGTCCCACATCAGGATGGCTTGCATATCGATATAGATCCTCTGCGTCTGTCTCCTCCCACGGACGAAGGATCAATCTCTCTGTTTCCAAAATCATATTTATATCCACCTCTCTGTAATTCCCATTATTATAACATAAAGTCATGCATTTTACTATTAAAAATGCTTTCCTGGTTGTCTCACATAAATTCACATATCTGAGCACACACCGGATGCTATGGAAGAACTGCAGAAGGCACCGAAAGAATAAATGTATACAGTAAAATTCACCACCCCATTTAAGCTGATACTGGCACACATGCTGATATTTTTCAGCTTTAGCTAAGAAAAAAGGGGCTGTCGCACTGGTTAGGTGCGGCGCCCCTTTTTTCTTATCCCATATATTTTTCCAAAACCTTTTTCCCGCATTTACTGTTTTGCCGCATTATTAATGCATGTGACAGCGTTCAGGCTGCGGGGGTAGCCGATATAAGGAAGGCACTGGGAAACAACCTTAAGGAGAAACGCCTGATCGTTTCCAAGGTTCATATTGCCTTTGGCGTGGGCTGTAAGCTGCGGCTCACAGCCGCCCTGAGCTGCCAGGTAGCAGAAGGTGATCATTTCCCGCTGGGCTAAGGTCAGGCCGGTGCGGGTGTAATAATCGCCAAAGCAGTTATCGGCCAGCCACCGGTTGATATGTCCGTTTTTCCATGCCTCCAGCATATGGTCTCCAAAAATTTCCGCCTGGGCGGCTGCGCCTTTTTCCAGACGGTCTTCCATGGTTGTCGTGGCCTGTCCCGGAAGGGGAAGCTCTATACCCCTGCCTTTTAAGATCTCATTGGCCGCTTTAAGGAAAGGAAGCACTCGTCCGATTCCCAGGTAATCTACAGCCTGATAAATGATCTCTTTGGCCATCACCGGCGTTACGCCTCCATCCAGGGCTTTGGGGAGTTCTTCCTTAAACATATCAATGCCCTGACAACCTAAAAGGGTAGCTAAAATGGCCATATGCCTGGTCACCTCATCCAACTGCTGTCCCTCTTCATTAACGACTTCATCATAAGCAAAGTGGTCAAAACGTTCCATAAATTCCGGATCTGTTTCATAAAAATCCATGGTCATTCACTCCTTTCCGGCAATCGTCCGCACCGCCGGATGATCACCCTTTCCGCATCTGATAACGGAGATAATCAATAGATTCCAACTGTTTTTCCCGAAAATGGATCTCATCCAGCACCTGCCTGCGCTTTTTTTCCAGCATACGCAGCCGGGCTTCTCCTTTCGGGTCTTTTCCCAGAAAAATCTCCATATAATACCTTATCTCGTCCTCTGAAAAGCCTGAGTCTTTTAAGGTCACCATCAGACTCAGCCGATCCAGATCCCCATCGTCATAAAAGTATGAATCCGGATCTATTATATCCGCCCCATTTCTTCCGCCATGTTTTTGGATAATACTTTCATACAGAGAAATAACTTCCCGGGGAATATTGTATTTTTCACAGTTTGTCATATCCATCCTTCCTTAAAACATTACTGTCCACTCAGAGAGCAGTAACCTTTAAACACCTTTATTGTAGCTCAGGATGTATAGCCTGTCTAATACTTATCCGGAATCCTTTTCAATGCTTAAAATGAATCTTTTATCAACCGGATAAATGCTGCCGCAGCCTGGGAAAAAGTCTGGTTTTTCTTCCAGGCCACCACTGCGCCGGTTTCAAGTGTTGGAGAAAAAGGAATGAACTTTAATTCATCATAAGAAATATCAAATTCAAAGCTCACGGCAGCGCCGACGCCGTTTTTCGCCATATTTGCCGCATTTAAGATCAAATTATAGTGGGCCGCAATATCCGCCTTTTCAAAAGCAGCCCCAAACCAGTTAGCCAGCTCATTTTCCACCAGCTCCCTGCGGCCAATGATCAAAGGCACGCCTAAAAGATCTTCCGGCGTCACAACATCCTTTCCTGCCAAAGGAGAATCCCCGCGGACAAGGATTCCCCACCGTTCTTTATCCGGCAGGCGGATAAACTCATATTTTCCAATATCCACCGGTTCCATAAAAAGGCCAATATCCAGGATCCCTTTTTCGATCCTCTCTTTTATATCATCCGCAATGGCGCTGTAAATATTAAACCGGACTAAAGGATGGGCTTTCCTAAAAGCAGCCATTTTCCTTGACAAAAAGGTCATATTCCGGGTTTCCCCGCACCCGATAGCGATCTCACCGGTCAGTTCACCGCTGCCTTGGGCAAATTCCTGAACTGTTTTATCTGTCAGATCAATGATTTCCTGAGCTCTGCGCTTTAAAAGCATCCCATCGTCCGTTAAAGTAATATGATATTTGCCCCGGTGAAACAGCTTTACTCCCAGCTCATCCTCCAGCTGCATCATTTGTCTTGAAAGTGTCGGCTGAGTCACATGTAATAAATTGGCGGCCTTTGTGATATTTTCTTCTCTGGCAACCATTAAAAAATATTTTAAAACCCGAAGCTCCATAAATTCTGCTCCTTCTATGTCAGCAACGCAACAGTTTATCTGAAAAATATTATAACACTGACGCAGCTAATTGTCTGGTATATTCTGTTTTTGGATAAAAAATTATTTCATCCGGTGTGCCCTCCTCAACCACCGCTCCCCGGTCCATGACCAGGACACGATCGCAAAAATCCTGGACAAGAGCCAGATTATGACAAATAAAGATCATAGACAGTCCCCGGGATTCTTTCAGGGATTTTAACAATGCTATGATCTGTTCCTGGATGGTCACATCCAGGGCGCTGGTGGCCTCGTCACAGATCAGGATCTTGGGATCCACAGCCAGTGCCCGGGCGATCGCCGCCCGCTGGCACTGGCCGCCGCTGACCTGATGGGGATAACGCCGGGCAAAATCTTCCGACAGACCGCACAGAGAAAGCAGCCTTTTTGCTTTAAGGCCGGCTTCCTTTGCGGCGTCCATATTTTTCAGGATTTCTTCAATACTCCAGCCTAAAGTCCGCCGGGGATCAAAGGACGCGGCAGGGAACTGAAAAACCATTTGAAGTTTTTTATAAATTTCTTTTAATTGAGCACCTTTTAGCTCTGTAATGTCTTGGCCATCCACAAGGATCCTTCCCCCGGATGAGGGAATCAGCCGGGCTGCTGACCGGGCCACAGTGCTTTTTCCGCTTCCGGACTCGCCCACGATTCCCAGGACTTCCCCGGGATATAAAGAAAAACTTATATTCTTTACCGCCGCAAAAGTCTCTTTTCCCTTTCCGGAAAAATCAACGCTTAAATTTCTAACCTCCAAAACCGGCTTCATAACCGCCCTCCTTTTGTTTTAAGCCCCGGGTTTTACAAGCCTCGGAACAGCCTTAAGGAGCAATTTCGTATAATCGTTCCGGGGACAGGCAAGCACTTGATTTGCAGGTCCATATTCCATCACATGTCCTCCCTTTAGGATCATCACTGTATCTGCCATGGCTTTAATTACGCCAATATCATGGGAAACAATGATAACTGACATGTGCTGCTCATCCCTAAGCTTTAATATTTCCTCAATCATCTGTTTTTGTACCCGGGCATCTAATGCGCTGGTGGGCTCATCCCCTAAAAGAATATCCGGCCCCATAAGTATGGCTATGGCAATGCATACTCTCTGATTCATTCCTCCGGACAGTTCAAAAGGATAGCTGTTCCATATCCGGTCCCCGTGATTTAAGTTCATTTTTTCAAACAGAGCCATCGTCCGAGTATGTACTGCTGCTTTGGAGCTTCTTGTGCGGGCTCCCATGGCTTCACAAATCTGACTGCCGATCTTACGGATCGGACAAAGGGAGGCCCCTGCATCCTGGAAGATCATCCCCAGCCGCCTTCCACGGATACGGTTTAACCGTCTTTGAGAAAGATCCAAAAGATTCATGCCATCAAACCAAATATCTCCCCGGGTCACCATGGCTGTCGGACCTAATAGTCCCATAGCAGCCCTCAGCAGCGTGCTTTTTCCGCTTCCGGATTCTCCCGCAATACCAAGAATTTCTCCCTGCTTCAGGGAAAAAGTCACATCATGGACCACCGGCCTGCCGTTAAAGCATACCTGTACGTGGTCATATCTTAAAAGTTCTTCCATAGCTGCCTCCCAAATTAGCTGACGGATCAAAACAGCGGATCTTCTTGTCCGCCTTTATGCCGCCCTCAGCGGCTCTGCTTAATTTTTATCCAAATCTGCAGTAATCTCATAATAATCACAGGGGTGTGCCGTCAGGCCTGTTACCCGGGCGCTGCTGACCATGCTCATCTGGAGATAAGAGCAAAACACATAAGCGTCATCATCTAAGAGGATCTGCTCCATTTCAATAGCCAGATCACTGCGCTGGGCCGCATCAAAAGTTCCGGAAAGTTCCCGGGCCAGGCCTTCCAGGGCATCGCTGTGGTAATGGCCGTTATTTGCGGTGGAACTGTCCAGGCAGCAGGTTTTAAAAAAATACTCCGGATCTCCGGAAGGTGCTGTCACCATGGCGCTGGCATAGACATCCCACTGTCCGGGATCTGTGCGGATACTGTTATGATCCGCCGTACTGTTAATGATTACTTCAATGCCGATTTGCCCCAGAGTGGCCTGGGCGGATTCTGCCAGCAGGGGAAGCTCCTGGCGGCTGGGATAGGTCAGCCACCGGATACTTAACCGCTGCCCGTCCTTTTCCCGGATCCCGTCCCCGTCACTATCTATCCATCCGGCATTTTCCAGAACATCCCCGGCAGCCTGAGGATCATAATCTTTTGCTGTGACCTGATTTTTTCCAAAGGTAAAATTTTCCGGATAAGGACCAGTGGCCGTATAGCCGTTTCCTCCCAAAAGTGTACCGACAAACCCTTCCTTATCAATTCCCATAGCAATGGCCTGGCGTACTGCCGGATCAGACATAACGGTGCTTTCAAAATTCATGGCCGCAAAAAATACTCTGCTGGTGGCACAGCTTGTAAAGGTATAGTTTTCATTCTCAAAAAGAGGATAGCTGGCATAAGGCATACCGTAGGCCACATCAATTTCTCCGGATTGAAGAGCCATGGTCAAAGTATCCCCGTCAGTAATGGTCAAAACCGTGATCTTATCCAGTTTAGGATCACCATTCCAGTAATGGGGATTTTTCACCAGTTCCAGCCGTTGTCCAGAAATAAGGGATTGGGCCGCGTAAGGTCCTGTCCCTGCAACGATCCCGTCATCGCTGATCCCGGCCTCCATATCAATAATACAGGCATAAGGATCACTGAGATGATTTAAGAATGTCGGATTTGGCTCCGTGGTCGTAATCGTCACGGTCTGGCCCTCTGCCTGGATCGTATCGATCATAAGATCCATACGGGCCCGGTCATGGACCTGGATCAAGTGCTCCAAACATTCCTTTACCGCATCTGCATCCATTTTTCTACCGCTGGAAAATTCCACATCATCCCGCAGAGTAATGACCCATGTATATTCATCCGGCTGTTCATATCCTAAGGCCAGCCAGGGTTTAATCTCCATGGCATCAGAATAGGCAAACAATGTTTCTCCAACGCCATAGCGGATGCAGGCCCACCCGGAATAGGCGTTATGGGGATTAATATCCGGCTCTTCATTTTCCGGATTAAAAGTGGTATCGCCAAAAACCAGTGTTTTTTCTCCTCCGGTCTGCCCGTCTTTACTGCTTTCTCCTTGGCCGGATGTGTTTCCATTCCCCTGGCGACCTTCGGTCTGTCCGCACCCTGAGACAGTCCATGCCATAAGGCAAACGGCAAGGATCATACAAATGATCTTTTTCATATAAAAATGACTCCTTCATTGGTATATTGATTTTCGAATTTATTGTCCCAGCCTGTCAAACATCCGGGCAACGGCTGATTTGCCGTCTTTTATCCAGATAATCTCTCACCCCATCCCCAAACAGGTTAAATACAGCGACACAGACAAAAATCCCGATCCCCGGGGTAATCACTACCCACGGATAGGTCTGGATCATACTTCGGCCGCTGCTCATCATGCTCCCCCACTCAGGTACCGGCGGCATGGCCCCCAGCCCCAGAAAAGAAAGTCCTGCCAGTTCCATCATCATAGTTCCTATATCTGCCATTGCCGTAACAATGATCTGTCCCAAAATATTGGGAAGGATGTGGCGCCAGATGATCTGTATCCCGGTACATCCCGCCATCCGGGATGCATGGATAAAGTCCGAGCCTTTGACTGCCATCGTCTGACTTCGGGCGATCCGCGAGTATTTTGGCCAGCTCACGACTGCCAGTGCGATCACCGCATTTTGTATTCCGCCCCCGAGAAGCGCTGCCACTGCCAGGGCAAAGACAAGGCCGGGAAACGCAAGGCATAGATCCGAGATCCGCATGATCACATTGTCTGTCACGCCTCCCGCCCATCCGCAGATGACCCCCACACAGGTTCCCACGCCTGCCATGACAGCGACCAAAATCAGAGTGGAAAAAATGCTCACCTGAGACCCCATGATCACCCGGGACAGCATATCCCGTCCGAACCGGTCCGTGCCAAAAGGATGAGACAGGCTGGGCGGCAGAAGGGCATTGGCATAATCCTGGAGATAAGGGTCATAGGGACACAGCTGTCTGGCAAAAATCGCCGTCAGCACCAGCCCCAGGGCCAAGGCCGCAAAAATCTCCAGTTTCAAACGGCTGCGGTCTTTTTTTATTTTCTGCCGGCGCATAGTCACTTCCTGAACGGAGGGCTTTCCGGCCATTTTATACTTTTTCTTCATGACTGCCCTCCTTCCAGACGGATCCGGGGATCCAGGAACCGGTAAGAAATATCTGTGATCAGGTTCACACACACATAGATCACTGCCATCCACATGACATAAGCCTGGATCATGGGATAATCCCGCATATTAATAGCATCCACTGCCAGCTTTCCCACCCCGTCCCACATAAAAATCGACTCTACAATAGCGGTTCCTCCTAAAAGACTCCCTATGGATAAGGTCATTAATGTAATAATACTCACCATGGCTGCCCGGATCACGCTTTTAAAAAGGATCACTGAAAAAGGGACGCCCCGGGCCCTGGCCCCGGTCACATAGTCTTTTCCCAGCTCATCCAGGATCGCGGCCCGCACCTGGCGCAAATACCGGGCAGACATAGCTATAGCCAGAGTCAATGCCGGAAGCATGGCATTGATCAGGGTCACTTCTGTTGAAATCACAGGAAATATGGGAAAACGGATGGCAAAAAAATACATAAGCAAAAGACCTGTAAAAAAATTAGGCAGGCTGTTGCCAAAAAAGCTGCCGATACGGATCAGATAATCGCAAAACCGGTTTTGCCTCACTGCAGCCAGGATCCCTAAAGGCACTGAAATCACAACAGTGAACGCCATAGAAAGTACAGTAAGCACTAAAGTTGCCGGCAGCTTGGAGATAAATGTGGCAAATACATCCCTTCCGGAAATGTAGCTTGTCCCCATATCTCCACGTAAAAGATTTCCCAGCCAGACAAAATACTGGACCAAAAACGGCCGGTCCAGCCCAAGTTCGGCTCTGGCCGAATCGATCAGATCCTGAGAAACGATGACTCCGGTATTTTCCATCCGTGTAAGCACGGCATCGCTTCCCGCCAAACGCATGAGAGCAAAGGACAGAAAGGTAATGGCCAGCAAAATAGGGATCAACTGGAGAAGCCGGCGGATCACATATTTTTTCATCAGGAAACCACCGATTTCACTGCCTGGATAAGAAACATGGGGGTTGATGCATTATTCACCCGCTCAGCAGTGGTCCACACCGTTTTCCATATATCTGTATCTGCCAGCACAGACATGCCAAAGCTTCCCAGTACCTTTTCATCCCACATAGGTCTTTCCTTGGCGGACAGAGGCGCCTTTCGGGCAATAGCCTCCATGGCTGCCACATCAGTGCCGGCAGTATCATCTTCCACCGCTGTCCTGGCTACATTTTCCCGGTCCTGCAAATGGCTGTCCATGGCTGTATCATCGTATAAATACCGATACCAGTTGGCATCAAAATTTAAAAGAAGGCCGCCCGGTTTTAACACTCGGGTCCACTGTCGGTAGGCTTCTTTGGGGTCCGGAAGATTCCAGGTAAGATTTCTTGAAACGATCACATCAAAAGTATCATCCGGGAAAGCCAGATCCATGGCATCCATTTTATAAAAAGAAATATCCTCTGCCACATCCCCTGCATTGCGGTACGCCTCTTTCAGCATATTTTCCGTGTAATCTACCGCAGTCACCGAAAATCCCATTTTTGTCAGTATAATGGCAAAAAAACCAGGTCCGGTACCAATATCCAGAACTTTGAGTTCTTCCGGCTGCTTTCCTTTATAGTGCTTCATGATCTGTTGAAAAAGCACCTGGCTCCACACTGTTTTCTGGTCAGAAGCTAATTCCTGCTGATTTACATCCGAATATCCCGGCGCCCGTTTAGACCAGTAAGCAATATTTTCCCGGGCGTAATTTTTTAATTTTTCCATAAATCAAACCTCCATTCTTATACATAAGCGGCAATAGTAAAAATCGGGGTCGGATTATAAAATTCATCCATTTCACCATAAATGTGAAACCAAACAGAGGTATCCACATGTATCCTGGAAAATCCTGCCCGCGCCAAAAGCTGACGGTCCCACTGGGGCCTTGGCTGCTGACTGTCTTTAAGCTCTTCTTTTAAATGCTCATACTCATCCATTAAATCCGGAGCAATATCCGTATGGGCGTGATGCGCCGGCAATACTCTGGGCTCCTTTTCCCGGCAGTAATCCCCGTCAAAATTAATCAGCACCCCATCCTTTTTTAAAAGCCGCCGCCACGCCTGGTAAGCCCGATCCATATGTGGCAGCGCCCATGTCAGGTTTCTTGAGACGATCACATCAAAGCTTCCCGGAGGGAAGTCCGGCATTTCCGCATCCATTACATAAAAGTCCGCGGGGATCCCAAGAGCCTTTGACATGCGCTGTGCTTCACGGATCATATCCGGCGTCAGATCAATGCCGGTGACATCATGGCCCTGATCTGCCAGCAAAAACGCAAAAAATCCGGTTCCGGTGCCTACATCTAAAATTTTCAGCTTCCGGTCCATAGGAATGTATTTTTTCATTTCATCCAACCACAATAAATGTTTATTTCCCTCTAATTCTTTTAAACGCAGGGCAGAAAAACTTTCTACCCTTTGAGACCAATAATCGGTCATCCGTTGTTTTAGTGCTTCCATCCTGTTCGTCCTCCTGATCGATTATAAAAGAAAAAGCCTGTTGTATGCTGCCATCCTCGGCACATGCAACAGGCTTCAGCCCGTGGTTTATTCTGTTTAAAATGTATTAATTTAAAACACTGCCTTAAAACTTTAAAGCATTGTCTTAAATGATCACTGCTGTTATCTTTAAGAGCTTCAGCTCCCTGCCAGAGCTTCAGCCCTGACTTTGCAGGTCTTATTATAGCAAAGCATAAAAAAAATGCGAAGCCCCCCGGGGGGATATTTTTAAAAACTATATTTCTTCCCTATAATGATGGCCTTGGCATCCTCCCCATGACCGATTTCCAGTGTCCTGGCCACCGGGACCTGATCTCCCCCATACATTTTTACAAGAGTCTCTATATCCGGCTGGCACAAAGAACCATCCATAACGGAAAATGTCCCAAGCAGGATACCGCTGACCTGTTCAAAAGCCCCAAGCTGCTTCAACTGATTTAAATAGGTCACCATTTGAGGTACTTCTCCGCCCAGGGCCTCCAGCAAAAGGATCCGGCCGGTCAGCTGGGGAAAGTACCGGGTTCCTGCCAGTTTTAAAAAGCAGCGGATATTTCCCCCTACCACAATGCCGTCCATAGACGTTCCCCGGATCATTTTGTAATCCAAATGGAAAAGTTCCTTCCTGTCCATGTATCGCTGCTGCTGTATTTTCTCAAAAGATCCCGTAAGATTGCGGATCTGATACAGCACAGATGCTTTTCCGGTCATGGTATATATGGCATTGATCACTGTGGTCAGATCGCTATAGCCCCAAAAGGTTGCCGGACTTTCCCGGATCACCTCATAGTCCAGATCATCTAAAACCTCATTGGCCATATCCCCGCCGGAAATATCGTAAATTTCCCTTATTTCCGGATCCCTGTACATATCCATCAGCGCCCGGGCCCGCTCCTGACCGGTCCCTGAAAATGGCCCGTTTTTTCCATAAATATACGGACTTTGGACCACCTGGCACCCGGACTTTTCAAGGACCTCTGTAAGCCGGCGGATTCCCGGTCCGGCCTCCGGCCTGATCCCATTGGAACAGGCAACCATTCCTGCTTTTATTATACTCATCTTATTCCTCCCATTGTTTAATCATAAGGTAACCGTTCAGTAAACCAAACAGTTGCCTTGGATGAGGCATGGAACGCATTATTTCTTGACAATCCTTCCCGTGTTTCATAAAATGTAACTGTTCAGCCGTGCCATCCAGTCTCTGTCGCTGCTTGTGCAGCCTTTTAAAATGAACGGATGTGTGGCTGAATCGTTCCTATAAAATAGCCAAAGGAGGCGATTTTATTGACCAATATCCATAAACACACCCCTAATCCGGATCATGATCAGAATCAGGAACATGTCCATGAACATATACATGTCCACGAACATGATCATATACATACTCACAACCATGAACACACTCAGACCCGGGCGGTGATTAACCGCCTGTCCAGGGCTATCGGCCATCTGGAATCGGTTAAGCGCATGGTGGAAAATGGACAGGACTGTTCTCAGGTCCTGATCCAGCTGGCAGCCGTCCGCTCTGCTCTGACAAACACAGGCAAGATCATTTTACAAGATCATATTGAACACTGTATCGTAGATGCGGTGGAAAATCAAGACCCTGTGCCTATTGAACAGTTAAAAAAGGCGATTGAACAGTTTATCAAATAAATGGCCCGGTCAAGGGGCACAAAATACTAAATTGTCCCACCAATGGGCACAAGATACGGAGGATATATATGCTGGAATGTCTTGTTGTAGGGATCGGGGGTTTTATAGGCTCTGTCTGCCGGTATGCCATCGGCCTGATCCCTCTTAGGGAAGGGACCATTTTCCCCATAAAAACCTTGATCATTAACATTCTCGGCTCCTTTTTAATCGGAGTCATCACCGGACTGGCCCTAAAAAACCCGTCCATAAATCCCAGACTTGTCCTTTTTATAAAAACAGGTATCTGCGGCGGATTTACCACATTTTCTTCCTTTGCCTTAGAAACCGGCGATCTGATCAAAAACGGCCACGGCGGACTGGCCGTGGCCTATGGATTCTTAAGCATGGTTCTTGGAGTAATTGCCGTATTGGCAGGAGAGGCGTTTACTCGGGCAAGTTAAAACTATTTTCCAAAGTATCCGGCAATGACTGACATCCGCTCCTGCTGCTTTACATGGAAAGGGCAGCGCCGGTCGCAGTGACCGCAGGAAAGGCAGTCTGATGCCTTGACCTGAAGATTTTCATAATGATTTTTCGCAAGAGGATCCCCTGCCAGAGAAAGATCATAGTATTTATTAATCAGACCTATATCAAGCCCTGCAGGACATGGCTGGCAGTGGTTGCAGTAGACACATTTTCCGTCAGATTCCGGCGGCGTAAAGCTGCCAATTACGGAATAATCTTTTTCTTCCTGGGAGGCGTCTAAAAATCCCAGGATCGTCTTTAAATCTTCCCGGTTTCTCACGCCCGGAAGCACAGTCAGGACGCCCGGCCGGTCCAGGGCGTAGGCCATGCACTGATACCGGGTCAGGGCATGACCAAAAGGCGATGTTTTTTCATCTAAAAGCTGGCCGCCGCTAAATGCTTTCATTACGGAAATCCCCACGCCTTCCGCTTCGCACCGGCGGTACAAAGCATGCCGCTCATCTCCGCTGCCAATAGCGTATTCCCCATGACGGTAATCATAGGCCGGATTAATACTGAACATAAGCATGTCCAAAATCTTCATATCCAGCACCTGATTTACCACAGATGGTGTATGAGAGGACAGGCCTATGTGACGGATCACGCCCTGGGACTTAAGTTCTTCCATATATTTAATCGTCCCATGCTTGATCGCTGTATTCAGATCTGACATTTCATCCATGCAATGGATAAATCCAAAGTCAATATAATCGGTTTTCAGCGCCTTAAGCTGCCAGTCCACAGACTTTTTGATCACATCAAGATCTAACGTCCAGCCATAACTGCCGCTTTGGTAGTCTGCTCCAAAATGGACCTGAAAGTACACCTTATCCCGGCATCCTTCCACCGCCCGGCCATAGGCGGGAAATGGGGTGGCATCTCCCGCGGCCATGTCAAAATAATTGATTCCGTTTTCTATAGCCATTTCTACAGTTTTTTCAGTTTCCGTCTCTCCTTCAGCTCCCAGAGAGCTGTTTCCCAAACCAATGATACTGATCTGCTCTTCACCATGAGGTAATTTTCTATATTTCATTGTTGATACCTTTCCGCTGCTATGGCAGCCGGTTTACACCGTTTTTCCTATATGTGATGCCCAGGCATCCGCCATGTTTTTGCTCAGGCAAACGCCACAGCTTACGCCCAGGCATCCGCCACATTTTACGCACAAGCACATGCCTTTTTGCAGCTTTTGGGGTCTGTCTTGCCGCTATCTTGAGGCAGGATTTCCACAACGCCATCCGCTCCGTCAATATCCCGGATGATCTCATCCACCTGAGGCACTGTAATATGCCCTTTCAGCGGGTTTTTAATGCTTAACATCGGTGTGGTAACGGTTGCTTCCACCTCAGACCGCTCAAAAGCCAGATCTGTATCGATCATCTCACAATTGATCAGCTTAAGGTTCTTGCAGTAACACAGGGGCTGCGTGCCAATGATCCGGCAGTTTTCAAAGGTTACATTTTCACAATACCATGCCAGGTATTCCCCTTTAACAACGCTGTTTCTTACAACAATATTTTTCGCGTGCCAAAATGCATCCTTTGTATCAAACTGACAGTTTTCAAACACAGAATTCTCAATGTACTGGAAGGAATACTTGCCCTTCATGCTTACATTTTTAAAATGAAGATTTGTGGAGCGCATCATAAAATACTCGCTTTCCGCCGTGGAATCCTCCATGGAAATAGTGTGGACAGACCAGCCAAATTCCGGGGAAATAATATCACAGTTTTTCATTGTCACATCGCTGCACTCTCTTAATGCCTTGATTCCGTGAAGTTTTGTTCCGGAAATCTCAATATGGTCGGAATACCACAAAGCTGCCCGGCACAAAGGCGTCATCTCACTGTCTGTAATTTTAAGGCCATGGTCATGCCAGAATGGATAGCGGAGATTAAAGAAGCTGTCCTCCACCTGGACATTTTTACATTCCTTAAATGCGCTCTCCCCATCGGCAGGGCCGTCAAAAGAACATTTTTGTACTAAAATATCGCTGCTCCCATAAAGGGCACGTTCTTCGTCAAAAGTTTGATTTACAATCGTTGTCATAATGATTCCTCCTACTAATTTCTATTCTTGATGGTAACAGTTTGGTCTGACAAACGGCTACTTTTGATCTTCTTTTTGCATTTGGTATACAAGATAATCCAGACAGTCAATACGCTTTTCTTCCGCATGGACCCGGTCAAGCAGCTGCCTGCGATGGCTTGCCAGGAGCTTCATCTGCTCCCCGGTCTTGCCCTCTTCCCCAAGAGAGAGGAACTTTTCCACACATTTGCAGCCACAGCCGGCATCTTTAAGATTCTGGATCAGAGCTTCTCTTGATCTGCCATCGGACATACTCACTCCTCCTGTTCTGATAAAAGTATATGCCTCTTATGAGAAAATAGCAAATACTTATATTTTATCGACAGGCATAACTAAAACGTATGGAGATGCCGCAGGCAGTTACCAACAGTTACCAGCCGGCAAAAATCACTGCTTTTCCACAGCCATCTCTATACATTTCCAGTCCTCACCTAAGATATGATAAGATTCGTCTTTATTGGAAATCATCTCTTTAAATCCGGCAGCCTTATAACAGTTATATGCCTTTGTATTATTCTCAAATACCCCCAGGGATGCTTTATTAGCTCCATATATTTCAAATACAAATTTTAAGCCCATCCGGAGCATCGCCTTGCCATACCCTTTTCCTCGTTTGCTAGGATCAACAATAACAAATCCAAAACGTAATTCATCTAAAGAATCTCCCGGATTCCTGAGGGTAAAAAATCCCACCATACCACTCTCGTCAAAGGCTGTAAATGGCATAAGCTTTTCAACAAAACTAAAATCCGCTTCTTTTATTGGATACTCTCCAAGTCTGCCTGCTGTCCATTGGTAAAATGACTTTTCATCCTGACACCAGGACAGAATCCTATTTGTGTCTTCCTTTTTATATGGTCTTAATCGGATCATATACTTTTTCCTCCCTGTTCTATTCTTTTGGCATTAAAATCTGGATAAGATTCTTCTTTGTCCAAAACCGAAATTACTTTATATGATAACATATTATCTGTATCTTGCAGTAAATATTTTTCCATCATCAACTCATGGCCAATAAAAATAGCAAAGTCCCCACAGCACTCAATGGCATGCTGCGAGGACATTTTTTATTTTCTACATGTAATTGTCCAAATTACGTCCCTTTCTCCTCCACATACCTTTCCAAAATCCGCTCCTGATACCCTGCCCGCTTTTCCCGGCATAAAAGATCTGCCGAAGGCCGCAGGGCCGGATCTGTGATCTTTTCAAGCATTTTTATCCGTCTTTGGGACAAAGGTTCTTCTGATAAACTGGCCATACAGTCCTGAGGGGACATATGCCAATACTCAAAGTCCCCCTGATAATACTGGCACAGTTTTTGAGCAATGGTCAGGCCTTCCGGATCAAAATCTCCGGCATAAAAGATTTTTATCTTCGCCGCAGCCAAAAGATCCAGCATAAGAAGGGCGCTTAATCGAGGCTGGCCATTCATGCACATCAGCGACCTTTGCCCTTTATAATGGCTTTGAAGTACAGAAAACACCGACGGATTTTCAACAATATAGATGGTCTGGCTGATACACCAGACCCGGCTCCACCGGACAATAGCAGATAAAGGGACCAGCACCATATCTTCTTCCTGGCAAAAGCCATCCATCCCCTTATGGAGCGTGCCGTCCTTTTTCACGGCTCCCACACCGGAAAGCATCGTGTAATTAGAGAGATCATCTAAAAGGATCCCTGCTTTAAGATACAAGCGCTGCTTTTTCTGAGCCGGGAACAGATCTTTCTCTAAAAAGGCTTTCTGGCCGCTTTCATCTAAAGATGCTTTCTGGTCTTCCCCATCATACCATTTCACAAGCTCATAAAACATCCGGCCATAAAATTCTCCATCATCAAAACTGTGGGGATTTCCTGTAAGTTTCGCAGCAAAGACTGCCCGATACTCCACCTGATCCCATTTTGCAGGCAAGGCGCACAGGATCTTTACAGCCATTTCAATCAGCCGCCTCCCCTGGGAGACATCATCCCCAAGACTGCGGAGCCGCCGGGAAAGTACAGGGAATGCCCCCGGATCTTCCCTGAAAGCTTCAAGCCACCTTTGGGCCAGAAGATCCTGACAGCCCTTTTCTACCTGCTCAAACATAGCCCTCCAGCGGCTGCGGCGCATCCGGGCCTCTTCCTTTTTTCCTACAGGAGCCCTGCCAAAGCAGGCTTCTAACAGCTGCTCCGGCGTCACCTGAGAAAAGCGGCTGTTTTGTAAAGCTGATTCAAATTTTTTCGCGGATATGGAAGCGCTTTTCTGACCGTGAAAACTTCTCTTAAAAAAGCCTTCCAGGATCTCCCGATCTTCCAAAGTAAGATTTTTTAACGTTACCGTTCCTGAAAAACTTCCATAGGACCTGTATTTTTCCAAAAATCCTTTTAAAAGTTTTTCAAAGACCGGATGTTCCATGAAATATTCCCTAGATTCATTCACCGGAGCATCTTTGTTCCATTTCATATTCATCCTCGATCAGTTCCTTTTTTATACCGTTCCACAAATATGGCATGACAGTTACAAACCGGGCATTTTGCGGCCGGATCAGCTGATAAATGGCCAGAGCATCCAATGTATCGCAGTCGCCCCACAAAACCTGGGAATTAATAATAAAATCAAACTCAAATTCAGTCATAAGGCGGAACATATCCCGGATATTTTTATTATCCACGCCGGCAAAAGCCTCATCCAGAGAAATCAGACGGGGAGCGTCTTTTCGTCCTCCCTGATACTTGGCCACCACTGCGGAAAACAGAGGCACGTACATAGCCATAGCCTTTTCACCGCCGCTGAATGTTCCAAAAACGCTATTGGTCAGTTCTTTTGTCCGCTCACCGCTTTTTTGATAAAAAAGCTGAAATTCAAACCATTTCCGATAATCCAAAGTATCCTTCATCACCTGATAAAAAGACACCTGCCCTGCCCCATCGGCAGCCTGACGCCTGGCCTGTTCCACTTTGGACCTGAAATGCAGGGACAGCCGTGCGGCATCATCTTCATTCATGACCCGGTAATCCTGTCTTAAAAGTTCCACAAGATCCCGGGTATCCAGCTGTTCTTCCGTCTCTGCCGTCTTACTCCTCCACCTAAGAGACAGCTTCAGGCCGCTGGACGTATTCATGGCCCCCATAAGGCCGTTCATTTTTTCAACCCAGGTCATGGAACTGTTGATCTTGCCCCGGATCTTCCGGCTGATGGTATTTGCCAGCACATCCTCAAACAGTTCCCGATCCCCCTCTTTTAAAAGCTGGGTAAGCTGGGCAATTTCCTCTTCCAGATAGGCCAACAGTTTGGAAAATGGCACAGCGACACCTTTATAACGGGCCATAATATCTGCTCTGCGGGCTGTGGGGCAGCCGGAAGGGGCGTCTTCATCCAGTTCGCCAAAAAGCTCTGTCTGCATCGGCTGATCGGCGTTAAGATAGCCACGGTTTTCAAAATAAACCTGATTCAGATTCCCGATCACTGTATCTTTTTGCAGATTCTGGCACTCAGCAGCTAGAAGGCGCACCACATCCTCCGGCTTTTCCTTAGCATCCCGGGCCTGGTCTACATAGCCAAGCTCCCATTCAGCTTCATAACACTTTTGAAACCATGAGGAACGCTTAAGACTGTCCTCTAACCGGCTCTGCCGCTCTTCCAGTTCTTCCCCGGCCCGTTTGGCCTGCTCACCCATACGGGTACGCTCTTCAATACAAGACTGGAGCTTTTGGGGATATTCTTTCAGCCACCGGATACATTCATCCAGACGTTCACGGATCTGTTCATAATCTGTCAGCTTTAACTGCTCAGTCACAGAATCATAGGATGCCTTATCATTTTTCAGCGTCCGCCGGGCAATGCCCAGATCGTACCGGATCTGCTCCATATCCTCATCCAGCCCTTCAAGGCGCTCATCCAGTTCCTTTAAATAAGCGGTGATCTGAAGGTAAAGCTCATGACCGGACTTTAATCTGAAAAAATGCCGGACATAATCTCTTGCTCCTGCGTCTGCAGCTTCAAAAACATCCAGCCGGCAGGTGAGATACAGGCCTTGCGCGATTTCCAGGGCTTCTTTGTGGGTTTGTCCAAGCTTTGCTGTTATTTTCTCAAGCTCTGCTTCCAACTCCAGCCCTTCTTCTTTTAACCGTTCCAGCTTTTGCTCCGCTGCAAAAAGCATCCGCCATGCTTCCCGTAAATCCTCATCTGTTGGAAATGCCAGATATTCTTCCTCAAGGGTTTTTAGCCGGGATCTTAACTGCTCTTCCCGGACTTTAATCTCTTCCATAGTATTTTCCAGTTCAAGGATCGCCTCTTTGCAGGCAGCGATCTTAGCCTGCCGATTCGCTTCCCTTGCACGGGTCCCTAAAAATCCGGCCTTATAGGCGCCGGAAATCGTACCGGACAGCGCGCCTATCTGATAAGTGCCATCTTTAAAAATGGCGGTTTGTCCCGAACGAATGTCAGCCCTGCTTAAATACCCGATCCCGGCCAAAATCCCGGTGATCCGCTGATTGGAAAAAATGTCATTGGCCAGATCATTTAAGTCCAGTACATCCAGCAGGCTTTTGTCCGGATGGTCGTGAGTCACAAAAAGATACTTGTCACAGCATCCCGGATCCATTTGAAGCACCTGATCTTTATACATTTCATCAATGACAAGGGCGTCTAAGATCCCCATGTGTACCAGGGCTTCCTCCAAATGGTCACAGTCTTCTTTTGACAAACTCTGACCAAATTCCAGAACCTTATAAAATTCATCATATGGGATTCCTTTTTCATTTAAACGCTCCCGGTTCTTTATAACCTGGGTACTTCTTTCCGGCTCCGGTTCCCGCATGTTTTCCCATGAAGCAAGTTCTTCCAAAAGGGTCTGACGCTGAAGATCCTGACGGCTCCATTCTTCATGTTCCCGGGAAAGCTGCCATTCTAATATTCCCTTTGCAGCCAGCCATGCATCTGCGGCTGCTGACCGTATCCGGGCATAGTCCGATGCCTCACCATAGTTTTTTACAAATGCCGCCATTTCTTTCAGTGTCTCAGGAGAGAGTTTTAGCTCCTGATTTTTTCCTGCCCAGCTGTAAAGACTTTCGGTCCATTCATTCTGAACCTGGACAAACTGATCTTCCAACAGATTGACCTGGCGCATGCCCGCGTCTTCCTCCCGCTGGTGCTTGTCCCGTTTTTGGCGCAGCTCTTCCGTCTGGCGGCGCCACAATTCTTCTTCCCGCAAAATGGCAAGTCCTTTTTCGATCTTTTTCTGGGTATTTTCCATCTGCATCTGATGGGTATCAAAGACATAGGGACGGGACAAATCTTTTAAAAACTCATCCGCAAAGAACGTATGCTCTTCAAAAGCCATGGTCAAAGCCTCTTCGCCCATTTCATCCACCAGATCCCGGATTTCCTGTTCTTTTGTATACAGCCGGTCATTTTCTTCTTTCTGGCGCGCCTGGATCCCGGTTACCTGGTCCTCTTTAGTCAGAAGCTGAGTCTCCTTCTCCCGGCATATTTGCTCCTGATCCCGGATCCGTCCGGAAATCTCTGTCTGCTGTTCCTTTAAAGACAATGCGTCACTTTGATTTAACGAGTCTCTCTCTCGCTCCATGGCGGCTTTTTTAGCATCCAAAGTCTCCTGTTCTTCCTTTAGGGCCGTCTCGCGGGCCTGTGCCTGAGATTTCTTTGCGTCCAGTTCCCCAATTTCCTTTTTCAAATCCTGAACTTTCTTTTTTCCGGACACATAGTGGTCTGCCTTTTCATAAAGGATCAGCCGGTTATACCGGTCCAGGACTCTGCTGATCTTTTCAGCAGCCGCCCTTGCCTCCTGTCTGGCCTTTAAGTTCATGCTCTGGGTATCCATATTTTCAATAGCCTCTGACATAGGCATCAATTCCTCATCAGACAAGGGCTGAAGGGAATCGCTTAAAATCTCATTAACTACTGAAGGTTTAAAATCCTTGGAAAGCTTTGGGGTCCGCAGCTGGATGAGAAGATCGATCATTTCTTTATATTCATCCACGGTCTCAAAGCCAAAAATCTGACGGTTCACATAGGCCATATAGTCTGCCTGCCGGTCAAAGACCACGCCCCCGTCTCCAATACGGTTTTCCAGTTCTTTTCTGGAAAGAGTGATCTTCTCCCCAGCCTCCTTATAAAGGAAAAAATCTCTGCCTACGCGGCGGTTATCCGAAAGGCCAAAGTACCATTTATCTAAAGGCTTTCCCCGTCTGGCCCGAATCCCCATGCCAATGGTCAGATAATTTTTTGTCTCCTGCCGGCAAAACTCCAGATAAAGATACCCGGTACGTTCCTCCCGCTCATCTCCTTCCTCCAGGAGATAGCTGATCATTTTCCTGTCTCTGGAACCAAAAGGATCCAGCCGTTCCGGACTCATATTTCCATCCAGCAAAAGAGGGATCACACTTTGCATGGTCACTGACTTTCCGGAACCATTGGAGCCTCTCAGCAGCATCCGTCCCTTAGCAAAGGAAAATTCCTGGTCATCATAATACCAGAAATTGATCAGTCCGATTCTATTTGCCTGCCATCTGCTATTCATCCTGTTTTCCTCCTGCATAGTCTTTCGGGTAATGCCCGCAAATCCGCCCGGCAATGGGATAAATGCGTATGCTCTGTCCTTCTTCCCGGCGGATAAATCCCCACATTTCCATAGCCTCCAACACAGCGCGCGCAAATTCTCCATCCGGCATTTCCCGATAATTTTTTGTAAACCCTGAACCAAAATCTGCTTTTACGTTTTTGATCAGACGCTCTAACTGGATCAGATCCACAAGGATCGTTTCATCCTCCCTAAGCTGCCATTTCTTCTCATCCGCCATCCGACGGATCTGTCCGGCACACAGTAAAAGAATATCCGACAGCACATTGTTTTGAGGAAATGCCGCTCCAAGGTCACAGTCCTGTCCCATAATAAAAAAGACGCTGCCTTTATAAATGTCCACCCGGCAGTCAAAAACAGACTCCAGATCTTCGCTCAAGCGGCGTCCATAATATTTTAAATACTCAAAATCTTCCGGCGAACCGTCATTACGGTACATTCCAGGAGAAAGCAAAAGCCTTTTGTATACCCGATGCCGCCGGGCAAGTCCCCGCTCCTCATCAACGCCAAACCAGTCGCTTTCCCCAAAGTCTTCCGGCTTTGTATATCCCATAATATCCGCGGAAAAATTCCGCATAAAATACCGGGACGCTCCTGTATTTTCATAAAGCACCTCGCCTCCGGCACTGTCCATAAAATCATCATCCCTTCCATCGGTGACAAGAAGCATCCCCTGCTGTACCCCATAGCGCATGACCTTGATCAATCTGCGGCGGTGGGTATAGATGGTCCAGTCCACTTTTGCCTCTTTGGGCATATTTCCTTCAATATATTCCGTCAGCTGGGACAGGATAAACTGGCTTCCCGGCTCCTTATCTTCCAGAAACATAAGTAAAACACATAAAAACGCGTATTCCTCTTTGGATGTAAATTCCAGGATCCCCATGCCAGGCTCCGCCTTTGCCGGGATTTTTTCCAGCTTTACCAAAAGAGAATTTTCAATAAGGGAACACCCCATTTTCTCTGTAGCAAACCGGCGAATATCTCCGGAAGCATCCCGTATCTGATAATACAGCTCCTTATCCTGATCTTTTAACACCCACCGCCGGCGCATCAATGCTTCCAGTTCTTCTCTCATGACTGTTCCTCCAAAAATACCATACTTAAAGCAGGCATGGTAAAATTTCCATCTTCACAGTGGACGACACATTTTTCTTTTCCATGGGAAAAATCCAGGCGAAACTGGCGTCCATCATCTGTTCGTCCCATAAAATCCCCATCCTCTAAGGCATCAGACAGCCATTTTAAAAGGATTTCCCGGATCCTTGCCTCAATCACCGGAAGTTTTGCAAAATCAATGCGTCCATCCTTTTCCAGCAAAGCCAGCTTTTTACTTTCAGCCTGGAGATTATCCATAATCTGCTGTCTGGTCTCGGCCTTTTGCCGGCTGTGATCTGTCATAGCGCTGCGCCGGGTCTTTTCCCTGTATGTACGGATCCGTGGTTTGATAGTAAAGGTTTCTGGCCTTTCTTCATAGACGCCGCTGTTCATACTGTCTGTCTCCCGCGCCATTTCTCCCCGAAGGTGGCGGGGACATTCCACGCCAAACACCATGGCAGCCATTTCATGGGCCTGAGAAAGAGTCTGACACTTCATAAAAATAGAAGCAGCCTTCCGGTACTCTTCCCGCCGATTGGCCCCAAAAGCAGACCTTTCGCTTAAAAGAGCCGCGTAACGGGTGATCCTGCGGATCATATCATTTGTGGCATCAAACAGTTTTCCGGCCTCGTTTTCCCTGCCATTTTCCGACACAAACCAGTCATGGATGCTGTCAAAGCGGTCACGGTAGCTTTTTTTAAACATTGTTTCATTTACTTCTTCCATACGGGGAATGGACTTTTCATAAGCCAGCACCTTATCCAAAACAATATCCACAACATTCTCTGGCAGGGCCCTAAGTTCTGTTTCAATCACTCCTGTATTGCGCTGGAGCCCTTTTATAAAATTTCTCAAATAATCCACCAACCGGTCCTTAAATACAAGAAATTCCTGAGTCCGCATCATTTCCTCCGCCCGGACACTGTTTAAGTCCCGGATATAATCCTTATAATTTTGATTCAGACGTATAAAATCATCCCTCAGATCCTTCCACCACCTATAAACAACCCCGTTATCCTTTTCCTGGGCCATGGATCTAAACTTCCCTACAGCTATGCGCAGCCTTTCCAAAAGGGTTGGTTCCAGGGAGGCCCCTTCAATAAAAAGATTTTCCAGCTGCAGCACCAGACGTTCGATCTGCACACTGTATTCTGACATTTGATAACGGTAATTCCGGTTATTAAATTCCGCCAAAGTCGCCACCTTGCGGGTATCCTGGCTGGGGATCAGATTTTTCCACTCTGCCAGCGCCTCAAGATCCTGGCGGCATTGCTCCTGGCGATAACCCGCAAAATACGGATCCGCCTTCATGGCCTCAAACACATCTTCCTCATACAGCCAGTACCGCATCTTTTCATAATTTTCAAAAAAAATGCGCATAATGCATCTATATCGATCTACATTATCCGCATTTAAATACTTTACTTCAGTTAAGGGTCGTGTCAGCTTTTCTGTAACCTCCATGCCTTTGCCCTCCAATTTTCTTCTGTCACAGCGGCCGCTTCCCAATGATCCGCCGCTGTAGATCATACACAGTTGATCGCATAAAGACAGTATAGAAGGAAATATATGGAAAAGCAAGGGGGTTTTGATATTTTTATTTTCTAAATTTGTATTTTCCCTTTCCCAGCCCCCTGACCGACTCTACTATATCCGCCTTTTTCAACTTGTTGATCAGATTACCTGCAGCTGTTTGTGAAATACCTACGATCTCTGCAATCTCTTTTCGTCCAAATGCTGCATCGTACCCTACACGGTCAAAAATCAATCGAATTTTATCTTTTGTTGGAGCCGTTACATTCAGTCCATCAATCGCAACATTAATCGCAACATCAATCGCAACTTGATGAGCTTCTGAATGATAATTTAGATTAGGGAGTGTTACAGTAAATTGAGTACGATCCGAATAAAAGGCAGGCTCCATTCCTGCGCGGAAGTTTGCCGCGCTTTCTTATCCAGCCCGTCCCAGCGGGTACAGAATAATCGGGATTGCCGGATTGGTGAATCATCTGCCATTAAAGCGCCTGCATTTGTCAATTTTCCTGTTTCATCCCTTATTTCAAAAGATTCAAACAACTTATCATCCATACTATGCCCGGTCCACATCCTATATCTCTCACGGAGCTTGGAAAATGAAAAATCCCGAAAATCATAGGATGAAATCAAGGCATCATAACTTAAATTCATACCTTTCAGCAATAGTTGATTCAACACATGGTCAGGTGCCACTACACTTTCATTACCCAAGCGAATATACGCCTCTCGAATACCATCGGCCTTATAGTAATACGGTGTTGTCCGTCCCGCTTTTCCCGGCATAAAATACCTTTACCTTCGTCTCGGCCAATCACATAAATAGTATAGAAGGAAATACTTGGAAAAACAAGGGCACTTTAGAATTTTGGGGTCTTCCTCAAGTTTGGGTATCCTTTGGAAAGAATCATTCATAATATCGTACAATATAAGTATATTCGGTTGCCAATTTATCCAACTACACCCCAAAATACAGTTTTACCTTTGGTAGCCGTAGAATTTAAGCTCCCACTTCGGCCTGATTCACGATTTTGCTGATTATGGCCTAACTTTTATTGCTTCAGTTCGGCTTGTATTGAAACTTTTTGATTTATAGCCGAATAATTGGGATGCAAAATTAGGCCGTAATTCCGTTTTTGCCGATTTTAGCCGAAATCCGATAGAAAATCCTACGGCCCTAATCAACAAAATCCATGTGGTAGCCGAAGTGGGCTTTATACTGTATCCTATAAGGTAGACACGTTGATTGAGCGTTTAGTACGTATTTTGAGGCCTGAGTCCAAACTATGGACAACAACCTGTCCGGATTATGAAGGGGATGTGTTTCTTTTCCCTTTTTGTGGACATGGCTGGACAGCTCATCTGCTGTTGTGATAAATTTATTTCAGAAAGGAAGGGCTGTTTATGTCAAGAACCACCCCATTTACTCAGGAACAAATTAAAATTCTGGAGAGTAACCCCTACACTCATCATGTCACCTCAAATAACATTGTTTATACTGTGGCCTTTAAAGAATTCTTTTTCAAGCAGATGTCGATTCCCGGGATGACTACCAGAAAGATCATGCTGGCTGCCGGCTATGATCCTTCTTTCTTTACAAGGGCTTCTTTAGATGCTTTAAGAAAACGGATCCGCAAAGAGGCTTCTTCCCCCAAAGGATTCTCTGATCCACGGGGACTGTCCAGCCAAGAGCGTATCCAACAGTTTGCTGAAAAAGATCTGTCGAAGCAGCGAACGGATAAAAGTATCCAGCAGATGCAGCAGCGTATCGTCCATCTGGAATATCAGCTTGAGTTTTTAAAAAAAACTTTACAGGTCCGCTCCAGGAAGGACTGAACCGCTCTACGAACGCCCTCTTTGCCCTGATCCGGCGGAATATCCAGTCGGGGAATCCCCTCTCAGTCAAGACCATGTGTCAACTTGCTGGGGTATCCCGTTCCGGATACTATCGCTGGGTCCAGGCCGAAGACGTTCGCATTCAATGGGAACAGAGGGATGCTCAGGACTTTGCAAAAATACTGGAAGCCTATCAGTTCCATGGCTATGCTAAGGGGCACCGGGGGATCCAAATGCGCCTCAAGCGCATGGGGATCCGGATGAACCGTAAAAAGATTCTGCGGCTGATGAAGAAATTTGGACTCCAATGTCCCATACGGCGGGCAAACCCATACCGGCAGATGGCAAAGGCCCTGAAGACGGATGCGGTAGCCCCAAACCTTGTAAAGAGGGAATTCCGCAGTCACGGCCCGCGGAAGATCCTGTTGACCGATATTACCTACATCCGATACCAGAAAAAGTTTTGCTATCTGTCTGTCATAAAAGACGCCTATACGATGCAGGTGCTCGCTTACCAGCTCAGCGAATCGCTAGAGGTGGATTTCGTATTGGAAACGGTGCGTCAACTTCTTCGGGAACACGGTGCGTCACTGGATACACAGACTTTGATCCATAGTGATCAAGGGTGCCATTACACAAGTATCGCCTTCCGAGAACTACTCAAAGACGCACAACTGAGGCAGTCCATGTCAAGGCGTGGGAACTGCTGGGATAATGCGCCGCAGGAGAGTTTCTTTGGACATATGAAGGAAGAGCTAAAACCATACATCTGCGGGTGGAAGACATTTGCAGATGTAAAGGAGCGGATCGATGACTGGATGGATTATTATAACAATGATCGTTATCAGACAATACTCCAGGAAATGTCTCCCAATGAATACTACAACTATTTAAAATCAGAGTGTAAACACCAGCAATTGAGCTGAGTAAAAAATCCGTACTAAAATATTTGTTTTTGTCCTTGACAAGGGGTGCAGTTTACTTAAAAACTACGGATCAAAATCCCATTTTCTCTGTGGTAACCGTAATCGCCCTTAAAACGACGGATCAAAACACCCTTTTCTCCGCGGTAACCGTACCGAACCAAAAAATCCCCCTCTCAGGATCGGATAGGGGCAGATTTCTTCCCCCTATCCGATTACCTCGATTCCCCGCTCGTATCGCGTCAAACAGGCGCAGCAGATACCTGAGACATCTGCTGCGCCTGTAAAATAACTTATAAAGTAATCACCTGGTCCAGACCTTCACAGCCTTCCACCTGGGCCTTTGAACCGACGATGCAGAGTCCGCCCTGGTCCATTGCTTTTTCAATTACATCAGCCAGGACTTTCAGTGTGTCAAATGATGCGTCCACCAGTTCCTGACGACGGCAGCACCGGTCCTTCCAAGAAGTTTTACACCAATAATCCGTATCTGCTCTTAAGCCTTTTGTTCTTGACGTCATTAAAGGTGTGGCGTCTGATACTGCGCCAATGATCAGCCCGGTCAAATCCGGTTTCTTATCAGAAAAACTTCTCAAAAATCCCCCGACTTTCCGGTAGATTTCCAAAGATCTGCTGCCATTAGGATCTCTGTAGGAATATCCGCACACCAGACCGGAAGGGCTGACCGTCAGCCCGGTACCATAAGCGCCCCCCTGCATCCGGATTTCATTCCACAAATAATTTAAGGAAATTCCCCTGGCCGCCAGAGCAAGAGCTCCTGTATAGGCGCAGTTAAGCTGGGAAAGATTCATGCCACGGGCTGTAAAAGACACATCCGCGGGAATGACCACGCCTTCCTTTAAAATCCCATAAGGAGAAATCCCCTTCCGCTCTGAGCTTTTAAGGCCAACAGGCCCCCGTACTTTAGAAGAATCCTTTGGCATCTGGTCCCCTAACACCTGGACCACAGTCTTTAAAGGCTCTGAGCCGTCCCCGGTATAGCTGACAGTCATCCGGTCCGCTGCAAACACAGTTCTTGCCAAAGCTTCCATATGCTCCGGCAGGCCGCCGGCCTGGCGGGAATCTTCCTCATCCCATACAGAAATTTCCTTAGTCAGCCATTGATAAAACCCGATGCCGGACATAAGATCACCGGCAGCGCCTGCGGCGCTGGTCTGAGCATTGATCCTGCTCATGGCAAAGCTGGAGCCGGACATAACGATCTGCTGATACAGGGCATTTTTCTCCTGGCGCAAAAGGTCACGGATCACAGAAAGCTCGTCAAAACAGGTCTGTGTCATCATCTCTTTCACAAGATCTGCGGCCTTTTGGGCATTTTCTTCCAAAGTGCTGAAGGAAACACATAGCTTGACCTGGCAGGTATCTGTCCGATCTTTTTCCTGAAATCCAGACATATAAAAATCCAGATTTCCGCACAGTTGGCGGGTACGGCTTAAGAGCACTTCTCCTGTGCTCTTGTGTGTCCTAAGTTTTCCCATAAGCGCACACAGCATGGACAAATAGGGAAGCTCTTCCCGGGCAAAATCATCCGCGTCAAAATACAAAGTGATATAAGCAATGCCATGGGATGGCAGATCATACCTGATCACCGGAATTTCTTGAATACGATCCAAATCTGTAGGGATTTGTTCCGGAAGCTTTGGCACATCCTGAAGAGTCAGCCGCGGCAGACACGCCAGGGATTTTGCCGAATCCTTTGTCTTTTGCCAGATCTCAAGCTGTTCCTGAAGTTGCAGGAGATTTTTCCGCTCCTCTTGTGTCCAGCGGCTGGCTGCCTTTTGTACACGCTGTTTTTCCTCACTGCGCTGTTCCTGCCCCAAAGTATGGGATGGCTCCATGATCACCTGACAGGTATGGGGATTATTTAAAAGGACCTGTCGGATCAGATCTTCAAAATATCCCTGGGCCGCTTTTGCCTTTAAATGCTGAAACAGATCACCAAGTTCCAGATTCGCCCATGCCTCGCCGCCATAAAGCCAGCTTTCCAGCACATTCATCCCAAGGATAAGGCCCTCAGGCATAGAACCGTAATCCCGCTCCCGAAGCTTAAATTCCAGATTCGCCATGGCTGCCCACAACTGCTCCGGATCCAGGCCCCGATCTGCCAGGGTTTTAAGCTGTGAAAAAATACATTCCTTCACATCATCCATCCGGGAGGCATCCAGATTTTTCACATCAAGAAGTACCCACGGCTGCCGGATCCCGTCTACCACCTGCATGGAAACATCCTGGGCCAGCCCCCGGGAGAGCACCGCCCGGCACAGGGGCGCCTGATGGCTGCCGCACAGTACCTGAGACAGGATATTCATGGCCATGATCTTCTCCCGGTCTGCAAAAGTACCTGCCACAAAGCCCCAGCCCATACGGGTATGTCCCTCTAACGGCTCCCCTGCCGCCAGCTCATAAATGCATTTCTTTACTCCGCCATCAACCGGCGCCTGGCCCGAAGGCGGCGCCAGTCTTTGTCCCGGCTGAAAATCTTTTAAAAACTCCCGGTCAATGATCTCTAAAACAGCGTCAATATCCATATCCCCATCTAAAAAGACGTAGCCATTAGATGGATGATAGCACTGTCTGTGGTACTCAAGAAATTTTTCATAAGTCAGCTCCGGGATGTGCTTTGGATCCCCGCCGGATACAAACCTGTAAGGGGTATCCGGAAACAATCCGGCCATCATGGCTGAATACATTTGCTGGTCAGCGTTGGCAAAGGCTCCCTTCATTTCGTTATAAACCACCCCCGTATAACCAGGTTTCCCATCAGCGTCAAAGGCGTAGTGCCAGCCTTCCTGATAAAAAATTTCCGGACGGGAATGGATCAGCGGATGAAAAACCGCATCCAGGTACACCCGCATCAGATTCATCAGCTCTTTCTCACTTCGGCTGGACACAGGATAAAAGGTCTTATCTGGAAATGTCATAGCATTGAGAAAGGTATTCATAGAATTTTTCATCAGCTCCACAAAAGGCTCCTTCACGGGATAGCGCCGGGATCCGCACAGCACTGAATGTTCCAGGATATGGAACACGCCGGTATCATCTTTAGGCAATGTTTCAAAGGCAATGCCAAAGGTTTTATTTTCCTCCGGCCGTTTGATCCATACCAGCTTTAATCCGGTGCGGTCATGGATAAATTCATAGATCGTACCATTCAATTCTTTTAAAGACCGGCTTGTACGAAGGGAAAAGCCATAGATATTTTTATTCATCACCATACATAACCTCTGAAATTTTTTCTTCCAGCACCTCTCTTGGCTGAGCTCCGGTCATTTCGCCCTTAATCTCCCCATCCAGGATAAAATACAGGGTCGGCGTCCCCTGAATATGAAAACGATCCACATAAGCCGGGCTCTTTTCAATATCGCATTTTGCCAGATTGATCTCCGGGTTATCATAAATGATCTCACCAATGACCACATCCAGCATTTTACAGGGGCCGCAATGATCCGTATAAAAATCCGCGATCCAAAAACCTTCCTTTGTTACAGCATCAAATTCTTCTTCAGCAACATTCTTAACCATAAGGGTTACCTCCTTAACATTCCTTTGATTTTTTCGTACATTTTTTCTGTCAGCTCGGATAATACTTCATAGTGATCCAGGGGATCATATTTTCCCTCACAGGGAAGTCTAAGAATATTCAGGTAGATAAGACACTGATGGATCTTGATCTTATACCAGTCATAACGTATGGCAATAAAATCATCCATACTGTCGCAGTGGAGCTTCTCCTGCATTTCCTCTTTGGAAAGGGTGTACAGATCCACCCCGTCCTGTTCTAAAAACAGCTTATGGAAAGCTTCCCTTTCCAGCTCCCCAAGGATCCGTATATCCTCCTCATCATAAGTATCTATGGGATAATCCTTCATTATACTCTCAGTAATATAATAATTCACCGTAGAAACTGCTTCCAGCGTTTTTTCTTTGATCACATAAGCTTCATATTCTTCCAAAGTGGTCAGCAGTTTACCGTCAAAATCTTTTTGCTCCAATCCTGCCGCCATTTCATCATTTGGCTCCGGAGCTTTTTTACGTTTGATCTCAATGACCGAAACCGTAACCGGGGTATCCTTAATGATCACCTGGCAGGTTTCTCCTTTTTTTAATCCCTCCAGAGCCGCTTCCAAAACTTTATTGTAAAGGCCCCGGCCGATAGTCACAGTCACTTTTTCCTTATTAAACCTGGGAATACTGCTTTTTACGGAAATAGTCAGGGTATCTCCCACTGCCGCCTTTTCACTGTCATCCACCGGCTCTAAAATCATATGATCCTTGACCACATTTTTTCTTGCAAGAGCTTTAAGCTCCTGTTCATCCGGCAGAGATTTTATAGCATCCTCCCGGGTAAGATACTGGTCAAAATACATGTTATAATCAATAGGGCCATAGGGAAATTTTGTATGCATCATTCATCCCTCCGATAAATATTTGATCATGCTGTGAGCGGCGATATTCCCCTCCCCCACAGCCTTTGTAATCTGATAAGGCCGTCCGGTACAGTCTCCGGCAGCAAAGCATCCGGCCAGATTGGTATTCATCTCCCGGTCTGTACAAATATGTACTCCGTCCATTTCAAGCTTTGGCAAAAGGGCGGCGGCAGCAACCGCGCTGCGAAGGATAAACACCCCATCTGCCAAAACTTTAGACCCATCCTTTAATGCCATTCCCGAAACATGTTTTTCACCAAGGATCCCAACAATAGGGTCCTGAAGGCGGATCACATTGGGACAGTCTACGTTACAGTCCGTATAGGGGACATATAAATAGACTTTTTTGGCCATTTCCGCCAGGTAAGACACCTCATGCTCAAATCTGGGATTTTCGCAGAAAATGCCAATCGTCTTATCCTTGTATAAAAAGCCGTCGCAGGTAGCGCAGTAACTGACTCCGTGGCCAAGGAGCTTTTGCTCCCCGGGAAAGGTTTTTGACATAGCCATGCCTGTGGCCAGCAGGATGGTTTTTGCCTCATAAATCTCATTTTCAGCCATAAGCATATAATAGGATCGGGCCGCCACAATGCTTGTTACCATTTTATCGGTTACCGTCAGTCCCATTTCCCGGACCTGCCGGGCAAAAGCAGTATTCAACTCCTGCCCGGTGATCATGGAAAATCCGGGATAATTGGCTATTTTTTCGCTCCGCTCTACCTTATGGCTAAAGGACGGGGAGCCGAACCATATAAAATTTTTTTCGTGAAGCTTCAGGTTTAGGGCCGCGGATAAGCCGGCCGGTCCGGTTCCGATAATTGCTGCGTCCCACATCATACCATTGCCCCCATATCCTTCCGGTGCATCACTTTAGAGAGATAATTATCTCCGGCAGATAAAATCTGCGCCGGGGAGCCTGTTGCAGAAACCTGGCCGTCAGAAAGGACGATCACATGATCGGCTTTCCGGATGGCTGCCAGGGAATGAGCGATAATCACTGTGGTTCGGTTTTTCATCAGTTCATCCATGGCCGCTAAAACAGCCCGCTCACTTTTCGCATCCAGATTGCTGGTTGCTTCATCTAAAAGAAGATAATCCGGGCTGATCATCATGGCTCTGGCAATCGCCAGGCATTGGCGCTGTCCTCCGGAAAAGTTCTGTCCGCCTCCGGTGATCATCGTATCAAATCCATCAGGCAGATCCTGAACAAAATCATAAACCCTGGCTGCTTTTGCCACTTTCACAAGCTCCTCCTGGGATACAGTACGCTCACAGCCGTAGCAGATATTTTCCCGGATAGTTCCTTCCATTAATGGACTTCCCTGAGCCACCATAGCAAATGCCTTTCTCCAGGCGTGAAGGTCATAGTCTGCGGCATTGGTTTTTCCAAAACGCATCATCCCCTCTCCCGGATCATACAGACGGTCTAAAAGTTTAAATAATGTACTCTTTCCGGACCCATTGGCGCCGATCACTGCTGTAACCTTATGCTTGGGAATCTGGCAGGTAATATTTTGAAGCACCGGCTCCCCGTTATACCCAAAGGATACATTTTCAAAAGTAATATCCCCATCCGGTTCATCCATGGGACGGCCGGAGACTACGGCTTCATCAGGAAGCTTAAAGGTATTAATAACCCGGGCCAGGGCTCCGTTGGCCTGTCGGATCGTTCCGGCATAGTTGATAATGTTGGTAAAGGACACGCCCACACTGGTGGAAATGCCGTAAAAGATGATCACTTCACCGGCGGTGATCAGTCCGGAGGCCACCATGCCTGCGCCTACCGCAAAGGGGATCAGGATGCTGACAATATTATAAAGCGTCTGAAGGGCTGTATAAAAAGCATTCATAAGCCCGGTTTTAACCTGCATCACATACTGTTCCTGGAATCGTTTTGAACCCTCTTCCATTTCCCGGGACTGAGTGTTGGACGTTTTAATTAACGCCAGGTCCTTCGTGCGCTCGATCAGGTATGCCGTTGAGCTTGCAAGCATTGCCTGAGTTTTCTGAGCAATCAAATACATTAATTTGGTATATCCCCATCCGATAAGGATGCTGACAGGGATCAGCAGAAGCATGTAATTGGACAGTGTAATATTCAATGCGTACATTTGGAAAATGTACATTCCCAGACTAATAGCCAGAGAAATAAAGGATACAATGGTCGTAAACAATCTGCTGGCATAATCACAGTCTGTTGTTACACGGCTGACCAGAGTTTCCCCACCGTCAGCATCATAGCAGCTCTGCTTTGTGTAGATCAGCTTCCGCCACAGCTTCTTTCTCAGTCCAAGGTTGATCTTTTCACTGGCAACGCCCTGAAAGATCACGCTGGCCGCGGAGCACAGGCCCATAACAATATACCCAAGAGCATAGCTGACCAGCTGGGCTGTAGGTACGTTCCCCTGGGCATCCACCACATCTCCGGTAAAATAAGTCACCTGCAAAGACGCCAGTGTCATGGCAAAGGTAGCCACAAGGATCAGGATCAAAAAGACCCATGGGATCTTTATGCCTTTAAATATTTTTATGTATTCTTTTAATGTTACCTTTTCAGGCTTATAATTCTGCCTTTTACTGCTCATGCGCCATACACCTCCTCATAAGATTGTTCTTCCACAAGCTCTTTATAGTCCGGACATTGTTCCATAAGGGATTCATGAGAACCGCTTCCGATAATCCTGCCCTGCTTTAATACAACGATCTTATCCGCACGGGCAATAAAATCCAGTTCGTGGCTGACTGTAACAATGGTCTTGCCCTTAAACCTGCGGTAGATGGTATCAATGATTCCGGAAGCTGTCTCTGCGTCCAAAGCGCTGGTGGGTTCATCTAAAAGTAAAATATCCGCATCCTTTAACAGCTCTCTGGCAATGACCATACGCTGCTTTTGTCCGCCGGACATGCCATTTCCCCAAATAGCCATGGGCGTATCCATTCCCTGGGGCTGTTCCTTAATATAATCTAAAATTCCCGCCTGACGGACAGCATCCGTAAGCTCCTGGTCAGAAACATTGCGGTGGATGCCGTAGGTGAGACATTCCCGGATCGTGCCTCCAAAAGTGGTGGCATCCTGGTTCACATAGGATATTTTCTCACGCCATGCATCCAGATTGATTTTTTCAATATCTGTGCCACCAGCGCTGATCCTTCCCTCGTTCGGCAGATAAAGCTGCTCCATGAGCTTTAAGATGGTGGTCTTTCCGCTTCCGGAAACACCGGTAATGGCCGTCATTTTTCCCTTAGGGATGACCAGATCCAGGCCGGACAAAATTTCTTTCTTTTGATTATAGCTAAAGGAAACCTTATCAAATACAATATCTCCCTGGGGAACAGATTTTTCTCCATTTTCTCTCCGGTCCTCCTGAGGCGCTTCCATCATAGCTCCGAGACGGGAGGCACGGCCCTGAAGCTCTTTAATATTGCCCCACATCATGGAAATCTGGCGCAGCACTGTATTGATCATAGGCACAAACAGGAAAAAGGCCAGCCAGGCTTCCAGATTAATCTCCTGACGCTGAAGGAGCAGGCAGCCCCATAAAACCGCCAGCACAGTAGCGATGGCATCGGTAAAAAAGGTAAACCCGGTTAAAAAGCCGCTGATATACTGATACTGAACATTGGCCTTATACAGCCGGGTGGATGCCTCGATTCCCGCATTTTCTTCTTTTTTCTCAGTTACAAAGGATTTGATCAGTGTAAGATTGCGGATCCGCTCTGATAAAAAGCCGGTCAGTCCGCCAATGCGCACCTGGATATTCCGTCCGATCCGGTACTGAAGGCGGCCCATAAAAATCGCGTACAGGATGTACACAGGAATCAGGACAAACAGCACGGCCAAAAGCTTTTTATTATACATGGAAACCTGCGTCAGACACATAAAAAGATACAAGATCATGGATGGCACTGAAATGATGACCGTGATCAGCAATGAAATGGTTGCTTCCGTATCACTGGTTACCGCGCTTAAAAGTTTTCCCGGATCATTTTCATTGTAATAATCCATACGGATCCCCATCATCCGCTTCCACACAGAATTTCTCGCGGAGCGCACGGATTTCGCGGACGCAAATAATTGTGATATGGAGGTCGCCAGGGACAGCACCAGCGTGCCCAGATAATTGATCACAAGGCCCATAATGGCTGCCATGCTGAAATCTCCGGCATACAAAGCGGCTGTAGAACCAGGCACAAAAGAAACAACGCCATAATAAGCGATACTAATAACCAGGGACAAGATGATCAATCCCCAGCTTAACTTTACTTTTCGGAAAAAGCTGCCAAATACCTTCCAGCTTCCCTTCCTGCGGATCTTATCATCCCCAGGATTATTCCTTCCCTTCATAATTTCCTCCTTTCAGGCCGTCCCCTTAAGGCCATATGGGTATCCCTTTAGGGATTTCCTCCTTTCAGGCCATCCCCTTAAGGCCATTCCTTTAAGGGGCCCACCTTACTTTTCTTTACTTGATTTTTACGTTATCATTTTAGCGTAATAAAGCAAAGGTTTCAATGGGATCGGTCCGTCCGGGCACACAGGAAGCTAAATGGGCTAAAACCGTGTCTGTTTGTGTCGAAATCCGGTCTGTTTGGACATCCACTTAGACCGCGGCATAAAAAAGGCAGCCTATTTGTAACTATTCAGCAGGCTGAACTGTTACGCCTATTTTCCGGATTTTATGAAAGAAAACGGGTCCCCTGCTTTTTCAGGGCGTCTCTTAATTCCCCATATTTTTGACGGCTTACAGGGATAATACTGCCCTCATCCAGTACCGCCTGAAAAGTCCGTCCAAAACCTGCGGCGGACACAGACACCACCCGTCCCAGAGGAATCAGATAGGACTGATGGCAGCGGAAAAAATTAAAGTCGCTAAACATCGCCTCCAGCTCATCTAAAGAATTTTTTACCGTGTAGCTGGCGTCTTTACAGTAGATCACTGTCTTTCGGCTTTCCCGGGTAATATAGGAAATATCCTCAGGCGCCACAAGAACAAATCCTGCTGTGCTCTCTAAAGCCAGCTGGGTCTTTCCCGGAAGCTTTTTCCCGCGGCTTTTTTCAAAACGATCAAAAGTCTTTTGGAGGCGCATAAGATCCAATGGTTTGCACAAAAAGTCCAAAGGCTCATAATCATAACTCTTGGCCCCAAGCTCTGCATGTCCCGTAAGAAAAACATATTTTGTATCCGGCAAAGCAGACTGGATATAAGAAGCAATTGAAAATCCATCGGTATCCGGCATCTGCATATCGATAAACACCAGATCCATAGGCATGGATGAAAGGATCTTCATAACAGATTCTGAATCTGAGGCCGTGAAAATCCCTTCCTCTTCCACATAAACGCTGATCTTACGTCTGGACTCTTCCAAAACCACCGGCTCATCATCAATGATCAGCACCCGCATGGAACGTTTCTTCATCAGACTCTCCTCCTTTAGCATAATTTATCGGGATCCTTGCTACAAAATGGATTACCTGGTCCTCCACCTGGGTATAGATCATTCCCCCGTATCTGGCTGCCAACGTTTTTATACTGGACAGCCCTACACCGTCATGGCCCTGCTTTGTTGAGTAGCCCTGCTGATAAATACGTCCCAGCATAGAAGGATCATCCATTTTCTTTTGTACAGCGTTGGACACCCGGATCACACAATACTCGCCCCGCTTTAAAACAGACAGGTGAATCCCATAAGACTTATCTGTATGGGTCATGGTTTCATCCAAAGCATTTTGCAAAAGATTGCTGATGATCTTATTTGTCTCATAAACATTGGTGGAAATCTGGGACAGGTCATTTTGTATATCAATATAAAGCCGGATACCTTCCCGGCCTGCTAAAATCTGAAAGTTATGGATCAGCGCGGAAATCGCCGCGTCCTTTATGGGAAGGACAGCGTTCATCGCCGCAGCATCCCGCTCCAGGGCATCTACATAATCCACACACTCTTTGATCTTTCCCCCATGGATCAGTCCGGCAATGGTCTGTACATGGAAATTATAATCGTGACGCTGGGAACGGATCACATTCATAAAATTTTCCATTTCTTCCCGGTACTGCTGCTCTGCCAAAATAGTGACCCTCTCCTTTTTGCAGGTGATCATCAGGATCACGCAGAAAATCCCCAGCCAAAACACCGCTGCCCCGGCAGCAGCCATAAAAATCCTTATAATCTCACTTTCCCGATAAAAAATGATACTTACCGCCCACAGTGCGCCGGTTGCCAGCCCGGCAGCCGCCACGATTCCATAAACATGAGAAAGTTTCAAATTCAAACGTCCCGGCGGACCGGGAGCATCCTCATAGGCATCCCGCCACCCCGGCTCAGGGAAACGGTGGTAAAGCTTTCGAAATGCAGCAGCAAAAATCAGGAAAATCATCACACCAGCAGCCCCGGAAATCCATGTCACTCTCCCCGGTACTCCAAAGGCGAGAAAAATCACACAGATTGCTCCGACAGCCATAAATAAAGCCAGGACAGTATCGTTCCACTGCCGGCCATTTTGAATAGAAACGATCACTGACATTCCCGCAAAAACAGCCGCCAAAGTTCCTATTAATCCTGTCAGCGGACCAAAGGCCAACAAAAGCGCCAAACATAACACTGCGCCAAACAAAGCTGCCCCAAGGATGTCAATTACTATTTTTTTCCCTTTTATGCCAATAAAAGCCAAGGCGATCCACCAGGCAAGCCCAGCCCCAAGGCCACAGATCACAGGCAAGATCACAAAATCACTCCCGTATATTAAAGACATATTTCGCTTAGTGTACTGGTTTATAGTTTATCACGGATTTAAAAACACAACAACCGGATAAGTTACTTTTTTGTGCCTGGTTTACATCAGCAGATTTTTCTCCTATACTTAGGATACCAACAGAAAAAGGAGGATACGGCTCTATGATGATTTCTTTAGATACCGATCAATTTAATGCAGTCAATACAACGATTCATTCCACCCATTTGGACGGATGCCCGGTACTGCGTGTCGTAAAAGGAGCAAAATTCATGGAATTTGATGAAAATACCTACGCCAGATACACCGGCCGGCCTTTTCACAACGGAATTATCCGAGTCAATATGTTTAGCCGGCTCCTACCAGATGCACCGGATTTTGCCAGAGGCTTTATCGGCATCGCCTACCGTATCAGCGATGACAACAGTTCCTTTGAATCTTTCTATATCCGTCCCACCAATGGCCGTTCCTGCCCGGATCCGGTGCGCCGTTCCCACGGATGCCAGTATTTTTCCTATCCGGGATATACTTTTTCCTACTTTAGAGATCACCACATCACAGACTACGAAGCACCGGCCGATATTGACCTAAATGAGTGGATCCCAGTCAAAGCTGTTATCCAAGATGAACGTGCCGATTTTTATCTTAATGACCAGACTCAGCCTGTCCTGACAGTAAAAAATATGAAGCATGGAAAAGATCCAAAAGGTGCTGTAGGTCTTTTTACCGACATTGGAACAGAAGCTTTCTTTAAAGACCTGGAAATTGAATATTTTGACTAAACAATGACCGGCCATAGATCTTTTAACTACACCGTCCCACCAAACAGACTCACAGAAATAAAACAGCAGCCTGTGATCCTGACATCATTGTCAAAAACACAGGCTGCTTTAAGAACATTTTTTTCTTTTTGGTTATATGCAAAATTTTGATCCGCTGGCAGCTTCACTGCTCACTGACTGTTGTCCGCAAACATATCCCCTTAGGCAAGCAGCTCTTTTGCCACACGCTCAAGCTCCGCGCGGATGGAAATATGCTGAGGACATACTTCCTCGCACTTTCCGCACTTAATGCATTCGCTGGCACGTTTCTTGCCATGGCCGCCAACAAGCCAGTTTTCCTGCCCAACAGCAGATTCCTTATTGCCATAAAGGGTAAGCAGGTTCATGGCTGTAAAGGAGCCGGAAATACCAATATTATTCGGACAGACTTTTGCACAGTAATTACATGTGGTGCATGGGATCAGAGGAATCTTTTTCATGGCTTCCTGAGCTTTTTCGATAGTTTTTAGCTCATCCTCTGAAAGAGAAGTGAAATCCTTCATATAAGAAAGATTATCTTCCATCTGTTCCACGCTGCTCATACCGGAAAGCACAGTGATCACTCCCGGAAGCTGTGCGGCAAAACGGATCGCCCAGGAGGCGTTGGAAGCATCAGGATTTGCAGCCTTGAAAATATCTTCCACCGGCTGAGGCGGTGTTGCCAGCATACCTCCCTTTACAGGCTCCATGATCACTACCGGCTTATTATACTTTCTTGCCATTTCATAACACTCTCTGGAACGGATCGCAGGGTTATCCCAGTCTGCGTAATTGATCTGAAGCTGAACAAACTCCATCTCAGGATGAGCCTTTAAGATTTCCTCCAGTTCTTCCGGTGTGGAATGGAACGAAAAGCCAATATGCTTTAACACGCCTTCAGCCTTCTTTTCCTTAACAAAATCCCACATATTGAAATTATCAAAATACTGAGTCCGGTGCTCTCCCAGATTATGCAGCAGATAAAAATCAAAATAACCGGCACCTGTCTGTTTTAAGGATGTATCCAGCTGTGCCTGGGCCTCTTCCTTTGTCTTACAGTTAATCCACGCAGCATTTTTTGTAGCAAGCTGGAAGCTTTCTCTTGGATACCGCTCAACTAATGCCTGGCGGATGGCATCCTCGCTTCCTGCGTATGCCCATGCCGTATCAAAATATGTAAATCCGGCATCCATAAAAAGATCCACCATCTTCTTTGTCTGTTCAATGTCAATGTCATCCCCGATTTTCGGCAGACGCATTAAACCAAATCCCAGTTTTTTAATGTTCGCTCCAAGTTCTGTCATGATATGAACCTCCTTTGTTTTTTCCGGGGCTGCGCCCTTTTAAAGACAGTATATACCTTACAGATTACTCTAAGTCAAGGGAAATTTTTACGCCAGCAGCTGCCCCGATATAACCATTTCCTGAACCTGGGAAGTGCCTTCGTAAATGGTAAATACCCGGCAGTCCCGGAAACGCCTCTCAAGTTTAGTGCCCCGGGCAGTTCCTTCCAATGGGCAGAGACTGACAGCCTCAGAGCAGATCCGGCAGCAGGTTTCTGTAGCAAAAAGCTTGGCCATGGAGGCGGCCATTGTGGAAGCTTTGGGATCATTACATGTATCCTTGATCCATGCTGCCCGGTATACAAGCTGCCGGGCCGCTTCCAGGCCGGAAGCCATCCGTGCCAGGGCAAATGCCGTACCCTGAGGGCTGTTTTTCTTTTCCTTAATCAGGGCGATTGCATCCTCTAAAGAGCCGGCAGCCACGCCTATCGCCTGAGCAGCCACACCCATACGTCCCACATCTAAAGTTTTCATGGCATTAACAAATCCCATGTTTTCTTCCCCAAGGCGGTCCTCCTCCGGCACAAAAACATGATCCAGAATAATATCTGATGTAGCGCATCCGATCAGCCCCATTTTATTTTCCGGCTTTCCAAAAGAAACACCCGAGGCCTTCATATCCACAATAAATGCTGAAATTCCCTTTGTGCGTTTCGTCCGGTCTGTCTTAGCATAAATGATCCCAAAATCCGACAATGGCGCCATGGTGATAAAGGTCTTTCGTCCATTAAGAATATATCCGCCTTCTGTCCTTACCGCATGGGTAGTAATACTGCCCGCGTCAGAGCCTGCATTGGGTTCTGTCAGGCCAAAGCACAGCATTTTTTCACCTGTCGCGCAGGGACGGAGATATTTTTCCTGCTGCTCCTTTGTGCCGGACAAAAGCAGGGGGCCTCCGGATAATGAATTGGGAGAAGATACATATAAACTGGCGACTGCGCTGACCTTTGCGATCTCTTCCATGACAAGAACATATGCCCGGTGATCTGCTCCCATACCGCCAAGAGCCTTCGGTGTCTTAATACCGAAAAATCCCTGGTCAGCCATCTTTTGGATGACTTCGTTGGAGAAAACTCCTGTGTCCTCCGCTTGGTCCAATACCTGATCTGTCAGCTCCTCCTGGGCAAATTTCCGCGCCCGGGCTTGGATTTCCCTGTGTGTTGATTCAAAATACATGTATAAACCTTCCTTTCTGTCAGGAAAATCTAAGTCCGGCCCACATAAAGGATTCCGGACTAGATCACCTTTTTATCCACAAGCTCCTGAATCTCTTTCTCAGATAAGCCAAGCATATCCCCATAGATTTCCAAATTATGCTCCCCAAGCCCTGGTGAACACTGGTAATCAATGTGAAGCTGGCTCATCCTTGGCGCAAAACCCGGAACCCGGATCTTCCCCCGCTGGGGATGCTCTACTTCCACTAACATACCTCTCTTTACATACTGGTCATCTTTCGTAATATCGTCTACATCTAAAAGGGCTCCTGCCGGTACATCCGCCTTGCTTAATATATCCATGGCTTCCTGCTTTGTATGCTGTGCGCACCACGCTTTAATCGCTGTGTCGCATTTTTCCCGGTGAACATAGCGGCTATGGGGCGTAGCCATATCCGGATCCTCAAGAAGATCTTCCCGGCCGATAGCCTTGCACAAATTTGGCCAATGACGGCTTCCCGGCGCCCGGCTGCAGTAAATATGCACATAATCGTTGATACCAAAGGGCTTGCAGGGATAAGTATCCGATGGGGCTACATCCTCCAGGGGCATACCATTTCCCACACGGCGGGGCGGCTTGCCTGTATTATAATATGGCTCCCAGCTGGCACGGGACAGACCGATAATAAAATCCTGCATCGCCAGGTCAATGCGCTGACCTTTTCCTTCCCGCTCCCGCTGGAGCAATGCTGCCGTGATCCCAAGAGCCATCTGTATCCCGGTTCCGGAATCTGCTACGGAAATTCCAGCCTTTACCGGCATTTCCGGGAATCCCGTAGCTGCCACAAGGCCGCCGGTGTGAGTGGCAATAGGATCAAAAGCCGGGTAATCTCTGTAAGGACTGTCCAGGGCAAAACCTTTAATGCTGGCATAAATAATCCTACCATTTATCGAATGGCAAACCTCATAGGACAGTCCCAGCCGATCCATGCTTCCCGGCCCCATATTTTCCACTACCACATCACACTTTTCCACCAGCTTTTTTAAAAGCGCAAGCCCTTCCGGGGTTTTCGCATTACAGGTAATCGACTTTTTATTCATATTCATAATCAAAAAGCCGTAGGTATCTTTTCCCGGGTCATCTACGGAATATCGGCCCAGCTCCCCGGTTTTTGGCCGCTCCACTTTAATCACTTCCGCCCCGAGCCAGGCCAGTGTTTCAGTACACACTGTCCCGGACTCAAATTGGGTCATATCCAGTACCTTATATCCACTTAACGGTCCTTTACATGCCATAAAATTCCTCCCTCCATACATTATTCACACATCAACAAACGCATTTACGATTCACTTTACTACTATCTATGGTTGCTCAATGGATTTAGCATACACCAAAGGTGCCACACGGTTTTCAATAAAATCCTCCACCACGCCTGTCATTGTCTCCCGGTTCCATTTTCTTGCATCCACCGGGTCTGCCTTAAACAGCAGCACCGGGATTCCTGCATCTTCTAAAGTTTTCTTTACAAAATAGCTTCCTTCCACAGACTGCATACAGTTTTCCGGAACCATATAAACCACCCCGTCAATCTGGTTCTGGATGGCTTGCTGCAAATACCACTGGCTGTTCCAGGGCGGCATATGCAAAAAATCCTCCATTCCAATATACCGGGCTGCCAGAGTACGGATCGGATCTTCTTCTACATGATTGCGTATGTAAGCATCCGCGCCCATGGCCAGATACATACTCCACATAAAAACTGCTCCGTATTTTTTTTCAAATCTTTGATAAAATTCAAAATCATGCCAGATTCCCCGGCCGATCCACATTAAACGGTACTTCTCATTAGGAACTGCCGCCACATGCCGGGCTGCCAGATCCTTGATCTCCTCATAAAGGGACCGGGCATGATCTGCCGCCCAACGGGTTCCTCTCTGCCACTGAGCCTGCATTACCGCATTAATGGTATCCACGACCGTTACCGGCACAGGCCGGGTTGCCGCGATCAGATCTCTAGTCTTTTTGTACCAGCTTTCCTGCTCATTAATAAGATTCATCACTTCAATGAGGCGGTTCGTGTCAAACATTCTTCCGGTTTCCATTTCAAGGAAACGGATCAGCTCATGAAGCTCTTCCACTGCAGAATCCAAACGGTCCTTATCATATAATTCTTCCCAGTGGTCTGCCGCCAGTTCAAACCACTTTAAAGGCACCTTTCTTGGTACGGTATTTTCCATGGCATAAAACTTTGCCCCGTAACGCCTGGCAAAAAGTTCAAAAATCTTCCCCTGGCAATCGCAGGTCAGCCGCGTAATGGCTAATGTCGGCGTTGGCAATCCGCCCCAGGGACCCATAGGCTTTCCTTCTTCATCTGTTTTATGATCATCCGGATCCAGACTTTCCGCAAATGCTGTGGCACAATAGCTGCACAGGTCATCTCTGTAGCCATGACTTTTAAGCAGGGCGTAATATTTTGAAGTCATACGTTTTGCACCGCAGATCGCTGCCCACCATTGATTAACAACAAAAGGAATATCCATAGCCCGCAAAAGCTCCATAGGCACATCGGCATTTAAGTATCCGAAAGGTTCGCCATTTTCCACTCTTTCTTTCAGCCCGAAAAACCATTTTTTTTGATAAGCGGAAGCTGCAGCCGTAGCGTTAAGCCGCTTTACCACCTTAGATTTTGAAGAGGATGCTGTTTTATTTAATTCCATTCCATCACCTTCTCTCATACTAAATCGGGACAACACTTTGCAAAGAGCTGCTCTGGGCATAAAAGCTATCCAAAGTTTTTTCCAAAGTATTCGTTTCTGTCAGCGGCCAGGGCATCTGACAAAAATGGGCAGTAGGGATTCCTGCCCCTTCCAGACATTTTTTTTGCTCCGGATAATCCCAGCTGGCGGCCTCCTCATAAATATGATTATAAAAAATAACACCTTTTGCCCCGCTTTTCTTAACACTATCATAAAGAGCCTGAACTCTCTGGCTGACAAATGCCTTTTTGCTGGAAAATGTCCGAAGCATATACTCATCCGCAAGTGCCCGCACCGGCGGCAGGGACAGATTATAATCCCGGTCAAAAAAACGGCTTCCCCAGTCATGGTCCTCATCCACAATGACCAGCCCATCATTTTCAATAGTATCATATAAAGGCAGAAATTCCTGGACACTTCCTGTATAAAATACCTTTGTTCCCTCTGCCACAGGCCAGCTTTTCGCCATTTGAGCCACCTGGCGTACCAGGAAGGTGTGCTCCTGCCTATCCATAAAGAAAGCGCTTCCGGTAATCACCAGTGCTTCACAACCGGTAATCCTCGGGCATCCGGACTGTCTCAGTTCTTTTACAGATCTGAGGACTTCTTTGTTTTCATTGCATATCCTGCCAGCTTCCCGAATCATTTCGTCTGTAATGGCATGACCGCACCAGCCTTCCATTTCTTCAATAAAGCGGCTCATAAGCATTTCATCCCGCTCCTGATACATGCGGTTTCTCGTAAAAAGCCAGTCAATAAAAGAAAGCTTTGGAATAGGTAACTCAGGCTCCGTTCTTTTAAGCTCTCTTAAATATAAATACATGCGTATGATCACATCCGTACTGTTGGAAATAGCCAGCCCATCCATCCACGCGGCGGCTCTGCCATCCACAATCTGCGAAAATTTTTCCCGCATCATAGGATCAAAGGCATATTCCAAATACTTATCCGCCATAGCTATGGAACCATTGGGATCGGACCACATTCGCACTGGGATCATTCCGGCAGCCATAATAACCTCTTCAGGAACATCATACCCGAGCAGTCCGATGATCTTTTTGCCGGATTTCTTTAAATTTTCTATGGCCTGCTCTCTGTGATCATAAACATTTTTTAAAATCCTGAAAGGCTCACACTCCAGGGCGCATGAACGAATCCACATCTCCCCCACTTCCTTTCTTTTCCAATACATTTTATTATTATTCAGGACGGCGCCTCTTCCTCCGCCGTCCTAAACTGCTACTCCATCTTCTTTTTAACAAATAAAAGGATCTCGTCTCTTACATCATCTGCCCACCGAGGATCAAAAGCTACTCCGTGATCGCCGCTTTGGTAAAAAATCGTTTTCGCGTCAGGTACGGCACAGGCTGAGCGGACCATTGCCTTCACAGACACAATAGCATCCTGGACTCCGGCGATCATCAGCATAGGCACTTTAATCGTTTTCAGTTTCTCTACCAGTTCCTCCTCTGTATGGATCCATGCAAAGGCGATCCGGGGACGCATCCGCATTTCCTCAGGGCTCATTTCCATCCAGTCGGCGACCCGTTCCTCATAGTGACGCCGTTCTTCTTCCAGCTTATCTGCCGGGATCTTGCTCCAGTCCGGCTCCCAGGACTTTGCGATCTGGACTTTCAGCTCCGGATCATCCGCCGCTTTAATAGTCTGCTCTCTGGCAAAGGAGGTCTGATTTTCATTCAGGTCGCCGTTAAGATAATGGGGGCCGCACACAATGGCCACAAAACCTTTCAGCACTTCCGGATGACGGTCTGCCAGATGCCAGCCCACACCGCTCCCATGGGAAAGGCCCATATAAATGTATTTTTCAGCGCCTACATATTTTCCAAATTCATAAATGTCATCCGCCCATATATTGTACCACTCGGTCCCGTAATCTTGTGTAATATGCGTAGATTTCCAATGGCCCCGTAAGGTCACTGTATATAAATGATAGCCGTAATTTGCCATATAAAATGGCCACCGGTTCATATCCGGATGTTTAAAATCTCCTCCTGAAGCGGTAATGATCACCTTATCCCCGCTGCCAAATTCATCATAATACAAAGAAACCCCATTGACCTGTGCATACGCCATTTTTATTTTCCCCCTTATTTTTCTTTAATAACAATCTCATTATCATCCCAGCAGTAGCAAACATTCAGTCCTGCCCCATCGGTAATTTTTACAAGATAATCAAAAACTTCTTCTCCCCCGTCAGTACGGCCTACAACCCGGGTTACGCCGTCCTTTCCAACAATTGCCGGTATGCACCGTGTCTGGACAATGCGTCCATCTGCAATCACACACTTTGCCAGTACCGTATATACCGCTTCCGGATGAAACGGATATGTGGGATAATCCGGATCCGGAATAAATCCAAAACGCTCAATCCTCTTTTTAGCCCAGTCTTCCGGATCAAACACCTCATTTTTCGCTGTATTTTTTCCTTTATAATAGTCCGCCCGAAGGGATGGCACCCAGGCGACTCCATTACCCAGGCCATGAAAGATGGTCTTACCCTTATAAATCTCAATCCCATGAAGAATGTGAGAATGGGAACCAAACACCACATCTGCTCCTGCTTCAATGGCTGCATAAGAAACAATGTACTCATAGTCCGCCAAAGCGATAGGTTTATGGACAATCCCTTTATGAAAATAAACCGCTACAATATCACACCTCTCTTTAAGTTCCCGTATATCCCGGCACATTCGTCTAAGTGATCCCAGTCTTGGAAAAGTATCTACATGCTCCGGAGGCCCTCCGGGATTGGCCACATCTTCCAAATCATAGCTGGTAATAATGTCCACATAGGCGGCACCAGGTTTCTCATTAGATGCCCAGGTCGCTTTCGGCCCGGTACAATTATAGTTCAATACACCGATCCTGCATCCTTCTTTTTGGAAAAAAGCACCTTTCCGTGCCTGATCCAAATCCATCCCGGCGCCGGCATGTCGGATATGGTGTTCATCCAGCCAGTCTAAAGTATCCTCAATTCCTGCCTCCTTTGCATCATAAATATGATTGCCTGCCATGGTCACAATATCCATACATCCTGCCAAAGGCAAAAGCCGTTCCGGCTCCCGGCTCATTCCCTCAAAAACCTTCGCCCGTTTTGTATAAGGGACCTCAAGCTGTCCCAGGCGCACATCGGCATTTTTTAAAGTTTCCATGACCCCGCTCATATAAAATTCCGGATCATCCCCAAGAATAATATCCCCTAAGGTTACCATCTGTATTGTTTTGCCTTCTCGTTTGTCCACACATGCTTCCCCCCTTTTTTGCTCATTGGTCTATCCGTCCTGAGAGATTAAAACATGCCGTCCCATGTCCATGGGTGTCAAATTCTAATTCCGGCTTCCTAAGCCGGCACTTTTCCGTTGCATACTCGCATCGATCACAAAAACAGCATCCTTTTGGACGGTTCATCACACTTGGTACCTCTCCTGGAAGCATTTTCCGCTCCCGCTCCATCTCTACAACCGGATCCGGTATAGGAACTGCATTGAGCAGTGCTTGAGTATAAGGATGTCTGGCATGACCGTAAAGCTCTTCGCTGTCTGAAATCTCCACGATATTTCCAAGGTACATCACCGCTACCCGATGGCTGATATGCTTTACCACCGAAAGATCATGGGCAATAAATAAGTAAGTTAGTTTCAGCTTCTTTTGAAGATCTTCCAAAAGATTAATAATCTGGGCCTGAATCGACACATCTAAAGCTGAAATCGGTTCGTCACATATAATAATATCCGGATTGGCTGCCAGGGCTCTTGCAATTCCCACACGCTGCCTTTGTCCTCCGGAAAATTCGTGGGCCACCCGGTTTTTTAATGACGGATCTAACCCTACAAGTTCAAAAAGCTCATCTACCCTTTTATCATAATCCTGTTTATTTTTTACCAGATGATGTACAAGCAAAGGTTCCCCTACCAGATCTTCCACCGGTTTTCTTGGATTTAAAGAACTGAATGGATCCTGGAAGATCATTTGTATGGTTTTCCTCTGAGTACGAAATTCTTTCTCCTTTAAGGGCAAAATTTCTTTTCCATTTAAAACAACACTTCCCTTTGTCCCGGTGATCAGTTTTAAAATCGCCTTAGCTGTTGTAGATTTGCCGCAGCCGGATTCCCCTACCAGTCCCAACGTCTCTCCCTGGCGGATACTAAAAGAAATATCATCAATGATCGTCAACTCTCCGGCATACCGGTTTAAAATTCCTTTGCGTATGGGATAGGATACTTTTAGATTTTTTACATCTAAAATAACGTCTCCCAGCTCCTTATTCATATCATCCGGATCCTCGTTCAGTTCTGTCAGCCGAAACTGTTCTGTAATTTCCTTTACACGGCAGCAGGCTGAAAAGTGATCGTTTCCTAATGGATTTAACTCCTGCTTCTTATAGCATTGATCTTTTGTATAAGGACACCGTCCTGCAAACTGGCAGCCGGACTGGCGTTTTCCCGGACTCGGCGGCAATCCGTCAATAGGGACAAGCCTCCGGTTTTTATCATCCAGTCTTGGAACCGCCTTAAGCAGTCCCTGAGTATATGGATGGGACGGGGTTTTAAAAATGTCTACAGCTTTTCCCTTTTCCACAATATTTCCCGCGTACATTACATAAATCCGCTGGGCATACCGGGCAACGATCCCCAGATTATGAGTGATCAAAACTAATGCTGTGTTATTTTTTTTCGCCAGGGATGTGAGCAGATCTAAGATCTGAGCCTGTGTGGTCACATCCAAAGCCGTTGTCGGCTCATCTGCAATGATCATTTTAGGGTTCGCCGCCAGAGCTATGGCAATCATAATCCGCTGACGCATCCCTCCGGAAAACTGATGGGGATAGTCTGACAGACGGCTTTCCGGGTCAGGGATCCCTACCTGCTGCAGCAGCTGAGCTGCCCGCTGCCGCGCCTTTTTATGATCCAGCTTTAAATGAAGGACTATAGACTCCATAAGCTGAGCCCCAATGGTTTTTACCGGGTTCAGGGAGGTCATTGGCTCCTGAAAGATCATTCCGATCTCACCGCCCCGGATTACCCGCATTTGGGGACTTCCGGCCTTATATTTCATCAGGTCTTCCCCTTCCAGCAAAACCTGGCCTTTTTCAATCACTGCCGGAGGCACAGGCAAAAGCTGCAGGGCAGCAAGCTGGGTCACAGATTTTCCCGAGCCGCTTTCCCCTACAAAACACACCACTTCTCCCGGATCCACATAAAAGGAAACTCCTTCCACTGCTATGGAATTTCCCGCATCGCCTTTAAAAGAAACATGCAGATCTTTTACTTCTAAATAATGACTCATCTTCTGTCCCCCCTTTACAAGCTGCCACGAAGCCGCGGATCCAGCACATCTCTTAATCCATCCCCCAGCACATTAAATCCGTACACCAGAAGGCAGACACATATGCCGGGAGCAATACCGTACACCGGATTGATCAAAAGTTTGGAACATCCGGCGCTGACCATAGCGCCCCAGGATGCTGTAGGTGGATTAATACCCATGCCAAGGAAGCTTAAAGATGACTCCGCCAAAATCGTTGATCCTATATTTGAAGTTAAAAGGACAAGAATAGGCGAAAAGCAGTTTGGCAGAATATGAGACAATAGTATTTTACTGTTTTTAGCGCCGACAACCCGCTCTGCCATAATATAATCCTGATTCTTAATAGATAACACCTGCCCGCTCATCATGCGGGTGTAGGTGGGAATGGTAGAAACCCCAAGGATAATCATCAGATTCAGTGTACTGTGGCCAAAAACCAGCCCCAGGGCCAAGGCAAGCATCAACGAAGGTAAAGACATCAGTACATCGATCATCCGGGAAATCACAATATTTACAATTCCTCCATAATAAGCAGAAATCAATCCAAGCAAAATACCAGCCGCGGCGGAAATAAAAACAGAAACAACGCCAATCACTAAGGATGTCCGGGCACCATAAAAGATCCGCGTCAGTACATCCCTTCCTGCTTCATCCGTTCCAAGCCAATGTTTGGCTGACGGTGGTTTTAAAATAGATAAAAGATCCTGCTCATAAGGGTCATAGGGCGTCAGCACGGGAGCCAGGATAGCCGTCAGGATAAAAAACAGAACAAGAACTGCTGCAAAGATCACAAGCTTTCTTTTAAACAGCCGTCTGAAAAAAAGTCGCACCTTTGATTTCTTATCTTTCATGTCATCCCTCCACCCGGATTCTTGGATCCAGGACACCGTAAAACATATCTACCAAAAGATTGGATAAAACAACCACAATGGCAATGATCATAATACATGCCTGAACTACCACAATATCCTTACTTAAAATGCTGTTGATCAAAAGTGACCCCATACCGGCGATACTGAAAATCTGTTCAATGGACACAGCGCCGGCTACAATATTCCGAAAACTCATTCCTGTTAATGTGACAACAGGAAGCACTGCATTGCGCAAAGCATGGCGCATGACCACCTGAGATTCCTTTAACCCTTTGGACCGTGCTGTCCGAATATAGTCCTGCCGGATCACATCCAGCATACCGGAACGCATCTGACGGGTCGTTCCTCCAATGCCGCCGATACTTAAAGCAATCAATGGCAGTATACACTGACGTATACTCATTCCCAGATCCTCGGTAGGCATGGTAAACCCGTGAGTGGGCAGCCATCCCAGCTTTAATGAAAAAATATACATTCCAAGAACCGCCATCCAGAAAGCCGGCATTACCGCTCCGAAATTGGCACAGGTTGTCAAAAATGAATCTAAAAACTTTCCTCTTTTCACACCGCAGATCACGCCAAATAAAATTCCCAGAACCGTGCTTATGATAATGGACCAGATTCCAAGATACATTGTTACCGGAAGCCGGTCAGCAATTAATTTTAAGACCGGCTCCGAATATTTAAAGGAGGTGCCCCACTGGCCGGTGACAAAGTCTCCCAGCCAGCGGACATATCTTAGAAGAATCGGGTCATCCAGGTTCATCTCCGCATAAGCCATGTCGTACTGTTCCTGGGTAATATCCCCGCCAAGCATGGCATACACCGGATCTCCGGGCATCATATACAGCATAAAGTAGGTGAAAAGAGAGACTAAAAACAGCACAAGCACTGCCTGTCCAATACGTTTTAACAGATACCTTCCCATAAGATTACCTCTCCCATTAAACATCAAAAGTAAAAGCTACTTTTAAATCTCCATACTTTCCTGTTGCATAGTCAAAAGCCTTCTCCCATTGTTCCAGTTTAAATTTACGGGTTACTATTCCATCTGTATTCAGCGCGCCTTTCCCTAGTTGTTCAATAACAAAAGGATATGTATGAGGACTTAAATGAGAGCCCAGAATATCCAGCTCTTTTTTATCGCCAATAATTGACCAATCTACGGTTACAGCTTTACTAAATACACTAAATTCCACAAATCTTCCCAATCTGCGAATAATAGATAATCCCTGAACCACACTATCCGGATTTCCTGTTGCCTCAATATACACATCACATCCGTAACCATCTGTTAAACTTTTAATCTCATCATTTACATTGCACTTTTTAGGATTCAAAATCAGATCTGCTCCAAACTCTATCGCTTTATTTAATCGATTGTCCTGTATATCTAGCACAATCAACATTTTAGGGGATTTCATTTTTGCATAGGTCACCATGCCTAGTCCCAATGTCCCAGCTCCGGATATTACAACAATATCTTCCTTTGTTATTTGTGCCCGATCTACAGCATGAACCGAGCATCCGTAGGGTTCAATTAATAATGACTGTTCGATACTAAGCGTTTGGGGGATTTTGTGGATACGGCAATTTGAAGAATATTTCACATATTCTGCCATTCCTCCATTATTAGAACTTTGAAAGCCGAAGATATGATGAGGCTGACACATCCAATACTGGCCATTTTTGCAAAACCGACATTCGTTACACGGAACGATCTGTTCAGCAGTCACTCTTTCTCCTAATTGGTAGCCTTCCACATTTTCACCAATTTCTACAATCCTGCCAAAAAATTCATGTCCCGGTATAAAAGGTGTTTTTACCCATGTTTCTTCCTGTTCGCTGCCCCAGTAACTTGGTGCCCCATTTCTGCACTTAACATCTCCTGCACAAATACCGCACGCTTCAGTCTTTATAATAATATCATTTGGTCCGCAAACTGGCGAAGGATATGCTGATTCAAAACAACAATGGTTTTTATCATATACAACAAGCGCTTTCATGGTCTTTGGTATTTTACCTTGATTATTCACGCATCCGCCTCCTTCTTTCTATCATTCCACTAATTCTTCAATCCAAAGATTACTTATCCAGCCATGTAGCTTCCGGTGTCCATAAAATCAAGTGGGTTCTTGCCATTCCCGAATCATGTACATAATTTTTTTCATATTGATTACTGGTTGCTATACCAATGGGTGCTATCATACAATATTCATCAATAACCATCTTTGAAATTTCCTTGCTGTATTGTTCCTTTTCTTCCTGTGTCTTTGCAGCTTTAGCATTAGCAATACCTTCTACCAGATCATCTGGATGGAGGAAGCCGCCTACATAGCGAACACCGTCATCTGTAAAAGAGCGCTCATAAATAGATGCAATATCCACATCTGCACGCCCGGCTGAAAGAATAATACCATCCCAGTTTCCATTAATTCCGGACATTTCGTCCGACCGGGATTGATCAATCATCTGAATATTCAATGTAATCCCAGCTTCAGATAAAAACTGCTGAATCATGGTTGCTAAAGTTGTATATCCTTCCATCGTATAACAGTTAATTGTAATTCCATCACTATACCCGACTTCCGCTAAAAGCTCCTTTGCCTTATCTACATCATAAGCATAACCTTCTACGGAATCATTATAGGACCAGGTCCCCGGTATAGCCCATTGATTAGTATAATACATGCCTCCAGCCGCTTCAGAAACCATTTTCCAATCTACAGCATGACAAAATGCCTGTCTAACTTCAAGATCCTTGCACGGAGAATTTTCATCTGTACATCCAAATGCAACCATATAAAAAGTGGAGCCTCCATTTAATCCTTCTTCTGCAACAGACACCTCTCCTAAAGAATCCATAACAGTTAAAATATCTGCAGATGGGCCAAAAATCACATCAATTTCATCTGCCTGATAGGAAGTTGTAATTGTATTTGAATCTAAAATAAAGTCAATTTCAATTCCATCCAGATATGGCTGCCCCTCAATCCTATAATTCTCATTTTTCTCATAAACAACCTTTACATCCTTTTCCCATTCAGAAAAAACAAAGGGACCTGTACCTACGGGATGATTATTCGCTGCATCCTCACCGTTTTCCTGGACATAAGTAGGTGAAAACATAAATCCAGCATGATACAATGCATTATCCGGAATCGTATTATCCCACTGACTTAAATGAGCAACAACAGTATACTCATCCGTACACTCAATCGATTCAATAGAGGCAATTTCACTGCGTCCCTGTGCCATAAACTCTTCCCAGTTCCATTTAACAGCCTCGGCATTAAAATCTGTTCCATCATGGAACTTAATACCTTCTTTTAGGTTAACTGTAAGTGTTAAGGCATCTGCATCTGTTTCAAAAGATTCGCACAGCCAAGGAACCAATTCTCCCTCTTTTGTATATCGACAAAGTGGTTCCACTGCAGGCTGGACACACATTAGTTCCCATGAAGTTGTAAGTTTTCCAGGGTATCCTAAATTAACAATATCTGATGGGGCTCCTATCTTCAGCACCCCTCCGGTTTTTACATCTCCGGAAGCCTCTTCCCCAGCTAACGATTCTCCGTTATCCGAGCCTCCCGTATCCACTGCAGTTTCTCCTGAGCCGCTGCTTTGGGCCTTACCTGTGTCAGCACTGCCTCCGGAATCACCGCCGCAGCCTGCAATCCCCATAACCATAACTGCCGCTAAAAACAATGCCAATAACCGTTTTTTCATAAAGATCCTCCTTCCAATTCTTGCTAAATCCTTTTAGCAAATGACTATAATAAGACCGAAAGAACTCCTTAACAAAATCCCCCTAAGTTGCTTTTTGTTTCAGGTTTTTCCCATGTGCTAAAAGACTCCTTCCGGTATTTGGATCTGTGCATCTACATCCGGCCCGGCAAGTTTGGCCAAAATATATTTGCTAAATCCATTTAGTATGTCTATATATTGGCATATTTACAATAATACGTCAATAGTTTTTATCTTTATTCATTATTTTTTATGTATTTAACAATTTATCGTGTAAATTATTGTGCATTTTCGCATTATGAATCATGAGGTTTGGGACAACTCCTGCCATAATATACCGGTGATTCACATAAAATGCGCCTGGGCTTTTCTTCTTCCCCGGCCAGAATACGATGCATCAATAACCATGTCTGTTCTGTCAGTTCTTCCATGGGATAGCCGATTAACGTTAATCGCTTTTCTTCAGCATTTTCCTTACTATTATATCCATAACCGATCACTGCCACATCCTCAGGGACACTAATATTTCGCGCCCTTAATGCATGAATCACGCCCCGGGTGCTGTCATCATCCTGGGCAAAAATCCCGTCAGGAATGATTCCCGCATCCAGCATCTTCCAGGTCAATGTTTTTCCTTTCATATAATTATCCATGGCATTGCTTTTTTTGTGGATTGTGTCCGGTCTTTGAGTAGTTTCCGACACAATTTCCATTCCGTGGTCAATACAGTAATCCCGAAATCCCCGGGTTCTGCCCTTAGAGCCATTTGACATGTAGATGTTATTCACAAGGGCCACTCTCTTTCTTCCAAGAGTCTCAAAGATTTTAGCTGCGGTCTGCCCGTTTAGATAATTATCTACATCTACAGAATAATATTTTCTTGTATTATTGTAAATGGTAATTACTGGAACCTGAATATCAATCTGCCGCAAATAAGCAATATCCTTTTCACTGGCCACAGGGATGATCAGACCGTGTGCTACATTTCCCAACAAAATCTTTTCAAGCTTATCTACATGTCCATTTTCAAAAGGATATATCGTCACACTCATAGGACGGATCATCTCTTTTTTAGACAGATCATTCATGGTCTGGATCATGGAATTCAGGAAAATAGGATGTTGAGTAGGTGCCCAAAGCAGAGCGATTTCCGGCAGATTATCATAAGATTTCTGAATCAATTTTCTTGCATTAAGGTTTGGCACATATCCCATTTCCCGGGCAATTTTACGCACCCTCTCCTGTGTTTTTTTAGAAATCCGTATTTCATCTCCCCGGTTATTTAAAATCAAGGATACTGTTGAATAAGACACACCGGCCTCTTTTGCTATATCATAAATACTTGCCATTTTTCCTCCCACTGACATATTTTATTCTGCCTATTCTTTTCTAATAATCCTATTCATAATGATCTGCCTGGCGGTTTCCTCCGGAGAAATATTGGACACATCAATTTTAACTGTATCCAGTTTCTCATAAAGAGGAAGCCGGTCCATGCTTCGCCGAAGCACATCTTCTGTGCGAAGTCCCTGGTCAATGTCCTTTTGCAGACGGATTTTAAGAGCCTTTGGACTGGCCACAAGGGAAAACAAAAATACCTGACAGTCTTTAAGTTCCAGCCGGGCCAGGATACGATCCATGATCTCCTGTTCATGCATTACCCAGCAAAAGACAATATTTTCATAGACTGAGCACCGGATAAAGCTGTTTAACATAAAAATAATATTTTCCATGACCATGGCTTTTGTTTCTTCATTCACCTGAAAGGGATCCATATCCCAGCACCAGTCCCCATCAAGGAAAGCGCAATTTGGCAGCTTCTTTTTCAGCACCTGACAGGTGGTTGTCTTTCCCACGCCCATGGTTCCGCCGATCAGATAGATGTTTTTCATGTGATTTAACCTCAATATTATAAAACTATTTTAATTTTAACACTGATATAAGAACATTTCCACATTTTTCTCAGGGCACAGTCATTTTGTCCATAAACGCTTTCTCTCCCCTACCTTACATAAACTGTAAGTAGCCTCCAGTCCCATTTTCCTGTAAAATAATATCATGATAACATCCGCAAAAAGATGAAAAGAGAGGTATCTTTAAATGTATACAAGAGAAAAGCTGCTCCAGGTTCATCACCTGCACAAATCATATGAAAAAGACGGAATTCCTGTTAAAGCTCTCAATGGGATCTCCTTTGACGTTTTTTCCGGAGAATTTTTAGGCATTATGGGGGCCAGCGGCTCCGGTAAAACCACACTTTTAAACTGTATTGCCACGATTCTCAAGCCTACCAGCGGCCAAATCCTTCTATCCGGGGAAAACATCAGCCTTTTAAGCGGCAATGCCCTGGCTCAATACCGTGGTGAAAAAATCGGTTATCTGTTCCAGGATTTCGCCCTTTTAGATAATCTCACAGGTCGGGAAAATATCCTGCTTCCTTTATCCATTCACAGCACCGGTCAAACCAAAAGGATCCGGAAAAAGGCACCTGAAAAAAACTCAGAGCCATCACCGGAGACCCGGCTCATGGATATTGCGGGACTTTTAGGAATACAGGATATTTTGCTAAAATTCCCCTCCCAAATGTCCGGTGGTCAAAAGCAGCGAGTAGCGGCAGCCCGGTGTCTGATTTCAAATCCGGAAATCGTTCTTGCCGACGAGCCTACCGGAGCTTTGGATACCCGGTCTGCCCGTCAGCTTATGGAAAGACTCCAGGAAATAAACAGCAAAAAAGGGACAACGATCCTTATGGTCACCCATAATCCCAGCGCCGCAAGCTATTGCTCCCGCATTTTATTTATCCAGGACGGGAAAGTCTTTCATGAGCTTCGACGGGATCAGGAAACCCAAAATAACTTTTACCAGCGCATTTTAAATGTAATGGCTCAAATGGGAGGAGGCAGCGCCAATGTTCTTTAACCTTGCATGGAAAAATGCCCGGCAAAGCCGGAGGGAAAATCTCATTTATTTTCTCACTTTGATTACTGCCGCCGCATCCTTTTATATTGTGACATCTTTAGGCCGGCAGGATGTGATCCGCTTTCTTGGAACCATTGAGCGGGACGCTGTCCGGCGCCTGCTGACGCTTCTGATGCCTACGGTATACTTATGTGCCCTGCTGCTCCTGTTTTTTCTTGTATTTTTTGCCAACAAGTACCAGCTTGAATGTCGCAGCCGGGAAATAGGCCTGTACCTTCTTTTAGGCATGAAGCGTCCCAGGCTTTTTATTCAACTGCTCCTGGAAAATCTTTTCACTGCTCTGATCGCCCTTTTAGGCGGACTGATCCTTGGGATTTTTTTATCAGAGGCCATCAGTCTGGCAGTCGCACGGCTGGTGGGGCACGGGATTATTGCTCATAAGACCTGTATCTCCATCGGCAGTATAGCCTGGACAACCCTTGGCTTCCTTGCGGTTCAGACGATCGCTCAATGTATTTTAGGCGTCAGGCTTTTCTCCTGTGAGCTTTACCAGCTTCTGTACGGAGAAATGGAAAAAAAGCAAAAATCCGGGACAATTCCCGGCAGCCTTTCCATGTTTGCCTCAGGCATAGCTGCCTTAGCCGCTGCCTATATTCTGGTTATCCGCTGTTTTACCGCAGTCGGCGGTCTTGTATTTTATGGGGCCATGATCCTTGGTATCCTAGGGACCGTCCTTTTTATCCGGGGACTATCCCAGTTCATCCGTCTCATAGCAGAACGCCGGGGACAACCCATGCCCCAGGGGCTGTCCGCCTTTACCTTAAGACAATTCCAGGAATATATTGTAAACAAATATATTTCGATAAGCGCTGCATCTATCCTGATCATGCTGGCCATTATGCTTATTGCCGATGGGGCATCTAATATTTTAATCAACGGCAGTAACATCAGCCGGGGCAGCGCTGTATATGATTTTACCATTACCGGAAATGATTCCCTGGCAGAGTCCTTTCTCTCCTCAGAAACTATGGAACCTTATGTTTCACAGCTTAATCCTGTAAAAATAAGCAATATTAAGCCAGATCAGACGGGCGCCGCAATTCTCCCGGACTGGACAGGACTTAAGGAGGCCGCGAAAAATGCCATGACTTCTGATGAAAAAACGTCTGTAGAAAATGCTGTCGGCTTTTCCTTTGGTTCAGATGTGTCTCCGGCTTTAAATGTGTATGGACTTCTTGAAACCAGTGGTTCTTCCATTAAATTGATCCCGGTTTCTGCTTACAACCGGCTCTTATCCGCAGACGGAAAATCACCTGTGACCCTGGCAGAACATGAGGCTGTTTTATACCTGAACCCGGACTTTTTCAATGACGGACTGGAAGCAGTGACCGATTTTATAGACCAATGTATTTTAGACAATGGAACGCCCCTGGCGTCTTTAAACAATGAGTCCCTCCGGCTGGTACCCGGCGTACCCATGAAAGGGATCACCGCAGATGAAAATGCACGCATATTTACAGGTCTTATTGTCCCGGACTCTCTTTTTGATACTTACGCAGATACAGAGCAGATGATCACCTACTGGAATTTTTGTGTTCCAAAGGCAATGGTCAAACAGCAGGGACTTTTAGATGCAGTCATAGAGATCAGCAGCATTTTAAATACTTCCGGACTTACCTTTGAAAGCTATCTGAATAATTTCGGACGCCAGCTTTTTTATATTATTTCCGGAAGCTACACCACCCTCTATATGGGATTTATGTTTCTCATTATTGCCTGTGCTCTCCTTGCCCTGGAATTTCTCACCCAGTTGGAATCTTCTCTGGAAAGATACCGAATACTGGCTATGCTTGGAGCCCGCCCCGGCCAAATAAAGCAGTCTCTCCACCGTCAGGTACTGCTCTTTTTCCTTCTGCCCTCCGGGCTGGCCTGTATCAGCGCTGCTGCGGGCATCTATGCCATGCAGCTTCACCTCCATACTTTCTCAGAGCATCAAGCCATGCTTCATCCTCTCATGTTTGTTATGGCAGTCGCAGTTCTTCTGATCCTGGTCATCTATGGCCTTGCCGTTGCCCGTACCGGAGATAGTGAACTTTTAAAACTACAGCAGGGAGGTGGATGGATTGCCGAAAATCGCTATTATCGAAGATGAAATCTATATGCGTGAAGAATTAACAGACATGCTGGGAAAATCCGGATATGACCCGGTTCCCATTACAGATTTTGAAAATGCCCCGGCTCAGATTCGAGCTCTGTCTCCGGATCTTGTTCTTTTAGACATTAACTTGCCCGGGCCATCGGGATTTGAAATATGTAAGGCGATCCAGTCTGGTTTTTCCGGAAGCATCCTTGTTCTCACTGCACGGGATCGTCTGGAGGATGAGCTTCATGCCCTTGGCCTGGGAGCAGATGATTATTTAACAAAGCCCTGTCCCATGGAACGGCTTCTTGCCCGGATCCGAAACCTTTTAAGGCGGGCGCCGGGACACCCTGCCTTCCTTAAAGGCAGAGGCTTCTCCCTGGATCCGGATACATTAACCTTATATGCCCCAGGCCGGTCTTTTAGGCTGCCGCCCAATGAGGGAAAGCTTCTTGCAATGCTTTTAAAAAACAGTCCTCGTATTGTTTCAAAAAATGAGCTTTCCCAGGCGCTTTGGGGAACACAAATGTATATTGATGAAAATGCTCTCCAGGTGAATTTAACTCGCCTGAGAAAAACTCTTGGGAAACTTGGCTTTGAAAACGTCATTGAAACGGTCCGGGGACAAGGCTATCGCTATCTCAATGATCAGGAGGAATTATGAAAAAGTTGAAAATACTGCTGGACTGTATCCTGTCCTGTAAAATATGGCTGCTGTGTATCCTTGGCCTTAACTTAAGTTTTATATTTTTTGCCTGGATCGCTTATTCGGAAGCATTAAGCGATCTGAGGCTTCTCATGCTTTTTGTTTCCGCTGGTGTCATGATCATTCCCCTTATATCCCTTGTCCGGCAGCAGCTGCGTATCCACCGGGCCTTTTGCCTCTTTTTATCAGAACCGGATCCTGAAACTGAAGAGCTTTTGTGGGAAAATGTTCCAAGAACGGAACGCTCACGGATCCGTCTCCTCGGAGAACATTTACGAAAAGCACAAAATTTCATGGAAAATCAGGCGACTATGATTGCGGACTATGAGGACTATATTGAAAACTGGGCCCACGAAATAAAAAAGCCCCTGTCCCTCATGACCCTGATGCTGGACAACCGCAAAGATGAAATGTCGCCTCTGGTGCGAAAACGTATGATCTATGTGCGGGACCAGGCCCGGCATAATGTAGAGCAGGTTCTTTATTTCTCCCGTCTTGGGGTTGTCCATAAAGATTATTACTGGGAGCCGCTGCCCCTTTTATCCCTTTGCCGGGAGGCTGCCGCAGACAACGCTTCTCTTTTAGAAGAAGCCGGATTTTCAATAAACTTTCACGGAGCGGATATTTCTGTGGTGACAGATAAAAAGGGACTGATCTTCATTCTGTCCCAGCTGATCAGCAACAGTGTTAAATATTCCGGCAAAAATCCTCAGCCCTCTATGGATTTTTCAATACATACGGATTCTGAAAACAGAAAGATCTGCCTTTGTGTCCGGGACAATGGCCAGGGGATCCCATCCTCTGACCTGCCTTTTATTTTTGACAAAGGCTTTACCGGTGGCCGGGGAAGCTGTTTTTCCCGCTCCACCGGCATGGGACTTTATCTGGTGGAAAAAATGGCCCGTGATCTGGCTATTTCCATTCAGGTCCATTCACAGCCAAATCAGGGAACTGAATTTTACTTAAACTTTCCCCAGGTTTAAGAAATGGTACACTTCCCCATCCAGCGTCTTCCATTTAGCCCGCTGGTCCTCCAAGATCATGTAACTGTGCGCAGTGCCCGCTTTGGGAATAGATACGGACCCGGGATTTAAGTACAGGTTATGATCCCCAAAGGGCTCCCATGCGGGAATATGGGTATGTCCATGAAGCAAAATATCCCCTGGCTGCATAGGTAATGGTGAATCTGCATTAAAATGATGCCCGTGGGTTCCGTAGATCAGGCGGCTTCCCTCATTTAAAATACAATACTCTGCCATAATGGGAAATTCCAGCACCATCTGGTCCACCTCAGTATCGCAGTTTCCCCGGACGGAAAAAATCCTGTCCTTCATGGCATTTAGCTGAGCAATGACCGCTCTAGGATCATAATCTTTTGGCAGGTCATTTCTCGGGCCGTGATATAAAAGATCCCCCAAAAGCAAAAGCCGGTCTGCCTGCTCTTTTTCAAAGGCCTCTGCCATCTTCCGGCAATAATAGGCCGAACCGTGAATATCTGACGCAATCATTAATTTCATAATCAAACCTCCTTGGTCATACAATAACATTTTTCTTCTAAAATCTTATACATCGGCTTCTTGCAAAGCCGGATCTTTTTTGCTATAATACATTTTCGGAAACATGGCGTATGTCTATGTAAAGCAATAGAAATAAGTCTCTCAGGCGTAGTCTATTTGTATAGGCTGCGCTTTTGTTTATGCAAAATAAAAGGAGGACTTAATATGCCAAAGACAAAATTTCAGGAATTTATTTACGGAGTCATCATGACCTTTTTTATGGTCATTGCCATGGAGCTTTACAATGCGGGACTAAGAGCCAGGGAATTTACTTACAGTGCGTTTCCTACAGCCCTTTGGGAAATGCGTATCATGTTCCCTGTATGCTTTGTTATGGGATTTTTCTTTATCGACCGTCTTGTTCCTAAAATCGCTTTTAAAATCGCGGTTCCCGGAAAAGACCACCCTGTTCTGGTCACTACTGTGCGGGCATGCATCACCGTCTGCTGCATGTGTCCTATTATGAGCTTTTGGGCAACGCTGATCTTTAAACATCCGGGGATCAACTTTATTCCCGTATGGCTTCAGACCTTTGTCTGCAACTTCCCAATGGCTCTTTGCTGGCAGCTCTTTTTCTGCGGTCCCTTTGTCCGCTTTATCTTCCGCCATCTTTTTCCTTCGGCGAAGGCTTAATTAAGCGGGATCCTCACATAATAATAAAGTTCATCCTCATGATGGATATAGCCGCCATTTTTTAGCATAACCTTAACAGATGGGGAATTTTCTCTTAAGGCACGCAGATACAACTCTGCTTCAGGGATAATTTTCCTGGCTTCTCTGATCAGCAAGCCTAACCCTGAAGCAGCCAGCCCCCGTCCACGGAATCCTTCACGGATGCTATACCCTACATGTCCTGCTCCAGAAGCTAATTGGGATGATAAGTAATGCCGTAAACGAAACCATCCTACAATTTTATCACCTTCCCACAACATATAATGTGTTACCGGAACATATCCCGGAGAAAGATCTTTGCCAGCAGCATTATTAATTATTTTTTTCAATATACTACACTTTCCCCTGCATTGCAAATTTACTTTTTGTCGTTTTTTGTCGAACAATTATGATTGCTGTCTTTTTACACTTGTGATATGCTGAGGGTATAAATCCTATTTCTAAAATAATTCTATTCCATCGTGCATCCACAAAAGATAATGTCTTAACCTGTCTCATTTTAATCCACTTTTATTACTCTTTTTTTCACTAAATTTTCAATGATGCTTTTATATTTACTCTAAATAAAACTTGCCGTATAGCTGCGTAAGAACGTGATTCATCTGTTCGCAGGCTTCTTTTGCAAAGCAAAATTTTAGATGGTAAAACCCTTTACACTGTCTGAAAATATTTTATAATAAAAGGAGGAACTCTATGATTCAAAGAAAAACGCTGAAGGATCTTAATTTACTGGATCGTTTTCTTTTTGCCGAAGCTATGTCTGATCCGGAAAATATGAAAAATGTCCTCGAAATCATCCTGGGAAAAGATATTGTGCTGGCTCATCTTCCCCAAACTGAAAAGGAACAGTCCACTTTTCCCGGCTACCGCGGTATTCGTCTTGATGTGTGGAATCAGGACACACAAGGGGCCATCTATGACGCGGAAACTCAAAAAAGGAATACCTACAACCTTCCAAAGCGCAGCCGTTACTATCAAGGCACGATTGACAGCCGCTTGCTGGAGCCTGGTGTGATAGACTTTAACCAAATCAATGACGTTTTTATCATTATGATCACGCCTTTTGATCTCTTTGGAAAGGATCGATATGTCTACACCTTTGACATGCGCTGCCGGGAAGATCCGGAACTGATCTTAAAGGATGGGGCTGTCCGTATTTTCCTTAACTGTCACGGCAAAAACAAGGACGAGGTTCGCCCTGAACTGATCGAATTGCTCCGTTACATGGAAAATTCCACAGAACAAGTCGCCAGCCAATGCTCCAGCGAAAAAGTCCACCAGATTCATAAAAACATCCAGAAGATCCGCAACAGTGAGGAAGTGAGTGTGAGATATATGCAGGCTTGGGAAGAAAAAATACTGGAACAGCAGGAAGCACGTACCGAAGGTCACGCCGAAGGCCTTGCGGAGGGTCTTGCGGAAGGTCTTAACGAAGGCCGCCAGGAAATTATCAGAATGATCCAATTTCTAATTCAAAACGGACGGGAGGATGAAATCCCACGGGCGGTGTCAGATCCGGATTTTCAGGAGCAACTGCTGAAAGAGCTAAACTTATGAAACAGATCTCTATTATTACAGGACGTTTGATGTGACTATTAAAAAACCACATCAAACGTCCTGCAAAACTCATCTGCAGTCTTTTGGTTCAGGACAAATCCAGTTGAATCCCCGCCCATTTTCTGCTATGGTAATTTTGACACAGCAGTTTAGATTGGCTGAAAAACACAGACAAGAAGATGCTCTGTCCTGAATAATTACATTTTTGCAAACATTCAGGCTTCTGAAAAAATCCAGCATTTTGGAGGCCACAGTGTTAAAAGAAAGGGGATTTTTATCATGGATCATATCATTATCCGAGGTGCGAAGGTCCACAATTTAAAAAATATAGATGTCAATGTTCCTTTAAATAAGATCACTGCCATTGCCGGCGTATCCGGTTCAGGAAAATCTTCCCTGGCTCTGGGGGTTTTGTATGCTGAAGGTTCAAGAAGATACCTGGATGCCCTCTCTACATACACCCGGCGGCGGATGACCCAGGCGCCAAAAGCTCCGGTAGATGAAGTTCTTTACGTGCCTGCGGCTCTTGCTCTGCGCCAGCGTCCCGGAGTACCGGGAATCCGAAGCACCTTTGGTACTGGCACAGAGCTTTTAAACAGTCTGCGGCTTATGTATTCCCGCCTTTCCAGCCACAAATGCCCTAACGGCCACTATGTTCCGCCCTCATTGGCTGTAGCTGCAGGTCATGAACTGGTCTGCCCACAGTGCGGCTCTCATTTTTATGCCCCATCGGCAGAAGAGCTTGCCTTTAACAGCCAAGGAGCCTGCCGGACCTGCGGTGGGACCGGTATGATCCGCACAGTTGATCGGTCTACATTGGTCCCTGATGAAACTCTGACCATTGACGAAGGTGCCGTTGCCCCATGGAACTCTCTCATGTGGTCCCTTATGACCGATGTGTGCCGGGAAATGGGAGTGCGCACAAACATTCCATTTAATCAGCTAACAGATCAGGAAAAGGATATTGTATACAATGGCCCAGCAGTGAAAAAACACATTTTCTATAAGCCTAAAAATTCCAACCAAGGCGGCGAACTGGATTTTACTTATTTTAACGCTGTATATACGGTAGAAAACGCCCTGGCAAAGGTTAAAGACGAAAAAGGTATGAAACGTGTAGAAAAATTTCTGAAGGAAGATGTGTGCCCGGACTGCGGCGGCACCCGTTTAAATCCCCAGGCCAGGGCACCGAAACTTCAGGGAATCACCCTGGATCAGGCCTGCCAAATGCCCCTGGAGGATCTGACACGGTGGGTGGATGATGTCCCCTTCTCCCTCCCAGAAGAAATGCGGCCAATGGCAGAAAGTATTTGCGAATCCTTCCAAACCTCAGCCCGCAGGCTTTTAGACCTGGGCCTTGGTTATCTCACTTTGGATCGGGCTTCATCTACCCTTTCCACAGGTGAACGTCAACGGATGCAGTTGGCCCGGGCAGTGCGCAACCGCACCACCGGTGTCTTATATGTTCTGGACGAGCCCTCCATCGGGCTGCACCCATCAAATATCGACGGCCTTAACGGGGTCATGGACGATCTGATCGCTGACGGAAACTCTGTGATCTTAGTGGATCACGACACACATATTTTATCTAAAGCAGACTGGATCATTGAAATGGGACCCGGTGCCGGCGCCGCCGGGGGAAATGTCATCGCCCAGGGAACCGTCCCGGATATTATACAAAATCCAGCATCAAAGATCGGCCCCTTTCTGGGCAGTTCAAAAACATTCCCGATGCGGACGGCTGCACCTGAGGACCAAATGTTTGACCTGGGAGCCATTCATCTATCCACAGATACGATCCATACGGTTCATCCCCTTAATGTAACCATTCCCAAGGGGCGGTTGACGGCGGTGACCGGTGTGTCCGGCTCCGGAAAGACTACTTTGATCCTTGAAAGTCTCGTTCCGGCTTTAGAAGCTTTGATCCACCATTCGCCCCTGCCGGATCACATCCGACAGATCGATGCGCCTAACATCCAGCATGTAAAGCTTATTGATGCCACACCTATTGGCATTAATGTGCGCTCTACCGTTGCCACCTATGCTAATGTTCACGATGAACTGCGAAAAATTTTTGCAAAAACATCTCAGGCAAAGGCACTGGGCCGTAAAGCCGGCGATTTTTCCTATAACACAGGAAATCTGCGCTGTCCTGAATGTGACGGCACTGGAGCCATCAGCCTGGATGTTCAGTTTCTTCCGGATGTGGACATTCCATGTCCCGCCTGCCGAGGCTCCAGATATTCCAAAGAAGCGGGACAGATCTTATGGGAAAATAAAAAGGGAGAGGGCTATTCTCTCCCCCAGCTCATGTCTATGGATATAAAAAGCGCCTTAAATGCCTGTGAGGAACTAAAAGCAGTCCGCCAACGGCTACAGGTGCTTTGTGACCTTGGTCTTGGTTATCTTACCCTGGGCGAAGAAACCCCCGGTCTTTCCGGTGGCGAGGCCCAGCGGCTAAAGCTGGCCAGTGAAATGGGAAAGGCCCAGTCGGATTCTGTCTTTATCTTTGATGAACCAACCATCGGCCTTCATCCTTTAGATGTTCAGACCCTTTTAAACGTATTTGAAACACTGATACAAAACGGCGCCACAGTTATTGTCATTGAACATGACCTGGATGTGATCCGCAGCGCTGACTATATTATTGATATGGGACCCGGAGGCGGTGCCCGGGGCGGCAAAATTGTTGCCGCCGGGACTCCGGAAAAGATCCGCCGCACTCCGGAAAGCTGTACCGGACAGTATATTTAATACTTTATTTTACTAAGATGCCGGATCAAAACAAATGTTCCCTGCGGTATCGTTCCCGTGTCATGGAACATTTACTGCACCGTGGTCTTCCCATAGGTCTGCTGCTCTGGGGCTGGGTGGGATTGCTGCCTGCCCCCATCCCCAGAGAGTCCGCCGGATTCTTGCACCGGCCTATATTCCCGGGTCTTTCCTGGGATGCCATTTCCGCCTTTTTACATTTTTCCTGATCTTTTTCTTGAAGGAACCGGTCCACACTTTGGCAAAGCTGTGGGCTGATCTTGTTTAACAGCTCAAGAGAACGTTTTTGGATCCCCGGGGAAGCGTCAGACAGATCATGGGCCATAGCCTCAGCCATTCGCTCCTGCTCCGCTTCCGGCAAAGATGCATATCTTAATGAGGCTTGTGAAAAATCATCCGTCTTATGAATAGGTGCCTGAACAACGCAGCCGGAATAACACGGGCCGGAAAAATCAGGCCGTCTGCTTTCCATAGGACAGTTTCCTGCTAAAGAATTTGGCTTGTAATTTATATCTCCTTCAGGGATCTTAAAATTCATGGGACCATCAGACATATTATTGTGGGCGGGGATCACCGGACGATTTACAGGAAGCTGGGCATAATTTGCCCCTACCCGGTATCTTTGAGTATCTCTGTAGGCGAAGGTCCGTCCTTGAAGCATTTTATCCGTAGAAAATTCAATTCCCGGCACAAGATTTGCCGGTGCAAAGGCAGACTGTTCAATCTGAGAAAAATAATTTTCCGGATTCTGGTTTAAAACCAGCATACCGACCTTCATTAATGGAAACTGATCCTCCGGCCATGTTTTTGTGTCATCTAAGGGATCAAATTCCAAGTGCTGCGCTTCCTTAGGATCCATCATCTGAACACAAAATTCATATTTCAACGGGTAGCCCTTCTGGATCGATGTCCACAAGGTCCTTCCCGCAATATCCGGATCCTCCCCGGCCAGCCGGGCAGCTTCAAACCGGTCTACCACTTCCTTTTCTTTCTGACATAGAAAATGATATTTGACAAACCGCCGTTTTCCCTCTTTATTGCGCCACACAAAGGTATTTACCCCAAATCCGTCCATCCTGCTGTAATCCTTTACGATTCCCCGGTCGCTGTACAGCCACGTAAGCATATGGGCACATTCAGGCATTAAAGAATAAAAATCCCAGATCCGCTCAAAATCCTGGATATTGGTTTTAGGAGATGGTTTTTGAGAATGGATAAAATCCGGAAAGCTCATGGCGTCACGTATGAAAAATACAGGAAAACTTAAACCAACCACATCATAATTTCCTTCATTGGTATAAAATCTTACCGCAAACCCTCTGGGATCCCGCACTGTATCTGCGCTTCCCCTAAATCCGATCACTGTAGAAAAACGGATGAGGATCGGGGTCCTTTTCGCCGGATTTTGCAAAAAATCCGCACAGGTATATTCTCCCATAGACTGATAAGGCGAAAAATAGCCAAATGCACCGCTGCCTTTAGCATGAACCACCCGTTCCGGTATCCTTTCCCGGTCAAAATGGGCCATTTTTTCAATAAAGTTTACGTCATCAAACATCATCGGGCCGTTATTCCCTAAAGTTACGGAATTGGATGTATCATAAACCGGAGCGCCAAATCCGGTTGTCAGACTTTTACATTTTTCCATAAAAGGCTCCTTTTCATATTAATACACTGATTGATTTATTATATTCATTATGGAAAAAAATGACGCTCCATTCCTATCGAATCCTGCAAATAATCCACCAAGGGCGCCAGATACTTTTTATCCGTCCAGTCGCAATCCTGCCCTATAGCTTCCATAAGCGCTTTCATCCAACACTCATAAGTATTTGGATCTTTTTTAGCCACAGATTTTTGAAGCATTTTGCACAAGGTACGATCCACAAAGGTCATCCTGCTTTCCATCCAGGCGCCACGCCCATAAAAGAGAGGAATTTCTTTAAGTTCGCCGGTCAGGTTGTGTTCCCGGACCTGCTTCAGGGCATTTTCATCACAGGGGGAAGCCCCCACACAAAAAACCGCTGTTTTCTTATTTTTCAACATCCCAATATGTTTTTTAAAAAAAGACAGTCCCGCAATTCCAGAGGCATAAATCCCCCCGCACAACACCACTGTATCATACCTGGAAAGCTCATTACCCTGCACTTTAGATTTTTCCGCCCGGTCAAAGCCGGTCATCTCCTGAAGCCATTGAGCGTATTTTTTCGCAGCCCCATATTTTGATTGATAAATAATGATTCCCTTTTTCATCATAAACTCCTCCATACAAACCAGGTCCTGAATCGTTGCTGATTTACTTTTTTTCAGGATCTTTCCCTGCCTGATTTAAAAATGCTTTATAAGCGCCTTCCTGCTGCCGATAAATTTCACTGGCAGAAATTCCCGGCGTTGTTACAGAAAATATGGTGCCAAGGCCAATAGTATAGATCAGCATATTCAGATGAAGCTCTCTTGCCTGGGCAATACTTATATGCAATTGATCTCCAATGATCTTTGCCATTTGGGGATTGACCTCCCTCTCATACAGCTCCTCAAGGGAAGAAATGCCCTCCCGCTGGTGCAGGATAAAAATCTTAAATAAATTCGGCTCTTCCTTTGCCAGCTGAATATAAGCCTGACCTGTACTGCGAAACATATCTTCCCTGTTTAAATGGGCTGCCACATAACGATGGATAAACTGGTTCGTCCTGTCCGCCACATCCTTCCTCAGCCCCTCCATGTTCTGACAATAACTGTAAATAGGCTGTACAGAGCATCCCAGCTTTCCGGCAATGCTTTTTACCATAACCTGCTCCATTCCCTGGCTCCTTGCAATTTCAAAAGCGGCCTCAACCACCATTTCTTTTGTGATCCTTTGTCTTGGCATTACATTTCCCTTCTTATAATCAAGTTATATAAATCATTTATATAACTTGATTATAATAGAGTGCTCATACATTTGTCAAGATTTAACTTACTTTTCACTGAAAGCCAGTGAAAAAAAGGCTGTGAAAAAGGAATTTAAAATACTCCCGATTTCACAGCCCATAAGCTTATCTATTTGACTCTGGTGTCTCTATACATACTCATATCGTTTTAAAAATCCCATTCCTAATGGGTAAGGTCCCGTGTGAACACCAATGGTGGCCCCGATCTGGTAAATTTCCATGGCATTGATATGACAGTAAGACTGCATCGATGCCACAAGGTGATCTGTAAATTCCACACACTCTTTATAATCATAGCCATAACCGGATGCAAAAGCATAGTGATCTGCATTTTCTCCGGATTCCTTAAAGAAATTTCTGGCCATGTCCATAATACGGACAAATGCTTTTTTCCTGCTCCGTGTCATGCCTTCCGGATAGATTTCCCCATTTTTCATAGAAATCAACGGCTTAATCCCTAGCGTAGAGGCAGCCAATCCGATCACCTTTCCCACGCGTCCGCCATGAATAAGATAATCCATGCTTCCTACAGAAAAAAAGATCCTTCCGGTGGTTTTGATCTTCTCCACCTTTTCCAGCACTGAATCCAAATCCAGTCCCGCATCCCGCATACGGGCACATTCCTGGACTAAAAGGCCCTGAAGAGCTGTAGCCAACGTTGTATCAACCACAGCAATCCTCACATTTTGAAACAGTTTCCTTACAATCTGGGCAGCGTTCCTGGCTGAATTAAAAGAGCCGCTGAACTTTCCCGACAGGCACAGGCATAAAATATCCCGTCCCTGCCGGGCGGCAGATGTAAATGCGTCCACATAATCCTGTACCGGAGGCAGCGAAGTTTTTGGAAATACTTTCGGATGCTCTGCCATGTGTGTGTAAAACCTGCGCACATCCATTTCCTCAATTTCTTTATAAAACTTCTCCCCGTCAAAGGATACATAGTAAGGAATGATCTTCACACCAATGCGGTCACTGCGTTCCCTCCCTAAATCGCAGGATCCGTCAGAAATAATCTGATAACTCCCCATAATCTTTTTTCTCCGATCGACTTAATATAATATATTGAGCAACCCGACAAACAGGCATGAGACACGGATTGCTCCGCACTTTGTTGTCCTCGCTACCGCTACGGTCGGCGCTAAACGAACGTCCACCGGACGCTCAGCGCCCCGGAATCCTAAAAAATCATCAATTAAAGTATACAAGCTCCTCTTCCGGTTTTGGTGCGGAAACAGCGTGTTTTAAATAAAGCACCGGACCCTCTCCGTGATAAGCCGGGAAATATTCATAGCGGATTTTTGCCGTTACATCTACCCAATGATTATTCTTCATAGCATCGCCGTGGGTGGTTTTGCATACAAAGCCGATAAAACGAATATCGTCCGCACAGCAGGTCATAGCATGGCGGCCTGGAACAAAATAGCCGTCAGGGAAATCCTTGCTCTTATAAATCTTTCCCTTAAACTCTACAGTCTTTCCATCATATTTATCTTTATTATCCAGGGCATCAATGTACCACAGGCCAAAATCCTCATCCTCCACTTTGATCACATCGGCATTAACATCAAAGGGCATTTCATCTACAGTAAGAGGGATCATTTCCCCATCTTCATTTTCAAAGATGACCTGAGCCCGGCGGTTTACAGCTTTGATGCTGCGCCGGTAGCTGTTTAAAGGCATATCCTCGCTGCACCGGTTAAAGATCACCAGTTCGGACTGAGAAAAAATATCCATCATTAAAGAACGCATGTTATTTAAATATACATCAAAAGTGGAACCATCCACAATCGTCACGACCTGATTTAAAAACCACCCTTTAGGCAGTTTCATATCAAACAGATCCTGGGTTTTCCACATACCATTATATTCGATAAAAATACATTCCGGTTTGTAAATACGGGCGCAGTCTGCCAGAAATTCCGGGGTAAAATCCTCCTGGGAATCCACAGACACTACATCAATATTCAGATCAGAAAGAGTCTTTTCATCATACTCTTCCTCCCCTTCCTCGCACATAATGATCAGTGTCTTGTCCTCCTCGGAAAAACCTTCCTCTTCAAGAATCTGGGTAAGAAACGTCGTTTTTCCCGCATCCAGGAAACCGGTCACAACAAAAACAGGCATTTTCATGCTTTGTCACTCATCCTTTTCCGTTTATTATACGTGAAACAGCTCTTTTAAAGCAGCTTCATCAATCTTGGATCCGATCACACAAAGCTGTCCTGTATACTGAGGCGCTCCATCCCGAAGCTCATATTCACCGGGAACAAGGTCAAAATAAATCCATGTATTGCCTTCCCCGTAAACCATGCCTTTAGCACGCAAAACTGTCCCAAAGCGGTCAGACTCAGAAAGCTCTTTAAGGATTCCTTCCATTTCATCCTTTGTATACCGGTGGGCAGTCTCAGTTCCCCAGCTTGTAAATACTTCATCTGCATGATGGTGTCCTTCATGGTCATGATGGTGGTCATGGCCGCAGCCGCAGTGGTCATCATGGTGATGATGATCATGATCATGATTATGGTCATGATCGTGATCGCAATGGTCATGGTCGTGGTCATGATCGTGACCGCAGTGGTCATGGTCGTGGTCATGATGATCATGGTCGCAATGTTCACCATGATCATGGACATGACCGCACTCCGGGCAAACACTGGCAGCAGCTAAAAGCTCATCCTCCAGAGAATGTTTCTGTTCCATGGCATCTAAAATCTGCTTTCCATCCAGTTCATCCCACGGTGTTGTGATCAGGGCAGCCTTATCATTATGCTCCCGGATCAGGGCAACACACTCTTCCAGCTTTTCCTGACTGACATTTTGTGTACGGCTTAAAATAATCGTTTTTGCATACTCAATCTGGTTAACAAAAAATTCGCCAAAGTTTTTAATAAATACCCGGCATTTTTTTGCATCTACCACTGCTGTAAAACTGTTCATTTCAAGCCCTGCCTCATCAGCAACATTCTGTACAGCTTTGATCACATCTGAAAGTTTACCGACACCGGAGGGCTCAATAAGGATACGGTCCGGATGGTATTGATCAACAACTTCTTTTAAGGCTGTGCCAAAGTCTCCCACCAAAGAGCAGCAGATACAACCGGAATTCATCTCTGTGATCTGGATCCCGGCCTCTTTTAAAAATCCGCCGTCAATGCCGATTTCTCCAAACTCATTTTCAATGAGTACCACTTGCTCTCCGGCCAGCGCTTCCTTTAAAAGCTTCTTAATCAGCGTTGTTTTTCCGGCACCTAAAAATCCGGAAATAATATCAATCTTTGCCATTAAAATCGTCCTTCTTTCTATATTTTTGCCGTGTTTTTTTACGGCATAAGGGTATCCCCTTGTGGGATTTCTCTATTTTTGCCGTGTTTTTTTACGGCATAAGGGTATCCCCTAAATTTTATACACGCAGATAAGCCGCGCATGGCGCGGCATTTTCCACTGAGTATTATAACCTAACTGCACTGATAAATCAATGCATTACATATAGCAGCAGCAATATTACTTCCGCCTTTCCGCCCCCGGGCCACAATACAGGGCACACCAGCCTGGATAATCAGCTCCTTGGATTCTACCACATTGACAAAACCTACAGGAACACCGATGATCAGCTCAGGCTGAACTTTTCCTTCCCGGATCAGTTCATACAAACGGATCAGCGCTGTAGGGGCATTGCCTACGGCAAAAATTTTCTTTCCCTCTACCTGGCTTCCCCCCTCCATGCACACGGCAGACCGGGTAATTCCCCGCGCTTTGGCCTCCCTGGCCACCTGGGGATCATCCATAAAGCAATGGACCTGACCCTCAAAGACGGACAGACGTTTTTTATTAATTCCTGAAGCAGCCATTTTTGTATCTGTAATAATATGAGCACCATCTTTTATAGCCCTTAAGGCTGTCTCAACAGCGCCATCTGAGAAATACAGCTGGTCCGCATATTCAAAATCCGCTGAAGTATGGATACACCGGCGAACAACAGCATATTCCCCAGGGCTCCAGCGGTGAAAGGCATTTTTTGCTTTCAGTTCTTCTTCAATGATAGCCATGCTTCTGGCCTCAATTTCTTCCGGTTTAACAAATTGGATCTTTTCCAGCATAAAATCCTCCTACATTTCAATTCCTAACCGGGCCGTCAGGCCTTTATCATAGGGATGCTTTTCCTTAACAATATGTGAAACATAATCTGCCCGGGAAAGAAGTTCTGAAGAAGGGTAATATCCGGTCAGGATCACTTCCATCCCCTCAGGCCGGTGGTCTAAAAAATCCAGGACCTGACTTTCCGGGATCATATCCTTGTGAATTAAATGAAGGATCTCATCCAGAAAAACCATATCATATTCCTGGGCACAGGCTGCTTCCACAATCTCTCGAAACATTTCCCGGTACTGACGCCCCATTTCCTCAAGTTTCCCGGGAGACATAGAAAAGGTAAATCGTACTTTTGAAGGCCCCTGAGCCAGATAAATCCCCGGTATAGTTTCAAGGATCTTTCGCTCGCTGGAGGAATTATCTTTTAAGAACTGGGCAATAAGGACCTTAAGCCCGGCTCCGGCTCCCCGGATACACAGGCCGATACCGCAGGTTGTCTTTCCTTTCCCATCCCCGTGATAAATATGGACACAGCCTTTTTTAAGTTTCTTTGGATTCATTTCATACACCTTTTTCCAGTATTTTATAAATTTGTTCCATATCTAAAGCAGATGAAAGCAGACCTGCCAGCTTATCATACTGCTGCTGTTCATATTCGTAGACATCGATTACAGTCCCGGGTCGGATCCCCTTTTCTTCCATCAGAGACTTTAACAGGGCTGCTGTAAAATCCGCCTGATCAAATAATCCGTGAAGATAAGAACCAAACACTGTAAAATCCTCGTTAGCCACTGCATCCAGCCGTCCATCCTCCAGCCAGATCACCGGCTGGCAGCTTCCAAGATTTTTCGTGATCCCCATATGGATCTCATAGCCTTCTACAGGCATATTGGATATGCTATGGAAAGGCCCGGAAATGGAGGCCGCGTGTCCTGAAATCTGTGTCCGGGTCTTGGCCTTTTCAAAAACAGTTTTTGTATCTAATAATCCCATGCCCCGCATACATCCTCCATGCTCCACACAAAAAGGATCTTCCAGAACTTGTCCGAGCATTTGATAACCTCCGCAAATACCGATCACCGGAACATTTTCTTCATGGCACCGCAAGATCAAGCCTTCCAGACCGGTCTGGCGAAGCCACGCCAGATCATCCATAGTATTTTTCGTTCCCGGCAAAATGATCAGATCCGGTTTTTTCAGCTGCTGGGGCTGGTGCACATACCTTAAGGATACCCCGGGCATACGCTCAAATACAGAAAAATCCGTAAAATTAGAAATATGCGGCAGACGGATCACTGCCACATCCAGACCGGCACGGATCCCGGTCTGGTTCAGCCGCTCTGAAAGGCTATCCTCATCATCAATATCAATAAACTCCATAGGCACGACCCCAAGGACGGGAATATTCACCCGCTCCTCGATCATCCGCAGACCCGGTTCTAAAATTTTTACATCGCCTCTGAATTTATTGATAATCATGCCTTTAATCATAGCCTGCTCGTCTTTCTCCAAAAGCTTTACGGTTCCGTAGAGAGAGGCAAAAACGCCGCCCCTGTCAATATCTCCCACTAAAAGCACCGGAGCCTTTGCCATTTTGGCCATGCCCATATTAACAATATCGTCGTCTTTTAAATTGATCTCCGCCGGGCTCCCGGCACCTTCGATCACAATAATATCGTAAGCGCTGCTCAGACGCTCATAAGCCGCCATCACTGCCGGAATCAGCTTCTTTTTGTTGGCATAGTAATCCATGGCCTTCATATTGCCCATGACCTCACCATTTAAGATGACCTGGGAACCTACATTACTGGTAGGCTTTAAAAGAATGGGATTCATATCACTGACCGGATCAACACCGCAGGCCATAGCCTGCATGGCCTGGGCCCGTCCGATTTCCAGACCTTCTTTTGTAATGTAAGAATTAAGGGCCATATTTTGAGATTTAAATGGGGCCACTTTGTATCCGGCTTTTGCAAAAATCCGGCACAGGCCGGCTGTAATAAAGCTTTTTCCGGAATTAGACATTGTCCCCTGAATCATAATTGCTTTGGCCAAAGAATCACCTCCTGCCAATAAAAACTACAGATCAATACCCAGTTCTACCGGGCAATGGTCTGAACCATATATATTGCTTAAAATATCTGCGCTAAGCAGTCTGGGGCGCAGACTTTCCGATACAAGAAAATAATCAATACGCCATCCTGCATTATTCTTCCTGGCATTAAACCGGTAGGACCACCAGGAATAGGCCCCGGTCTTGTCCGGATAGAAAAAGCGGAACGTATCAATAAATCCATCGTCTAAAAGGGCCTTGATCTTATCCCGCTCCTGATCGGAAAATCCCGCGTTTCCCCGGTTTGTCCTTGGATTTTTCAGATCGATTTCCGTATGGGCTACATTCAGGTCGCCGCACAAAATCACAGGCTTGATCTTTTCCAGATTTTTCAAATAAGCATGAAAATCATCTTCCCAGGTCATCCGGTAGTCGATGCGAGCCAGCTTATCCTGGGCGTTAGGGGTATATACATTAACAAGGATAAATTTTTCAAATTCCAGAGTAATGACCCGCCCCTCCTGATCATGCTCCTCCATGCCAAGACCGTAAGTCACTTTTTCAGGATGGATCCGGGTAAATACAGCGGTTCCTGAATATCCTTTACGTTTTGCGTAATTCCAATACTGTTCATAGCCGGGAAAATCGATCTCCACCTGGCCTTCCTGAAGCTTTGTTTCCTGGATGCAGAATATATCCGCGTCCAGTTCTTTAAAAATTTCCGCAAAGCCTTTTGTTACAATAGCCCGAAATCCATTCACATTCCATGATATTAATTTCATACTGACACCTCTCTGATTATATCCTCCAGGGCATTTATAAAACCCATATTATCTTCATGTTTATTCACAGCCATCCTGTAAAAGGTTTCATCCAATCCCCAGTAATTGGCGCACCGGCGTATAAGAAAGCCTTTTTTTAGCATCCGGTCATAAAAATCTGCAGGATCGGGAAGCTGAAATAAAATATAGTTGGCATGACTGTGCCAAAAACGTATGCCAAGGCGGGACAGGGCATGAAACAAATATTCCCGTTCCCTTAACACGTACTGTCTCACTTTTTCAGGATAGTTTATATCCAAAAGTGCCGCCGTGCCTGCCTCAGAGGCCAGAGTGCTCACCGGCCAGGTCTGCCCCTGGTGCTCCATTTTTTCCACCAGATCCCTATCCCGGCACACGCCATATCCCAGACGGATTCCGGCCATACCATACATCTTTGTAAATGATTTTAATACAAGGATGTGTTTATTCTGTGACAAATCGGAAATAACGCTATACCTGTCCTCTTCCAAAGAAAAATCAAGGAAACATTCATCCACCACCAAAAAAACCCCATTTCTGCCGGTTTTTTCAATGATTTTCTTTAAAAGCCCGGGATCTGTCAAAAGCCCGGTGGGATTATTGGGATTACATAAAAACATAACATCCAGGCCTTTATGGATCTTTTCCAAAATATCCTCCTGTACGGCTAAAGTATCTTTGGGACAGAAATAAAATTCCAGTGAGGTTTTCGTAAGCTTTAAAGCCTCTTCATACTCGGCAAAGGTAGGCGCCAATAACAAAGCCTTCTTTGGATTCATGGCCAGCACAAAGCGGTAGATCACATCTGCAGCTCCATTGCCGCACATAATCATATCCCGGGACAGAAAAATGCCTCGCTTTTCCATATAAAACCGGCAAATACTGTCCTTTAGAGTCCGGCACTTTGGATCCGGATAATGGACCGCCCGGTCAAGACCTGCGGTCACTGCCTGACGCACGGCCTCCGGCATCCCTAATGGACTGATATTGGCGCTGAAATCCACCAGTTTTTTTTCAGCCTCGGGATCCTTTTCAAAAACACTGTAAATATCTCCTCCGTGAAGCATATTTCTCCTTTCCTGGGCACGCCCTTTGCCCATAAGGGTATCCCCTTGCGGGGTTTCTCCTTTCTTGGGCACGCCCTTTGCCCTTTTATCTCACAAAAGCACTGTTACAGCAAATTTTATCATATTCAGCAAAAATACAGCCAGAAACGCTGTTCCCCCCATAAGCAGACAGGCGTCCTGAATATGGGAGGGCTTAGGCTGGCAGATCTCATCTCCGATCGTAGGTTTTTCTACCGGCTTTCCAAAATAATCATGCGTGCCTCCAAGCATCAGACCTAATGCTCCGGCGCAGGCGCTTTCTGTCTGAGCGCTGTTGGGACTTAAATGCTTATTCCGATCCCGCACAAAGATCCGGGCAGTTCCCCTGCCATTATATCCGGATAAAAATGCACACAAAATCATCAGCAGACCTGAAATCCTGGCAGGAATAAAGTTCACTGCGTCATCCAGCCGGGCCGGAATCCTGCCAAACATCCGGTATTTATCATTTTTATAACCTACCATGGAATCCATGGTATTAATTGCTTTATAAGCGAAGCCTAAGGGAGCCCCGCCGATGGCGATAAAAATCAAGGGGGCGATCACGCCGTCCGTCGTATTTTCCGCAACAGTTTCCACAGCGGCTTTGATCACCTCATCTTCGCTGAGATTTTTTGTATCCCGGCCAACAAGATAACCTAAAAGCCTTCGGGCCTTATAAATTTTTCCTTCATTTAAGGCTGAAAACACCTTTTTCGCCTCCACAGCCAGACACTTTCCGGCAAGGATCTGGTAGATCCAAAAAGTTTCAACAATAAAAGCCACCCCCGGATGGATTCTCCGGCAAAGGGAAAGGATGATAAATGGCACAAAAAAACTAACAGCCACTACTCCAAGAGCCATAACGCCGCCGGCAGCCACCTCTCCCTGGTGGTTTTTGGGAAACAGGCGGCGGGTGATCTTTTCTCCCAGGCTAATCAGCTTTCCGATCAAACGTACCGGATGATACAGCCAGTAAGGATCTCCAAAAGCCATATCCAAAAGATATCCAAGTGTCAGTTTAAAAAATATCATATGTATCTCCTCATTTTTGTCACAAAATGGATCACAGCCTCCACATTTGAGTAAAAATACAAATGAGGATAACCGGCGTACATTTCAGGTGTTCCATATCCCTCCTGCCACTGGCGTCCATTTGCCTTGGACACGCTGTAATCCCGTCCGGCAGCGTTAGAACGGGAATAATGAAATTCATGGGCGCAAAACCAGGTTCCCTTGTTTCCAAAAACATCTGCCTTTTCAGACTGTACCTTTACATACCCAAAAGGTCCCAGTTTTTTGGTCATATAGCAGCTTCCGGGGATCACGCCGGCCATAGGAAATCCTTCCATGGCTTCATGAAGATACATAAAGCCGCCGCACTCGGCAATCACCGGTAATCCCACATTGATTTCTTCCCGGATAGACTTCAGGAGGGAAGTATTTTTTGAAAGCTGATGTGCATACAATTCCGGGTATCCGCCTCCAAGATAAAGACCCCGGATATTTTCCGGAAGGTCATCTGAAAGAGGTGAAAAAGGCACAAGGATCACTCCAAGCCTTTCAAGAAGCTCCAGGTTTGTATTGTAGTAAAAGCAAAATGCATGATCTCTGGCAACAGCCATACGCACCGGATCTGGATTTTTCTTAGTAAATCCTCGAATCAGCCTTTCAAAATCCGGCTCCACAGGATCTAAAGGCGGTGCTGAGGCTGCCAGTTTCCGGATGAGACTTAGATCAATGGATGACGCCGCCTGACAGGCCAGCACATTCATCCGTTCATCTAAATCCGCCACCTCTGCTGCTGTCACCAAACCTAAATGGCGGCTTTTTAACATGCCTTCCTCCTGGGGTGGAAAATAACCCACAACCTTTATCCCGGTTTGCTCCTCAACAGTATTTCTTAAAAAATCACAGGTGCCTTTGCCGATCTGGTTTAAAATAACCCCTCGGATCAGATTTCCTCCTCCAAGACGTTTTGCCATGGAAATATAGCCCTGGATCAGCGCAATGACAGAAAGAGCCATGCCCCGGGCATTGATCACAAGGATCACCGGCGTCTGTGTCCAAAGAGCGATTTCAAAACTGCTGGCCTTAGGACTCATCCCCATGCCGTCAAAAAAACCCATGACGCCTTCCACAATACCGATACCGCTCCTAATCTCCATCCCGTCCAAGCCGTCTGCAAGAGACAAATCCCCTGTATCAACGGATTCTTCCAGCTTTTTTTTCATTAAATAGCACAAAGCCGTTTTATCCAGGAAAAAGCTGTCCAGATTTGTGGAATCCCGTCCCGTAATAAAGCTGTGGAACATTGGATCGATATAATCCGGACCGCACTTAAAAGGGATCACCGGTATTTTCTCATGGCACAAAGCCTTCATCACTGAACAAGTAATCGTCGTCTTGCCGCAGCCGCTTCCGGTTCCTGCAAACATGATCCTGTCATAACCCATGGCCTATTCCTCCTTCATCTTTATATGGCATAGACTTTGCTCCGAAAAGTATCAAAAGCGATCCGGCCTTTTTTCCATTTTTATACCTGACAGCCACTCTGTCAGAGCATCAATGGAAGAAACCGAAGTCTTTGGGTTCTCCGCCGGACGGCTCAGGACCACGCCCAGGATACCTGCCCTTTTAATACTCTCAAGCTTTTGGGGAACTCCGCCGGTACGCCCGCTGTCTTTTGTCACCAGGACACGTATATGGTACTTTCTGATCAACGCCAGATTGTCCTCCACAGAAAAAGGAGGGTTTTGCGGGAATATGTGACTATCTTTAATTCCTGCAGCCCGGCAGGCTTCAACAGAGGCTTTCGTATCCAGTACCCGAATATAGGCCCGCTCATTAAAATCCTTTAAAGCAGAGACATAAACAGAAGCAGTATTCGCACCTGTAGTAAACAAAATATTGCCTGGAAGTTTTTTTAAAATATCCGCCGCTTCCTTTGCATCCCTGGCATAAATCAGCTCTGCATCGTTATTTTCCCCTGCAGAGACAAATTCTGTCCTGCCTTGGTCCGGCCGGATCTCTGTTTCCATCCGGCCCTCCGGACGCGCAAAACGCACATAAGGGATTTTCTTCTTTAGACAGGCTCGGCGGACCGTCTCTGTCACTACGGCAGCGAAAGGATGGCTGGCGTCAACCACAAAGGCCGGCGCCAATGTTTCAAACAGCCGTTCAAATCCTTCCTCATCTCTGCGTTCCACAAAAATCTGAGTATGTTCCCGTCCATAGACACCTTCAAGGACCTGAGCGCCCAGATCCGTAGCCACTGTAGCCGCCAGAGCATAGCCCTGACGGTTCAGTGCATCCATGATCTGACGGCCCTCTGTAGTTCCTGCAATGATCACGCCATCGCAGCGGATCTGCCCCGGCTGTTCCAAAGTATTTTTCATCTTCTTTCGGCAGGAAACCATCTTTTCATCCATACTTATTCCCCCAGGGAAGCAAAAGCCCGGTCAATGGCAGCAGCCGTCTTTTTCAGATCCTCATCGCCATGGGCGGCTCCCACAAACATAGACTCAAACTGAGACGGGGCAATATAAATACCGGATTCCATCATAGAGGCAAAATATTGACGGAACATGGATAGATTCGACTTAGTCACATCCTTATAGGTTTCCACAGGTCCTTTTGTAAAAAAGACTGAAAGAAGGGAGCCGACCCGATTGACGCAGGCTTCAACACAGTGGTCTTTCGCAGCTTTCACATAAGCTGCCTCCAGCATAGCGCCCTTTTGATCAATGGCCTTATAAACCTCCGGGTGCGCCTTAAGGATGTTTAATGTAGCCAGCCCTGCTGCCACTGCTGCCGGATTTCCCGACAATGTTCCCGCCTGATATACCGGTCCCTGGGGAGAAACCATGGACATGATCTCCTTTCGTCCGCAGTAAGCAGCCATCGGCATACCGCCCCCTACGATCTTTCCAAGAGTGGCCATATCCGGCGTTACATTATAATATTCCTGGGCTCCGCCAAGAGCAAGGCGAAAACCGGTGATCACCTCGTCAAAGATCAGGACTGTGCCATACTTTCGAGTAATGGTTCTTAAAAATTCCAAAAATCCGGGTTTGGGAGGCACGACCCCCATATTTGCCGCTACCGGCTCTACAATAAGAGCTGCGATATTTTCACCGTATTCGGCAAAAATTTCCCTTACGCTTTTTTCGTCATTAAAATCCGCTGTCAATGTAGCGGCGGCAAAGGCTGCCGGAACCCCGGCAGACGTCGGCACGTTTTCAGTTAAAAGACCAGACCCGGCCTTTACTAAAAGGCCATCTGAATGTCCGTGATAGCAGCCCTCAAACTTAACGATCAGGTCACGGCCGGTGTAGCCTCTGGCGGCCCGCACAGCACTCATCACAGCCTCCGTTCCGGAATTGACCAAACGGACCATTTCCGCGCAGGGCACAGCATCTACAATATGCTGCGCCAGCTCTGTCTCCGCCCCTGTGGGAGCGCCATAGCTTGTTCCCAGTTTTGCGGCCCGGCATACAGCCTCCACAACCTCGTCCCTGGCATGACCCAGGATCATAGGCCCCCAGGAACCTACAAAATCAATATATTCATTATCATCCACATCATAAATTTTTGAGCCTTTTGCCATTTTAATAAACCTGGGCGTCATTTCCACAGCACGGAAGGCCCGCACCGGACTGTTGACGCCGCCGGGCATAAGACGGCAAGCCTGCTCAAACATACGTTCACTGTTTGTTATCTTCATTGCTCCTCCTTCAGCCACCGGGCAATATCCAGGGCGTAGTATGTAATGATCATTTTTGCGCCGGCCCGCTTCATTGCTGTCATGCTTTCCATGACAATAGACTTTTCATCTACCCAGCCGTTTAATGCGGCAGCCTTCATCAGAGAATATTCCCCGCTGACACTGTAGGTACACAAAGGCAGATTAAAATGATCGCTGATCGTCTTAACAATATCCAGGTAAGCCAGAGCCGGCTTAACCATAAGAATATCTGCCCCTTCTTCTACATCAAGCATGGCCTCAACAAGAGCTTCTTTTTTATTTCTCCAATCCATCTGATACGTTTTCCGGTCGCCAAATGCCGGGGCGCTGTCTGCTGCCTGACGGAAGGGGCCGTAAAATGCGGAAGCATATTTAATACTGTAAGCCATGATAAGAGTATCTTCACATCCGGCCTCATCTAAAGCCCGGCGCATATGGCCGATGCGTCCGTCCATCATATCCGAAGGAGCCACAATATCCGCCCCGGACTTTGCGCAGCTTACAGCGGCCTTAGATAAAAGGGTCAGTGTAGGATCATTTAAGATCTTTCCATGATCCACCACCCCGCAATGACCGTGGCTTGTATATTCACACAGGCAAATATCTGCAATACAGATCAGATCCGGATATAAAGACTTCGTCAGACGCAGGGCTTTCTGGACGATCCCCTCCATATCATAGGCGCCGCTGCCTACGTCATCCTTATGATCCGGAACGCCAAAGAAAATAATGGATCTTACGCCGCTGTCTGCGATTTCTTTTAAATGATCCTTAAAGGTATCCAGGGAATAATGATAAATTCCCGGCATGGATGGGATTTCTTCTTTAATATTTTCCCCTTCCACAACAAACACCGGATAGATCAGGTCGCTCACATGAAGATCTGTCTCATGCACAAGATCCCGAATTGCCTGTGTCCCGCGAAGCCTTCTCGGTCTCCGAATGATTTCCATAAAAATTCATCTCCTACTTAAATTATAACAGTTCAGTCATCTGGACAGTTACCGGTTATCTTCTAAAATACATCGGATCAGTCCGTCAATATTATAGGTTTGGGCAGTTTTATAAACATGAAGTCCCCGGGCTCTTGCCCCGGCCTCTGTCACCGGTCCGATGGCTAAAATTTTTGCCTGCCCCGGATCCGTATCCCGGGTCATTTCATCAAAGGCCTGGGCAGCTGAAACACTGCACAAAGCCACATAGTCTACCTGGGAAAGAAGGCGGCCAAGCTCCGGCTTTTTCCTCCGGTCCGACACAGTTTCATACAGGGCTGCTGTCGTATAAGGGATGCACCGGTCGGAGAGGGCCTCAGGAAGGACCTTAGACGCCCCAGACGCCCGCAGCAGCACGACACGGTCCTCTTTGGTCAGCGTCGGCACCCAGTCTTTAGCCATATCAGCGCTGGTAAATTTTTCGGGGATATAATCACAGTAAATCCCATAAGATTCCAGGGCCTTTGCCGTTCCGTCACCAATAGCCGCAAATTTTATTCCTGCCAAAATACGCATATCTATACGCCGCTCTTTAAGGCCTGCAAAAAATACATCCACCCCATTGCGGCTTGTAAACACCGCCCAGGTGTATTCCCTGAGGTTTTGGTAAATATCGTCCACCTGAATACTTTTTACCGGCCGGGTATGGATCAGGGAAAATGGCACCGCCTGAGCTCCAAGTTCCTCCAGTTTTCCGGCCATTTCATCAGCCAGAGGCTTTGTTCCTGTTAAAAGAACGCTTTTTCCGGCCAAAGGCTTTTTATCATACCAGGCCAGGGCATCGTGCAGAGAAACCACATCGCCCACCACAGTAATGGCCGGTGTTTTAATCCCCTGGGCTTTTGCTATATCCCCGATATTTTCCAAAGTTCCCGCAACCATACGCTGCCGGGCAGTTGTTCCCGACTCAAGGACAGCCGCCGGAGTAGACGGATCCCTGCCGAAGCTTATCAGCCGGGCGGCAATGTCCGGCAGATTCTTAAGACCCATCAAAAAGACTAAAGTACCTTCCTCACGGGCCAAAGTAGCGTAGTCCAAAGCCATCCGTTCTTTTGTCCCATCTTCATGACCCGTGATCACATGAAACGATGAGGCAAGGCCCCGGTGAGTCACCGGAATTCCCTGATAGGCCGGGACCGCATAGGCGGAGGAAATGCCTGGAATCACATCAAAGCTGATTCCGGCCTCCTTTAATGCCAGACCTTCCTCGCCTCCCCGTCCAAAAACAAAAACATCGCCGCCTTTAAGACGGGCTACGGTATATCCTTCCCTGGCATAACGGACAATAAGACGGCTGATCTCCTCCTGCTTCATATAATGACTTCCTGCCCGTTTTCCTGCATAAATCAAAAGAGCATCCTCATCTGCTTCGTTAAGTAATGCCGGGGAAGCCAGGTTATCATAAATGATCACCTGGGCCTTTTTTAAACATTCCAGCCCTTTTTTTGAAATCAGGCCCCGGTCCCCCGGCCCTGCTCCGATAAAATAGACATGACCCAAGTCACGGTCCCCATGTTTTTTTCTTTGATTGAGAAGCTGCTCTGCCGCTATGACGCCCAGATCCCTTCCGTGGCCATAGGGGAGACTTACCCGGGTCCTAAGCATGCGGACTCCATCAGGAACATATAGAGCGTCCATATGGATCTGGCCCTCTTCAATAGAGGATAAAGCTGCCGCCGGCGCATTGCATCCGCCGCCGATCGCCTGTAAAAAAGCCCGTTCCGCCTCCAGCATTTCCCAGGCCTCCGGATCTGTGATCGCTTTTAATATACTTTCCATATGTCCCTGTCGGGTTTCCACGGCCAAAAGTCCCTGGCCTGCTGCCGGAAGCATCTTTGTCCTGTCCAAAGGCACATAAAAAAACCGGGAATAATCAAACTCATCCGCAATCTTATGATTTTCCTCCATACGCAAAATCCCGGCACGGGCCAGGATAATCCCATCATATTCCCCTGCGGCCAGCTTATTTAACCGGGTCTGTATGTTGCCCCGGATCGGTTTGATCTTAACTTCCGGGTTCATAGCTTTAAGCTGAAGCTGGCGGCGCAGGCTTCCTGTTCCTATAACAAACCCCTTTGGAAGCTCTTCCACTGTCATTTTTTCTCCCCGATCCCGGCAGGTGACAAGCACATCCTCCACCGGTCCCCGGCCAACGACTGCTCCTAAAGTCAGCCCTCCGGTAAGCTCTGTAGGCATATCCTTAGCGCTGTGGACGGCAATATCGATTTTTCCGGACAGCAGTTGATCCTCCAGCTCCCGGGTAAAAACGCCTTTTCCCCCAAAGCTGTCTAAAGACCGGTCCAGCCGTTCATCTCCCTGGGTGGAAATGGGTACGATCTCCACCTTTGCCTGGGGAAACTTCTCCTGGATCAGATCCGCAATGATCTGGGTCTGTACAAGAGCCAAAAGGCTCTTTCGGCTTCCCGCTTTAATAATCATGGACATACCTCCTTAATCATTGAATAAAAAATCTCCTCCGGAATATCCCCCTCATGATCCAGCCCATACCGGGTCAGCCTGGCCATGATCTTATGCCTTGCCTCCTCATCCGGTACTAAAGATTTAAGCAGACTTCTGTAAGCAGCCAGGGATTTTCCGAGGACGCCATACCAGTCCGGAAGGGTATCCTCAATATCCTCCCGGATCTGCTTTGAAAGGGAAGGGGCCGGAGGCTGCAGGGAAATCCCTATGGAAATATTATCTTTAAGGATCAGTGAAGGGAATATAAAGGAAGAGACTCCCTTTCCTGAAGCACAGTTGACAGGGATCCTTTTTTCCCTGCATATACAGGCAACAGCATCATTAAAGTCCGGATCACTTGTGGCGCAGACCACCAAAAACGCGTCCTGAACCAGCGCTTTAACCGGACGATCCTCCTCAAAGACAATTTGTCCTTTTTCTGCCATTTTCAAAAGCTCAGGAACATATTCCACAGAGCGGACGCGGACATGAGCGCCTGCTGCCAAAAGGGTGCGGATTTTTCGCAAAGCCACATTTCCTCCGCCAAACACAAGGCAGGACCGGCCTTCAATATTTACAAATAACGGAAATAATGCCATCGCCTTATTCCTCACCCCGGATTTTAAGATCCTCCTCCAGAATATATCCTCTGGGGGTAATCATTTTTCCGTCTTTTACATATGTCTGGGAATTTCCCAGAATGACAATGGAAAACATGTCAATGTGGGCATCCTTTAAGTGACTTACTGTAGTAATCTCATGGCTTTCCTCCGGCCGGCCCGCATTGCGCACAATACCTGCCGGAATATCCCCTCCCTGGATCTCAGACACAATATCCGCCGCCATACCAATATATTCGGTCCGCTTTTTACTTTTTGGATTATAAAGACAGATCACAAAATCTCCCTTAGCCGCATATTCCACCCGTTTCATGATCTTATCCAAAGGCGTCATCAGATCACTTAAGCTGATGACCGCAAAATCATGCATCAAAGGAGCTCCCAAGATGGCAGCGGCAGCACTGGCCGCAGTGACGCCCGGGATCACCTGGATATCTACATCCACATCCATGGCCTGGGCCATCTGCAAAACGATCCCGGCCATCCCGTAAATACCGCTGTCTCCGCTGCTGACCATGGCTACATTCTGACCTTTTGCCGCCTCTTCAAGCGCCATCTGGCACCTTTGCGTTTCCTTTTTCATCGGGGTACTCATATAATTTTTATCCGGGAAAATTTCCTTAAGCATATTTACATAAGTGGTATACCCGGTAACCACATCTGCATCCTCAATGGCCCGGGCCGCCTTAAAGGTCATATGATCCTTACCTCCCGGCCCAAAACCTACCACATACAATTTTGCCATGATCTACTCCTGCTCCTCTCTGCGGGGCAAAAGGCACTGCATAAACACTTCCAGTTGACGGGGATCGGCATTTTCCCGTATCCGGTAAAAGAACTTATCCAGAGCCCATTTCATATTTTTCTTTTGGGCATCCTTTAAAATCTGTTCCTCCTGGGCACGAATGTCAGGAAGAGCACTTTGAAAGATCAGCCACTTTTCAAACCCCGTCTCGTATTCATCTAATATGGTCCGGGCAAAAGCTGCCTCTCTTAAACGGATCTCATTATTTGACCGGGCCGTTTTTCCAAAATCATCAATATTGCTGCACATTACCCCGGGAAGAGTACCGATACGGCTTTCAATATCCAAAGGCACCGCCAGATCCATAAAAGCCCGGGGCTTGACCTTTTCACCGTCCCGGTTAAAAACCAGGTATTTTTCTACGGAATCATAGGTTAAGGTGTAGTGGGGACTGGAGGTGGCACTGATGACTACATCCATGTCCGTCAAATATTCATAACGCTTTTCATAAGGGATCAGCCTGTAGCTTATGCTTTCCCTGCCATGATGGAAAATCGCTTTACCATCTTTTTCCACCGTATCCCTTGTAGTCACATAAACATTGGCTTTATAATCCGACAGCAGATTTTTTAAAACCACGGAACCGATCTTTCCGCTGGCTCCAATGATCATCACATTTTTATGATCCAGTGTCCCAAGATAATTCTGGGCAGCCCGGATACAGATAATGGCTGTAGACATAGGCGTTTTTGACAGATCCGTATCTGTTTTTACCCGTTTGGCCGCTGTTATTGCATACCTGAAAAATGTATTCAGATAGGTTGCGCATACGCCTAAAGCCGATGCCTGTTTCCAGGCATCCTTAACCTGTCCCAAGATCTGGTCCTCACCGATCACCATGGAATCCAGGCCGCAGGCCACTAAAAAGAGATGATGGACCGCCTTTTCCCTTCCATAAAAGCGGAAAATATTGCCAATATCCGCCATACCAAAAACGCCTGCCCGTCTTAAAAGCACAGACTGGACATACTCATAAAGTTCCCTCTCCCGCCGGCTGTTTTTACACCATATGTAAACCTCCGTCCGATTACATGTGCTGACTATAACACATTCATCGATCAGCACGCTGCCCCAAAGTTCTTTTAAAATCTCCTCCTGCTGTTCCTTTGAAAATGCAAACCTCTCCCGCACAGGAAGAGCTGCAGTCTTATGACTAATGCTGATCAAATGGATACTCATATCATTCCTCCTGGAATATGGATATAGGGTCTGGCCTCTGCCAAGGCAAAGGTCATGGCCGGATACCGGGTCTTTCCCCGGATCAGCCGTGCCTGCCCCTTCCATCCGTTTTTTTCTCCTTCTGCCAGGGCACAGGCTTCGCTGACAGAACCAACCCGGGTCACTGAGCGGACAAACTCACTGACCTGGACTTTGCCCTTAGCTTCAAGTTCCCTGATCTGTTCTTCTTTAACGATTCTTAAAGCCAGGCTGTACTTTTTGGCCAGCTTTAAGATGGCCGGTTCATTTTTCTTAAGCTCGATGGTGCAAAGCCCTGCCACATCCTCCCTATCCACACCGGATAGCCTTAAAAAATCCGAAAATGCATCCTCCATGGCCTGAAAATCCACATTCCGCTTACAGCCTATGCCAATATACAGGTTCTTCGGTCTCAGGTAAAGAGTCCTCTCTGATGTTTTCAGGATTTCCGGCACATCATAGTCATGGGCAATACACACCCACGTTTTTTGCGGGAACACTTCACACGTTTTATGTGCCGGGATGACATTTTCAGGGAAAGAGACATGTATCGGCCAGGAACACCAAAGGCCGATTGCTTCTCTGCGTATCATGGCCCCGCTTATATATTTTAATACGCTGAGATTAACAATACGCAGGTGATTTTCCCGGGCAAACACATCAAAAGCCAACGTGTGCTCCACATCTGTCCCTGTAGTGATCACTGCCTGTCCGCCGCTTGTCTTTGCCAAAGCCTTTGCCAGGTCATTTGCCCCGCCTAAATGTCCGGATAAAAGACTGACAGCAAAAGCGCCCCGGCTGTCCATGACCACCACTGCCGGATCTGAGGCTTTTGATACAAGCAAAGGGGCAATGGTACGCACCACGATACCGGAGGCCATAACAAAGACCATGCCCTCTGATGTATGCCACAGCCGGGCTACCATCTGGGCAAAGGTGCAGTTTTCCCGTTCCAGTGTTTTTTTTGTCACGATCGTCCCAGGCAGATGCTCTGCCAAAAGGGAGCAGAGCCGGTCACCAGACGGCGTCAGTGAAAAATAGGACAGCTTCATGACTTGGCCGTCCCCTGGCGAAATTCTGTAGTAAAGGTTTTATCATAAAGCTTTGACAGCTCATAATCATCCCCAAGGAAATTGCCTACAACGGTCAGCGCCGTTTTGGTGATCCCGGCCTCCTTCACTTTTCCTGCAATATCCTTTAATGTCCCCCGGACGATCCGCTCATCTTCCCAGGTGGCTTTATAAACCACTGCTGCGGGGGTATCCTCATCATAAGAGGTGCACAGCATTTCACAAAGTTCTTCGATCATGCCAACGCTTAAAAAGATCACCATGGTGGCCCTATGTTTTGCCAGCTCTGTAATTTTTTCCCTTTCCGGCACCGGCGTACGGCCTTCCATACGGGTCAAAATCACCGTCTGGCTTACCCCCGGCAGGGTATATTCTTTTTTAAGGCTTGCAGCAGCCCCAAGAAATGAACTGACCCCAGGGATCACTGTATACGGGATTCCCATTTTGTCCAGAGCGTCCATCTGCTCCCGGATCGCGCCGAAAACCGATGGATCTCCTGTATGGACCCTGGCCACACTAAGCCCTGCCCCGGCGCTTTCTTCCATGACCTTAAGCACCTGCTCTAATGTCATATACGCGCTGTTATAGACCTTTGCCTCCGGTTTTCTTGTTTCAATCACCTGTTCATTAACCAGGGAGCCTGCGTAAATGATCACATCTGCCCTGTCAATGCACTTTTTCCCTTTAATGGTTAAAAGCTCCGGATCCCCCGGGCCTGCGCCAATAAAATATATCATCTTAATTCTTCCTTTGTTTTATGATCAATGTAGTAAAATAGCCAAAGTTCTTTTCCGACACCACGGGACCAATATACTGATTTTCCATGCCTGCGTTTGAGATCACTGTCGTATTATCCACAAGCTCCCGTTCTTTAAGTATCCGGCAAAGATCATTCATGTGCCGTCCTGCTTTCATGACAACCACGGTTTCAAACCGGTCCAAAGCCTCCTCAAGGGTCTTTGTCCCCTTTATTGAAGAAATGACCGCCATATTTTCATGTCCCTCCACTAAGGGAAGCTTTGCCAACGCAGCCCCGGAGCAAAATGAGGGGATCCCCGGAACGATGCATGTCTCATAGCCCATGGCCTCCACATATCTGAGGACATACGTGCATGTACTGTATACAGACACATCCCCTAAAGTAATCAGCATAACATCCCGGCCCTGATCCAAATACCCGCTAATCCGGGCCGCAGCCTTTAAATGGCTTTCTTTTAATATTTCTTTGGAATGGGCCATGGGAAATTCCAGGGCAACAATGGTCTTATCCTTCAGATCCACCGCCTGTCGGATGATATTTTGAGCAGTGCTTTCCTCTCCCAGCTTTTTCACCGGCACTGCGATCACCTGGGCCTGAGACAGCAGCTTATAGGCCCGAAGGGTCAAAAGCTGCGGGTCTCCCGGCCCGATTCCGATTCCGTAAAGTTTTCCTGACATAATTTTCTCCCTTTTCGCAACCGTTTATTTAAATAACCGTTTACTGTTAAAACGGTTCCATGGAAAAATCCATTAAAAATTGCTGTAATCATTCTAACATTATTTTCCCGGCCACTTTAGTAATTTTTTTGGATATTTCCGGCATTTTGCCCCGTCCGACCCATACAAAGGGTGATCGGGTGGTTTCCTTCCATAATATGGTAGCTTCCCAAAGGTTTGGCTTTTGAAATCTGGATCTGGGTCATCTCCATTTCTTCAAACTCCAGATCCTTATATGCCTTCACAGCTTCCCCTAAAGTTTCCACAGTCACACAGGCTGTAACGACTTTTATGCCCGGCCCCAGACTTGAAATGTAACTTAAAATATCCGAAAGCTGTCTGCCGGACCCTCCAATAAAAACTTTTTCCGGCATCGGCAGGACCGGGATCTGGGCCATAGCATCGCCTTCCAGGATATGCATATTGTGAAGATGAAATTTTTCCCTGTTTTTCTTTAAAAGATCCACAGCCCCCGGATTTTTCTCCACACTGTACACCTGTCCTCCCTTGTCTTTAAGAAAACGGGCGCACTCCGCGCTTACAGAGCCGGTTCCCGCACCAATATCCCACACAACGTCTCCCGGGGCAAGTTCCAGTTTTCCTAAAATGATCCATCGCACTTCTTCCCTTGTCATGGGTGTCTTATCCCGGATAAAATCCCCGTCCTTTAAAAGAGCCTTTTCTCCCGGATCCCAAAGGGCTCCCGGTCTGATGCCGGAAGAAACGGCTTTCTTTTCATCTCTCCGGGCACAAAAATCACTGCCAAATACGGCGGCCACACTTAACGGATCAAAATCCATGTGAGACAGTTCTTTGGCTGTTCCTTTAACGATCTGCTCATCCGGATAGCTCAGCCGGCTTCCCCCGGCCACTGGCATATCCGCCATGCCATTTTGGATAAGTGTTCTTGCCAGCCAGTCCGGACTGTGTTCCCGGTCACATAAAAGGTACACATCACGCCCGGCAAGGGCTGCTTTTAAAATGGGTTTAATATCCAACTCCCGCCCGTGGGCGCTGAAATACACTGCCTTTTCCACAGTTTTCTGACATACAGCCGCAAAATACCCGAGAGAACCGATCCCCGGGATGATCCGGATCTGCTCCCCGGGAAAATGGGCCTTTAGCAGTTTTGTCAGGCTGTAAAACAGAGGATCTCCTGAAACGACCACCGCCACACTGCCCTCATTTAATTTTTCCCGAACCCGGTCCGGCATTTTTAAAATACTTCCATAAACATCTTTATTTGGGTTTGGGATCTGGCTGATAAACCTTTGATCTGCAAACACAAAATCCGCCGCTGCCATAGCCCGGGCAGCCGCAGGCAAAATATAGTCTCCATTTCCAGGGCCGCCCCCGATGATCACAAGCTGATTCATAAGCGTCTCCTTTTTCGTTATCTGTTTCACATTTCGTCCGTCTTTTCATCGTTCTTTCATCCGTTTAATACGTCTTCCACATGATGGCTTTGTCCCAGGATCTGTCCCTCCTGGTCAAAAAGTACCACTGCCACAGAAATCTGGTCATGGGTGCGCATACGGCATTTTCTTGCGCCTTCCATGGCAATATCCGTCCATATTTGAGAAAGTCCGTTGGCTTTGATCACTTCCATGGCTCCCTGAACGGTCCTGCACTGATAGATTTCCCGGATGACCTGAACCGGCGCTCCTCTTAATGCCGCAAAGGTGCACAAGGTCTCCCGCCGCCCGTCAGCCACATGACTGTGGGTATTCATAATATCTGCCGCCAGCTTTACCAGCTTTCCGCCAAATCCGGCCACCAGGATAGCCTCAACGCCAAGTAAAACCGCCTGATCCAGCATAAAACCTATATAATTGCTCACCATAACACAGCAGACCTGATCTCCAAATACTTCCTTCACCTTTTTTTCGCCTCCGGCCCCCAGGACAAAAGCCAATCGTTTATGGCCCCGGCAAAAGGCGGCCTTCAGCTCTAAGGCCAGGGAATCCTTCATGGCTTCCTCGCTCATGGGCCGGACAATACCGCTGGTACCTAAGATTGACAGTCCTCCCACCACGCCAACCCGGCTGTTAAAGGTCTTTTTGGCCAGTTCCTCTCCCCCGGGAATGGACAGGGTTACACAGGCGCCTTTGCCATTTAAATAAGGGCGCAGGGCCCTGGAGATCATTTCTCTTGGCACAGGATTGATCGCCGGCTCTCCCACAGGCACTTTAAGGCCGGGGAACGTCACAGTTCCCACGCCCTCCCCAGCCTTAAAAACAATACGACTGCTGTCTAAATCTTCATCTACCCTGGCTACCACCATACAGCCGTCTGTCACATCCGGATCATCCCCTGCATCCTTAATAACACCGCAAACTCCATAGTCTACCGGGCATATAGGAAGGGTCAGTACCTTTCCTGCCGGGGTTAAAATCTCTACTTTTTCCGGACATTCTCCGTTAAGCTGCCAAAGCAGACTGGCCAAAGCCGCGCCGGCAGCGCAGCTTCCCGTAGTCACGCCTTCTCTTAATCTTTTCTCCATAAACTCCAGTCCTCCGGTCAAATCCCCCTTATAGTTCATCGGGGTATTTGATTTCCATTTTACAGAATAGCAGAAAAAAAGCAAGTGTTTGTTCCTGTGAAAAAAATCTCTGGTATAATTATGGATTTTGTATTATTATAATAAGAGAGTTTCGTCAAAAATATCTTACTAGAGGAGGTTTAGAAAATGCCGGAAACCATACCCGATGGAACCATGAGTCTGATCTTGCTGGGTATCTCTTACAGCTTTATCATTCCTCTGCTGCTCTTCATCATTTTTAAAAAGCGCTTTAGAGCCCATGCGAAGCCGTTTTTTCTCGGTCTGCTGGCTTACGGGGCCTTTTCTTTTTGCCTTGTAAACATCGTCAACGGCCTGCTTCTCATGTTTGTGGATCCCACAGGCTTTTCCACACCGCTGATCTTTATTTACTCCCTATGTACACAGATCATCGGCGTCCTTATCGGACAGATTGGAAAATACTATGCTCTGCGCATTTTAAAAAATGATGCAAATCCTAACAAATATGCCATGCGGGGTGAAGCCATGGTGTTTGGCGCAGGATATGGCGGCCTGGAATTGGTTTTAACTGTAGGTGTGACCATGGCTTCCTACTTTTCCTATGCCACGATCATGGTCAACGGACAGTCAGAAGCATTTATGGAAAACCTTTCCGGTGCAGATCTTGCCAGTGTCCAAAGTATTTTCGACACCCTGGCAAACACTACATCCATGGATTACATGAGCCTTTTGCTTCAGGGTCTTGCCATGTTTTTATTCCAGCTTGGCTCCAGTCTCCTGGTATTTAGGGCTGTGTTCGGATCAGGGGCTAATGACAAAGCCTATCTGCGCCTGGCCATTATTTTCCATATTATCATGATCGTCCCCGGATGCTTCGTGTCCGCAGGTATTATCAGCAATCCGTGGTTCCAGACCATCCTGATGCTTATCTTTAGCATTGCTGTTCTTGTTTATGGTTATGACAAGATCAAAGAATATGAAAAACAGCATGTGGCCGACATGGTCAATGCAGCTAAAGGCAAAAAAACAATACATTTTAAATAAGGGAGGTACTCTCTATGAGACATTTAATCAGTCCGCTGGATTTTTCCGTGGAGGAAACCAATCATCTTCTGCAGCTTGCGGAAGATATTGCAAAGGATCCGAAAAAGTACAGCCAGGTATGCAAGGGTAAAAAGCTGGCCACGCTATTTTATGAGCCCAGTACCCGGACCCGGTTAAGCTTTGAAGCTGCCATGTTAAATCTTGGCGGCACCGTTCTTGGATTTTCCAGCGCGGACTCTAGTTCTGCATCTAAGGGGGAAAGTGTTGCGGACACGATCCGGGTCATTTCCGGCTATGCTGATATAGCGGCTATGCGCCATCCCAAAGAAGGCGCCCCTTATGTGGCGTCCCTTCATTCTGAGATTCCTGTGATCAATGCAGGGGACGGCGGACATCAGCATCCGACCCAGACCTTAACAGACCTTTTAACCATTCATTCCCTGAAAGGCCGTCTGGGGGATCTTACGATCGGTCTGTGCGGAGACTTGAAATTCGGCCGTACTGTCCACTCGCTCATTAACGCCCTGGTGCGGTATCCCGGCATCCGTTTTGTTATGATCTCGCCGGAAGAGCTGCGCATCCCTACCTATATCCGGAAAGAAGTTCTGGAAGATAAAAACATCCCCTATAAGGAAGTAGAAGTTCTGGAGGACGTTATGCCTGAGCTGGACATTTTATACATGACCCGTGTTCAGAGAGAGCGCTTCTTTAATGAAGAGGATTATATCCGTCTGAAAGACCGGTATATCCTGGATGCTGCAAAGATGAAGTATGCCCGGGAAGACATGCTGGTCCTTCATCCCCTGCCCCGTGTTAATGAAATTTCTGTGGAAGTAGACAAAGATCCCAGAGCCGCATACTTTACCCAGGCCAAACTTGGTGTCTATGCCCGTATGGCTCTGATCATGATTTTACTGGAGGTGGAGAAACCATGTTAAGTATCAGCGGAATTGATGAAGGTTATGTGATCGATCATATCCAGGCCGGAAGAAGCATGGATATTTATAAATATTTAAAACTGGAAAAGCTGGACTGCCAGGTGGCTATCATAAAAAATGCCGCCAGCAATAAGATGGGCAAAAAAGACATTATTAAGATCCAGGGCCCTATGGAACTGGATCTGGATATTCTCGGATTTATTGATAATCATATTACTGTTAATGTGATTCATGGCGGAAAAATCGTTGAGAAAAAGAATCTGACTCTGCCGGAAACAGTGACCAATGTGATCAAATGCAAAAATCCCAGATGCATCACCTCCATTGAACAGGAGATTCCTCACATCTTCAAACTGACCGATCCTGCCACCCGGACCTACCGGTGTATCTATTGCGAAGAAAAGTTTAAGTAATTTCAGGATCTAAAAATCCGGTGGATATGCTTTTCGTACTTACATGAAAAAGCATATCCACCGGACCAAAAACATCCAAAGACCTATACCGATCTTTACATTATAGTCACTTCCATAGACTCTACTGTATCTTTTATATATGGTTCCACATCTTTAAAATTTATCCCTAAAGCAGCGGCCAGCTCCCCATAAAACAGATCTTTTGCCCGCTTCATATAACGCTCATCTACCTGAGCAGGCTTTTTACCGCTGTCCGTAGCTTTTTTATTTCTCACGTAAATCGTCCGGATCAAACTGATCAGATCTTCACACTTATGGCTGCTTAAAGATGCCTCATACTGGTCAGAAATCATCCTCTGGTTTTGACACTCTACCTTTTGGCCCGGGATTTTGGGAATCTTTGCAATCAGCGCCCTGGCTTCCTCCGGTGACATGATCAAACGCATAAATACCTTGGAATCTACAGGGGCATAAATGGTTCCCTTACTGTCATAAACAGGCTCCAGCGTATAGTAAATCCGTTCCGGATTGGCTGCTGAAATGCCTTCCAGGGTACCGATAGCCTTTACGCGGCATACTCCGGTATTACCATAAACAATCAGATCATTCTCATGAAACATAATTTTCAACCTCCAACCTTTTTTGCGTACAAATAATCACGCGGACTTATCCTTGTGATCATAAGTTCCAGTGGCTTACGTGCAATGACTTTTTGCAGCGAGTAACTAGGTGACTGTGTACAGATAGATCTTATAGAACTAAAACATAAGAAAACCGCCTGGGCCAGAAATATGTCTGTCCAGGGCGTACAGGAAAAGAACATCATCTGCTGCAAGAAAACCAGCAGACATTTTCCATCTAAATATATTTTAACACAAAAATACCAGAAAATGTAAGAAGAAAATTAATTTTTTTAAATATTCGGCTGCTGTAGTGTTACTGTTCACTGGCAAGCCAGTAAACAGTAACATTTCAGCCAGGTCTGCGCATTTACTGAGCAGACCGTGAGAAAGTGATTCAAAATTGCCGGTTAAAGCAGCTTTACTGCTCCATTAACGTAATATACCTGTGCTCTAAGGCATACATATCCTCCTCAGTATATTCTGAAGCTTCAAAATTCTCCCGGGCATCAGCAACCATGTCCTCCGCAGGAACACTGTCAATACATTCCTGGACATAGTAAATATCCTGTGTTTCATCATCTCTGATCCCTAAGGCCAAGATGGTATGGCCCTCATAGTCCAGGTTATCCGGGAGCAGAGATGCGCTGTTTGCCAGTGTTTCAATCCGGCATGACATGAGGGAATATCCCTCAGCCAAAGTTTCTGGAATAAACAGCACCACATCCCCTTCATAATAGGGATTCTGCCCCGGCAGAGGATTCACCGTTCCATTGACATTTTTCTCGTCACAGGAAAATTGAAATGAAAGCGCCCCATCCTCATATGTAAAAGACAGATTCCCCGCCGCCCGGTCTGACGGATCCAGATCCGATGCCGGCTGGATCTTTCCATCCCGGAAAATAAGCGCCGAAACTTCCTGGTCAAAGTCTGTCTCTGAAGCCTCCGGCCCCCATATCCATATACCGGCGGCAATGACCGCGGCTCCCGCCACTGTTCCTCCCAGCGCCAAAAACCATTTTCCCGATCCTTCTTTCATCTTATCATCCCCCTCCTATAGGTCTTGTTTTATCATCGTTTGCATCTGCAAAAAACTTATTTTTCCTTTTCCATAACAAAGTTTGTCAGAAAAACACCGTGTCTTTCCACCTTTTGTTCTTTTATTACCTTAAATCCTCTCTTTTCAAAAAAAGGTCTTGCTGTGATAGAAGCGTGCGTGATAATGTTCCCCTGAACCGCCTGCTCTAACTGGTCGCAAATCATCGTAGCGATTCCTTTCCCCTGATCGTTGGCATGGATATACAAGCGATCCAGATAACCGGTTTTGTCTATATCTCCAAAACCCACGATAGTTTCATGATCAACTGCGACAACTGTGTAGTGTTCCTGAAAAGATTGATCCCATTTTTCCAAATCCACTTGTCCGGTTGCCCATGCATCGATTTGCTCTTTTGTATAGTCTTTTGCATTAATCGTATGGACCGTATTATAAAATAGGTCTGCCATTTCTTTACAATCAGATGGCTTATACTGCCGGATCTCCAATTTTCATTCCTCCAATTTCTGAATGTTTCTATTATTGTACCATAAATTCCGGGAGCGTGGAAATGTTTTACACATTTCTTACAAATATCGGATAGCCTCTTAATTCTTCCCGCTCCTTTGCCAAACAAAGTTATACTGCTATGATATACTTTATGCTTATAGCCTCTCTCATCAGCAATACTGGCCGAGAGGGCCTGATAGAGACTTTTAGCTTGCAAGACATAGTAAAATGAAATCACAAACCGGGATAGTAGGGATTCGATTTGACATGGAAGCCTTTGCCCATAGGCATTGATAATTTTGAAAAAATCATTAATGGCGGTTATCTTTATGTAGATAAAACCCTTTTTATCAAAGAATTATTAGATATGAAGGGTGAAGTTAATCTGTTTACCCGTCCCAGACGATTTGGCAAAACCTTAAACTTAAGCATGCTCCGATATTTTTTGGAAGCAGGAAACTACGACCATTCCCATCTTTTTAAGGGCTTAAAAATCATGAACGCTGGCAGTTCCTACCTTATCCATATGGGAAAATATCCGGTCATCAGTCTTTCTCTTAAGTCCATGAAACAGCCTGCCTTTGAGCTTGCATTTGATATGCTGAAAAAAGCTATACGTGAAGAATTTAAACGGCACTGGGAAGAAATAAATGCCAGTAAACGGCTTTCAAAAGTAGACGAGGATCGTTACTTGCGGCTTTGTGACTTAAACGGCAACCAAAGCGATTATGCCGATGCTCTGCGTTTTTTCAGAGTGCATGTATACTTGTACCGGGAAAAAGACAATCATTCTTATTGATGAATATGATGTGCCGCTGGAAAATGCCTACTTCTGCGGATTCTATCATGAAATGACCGCTTTGATCCGCTCTTTATTTGAATCCGCACTTAAGACCAACGACACTATGGAATTTGCTGTAATTACAGGATGCCTGAGAATACTGGAAGCGCCATCGTCACCAGGCTCGAAAAGACCTCGCTAAGTGGTCAATGCCAATCCATTTTTACCGGATTAAATAATCTGAAGATTATGTCCATTACCTCAGCCGCCTATTCCGAGCACTTTGGTTTCACCTCTCTGGATGTGGAAACACTGCTAAGGGCCTACGGACTTGAAAAAAATATGCCCATTGTAAAACAGTGGTATGATGGCTACTGTTTCGGAAATACAGAAGTTTACAATCCATGGAGCGTTATTAATTATATCGATTCATGCTATCATGATAAAAATGCCCTGGCAAAGCCTTACTGGTCAAACACCAGTTCCAACAGTATTGTGAAAAATCTTGTGGAACACGCTGACCTGTCTGTAAAACAGGAAATAGAAACTTTGATTGAAGGCAAAACCATCACAAAACCGATCCATGAGGATATTACTTATGAGGACATGGACTCTACCCAGGATAATTTATGGAATTTCCTGTTCTTTACAGGGTATTTGCGAAAAATCAGAGAATATCAGAAAGGCGAAACCATTTATATGGAAATGTCCATTCCCAACAGCGAAGTACGTTATATTTATAAAAATACTGTCCTTCGGCGGTTTGAAGATCAAAATCAAAAGAAAGCCCTGGAACCACTCTATGAAAGCCTTTTAGCTGGAGATACAAAAGCAATGGCAGACATCCTGTCAGAAAACCTCATGGAAACCATCAGCTTCTATGATTATCAGGAAAACTATTACCATGGTTTTCTCACCGGATTATTAAAAGGCATGAAAAACTATGTTGTCCTGTCCAATCATGAATCCGGTATGGGCAGGCCGGATATTATCATAAAATATCCCAGCATTAGAGGCAAGGCGATCATTATAGAAATCAAAGTTGCTAAAAGCTTTCAGGAGCTTGATAAAAAGTGCAAGGAAGCCCTTGACCAGATTCACCAGCAGCACTACGCTGTCCCTCTGCGCCAGGAAGGATACGCTCATATTCTTCTATATGGTGTAGCCTTTTACAAAAAAGACTGTATGGTCATAAAAGAAGAAACCAGCAGGCCGGAGCATTAATGCTCCGGCCTGCTGACTTTTTTCCCTATTGGTCATGGAATTTTTCCATGTTTTACCTGAATGTTAATCTGCGTTGCTTGCAGCAACGGGCATTTCTTCGTACAATATGAGTAACAACAGAAAGAAAGGAGACTCCCCTAATGCTCAGTGAAAATATTAAAGCCATCCGAAAATCCAAAGGGCTTTCACAACAGGAGCTTGCTGTCAAGCTGAACGTTGTACGGCAAACCGTTTCCAAATGGGAACAGGGGGTATCACTTAGATAAAGATACCACACCATTCCCACGCTGACTTTTGCTCAACCGATACAGCCGGAGGGCTGGATAACAAGAAAAGGCGGTATGCGCCCCGTGGAGGGGGTAGCGTACCGCCTTTTCTTGTGGGGGTTTCCAAAGGGGGCAACGCCCCCATTTGGCACACGACTTTGCGAAGCAAAGTGTAGTGTGTTATACGCTCTGTCGGCGTTGTCGTGAAAATGCCGTTGCC
>DVFP01000008.1 GCA_018713145.1 Candidatus Scybalocola faecavium
AGTCCTCCTTTCCCTTATTATATCACACATAGCTATAAATAGCCACAAAATAACAAATAAAATTTGACAAAAAAAACAGGCTTTATGAGGCCTGTAAGTATTTTTTCTGTTATGCAACTGTCAAACTTCCGAATGATTCAAAATATATCCCGGATTCGGGACACATCTATTGACAGTATTCACTTTTTGGGATATACTGAAATTGTATTCAGGTATAAACAAAATCTCACATATTTTTGTAAGTTATTGTTCTACAATGAATTACAAAAATATGTGAGATTTTTGTATTTTGCCGAAAATACGCATTTTTTTATTTCACAGAATACAAGGGGGCGTATTCTCTGAGGTGGAAGGAAGGAGGCACTGTCAATGAACAACGGAACAGTAAAGTGGTTCAATGCACAAAAGGGTTTTGGCTTCATCACAGATGATGCAACAGGTAAGGATGTATTCGTACATTTTTCCGCAATCATGGTGGATGGATTTAAGACTCTTGAGGAAGGACAGAAAGTGAACTTCGATACAGAAACTGATCCTAAGGACAACAGCAAGCTTAGAGCTGTCAATGTACGTGTCGCTTAAGTAAAGTTTTTGAAGCTGACGATCATTGGTCAGGACCGAAGAAAAGGCCGGACCGCATCAGGCAGATCATGCCTGGCGGCCCGGCCTTTTTGATACGCTAAGCCTTATGATATTTTCAAGGAGCGTTGACGTTTTCAGGATCTTGAAGATTCCGGAAGATCCGTTCGGGAATCATTGATTCCCCGGATGTAGGCCAGAACCAATTCTCTTTCGTGGGCAGTCAGCCGATTAAATTCTGTCAGATATTCGGACTGGCTTGGTGTCAGTGTATCAAAGCCTTCAGAGAAAAACTGAGCCAGAGTCAGATCTAATGCCTTGCATATTTTCTGAAGTGTGGGAAGCGTAGGCGCATTATTTCTCTTTAAGATGGATGTAATCGTACTTGTGGGAATCCCGGACAGGGCCGAAAGCCGATAAATCGTATATCCCCGTTCTTTGCAAAGGTCCAAAATTCTTTTATTCACTGCGTTCTCCATAAAAATACCCTCTTTTCTTTTGTAAATCATCTGTTTTAGCCGCATGGCGGGCAAACGGCCGGATTAACAGAAATGTCCTGCACCGAAGCGTTAGACGGCAGAATGTGCTATATTCCATGTCCCGCAGCAGGCGGGCTTCATCCTACGGAACTGTTCCGGACAGACGAAACTTAATAACATTTTATATGCAAAAGCGCTTGAAAAGTAGAACATAAAAAGCAACCTAATCCATGCGTATTTGCAACATAGCGTCTGCCTGCAAATAAAGGTGCAGTGCATATTATTTTAAAGAAAAGCGGTGCTAATGTCCACGAAAACCGGGATTTAAACAGGAAAATATTCCCATTTTATCAAACCATTATTGGATAAGCCTGTAATCCACCTGGAGTGAAATATAATCGTGGAGCCTTTTCTTCTCATAGCGGTCAACGATTCGGTTAATGGCTGTTTTGCAGCCGTTTTCGTTCGCTACAGTGAGAATCAGAGAAAACTGGCTGGGGCTGGATTTTGTAAATACATCATTGCTCCGCAGATTTTTGGATAGAAGCTGATACAGGTTGTCCATCTCTTCGATAAGATCGCTGGTGATCTCGTCCGGGTGGCTGTTGTCTGTCAGAGAAAACAGGGTCAGATAACGCTTACTTTGGGAACGACGCACTGAGCGGAGATTGATCTGATAAATGTTTTTAAATATATCAAAATTACAGTAAAAAGTTCCCTTTTCTTCATTCCCGTTGCGGAGATTCTCCTCAAGACCGGTAATATCCTGATGATAGTTTGGAAGCTGGCGGATGATCTCCTGATAAACATTGCGCATATCCGCCCCAATGTCAATGCCGAACTTTTGGGTGAAAAGATCGGATACTGAATAATAATAAGCCAGAGCCTGTGAGGGAGCATGCATTTTTAAATAAGCATTGATCTTTTCAATATGTATCTGTTCATCCATCTGATCTACCAGGGAGGATGCCTCGCAAAGGCGGATGACCCGGGAGTAGTTCTGCTTGCTGGACAGATAACGGCACATGTTTACGGTGACCTTTGTATAAAGGTTTTTATAGTATACACTTCTGAAAACAACCCATTCGTCCGAGGAAAGGATGTTTAAAAAGTCTCCGTGATAAAGATCGTGGGCTTTCTGATACCACATAAACTGTTCATCCGGATCTGCTTCCTTTTCTGCCAGGCTGGCAGCCTGTTCAAACTGATAAATATCAATGACACAGTCAATCGCCGGGTTCCATCGGTAGGCGCTTTTGGAAAATAAGATACACTCGCTGCCGGCCTTATCGTTACCTGAGTCAGGAAAGAAACCTGCCAGGATCTGCCGGGCACGGTAAACAAGATTGCGCAGAGCACCTGAGGGATTGGTGGCATTTTCCTCCGGCCAGAGGATGTCGATCAATTTATCTTTTGAAACTTCTGTATCCTTGTTGGCAATAAGATAAGAAAGAAGCCGGGTGATCTGGAGACTTTTATTATTAATATGGGTGAAATGGCTGTAGCCGTTCTTAATGGAAAATTTACCCAGCATCTTAATATATAATGTAGTTTCCGACATAAAATTTCCCCCTTTTTTCTGCTTTTTATTATAATGTGACCTGAGAAAATATTCAATCCTATTTCTTAAAAAAACATGAATATGTGACTCCTGTGTGACACTTTGAGAGTATTATAAATTTGAAATTTTATACCAGTACAGGGAGCTCATGACATTGACGTCAGGGAGGATGACCAAAAGCCTGCAAATTAGGCGGGCAAAAAGGGTGTCTGCTTCTGTACGCTAAGATAAAAATTATTATGATTAATGGTAAGGAGGGCATGTTACGGATGAATTACAAACACGGACGATTTAAGAGACTATTTGCAATGTTTCTTGTCCTGGTAATGCTGGCAACATCGGGAAATGGTTATTCTATACGGGCTTTGGCTCAGGAAAGCCAGGACGCGACAGGACAGAGCGAGACCGTTGTGCCAGAATCAGAGACAAATGCACCAGAGACTGTCGGTGAGACGACATCACCAGGAAATCAAGGGACGACAGAACAATCGTCGTCGGATACTCAGGCACCGACTGAACAGTCTCAGGAGACAGCTCAGTCTGAAACCCAGCTTCAATCTGAGGAACAGACCACGGGAGATCCTCAGTCCCCGGGAGAGGATGGCAGTATAGGACAGAGCACGGCTCAGCCTGAAAGCCAGAGTGAAACCCAGGCTCAGACAACTCAGCAATCCACCGGGGAGACTCAGCCGCCGGCGGATAATGGGATCATGCTGATGGATGCGGGGAATGGATCTTCAAGCGGATTTGCTGTAGAGGTATCATCCAAGGTCATTGTTGACGGTGGAAAAGATTACGTAGAGGCTGGTGAGGAATTTCAGCTTGAAATCCAGTATTCTGTGCCAACGCTGGGGGCAGATCAGGGAAAAGAGTATACCAACCCTACCATTACTTTTTCTCTTCCTAAATATGTATCTTTAGCTACGGATGAAAATGGAAAGTATAAAATTGATGGTAAGGACTTTGTCAGCATAAGCGAGCTTATCCCAGGTTCTGGAAGCTATATGATTACTTTAAATGGGCCTTTGACTCAAAATCAATCGCGGACTTTGACCATCGGGCTTGTGACAGAGAATCTGACGACCCCGGATAATACAACACTTAATTTTTCCGGCTTTACATTTTCGGCTTACTATTTAGATAGTAATAACCAGTCCATACCAGGTTCCGTGCAAGTGGGCGCATCATCGGTCAGAGTCCATGCCAAGTCTGATTATGAGATTGAAAAGTCGATTGTCAGCCGGGATACAGAAAGGGATGTCCTTTATGTGCGGGAAGGAGAGTATTACGATGTTACTTATCGTATTACGGTGACTGATCCGGATGGCATTAACCGCCTGGGACGCCTTGGCTTTGCGGAAAATGGATATAAAGTTGAAGATATTTTCCCGGCAAACATTCCCCAGGGCGGCGGTGCGGTTTCTGTTAGTGATGTTAAGATCATCCACGGTGATGACCCGATTGACTTAGCAGAGGGAACGGATTATACACTTACAAAAGACGGAGAAACTGTGACAGGGATTACATTCTTGACGTCGGATACGATCCGTGAGGGCGATAATCTTCAGCAATTTCTGGAAGTAGGACAGATGACGAACACGACCTACGAATATACAGTGCGTTATCCGTATGATCCTTATACGACAGAAGGCACCCAGCAGAAGATCACCCTCTGGACCATGGAAAATAAGGCTGAACTGGTCTATACCCTTGTTGGTGAAACCGATGAAAAAACAAAGTCAGATACAGCAGAGTTTACCATCGGCGCCTATGAAGATGATGTGCCTTATGCGGATATAAAAGCAGAAAAAAAGATCCGGATCGGCGATGCAGAATATACCCTGGATGAGAATTATGCAAATCTTTATGGTACGGTAAAATTTACCCTCTTTACAGATGCGTTATGCACCAATGTGGCTTATAATCTGGACCGGAAGCAAATGTCGGATATAGAAATCAATGACAGCGGTATTGCTGCGTTTAATCATATCCGCATGGGAACCTACTATATAAAAGAAACTTCTGGTTTGACAGGATTTGAAAACGCGCCTGTAGTTAAAGTAGAGATTAAGGAAGATGGCAGCGTTTATTTTGATGACGCTGCACAGGCCGATAAGGATAAGACCATTGAAATGGTCAACACTGCGGAAAATGTAGGTATCCTTCAGTTTACGAAAAAAGGCGATGATGCTTATGGCCATACAGATCAGCCATTAGGCGGCGTAACCTTTACATTAACATCTCAGGATGGCGCTCATACATACACCGCTGTTTCCGCCCAAAGCGGTCAGGTTGTTTTCCACAATATTCCTGCTGGAAAATATACTTTAAAAGAAACCGATGTTCCAGAAAATTTGCAGGAAGATGGATATACTGTATCTGAAAAGGAATATCCTGTGACGATAGAGGGCGGAAAGGTAAACGAACCGGAACTTGATGGAGGAAATGTATTTAAAAATGAGTCCCCTAAAGGACTTTTAACGATTAAAAAGCTGGATAGTGAAGATAACGCTAATGTATTATCCGGCGCGGTTTTCCAGGTTTACGGCCCCTATGAAAGTGAAAACGCGGCAGAGCAAGCGGCCAGTGCGCCAGATGCGGATAAGCTGGCAGCGACCCTGACAACAGGGACGGATGGTACGATCACTTCCGGACCTTTAACGCAAGGATGTTATGTTCTTGTGGAAACAAAGGCTCCGGTGAATTATACCTCAGGGGAACCGCAGGTTGTACAAGTGACAGCTCAGACAACAAAAACTTATGAAGTTGAGAACGATCCTCAGGCTAGAGTACGCTTTTCCAAGCTGGGCGAAGAAGATGGACCAGCAGGAAGCAGACAGGAACTGGAGGGCGCGGTTTTTGAAATTTATGATGAAGCAGGCAGCCCCCTTTATGGCGTTAAGGATGAGGATGGAAACTTTACTGATGTTAGCACAGAAGCAAACGGCAGAGAGCAAATAACGATCACCACAGACCTGGACGCTACAGGACGTTCCACATCGCCTTCTGTAACGCTGGCGCCGGGAACTTATCAGTACAAGGAAGTGGCAGCTCCAGCGCCTTATCAGCCGGATAATGAATTCCATCAATTTACTGTGGAATCTGTTGCGCCTCAGGGCAGCGGCGAGTGGAATATTGACCAGACCATAACCGTATATAACTCCCTGGAATATGGACAGATCCGCATCGAAAAATCTGCGGCAGATGGGGCCGATAGCCCGTCAGCTTTAAATGGCGCTGTATTTGGCGTATATGAAAAAAAAGAAGATGCAGAAGCGGATGTTGATGGAAGCAATGCGCTGGAAAAGATTACTACAGGAACTTATGTAGAAAACGGTCAGGAAGTCTATGGTATCGGATATTCTACCAGCAAATTAGACTTAAATAAAACCTATTATGTAAAAGAGATCAAGGCGCCCAGCGGCTATGCTGTAAATCCTAAAGTGTTTGAGGTTCCATTTAGCACGGAAAATAAGATTTTTACTGTAGAATGTAAAAATCAAAGAACAGTTTCTATTGAGATTAAAAAAATAGACAGCGAGCTGAACACAGGATTGGCAAACGTTGGTTTTACTTTGTATGCCGCTGTATCTGATGGGGATGACGGATGGATACTGGGAAACAAAATCAAAGAGGGCACAACAGATAAAGATGGTAAGCTGATTTTTGGTGATCTTGATCCCAATACCACCTATTTTATTCAAGAAACAAATCCGCCCACAGGATATGTCGGCGATGATACCTTATATGAAGTAACAACAAGCAATGATGCGTCAAATGCATATATACTTGAAGTAAAAAACATAAGAAAAGGAAAGCTGTTGGTGGAAAAGACGACCACCTTTAACCAGGAGAGCGGAACAGGAGATCCTTTGGATGGCGTGCCGTTTACTTTATATAAGGTAGGGAATGCTGATGCCACAACTCCAGATGAGGATGGGAAAAAGACTGAAATTGGTTCAACGTCTACGTCAAATGGCGGCAAGGCGTCCTTTGATAATTTGGTTCCTGGTGATTATTGGCTGGTAGAAACGCTGCCGGAAGGGTATTATGCAGATGATGCTTCTAACACAAAATTTACTAAAGTGACGATAACTCCCGGAGAAAATCAGGCAGGGTATGAAGACCTTTATAAGGATGACGGAAAGTATCATGATGAAATAACGATAGAAGAAATTAAAAATACCGCTGTTAAAGGAAAAATCCAGATCCAGAAATTTGCCGCCAATGCGGACGGAAGCGCTGATACAAAAACTCCGCTGGAAGGCGTAGTTTTTGAAATTTATTCAGATAAAGAGTGTCAGGATGAAGTAACCACACTAACCACAACATCCGATGGCACGGCCCTTTCGGACTGGCTGAAGCCTGGAACATATTATATGAAGGAAAAGTCCTCAGCGGATGGTTACGTTGTGTCAGATCAAGTATATGAGATTAAAGTCACAGCAGATCAGATTGTTACATCAGCCAAAGATGATACGAACCTCCTGGAACTGACCAACGAACGCGAAGGCGGTTTCACCATTGAAAAGTATGGCGCTTTTCATAATACTGATGTGATGGAACGTCTTGAAGGAGCCCAGTTTACGGTATATCCTTACTTGGAAAACGATGGGAAGATTGAGGAAAACTCAGAGACTCTGGGCCTTCCTGCGGATCCCGATCGCGATCCGGTAAAGGTTGTCGATATGACTTCAAGCTACACGGCCGCTGTGGATGGCCTTGCTCCCGGATATTACTGGCTGCGGGAAACAAAAGTTCCGGATGGCGATTGGGATCAGGCTCAGGATGTGCTGATTCAGATCAATCCGGACGGTACGGCCAGATATGGTGTGGTAGATGAAACAGAAGGTTTTCAATGGAACGGTGATAGTTCAGCAAACTTGACGATTGAAGTCAAGGACTACTCCACAAAGCCGCGGATTCGGTTTACAAAGAAAGTGTATGGCGAAGAGACGACGATTGATGGCGCAAGATTTGAACTGTATATGCAAGTGGAGGAAGGGACGGCAGACGCTCAAGAAGTTACAGTCAACAGTGAAGGTGATACAGTATGGGTGGTTCCTGTAATGGAAGGCGGCCATATTGTAACGATTGATTCCGGTATAGCAGAAGATGTAGATGGTAATAAGTTGCCGGGACAGGCGATAACGCCTAAATTAGAGCCGGGTCATACCTACTGGCTAAAGGAAACAGAACTTACTGGACCAAACAATAATGATCATTATTATTTTGATCCGGAAAATTGCTGGACTTCTGTGGAGATTCCTAAGGGTGCTGAAGGAGAAGAATTCAGTGTAGAAATTGAGAATTACAGAAAGATCCATCTTCCGGGATATAAGTATGATGCCACGAATAATGAGTCTCCCCTTGGCGGTTCGCTAGTTGCAGTTTTTCGCCATCAAGACGATGCGGATGCCATGGCAGAGCGAATGAATACTGAATATAATGAGTGGGATGAGCAGAAGAAGCTTAAAAAGAGCGATATTGTTACAGAAGATGGAACATTGACAGCAGAAGCTACAGAGTGGGGCATTATATCTGTGGCTGAATCTAATGGAAATGGCCAGTATTCATTTACAGACCTGATACCAGGAGAGATTTATTACATTATGGAAGTCGTTGCTCCTAATGGCTATCAGCTAGAAAAAGATGATGATGGCAATATTGTCTATCATACAGTGAAAGTAAAGACTTCCTATGATGCAAATGAGCCTTTTGAATGGGTGGATGATGAAAACAGTAATGAACATAATCTTCGTATTGGTAATTATGACTTCAATCAGATTATTTTAGACAAGTATTCTACTTTGTCCGGACAGAACTATCATATTAATGGAGCTACATTTAAGGTTTATGGCGCCAAGAAAGATGACCAGGGAAATTGGGTTCCGGATTTAGACAACTTTGTATACCGGATGAACGAGAGTAATAGCAGTTCCGGCCGATATGAGTCGAATTACTTGCCGAATGGGGTGTATTTCATTGTAGAAACAGCACCTCCAACGGGATTTACGGAAGATATGGATTCACGGGATCCACAGGACTATGTAGATATTGAAAATGTTGACGGCACTACAACCCGCTACTACAAAGTCGTTCTTGGCCGTGATGTAGACAACACCTGGTTTGTCGATCATCCAATCTACAATGAAGCCGAGTATGGCCGTTTTGCCCTGAGCAAGGTAAGTTCAAAAAATACGAATACAAAAGTAGAGGCAACCTTTGACATATTCAAATATGATGAAACTTCGGCAACGTTTGAAGAAGACAAAGCTTATTCATCAATCATGACAAACACAAGCGATGCCTATGTATGGTCTAACTATCTGGAGCCGGGAATTTATAAACTTGTAGAAACATCAACAGATGATAACTACACCAAAGACACAACGCCAATCTATATAAAGATTGAACAGGGTAAGATTACGGATGGAAGAAATTTTAAGAGCGACTATTCCCTTCCTGGTGTTGGAACTGTTGGTATATATTTGCCAACGGATGATGTAGAAACATCTGATGACAACGGCACAGTGAAAACCCCGATTAAGGTAGAGAATGTTCCAAAAGGAAGATTTTGGATTCATAAGACCGGTACATGGAACGGCGGCGCTGGTCAGGGCGGTGAAACTGAAAATCTGTCCGATGTTACCTTTGATATTTACAAAAATCAAGGCGACGTAGGAAATACCACTCTGAGAGTTGGTACGATGAAAACAGGAGCCGATGGTATTGCCGAAAGCCCCCTGTTAGATGAAGGAATCTACTGGGTGATTGAAACAGGTGTAAGTGAAACTGATAATCCAGAATATGGAAAAGAAACATATACACCTATTCAGGTTGAAGTTAAAGCTGGCGTAACTTCAAGGACGGATGACGTTACAGAATCCGTAGAGAATAAGTCAAATTACGGAAAGTTCACAGTAACAAAACAAGATGCCGATGATGATACCCCGCTGCCTGGCGCAACCTTGGAGATATATTCTGATAAAGATTGTACAACAAAGGTTGGCGTTATGACAGACAATAAGGATGGTACATATACATCGCCCCGCCTGGCCGTCGGGAATTACTGGCTGAAGGAAACAAAAGCGCCGGAAGGCTACTACCTGCCAGAAGACGGTATTGTGTTTGGCGGTGATGCGGGCTATGCTGTTACCGCAAATGGATTAGGGGATTATTCCAGCGAACCACTAGAAAATGAGCATACAAACACATTGACACTGTACAAGTATGAGCAGAAGGGCAGTGTGGAAACAAAGAAGCCGGTTCCTGGCGCCAAGTTTGCCCTGTATACGTCAGAAGCGGATGCCGCAGCAGGAACAAATCCTGTTCGTGAGGGAACAACCGATGAAAATGGTGTGATTACCTGGACAGGATTAGTAAATGGCGAGTATTGGTATAAAGAAACCTCTACACCGGCCGGTTATGTGGAAAACAAAGAACCTCAACATGTGAAGCTGGATAATGCCAAAGATACGAATGATGATAGCAGCCGGAAATTTGCTTATTCAGAGACCGTTTATAATGTGATCTTAGGCGGATTTGAACTGGAAAAAACCATTACCTGGGTAACCGCCGAAGATGGCAAAGTACCAGGCGCAAACATCCAGTTTGAACTTTACAAAGCAGGAGACGAAAGCAAGGTGATTGCAACCCTCGAGACAGATGAGGACGGAAAGATTTCTTACCGTCTGGAAGCTGGGGACTATGTTCTAAAAGAGGTCATGGACGGCACTTTTGCGAAGACTCAGTTTAATATAGGAGATAAAGTAAACGGAAACTATATTGATGAGAATGGAAATATCCATATCCGTGTTGAGACCAGTGAAATAAATACACATTTTACAGGTAGTAACGCGATTAATAATAAGGCAAATAAGGGCCGTTTCCTTCTTATGAAAAAGACTAAGGCCACAGCCGTTGATGAAACAGGTATAGGTTTGTCGGGAGCCGAGTACATCTTAGAGCGGTGGAATGGCAGCGCATGGGAATATGTGGGAGACACAGAAGCAGAAAGTAAAATTACAGTAAATTCTGATGTAATCACTCCTGGCGGCGAACCGGTAGTGGGCGCTTATTTATCCGGCTATATGGAACCTGGAAAATACCGTGTGACGGAAGTTAAGGCCCCTAATTCGACAACCAACACAGATAATGTGGAAGTGACTTTTACAGTAGATCCTAAGCCGATTGAATTTGAGATCGTAGCAGGACAAACTGTGGAGCGTACCCAGTGGGATGGCATTTACCGCAATTTAAAGGTGGAAAAGACAGCAGACAGCAATAATGACAATGCTGCCCTTTCCGGCGTAACTTTTGAACTGTATAAGTATGTTGCAGATGCTTCTGAAGAAGACGCTAAAACAGAATATGACAAGATTGCAGCCCATAAAGGCGATCAGGTTGGAACTGCTCAGACTACAGGGGCAGACGGCGTGGTTACATGGTCTGGCCTGGAGCCGGGAGATTATGTTCTTATTGAAACAAATGCTCCGGACGGCTATGAACTGACAGCCCAGATAGTAACAATACCGAAAAGCGAATCTTATGTAGATGTTGAGTATACTGTTCCAGTGACCAACACATCGGTTAAAGGACGGATCGTGATCCAGAAACAGGATAACCAGGGCAATGTGATCTGCGATGATGATGGACTTAGCGCTGTATTTCATATTTATGCCGCGTCCGATACAGATCTGACAACTGTTTTGGATACAGTAACCGTTTCCGGTGATGGAATTGGCCAGAGCAGTTTATTGCCGGTAGGTGATTACTGGGTTGTAGAAGTTACCGCGCCCAACGGCTATCCTTTAGATGGCCGTTTGGAACAAAACGTTTTAAAGAAAAAGGTTACTGTGACAGGAAAACAGAATCCGGGAACGAATTTCTCTAGTGTAAGCAAGACAGATAGCGGCAACTATAAAGATAAAGTAATCTTCCAGAACCGGCCTGAAACTTCGGTTCAGGGCTTTGCGTCAACAATCAATAAAACCGTACGTTTGGAGAGTGGCGCTGGGTATACCGATGGTGTGAACTCAGAGCAAAGCCTTATGTATCAGGATGTAAGTGCATATTTCAGAGTTTCTGATATGACGGATGGAAGGAATGAGCTTCCAGCAGAACGCTTTGTTGTTACAGATGATACGCTGACTTTCTATGGTTTAGAGAAAGGTACTTTGGACAACTATTACGATATTACAAGTAAAGTTGACGGATATGTACTGTCATCTTCCGATTATACCATGGAAGAACTGAAACTGTATAAATCGGTTAATGGGGACGGTACCCATGTGTTGGCTAAAGTGGAAGCTAAGGTAGAGGCAACGCCTGGCGATGGTGCTTCGGCACAGTGGCAGACCGTTCAGGAAAATATTGATCTGACAGATTTAGCTGATGACGGATTTGTGACCGTAGACCTTCCTGAAAACGCTACAGGCTACCGGGTGAGCTATACCCAGGTGGAGGCAGGCTTTAAGGCCGGAGCAATTGAAGTTTTAGTGACCTTTAAACAAAGACCTTCAGATGAGAAGCTTCCGGAAATCCGCAAGATCCAAAATACAGCTTCTTTAACTTGGGAAGATACGATGCTTGATAATAGCGGAAATGCAGCGCACCGTACGGGAACTGTATCAGATAACGTTCAGATTTCTCTCAGCCGTTATGATGAAGACTTACCATATTTATCTTTAGAAAATGAAATTACCAGTACAACATCTGGCGGTTATTATTATTCTGGAGATACGGTAGAGTTTTCCACAACAGGTACAGTGATTCAATCTTCAAAGACAGCACTGAAGCACCCGGTAATGTCTATTACTTTGCCGCCATACACCACACTAAATACCAGCTTATACGCTGAGGATGGCGTCAATGGTATACGTGTACGTTTGTCGGATGGAACGATCTTGAAAAATGTGACTGTTTCAGATCCGATCAAGGTTGTTACTGAGCAGGAGATTACAGATGAAGATGGAAATCCTGTAACAGTGACTCAGACATCCTATCAGTATGTTCTTGATTTTGGAGAAGATTTCGTGCTGGAGCCTGGCCAGAGTATTATTCTGGACTATGGGGCGGATATTGACTTGAGTTTGCCTTCCACGGTGATTAATTTAAATGCTACCGGAACGATCGGAAGCGGATACCAGCTTCCTCTTACCCTGGACAATCCTACTGGAATGAGCTATATTCAGGCACCAGGCGACAACAGTGATGTGATTTCAGACGGAAATAGTGATGAGTTTGTTGAGGATGTTACCGGAGATGAAATTGACGGAGGCAAACTCCAATACTTAAGCCAGCCGGTACAGATTCAGGTAACCCGGAGCGATTCCCTCATCATCCGCAAATATGTTGCGGAAGAGGAAAATGAGTGGCTGCCTACAGGCGTATCCGCAGTGGTTGAGCCTGCCGGAACCATTTATTACCGGTTATCTTTAGCTAATGCCGGAGAGGATGTAAAGGAAGCCCGTTTTGTGGATATTATACCATTTACCGGAGATACTCAGGAAATGCGTCCGGCCAATAATGACCGGATCTTAAGCCAGCGTTCAACAAATCTTCCTGTAAGTGATAGCGACCATACGTATGAACCGGTAACCCTGCTTTGGGTCAACGGCAATCCGGACAGCGTTCAAGGCGCCCATGCGACCGTATATTATTATGTTGGCGGAAGCTGGGATGAGGCAACGCGTCTGAGCAAGACGGCCGCTGAAGAATTGCCGATGCTTAACAGCAAGTCCGAAGATGTATGGGGCGCAGGCTGGACCACCACACCTCCGGCAGATATGTCCCAGGTGACAGCGGTTGGCGTGGAAGTGACTTTTGATGACGGCTATTATATGGAGGCCGGAGATGTTTATAATGTGACCCTTGCAATGCGGGCGCCCGGATATACAGCCGAGGAAATGGCTGCTTATGAGGGAGCGGTTATCGGAAATACGACTGCGGCGGCAGTTGTGAGAGCAGGCGATACACAAACTTCTCCAATGGAATCCGTTGACCGTGTATCTTCCAACGAAGTTTTGGCTGAAATGTATCTGACCACAGGAAGTATTGGCGATTATGCATTTTACGATGATAACGATAATGGCATCCAGGACGGAGGCGATCGTGTAGCCAGAGATGTGGAAGTTACTTTGTACCGGAGGAAATCAACGACAAGCCAGGAAGGCCAATGGGAAGTTTATAAGACAACCTTTACGGACACCCAAGGCAAGTATTTGTTTGATGATCTTCCATGTAATTTCCGTACAGAAGCTTCTTACGCAGCGGATTCTGGTTATGATGAAGATCCGGCTAATCCAAAATATTATGTAGGAAACACATATTATGAGTATAAGGTTGTGTTTGAGGTTCCTGAGGGTTATGGCGCAACAACCCGGTATGCGATTGAGGATACAGCATTAGATTCTAATATTAATGATGCCGGTGAAACTGAACCGATCAGTCTTGCCTTGACAATGGATGAAGACGGAACTCTGACTGGTGAAGAAAATATGACTATTGACGCAGGATTTGTGTCATTGGTAAATCTTGGAGATTATGTATGGATCGATTCCAACAAAAATGGTATCCAGGATGAAAGTGAATCCGGTCTTAATGGGGTTACAGTAAATCTGTACCGCCTTGAGTCAGCAGATGACAGCATTGAGGGAATGACGCCTTACCGGACGCAGATCACTGCTCACGATGACGCGTCAGGAAGAGATGGATATTATTGCTTTACAGATCTTCCAAAAGGCTTATATATTGTAGAATTTGATATTTCAGATGCTATAACGACAGGATATACAGAAACCTATTCCTTTACCAAGGCGAATGCAGGTTCTTCCGGCGCGGATTCTGATGCTAAATACAGCAATGGCAGCAGCAGTGTCATGTATACAGACGTGATTAAATTATATGCAGATGATATGACATGGGATGCTGGCGTGACAGTTTACAGCGCTTTGGGCGGTTTTGTATTTGACGATCAGGATTATGATAATACACAAAGCATCTATATACCTTTGCCGGGAACTATTGTTGATCTTTATACAGTAGGTGATGACGGCTCTATGTCCGATGAACCTATAGCCTCCACGGTTGTAGGCGAAGACGGAAGATATTTGTTTGACCGTCTGGAAGCCGGACGCTACCGTATCCACTTCCAGTATCCGGAAAATTATATTTCTGTGGAAGCGGGCGTTGGCGATGCCCTTCATGATTCTGAAGTCGCTTATTTTGATGACGACACATTAAACGGAGGCTATACAGATATTATTGAGCTTCCTGCGGATACAGCGGATTTAACTCATGATGCAGGCGCTTATTTGCTGAGTGCTATTGGCGATTATGTATGGGTAGATGCGGATAGGGATGGTATCCAGGATGAAGGCGAAGTTCCAGTTTATGGTATTATCGTAACGCTGCAGCAGCGCAAAGGCGATGGCGAGTGGGAAACGGTTTCTACTTCTGTAACAGACGAAGATGGACGTTATAAGTTTACTGGCGTTAAGAGCAGCGATGTGTACGATGTTGAGTACAGAGTAGTCTTTAACATATCGCCTCTGGTGTCCCGTACGCTGCCCTACCAGGGTGAGGATACGGCGCTGGATTCCAATATGCTTTCAGAGTATGTTCTTGGCGTTGGCTATCCTACAGATCCGGTGAAGCCAGGCTATGGTCAGGAAGATATGACCATTGATGCAGGTATTTACTACAATGATAATCCATGTACCATCGGTGATTATGTATGGTATGATAAGGATCAGGACGGAATCCAGGATAACGGCGAAACTGGCGTTGAAGGCATTATAGTGATTCTCCAGCGTTGTGCCAGCGGTAATGTGTGGGATGAAAATGCATGGGAAACTGTGGCGCAAACCATGACAGATAGTGAAGGTAGATATTTGTTCAGCGGTCTTCCATCAGGATATTACCGTGTTGGTTTTGCGGTAGGTGATCCATGGACGATTACTTTGAGAAATATCGGAAGCGATACTGCTGTAGATTCGAATGCTACGACACAAAACGGAGATTACTATTTTACTATGGCGTTTTATATGAATCCAGGACAGACAGATCTGACATGGGATGCAGGTATTTACCGTCTTGAAGATATTGAGCGGCCTGTGATCACTGAAACAGTGACGAACACAGTGGTCAACCGGGTTCCAAAAGTTATCCGCCGTGTGATCACAGCAGTGCGGACCGGCGATCCGATTGCATTGACCGTGCTGTTTGGAACTCTTGGAATTTCTGCGGCAGTCATTATTGGAATAATTTATTGGAAATGGCGAAAAAAAAGAGCTTCGCGCTAAAAAATGACTCCTTTGTGTGATGTTCATGTGATTTTGATGTTATATGCTTATTTCAGATAAAGGAAATTATGTGAAATAGATTACAGTAAGGAGAGGTTTTTATGAAAAGATTAAAAAAGACGATTCTTTCGTATTTTATGACTTTAGTGCTTGCTCTTGGCTGTGCTGCCGGGATAAATATCCCGGCAGCCGCAGCGCCGGCCCCAACGATCAACATAAGCTCACAGGCAACCGATCGGTATGGCTATCAGACATTTACTGTTTCTGCCAGCGGAGCAGAGACATTCTATTATGTTGCAACAGCTAACGGCAGCCAGATCGGAGCAGGCTCCTTTGGAAGCGGTACGCATACAATAGAGTTTTATAGTCCAGACAGTATTTTACTTCAGGTGACAGCAGATTATGATAGTAATGATGATGGAATAGCAGAGTCTACCCAAGTAGCTATCGGCTATAGCGCTCAGGCTTACTATGTGACAGTAACCTGCCAGGGTACGGATGGACAGTTTTTACAGTCCGAACAAGTATTTCTGGATGCCCTGAACTATCCGTCAGTGACCTATACAGCTCCCGCTTCTTTTGATCTGGGCGGAACTGTTTACACAATCAGCAACAATAGCTACCTGTTACAGTATGGTACGGATAATGTGACGCTTCAGTACAGTCCAAGTACAAAAGAGGCCCGTTCCTTTAATGTATATTATGTGGATGAAAGCGATGCAGTGATCTATTCTGATACAGTTACTTTAAATTATGGGGAAGGGTATACATTAACGGCTCCTGCAACATATGAGGCGAATGGCGAGACATATCAGCTTGAAAGCCGAAATACATCTTATGACATTACATATGATAACGCGGCTTCCGAGTATGTATTTGAGTATGCCAGAGTCATTGATGCTCCGGCAGCGCCCTATGAGATTACGATTAATTTTGTAGACGCGGATAATGATAACGCGGTGCTGTACTCCATTTCCCAGACCGTTGACGTAGATGCTTTGGTTCACATTGACCTTCCTTCAACTTATGAGGCAAATTTTAAACAGTATCAGTTGGCAGAAGGGGTAGAAAATTACATTGAACGTGAATTTTCAAGCACCCGTTCCACGGTATATAACATTCCATATGTTGTGGCTGATGAGTCTGTACCGTATGATGTAACTATTAATTTTGTTGATTATGATAATCCGGAAACGATTCTGTCCGCCAGGACGATGACTGTAACTCCGGATGGGGAGCCGATGACTTATGATATTAACTCAACGCCGACTTTGGAAATTAACGGCGTAGTTTATCAGGTACTTTCCGGACAGGGAAATGGCAATGGCCAGATTGTCCACACTTATGGAACATCGGCTAGAACTTACAATGTTTACTATGCCGCTCAGGAAGTTAATGATCCCCAGCCGTATACTGTAACCATGAGATATATTTCTGTGGAAGACAACTCTGTTTTGGATACACAGGAAGTTGAAGTAGCTTATGGAGAGAGCGTAGAGTTTGAAGCTGCTCCTGAGAATATAACTGTTGGTGATACAAATTACATTCTTTTAAATGGACAGGATGATCCGATCGTTCATGAATATAATGACAGCCAGTCCAGCTATGCGGTATATTACAGAGACGCAAGCGTAGAAACAGAAGTTGAGGTTGAACCGGAAGTTATTACTCAGGTTGTTACCCAGTATGTCACCGAGGAAGATGGGACGGTAGTTGTTTATGAAGACGGCACTGTAGCTCCGCCGGTGGCTGTACCTGTGACGACAGTAACAGATGGCGAGGGCAACACAACTAATTATAACGAGGATGGTCAGCAGGTTGATATTACAGATGGAAATATCACTGTACTTGAGGACGAGGAAACCCCATTAGCTCAGGAACCGGACGCTGCTGAGACTGATCCGGCAGACGATGCCTCTCAGGATGACAGTGCAGACACCGCTTCCGAGGAAGAGCAGCCTGAATCTACCACCACCCTTGAGGATGAAACCACACCGCTGGCTCAGCTTCCTGCAGATGCTGACAGCAGTAATGGTTCGTCCATGAATATGCCCCTTATTATTGGCGGGATCGCTGCAGCAGCAGTGATCATCATCGCCGGTGCAGCCTTCATTATCGTAAGAAAAAAAGGCGGCGCTAAATAAATCAATTAAATAAAATCAATTAAATAAACGAAGGAAGCTGTCCCATGATGCGGAGCGGTTCACCAAACCGCTCCGCATCAGAAGTGTGATATGCTTCCTTCATTTATTATCTTTAATCAAAGAATTGCTTTGTAAAAATACTTAAGCCCCCGAAACGGCAGATCGTTGCCTTTTCGGGGGACTTTTCGTATTTGGGGAGGTTTTTGTATCCAGGGGATTTTTTGTATCTGGAGACTTTTTCATATCAGGCCCAGCGCATTATGAGCGGTAAGAGTGCCGAGCTTGGGCAAATACTCTCTGATAGCTCGCAGCTGCACTTGTGTCAGGAGATTCTAGCGCCGGTTGGTGGCGCAGCGGTGGTATGGGAAAATCCTAAAAAAAGGATAAACAGCCGAGAGATGCTTTCGCCGGACCTTAATTTGTGATATGATAAAATGTAAGGAAAAAGACGCATATGCGCTTTGGCCATGTTTTATATGGAGTATATTTTTACTATATTTAGCATGGCCGTATATTTCCTGGTTTTTACAAAAGAATTTAAATAATATGACAAAAATACAAAAGATAAAACTGTGAAGAAGAAATATGAGAAGGAAGGAGGGGCGAGGTAAAGATGTGGACAGCGTTAAAAGAATGGCAGCAGGAGAGTTACGAATCCGGAAAAAAAGCTGGCGAACATGCGGGCTATGAATCCGGGAAGAAAGCGGGGGAACGCGCAGGCTATGAATCTGGGAAGAAAGCAGGGTATCTCAGTGGAGAGCAGGAAACACGCCGTCAGCTTATCACCCAGATGCTGAAAAATCATTGGTCAGCGGAGGCGATCCATGAGGCGACAGCAATCCCACTGGAAGAGATCAAGGCAGTTGAGGAGCAGATGACGCTGATGAATTGAATTATGTTGTCTTGAAGTGATGTTTGCCAGCATCGCAAATCTGCTGACTTGGAACGATAGGTTTTCCGGCATTGTCAGATTTGAAAAGAGAACTTTACAAATTTTAAAGGGGTAGAAATGATCAATTCTCTAAGAGACCGGTCCTGGAGAGACAGGAAAGGGAGGAATGATCATTGAGTCATGAAAAGGATATAGTATTAAAAGAGTTTTGGCGGGATAACGAACGGTTTGCGGATCTGTTTAATGGCACGGTGTTCCATGGACGGCGGGTTGTGGATGCCCGTCTGCTGGAAGAGGCGGATACAGATGTGTCGGGAGGAACAAGCACGGAAGCCTTCACAAAAGCGAAGCAGAGAGGTTACAAACGTAATCGTGATGTGGTGAAGAAGCTGTATCGGGGAAGCGCGTTTGTGCTTCTTGGCCTTGAAGACCAGGCCAATGTCCATTACGGGATGCCATTGCGGAGCATGGGGTATGACTTTCTCAATTATACAAAAGAATACAATGCAATAAAGCGAAAAAATAAAAGAGAGAAAAATCTAAGAGGAAAGAACAGGGATGAATATCTCTCAGGATTTTTAAAAAATGACCGTCTCCATCCGGTATTTACTTTGGTTGTGTATTACGGTGAAACGCCATGGGATGGCCCCAACAGCCTGAGAGATATGGTGACAGACATGCCGGAGGAGATGAAGGAATATTTTAATGACTACCGGATGAATCTTGTACAGATCATCAACAGTGATCCAAAGGCTTTCAAAAATCCGGATGTGGCTGCAGTTTTTGATCTGATCCAGCTAATCTACAGGAAAGATAAAAAGCAGATGGAAGAAAAGTATAGTCAAAAAGGCATCGACCGGGAGGTCTTTGAAGTCGTAAAAACAATCACAGCGGTGGATATAAAAGAAGTATTCGGGAAGGAAAGGGGCGAGGTAAAGATGTGGACAGCGTTAAAAGAATGGCAGCAGGAAAGCTATGAGTCGGGGAAGAAGGCCGGTGAGCGTGTGGGATACGAATCCGGAAAAAAAGCTGGCGAACGTGCAGGCTATGAATCCGGGAAGAAAGCGGGAGAACGCGCAGGCTATGAATCCGGGAAGAAAGCGGGGGAACGTGCAGGCTATGAATCCGGAAAGAAAGCAGGGTATCTCAGTGGAGAGCAGGAAACACGCCGTCAGCTTATCACCCAGATGCTTAAAAATCAATGGTCAGCGGAGGCGATCCATGAGGCAACGGCCATTCCGCTGGAAGAGATCAAGAAAGTTCAGGAGACTGTTTGTTTCTAAGGGGGATGCTTTTTAGACGGATGATCGATGGGCTTTAGAAAGTAAAAAGTCCCAGGTACATTTTAGATGATTTCAAAGTGTACCTGGAACTTTTTTTGCTTTAAGCTTTTTGGCAGCCTTTGCTGCATCCGGAGCAGCCTTTGCCGCTCCAGCAGTAGGTACAAAGCTTTTCTTCCGGAAGACCGATGGATGTTACCAGGTCATCCAGACGATGGAAGCGCAGCGTGGTAAAGCCAAGGCGGCGTCGAATCTCCTCCACCATTTCATTATAATTGGTGCTGTTAGGATCTGCGTAATCAAAAAGTGTTTCCTGAGAGACATTATCACCTTCCCGGTCACGGATAACACGGCGGGTGATCAGGTCCAGATCGGAGGAAGATCTGGAAAAGTTCAGGAAGGGACAGCCGAACAGCAGCGGAGGACATGCAGGACGGATATGCACTTCTTTAGCACCGCTGTTATATAAAAATTCCGTGGTTTCTCCCAACTGTGTCCCCCGGACAATAGAGTCATCAATAAGCAGAAGGCTCTTGCCATGAATCAGGGCGTCTACAGGGATCAGCTTCATGCGGGCAATAAGATTACGCTGATTTTGATTTTGCGGCATGAAGGAACGGGGCCAGGTGGGTGTATATTTAATAAATGGACGGGCGAAGGGAATTCCGGATTCATTAGCATAACCGATGGCGTGAGCTGTTCCGGAATCCGGAACTCCGGCGATAATGTCCGGATGAACATTCTGGCCTTCTGCCATATCGTGTCTGGCCAGCATTTCACCGCATTTATACCGCATAGCTTCCACATTAATCCCTTCATAGCAGGTGGTAGGATAACCATAATATACCCACAGGAATGAGCAGATCTGCATCTGGCTGCCGGGTTTTTTTAACTGTGTTACGCCTTCCGGGGTGATAAAGACGATTTCTCCGGGGCCAAGTTCACCGGCGGTATGATAACCCAGATTTAAGTAAGCGAAACTTTCAAAGGAGACACAATAGCCGTCCTCTTTTTTTCCAACGACTAAAGGGGTGCGGCCCATACGGTCACGGGAAGCAATGAGTCCATCTTTGGTCATGAGCAGGATGGTCATGGATCCATCGATCATCTCCTGAGCAAAAGTCAGACCGTCTGTAAAGGTTGCCTGCTGGTCGATGAGAGTAGCTACCAGTTCTGTAGTATTTATACGGCCGCCGCTCATTTCAAGAAAATGAGGATGCCCTTTTTCATAAACATACTTGATAAGCTCTTCTTCATTATTGATTTTTCCTACTGTGGTAATGGCATAGCTGCCCAGGTGCGACTGAATCAGCAACGGCTGAGGATCTGTATCGGAAATACACCCGATCCCCATGGTTCCTTCCAGTTCTTCCACATCTCGTTCAAATTTTGTACGAAATGGGGAATTTTCAATATTATGGATGCTGCGGTTAAATCCGTCAGGTCCATAGACAGCCATACCGCCCCGTTTGGTTCCCAGATGAGAGTGATAGTCAATACCGAAAAATAAATCCATTGTACAACTTTTCTTAGAAACAACGCCGAAAATTCCGCCCATAGATAACAACACTCCTATATTTTTATGATAATGTTTTAAATGGAAAAATGGTGCGCAACACATCTTTCGTTTATGCGTTGCGCAAAAGTCACTACAGCTTAATCATAGCATATCATCACAGAAAAACACAATACTATTTATTAAAGTTTCTAATTAAAACGTAACGGTTCAGTCAGTTGAACTGTTACATTAAAGGGGTAAAAGTGTCATAATTATTAGCTATATATATAAGTATTTATAATTAAACATAATAAACGCACCGTTTGGAAAAAACAGCCCAAACGGTGCGTTTTATTATTTTATATGTTCCCGAATGATCTTTCCGATCTGGATGATCAATGTAGGAACAAATGCCATAAGGTAGATCCATCCGATCTGCAGGCCGGTCAGGTCAGAGACTTCAAACAGCCCGTGAAGACCGGGGATGAATAATACCATATTAATGAGAAGAAGGCCTAGGACAAAAGCGCCCACGCACCACCAATTTCGGTTAATCGGGCATCCGAAGATAGAGTGGTTGCTGCGGCAGTTAAATCCGTGGAACAGGCGGGCAATGGTCAGTGTGGCAAATGCCATAGTGCTTGCCGTAGCCGCATCTGTAACGAGTCCTACATGGTAGGATACCATGGTACATATGGCAATGAGCACACCATAGATCCCAAGATTGATCATAAAGGATCGGTTTAAGATACCTTCTTTAGGATTACGGGGCTTTTCTGATAAAATATCCTTGTCAGCCGATTCCATTCCAATAGCAATAGCTGGAAGAGAGTCTGTCAGCAGGTTAATAAACAGCAGGTGTACGGCCTGGAATGGAACAGCCAGACCGGCAATGGATGTATACAATACAGCCAGGATCGCTGCTGTATTACCGGAAAGTAAAAACTGGATCGCATTTTTTATATTACGGTAAACATTACGTCCATTGGCGACTGCTTTAATGATCGTAGCAAAGTTGTCATCCTGGAGGATCATGGAAGCTGCATCTTTAGATACCTCTGTACCTGTAATACCCATGGCAACGCCAATATCTGCCTTTTTAAGAGCAGGAGCGTCATTGACGCCGTCACCGGTCATGGAAACGATACGTCCCTTACGCTGCCATGCGTCTACAATGCGGATCTTATTTTCCGGTGATACACGGGCATAGACAGAGATGGACTCAATTTTTTGATCCAGTTCTTCATCGCTCATAGCATCCAGTTCGCTGCCGGTAATGGCCAGATCTCCATCTTTGAAAATACCGATCTGCTTGGCAATGGCAGCAGCAGTTACTTTATGGTCTCCGGTGATCATTACAGTCTTGATCCCGGCCCGGGTAGCGTCAGCTACAGCGGCTTTGGATTCTTCACGAGGCGGGTCAATAATAGATACAAGGCCAATGAATACAAAATCCTGCTCGTCATCCAGAGTCAATGGCTCGGTTTCATCGTTATCTTTGTAACCAAAGGCCAGGACACGGAGACCGTTTTCTGAGAATTTGTTATTCTGGTCCAGAATAGTCTGTTTATCCTCTTCAGTAATCGGACGGACACCATCGGAAAATGCGATACGGTCTGTTTTGGATAAGAGAACATCCACAGCGCCTTTGGTCAGGATCATGGGTTTGCCACGCATGTTGTATTTGGTGCTCATAAGTTTACGGTCAGAGTCAAACGGAATCTCAGCCTTTCTTGGCATAAGCTCACGGATCACAGCATGATCTACGCCGGCGTTTTCCGCCATTTCCAGAAGGCAGTATTCTGTAGGATCGCCCATACCCTTTCCTTCCTGGAAGGTGGAATCGTTGGAAAGGATTGCATCATATAAGAGAAAACGGTGGAGCTGATTTTTCAGATCCAAAGTAAAAGGTGTGAATAACTGACCGTCAATGTAGATTTGCTGAACAGTCATTTTGTTTTGGGTCAGTGTACCGGTTTTATCGGAACAAATAACAGATACACAGCCAAGACTTTCCACAGCCTTCAGCTCTTTGACAACAGCGTGCTCTTTAACCATTTTCTGGGTACCGATGGCCTGGACAATGGTCACAATGGAGCTTAAAGCTTCAGGAATGGCAGCTACAGCGAGAGCAACGGCAAACATCAAGGCGTCAATAAAGCTCATATCCCGGTAAAGGCTTAAAGCAAGGACAACGGCACAGATGACCATAATGATAATGGCCAGCTTTTTACTGAACTGATCCAGACTGATCTGGAGCGGCGTTTTCTTTTCCTTTGTTTCATTCATTAAGGTTGCGATCTTACCGATTTCGGTTTTCATTCCCGTACCGGTAACGAGAACTGTCGCCCGTCCATAGGTGACAAGGCTGCCGGAATAAACCATATTGATACGGTCGCCCAGGGGCATTTCCCCTTCCAGACAGACTTCTTTTTTGTCTACATTGGTGGATTCCCCGGTAAGAGAGCTTTCATTAACCTGGAGAGAATAATTGTATAAAATACGTCCGTCAGCACAGACCATATCTCCGGCTTCCAAAAGAAGAATATCTCCGGGAACCACATATTTGGAATCCAGCTCATGTTTTTGACCATCACGGAGCACCTTGGCTTTTGGCGATGAGAGAGCTTTAAGGGAATCCAGGGATTTTTCTGCTTTGGCGTACTGGACTGTTCCTAAAATGGCATTTAGGATGATCACGGCAATAATAACAATGGTACTTTCCACATTGCCGGATACCATGGAAACAACAGCGGCGATGATCAGGATGATCACCAGCAGGTCAGCAAACTGGCTCAGGAAAACCTGGAAAAGACTTTTTTTCTTCTTTTCAGTCAGTGCATTTTCACCGTAGGTTTCCAGCGCTTTTTGGGCCTGGCTGTCAGACAGTCCATTTTCAGATGCATTCAGCGCGGACAGCGCTTCTTCTTTTGTCATCTGATAAAATTCTTTCATAAATGGCCTCCTTTGTATTGGTTGAGTTGACACAAGGGTCAAGAGGTCAAATTTTAATTTGACCTTTTGATACTACATCTCATTATTCCCAAAACATAAAAAGACTTTTCATAATATCCTTCATGAAGCTATGCCTGTGGAATAGTCTCAGGGAGGATACATGAAAAGTCTTGTCACCAGTTGGTACTCACCACCAGAGGAATATTCCCCGAGATGATGATGATGAGTTTTGACTACTCCCTTTTAATGTATCGGGAATGAGAACCATCGTACAGATAAACTGAACGACGCATATTTAATATTCCCTGACATTCTACACTAAAATACGCCGCTTGACAAGCCCTGATTTTTAAATAATCTAAGGTTTGATTTTTATGGAAGAATGGTGTAAAATGGTATCAGTTCGGACCTGTGGCAGTCCGAAGTGTTACGAAGAAAAAAGTTTGGAGGTAGATGTTCATGACAAGAGAAACCATTCATGCAGATAAAGCTCCGGCTGCTGTCGGCCCATATGTCCATGCAGTTAAAGTAGGAGACACTTTATATACATCCGGTCAGTTAGGACTTATCCCTGAAACCGGCCAGCTCCCGGAAGGGGTAGAGGCTCAGGCAAAGCAGGCTTTGGAAAATCTTAAAGCTGTGTTGGAAGCTGCAGGCATGACTATGGCAAATGTAGTGAAAACCACAGTCTTTTTGGCCGATATAAATGATTTTGGCGCTATTAATGAAATCTATGCCCAGTATTTCACCGGTGAGACCCCTGCACGCTCCTGCGTCCAGGCCGGCGCTCTTCCTAAAGGCGGTTTATTTGAAATCGAAGCCATTGCGGTGAAATAAGAGCTTATAAAGTAAAAACCGGCAGTTTATCTGCCAGACGATCATTAAAAAATTTCATACCCCATTACCGCCGGGTAACACCTCAGCCCATTCCGTAGGCCTTAGAAGGAATGGCCGCTGAGGTGTTTTTGTTTAGCATTGAGCCATGCTGTCGTGTATAAGCAGTCACAGATCAAGCTCGCTTGAATCTGTGACTGCTTATACACGACAATACGGCGAAAGCCGCAGCGAGCCATAGCGAGCTGGCATGGCGCAAAACGGATTTTTTAGGAGGCTACATTTGAAAATGAAGAATGAAAACATGTTTAAATTATTTGCCAGATATGTTTCCTTAAATGTTCTTGGAATGATCGCCCTGTCCTGTTATATTCTGGCAGATACCTTTTTTGTGTCAAAGGCGCTGGGAGCGGCTGGTCTGGCCGCGTTGAACCTGGCTATACCGGTGTACAATTTTATTCACGGCAGCGGTCTGATGATCGGAATGGGCGGAGGTACAAAATATTCCATATTTAAAAGTCAGGGAAAAAGGGAAGCGGCAGATCAGATCTTTACTAATGCGGCAGCGGCTATGGTTTGTATTGCCGCAGTGTTCTTTTTTACAGGGCTTTTTGCGTCCGGGCCTATTGTACGTTTTCTTGGAGCAAATGCGCAGACCTATGATATGGCCAGAGTGTATCTTCAGGTCATTATGCTGTTTACGCCGATGTTTATGCTGAACAATCTCCTTTTGTGTTTTGTGCGCAATGACGGTGCTCCGCAGCTGTCTATGGCTGCCATGATCACAGGAAGTTTATCCAATGTGGTTTTGGATTATGTGTTTATGTTTCCTTTGAATATGGGAATCTTTGGCGCTGTACTGGCAACAGGATTGGCTCCGGTGATCAGTATATGCGTTATGTCTCCCTATTTTCTGAAAAAGAAAAATCAATTTCATCTGTGCCGGTGCCGGATCCTTCCAAGGCTGTTTGGCGGGATTTTTTCCAGCGGATTGCCTTCTTTGATCACCGAAGTGTCCTCTGGTATTGTCATTATCGTATTTAATATGATCATCCTGGGACTTGAAGGAAATACTGGTGTTGCGGCTTACGGGGTCATTGCCAATCTTTCCCTTGTGGTCGTTGCTATCTATACAGGCATTGCTCAGGGGATCCAGCCGGTCATCAGCAGTCAGTACGGTGGAGGCAATAAAAAAGCGGTTTCTTCTGTGCTCAGGTATGCGCTGATAACAATGGCTGTTCTTTCAGTTGCGGTGTATATGCTGATCTTCACGTTTGCGCCGCAGATTGCTCAGATATTTAATAGTGAAAACAGCGCGCTCCTCCAGGAAATTGCTGTAGGAGGTCTGAAGGTTTATTTTATCGGGTGTATTTTTGCCGGGTTTAATATTATTGTATCCATGTATTTTACATCCACAGAATATCCTTTGCCGGCGCATGTGATTTCTATTCTGAGGGGATTTGCCGTTATTATTCCTGCGGCATTTATCCTGTCTGCGTTGTCCGGGATGAATGGGGTGTGGAGCACATTTCCGGTAACGGAAGCCCTTGTGGCGGTGACCGGCGGCGTGCTTTTATTAAGAAGACTGAGAAAATCATCTTAAAAATTGACTTCCCCGGTGAGATAGTGTATTTTTATAAAAGAAGCATGACCGAAAAGGCCCGCCAAAAGGACAGGCCAATAATAATGGAACCCCCTTCGGGGATACCTATATGGCCGAAAAGGGCAGGCCAATAATAATGGAAAGGAACTGGGAATTATGGTAAATTTAACAGTGGGGGAAATTACCCGGGCAGTGAACGGGAAGCTTTTATGCGGTGATCCGGATACAGTGATTTCCTATATTAGTATAGATAGCCGGGATATTCAGGAAAATACGTTATTTACTCCGATTATCGGGGAGCGGGTGGATGCCCATAAGTTTATTGGACAGGTGTTTGAAGCAGGGGCTAAGGGAACATTTACCTCCCACGGAGAGATTATAGATGAGACAAAGCCTCATATCCTTGTGGAAGATACTCAAAAAGCCCTGGGAGATCTGGCTGTGTACTATCGGAGCAAATTTCCGGTGCCGGTGGTAGGGATCACAGGAAGTGTGGGAAAGACATCTACCAAGGAGATGATCGCTGCGGCGCTTTCCGTAAAGTATCAGGTGCTAAAAACTGCGGGAAATCAAAACAGTAATATTGGCGTGCCCCTGACCCTTTTCCGTCTTGGGCCGGAACACGAAATGGCTGTAGTGGAAATGGGCATCAGTGACTTTGGGGAAATGGATGAGTTGGTGCGTTTTGCCTCCCCTAAAACGGCGGTTGTGACAAATATTGGCGTGGCGCACATTGGCATTTTAAAAAGCCAGGAAAATATCATGCGTGAAAAGCTTAAAATCGCTAAGGATTTCGGTCCCGGACAGTCTTTGTATCTTAACGGGAATGACCCTATGCTTAAAGAAGCGGCCAGGGATTACCCTGAAAATGCCCGGCTCTTTGGCCATGAAACACAAGGCATCAGCGGGGATCTTGAATATTATGCCAAAGATATTTATATCCGGGATGGGATGCAGCACTTTACTTTTGTGTGGCCTGAGGGAGAAAACCCGGTGGTGCTTCGCCAGCTCGGCCTTCATAATGTAAATAACGGGGTCGTGGCTATGGCGATCGCTATGGAATATGGGATTGAACCTGAAAAAGCAGCGGAAGGGCTCCTTGCTTACGAAGGCGTTCCGATGCGTCAGCAGATCAACCATTTAAAAAACGGAATCAAGGTGATCGATGATACATATAACGCAAGCCCGGATTCTATTAAAAGCGGCATTACTGTGCTGGGAATTTTGGATAATCCGGGACGTAAGATCGCGGTTCTGGCTGATGTGCTGGAGCTGGGGGATATGTCCTGGCAGTGCCACTATGATACAGGGTGCTTTATTGCCGGTACCCATGTAGATGAGGTGGTGACCATAGGGCAGGAGATGAAGGCTTTAGTCCAGGGAATTAATGACAATAATCCTCATATTGTGACACACAATTTTTCCGATAATGCCCAGGCTCAGGCTTATCTTCAAGATCTGGTCCGGCCGGGAGATGCGCTGTTAGTTAAAGGCTCCAGAGGGATGCATCAGGAAGAAAATGTGGCATTTTTAAAGAAAATATTTGGATAAACTGTGTTAAAAAAATGACAGTCTTTTTTCGGGAAAGCTGTCATTTTTTATTGAATATTCATAAAATCTTTGATAAACTAAATATAAGGTTTTAGGTGTCCGGTGTCACGAGAACCTTTTTTTCCGTTCTTTTTTCGGTAAGAAAGGACCTATCCTTTCGCATAAAGCAAAGCCGGGCATAAGCTTAAATTATTAGTAGGAGGATTCATAATGTACAAGATATTAAGAGCCGAGATGCTGGCAGACAAGATCTATCTTATGGATGTGGAAGCCAAGCGTGTGGCAAAGTCCTGCCAGCCGGGACAGTTTGTCATTGTAAAGATGGATGATGCTGGCGAGCGTATTCCCCTGACCATCTGCGATTATGACAGAGAGGCAGGCACGGTGACCATTGTATTCCAGTCTGTAGGTGAATCTACATACCGCATGGCAGAACTGAAGGCCGGAGATTCTTTTGAGGATTTTACAGGGCCTCTGGGGCGTCCTTCTGAATGGCTCAGCGAAGATATTGAAGAGCTTAAGAAGAAAAAGATGCTGTTTGTTGCCGGCGGTGTAGGTACAGCTCCGGTTTATCCTCAGGTAAAATGGCTTCATGAACACGGCATTGATGCAGATGTGATCATTGGTGCAAAGACCAAGGATCTGATCATTCTTGAAAAAGAGATGGAAGCTGTTGCCGGAAACCTTTATGTGACAACAGATGACGGTTCCTATAAGCATCACGGCATGGTTACCTCTGTGGTAGAGGAGCTGGCTGAGGCAGGAAATAAATATGATCTTTGTGTTGCTATTGGCCCTGTGATCATGATGAAGTTTACCTGCCTTCTCACAAAGAAGCTGGGTATTCCGACCATTGTCAGCATGAACCCGATTATGGTAGACGGAACCGGTATGTGCGGCGCATGTCGTCTCACTGTAGGCGGAGAAGTGAAGTTTGCATGTGTGGACGGTCCTGAGTTTGATGGTCACCTGGTAGATTTTGATCAGGCGATGAAGCGTCAGCAGATGTATAAGACCGAAGAGGGCAGAGCATTGCTTCGCTATCAGGAAGGCAAGACCCATCACGGCGGATGCGGAATGTGCGGAGGTGACAAATAATGGCAGTTAAAAGAGACAGAGTTCCTGTAAGAGAGCAGGATCCAAAGGTAAGAGCTACAAATTTTGAAGAAGTTTGTTTAGGATATAACGAAGAAGAAGCAGTTGCTGAGGCTGAACGCTGCTTAAACTGCAAAAAACCTATGTGTGTGACCGGATGTCCGGTAAACATTAATATCCCTGCATTTATTGAGCAGGTAAAGAACCGGGATTTTGAAAAAGCTGCTCAGATCATTGCCGAATCTTCTTCTCTTCCTGCTGTGTGCGGACGTGTGTGCCCTCAGGAAACACAGTGCGAAGGCAAGTGTATTTTAGGAATCAAAGGTGAGCCGGTAGCCATCGGTAAGCTGGAGCGTTTTGTCGCAGATTGGGCAAGAGAACATAACATTGAGCCTGTTCCTGCAAAAGAAAAGAAGGGCAAGAAAGTCGCTGTCATCGGTTCCGGCCCGGCAGGACTTACCTGCGCCGGCGATCTGGCAAAGATGGGCTATGAGGTAAAGATCTTCGAAGCACTCCATCAGCCGGGCGGCGTACTTGTTTATGGTATTCCTGAGTTCCGTCTGCCTAAAGATAAGGTTGTTGCCCACGAAGTTGAAAACGTTAAAAAGCTTGGTGTCGAGATTGAGACAAATGTTATCATCGGCAAGACCATTACTATTGATGAGCTGCTTCAGGATGAAGGCTTTGACGCAGTATTTATCGGTTCCGGCGCAGGTCTGCCTAAGTTCATGGGCATTCCAGGAGAGCAGGCGAACGGCGTATTTTCTGCCAATGAGTTCCTGACAAGAAATAACCTGATGAAAGCTTTCCGTGAAGACTATGACACCCCTATCTACAGAGGCCATAAAGTGGCTGTTGTAGGCGGCGGAAACGTGGCTATGGATGCTGCAAGAACAGCATTAAGACTTGGCGCCCAGACACATATTGTATACAGAAGAAGTGAAGCAGAGCTTCCTGCCCGTGTGGAAGAAGTCCATCACGCAAAGGAAGAGGGCATTGTTTTCCATCTTCTTACAAATCCTAAGGAAATCCTTGTGGATGATAACGGCTGGGTAAAAGGCATCCGCTGCATTAAGATGGAACTGGGCGAGCCGGATGCTTCCGGAAGAAGACGTCCCATCGAAGTTCCGGGTTCTGAGTATGATATTGAAGTTGACGCAGTGATCATGTCTCTTGGAACAAGTCCTAATCCGCTGATCTCCTCCACGACAGAAGGTCTTGAGGTGAATAAGTGGAAGTGCATCGTTGCTGATGAAAACAACGGCGCAACTACAAAAGAAGGCGTTTACGCCGGCGGCGATGCTGTGACCGGTGCGGCTACCGTTATCCTGGCTATGGGCGCAGGAAAAGCAGCTGCCAAGGGTATTGACGAGTATTTAAGCAAATAAGTCGGCGTTATAGGGTTTAAATATGCAAAAGAGACAGTTTGGCAAAGCTTAGGTATGTAAAACCTGAAGCTGTGCCAAACTGTCTCTTTTTGCGTGATCCTGCCGACCGATTCCGGCAGGGACGCATCATGGCTGTATGGCGGATATTATTCCACGGTCCGCACCCATTTTCCACGGACAAGGCGGAAAGCGCACCAGATGGATTTAATGATCCAGTCTACCTTTAAGGATACATAGATCCAAAAGGCGGGAAGATGCCATACGAGGGCGCATAAGTAGCCTAAAGGTACGGAAACCAGCCACAGGAATAAAATATCCGCGATCATAAGGAATCGTGTATCGCCGCCGCCCCGGAGCACACCTTTAGTCAGGACGGACTGAGTGGTCTGGAAAATGACCATCACTGCCACGGCGATCATAAGCTCATCGGCAATGGCTGTAGTTTCGGCGTTAATATTAAATCCACCCACCACTACAGGACAGATGGCCAGGATGATCCCGGCGGCAATAACGCCGATGATAACGCTTAAGGACAGGAATGTAATACCCTGGCGGTAAGCCTTATCTTTTTTTCCTTCCCCTAAAGTATTTCCTGTAAGGACGCTGGAGGCATTGGAAAGTCCTTGGTTAAATACTGTAGACATGCGCACCACCTGGGCCACGATAGCATTGGCGGACACAAAAGACGCGCCAATGTGCCCCATAATTACAGACACGGCATTATTGCCTAAAGACAAAAGGGTGTCTGAAATAAGCACAGGGATACAGTATTGGATGTACAGTTTTAAATGATCCCGACATTTCATGCCAAGGTCTTTCAGGCGATAGCCCACCTTTTTGTCAACAAATAAAAAGTAACCTGCATTGATTCCCATTTCAATAAGGCGGGCAATGAGAGTTCCCAGGGCGGCCCCGGCAATCTCCATTCTTGGCGCGCCAAGATTCCCAAAGATAAAGACCCAGTTAAAGAAAATATTTACAAAAAATGCTACAATGGATGTGATCAACGGCAGCTGGACCTGACGTACTGACCGCATGACTGCCGTAAGCGTCAGAGAAAGGCCGGTAGGAATAAAAGTCAGGGCGCTGATTCTGAAATATCGGGCTCCCATTTCAATAATGCCGGGATCATTTGTATAAATCCCCATAAGGACCTGGGGTATAGCGCAGGTGACAATGGAAAAGATCAGGCCAATGACAAGGCAGAGCCGGAGCATAATGGTCACCACCTTTTTAAAGGCGGTCAGGTTTTGGGCGCCCCAGTATTGGGCAGTGAGCACAGCGGCGCCGTAGCCCATACCCATGCACATAAACTGGAAAATGTTAATAAATTCATTGGCCAGAGATGAACCGGAAAGCTGAAGTTCCCCAAAGGAGCCAAGCATTACCGTATCCATCATATTTACCCCGATCGTAATAAGATTTTGCAGCACTACCGGCACAGCCAGAGCAACCACATTTCTGTAAAAATTTTTGTCACGGACAAAAAGCTGCATAACATGTTCCTCCCCCTTTACATGCCTGTTTTTGTGTTTCAGGCATCAGCTTATGCTTATTGTATCAAAGGGAAGGCGCGGCTGTCAGCGTTAAAGGTGTCTAAAAAACGGGAAAAAACTATGCATAATGCACATTTTGCGCAGCTGTGATATAATTAAACCACGCATATTTACATTAAATGGGAGGAGAAGGACATTGGATCTTGGATTGCTGATCACATACAGGCCCCTGGGAATTCGGGATTTTTATGGCGAATCCAGGGAGTGGGGAGATATTGATGCAGTTTGGGTTGTAACAAAAGATACTGTACGGGACGGGCTTCTTACATCCGGCCCGGCCCGGCGGGCATTTGCCGGTACATGGGACGTAATGGAGCCGTTGTGCCGGCAGGCAGCAAAAGAAGAGCTGCCATGGATGCCGGTGTTTATTTTGTGCGGAGAGGGAGCGTCCGGAGCGGAGACTTTTTTGGAAAATGCCCGGAAAAACCATTATCCCTGCGCTGTGCTTTTATCGGAGAAGCCTTTGTGGGAAGCGGTAAATGCTGCGGAAAACGTCCTTGGGATCTATCGTATGTGGCAAAGGTCTTTTGCCGGAAGGCGGCGTGGAAGCCGGCCGAGAGCTATGGCGGAAACCTGCTGGGAATTGTCTGCCTGTCCGGTGGCTATCCTTGGGAAAGACTACCGCCTTTTGGCCTGGTGCGGCCTGGAAAACGGGGACTATTACGGCAGCGGAGCCTTACTGTCTAAAGGATGGGCAGAGCCCCGGGAGCTGACGGATTTAAGGAACAGCCCGGAGGCGGCAGTTCAAAATATCCGTGTTGGGGTGAGCACTGTAGGATGCATCATTTTATGGCGTCCTGCAGAAATGGCCTTTTATGATTACTGCCTTCCCGTGATGGCAGACAGCCTGTCGGATTGGATGAAAACATCCGGTCGTTTTACATCAATGGGGATCAGTGACCGGCGTATGGTATTTGAACGGTTTATTTATGATCTTCTGGAAGGGGATTTTCGGGAAGGCAAGGAAGGTTCTGATGAACGGCTTTTGCGGGTAGCCGAGAAAAACGGTTTTTGGGGAGCACCCTATTTTGTCTGCGGGGTCTTTAAGTACAAGGAGGAAAATAACCGGCCTCTTAATCCGTGTATCTATCAGCTAAAGCAGCGTTATCCCCAGGGGGATTTTGCCATTTACCGGAGGACGATTGTGGCCCTGATCCCGGTAAAACGCCGGGGGCCGGAGGAATTAAAGCTGGATGCCCTGGAGGAATATTTAGAAAGCAGGGATCTTTTGGCAGGGATTTCCGGAGCAGGGCGCCATATGGATTATTTTTATACGTTCTACCTTATGGCATCGGAGGCACTAAAGTTAGGCGAAAAAAATGGCACATCCAGGGTGTGTTATTTTGAGGATTTCCGCATGACCTATATGCTGGATCTTTGCCGCAGCGCTTTTGCCCAGCGCACCGGTCATGAGCGCCAGATCTATCTGTGCCATCCGGCCCTGTCGGATCTGGGAGCTTATGACCGGGAACATCATACGGACTTGTTTAAGGTGCTTTACACGTATCTGAAATGCTGTAAAAATCTGGCAAAGACCGGAAGAGCGCTGAATTACCACCGGAATACCATTATGAATAAGATCAGCAGGATCGAGACGATTACCGGTCTGTCTCTGGATGAGGATGAACTTTATCCCACCCTGCTTTTTTCATGTATGATGTATGAACGGCTGGGACTTTAGTTTTTGTATTTTTTTAAGTACAATTTTGCCGGAAAAGAAGTTTTGCAAATTTTTTTTACAATGATATTTTTTTCAGAAGGGACAATGTGTAGATTTTCTACGGGTGAATTATGGAAAATATTGTGAAGATCCAAATACGAAAAATATACGGAACATTGCGTCCGTCAGAAAAAAAGGTGGCGGATTATATCCTGGGATATACAGGAGCGCCGGGGGGACTGCTCATTGAGGCCGTGGCCCGGGACTGTCAGGTAAGCCAGCCTACAGTGATCCGGTTTGTAAAGGCTGCAGGCTATGAAGGTTTTCGGGATTTTAAATACGCCTTTGTTAAAGAAGAAGGGCGGAGGGAGCCGGAAGATGGAGATAAGATCGATTTGTACGGATTCCGCTTGTCTCGAAAGGACCGTCTGGAAGATATTCCGGGAAAGATCGTTACTACTTCTATGGAAATGCTGGAGGAAACTTTACAGAGTGTCCAGATCCGGGAATATAAAAGAGCTGTGGAGGCCATTTGCCAGGCAGATAATATTGTTATTTATGGGGTGGAAAATTCCATCTGCACAGCCAACGATCTTTTGACAAAGCTGACTTATCTTGGTTTAAACTGCCGTATGTACGGGGATTATTATTTGCAGAATGTAAGTGCGGTGAATTTGTCACGAAAGGATCTGGCCATTGGAATCTCCTATTCCGGGTGCTCAAAACATACGGTGGAGATGATGGCTCTGGCCCGGCAGGCGGGGGCAAAGACTTTGGTGCTGACGAATTTTGAAAATTCCCTGATCGCAAAGTACGCGGATATTTTACTGTGTGCCAGCAATCGGCAGTTTTTGTATGGAGACACTATTTTTTCCCGGATCTCCCAGCTGGCCCTGGTGGATATGCTTTATGCCGGGGCGCTGAATATGTGCTATGATAAACTTTCCAGGAAACTGAATAAGACCAATGAGATCGTATCAAAACGGGCTTACGGTGAAAATGATGAGGTTTTGTAGATTTTCTACAAAACCTCATTTTTCTTTATATGGTGTTTACATAGTTTTAACAAAGCCTTGATTGAAATCCCGGAATTCCCTTCCGTATAATACCAACTGTCAACAGGACACAGCAACAACAATGAAATCCCGCAAGGGGATACCTGTATGCCGCTGTGAGGCGCGGCAACAATAATGAAATCCCGCAAGGGGATACCTGTATGTCGTTAAAGGACACGGCAACAACAATGAAAGGGGAAGCTTGGATGCTGGAATTGAAGCATGTGAAAAAATCGTATGATAATGTGACGATACTTAATGATATTAATTTGAAGATTAAAGATGGAGAGATTGTTTCCATTCTCGGACCGTCTGGGTGCGGAAAGACGACCTTATTAAATCTGATCCTGGGTCTGACCCCGGTGGATGAGGGGGAGATCATTTTTGATAAAAAGGATATTACCCATGTGCCTATGGAGCAGCGGGGGTTTAACATTGTTTTTCAGGATTATGCCCTATTTCCGAATCTGAATGTTTATAAAAATATTACATACGGTCTTAGAAATAATCCTGGGATCGCTACAGCCAAGGACGTAGATGATCTGATCAAGCTTTTAGGTCTGGAGCCCCATTTGAGCAAAAAGGTGGAGCAGCTTTCAGGCGGACAGAAGCAGCGTGTGGCCCTGGCCCGCACGATGGTGATGAAACCTAAGATCCTTCTCCTGGATGAGCCTTTAAGCGCTCTGGATGGTGTGATCAAGGAATCTATTAAGGAAAAGATCAAAGAAATTGCAAGAGATTACCATCTGACAACGATTATCGTAACTCACGATCCGGAGGAAGCCCTCACATTATCCGATAAGGTGCTGATCATTAATAATGGCATGATTTCTCAATATGGAAAGCCGGAGGAAATCATTAAAACGCCGGCCAATACTTTTGTCCGGGAATTTATTTTAAACCAGCTTGAAATTAAGAAAAATAACATATTTGCTCTTTTTGGAGGAAATATGAAGGAATGTGTGCAGGCAGGGTGATGAATGATGAAACGGAAAGAAAAAGAAATTAAGATCATTTACATTCTGGTCCTTGTGTTATTTGCGGTTTTCCTGGCCATCCCTCTGGTCCGGCTTCTGGCCCAGTCTTTTTTCCGGGATTCCGGCGCCGGGATTGGCAATTACGTGGAGGTCCTTACCGGGCGGGGCTTTATGAAAGCTCTTGGCAACAGTTTGGCGGTATCGGCCTGCAGCGCGCTTACAGCCACAGTGCTTGCTTTTTTTCTGGCGTACAGTATACAGTATACTAACTTAAATAAAAAATATAAGGGATTGATACGGATACTGGCAGTGCTGCCCATGCTTTTGCCTACCATTACCTACGGATTTGCGATTATTTATTCTTTTGGAAAACAGGGGCTTTTAACACGGCTTTTTGGAGTACAGATTTTTGATATTTACGGATTTAACGGTCTGCTGTTTGGCTATGTGATCTATACACTGCCCATTTCCTTTATGCTTGTTTTAAATACCATGGGCTTTATTGATAAAAAGTTTATGGTCGTTTCAAAAGTCATGGGAGACGGCCCTCTGCGGACCTTTTGGCAGACCATTATCCGGCCTTTGCTTGGAACGTTAGCCGCATCCTTTGTCCAGTGTTTTTTCCTGTGTTTTACCGATTACGGGATCCCCGCTTCTGTAGGAGGCGAGTATGAAGTTGTGGCCACTGTCTTATATAATGAAATGCTTGGCAGCATCCCTGATTTTAACCGGGGCGCCGTGGTGGCTATGATGATGCTTATTCCCTCTGTGGTAAGTATTGCCCTGTTAAAATACCTTGAACGATATAATATCCGCTACACAAAGCTGTCTCAGATCGAGCTTAAGAAAAATACTGCCAGGGATGTGATCTGCGGCGTGATCTCCGCATTGATTTTGCTTTCGATCCTGGCCATATTCGCGGTAATTTTTGTGGTTCCTTTAGTGAAGGAATGGCCTTATCAGGTATCCTTTACCCTGGAGCATGTCCAGGCGGTGTTAAACGATTCCAGCTTGCTGGGTGTTTATAAAAATTCCATCTTTGTTGCGGTTTGTACGGCAGTGGTGGGGCTCATCGTCACTTACGGTGCGGCCCTGGTCACCGCTCGCAGCCAGATGAATGGAAAATTAAAGTCCGTGATCGATACCATTGCCCTGGTGACCAATACTATTCCCGGCATGGTGATCGGTATCGCCTTTATGTTCATCTTTTCGGGAACTTCCCTGCAAAATACATTTTTGCTCATTATCCTGTGTAATGTGGTCCATTTCTTTTCCACCCCTTACCTGATGATGAAAAATTCCCTGTCAAAGCTGAACAGCTCATGGGAAACGACCGCCTCCCTCATGGGAGATACATGGATCAAAACCATTGTGCGCATTGTGACGCCTAACATGACCTCCACGATTCTGGAGGTGTTCAGCTACTATTTTGTCAATGCCATGGTGACTGTCAGCGCGGTGATCTTTATCGCCGGGGCAAGGACTATGGTGATCACAACAAAGATCAAGGAGCTTCAGTATTATACAAAGTTTAATGAAGTGTTTGTTTTATCCCTGTTTATCCTGGCAACAAATCTGATGGTCAAGGGAATACTGGGATACGCTATAAAAGTAAAAGAAGGAAAAAAAGATCAAAGGAGAACAAGAAAAATGAAAGTGAAGAAAGCTGCAGCATTGATGACGGCCGCCGTACTTACAGGAAGTTTTGCATTAACCGGATGCCAGAGCGGCAGTGCCAGCGCCGCATCCGGCCAGGTGGTGATTTATTCCAATGCAGATGATGAGGCAGTGGAAGCGATGAAAAAGACCCTGGATGACAATGGCTACGAGGGCAAGTATTTGTTTCAGACTTTTGGAACCTCTGAGCTGGGGGGAAAGGCTATGGCTGAGGGGACAAATATTGAAGCGGACCTGATCACATTAAGCACATTTTATATTGACAGCGCTCAGGAAGATAAAAATATGTTTCAGCCTTTAAATTTTGACTTTACCCTTTTAAACAGTGAAGATCAGAGAGATTACTGTGCGCCTATCACTTCACAGGAGGGAACGATTATTGTGAATACTCAGGTTTTGGAAGAAAATGGCCTGGATACGCCTACCTGCCTGAAGGATCTGACCGATCCCCAATACAAGGACATGATCTCTGTGACTGATATTAAAAGCTCCTCAACAGCCTGGCTGCTGATTCAGGCATTAGTCAGCGCATACGGCGAGGACGGGGCAAAAGAGGTCCTTACCGGGATTTATGAAAATGCAGGCCCTCACATTGAGTCCTCCGGCTCCGCTCCATTAAAGAAAGTACGTGCCGGAGAGGTGGCTGTAGGCTTTGGGCTGCGCCAGCAGGCGGTTGCAGATAAGGCGGAAGGCCTTCCGGTTGATTTTGTGGATCCCACAGAAGGAAATTTTTCTCTGACAGAATCCGTGGCTGTGATAGACAAAGGGGACAGCACGAATCCTTTAGCTCAGGAAATGGCAGAGTGCATTATTACCAAGGGGCGCAGTGAGCTTCAGAAGTATTATCCCAATGCCCTGTATGAAGGGGAGACCACCGATGAGGCCAACAGCTCCACCTATCCTAAGACTTTCTCAGAGCCTTTGACGATTGAACTGCTTGAAAAACATCAGGAATTATCTGAAAGCTGCAAATAAAGATCTGGCAGGCGCCGGGAACAGCCGGCCGGTCTGACGGACCGTTCCAAAGATAATAGGAGGATATGAAATGTTAAATTATAAATTATTGACACCGGGACCATTAACAACAACGGACACTGTAAAAAAGGAAATGTTATTTGATCACTGTACATGGGATGATGATTACAAAAAGATCACTCTGTCTATTCGGGAAAAGCTTTTAAAGCTTGCCCATGTGAGCGAGCCGGAGTACACGGCGGTGCTTATGCAGGGCAGCGGTACTTTTGGCGTAGAATCGGTGATCACCAGCGTGATCGGTGATGAGGATAAGCTCCTTATTGCCGCCAACGGAGCCTATGGCCAGCGTATGGCAGATATTGCTGCCCATGCCCGGATCCCTTATACGATTTACAATGAAGAATATAATAAGGTTCCCTCTGCTGAAAAAATTGCTGAGATTTTAGAGAAAGATCCTAAGATCACCCATGTTTCCATGGTCCACAGTGAAACTACCTCCGGTATTTTAAATGATATTGCTGCTGTGGCAAAGGTGGTCAAGGCTGCAGGAAAAATATTTATCGTGGATGCCATGTCCAGTTTTGGCGGCGTGGATATTCCGGTTGGCGATCTGGGCATTGACTTTATTATCAGCAGCGCCAACAAGTGCATCCAGGGAGTGCCGGGATTTTCCTTTATTATCTGCCGTAAAGATAAGCTGATGGAAAGCAAAGGCAAGGCAAGAAGCTTATCTTTAGATCTGTACGATCAGTGGGAAACGATGAATAAAGATGGAAAATGGCGCTTTACTTCCCCTACCCATGTGGTTTTGGCCTTTGCCCAGGCCCTTCGGGAAATGGAAGCAGAGGGCGGTATTTCCGCAAGAGCGGCCCGCTACGCCCGCAATAATCGCCTGCTTATTGAGAAAATGGGAGAAATGGGTATCCGCCCCTACATTGACGGTTCCAATCAGGGGCCTATCATTACTACATTTTTCTATCCGGATCACCACAATTTTTCTTTCCAGGAAATGTATCAGTATATTAAAGACCGGGGCTATGCCATTTATCCCGGCAAGGTGACGGATGCGGATACGTTCCGCATTGGAAATATCGGGGAGATTTATGAGGAAGATATTGTAAAAGTTTGTGATATTATCCGCAGCTTTTTTGAAAAACACGGCTGCCTGGACGGGGACAAGGCGTTGTCCTGTGCTGGCTGAGGAGAGAATGAAGGAGGATACAAGATGAAATTTGACGGTATAATTTTTGACTGGGCGGGAACCACTGTGGATTACGGCTGTTTTGCACCGGTAAAGGCATTTATTGAAGCCTTTGAGGCCTTTGGCATTACCCCTACTCTGGAGGAAGTAAGGAAGCCCATGGGCATGCTTAAGATCGATCATGTGCGCACCATGCTTTCCATGGAACGGATTTCCCGGCTGTGGGCGGAAAAACACAAAAGGGCCTGGACTGAGGCGGATGTGCAAAAGGTTTATGAGCTGAGTGAAAGCCGTATTTTAAAAATTGTGGAACAGTATTCAGATCCAAAACCCTATGTGACGGAAATTGTGGCCGCTCTGCGGGAAATGGGGTTAAAGATCGGTTCCACTACCGGCTACAATGATGCCATGATGGCTCTGGTGGTCCCGGCGGCCAAGGCTGCAGGCTACAGCCCGGACTGCTGGTTTTCTCCCGATTCCACCGGCCAGAAAGGCCGCCCATATCCTTACATGGTATTTCGGAACATGGAGGCCCTTGGCCTGTCCTGTGTGTCCCGTGTGATGAAAGTGGGAGATACGGTGGCAGACATTAAGGAAGGCAAAAATGCGGGACTGGTTTCCGTAGGTATTATTGAAGGCAGTTCTGTCATGGGGCTGACAAAGGAAGAATACGAGGCATTAAGCCCGGCAGAAAAAGGGGCACAAGACCAGAGAGTAACAGAAGTTTACAAAGAGGCTGGCGCGGATTTTGTGATTTCTGATATTCGAGGGATTTTGGAACTGGTGAAATAATGCGCAGCAGTTTTGCTGGCTGATTCATAAAATTTTCACTTGACGAATTTTTTCTTTCGTGCTATATTGAACACATCCCAAGACAAAGGCGTTCGGATCTTATTTTCCGAACGCCATTTTTTTATTCCGGAACAAAAATCTCATGGGAGATACTGATACTGCCTGACAAACAGCATCAAGACAGCAACCGACAGAAGGCACCCCTTCGGGGATACCTATATGGCCTTAAAAAAATGGCCTATAAGGAGGTAACCCCCTTCGGGGATACCTGTATGGCCTAAAAGGAATGGCCAGTAAGGAGGTAAATACTATGGGAAGTATTGGAAGCATGAATAAACCGAGCAAAGGATTTTTAGTAGCCGCTATTCAGATGCCTGTGCCGATCATTAATTCCAGAGCGGATATTGATAAACAGGTGAAGGAGATCGTCCGTACCCTTCACGCCACAAAAGCGGGTTATCCCGGGGCAGAGCTGATCGTTTTTCCTGAATACAGCACCCAGGGTTTAAATACATCAAAATGGCTCACCGAAGAATTTCTTTGTGACATTCCGGGAAAAGAAACTGACGAATTTGCCAAAGCCTGCAAAGAGGAAGGGGTCTATGGGGTATTTTCCATTATGGAGAGAAATCCGGATCCTACAAAGAATCCTTATAATACAGCGATCATCATTAATCCGGATGGCGAAATCTGCCTGAAATACAGAAAGCTCTTTCCCTGGAATCCCATCGAACCCTGGTATCCGGGAGATCTTGGTATGCCGGTATGTGATGGCCCCGGCGGATCCAAGCTGGCGGTATGTATCTGCCATGACGGCATGATCCCGGAGCTTGCCAGAGAAGCCGCTTATAAAGGCTGCAATGTTTACATCCGTATTTCCGGCTACAGCACTCAGGTGAATGACCAGTGGATCCTGACAAACCGGTCGAATGCATGGCATAATCTTATGTACACAGTCGCTGTCAACCTTGCCGGCTATGACGGTGTATTTTACTACTTTGGTGAAGGTCAGATCACTAATTATGACGGAACGGTTCTTGTTCAGGGCCAGAGAAATCCATATGAGATCGTGACCGGCGAGATCTTCCCTGAAAATGCTGATGCTGCCCGGAGAGAGTGGGGTCTGGAAAATAATATTTATAATCTTGGCCACAGAGGCTATGTGGCAAAGCCTGGCGGAGAATCCGATGCAGGGCTGACCTATATTAAAGATCTTGCCGCCGGAAAGTATCACCTTCCGTGGGAAGATGAGATGAAGATCAAGGATGGATCTATTTACGGTTATCCTACCACAGGAGGCCGGTTTGGAACAGAACCCGGCGAGGATCCTTATGGAATCCATACTTATAAGGGCATTGATTATCATACAGGAAAATGATGAAAAAATATCCGTTCAGATGGATGGTCTGTTATGGAAATATACAGCGGTGCAGGTCTTTGACTTGCGCCGCTTTTTTGGTGTAGTACAATAGGGGCAGAAGCAGGTAAAGTCCGGAAGGGGCAAGCCTGCTTGCCTAATTTTTTCATCTCTTTTGCGGGGCAAAGAAATGCCGGGCCGCATACAGATATGCTTTTTCAAACCGGGCGGCGGCCTTTTTGCTCACGGGAAGGAAAGGCAGGAGCATATCAAAGGCATGGAAGCAGCCGGGATACACATGGACGGCGGCCTTGATGCCTGCTTTTTTCAGGTTTTTTATGTAAGTCAATGTCTCACAGTAAAAAGGCTCAATATCCCCTACAAAGGTGTATGCGGGAGGCAGTCCGGTATAATCCGTCTGGCGGGCCGGGGCTGCGTAAGCGGGAACCTGTTCTTTTTTCCAAAGGGGGCCCAGATAGGTTTTACAGCCAAGATGGTTCCATCGGGTATTCCACACCGGGGCGTGGTTGTTCCGGGAAGATGGCGTGTCCCGGTCGTCCAGCATGGGATACAGAGGCATCTGGAAGGCGATTTGTATGTCCCCTTTATCTCTGGCATACATACACAAAGCTGCCGTAAGTCCGCCGCCGGCGCTTTCCCCGCCTACCATGATCTGGCTGCTGTTTATGCCCAGTTCCCGGGCATGGTCTTTAAGGTATTTCAGGGCAGAATAGCAGTCCTTTAATGCTGCCGGATAAGGGGCGCCGTTTGGGGCAAAGGGATTCGGGTACTTTCCGGACAGCCGATACTGAGGCGTGACAACCACAGCGCCGTATTTTTTCACCAGGGGCAGGGCCCGGGACATGTAGATCATTTCCGCCATGCCGGTCATATAGCCGCCGCCATGGATCCATAGGATCCCGGGGGTTTTACTGGGAGACTTCGCGTTTTTTACCGGGCGGAAGATCAGAAGCTTCATCTGGCGGCCGCAGGAGGGGATGCGGACGGTTTCTTTTGTGTAAAAAGGTGTTTTTTTCATAAGAAAGCTCCTTTTTAGCGTAGAGTCTTATGGGAGAGAATGTTGTATTGATTCTCCAGATCATATATGACAGCATTGGAGATGCTGTTTAATATGAATGGTGAATGCGTGGACATGATAAACTGGATATTTGGAAAAACAGTTGTCAGTAATTCAAGAATGGATTTTTGCAATTCTATATGCAAATGTGTTTCGATTTCATCGATTAAAACAATGCCGGGAATATTAAAATCAAAGATATTCTTGTTTTTTTCTTTAATTGAAAATGTAAAACTGTCTTCTTCAAATAACAATTCCAGAGAATCATCGTTAAATATTTTCCGGAGTAAGTCCTGAAACTTTCTGAACCATTCTTTAATGGCATCTGCCTTGTCAGATTTGCCGCTGGTCCTTGCCAGAGCTTCGGTAACTTTAAGATCAGCTAAATACTTTACGAACATTTCTCTGGGACTTTCGGCTATACTGTAATAATTTCTTAGTTCGATCTTTTCTATATGATTGGAAACTTCAGCACTGAAAATCCGGTCAGCTTTATAAAAGGCAACGATAAACTCTCCCTTTTGGAAAGCGTCTGCTAATATATTTTCAGGATAGTTAAATTTTAAATCCAGGCCGTATTGCCTTAATATTTGATGGTAATCTGCCCTTTTTTCCTGAATCGTCTTTGAAGGGATGGCTCCTCTTTCCTCTAAGCCTTCTCCGCAGCCAAGAAGATCAGGAGGCGTGAAAGAAACCGCATTTAAGTAACGGGACAATGCTTCTAAAACGCTGGTCTTTCCACTTCCATTTTTTCCGGTTAGGATCAGATGCTTCATTTCCTCAGGAAAGTCTTTAGTTGTTATCTATTTTATCGGCAGGGGATGATTCTGTCAATCACATCTCCTGGCCTTTCAGGTGGATGAAAATGCGCAGACCGGACTGAACGGTTACCGGTTATAATTTTTACATAGATTATGCCCTTGACAAATCCCGCTCAAGGACGTATCCTGTAAGTAATCGCGGACATATGAGAGATTTTGTCCGTGCCGCACAATCTAATTGACAAAAGCCGTGAAGAGAAGAGTAGATACCTGGTTACCGGTCACAGGATGTCCGGCAGCCATATTTAAGCTGCTGTTACAGAGAGCTCCAGGTGCTGAGATGGAGTACAGACGCAGGTATTGAACATGGCCTTGGAGCCGCGCACCGAAAGACTTTCCGGGACAGTGTATTTGACCACAGGATCAGATACCGTTGACTTCCGGGAAAGACTCAAGGCTGCGACGGGAGCGCCCGTTACAGCGCCGGAGTATAGCCCATGGAAAGACTGTGCCAGCAGGAGCGTCCGGCTTTCGGTCTTTTTTGCGCATGTACTCACTAAGGTCCGCCGCCGCGAGGCGCGGATGAATCCAGGTGGTAACACGAAGTTTAAGCTCTCGTCCTGAAATCTCAGGCGGGAGCATTTGTTATGCTGTGACCACTTGCTGTGACCACTTAATGAAGCCAAGCCGAAGGCGCCGGCTGAATTTAGTGGGAACGCACATCGCGAACCTTAATGAGGCGGAAGCGAAGCGCCCGCCGAATTTAGTTGAGCGATGTTACCAAAAAGAATAAGAACCCAGGAGGTATGAAAAGATGTCAAAGAAACCTTATTACATTACAACGGCTATTGCCTACACATCAGGCAAGCCCCACATTGGAAATACTTATGAGGCTGTGCTGGCAGACAGCATTGCCCGGTTTAAGCGGATGCAGGGGTATGATGTACGTTTCCAGACCGGAACTGATGAGCATGGTCAGAAGATTGAGATTAAGGCCCAGGAAGCCGGTGTAACCCCAAAGGAATTTGTAGACAATGTTTCCGGTCAGATCAAAAGCATCTGGGATTTGATGAACACATCCTATGATAAGTTTATCCGCACCACAGATGAGGATCATGAAAAACAGGTTCAGAAGATCTTTAAAAAGCTGTATGACCAGGGTGACATTTATAAAGGCTATTATGAAGGAAAATATTGCACCCCCTGCGAGTCTTTCTTTACTGAAAGCCAGTTAGTGGACGGAAAATGCCCGGATTGCGGCCGTGAAGTGGTAGACGCAAAAGAAGAGGCGTATTTCTTTAAATTAAGCAAATACGCGGATCGTCTCATTGACTATATTAATGAGCATCCGGAGTTTATCCAGCCGGAGTCCCGGAAAAATGAAATGATGAACAACTTCCTGCTGCCGGGCCTTCAGGATCTGTGCGTATCCCGTACAAGCTTTTCCTGGGGTATTCCAGTAGATTTTGATCCCAAGCATGTGGTTTATGTGTGGATCGACGCGTTAAGCAACTACATTACCGGACTGGGCTATGACCTGGACGGCAACAGTGATCCTATGTTTGAGAAATACTGGCCTGCGGATCTTCACCTCATCGGCAAGGACATTATCCGCTTCCATACCATTTACTGGCCGATCATGCTCATGGCTCTGGATCTGCCTCTGCCTAAGCAGGTGTTTGGCCATCCGTGGCTGCTGATGAACGGCGGTAAGATGAGCAAGTCCAAAGGAAATATTATTTACGCCGATGATCTGGTGGATTTCTTTGGCGTTGACGCGGTTCGGTATTTTGTCCTTCACGAAATGCCTTTTGACAATGACGGAACCATTACATGGGAGCTGATGGTAGAGCGGCTGAACTCTGACCTGGCTAATATTTTAGGAAACCTGGTCAACCGTACCATTTCCATGAATAACAAGTATTTTGGCGGCGTGATCTCAAATCCCGGCGTTTGGGAGCCGGTAGACGATGATCTGAAGGCTGTAGCTCTGGCAATGCCCGGCAAGGTGGCTGAAAAGATGGATAAGCTTCGTGTGGCTGATGCCATTTCCGAAATCTTTACCTTACTGCGCCGGTGCAATAAATATATTGACGAGACGGAGCCATGGGTGCTTGCAAAGGATGAGTCTAAGAAAGACCGTCTGGCAACGGTGCTTTACAATCTGATGGAAGGCATCCGCATTTCTGCTGTATGCCTGGAGGCATTTTTGCCGGAAACTGCTGAAAAGATTTTAAATCAGCTGGGAACCCAGCGCCGCTCTTATGAAGAATTAGGAGAGTTTGGACAGCTTGAAACCGGCGGCCGTGTCATTGAAAAACCGGAAATCCTTTTTGCCCGTCAGGATTTAAAAGAAGTGATGGAAAAGGTTGAGGCGATGCATGCCGCCAGGGCAACCCAGGAGGGTGAGGCTTCCAAAGAGGCAGCTCAGGAAGAAAAGGCTGAGGAAGAAGTCATGGACATTGAGGCAAAGCCGGAGATCACCTATGATGATTTCTCCAAGCTTCAGTTCCAGGTAGGCGAGATCATTTCCTGCGAGGAGGTTAAAAAGTCCAAGAAGCTTCTTTGCTCCCAGGTGAAGATCGGAAGCCAGGTAAAACAGATCGTTTCGGGTATTAAGAAATACTACTCTGCAGAGGAAATGGTTGGCAAAAAGGTTATGGTGGTCGTGAACCTGAAACCGGCAAAACTGGCAGGAATCCTGTCTGAGGGTATGATCCTGTGCGCAGAAGACGCTCAGGGCAATCTGTCCCTTATGGTTCCTGAAAAAGAAATGCCGGCGGGGGCAGAAATCTGCTAATGTTATGCTTGCCGTATATATTATTGAAATGATCGGAACCGTAGCCTTTGCCTCCTCGGGAGCCATGATTGGCATACGGAAAAATATGGATATTTTTGGAATTAATGTGCTGGCTGTGACAACAGCCCTGGGAGGCGGTTTGATCCGGGATCTGGTGCTGGGGATCAATCCCCCCAACATGTTTCGGGACAGCTCTTACGCCATTGCGTCGGTGATCACCGCCTGCCTGCTGTTTCTCCTGTTCCGGCTGCGCCAGGAGCTTTTGGCCAGTCATCTGGTGCAGGTCTATGAAAAATGGATGAATGTCATGGACGCCATCGGACTGGGAGCCTTTACGGTTATCGGTATTGACACGGCTTTGGAGGCCGGTTATGACAGTATTTTCCTCCTTCTTTTCGTAGGTGTCATTACCGGTATCGGCGGCGGCATGATCCGGGATATAATGGCAGGAAATACGCCGTTTGTATTTATTAAGCATGTTTATGCCTGCGCTTCCATTGCCGGGGCCGTGGCCTGCCTGATCCTGCGCCTGTTTTTTGGCGACACGGCGGCCATGATCATTGGCGCGGCGCTGGTTGTGATCATCCGCCTTCTGGCGGCTCATTACCGGTGGAACCTTCCACGGGTCCAGTAATAGAAAATGAAGCCTGCCGCAACATGAGCAGCCGGATAAAGCCTTGTGGGGGCAAAGCATTTTGAAAATGAGGAGTGTGATTTATGGAATCTTATTATGATAAGGAATCCCATAATAACCAGAAAAAAATCGCCGTCATTAATGACCTGACCGGATTTGGCCGGTGTGCCCTGACGGTAGCCATCCCTGTGATTTCTGTGATGGGGCTGGCCTGCTGTCCGGTGCCAACGTCCATTTTGTCCAATCATACGGCTTTTAAGTCCTGTTTTATTGACGATTATACGCCAAAAATGGACGCCTATATTCGGGAGTGGGAAAAGCTGGATTTGAAATTTAACGGGATTTACAGCGGTTTTCTAGGTTCCCAGGAACAGATGGATATTGTAAGGCGGTTTTTCTCCACATTTTCCTCTAAAGACACAGTAATCCTTATTGATCCGGTGATGGGGGACAATGGCAAGCCCTACCGGACGTATACGGCGTCCATGTGCCAGGCCATGAAAAAACTGGTCGCTTTGGGAAATTTAATTACCCCCAATGTGACCGAAGCCTGTATTTTAACAGACACCCCTTACAAGCCCCGGTGGACATGCCGGGAACTTAAGGTCCTCTCTGAAAAGCTTCTGGAAATGGGGCCGAAGAAGGTCGTTATTACCGGAGCGGCTGTGGAAGATGACGGCAGCCTGGGCCAAGAGCTTGGTGGGCAAGCAATTGACGGGCGCCGGGGAGAGCTTTCAGAAAAAATGGAAATTTACGGCAATTATTGTATGGATGAAAAGGGAGGACGGCTCATTCCCTTTACCTCTGCCGGGCCATCCCGGTGCGGGACAGGGGATCTGTTTGCGTCTATTATCGCCGCAGATGCGGTCAATGGCATTTCTCTGGATGTATCGGTAAAAAAAGCGGCGGATTTTGTCGCTAAGGCCATCCGCCTTTCCTCCCAGATGAAGATTCCGCCTACAGACGGGGTCAGCTTTGAACCCCTGCTTGGAGAACTTTCCTGCGAACCGGTGCTTTAAGCACCGGTTTGTGTTTACTTTTGGGTTTAGCCGACAAAAGCGGCAGTACAATGCCAACACCGGAAAGGAGGATGGAGAAGGTGCAGAATAAAAAACTTCCTATTGGGATTGATGGGTTTGAAAAAATCAGATCCAATGATTTTTATTATGTAGATAAAACCATGTTTATTACAGAGCTTTTGCGCAACTGGGGTGAAGTTAATCTGTTTACCCGTCCCAGGCGCTTTGGGAAATCTTTGAACATGAGTATGTTAAAGTGTTTTTTTGAAATCGGCGGAAATAAAGCGTTGTTTGAAGGTTTAAAAATCGCGCAGGAGAAAAGCTTGTGCCAGGAATATATGGGGCGGTTTCCAGTTATTTCTATTAGTTTGAAAAGTGTGGATGGCCCCGATTTTCAGACTGCGTTAATAGCATTAAAACGAGTTATTGGAAACGAGGCCCGCCGGTTTAGCTTTTTGCTGGAAAGTAATTGTTTGAATACAGATGATAAAGCTCTGTATCAGGGAATCGGAGCCATTAAGGATGGAACGTTTACAATGGACGAGAGCATCCTTATTGACAGCTTGAGAACCCTATCTGAACTTTTATATAAGCACTACAAAGAGAAAGTTATCCTTCTTATTGATGAATATGACGTTCCTTTGGATAAGGCATTTCAGAATGGTTATTATAATGAGATGGCAGGTCTTATACGCAATATGTTTGGAAATGCCTTAAAGACCAACGACAGCCTGTATTTTGCTGTTCTTACAGGATGCTTAAGGATTTCAAAGGAAAGTATATTTACAGGATTAAATAATCTGAAAGTGCACACGATTTCTGACGTCCGGTATGATGAATATTTTGGATTTATTGATGAGGACGTAGATGAACTGCTTTCGTTTTATGGTTTAACAGAATATAAACAGGTATTCCAGGATTGGTATAATGGCTACCTTTTTGGAAAAGTCCACGTTTATTGCCCCTGGGATGTAATCAATTATTGCGATGTTTTGATGTGGGATAAAGATGCTGAACCGGAGAATTACTGGGCCAATACAAGCGGCAATGATATTATCCGGCGCTTGCTTAAGCGGGCGGATCAGACAACCCGGGATGAAATCGGACAGCTCATTAACGGAGGAACGATTGTAAAAACAATCCGGCAGGAATTAACTTACCGGGATATTGAAGATTCAATTGATAATATTTGGAGCGTACTGTATTCTACCGGCTATTTGACCAGGAAAGAACGGCTTCCTGGAAAGCAGATGCGTTTGGCTTTGCCGAACCGAGAGGTAAAAGAATTGTTTATTGACTTGGTTGAGGATTGGTTTCAGGAAACTACTTATAGTAATATGACCAGGATTCACCGGTTTTGCGCAGCATTTCCTCAAGGTAATGTACCTGTGATTCAGGAAATGCTTCATGATTATTTATGGGATTCTATCAGTATAAGGGATACGGCAGTGAGAAAGAATATGAAGGAAAATTTTTATCATGGTATGCTGCTGGGACTTTTACGCAGTCAGGGAAACTGGCTGATTCAGTCTAATGCAGAAACCGGGGAAGGCTACAGTGATATTTCCATATGTACGCCGGAGCGCACAGGGATCATCATTGAGCTGAAATATGCAAAACGGGGAGAACTCAAGGCAGCGTGTGAAAAGGCGCTGGAGCAGATTGAAGAGCGAAAATATGCCGCTGCCTTAGAACATCGCGGCATGAAAAAAATACTAAAATACGGGATTGCCTTTTACGAAAAAGACTGTATGGTTGTTATGGGCTCACGCCATTGACAGAACATGGTGAAAACTACAGAATCCAGTCAAAAAACGACAGAATCCGGTCAAAAAGGTCACGGGCCGGAAAATCGTGTATAATAAACATAGGCGTCCCTAAAGGGATACCCCTATGCCGTTAAGGACACGGCAAAAACAGTGAAATCCCTAAAGGGATACCCTTATGCCGTTAAAGGCGCGGCAAAAACAGTGAAAGGAGGAGAAGGTGGAATCGTTTAGAGATGAAATGCGTGAAATATCTGAAAGCAGCGTCCGGGAAAACCAGACGCCTTTGAAGGTAAGGATCGCGGCGGTGGATGATGAACCGCAGTTTACCCAGCAAATAGCGGACATTGCCGAAGCTTTTTTTAAAGACCGGAAAGAAGATTTTCAAGTCTGCCAATACCAATCTCCCCGGGAACTGGTTATGGATGTGGATCATGGAATGTATTTTGATATTTATTTTTTGGATATTGAGATGCCTTCCATGAATGGTATGGCCTTGGCCCAGCATATCCGGGAAGTCTATCTGGATCCTTACATTATTTTTGTCACCGCGCATATGAAGTATTCCATAAAATGTTATGAATATAACACATGGCGGTACATTGTGAAAGAATCTGTAGATCAGGATTTGCCTCAAGCCCTTGAGAGTCTTCTTGAAAATATGAAAAAGCGGGAATACCGGTTTTACATTATTGACTCACCCAAAAGTACAGCGAAGTTAAATTATGATGATATTTATTATCTTCATGTTGACGGAAAGTATACCTACTTCCATACGGCTCGCGGAATTTATAGAGATCGAAGGTCTATGAAGGTGGCTTTAAAGCTTTTAGATTCTCCGGTGTTTATGTTAGTCAATAAAAGTTATGTTGTACACTTAAGGCATATTATGGAAATAAGAGACCAGTGGGCGATTATGCGGGATGAGGAGAAGATTGACCTGAGCAGAGCGCAGCAAAATAAGGTTAGAAAAGCACTGCTGGATTTGTGGAGCAAGAAAGATGGATCTGGGATTAATCATTAGTGGGATCATGATATTTATTACTACGGGATGCGGCATTGTCCTGGCCTCCCGGCCCTACCCTATGCGGTGGAGCGGCCTTTGGGCAAAAATCCTTTTAGGCGTCATCGTTGCGGGAGCATCCGCCTTTGCCTCTCTTAATTTGTACTGGTCAAAGTTTAGCACTAGTGAATATTATTTACGGGCAGCTTACCTGACGGCTATTATTGTAATCTTTTTTAAAGGAAACTTTTGGAAAATCTTCTGCCGGAATCTTTTATATTGGTGGATGCTGATGATAATTTTCCAAACAGTGATTATGATGATCTGTTTTATCCAAAGAGTCAGCCCGCGAGCCTATGGAGAAAATATAAATGGTATGCCGTGGCATGGATTGCATATTTGGTCAATGGTTGGGGTAAGCCTGATGGTCATTATATTGACCCGGTTCAGAAAAGGAAAGGCATTTTTAGAATTTAAACATAGAGCCAGCTATATTCTGTTGATTATTCCCATCCTTTTAAACTTTTTTATTGATCCGGTGTTTTACTCTCAGGCAGTGGCATACCGTATCGTAACGAGGGAGACTTTAATATCCATGCTCCTTTTTGCCAATGTGACTGGATGCATCATTGTGATCCTGGTAATATCACATTCTGTTTTTGTCCTGCGCCAAAAGGAACTTCAATCAAAGCAGGCTATGATACTGCTGGAAAACCAGTATGAAGCGATTCTTCAGCAGGAGGAGCAAAGAAGCCGGTGGCTTCATGACAGTATTCAGCAGGACATCCTTCTTTTAGGGTATCTTAATGCCGGGGAAGAAAAACAGGCTCAGGCATATTTAAGGGAGCGCCTGGATGAAAAGCAGAAAGGAACGAGGCTAAGATATACGGGAATTTCGGCCATGGATTATATGCTGGAATACAAGTTAAAACGATTTCAGGACGATCAGATCCGCTTTCAATGTGATGCGGACGCGATGTTTTGTCCTTTCCCGGATGAGCAAATCTGCATTATCCTGGGAAATCTTTTAGACAATGCGGCAGAAGCGGCGCGGGAGATTGAAAGCGGCAAGCGCTGGATCCATCTGACGGTTCGGACGGAAAATAAAATGTTTTATATGGAGATGAAAAATCCATATACAGGGCAGCGAAAGCTTATGGACGGAGTCTGGGAAACAACGAAAACAGACCGGGAAAATCACGGAATCGGGTTAAAAACCGTCCGGGAACTGGTGGAGGAAAATGGCGGCGCCATAGATATTTCAGCGGTGGGCGGGATTTTTTCGGTAAGGATCAGCGTTATAAAACAATAGTTAATGAAACAGAGAGGAGGAAGAACATGGATAAAAATAAAGAAATGACATCTATTTTAGAAGAACTTTTAGAACTTCAAAAGTTTGAAGATGCGCAAGGCGAGATTGCAGAACCGGTATTTACAAATAACTCACTTTATTCTATTTTTTGCTGCTGATAAAGGTGTGAAGGACAGGATTTTCCCCTGTCCTTTTTCTTTTGCAGCCAGAAGCCAAAGCAGTCGGGTTATACGGCCATTTCTGCGGGCAGCAAGCCGGACGGGTATGCTGTCTTGTCCGTCTGACGGCTGCCGTAAAACGCTCATAAACAATTTACGGTCAAAACATGACAGAATTCGGTCAAAACGGTTTTGGCAGGGGGAAAGGTGTTATAATGATTTTACAGTAAATGTTGTTTTCCATTTGTGATGCTGTGGCTGGTGAAGCGGGCAGACTGTATAGCTATTTAACCAGTTTTTTTGCATTTACTGCCAAGCTTTTAAAAATTGCAGCATCAAGCGAGGGGTGAGTCCGATGGGGTTAAATTTCTGTAGTTAAACAAAAAACAACAGGATAAAATGGGCGGTATAAGCTATGAAAAGAATGTTAAAAGGTATTATTTCTCTGGCAATCGTACTGAGTATTTGCGTACTGCCAGTAAATGCGGCAGAAGGGCCATATACTGTAAGAAATACAAATTGGGGCAGTGGTGATGGCATGATTTTAAACTGCTACACATCTGGAGCAGTCGTTAGTGGGACACAAGTATCTACATGGACAAATACAGGGAATGCTTCTCAAAGATGGTACATATTCAGAGAAAGTAATGGGAAAAGTTCTTTAAGACCTGCTGCGAATACTTCACTTGCTTTAAATGCGAACAGATCGGCTATTGGAACAACTGCAAATGTACTGACTGTATCTACTAATAATCCTGCAGATTATCAATTTGCGTCAAGTTTGCATGTGGGATCTTTTAAACTTTCGTTATATGCAAGATATGCTCATACAAACACAGTATACCTTACTTCTCATGGCGCCAAGACAATGTGTACATGGCAATATTATAATGCAAATACAGATTGGCAGGCATATTGATTTCCCAAATTAGCAGATGAAAATTTTAATTGTAAATAATTATTAAATACATAATGGGGCTGTCTCACCAATTGTGATAGTCCCATTTGTACTATTCTAATCAAAGTATAGTATATGGAGGAAGTTATGAAAGTGTCCGCTTTTTTTAAAATATTATGTGTAGTGTTTTTAGGCTTTCTTTCTGGGTGTACGCAAAAATCATCTGAAATAATTCCAGAAGATAGTGCAGGTTTATCTGTGGAGAGTGAAACAGAAGCAGATGAAGTAGAAATCATTAACAGTGAAAAGGATAGTGATGGCGCACTTAAAATGAATGTCAACTGGCAAGGCCTTTTTTTTAATCCCATGGCATGCAGCCCCTATGGCTGTTATGAAATCATGCTTCATGCTGATAATTATACAGGGAATATCCTTTATACTGATGTAGAGACGCGGCAGCGGATTTTCCTTTCCCCGGATCTTTCAGCGGATCATAACGATTCGTCAGATCCAAGCTGGATCGACAATACCCTTGGAGGTTGTTTTTTATTTACCATGGACGATACATTATTTATGAGCCGTTACAATTATGAGGATACCCCTGGCGAACTGTACGGTATGGATCTGGATGGGGGAAACCGTCAGTCCCTTGTGACCTTTGCAGACTATAATGCCCCTGAAGGGGGTATTGCCAGTGACGGTCAGGATTTGTATATGGTTCTATATAAACAGGATAAACAGTGGCTTGTACGTGTCCACACTGATTCTGGAGAAATCGAGCCATTAAAAGAAATGGGAGGGGACGCAGCTTTTCTGGTAAGCGCATACGGCAATACTCTTGTTTTAAAAGAAATTTATGCAGAAAACAAAGATAGTGAGGATCCGATGGAATCTTATCTGTCGCAGGTTCATACAGTTTATCAATATAACGTTACAGACGGAACTGAAACTCAGATCCTGTCGTGGCAAATAAATAATACTCTAATCATCTTTTTATATCTCCATTTAAGTCTTGTATTTCTTCTCAAACGCTTGATATTTCAGGGTTTTCCGACTTTTGAGTTTTCCTTTCTTTTCAAGGTATCTTCTCAAATCTTCTCAT
>DVFP01000002.1 GCA_018713145.1 Candidatus Scybalocola faecavium
CATTCGAGAGAAGTAAGACCCCTTGAAGACGACGAGGTAGATAGGGCAGAGGTGGAAGCATAGTAATATGTGGAGCTGACTGTTACTAATCGGTCGAGGGCTTGACCTTAAAAGGTTTGTGTGGTAAGATGTAAGGGTATTTGAATATGCAGTTTTGAAGGTACATCATGGCCTAGTGGCTCAGTTGGTTAGAGCGCCGCCCTGTCACGGCGGAGGTCGAGGGTTCGAGTCCCTTCTGGGTCGTTTGTCAAACACTTCGGTGTGAGATATATACTATGGGGTCTTAGCTCAGCTGGGAGAGCATCTGCCTTACAAGCAGAGGGTCATAGGTTCGAGCCCTATAGGCCCCATATAATGCCGATGTGGCTCAATTGGCAGAGCAGCTGATTTGTAATCAGCAGGTTATCGGTTCGAGTCCGATCATCGGCTTGGTCAATGAATTTGACAATTTATAGAGTTTATCATTTGGGCGGATTCCCGAGCGGCCAATGGGGGCAGACTGTAAATCTGTTGTCGACGACTTCGAAGGTTCGAATCCTTCTCCGCCCACTAAGATTTGCGAAAGCAGTCTTTATAATTAAATATCGCGGGGTGGAGCAGTTCGGTAGCTCGTCGGGCTCATAACCCGAAGGTCGTAGGTTCAAATCCTGCCCCCGCAACTCATCAGATTTTATCTGATCAATGCCCAGATAGCTCAGTCGGTAGAGCAAGGGACTGAAAATCCCTGTGTCGCTGGTTCGATTCCGGCTCTGGGCACTAATATTAAATTGAAAAATTTAATATTATGGGATATTAGCTCAGTTGGTAGAGCACCAGACTTTTAATCTGGGTGTCCGGGGTTCGAACCCCCGATGTCTCATGGAAAACCGTCAAACGTTATGTTTGGCGGTTTTTTATGTTCCGGAAAGAAATTGATCGCTTACACAGAAATTTTTGAATCTTCAAGCTCCCTGATCTATATTAAAAATTTTGAAAGCCTTTTAAAAAAATCTTAATTTTCTTGGAAAAGTTTACACTTTTGTTACATTTTTGTGATACAATATTCATGTTTCATTTATAACTTTAATAATTTATGCCTGCATAAGACATATAAAACAAATTGTATACTAATAAATGACGGGGGAGAATTTTTATGGAGACCAGCAAGCTTGCTTTAAGTGTATCTGCAAAATATGGGCTTAATGCGAATACATTAAAAGTGATCGCAATTATAACGATGTTTTTTGATCATTTCTCAGCAGTGTTTTTCCCACATGATACAATATGGGGTGTTTTGTTAAGAATCCCGGGACGGCTCTCTGCTCCAATTATGTGTTATATGATTGCTGAGGGGTATCATCATACATCTAATCTTAAACGTTATATCCTTCGTCTTATGGTTTTTGCAGTAATTTCTCATATTCCCTATAATCTATGTTTCAATTATTCATTTTTACAGGCGACCAGTGTGATCTGGGGACTTGCTATGGGATTAATTGCCTTGGCTATTGTTAAAAAAGAAGAATGGAATGTCCTTCTCAGGCTTATTGGCCTTGGTTTGTGCTGTCTTTTGTCGGTGAATGCAAACTGGAATTATATTGCTGTTTTGTGGATTGTTGTATTTGGAGTTTTTTATAAGCGTATCCGCTGGCAGATGATCGGTTTTAGTATTATTGGTATATTTCTTCTGATCATTCCTTCTGTAACAAATCTTGGTCCGGTAGAGTATTCATCTCCTGCGTGGAACTGGTATCAGCTTGGAATTTTCCTTGCAATTCCTTTTCTTATTTTATATAATGGTATGCGCGGGAAGAAGTCTAAGTTTATGCGCTGGTTTTTCTATGTCTTCTATCCGCTGCATTTGCTGTTGATATATGTCTTAAGACTGTGTGCAGACAGTTTGATAGGATAGATTTTAATGAAAAATAAAGGAAAAAAAGGTTTATATATTGTTATTATTACGCTGATTTTTATTGCATTAGCTGCATGCCTCATTGCCATTGTCTTATTTCCGGGCAAGCTGGAAAATCTTTTTCGCCCTGCATCCCTGTGGGATGATGAGACAGAGCAGTCAGACCTTTGGACGTCAGAGACAAAAGATACAAAGGAGGCAGAGTCCAAGTTTCTGGAAAGTGATACTCCGGACAGTGAAACAGAGCCTTTAGAGACAGAAGCACAAAGTATAGCTGAGACAGAGCCTTTGGATTATATAAATTATTTAGAGGAAGGCGGTATTTTTGAGCTGCCGATTTCCGGTGCAAGTGGCTATGCTGCAATACAGCTTAATATGCGGGCAGAACCGGATACAAACGCAGATCTTGTTAAAGAACTGGCTCCGGGAAGCGGATTTACTATCCTTAGTGAAAGTGAGGATGGAGACTGGTGGAATGTGGACACAGACGGAACAACAGGGTGGGTGTATAATCGATATTGCATGATCAATCTTCCGGATGTAGTTCCCTCTATCGTCTATGATGATACTAATTCTTATTCATCTATTTTCAGGACTTCCGGAAAAGATATTCCGGAGATTACAGGGGAGCAGCTGTATAATGTTTACACATATAATGAGCGCCTTGGGTATGATGAATATATTATGCCTGTTTTATACAACATGGCCAAAAAAGTGTGCAGCGCCCAGCAGAAAGCATTATCGGAGGGAAATACTCTGGTGATTTATGAAACTTACCGGCCCTATGAAGTGCAGAAAAAGGTTGTGGATCAGCTCACCGCTCTGACTGAGACAGATAGCCAGGTTAGTGCAGGGATCAATACAGCGCCCTGGTCTATGGAGTGGTTTATAAATACAAGTATTTCCAATCATCAGAAAGGGTATGCTATGGATGTATCCATGGCAAAAGTTGATGCTGTTGAGATAAAACTTTCCGGAGATTACGGCTACAAGGACGTTACAGAGTATACGTTATATTCTATGCCTACTGCTATGCATGAGTTGAGTAATGCTGCAGTGAGTATGAGCCAGCCGGTAGCATCCAAAGATAAAGAAGCCTGGAAATCTGTGGAGCCGGCAGAGTCGATGAATAAAGAGGCACTTTTGCTCCGTCAGTATTGTACAGATGCCGGCTTGACCCCATTGGCTTCTGAATGGTGGCATTTTAATGATTTAGACTGTGCTGCGGATATTGATGGGAAAAATCCTGCCGGACAGTTTTATATTGAGGCTTGCTACAGCCATATGGCTGAATCGGAATAAAGACTAAAGAATCCCAGAGGAATCCTGCTTTGCAGGATTCCTTTTTCGTGCTATAATTTGATAAAGAAATGGAGGGATACCTATGGAATTTACAGTGTCATTTATTGGTACAGGAAATATGGGCGGCGCATTGCTCCATGCGGCCTGCCGTACAATAGATCCGTCAAGGATCCATATTACAGATTACCAGCATGAAAAAGCTGACAGCCAGGCCCGGGAGTTAGGCTGCTGTTGTGAAAATTCAAATATAGATGCTGTTCTGAAAGGAAATTATATCTTTTTATGTGTAAAGCCACAGGTTATGGGCAGCGTTTTGGAAGAGATCGCATTGACCTTAAAGGATTGTCTTGACCGGGGAGAGAAAAAGGTGATTGTTTCTATTGCCGCCGGAATCCAGATCGCATATCTTAAAGAAAAATTGGCTGCCTGCGGGGAAAATCTTCCGGTGATCCGGGTAATGCCAAATACACCGGCAGCTATTGGAAAGGGAATGTTAGCTATTGCGGCCGGGCCTGAAGTAGAAGAAGAGGCCGTCCGGGATGTTATGAAAATTCTTTCTGATGCAGGGCGGGTTGAACGACTGGCGGAAAATCTCATGGATCAGTTTACTGTGGTCAGCGGATGCTCACCGGCATTTGTTTATATGTTTATTGAAGCTCTGGCAGATGGCGGTGTTATGACCGGATTGCCAAGAAGCCAGGCGATGACTTATGCTGCCCAGACAGTTCTTGGAGCGGCGGCCATGGTTTTGGAAACCGGAAAACATCCCGGAGAGTTAAAAGATGCTGTGTGCTCACCTGCAGGATCTACGATCGCTGGTGTGGCGAAATTGGAAGAAATGGGCTTCCGATCAGCAGCTATCGAGGCTGTTAAAGCCGGATATGAAAAAAATGTAGAACTGGGAAAGGTGAAGTAATATAATTGTTTCGATGCCTGAGAAGTAAGAACGTAACTTATGGCGTAATGGGGGATTTAAAATTTGCGGGAAGGCTTTACAAAAGTTTTTTATGATTTTATAATTTGTGTATGACTTACTCGTTGTGATGGCTCAGTTGGATGAACTGCTATCAGCAGTTTTTGAAAAAATTTTTAGTTTAGGAAAGGGAGACAGGGGAAAATGTTTTGTAAAAATTGTGGAAAGTCGATTGATGATAACAGCCTGTTTTGTCCGTATTGTGGGACGAAAACCACGCCTGTTGTGCCGGAAATGCCGGTAAAAACAGAGGAACACGAGGAAAAGGATACTTATGATGCGATTGAGGATTATGATGAGGCAGAGGCGACCGTAGTTTTAAGCCAAAGCAACAAGCCAAAGTTTCATAAGATACAAAATCCAAGGGAGCAGGAAGGTCCTCATTATAATACAAATACACAAAGCAGCTTCGGTCCGGCTGACAGTCAGGCTGCTTCCGGAGGAGAATATGACCGGCAAAATGTTAACTATAGCCAGCAGGACAATGGTCACGGCCAACAGGCCGGCAGTTACGGCCAGCAGCAGGCCGGCGGTTACGGTCAACAGCAAAGCAGCGGCTACAGCCAGCAGCAAGGCAACGGCTACGGCCAGCAGCAAAGCGTTGGTTATGGTCAGCAGCAGGGCAACGGCTACGGCCAGCAGCAAAGCAGCGGTTACGGTCAGCAGCAGGGCAACGGCAACGGCCAGCAGCAGGCCAGCGGTTATGGTCAGCAGCAAAGCAGCGGTTACGGCCAGCAGCAGGCCGGCGGTTATGGCCAGCAGCAAAGCGTTGGTTATGGTCAGCAGCAGGGCAACGGCTACGGCCAGCAGCAGACCGTCGGCTATGGTCAGCAGGCTGGAGGTTATGGCCAGCAGACTGGCGGCTACGGTCAGCAGATGGGTGGCTACGGCCAGCAGACCGTCGGCTACGGTCAGCAGGCTGGAGGTTACGGCCAGCAGACTGGCGGCTATGGTCAGCAGATGGGTGGCTACGGCCAGCAGACCGTCGGCTATGGCCAGCAGATGGGTGGCTATGGCCAGGAAAATATGGCTAATGGGAAAAATAAAGTGAAGCCTTCTAAGGAGAAGAAGGCCAAAGAAAAGAAGAAGATGAGTAAAGGAAAGATCATCGGACTTTCTGTTGGCGGTGCAGTGGTGGTTATTGCCATTGTTGCCGTTGTCGTTATTTTTCTTCTGACCCGGACCCCGGGATATGAAAAGCCGGTAAAGAATCTGATCAGTGCCATTAATAATAGAGATATTGTGGCTATGTTAGATACAGTACCACTGGAGGCAGCTATAAAAAACAGTGAGGCCGGTGAAGCCATGGATATGATGGGCATGGACTATGATTCAATTATATCTGTGTATGAGAGTACGCTGCAATCGGAGTTGGAATCAGCATTTTCTGAGAAGTTTGGAGACGATTATTCCGTGAGCTATGAAGTTTATGGAACACAGGATTTGACAGAATCAGAAATTGCGGAACTGAACAGCCAGTATATGGCAAATTTTTCTACGCCGGATGATTTTATTGATGATGGTATGTATATTGACCTTGATCTTGTTGTAGATGCCAATGGCAGCAGCAATGTAGGTCAGGTTGTACTGACACTGGTTCAGGTAGATGGCAGCTGGTATATTGACTTTTTCTCGCTTTCATCAGTTTCATCATCTTCATCGTATTAATGAGCGATCAACGATCAGGGCTATAAAATATCCCGTAAAATAAAAAATTAGGGCTGTGAAATGAGGGAACCGCTCTGATATGCTCCCTTCCAGGCAGACAGGTAAAATCATAAAAACCTGCCGCTTAGGAGGGAGCATATCAGAGCTTTTTTAATCTCTTGTTTCACAGCCCGAAAAGTCATTTTTAGGCATTATTTTCCGTATTGGTCAGTTTTTTGATCCATTTATAACTGCGGAAACGTATAAACGTGGGCAGCCCTTTAAAAATCTGGTCTGACTGGATACATAAAACCACCAGTTCTACAGGCAGTTTCCACCAGAAGGCAGCCATAAAGGATAATGGCATGACAATGGCCCATGTGCTGATCATATTCATAGCCATGTTAAACTTAGCATCACCGCCGCCCTGGATGATCCCGTAGCTGACCGGCATTTGGTAGGACATACCTACCATAACAACACTCATAATAGAGATCAGGTTAATGGCAAGGCGTGTAGCTTCCTCTGACAGATTGTAAAAGGACAGCAGGGGATAACGAAGTAAAAACAGGATGATTCCAAGGATGAGACCAATGATTACAGTAATCACTGAGAGGGTCCGGCCATCAGATTTGATCCGTTCCATTTTTCCTCGGCCAATGGCGTTGCCGATCATTACGCTGCAGGTAGAGGACATGGCAATGACGATAACCTTTAAATACTGATAAAATGTAGTGGCGACAGAGTTAGCGGCAATGGCGTCAGCGGACAAATGCCCGAGGATGGCTGTCTGCATGGGAACGGATACGCCCCACAATACCTGGGAAAGCATGACAGGAACAGTAACTTTTGTATAGTCCTTCCGAAGCTGGGGGCTGATGTGGAACAAGCCTCCGGAAAACAGACAAAGTTTTTTGTCGATTTTGATCATATAGACAAGGACAATGACAAATTCTATAATACGGGCCACAAAGGTTCCAATGGCGGCACCTTTTACACCCATTTCCGGAAAACCGAAATGACCAAAGATCAAAGTATAGTTAATGGCCACATTAACGATCAAAGATACAACGGATGTGTAAAAAGATATTTTTACAGTGCCTACACTGCGCAGGGCCGCCATAAGGATATTTGTAATGATAAATAATATAAATGTCCATTGGATCAGGGAAAGGTATCCCAGGCCTTCTTCAATGATCTGCGGGTCTGTGGTAAAAAGCATAAGGATCGGACGGGGGATAAACAGACACAACGCAATGATGATTATACTGCAAATAAGGCCAAGCTTTAAGGCAATGCCGGTAAGGGTGCGTATGGGCTGTACCCGCTGTTCGCCCCAATACTGGGAGGCAAGGACGACAAGGGAATTGCCAATGGCCAGGGCAACCTGCTGGACCATGAAAAAGATTTGATTGACAGTAGCAGCACCGGAAAGGGCTGCCTGATTATAACCGCCAAGCATAATATTGTCCGCCATATTGACGCTGTAGGCTACAAGATTTTGAAGGGCTACAACGATCATCATGCTAAACAGTGTTTTATAAAAGCCCCGGTCTTTGGTAAAAAAGCTGGTTTTGGTGGTGGACTTTTCCATAACATAATGCTCCTTCTTTTGTAAATTTTCCGGAACTTATGTTAGCACTTTTAAAGCAAAAGTGCAATCTACATATTTTTGTGACATTTGCCATGTTGACAAATTTGAGACAGTAAAAATGTCTCACAGATGTATCCGGCGGAAGCGGGCATAAAACGGGAATAAACAGGCTATACTATATCTAGTGTTACATTTTAATAAAAAACTATATTTTGTATATTTTTCTTGTGGATTTTTGGATACTCAGGTGATATAATTGAACGCGGACAAAAGAGAAAGAATAAACATACCCATGAGGGGACCTTACAGGTGATGTCCCTGGGGCCGGCAGGGGGTTCTGCCGGGGATAGATATTGAAGGAGCGTTTGTAGTATGAAGATTATCAAAAGAGACGGGCGGGAAGTGGATTATGACCGCAGCAAGATTGTAACTGCCATCAGCAAGGCAAACAGAGATGTGACAGATGATGAAAAGATCAACGACCAGGGGATCGAAGCAATTGCTGATTATGTGGAAAGCCGCAACCGGAAGCGCATGCTTGTAGAGGATATTCAGGATATTATTGAGCAGAAACTTATGGCTGAGGGAAAGTTTGCTTTGGCAAAGGCTTACATTATTTACCGCTATGAGAGAGAGCTTGTGCGTAAGGCAAATACTACAGATGAATCCATTTTAAGCCTGATCAAAAACAGCAATAAGGACGTTATGGAGGAAAATTCCAATAAAAACGCCATTGTTGCCTCTACTCAGCGTGATCTGATTGCAGGCGAGGTTTCTAAGGACCTGACAAAGCGTTTGCTTCTGCCGGAGAAGATTTCCAAAGCACATGAAGAGGGCGTACTTCATTTTCATGATGCGGATTATTTTCTTCAGCCGATTTTTAACTGCTGTCTGATCAATATTGGAGATATGCTGGATAACGGCACTGTAATGAACGGAAAACTTATTGAAAGCCCTAAAAGCTTTCAGGTGGCATGTACTGTCATGACCCAGATCATTGCCGCAGTTGCCAGCAGCCAGTATGGCGGCCAGTCTGTGGACGTGCGCCATTTAGGCAAGTATTTGAGAAAAAGCTATAATAAATATAAAAAGGCCATTAAAGAAGCCTTTGGGGATACTTTAAGTGATGAAGTGGAAGAGCAGATGATCCAGATGCGCCTTAAAGACGAGTTAAAGTCCGGCGTTCAGACCATCCAGTATCAGATCAATACCCTTATGACAACAAACGGCCAGTCACCTTTTGTGACCCTGTTTTTAAATCTTGATCCTAATGATGAATATGTTAAGGAAAATGCCATGATCATTGAAGAGATCTTAAGACAGCGTCTTGAAGGGATTAAAAATGAAAAAGGCGTTTATGTAACACCGGCATTTCCAAAGCTGATTTATGTTCTTGATGAGCATAACTGCTTAAAAGGCGGAAAGTATGACTATATTACAAAACTGGCTGTGCGCTGCTCTGCGAAGCGTCTTTATCCGGATTATATTTCTGCCAAAAAGATGCGGGAAAATTATGAAGGTAACGTATTCAGCTGCATGGGATGCCGCAGCTTCCTGACACCATGGAAGGACGAAAACGGCAACTATAAGTTTGAGGGACGTTTTAATCAGGGTGTTGTCAGCCTGAATCTGCCTCAGATCGGCATTTTGGCCAAGGGGGACGAAGAGAAGTTCTGGAAACTTATGGATGAGCGCTTAGAGCTGTGCTATGAGGCTCTTATGTGCCGTCACGAGGCCCTGGAAGGTACTTTATCGGATGTTAGCCCTATTCACTGGCAGTATGGCGCTATCGCCCGTTTGAAAAAGGGTGAGCCTATTGACAAGCTTCTCCATAATGGTTATTCCACCATTTCTCTGGGATATATCGGTCTTTATGAAGTAACAAAGCTGATGAAGGGTGTGAGCCACACAGATCCTGCAGGCATGGAGTTTGCTTTAAGAGTCATGAATCACATGAGAGCTGCCACGGACAAATGGAAGGCTGAGACCGGTATTCATTTTGGCCTTTACGGCACACCGGCAGAATCTCTGTGCTATCGTTTTGCACGGATTGACCTGGAGCGTTTTGGTGTGATCAAGGATGTGACAGATAAAGGCTACTATACCAATTCCTACCATGTAGATGTACGGGAAAAGATTGACGCTTTCAGCAAGTTTACCTTTGAAAGCCAGTTCCAGAAGATTTCCTCCGGCGGCGCTATTTCCTATGTGGAAATCCCAAATATGCGCCATAACCTGGAGGCTTTGGAAGAATTGGTGAAGTTTATTTATGATAATATTCAGTATGCTGAGTTTAACACAAAGTCAGACTATTGCCATGTATGCGGCTATGACGGAGAGATCATGATAAATGATGATCTTGAGTGGGAGTGTCCACAGTGCGGAAATAAAGACCATTCCAAGATGAATGTAACCCGCCGGACCTGCGGCTATCTGGGAGAGAATTTCTGGAACGTAGGAAAGACAAAGGAGATCAAGAGCCGTGTGCTCCATCTGTAATTGAGGTTTGGGAATGTATTACGCAGATATAAAGCAGTATGATGTGGCCAATGGCCCCGGTGTGCGGGTATCTCTGTTTGTCAGCGGATGTACCCACCACTGTAAAAATTGTTTTAATCAGGTGACCTGGGACTTTAAGTATGGCAGCCCTTTCACAGAACAGGAGATTGAAAAGATCATTGAATATCTTAAACCGGATTATGTAAAGGGGATCACCCTTCTTGGGGGAGAGCCTATGGAGCATACCAACCAGCAGGGACTTCTTCCCCTGCTGCGCCGGATCCGCCAGGAATATCCGGATAAGGATGTATGGTGTTTTACCGGCTATGATTTCGATAGGGATGTTAAGGGCCGCATGGTAAAGGATTGGCCGGAGACCGGGGAATTTCTTTCCTATATCGATGTTTTAGTGGACGGACCATTTATTGAAGAGCAAAAAAGCGTTGCCTTAAGGTTTAAAGGTTCAGCCAACCAGCGCACGATTGATGTGAAGTCCTCCCTTGAAAAAGGTGAAACAGTGCTCATGGAAGGATATTAAATAACTTTTGACTTATGCCTCTGTTTTGGATATGATAGACTAAAGAGGCCGGACAGGTTCCGGTATGCTTATCATAGCCAAGACGGAGGTGTTTTTTTATGGCAATGTACAAGTGTAATGTATGTGGGTTTATCTATGATGAAGAAAAGGAAGGAAAGCCATTTTCCCAGCTTAAGGAATGTCCGGTCTGTCATCAGCCGGCAGCGGCTTTTTCTATTTATGAGCCGGTGGAAGATGCAGGACCTATGCCTGAGAAAACGTCAACCCTGGAGTATCCACGGGAGTATGTGCGTCATGATCCAAAATGCCGTTACATGGAAGAAATCCATGAAATGGCCGTATACGGGAAAAGTATCCATGCGGCCATGGGGACCCAGCTGCCGATGCCCGGGTGGGATGATATTCTTATCTTAGGGGCCCAACTGGATCCTATGCCTTTAGATGAGCATGCTCCGGTGGATACCACGACAGTGATCGGGAAAAAAGCGAAAAAGCCTCTGATCCTGGAAAATCCGGTGTACATATCCCATATGTCTTTTGGGGCGCTATCCCGGGAAGCAAAGATTTCTCTGGCCAAGGGCAGCGCTATGGCCGGGAGCGCCATGTGTTCCGGTGAGGGCGGCATTTTGCCGGAGGAAATGGCAGCAGCGGATAAATATATTTTTGAATATGTAGGGAATCTTTACAGCGTAAATCCGGAAAATCTCCAGGCAGCAGATGCTATTGAGATCAAGATCGGACAGGGGACCAAGCCGGGGATGGGCGGACACCTTCCGGCAGAAAAGGTGACGCCGGAGATCAGCAGGATCCGGAATAAGCCGATGGGAAGGGATATTGTGGCCCCTTCAAGATTTCCCGGGATTGAGACAAAGGAAGATTTAAAGGCGCTGGTGTATCAGCTTCGTATGGCCTCTCAGGGGCGGCCTATTGGCATTAAGATCGCAGCAGGACATATAGAGCGGGATCTGGCCTTCTGCGCCTATGCAGAACCGGATTTTGTTACCATTGACGGACGGGGAGGAGCTACCGGGTCATCGCCTTTATTTTTAAGAGATTCTTCAAGCCTGCCGACCATTTACGCTTTGTACCGGGCAAGAAAATATCTGGACAGTATTCACTCAGATATTAGTTTGGTGATTACCGGAGGACTTCGGGTATCCTCAGACTTTGCCAAAGCTATTGCCATGGGAGCCGATGCCATTGCTGTGGCCTCAGCGCCGTTAATGGCCATGGCCTGCCAGCAGTACCGGATCTGCGGCACCGGCATGTGTCCGGTAGGTGTGGCTACCCAGGATCCGGATCTTAGGGTGCGCTTAAAGGAGGACGCGGCGGCTCAGAGAGTGGCCAATTATCTTAAGGTATCCCTGGAGGAGCTGCGGATGTTTGCCCGGATCACCGGCCATGAAAGACTTCATGATTTGAGCGTGGAGGATCTGTGTACCACAAACCGGGAGATCAGTGAGTTTACCAATATATGTCATGCATAGAGATTTTGCCTTGCGATACGGGGCTGTATCATTTATAATAAAAGACGCTGTCGGAAAGGTAGGCGAAACATAGGGTGATTTAACGGGGCTTATCCTTGGCAGCGTCTTTTAAAGTCAAAAGGAGAGTTTAAATACTATGAAAAAAATCCGTATAAAATATTTTTATGATGATATTGAGAAGCTTCAGTATATTGACGGCAAATCCGACTGGATCGATCTGCGGGCAGCAGAGGATGTGGAGATGAAGGCCGGAGAGTTCCGTCTGATCCCTCTGGGAATCGCCATGGAGCTTCCAAAAGGTTATGAGGCTCATGTGATTCC
>DVFP01000009.1 GCA_018713145.1 Candidatus Scybalocola faecavium
CATTATCATTGTAGCAAGTACGGACAGGGCACACGCCAATGCTCCATGCACTATATCCGCTATGATGTGCTTTACGCCTATGTCCTCTCCCGTCTGCAATACTGGTCGGGGCTGGTACAGCATGATGAAGAACGGCTCTTGAAGCGGCTGTTAAATGCCACTGATAAGGGACAGGCCGCCGCAAGAAAGAAGCAGGCCGCAGAACTGAAAAAGGCAGAGAAGCGGAAAGCCGAAGTCGATACCCTGTTTGCCCGGATGTATGAGGACTGGGCGGCGGGGCGTATCACGGAATACAACTTCTCTATGCTGTCTGGGAAGTACCAAAGCGAACAGGCTGAACTGGACGCAAAGATTGAACAGCTTCAATCCGCTATCGCCACTGAAAGCCAGAACGCCGCAGACGCAGAAAAATGGATTGCCTTGATGAAAGAGTGCGTCAATCCAACAGAACTGACCGCCGAACTTTTGAATACGCTGATTGAAAAAATCGTTGTCCATGAAGCGGCCAAAGGTGAGGACGGAAGCCGGGAACAGGAGGTAGAAATCTTCTACCGCTTTATCGGCAAAATTGATTAAATGACACCAATATCTTTAACTATGTGATACCGGACTGTCCGTTCCCGATTCTGATATGCTGATTTCTATATCAGAAGCCCTTGAAACGCCTGTAAGTACACTGCTGGGAGAAACTGTTACTGAAACTAAGGCAGATAGTCTGAAAGCGATTTCCGAAAAATTGGAGGTGATCAATTTGCAGCTGGCACACAGAAAAACTGCAAGAAGAAAAATTATTCTTTGGCTGCTGATTTCATTATGTGCAGTTATCGTAATCATTTTCGCAGCCTTAGGATTTTTAAATAGCCCCTATTTGGGCTGGGACTATAGCGACCCGGAAACCGCTGTCCTGGGAGTGGCCTTTCATGCATTTGAATGGCTGTTTGTCAGAGCAGCACCCTTGATCTTTATTATTGCGATTATTGGAATTTTCTTTATAGCGAAAAAAAGTTAAAAATATACAGCAGGCCGGAGCATTAATCTCTCCGGCCTGCTGGCTTTAAATCCATCTTTAAATTTGGGGAGCTGGCTTTTTAATTGTTTTTAACTGTTACGCCTCTTCCGACACTTTTCCCCTTTTAAGATAAAAGACTTTATCACACAAAGTATCAATATCCTCCCGGTTATGGCTGGTGAGAAGGATGATCCGGCCGGGGCGGCGATACTCAAGGATCAGGCGGCGAATATCTTCCACCCCATTTTCATCCAGGCCGTTCATAGGCTCGTCCAGGATCAAAACCGATGGCTTTTCCATAATGTCCTGGGCGATGCCAAGGCGCTGCTTCATTCCAAGAGAATACTTGCCTACCCATTTTTTATTTTCAGGATCCAGTCCCACCTGTCGGATAGCCTCTTTGACTTCCTGGCCGGAAATCCGGTTGCGGATCTTTGCCAGATACAAAAGATTTCCATAAGCGGACTGGTACCATATAAATCCAGGATTCTCGATCAGCGCCCCAAGATCCTGGGGAAAATCCACATCCTTTCCGATCTCCTTGCCTTCCACAATGATCTTTCCTTCATCCGGCAGAATATAGCCGCAGATCATTTTAAAAAGTACGGATTTTCCTGAACCGTTCCTTCCTACAAAGCCATAAATTTTATCATCGTACAAAGACAGATTGATCCCATCCAGCACCTGTTCATTTTTAAATTTTTTACTGACATTTTTAATCTCAATTAACGGGATCTGTTTCTCTCCCATCTTTCGTCCTCCTCTCTACACCAGCAGTCTCAAGGCCAGTCTTCTGAATCTTTTTATAAGGGGGAAAAGCAAAAGCGCGGCGGCAAAAACCAATGTAACCTCAAAAACGGCTGCTATAGAAAATCCTTTATCCCCGAAAATGTCATGGCTGTACCGGTACATTCCCCACACCAAAGGCAGGAGGGCCGGAGGCATCCCAAGGCTTAAAATTATCGTTGACACGGCTTCACACAACACCGGAACAATAAAGGACACGACAGCATTTTTCAGGGTCAAAAATATCACTGTCATGATCCCGGTCATAAAAAGGGAATGAAAGGCCATGGAAAAAACAGCCATCATCGTCTGGCCATCCCACAAATCCCAGAGCTTTAGCAAACATCCGAAAATAATAAAATAACACACATTCATCCCATACAGCCCCAGGATCAGGGGACGCCACCAGGCAAAAACCGACCTGTACCGCAGGGCCCGAAGGCCAAGGCTTTGCCTTTCCATATCCAGCCAGGCGCCTCCAAGGGCCCAGACCGGGGTAAAGATCAGCAGCCACCACATCATGGTCAGGGGATCATAGGACTCATGGCCCGGTCCGCCAAAGTATTCCATACTTCCCCAGGCGGAATAATCCGCCCCATGGGCGCAGGCTATATTAAGAAAGATCAGTCCTGCCGCCAAAAGGAGCGCCCAAAACAATCTGGTCTTTTTACCCACTTTTCTCACCTGCCAACACAGAAAAATCCGCCCGGGAAAGAAGGGCCGGTCCGGTAAATAACAGGATACACAGCACTAAAAGCAAATAACACACAGAGGTTACAATCGAGATACTGCCGCTGACATGATTGGAAAATAATCCGTGATAATATAAGGATAAATTCTTTCCGATAAATGTTATCCCGTCAAACATTAAAATATATCCAATGGCGTGGACCGCTGCCGCTGCGATGGTCCCGGCAGCCTTATTAAACCGGGCATTCAGCAAAAACAACAGTTCTGCCAGGATCAGACTGTACAGCCATATGAGCAGCAATGTAAAAAACAGCGCTCTGTAAGGGGAATACTCTGTTACAAGCAGTTCTCCCGGGCTGGCAAGGTTCCATTTCACCAGCGCCTCTGTAGACTGAAACCGGGCCAGGTTGTCCATAGGTCGGCTCCACAAATTCGCGGCATAGGCCTGTCCTATATTAAAGATCGCGGACGCTGCCACAGAAATTACAAAGTACATCACACTATGAACCGTTATGTACAAGGTCATTGCCCAAAACCACTGGCCCCTGGATGTCCTGTAAAGGGTCAGGGCTGACCGCTGATTAATAAAGGGCGCGTCTGAAATGACGATCACAAATCCTAAAAGCATTAATGTTACATTTCCCACAGTCTGAAAATTCATAATATAAGGCTCAAACATCTGAAAAACCCGTTCTCCCGCATACTGGCGGAACACATACTCTCCTTTAAGAGCTACCATGATCCCGATGGCATACCCTATCCATACGCGGACTTCACAAAAACTGGCAAGAAGCTGGCCTTTTAAAATATGAATGATCTTCAAAAATCCTTTCATAGTTTCCTCCTTTATCCAAGACCGCCGTTCCCAAAGCCTTTGTGCCGCGTAAGCAACGAAAAATTCAGGATCACCAGCACAGTAATATAAAAAATATCCACCACATAAGGCGTACACAAAGGATATGTATTTTCAAAATCACCTCGTATAAGAAATATGGGATTAAATATGGAGCCGCCTACGATCAGCCAAAGCATTTCAAATATAATAAAGGGCAGGACAAAGGCCGCATACCGGTTTCTCACAAGCTGGGATATAAGAAGTGAAAACTCGCTCCACATGACCCCAAATAAAAACAAAAGGATAGCTTTCAACGCCAGGATCAGCCGGCCCCCGGCAATAAACAGATAGGGCGCCCATATCATACTGTCGCACACTGTAGGATACTGTTCACTTCCTCCTTTTGGGCCATTCTTTTTAGGCCATCTGATATAAATAATTATAGTGTCTAAATGTATCTGAAAAATTTCAGGAAATTTCTAAGTGAGTTATCTTTATATATGTTGCTGAAAGATTCTCCAGACACATATAATATTCGCCAGTTTCTGGAGCTGTAAAAGTAAACGTATATAATGAATCTGAAATTCTTTCACAAAATTGATCGGTATATATTCCATTCAAGGCATACCCAAAAAGAATATACTCCCCATCTTCTTCACTGGCAGCAAACTCTGTATCAATAGAAACAGAAATACTCAACTCATCCCCTTCTTCCAACTGCCATCCTTCCCCATCTTCTTTGGTCAATACCATAGTATTTTCTCGATCAAATACGATTCCCGACAAAAAATACCCCTCATTTACAGGTTCCATAGCTACATCTGTCACTATTCCCAGCAGTTCCGGATGGGGATACGAATTTTCATTAAGAATACTACTGTTGGCAAATTGGTCTGTTTCTACCTCAGTTTCCGGAACGTCCAAAGGCTCCCTTACCGGATTTTCCCTGTCGATCATTTTCTCCACTTCAGGGGACGGCCAAAAAGCGCCGGAGATACGGCCTGTTATGGTCGCATAGGTTACTGTTGGTATCATTAAAGCAGCTGCAACAGCAATAATTATTCCAGCCGCTTTCCACCTGGACACAGAACGGCAATGTTTTACTTTCTTTCCCTTTCCCACTTTTGGTTTTTCTGGTTGGATTGTTCCAGAATCTGGGACTTGTTCAAATGCCTTTTTAAAAATACGCTCTGCCATTTTCTCATCCGGCTCTTTAAATCTGGGATCCTGCTCCACCTGATCCAGCCAGTCTTCAATGGTTTTCCTGTTCACGCTTCCACCTCCTCTTTAAGGTTTGTTTTGCTTTATAAATACAATTATCAACCTGTTTCACTGACATATTTAAAAAGTCCGCGATCTGTCCCGGCTTTTGTCCATAAATGTACCGCAGTTTCATAATGATTTCCGCCGGATAAGAAAGAGTATCAAACAGGTCCATTAAATTTTCCTGTGCCGTCATTGCCAAATAACTTTCCTCTGATGATTCCATAACGGAGACATTTTTATAAAAATGTTCCTGGATTTTTTCCATTTTACGGTCATGTCTTATGGAAGATGTGATCCAGTTTTTGGCCCGGCTGGCAACGATCATACTTGCCCAGTTTTTCAAAGAATATCTTTCAGGATCATAGTCCTTCAAATGCTTCCACATATAAATCATTGACTCCTGCAAACAGTCTTCTATATCACTTTCTGAGCATTTTGGCAGCATAATGGTCTGGGCAATTTTATAAAATAATCTCAGATGATCTTTCCAGAAAGCGAAAAATATTTGTTCATCTTTTTCCTCTATTTGTGTATATAATTTCTTGGAATCCATATTCAGCCTCTTCTTTTGCTTTTCTTTTAATATATACAGCACAAGTTTCCAAAACACTTCCAAAATGGGACAAAAAATCCCCTGACACAAGATTTTTCATCCTGTATCAGGGGATTACTTTTTTATCTATCTCTTAAAACAGCCTCCCTACGGGAATAGCCGCTCAACAGCTGCATCCTACACGCTTTCCTTTTCCATAAGCACCCTGCACGTTTTTTTATAGCAGGCGATTCCATATTTTAATATGGTATGGCAATCTTCCTCTTTTAATTCATCTCCATACCCATTCTTGTCCATCTGGATCAGCGCCTCCCGGCACACCTGATCTACCTGACCATTCTGGGCATATTTAACTTCGATAATAATGCCTAAATCCTTATCACTATCACAGATGGTAATGTCGCTGTAACCATTTCCCGATTCTTTATTAGATCTTAAATACCACCCGTCTTTATATCCCAGGATACCTAAAAGGATTCCGTGATAAAAGTTCTCCTTCGTGGGCTTTCTCACAAAGGTATCCCGGATACTGATAGTTTTTTGCAAATAGGAGGTAAAAAGCGCTTCAACTTCTGCTGCTTCCCCATTTTCCAGGGCGTCGCAAAATTTCTGCAGCAATGTGCCGTCCTTTGCCGCCTCATCCTGGAACATTTCCATGATCTGGTCAACAAAAATACTCCGGATCTCCAGGTTAGGAATAGCAATTTCCATGCGGCCGCCGCTCCATGGGCTGCGCAGCGTTAAGTAACCAGTCATAAACAGCAGGCTCCATACATTATTTAAAGAAGAGTATATCTCATTATAGGTTAAATTCTCACGGATTTCCTTTTCCACTGTATCTCCGGCAATCAGCCGTTCGATTTCCGTTTTCAAAACGCCGTTTCCCATCTTTTGGATCAAATAGCGGACCGCATCATTTCCGCTGGTATTGACCCAGTAATTTTGAGGAAGGAGATTTTCATTTTCCTGGAGCTGATCCACATAGTTGATCACATCCCATGGGCAATAGACATGGGCATCTCCAAAACGGTATCCATCATACCAATCTTTGACCGCGCTGTACTTGTCCTCAAATCCATAATAAGACAGCAGCTCTTTGACCTCACTGTCTGTAAAACCGAAAGAAGAATCACAGGCAAAATCCGTAATTGAAAAAATCTTAAAATTATTCAGTCCGGTAAAGATACTTTCCTTGGCAATACGCAGGCAGCCTGTCAGCACCGCGAAATGCAGATCCGGATTTGTTTTTAACGCCCCTCCAAATAGATTACGAATTAATGTAACCATTTCCGAATAGTAGCCGCCCTGGAACGCTTTATCCAGAGGAACATCATACTCATCAATTAAAATAATAACATTTTTTCCATAATGTTTAGCCAAAAGCTGAGACAATGTACGCAGACTGTCCACCAGGACTTCATCGGACATGGTAAAATTTCCGTTCCTTGTATCCGTCAGGGCCCTGTATAGATCCTTATCACCGTCACTTAATCGATTGCTTTTTTCCAGACAGCTAAAACGGCGCGCTTCCATTCCAATTACCCGGCGCAGCGCCGTATACGCTTCCCTAAAATCCAAGCCGGAAATATTTTTTAAAGTAATGGAAATTACCGGAAACTGTCCCATATACTTTTCACAAAGCATCTTTTCAGAGGATATTTCCAGCCCGTCAAATATAGACTTATCACTGCCGATTTCAAAGAACGCTTTAAGCATACTCATATTTAAAGATTTTCCAAAACGCCTGGGACGGGTAAAAAGGTTTACCTTTCCCCATTTTCTTAAAAGATTGCGGATCATCCCGGTCTTATCAACATAGTAAAAGTTCTCTGTACGTATTTCCCGAAAATCTTCCATTCCTATGGGCAGCATCTTTTTGGTAAAATCTATCATGTATGAACACACCTTTCCTAATACATTTCAGGCAGCCGTTTCGTCCCCTTAGTCGCCACCATTTTCTATCTTTTATTATATGATGCCAGGGTCAAAATGTCGTACTTTTCATGCTTGCATGAAAAAGTGCGACTTTGGGACCCGTAAAACACCGAAAAGGAGCCATTTTTCGCAGAAAAATGAGCGGATTTGAGGTGTTTTAGGATTTCGGGAGCACGAAGTGCGGAGAAATCCGTGGCATCATGGGGTCAAAATCCCTTTTGACCCCAACATCATTATACAAGAAACAAGGAAATTAGCAACCGAATATTGCCCAAACCCCAACGATGGTATATAATGCCTTTTATACTTTAACTACAGGGAGAAGTGATTATGAAGGAACTAAAGTTTATCAGCCGCTATGTTGGGCGGCACGGCCTTGCGTACATCCTTGGTATCGGGGCCTTATTTGCCGTAGACCTGATGAACGCCCTGATCCCCCGCTATACCGGAGAGATCACCGATGGTCTTGAGGCCCAGGCTATAAATATGGATCAAATCTGGAGCCTGATCTTAAGGATACTGATCCTTGGTGCCGTGATTGCTATCGGGCGTTTTTTCTGGCGTTTTTTTATTTTTGGTTCATCCCGTTCCATTGAAAAGGAAATGAGGAATGACTTATTCGCCCATCTTGAAACACTGTCCATGCACTATTACAACGAACATAAAACCGGGGACCTTATGGCCCATTTTACCAATGATCTCCAGTCGGTGCGCATGTTTCTGGGGCCAACGGTCATTACCGCTTTTGACGCCACCGTCATGCTGATCCTGGTGCTGATCCAGATGATCTTTTACGTGGATATTAAACTGACCCTTGTGGCTGCCCTGCCTCTGATCCTTATTATATTTGGGGACTATTTTTACGGCAAGGTTATGCACCGCCGTTTTATCCGGAAACAGCAGGCATTTTCCGACCTGACGGACCAGGTACAGGAAGCCGTGTCCGGGATCCGGGTCATCAAAGCCTTTGTCCAGGAGCGGAAAGAGCTTATGGCCTTTGCCAGGATCAATCAGATCAATCAGGACAAAAATATGCGTGTTGTCCGGCTTCAGGCTTTGTTTTTGCCGGTCCTTGACCTGATCGTCGGCGCCAGCAGCCTGCTGACCCTTCTTTACGGCGGCTATCTTGCCATTGTGGGGGCCATCAGCCTTGGACAGTTTGTGGCATTTAATTCTTATATTGCCATGCTTGTATGGCCCATGATCGCCGCAGGAGATTGTATTACCTATGTGTCTCAGGGACTGGCCTCTATGAGCCGTATTATGAAGATTTTCCAGGAAAAACCGGAGATCGTGGATAATGAAAATGTTTTGCCTATTAAAAATCTTGAGGGAGATATTTCCTTTGACCACCTGACCTTTTCTTATCCTGGGGAAAAGCACACTCAGGCCTTAAGCGATCTTACCGTCCACGTTGAAAAGGGAAGCACTCTGGCCATTTTAGGACGCACGGGAAGCGGAAAAACTACGCTGGCCAACCTGCTCATGCGCCTTTATGATGCCGATCCCGGAATGATACAGATCGATGGGCATAACCTGACAGAAATCCCTCTAAAAGTCCTGCGCCAAAACATTGCCTATGTTCCCCAGGATAATTTTCTTTTTTCAGATACTTTGGAAAATAATATTGCCTTTGGTGTGGAAAATAAGGATTCAGATGCCGTCCGGCAGGCCGCTATGGACGCCTGTATCCATGATAATATTATAGACTTCCCAGACGGTTATCAAACTATGGTTGGGGAGCGGGGCGTCACCCTATCCGGCGGGCAGAAACAGCGCAGCTCTATTGCCCGTGCCCTGCTTAAAGACGCGCCCATCCTGATCCTGGACGATGCCCTTTCCGCAGTAGATACAGATACAGAGGAACAGATCTTAACGAATCTAAAGGCTAACCGCCATGGAAAAACCACACTGATCATTGCCCACCGCATTTCCACCATCCAAAATGCGGATCACATCCTTGTGCTGGATGAGGGAATGGTTGCCGAATACGGCACTCATGAGGAGCTTATGGCAAAACATGGCCTGTATTGGAATATTTTTGAAAAACAACAGCTTGAAAAGCAGCTGAGTGAGGAGGTTTAGGATGAAACTGTTTCAAACAAAAAAACAGGATGATGATGAGTTGAATTATGAAGGAAATGCTGTCATCCGCATGATGTCCTATATGAAGCCTTACTGGCTCACTGTGGCGTTCTGCTTTGTTCTTGTAGTGATCATCACGGTCCTGGAGCTGTACAAGCCGATCCTCATCGGCGATGCTATTGACCAGTTTATTACCGGAGATTATGAACCTGGAGAAATGGCTTCCCAGCGGTTTACCGGAGTTTTGTGGGCAGCGGCCCGGTATGTGGTTGTCCTGCTTTTGCTGTTTGTATGCAACCGGATCCAGTATGTACTTCTTCAGTCCACAGGCCAGAAGATCATTTATACGATCCGCAATGAGCTTTTTACCCATGTGGAAAGCCTGTCCATGCGCTTTTTCGACCTGACCCCTGTGGGAAAGATCGTAACCCGCATTACTAACGATGTGGAAGCCTTAAACGATATGTATTCCAACATTTTGATCAAACTTTTTAAAAATGTGATCAAAATCCTGGGACTGGCTGTTGTCATGCTTGTTTTAGATGTGAAAATGGCTCTGCTCTCTTTTGTCCTTGTTCCGGCCGTGGTTGTCCTCACAGTCATCTTTAAACGGATCTCCCGCAGGACTTATCAGATCACACGGACAAAGATCACAGCTTTAAATACCTTTTTGTCTGAAAATATTTCCGGCATGAAGATCATCCAGATCTTTAACCGGGAAAAAGAGAAAAATAATGAATTTGCCGAAAAAAGTGAGGAACTGTACCAGGCCAATTATCGGGAAATGATGGTGTTCGCCATTTTCCGTCCCAGTATTTATATGCTCTCTGTCCTGGCCCTGGTCATCGTCCTTGCCGGCGGCAGCACCAGCGTTTTTGCCGGAACCTTATCCATCGGTACGCTGTATATTTTTCTCCAGTATATTAATACCTTTTTTGAACCCATCCAGGATCTGGCAGAGCAGTTTTCCACCCTCCAGTCTGCTATTGCCTCAGCAGAAAAGATTTTTACCCTTCTGGATGTAAAACCGACCGTAAATGATCCCCAGGATCCGGTAAAGCTAGGTGCAGTAAAAGGCCGGATCGAGTTTAAACATGTATGGTTTGCCTATGACGGGGAGGATTATATTCTTAAGGATGTAAGTTTCACGATCGAACCTGGACAAAAAGTAGCCTTTGTAGGCGCTACCGGTGCCGGGAAATCTTCGATCCTGAATTTGATCGGCCGGTATTATGATATTCAAAAAGGGGAAATCCTCCTGGATGGCGTTGATATAAGAAAGATAAAAAAAGAAAAGCTTCGGGCCGCCATCGGCCAGGTACAGCAGGATGTTTTCCTGTTTACCGGAGATATATCCAGCAATATCCGGCTGCGCAATGAAAATATTAGTGATGAGGCTATCCGGGAAGCCGCCCATGAGGTCAATGCGGACCGTTTTATAGAAAAACTGCCGGATCAGTATCATGAACGGGTTTCTGAAAGAGGCGCTACTTTTTCCGCCGGACAAAGACAGCTGCTCTCTTTTGCCCGTACCCTGGCTTTTGATCCTGCCATCCTGATCCTGGATGAGGCAACCGCCAACATTGACACAGAGACTGAACAGTGGATCCAGGAAGCCCTTGAAAAGCTTATGACCGGCCGCACTACCATTATGGTAGCCCACCGCCTCTCCACCATCCAGCATGCGGACAAGATCATTGTCATGCACAAAGGGCGGATCCGTGAAAGCGGTACTCACCAGGAGCTTTTAGAGCAAAACGGAATTTATAAGAAGCTTTATCAGCTTCAGATCATGTAGATAAAAAACTGAATCAGCCGTTGCCCAGGCACACAGGAAAAGGGAACTTATGTCGATTATCACAGTCCGCTTTTACAAGCCAGTTTTGCAGGATCATCGTCAGATTTTGTCCCCCATTCTCTATCACGCCCAAAGCTTCCCCCACTTCTGCCTTTGGACACAGCCTGGCAATATCCTCCCTGAGATTTCCTTTCGCCCCGCCGCAATGGGAATAAAATGGCAAAATTATTTTTCCAGACAAATCATTTTTAGACAGCCAGGAAGCCAGAGGCGGGGCAATCGTCCCACACCAGTTGGGAGAGCCGACGAAAATAACCGGATAAGGCTGCGGCGACCTGGTACCTGGCAGAAGACTGGGATGATAGCCAGAATGGATCTCTCGTTTTATCTGCGCCAATAACACTGGAAAAGCCATGGGATACGGCTGCCAGGGGTGGATTTCACACCAGTCACTGCCGGTCATTGCCTGAAGTTCCCGGGCGATTTCATGGGTATTGCCTGAATAGGAATAGGAAACGATCAATGAACGATCTGTTTTCATGGATTCATTTGTTAAGTTTATCTTTTTACTCATTCATCTCACCATATAATTTCAATGATTCGGCGGCACGGGCAGGAAATCTTTTCGTGCCGCCGCTGGAGCTGGTATTGAAGGGGATCAATGTCTTTCCATTCCAGTCATAGGATTCCAGAAAGGTGTACACCGCCATGGGGGCATCACTCCACCAGTTGGGATAGCCCACAAAGATGACATCGTAACTGTCCCAGTCGTCCACCTGAGCAGCCAGTTCCGGACGGGCATCATCCGCCTGCTCCTGCCGGGCAATATCCAGAAGAGTGTTATAATCATCAGTATACGGGGTAGCGGTTTCAATCTTAAAGAGATCACCGCCAGTCTGTTCAGCAATAATCTGCGCCACCTGCTCTGTATTGCCGGACCAGGAGAAATAGGCAATGAGCGTGCCGCCGGCATCTTCCCCGGATTCCGCTGATCCTTCCGGCGCTTCAGAACCGAAGGTTTCCTCAGAGGCGGTGGAAACTTCAGGAAACGATCCAGAAGAACTGACAGACGATTCAGAACTTCCGTCCTCACTTGAGGCTGCCCCACCGCTGCATGCAGCAAGAGAAAATACCAGTGTCATGGATAATAAAAGCGATAGCAATTTTTTCATATTGATTGACCATTCCTTTCTTCTTTTATTAACTCCCTGTCCCCCTATTTTTCAGTTCCCCTTATGGGCCTTATCATCTGACGATTCAAATGGCTATTATTAAATACTTTTACCCGTCAGAGAGGCTTCCTCTACCTGATTGCCAGATTCTTCCGCTCCTCGGATAAACGCATCACATAATAAATCTGAATTTTCCTTCGCACGGGGACTGCCGTTGATTACCAATACCTTCATTTTTTCGTCACCTATCTGTCATTTGTTATTTTTCAAATTCTTTCGCTACATCTTCTAGTAAAGTGCGAATAGATAGATGCTGTGGACAGATCTTCTCACATTTATGCAATTAAGATTATCCCTCATCTGCTCAAGATTGCTCATTCCGGACAGAACCATTCGGATTCCCATGTTTACGGCATACTTCATAGCACTTTCCGTTCTCTACTGCCGGGTCGTCGTAATCCAGATAATTGAACTGAATCTGAACCACTTCAATCTGAGGATACTCAGTCAATATCTGCTCCAGGACTTCCGCCCGGTCATGGAAAGAAATCCCAAAATGCCGGATCTTCCCTTCTTCTTTTAACTCAAGGGCTACTTCATATGCCCCGCATTTCTTAAAATAAGCAAAATTATCAGCAGTCTGAGAGTGCATCAGATAGAAGTCAAAATAGTCAACACCACACGCTTCCAGCTGCTTCTCAAAAAGAGGCCTGATTTCCTTCTACTTTTACTGATTAAGACAAATTTAAAGGAACTCCAGAATCAACCGGCATTTTTTTTGCGATTTTGATGAGGTTGAAACCAATCTCATTTTTCAACCATGCTTTCCTGTTGGGCATTGTATCGGGCTCCATATATCTGAATCCGATCCAGTTTTTCGTTCAACGCCGTCAGCTCATCCGAAGTAAATTTCACATTTGCCGCGCCAATATTCTCTTCCAGCCGATTTAGCTTTGTTGTACCCGGGATTGGAACAATCCACGGGCGCTTCGCAAGAATCCACGCCAAAGCCAACTGTGCCATGGTGCAGCCTTTCTTCTTGGCCTGGGTCTCCAGGAAATCAAGCAATTCCTGATTTGCACGCAGCGCTTCTCCCAAAATTTCCTCACTGGTGTAAGGGCCATAAACCTCAGCAGTATCAAAAAAAGTTTCTCCCTTTGCAAATGCCTCTCTGGCAAACCGGACCATATCCTTTTTCTCCGGGATGGGAGGATACGCGGATACCATACCCATACAGCCCAACCCCACCGCGCTGACGGCCAGTGGGCTTTTCTTTCCCAAAATAACGGTTCTCATTTCCTTGCGCCCTCTTCCGTTTCATCATCGCCAAGCGTCAATGTAGCTGTAATATTGCCCTTTCCCAGTACATTTTTCAGCTCAGATTCCGACAGATTTTGTACTTTGCCAAGCCGGGTAAATGTCCAGGTGTTCGGCGCATAATAGATAACTAACAGATTTCCTTCTGATAAAATCACATCGCCGGCTTCTGTGGTGATATGTTGGTCATTTGTAGGAAGCTCCACACCAAAACTGCCGAATTTCTCCATGTGAGCATAATCCTTCATAGAAATCGTCAAAGGGCCTTTCCGGAGCAGTTCCTTTACCGCCTGAGCGGAACTGTTGTCATACAGCTTTACCTGAATATTTGCTCCATTTACTTCTATATTCATCATAAGACAGTTGCTCCTTTCAAAATTACAGGCTGGTCAACACCGGGTTGTTCAAGTAGTCGTACACCCGTTTCACCTCGCTGACTTTCCGGGTATCCAGCATGGATGGACAATTCTTATCCATCGCGGCGATCTTTTCCATATCTTCTTTGTCCAGGTTAAAATCCCAAATAGCCATATTTTCCTTCATACGCTTTTTATGTACAGTTTTTGGAATAACAACAACTCCCTGCTGCACATTCCAGCGCAGGATGATCTGGGCCGGTGTCTTTCCATATTTTTCGGCGATTTCCAGCAGTACCGGTTCCGTAAACATCCCTTTCAAACCTTCCGCAAAAGGCGCCCATGCCTCTGGCTGTACATGCAGTTCCTTCATCAGAGAGAGTTCCTCCCACCGCTGGTAATGAGGATGGCGCTCGATCTGGTCGATCTGGGGCAAAATCTTTGCGTTATAGCATAGATCCAGCAGCCGGTCCGGCAGGAAATTGCACACGCCGATGGCACGGATCCTGCCCTCCTGATATAATTCTTCCAGTGCGCGCCAGGAGCCATAGTAATCTCCAAAGGGCATGTGGATTAAATATAAATCCAGGTAGGTAAGCCCCAGATTGTCCAAGGATTCCTGAAAAGCAGCTTTTGTTTTCTCATATCCCATCTGCTGGATATATGCTTTCGTGGTAATGAACAATTCTTCTCTGGGAATACCACTGCTTTGAATCGCTCTTCCCACAGCCTTCTCATTTTGATAGGAACTGGCTGTATCAATCAGGCGGTATCCGGCAGAAATGGCGTCTTTCACCACCTGTTCACATATTTCCTCCGGTATCTGAAAGACACCGAAGCCTTCCATCGGCATCGTTACGCCGTTACTGAGTGTAACTGTTTCCATAAAACATCGGCCTCCTTTATCTTAACACTTGCAAAGAATGGGTAAACAAGTCCGCTTGCCTTACTTCAACCGGTTTCCCAAATTGTACGCCTGCTGGGGAAACCTGGAGTGCTCTGTCATAGACGGCGTACCACAGCCAGTCCCCAGCACCATTCCCATATCCGTAAGATTCAGATACCGTACCAGCGTCTTGTAATGGGCTTCCAGGGCCTCAAAGGTCCAGTCATCGCTGTTCCAGGCAACGGTCAGCAGGGCGGACTTCATATGCTTGCGCTGAATGGAGCTGTTGAAAGCACAGAAACGGTCAATCATAATTTTTAACTGGGCAGACATGCCATAGTAATACAGAGGTGTGGCAAACACTACCATATCGGCATCCAGAATCTTCTGACGGATGGATTCCACGTCATCCTTCTGTACACAGGGGCCTTCGTAGCCGCAGTGGATACAACCGGTGCAGGGATGAATATTAGCGTGGGCCACATCGATCATCTCTACAGTGTGCCCCGCGCCCTCTGCCCCCTGGCGGAAACAGTCCGCCAGGATGTGAGTAGAACCTTTTTTATTGGGACTTCCCTCTAATACAACGATTTTCATTGTCAGCGCCTCCTTACTTCATTTCTTTTTCCCAGTAGCGAATAACGTTCAGGGACGTTTCGCCGGCCAGCCGCTCCATGGTTTCAATCTCGTCAGCAGTAAGCTCCAGAGCGGCTGCCTTGGCGGCATCCTCTACCTGATACACCTTGGTCACACCAATGATAGGCAGAGTCCCCTTGGCGATGGCCCAGGCCACCGGCAGTTGGGCAACAGCCACACCGTGTTTATCTGCAATTTCTTTCAGACCCCCATTCAGCTTTTCCAGCTGCGGCAGCATAGGATTGTACACTGCCCCCCGGTCAGAATCCGCCGGGAAAGGATGCCTGGTGTCATACTTGCCGGACAGCGCCCCCTGCTCCAGCACCATGTAAGAGAAGAATGTGATCCCGTTTTCCTTGCAGTAATCCAGGATGCCGGAAGTCTCGGATGAGCGGTTCAGCAGACTGTAATGGTTCTGGATCGCGGAAATCTTCAGTCCCTCGGCCTCCAGGATGGCAGCGGCTTCTTTGATCTCCGCCAGGTTGTGGTTAGAAAGTCCGATGCGGCCGATCTTACCGCTCTTTGCCAGAGGAATCAGCTTTCTTGTCCACTCCGGTGCACCCACCGGGTTGTGGATCCAATAGATATCCATATCGTCCGTACCCAACAGTTTCGCGCTGGTTTCATACAGAGCGATGACCGCATTTTCCGCATTAGGATCCGCACACTGAGGCGTAAATTTATCTGAGATGAGATAACTGTCACGGGGCACCGTGCGCAGAAACTCACCCAGCACTTTCTCGGAAGTGCCCATGCCATAGACATACGCAGTATCCCAGAGATTAAGGCCGGCCTTCATGGCCGCGTCAAATACAGGGCGCAGATCCTCATCGGTCAGCTTCCCGCCAAAAGTTCCATCGTTGCCCCAGGCCCATGCGCCCAGTGCGATTTTCGGTAATGTTTTCAGTTCCATTTTCGTTTCCTCCAATTTCATTTTGTTTTTTTGATTCATTCTCTGCCAGCAGGTCTTTCCAGGATTAGCAGACCGCCTCCTGATTTTGTTTTTATTATAGTGTGGCGCCCTTTCAATGTCTAATACCTATTTTTTATCCTTTTCAATGTGTTTTTTGTATGGATGCAAAAAATAAGGCAGGTTAGGGTTAGTTGAAATCCTAAATGCAACATTGAAATTGTAAATGCACATTGTAAATTTTATGAAGTTGTAGGAAGGGACTGTCCCTTCTTCAGCAGAGGGAAATGGTATCATTGATCCGGTTCAGCTCCTGTTCCGTCAGGGAGATTCCCCTGCGGGACTCCTCCCGGTACTCCGGGCAGGTCTTACGGTGGATACAGTTGTTGCCGCCTGAGATTGCAACCAGAGGTGTTTCCGGCTCATAGGTCCCTCAATCCAAAGGCAGAACAGAAGCCACTATGCTGGAAAATGGCATAAAAAGAAACCATGAAGTTACAGATGCAACTCCATGGCTCCCCTCTCATGTAATTCTTAGTGCAACAAACGATGTTGCATTTAATTTTTCAATTAACCATCATTTTTCCTACACACATTTCCGATTTACAATTTTTTCTTCATACAGATGGAATCGGGCATGTCTGCATATGGGCCATAGTTTGGAATAGTTACATAGCCGATCTTTTTATACAATGCATGGCCGCTACAAGCGGCTCTCCAGATTCCAGAATCAAATAGCGGTATCCCTTTGCCTTTGCAGCGTTCTCTAACTGCGCCATAAGTTTTTTTGAAATTCCTCTGTCTCTGTATTCTGGTTTGAGAAAAACACGTTTCACTTCAGCACATTCATTATCATATTTTTTAAAGGCAGCGCATCCAATCGGAATGTTGTCATCATATGCAAGAATAACATCGTGAATATCCTCCAGTTGATTATATGGAATATATTCCGCTCGATTTTCCTCTCCGCCAACAAGTTCGTTAAGAAAAATATCTAACTCATGGCACAATTCAGCAAAGTCAGGATTACATCCATCACTTTGCAGGAATCTGATTTCAAGAAGTTTCAATGCTCTTTTATACAATGATCTCGTTCCCTTCTCAACTTCCAATTTGTTATTCTATGTGTTCTATCTCTTCAAATTCTCTAAAGCAGATGGATTATTTTCGAAAATTGCCCCAATAGCAGCGCAGTTTTCTAATTCAGAACAGTCGCCGCAGGTGGAAACGCCTTTTTCCAAAGCGCATTTCCGAATTTCACACAGATGCTCACAAAATACGGTTTTTGCTCCGTTCACACGGCAGCCCTGGCAGTTAATATGTTCCGGCAGAATCGGCGCGTTATTTAACTTAGCCCACAGTTTCGCTGTTGTTTCACGCAAAGCTTCATCGTCATTGACCGTTGCAAGGTATGCGTCACATTTTTCGCAATCCAGACCGCAGTATCCAATCAGCTCTTTCATAGGTTCTTTGCCTCCAATTTTTATAAACGCTCCCTGACCATCATAAGACTATACCCCAAAAGATTTTGTCCAAGCCATTTGCTCCGGTCAAAGCGATCAGGATCGTTCATAGATAATCCAATTCCCCAAATACGGTCTTTAACAGCACATTCCGCCAATACCGCACTGCCGGTTTCCGTAAGCATTTTTTTTAGTTCCGTATTTTGAGAAAACTTCTCTTTAAGTCCTTCATAAACGATGATCTGACGGATTCCATTCCAATAATGATCATCATATCCTGACACAAGCCGCCCCAATGTCTTAATATAAGCAACATCCTGAGTTTCCAGAATCTGTGTCGCGATCTTATAATCACCAAAAGCTTTTGCCTTTTGGTACATCATATACTGTTCCATTGAGGAAAATGTTATATTGTCCATCACAAAAGAGGACATATACCAATTACTCAAGTATCCGTTTTCCTCATTGGGATTATGGAAACATACAACCTTCATTAGGATTCACCTACCTTTTTAACTGCCAACTCCAGGTCAAGGTCATGTAGCCCATAGTATGCTTTTTCTAAAAAGGTAACTGGGATCTTTAAAATAATTTCAGAACTAGGCATGTTAAAATACCACTGATAATAAGCATAAAACTCACCAATCCAGTCTGGTATAAAGCCTTCCATTGCTTTTCCCGGTTTTAAATGATATTTTTCTGTTTCATTAAAGTATGTCCATAATTCTTTTGCGTCCATAGTATTAACATATGCCTGAGACTGATCAATACTTTTTCTTGTCTTACTTAACATATAAGCATTAATAAAATCTTCTGTATCTTTGTCTGGGAACCGCTGTGCTACCATGTCAAAAAGTTTCCCCTGATTTTCAACTACATCTTTCAAATATACTTCCGGGTAAGCCTGCATGATTTTCACCTCTCAAATAATGTACTAAATACATTTGTTACTTTGTTTGCTTCAGAATTAACCAAATCCCTCATTTTCTTTCTTGCCAAACTATCTCTCTGATTGTATTTATCATTAAATTCAGTATAATCTACCTCAATCAGTCCGTCTATTACTTCATGTAATTTGGAATAGGCCTTTTGAGATTTTATACAATACTGGATTCCTAATCCGCCTAAAGAAAGCAATTCTTCAAGTATTTCAATATCCACATTATCACGTACAAATTCTTTTGCAATATAAAAGTACGACGCATTAGCCCTCCAGCCTTTAATAACATCATATCCTTCTGTATTAACACCATACTTTTCTATAAATTTTACGGATAACACCTTATATCGTCTGGAATCATCTGCATCCCTATGCTTCATTAATTCAGCAAGCCAAGCAAGTACATTTTGCTGCTGAAAATCAAATATTTTTAGGCCATCTGTATCAAGTTCATATTTATGAACCCACCCACACGCTTCATTCGGACGACATACCGCCCACTCTTTAGCAAGATCAAGACTTTCTGTAAGATAAAACCCCCGTCCATAGTCGTGTTTATCCTCACCTAAACCATATGTAGGTATAACTACTTTGTCAGGAGTGCCATGAAATAAAATAATTTTGCCCATTTTCCATCTCCTATTTAAAGAAATTCTTTTTATCATCATATCATAAAACCTTACCAAAGTCACGATTACGGTTACATTCCCGATTTTTAACAGTAACCGTTCAGCCAGCAGAACTGTTACTGTTAATACGTGATCCCAGTTTTTCCGACAATTACGGATTCAAACGCCAGTTTTTTGGTTCTTCCTCAACTTTGGGTGTCTGAACTTGAAAATGATGGCGTGATTTTTGTTTTCACTGGGAAGATTTAATAAAGTCCACTTCGGCTATCAAATGGATTTTGTTGATTAGGGCCGTAGGATTTTCCATAAGATTTCGGCTAAAATCGGCAAAAACGTAATTAGGGCCTAATTTTGCAGCTAAATTATTCGGCTATAGATTGAAAAACTTCAATACAAGCCGAACTGAAGCCAAAAAAGTTAGGCTATAATCAGCAGAATAGCAAATCAGGCCGAAGTAGGCGCTTAAATTCTACGGCTACCAAGGCAAAAATTACATTTTGGGGTGTAGTTGGATAAATTGGCGGCCAAATATATTTGTTTGACACCCTTCAAAGCTTAATAAAATAATCCGCTCTTATAAAATAAATCAGCCAGGCCTGCTCATTTACTACACAGGTCTGGCTGATTTATTTTTTATCCCCTTACTCCGTCAGCTGAGGATGCTCCTCCTGAGCCAGGCGTTTTTCCCGGTCACAGGTTTCAAGAATATCCATAAATTCTTTACCGGTAATGGTTTCTTTTTCAAGAAGATAGGTTGCTGCCCGATCCAGCTCGGTCTTGTTATCCTTTAAAATCCGGACAGCGGTTTCATAAGCTTTTTCAATGGTCTGACGGACGATCTCATCGGCCCGGCTCATAGTCTCATCTGAGCAGGTCTTTACCGGGCGGCCGTCCATATACTGGCTGCCGGGAAGCTCCAGTCCCATCATACCAAACTCACTGGACATACCATACATCGTCACCATCTTACGGGCAAGATCTGTAGCTTTTTCAATATCATTGGAAGCACCGGTAGTAATCGTTCCAAACTCTACTTCCTCCGCAGCCCGTCCTCCAACTAAGGTTACGATCTCCTGAAGGATCTCCGGCTTCTTCATAAGGAACCGTTCTTCCTCAGGCATCTGCATGGTGTAGCCTAATGCGCCGGAGGTACGGGGGATAATGGTAATCTTCTGGATCGGCTGGGTATCCTTCTGGCGTGCAGCTACAAGGGCATGACCGATCTCATGATAAGCAACAATCCGACGTTCTTCCTTGCTCATAATATGATTCTTTCTCTGCTGTCCGGCAATGATCACTTCCACAGACTCAAACAGATCTTCCTGGGAAATAAACCGGCGGCCCAAACGCACGGCACGAAGAGCGGCCTCGTTCACAATATTTGCCAAATCCGCACCGGAAGCGCCGGAAGTTGCCAGGGCGATTTCTTCCAGGTTTACTGTATCATCCAGACGGACGTTGCGGGTATGAACCTTTAAAATATCAATACGTCCCTGCTTATCCGGCTGAGTGACGGTGATCGTCCGGTCAAAACGACCCGGACGGCGAAGGGCCTTATCAAGCACCTCAGGACGGTTCGTCGCGCCAAGGACAACAACAGCCTTTGTCTCATCAAAGCCGTCCATCTGAGTCAACAACTGGTTCAATGTCTGCTCACGCTCGTCATTTCCGCCAAGCTGATTGTCGCGGCTCTTACCGATGGCATCAATCTCATCAATAAAAACAATACACGGTGCTTTTTCTTCTGCCTGCTTAAACAGATCCCGGACACGGGAAGCTCCCATACCCACAAACATTTCCACAAAGTCTGAACCGGAAATGGAGAAAAAAGGAACTCCCGCTTCACCGGCGACAGCCTTTGCAAGAAGCGTCTTACCGGTTCCCGGAGGGCCTACAAGCAGCGCGCCCTTGGGCAGCTTTGCGCCAATATCCATATATTTCTTAGGATTATGGAGATAATCCACGATCTCCATAAGGGATTCCTTTGCCTCATCCTGACCGGCCACATCTTTAAAAGTCACGCCGGTACCTTTTTCCATGTTATAAACCTTAGCATTGCTCTTGCCTATACCGCCAAGTCCGCCAATGCCTCCCCCCATTTTCCCCATCAGCTTCCGGCTCATAAAAGACATAAGCCACCATACAAGAAGCAGAGGAAGTATCCATGACAGCAGGAAGGAAAGGATCGGTGATACCTCTGTTGGAATGGCAATACTTGTATCTACGTTATTATCATTGAGAGTTTTAATCAAATCCGGATCCTGTCCGTTATACCCCACCACATAATAGGCTACATTATAGGGTGTATCATCGCTGTCACTGGGAAGAGCTACCAGCCGGCCTTCACTGTCCTGAATATTAACGCCGGCAATATCCCCGGCTTCTACCTTATCCAAAAACTGTGTATAGCTGATCTCCATCTCACTGCCGGAACCCAGCATACGGGTCATCAGGCCGTTAAGGAGCATGGTCAGTAACAGACCGATGACAATAAAAATGATGATCCGGTCAAACCTGGGCGCGTTAGGTGTGCTGTCAGGACCGCCGTTATTATTTCCGGAGCCTCTGGGAGAACCCTGATAACTTCCTGAATTTTTCATATTCAGGTTGTTTTGTTCATTATTTTTATCCATATGATTTCCTCCTGTAGTTAATTCATATGTACTGACACACAGCCATCAAATCTTTGATCAATGATACGATCTTAAGATTAAAATTTTGTACTGTCAGCAAATATCCGCATGTTATCCTGTCGGGGCAAGCCCCGCTTTTATTAGCACTCTCAACTCCAGAGTGCTAATCCACTTCTATCATACCACACTTTTATATGTTTTCAAGAACCACAGTGAAGATTTTATACTTTTTTAATCCTTATTGGCAGATTTTAATAAATCCCTGAGTTCATCCACTGAAAACTCATAATTTTTATTACAAAAATGACAGTTGACTTCAATCGGTTTTTCCTCATCGATCATATCCTGGATTTCTTTCCTGCCAAGGCTGACGATCACCTTCTCCACCTTTTCTTTGCAGCAATCGCAGTAAAACCGGGTAGGGATCTTATCCAGAATTTCCAGATCCATACCTTCCGTCAGCTTTTCAAGCATCGTCTCCGGTGTATCGCCCCCCTGGAGCATTGTAGTCACTGAAGGGATTTTTTTCAGATTTTCCTCCAGCTTTTCAATAACAGCTTCTTCAGTAAAAGGCATCAGCTGGATAATAAAACCTCCCGCCTGCTTTACTGTATTATCTTTTTCCATGAGGACTCCCAGGGCCACACTGGAATTTACCTGCTCACTGGCGGCAAAATAATAGGTAAGATCCTCGGCAATCTCTCCGGATACAAGCTGGGTCTGGCCCACATAAGGGTCTTTAAGCCCCATATCCTTGATCACGCTTAAAACACCGGAGCCAAGAGCTCCGCCGACATCCAGCTTTCCATATGGATTTGGGGGAAGCATGACTTCCGGATGGTTAACATAGCCTTTCACATCCGCCTTTCCGTCTGCTGTCACCAAAAGTCCTCCAATAGGGCCGTCACACTGGATCTTTAACGTCAGCTTATCATCCTCTCCCTTTTGCATGCTCCCCATCATAGCTCCGGCAGTCAAAAGCCGTCCAAGAGCCGCTGTTGCCACCGGACTTGTCCCATGAGCCTGACGGGCAGTTTCCACCAGATTTCTGGTGGTTGCAGCAAAAATACGCACCTGATGATTTCCTGCTGTTGCTCGAACAATATAATCTGTCATTTTATCTTTCCTTTCTCTCTTGCAATAATATACATGCGCTCGCTGTCATTTTTTACCGGATCCTTTGTAAAGGCATCATATGCTGCTACAAATTCCATTCCAGCCTGGCAAAGCAGAGCCTTAACTTCCTCTAAAGTATAAGCCCGCTGAAAATGAGTCTCCCGAAACCGTAAAAATGGCTCTCCGCCCATATCATCCCATGAGTCTTCTTCCACCGCATCCTTTATAAAAATGCTCAGCTCATATTCATTCATACGGCTTTCTTCATCATAATAGTTATCCCAGATAAAGCTGCAGTCCTCACGATTTTCCGCGATCGTCCGCTCGCCCAGCATTTCCTTATATTTATAAAGGGTGTTCATATCAAAAATAAATATACCGCCAGGATCCAGATAATTATTTACCAGTTTAAATACCTGACATAGATCTTCCGGCTGTGTAATATAGTTCATGCTGTCGCAGATACTGACCACTGCCCTTACAGTCCCGTAAAGTTCAAAAGAACGCATGTCCTGAAGAAGATATAAAATATCGCCGGAATCTGCCATGCTTTTTTCCCGGGCGATCATGAGCATTTCCTCGGAATTGTCAACTGCAATCATATCATATCCTTTTTCAGACAGCAAGCGGGTCATACTTCCCGTGCCGCATCCCAGCTCCAAAATAAGGCCGTCCTTAACGCCGTATTCCTCAAGCAGTCCGGTCAGATAACCGGCCCACTCTTCATAAGGAATATTATCCATAAATGTATCATAAACCTGGGCAAAACCTGTATAAGCTTCCACAATCTCAGGCTCCTTTCCTTAATTCACCAGCTACCCATATTGTAATGGCATAATTTTTTTTCGTCAAGTGAAACAGATTCTGCCGCTACTGTTCACAAAGTGAACCGTAGACTGCTGTTTATATGTAACCGAAACACTGCGTTCTTTTCTTGCCTTTATGCCGGGATTTTGATAAAATAAACTTACATTTGCAGCTTATGAAAATGAAGGAGGTACTATTGATATGACAAAGTATTATGCGCCCACGTCCAGTGAGGTTAGTCCATCAGAAAAGGCTCATATGGAAGCTGTAAGAAAATTTGCCCCGGAATGTATCGTTCTTTTGGAAAATGACGGAGCCCTTCCTTTAAAAGGAACAGGAAACATTGCTCTTTACGGAGCCGGGGTACGCCGCACCGTCAAAGGCGGGACAGGATCGGGAGATGTTAATTCCCGTACTGTCGTGAACATTGAACAGGGCTTTGAGGACGCAGGGTTTACAGTAACAACAAAGGCCTGGCTGGATGCTTATGACACAGAGGAATCTCAGGCTCAAAAGGATTATTTTACAAACCTGAAAAAAAGATCCCAGGAAGAAGGCTTAAGCGAATTTGCTCTTATGCTGTCCTTCCCTTATGTGCAGCCTTCCGGCGCGCCCATCACAAATGAAATGATCGCAGACTCTCATACAGATACTGCCGTTTATGTTATTGCCCGAAATTCCGGGGAAGGCGCGGACCGTATGATGGGCCGGGGCGATTATATGCTTACCCAGGATGAGCTTAACCATATCCGCACCCTGGCGGCTGCTTATAAAAAGTTTATCGTTCTCTTAAACGTAGGCGGCGTTGTGGACACTACCGAATTAAAGGCCATTGAAGGGGTCAATGCCGTGGTCCTTGTCAGCCAGTTGGGAAATATCGGCGGTTATGCTGTCGCAGACGCTCTGCTGGGTAAAACCATGCCATCCGGAAAGCTGACTGCCACATGGGCCGCAGATTATAAAGACTATCCATCTTCGGAAGAGTTCAGCCATAACAATGGAGATACAGAAGAAGGCTGGTACACAGAAGGCATATATGTCGGCTACAGGTATTTTGATACCTTTAACGTTACTCCAAATTACTGCTTCGGCTTTGGCCGCTCTTATACTGAATTTTCCATTGAAACACTTGGTGTTCAGGCGGATGCGAAAAAAATTTCCGTCAAAGTCAAAGTAACCAACACCGGTGCTGATTATGCAGGAAAAGAAGTGGTTCAGGTTTACTACTCCGCTCCTGCAGGAAAGCTTGAAAAACCATATCAGGAATTGGCTGCTTTTGGAAAGACAGATCTTCTTGCCCCAGGCGAAAGCCAGATCATAGACATTTCCTTTAAGACTGCTGCTATGGCTTCTTACTGTGAAGAATGTGCTTCCTGGGTACTTGAACCAGGAAAATACTACATCCGCGTGGGGAACAGTTCCAGAAATACCCATATTGAGGCTGCTGTAGAAATTAAAAACACTCACGCAACAGAAGTGTTAAAGAATCTGTTTAAAGACAGTGAACCTTTAACCCAGCTTTCCGCCGCCGGACACCAGCCATTTACATATGAAGGAGAAGCAGCAGAGAAGGAAAGCGCCCCTGTCATTTATATTGAAGAAGATAAAATTTCCGTAAAGAAGGCGGTTTATCAGGAGGAACGCCAGGCTCTCGCTCCGGTGCAGACCGATAATAAGCTGACCATGGATGATGTGCTGGCCGGACGGGCCTCATTAGATGATCTTGTATCCCAGCTGACGGTGGAAGAAATGACCCAGCTTTGCATCGGAACTTCCCGCTCCGGAGGAAAACAAAGCATTATCGGCGCGGCCTCCGCTAATGTTCCCGGCGCTGCAGGGGACACCACACCCCTTATGCTTAATGACCGGAACATCCGCAGCCTGATTCTTGCTGACGGGCCTGCCGGACTTCGCCTTACCCCGGAATTTGTAACGACTGCCGATGGGACAATGCTGGATACAGGCATGGTTTTCGGAAATATGAAAACCGAAGGCACCGATGCTATCCCTAAAGATGCGGTCCACTATTATCAATACTGTACGGCTATTCCTATCGGCACTGCCCTGGCTCAGTCCTGGAATATGGACCTGATACAAACTGCCGGAAGTATTGTTGGTGAAGAAATGGAGCAGTTCCATGTGCATCTGTGGCTAGCTCCGGCTATGAATATCCAGCGCAATCCATTATGCGGACGAAACTTTGAATATTATTCCGAGGATCCCCTTGTTGCCGGTATGTGTGCGGCTGCCGATACCCTTGGCGTTCAGTCTCATAAAGGCGTAGGCACCACGATCAAGCATTTTGCGGCAAACAGTCAGGAGGACGACCGGTATTTTACAAATGCCCACATCAGCGAACGGGCCATTCGTGAAATTTACCTTAAAGGCTTTGAGATTGCTGTAAAGACATCCCAGCCCATGTCTATTATGTCCTCTTATAATCTTTTAAACGGCGTCCATACAGCCAACAACTATGATCTGCTTACCGCTGTAGCCAGAGACGAATGGGGGTTTGAGGGACTGGTGATGACCGACTGGTTTACGACCCAGGATATTGTTTATTATCTCAGCCCCAGAACCGACTACAAATATAAACCTTCATCTCCTGCCCTGTGCATCAAGGCCGGAAATGATCTGATCATGCCCGGCGGCGAAAGTGATGTTGAAGGTATCCTGGCCGCAGTTGATGCTCCCGAAGGTGACACTATCACCATTGCTGACCTTCAGGCATGCGCTAAAAATATTCTTCGGGTTCTCATGCGCTCTTCCTGCTATGACGGAGCTAAGCCTTACGGGGAATATTTTAATCTTGACTGGGCAGTAAAGACAGAAAAATAACAAAGATTCAGGACGGCGCATTTTCCGCCGTCCTGAACGATTACAGAAAATACATTTAGGAGACGATGGAACATGACAAAAGAAACAACGCAGACCCATACTGCTACAGCCACACAAAAGCTGGTCCTTTCAGCCCTTTTTATTGCCTTTGGCGTAGCCACCTCCACATTGCTCACCTTTCCCATCGGCGCATCCAAGTGCGCCCCGGTACAACATTTTATTAATGTGTGCGGCGCGGTCATCCTTGGTCCGGGATATGCAGTCATCAACGCCTTTTTAATCTCACTGATCCGCTTTTTCCTTGGGACCGGCAGCCTTCTGGCTTTCCCGGGAAGCATGATCGGTGCAGCCCTGGCGGGAATTCTTTATATGCTCTTTAAAAAAGACCTGGCCGCTTTCGTTGGAGAGGTTTTTGGCACAAGCGTTCTGGGAGGCATTTGTGCCTACTTTGTGGCAAAGTTGTTTTTAAGCAGCGACTCTGCCGCTGTATTTGGTTATGTCCTGCCCTTTTTTATCAGCACGATTGTAGGAAGTATTATTGCCTATGTGGTCATTAAGCAGCTTCGGCTTTTAAAAGTATTAAAATAATGGCACCAGAGTCAAACCGGCATGTTTTTCACATTTTTATGAAAAACATGCCGGTTTGATGCCACGGGAAAGGATATGCTATGGAAAAATTTCAGCTTTCATTTTCAGAAGAAGAAAAAGAATTTTCAGAAAAAATAAAACAGTTCCGGAAGCGCATCTTTGAAAAAAAGCCGGTAATCCACCATATTACAAATTTTGTAACCATGTACCAATGCGCCCGGATTACGGCATTTTTAGGCGCAGCTCCTATTATGGCCTTTTCTGAAGAGGAAACGGCTCAGGTTACGGCAAAATCCGATGCCCTGGTCATCAACACCGGAACACTGAACAACGAAGTGATCCGCTCTATTCCCAAATCCCTGGAATATGCCAATAAACATCATATTCCTGTGGTACTGGATCCGGTAGGCGCCCGCCTGTCCCAATACCGCTTTGACTTTATCCACAGCCTTTTAGACCACTTTCACTTTGATGTGATCCGGTGTAATGGCGCGGAACTTTTGGGACTTCACGGACAGGCCATTTACAGCAAGGGCATTGACGGAGCTGTCTCGGATCTAAACATCCCCCAGGCAGCCTCAGACCTGGCAAAAAAATATCATTGTACCATCGCCTGTACCGGTCCGGAGGATCATATTAGTGACGGGACGCGCAGTGTTGCCTTAAACCGGGGATGCGCCCAGCTTCCCAGGCTGGTAGGGACAGGATGTATGGTCAATTCCCTGATCGCATCCTATCTTCCGGCAGCAGACACCGCCTTTGATGGTGCGGCTGCCGGAATTTTGACCATGTGTCTGGCCGGTGAAAAAGCTGCGGCACAGCTTTCTCATCCGGATCAGCTTGGCACCTTTGAAACCCGTCTTATGGACGAGATCAGCCGGCTGTACATAAACGGATAAAACTTCAGGGGCATAGATCTTGGGCGGGCTGCTTTCCAAGATCCATGCCCCTGTCATTTAAGTCCCTATATCCATTCCTGTCCTATATCCCGGCTGCCTATCGTATCACTCTTCCTGCTCCGTCACTGTCCATCAGCGCTTTTACCTCGGAAACAGAAATGATATTTAAATCACCCGGAATCGTATGCTTTATGGCCGCAGCTGCCAAGGCAAATTCCAGGGCCTCTGAAGGCGCCATTTTTTCCAGTATTCCGTGAAGGAATCCGGCAGCAAAAGCATCTCCGCCTCCAACCCGGTCTACAATGTGGAGCATATATTTTCTGCCAATGTAAAAGCCGTCTTTCCAGCACACTTCTCCGCTCCATCCATTGTCCGACGCGCTGACGCTCTCCCGCAAAGATGATACTAAATATGTAAACCCATAGGCACTTCTCATGCTTTCCATATTTTCCCGGGACACACATGGCTCAAAAGGTCCTGACAGAAGGTTTTCTCCTTCCTTCGACCATCCCAGGCATTTTGCTCCGTCCAGGGCATTTCCAAAACAAATATCCGCATAGGAAGCAAGTTCTGCCATCACCTGCTGCTTATCCTCCACATGATCCTCCCACAAGCGCTTCCGGTAATTCAGATCTAAGGACACCGTCACACCATGAGCCTTTGCCGCTTTCACCGCATCCAGGCTTAAACGGGCGCAGGAGGGGCTTAACACCGGAGTGATCCCGGAAATATGGAACAGATCCACATCCTTAAAGATCACATCAAAGTCCAGCTCATCTGCTTCCATTTTTGAAAAAGCAGAATATTTCCGGTCATAAACGACACTGGAAGGACGCACGGATGCTCCGTTTTCCAGAAAATAAATACCAAGACGTTCTCCGCCGCGAACCACATGGGAACAGTCTGCATTATATTTTTTTAAAACACCTAAGGCCGCGTCCCCCAGGGCATTATCCGGCACCTTGGAAACAAAGGAAACCTTATGTCCAAGCTGGGCCAGGGACACGGCTACATTAGCCTCTGCCCCGCCGTAATTAACATCCATCGACTGTGCCTGGAAAATACGGCTTTGTCCCGGCGGCGACAGGCGGAGCATGATCTCACCTAAAGTTACTACGCTTCCCATACTTTAGTCCTCCTTTGTATCACGGATAGAACGAACCAGTGTATCGGCTTCCTTTGCCAAGGCGCGGATCCGGTCAAAATCTCCTGCATCGATCAGCTTTTTAGGTGCGATCCAGCTTCCTCCGCAGGCTAAGATCCGGTCATATTTTAAATAATCGGTTACATTTTCCGGATTCAGTCCCCCGGTAGGCATAAACTTAAGATTTGTATAGGGGGCAGCTACTGCCTTAATAAAGGCCAGACCGCCCATAGGCTGTGCCGGGAAAAACTTTACCACATCCAGGCCAAGCTCCATGGCCAGTTCCATTTCCGAAGGGGTAGCTGTCCCGGGAATCACCGGAATGTGCTGTTCCACACAGTAGCGGACCACTTTGGGATTTAATCCCGGACTTACGATAAACCTTGCTCCGGCTTCGACAGCCGCCTGCACCTGATCGATTTTAAGCACAGTCCCGGCGCCTATAAGCATGTCCGGGCAGGCCGCAGACATTTCCCGGATCACCTCTAATGCGCCGTCACATCTTAAGGTGATCTCAGCACAGGCCAGGCCTCCGTCGCATAATGCCTGCCCCAGCTTCCCGGCCTTTTTTTCATCATCTGCAGTGACTACCGGCACGATGCCAAAAGTACCTAATTTTTCAATGACTTTATCCATAAAACTTCCTCCTGCCGCTTTTTTTGAAAAAGCCTCAGCTTTTCCAGGTCATACTTCCGCTTGATCCGGGGGCCGTAAACTCAGCCCGGATTTGCGGCTAAAAATGCTCTGCAGTTATAATAGCATATATTCTCTGTCATTTCTCCTAAAAATTCCATATCTTTAGGATATTCTCCCAAATCCACAAGATTCCCGGTAAAATCACATAAAATACGGCGGAAATATTCATGTCTTGGGAAGGATAAAAAACTGCGGGAATCGGTAAGCATCCCAATAAACACAGGAAGCAGTCCGTTGCTGGACAAAGCTTTTAGCTGACGCAGCATCCCTTCCTTATGATCGCCAAACCACCATGCACTTCCAAGCTGGATCTTTCCCCGGATTCCTTTATCATTTCCCTGGAAATTTCCTGCCATCGCAGCCAGCATGTCCATATCCTGGGGATTTAAGCCATAAAATACTGTTTTGGGGAGCTCATTTGTGCGGTCCATGACATCCAGCAAAGCTGCCAGAGAGGCAGCGTAAGAAAAATCTCCCATACTGTCAAAGCCCCCATCTGCCCCAAGGCAGGCAAACATCCGGGAGGATGTATTTCTTAATGCTCCAATGTGGAGCTGCATCACTAAATCTCTTTTATAATATTCCCGGCCAAGGACTGTGAGCAAAAAGCCCCGGTACATCGCCCCTTCCGTAGAACTTACCGCCTGTCCCCCAAGCCGCTTTTGATAAATCGCGTCTGCCTGTGCTTTTGTGGCCGGCACATAAAAATCCGTGTCCAGAGAATGGTCAGACACCCGGCATCCCGCTTCTGCAAAATAATCCAGACGTTTGACCAGTGCCTTTAAAAATCCGTCCAAATCCGAAACATTTTCATTGGTTTTTTCAGATAATAAATGGGCATAATCGCAAAAATCTTCAGCCTCGATCGTCAGAGCCCGTCCCGGCCGAAAGGAAGGCAGCACATCAATATCGAATCCATCCTCCTTCAGCTTTTTGTGCCAGATCAGGTCATCCGCCGGATCATCGGTAGTACAGAGCATTTTTACATGCTGCATCCTAAGAAGATTTCTTACAGAAAATTCCCGGCTGCGCAGCTTTTCATTGCAGGCGTCCCAAATATAGGCGGCATTTTTCTTATTTAACACTTTATCTACGTTAAAGTAACGCTTTAACTCCAAATGGGTCCAGTGGTACAATGGATTTCCAATACAGTTTTCCACGGTCTGAGCCCATGCCTGGAATTTTTCAATATCATCCCCCCGGCCTGAGATCAGCTTTTCAGGAAAACCCATGGCCCGCATGGCCCGCCATTTATAATGATCCCCCTCCAGCCATACCTGGGCAATATTATCATAACATGGATCTTCATAAATCCTTCTCGGGTCCAGATGGTTATGATAATCAATAATCGGCATATTTTCGCCGTGTTCATGATACAGCACCTTTGCTGTTTCCCCGTGGAGCATAAAATCTTCAGTAATAAAAGCCATGATCCTTAACCCTCCTTTGTCAGCGCCAAAACTTCCTTTAACGTGCGCCGCACTGCCCCCGGGCCCTGATCCATAGCGCAAAAGTCCTGACACACAAGACGGGCCAGATCGGCCTGAAACAGATCCACACCAAAAATTTCCCCATTTTTAAGTACAGGACTTAGTTTTTCCATAACAACCTTGACCGGCTGTCCCTCCAGACCGCGGACATAAGAAGAAACGTCCTCTGCCATTGGGTCCGGACTTAACGCCATGGCATTTCCTTTATCATCAATACCGGTAAGATACCGCAGCCATCCGGCTAACACTAAAGGAATTAAACGCAGGGAATGAACATCCAGCGCCGGGGCTTCCATATATGCCCGGATCGTCCCGCCAAAACGGATGGCCAGCTTTTGGGATGTATCTGTGGCAATGCGCTGGGGAGTATCCGGCATAAACGGGTTAGGCAGGCGCACATCCACCACGGTATCCAGAAAATCCACCGGCTTAAGGATGCCCGGATCTGCTGCCGCGGGAAGGCCCTCTTTGTAGCCGATCCCCCGGACAAGGGCGTTTAACTGCTCATCCTTCATTTCATCGCAGATCTTTTCATAGCCAAGGAGACAGCCGAAAATAGCCAGGGCTGTGTGAAGGGGATTCAGGCAGGTACACACTTTCATCCGCTCGGTCAGCTCCACCGTAGCCCGGTCCGTAAAGATGATCCCCGCTTTTTCCAAAGGCGGCCGCCCTGCGGGAAATGCATCCTCAACAACAAGATACTGGCTTTCCTCCGCATTAACATATGGCGCCACATAAGTATGCTTTTTTGTCACCACGGGAGCCATATCTTCAAGACCATCCGCTTCCAGGATTTTTTCCACCGCATGACTTGGCCGTGGAGTGATCTTATCGATCATGGTCCATGGGAAAGTTACCTTGCCGCTGGCACACACATAATGATAAAATCCTTCATCTGCCAGGCCATTTTCCTCCCATCCCTTAGCGAAAACTTTCATTGCCTGTTCAAGGCGTTCTCCGTTATGGGAACAGTTGTCCATGCTCACCATAGCCAAAGGATAGGCTCCGGCTTTAAAACGGGTATATAAAAGAGCTGCCACCTTGCCCAAATAACTTTCAGAGCTTTCCGGTCCCGCCTTAAGGTCCGACGCCACCTCCGGCAGCAATGTATTTTCCCGGGAAAGACTGTAGCCTTTTTCCGTAATGGTAAAAGAAGCCATCTGGAGGGATGGATTTGTAAAAATGTCCTCTAACTGGCGGAATTCCCCGGTCTTTTTTCTGTTCAGACATAAGGACTGGGTAATGCTCCCTGTAACACTTTTTTTCACAGATCCATCCCCGCAAAGAGTCACGGCAATACTGTAATCATCACACGGGCGGTTGATCCTTTCAATGATCTCATCATCAAAGCCCTCCGCACCAATGATTCCCTGACACATACACCCCTGGTTTAAAAGCGTTTGGGCAGCCTCCCCCATAAAGGCCCGAAAAATATTTCCCACGCCAAAATGGATCCACACCGGATGCTTCCTTGTTTCCTGAGCCACAGCTTCCCGGTCATACTCCGGAAGCTGATACCCTCTGTCCAGCCACCACTGACGGTTTTTTAAACATTCTTTATTTAACCTCATAGTCTTGCCTCCCTTATCTATCATTTGCCTGCGCTGCATTTTACTGTTTTCACTGTTTTCCCATGGCTTCTCTCAATCCTTCCCATGGCTTTTGCAGATAGCTTCCCACAGACCGTTTAAATAGGCCGCTCCAAGGGCCCGGTCATACAGACCGTAGCCGGGCATAGCCTTTTCCCCCCAGATCATCCGGCCATGATCGGGACGGATAGGGCCGTCAAATCCAATGTCATAAAGAGCCTTCATAATCTCATACATATCAAAGCTGCCATCTGAGGACAGGTGAGCTGCCTCCTCAAAATCTCCCGGGGCGTTGTGCCGCAGATTACGCACATGGGCAAAATGGATCCTGCCGGACATTGACCGGATCATTGCCGGAAGGTCGTTTTTCGGATTTGTTCCAAAAGATCCGGTACAGAAAGTGATCCCGTTGTGAGGATCATCTACCATTTTAAGAAGCCTTAAGGCATTTTCCTGATCAGTCATGATCCTTGGCAGGCCAAAAACGCTCCACGCCGGATCATCCGGGTGAATAGCCATGTAAATATCATATTTTCTGCACACCGGCATGATCTTTTCAAGAAAATATTTTAGATTTTCAAAAAGAGCTTCTTCATCCACTCCTTTGTACAGCTGAAATAATTCTTTGATTTTTTCCATCCGCTCCGGCTCCCACCCAGGCATAACAGTGCCATTCATATCACCGGAAATGGAAGAAAACATTTCCTCCGGTTTAAGAGCATCTACATCCGCCTGATGGTAAGCAAGCACAGTAGAGCCATCGGCTCTTTTTCTTGCCAGCTCTGTCCGGGTCCAGTCAAACACCGGCATAAAATTGTAACATACCAGATGAATATCCTCTTCCCCCAGGTTTTTCAGTGTTTCAATATAGTTTTCAATATAAAGATCCCGGTTGGGCCCGGCAGCCTTAATGTCATCATGAACATTAACGCTTTCAATCCCTGCCACATGCAGTCCGGCAGCTTCCACCTCTTCTTTCATCTGCCGTATACGCTCCCTTGTCCACACCTGCCCTGCGGGCACATCATATAATGTTGTAATCACCCCTGTCACCCCGGGGATCTGACGGATCTGCTCCAAGGTTACTGTATCAAAAGCCGAACCATACCATCTTAATGTCATTTCCATAAAAATATACGCTCCTCTCTGCCTGTGCTCCATCCATGACTTTCCCGCCATGGCGGATGACTTACTCACACGCTTATTACATCTGGTCTTAGTGTACCACTGTCCCTGCTGTCCGCCCATTGACCAGGTTGCGGTGAATATTGCAAAAATTGCGGTGAAAGGAAAATCGCCTGTGATTCGGATCCGTACTATTTTACTGCATAATTTTCCATGGGGTTTCGGCTACCATTGGCAAAATGTGAATTAGGGCCTCATTTTCCATCTAAAACTCTACGCCGCCAGGGAGAAAATATGCTATACTTTTACTATACAAGCAACGAAGCAATCTTAACGAGAGGGATCATAATGAAAAAATATATGTTTTTTTTAGTCAGCATGATGATGGGTATTCTTCTCTCTGCCTGCATGTTCACCAAGAAAGCTGACCCCATTGTTTTACCCGAGGCGAACGATATAATCTCCATTTCTGTTTCTGACGAGAACGCAGCGGCAACTTGCACAGACAAAGAACAGATTGGAGAAATCCTGTCTATTCTAATGGACATGGAGCCGACCTCAAAATTAAGCGTAAATGATTTTCCTAATGTTAATGATTATATAAAAATTGATTTTAATTGTTCAGATGATACTGTAAACACACTGTTCTTCTACAAGGAAAACAAAACAGAATATGTAGAGGAGCCATACCGGGGAATATACATTCCAGCTCCTGCTCTTAATACGATTATCGGAGATTTACTAAATGGAGCTGGCAGCTGATGTTTCTTATACTAACAAGATGGGGAAAATTACCTCCGTTATCCTAATTTCTCTCCCTACCGCAACTTCTGCAAACTTTTTTCATATTTTTGCAATGGCAACCACCCCCATCTTATGCCATAATGTATATATGAAAGCCCCAGACGGCGGCTGAGCAGCAGGGCGTGCTTGCACGCAATGATGCTCAGACATTTGCCAGCAAGCAGAAAAAATTTAGGGAGGTTTGATCACTATGCTTTATCCAATTTTAACAGATTCCCGCTGTGTCATGGATTTAAGCGGAACATGGGAATTTAAAAGAGACGCCGAAGGGAAAGGCTTTGAAGAAAAATGGTACGCATCATCTCTGGACGATGCCATTCCAATGCCGGTTCCTGCCTCTTATAATGATATTACTGAAGATGAACAGCTTAGAGAGCATTACGGGTGGGTATTTTACCAGAGAAATGTATCTGTTCCAGCCATTTACCGGTCGCAGCGGGTTATGCTGCGCATGGAGGCAGTGACCCACAAAGCAAAAGTTTACTGGAATGACCAGTTTATCTGTGAACACAAAGGCGGTTTTCTTCCTTTTGAGGCTGAGATCACACCGTACATAAAAGATGGTGAAAACCGTCTCACCATTGCTGTAGATAACCGTATTGACCGGACAACCCTGCCGGTAGGCGGAGATGCTCCTATGCACGCCCAGGGAGAAAATACGGTTCAAAAACACAATTACCCCAGATTTGACTTTTTTAATTACTGCGGTATTACCCGCCCGGTAAAAATATATACGACTCCAAAGAAATATATTGAAGATGTGACCCTGATCCCATCCATCTCCGGCACTGACGGTATGATTGACTACAGCGTACAGGTTTCTGACAGCCAGCTTCCGGTATGTGTCAAAGTGTTTGATAAAAACGGCGTCCAGGCAGGGACCAACAGCGGTGCCAAGGGACAGATCGTGATCCCCAACGCCCACTTGTGGATGCCTGGAGAGGGATACCTTTATCAGGTTCAGGTGACTGCCGGAGAGGATACTTATACCCTTCCTTTCGGCATCCGCACTGTAAAAGTCGATGGAGCACGTTTTCTTATCAACGGCCGCCCCTTCTATTTTAAAGGTTACGGAAAACATGAGGATACCTTTCCCAATGGCCGCGGGTTTAATCCGGTGATGAACGCCAAGGATCTGAGTCTTATGAAATGGCAGGGCGCCAACAGCTTCCGCACAAGCCACTATCCTTACAGCGAAGAAATGATGCGCCTGTGCGACCGGGAAGGTATCGTTGTTATTGATGAAACTCCAGCCGTTGGCGTGAATCTGAAATTTGGCGGAGGCATTTCCCCGCTTCAAAAAGAAGCCTTTACTTTTAGGCCCTATGAAGAAGGAGGTATCGGAACCTTTGAACATCACAAAGAGGTGATCCGAGAGCTGATCCGAAGAGATAAAAACCACGCCTGCGTTGTTATGTGGAGCCTGGCAAACGAACCGGATTCTGACAGCGATGGGGCCTATGAATATTTTAAACCGTTATTTGACCTGGCAAGGAGCCTGGATCCCCAAAAACGTCCCTGCACTATGGTCAGCATGCAGGTGGCTCACTGGAAAGAAGATGTAACTCTTCGCTTATCCGATGTGATCTGTCTTAACCGGTACTATGGATGGTACAGTTTTTGCGGAGAATTAAAAGAAGCTCAGAAAGCTTTAAGAGAAGAACTGGAATGGTGGAACGCCCAGGACCGCCCCATTATGATGACCGAATACGGCGCTGATACTGTGGCCGGTCTGCGGGACAGCACACCGGTAATGTTTACGGAAGAATATCAGGTGGAATATTACAAAATGTACCATGAAGTTTTTGATACTTTGGATCACTTTGTTGGTGAACAGGCATGGAACTTTGCCGACTTTGCCACCTGCCAGGGAACCGGCCGTGTCCAGGGCAACAAAAAAGGAATTTTTACAAGAGACCGCCGTCCGAAAATGGCAGCTCATTACTTTAAAGAGCGGTGGGAAAAGATTCCGGATTTTGATTACAAATAAAACGATAGACAGCCAGCTCTGTACACCATAAGTGCAGAGCTGGCTGAAGCGTAAAGACCGCCCCTCAAAACCTTCCCCCTATTACTTCCCTACCTCTTTTTCCATTTCTTCCCGATATTCCTTTGGGGACATACCGTAAGTCTTTTTAAACAGCCGGAAAAAAGATGAGTAATTGGCAAAGCCAAACATTGCCGCGATCTCCTCTAAAGATTTTTGAGTGAGAAGGGCATTTTTACAGGCTTCAATCCGCTTTTGTATCATATACTGATGGATGGAAATCCCCATGCTCTCCTTGAAAATATGGGAAATATAATATTTATTCATCGAAAAAAATCCTGCAATATCTTCTAAAGTCAAAGGCTCGCTTAAATGCTCTTCCACATATGTACATATTCTGGCACGAAGTGTGGCCGGCCCGGCGCTGCCTCCATTTTCTTTTTCGTAGACAGACCGGGAAATGGAAAGAAGAACCGACTGGAGCAGTAAAGATAAAGATACATTTTTCCCAAAACGTTCCTCATTCTTTTCCCGGATCATCTGAAAAATCTTGTTCTGAAGGTCATTAAACAGCACCGGATCCACAGTCAGAACCGGATCCAGCCCTTGGGGATCCCTCTCAAACAGATACGCAAACGCCTGCTCATGGGCAAAGCATTTTTCATAATAATCTTTGTGGATCCATAAGACAAACCGCCGATAAGGGGTCTTAGGATCAATAAATGAAGGAAAATGACATATTCCCGGCGGAATCAGCACAATATCTCCCGGATGGACTCGAAAAGCGTTTTCCCCCAAGGTCATTTCCACGTTTCCTTCCAGAAAAAAGTACAGCTCATAAAACCCGTGCTGATGAGGCTCGACGCCCCGCACAGGATGATCCCTATAGTAATACAGCTCATAGGATTGACTCAGCATATATTGCCGGTATAAAAACTTTGTACTGTCCGGCTGTTTCATTTTCCGTCACCTCGTTCCTTATTGTTAACAATTCAGAACGGCCCATCTTCCCGTCCTGAACTGTTATTTTTATCCTTTTGCATCTTTTTCTTCTTTGCCACCAGGCCGCCGATCCGCCCGGTTTCTCTGGCAGTTAAAGACTGCCAGCCATCCCGCATGACCTGTTCAAAAACTCCAAGTTCCGCGGCCACCTCATATTTCAGCAGATCTTCCGGCCCCAGCTTTGACAGATCGATCTTCTTTTTTGTTTTAGGCACACATGGTCACTTCCTTTAACTTCCGTTCTTACGGTCTGGCAGCATCACAGGCTTTTTTTGCCTGTCCACGATTTCTATGCCCCGCAGGCCTGCCTGCCAGTTCACCATCAGTATGCCCGTTTATGGCCTCTTTTAAACCCAAATTTCCTTTCCCAGTCCAAGGGAATAGATGATCTTTTCTTTTACCGTTACCCCGGTGATCTGCTCCAGGGCAAGGGCATAATAATCCAGCTGGGCCTTATATTTTTTCACAAGGCTCTCCCCGTTATCGGGAACATAGTCGGTTTTATAATCCACGATGACCGCCTGGCCGTCCTCTATGAACCATGCGTCAATAATCCCCTGGATCAGCACCATATCCTTTTCGTCACCGATTCCGTGGACTTTTGAAGGAGAAACACCCATAACAAACTGTTTTTCCCGGTACAAAGCCCCGTCCTCCTTTGCCTTAGCCATACGCCGTGCAGTTTGTGACCGGGCAAACTGATAAAGTCCCGGCACATACACTAAGGAAGCGCCATATTCACTGATCAGTCCCCCAGATGTCAGACGATGAATCAGGGCATACACATCCTTTTGGGAATGGATCAAAGCAATATCCATCCGCTCCAGTATCTTATGCACCGTAGTTCCCCGAAGCGCAGCCCGTTCCATGCGTTCCTGGCGGGTAAGCTCTCCAACAGGAGATACTTCCCCGGGTTCTGTCTCAATTTCCCGCTCCGCATCATACAAAAAGCTGGTCTCATCAGTCTCTTCTTCCAGACCGGCATCCATCTGGCTCATACGCTTTAATTCGGAGACCGACATTTTCATATGTAGCCCCCGTTCATTTATAAAAGGATACTCCCATTTTAAATAGTCATCCATGACCTGGTGCATTTCCGGAAGATAAACCCGGTCCTGATCCCAGTGGTCTAAAATCTCCCGCTTTAAGACGCCCTGACCCCCCTTATGAGCAACAGCCGCAAAAATCTCTCCGGCGCAGACCTGGCGGATAGCAATGCTTACATCTGCCTCATAGTCCGGATGAAAAACAGGGCTTTTAATTCCGTAGGACTCTAGCAGATCATGAGCGCTTCGGTGATATAAAAGCACAGGCATGATCCAGTCCAGAAAGCTTTTGGCACTTTGGCGGACATTAAAGGGGAGAAGTCCCCGCCCCCGCTGGGACATCCACCGGCTTAAGCTCTTTGACATGTCCGCTACATAACCGGTAAGCACAAGCATTTCCCGGGCACGGGTAAGGGCCACATAAAGGACCCTCAGTTCTTCCCCAAGATTTTCCAGCACGGTTTTTGCTGCCAGGATCTTTTTCTGGATGGTCGGGGCCTTTAGCCGCCATTTTGTGTCGATCACATCCGGGCCGAAACCAAAGTCTGCATGGATCAGCAGAGAGCTTCGGGCATCCTGCTGATTAAAAGACTTGCCAAGCCCGGACACAAACACAATAGGATATTCCAGTCCTTTACTTTTATGGATACTCATAATGCGCACCGTATCCTCATAGCCATTGCCTGCCGCCGCCTCGCCAAAGTCCACCTCATACTGCTTCAGCCGCTCAATATACCGGGAAAAGTTAAACAATCCCTGATAACTTGTTTTCTCATAATCCACAGCTTTTTCCACCAGCATATCCAGATTTGCCCGCCGCTTCTGTCCCCCGGGCATAGCGCTGGCACAGGCATAATAGCCGGTCACATCATAAACCTTTAAGATCAGCTCATGAACCGGGGTAAATGCTACCCACCTGCGCAGCTGTGAAAGCATATTCATAAAACTTTGCAGTTTTTCCCTCACACACCGGATCATCTCAAGAGGATAATATTCCTGCAAAAACAAGGTGCTGTCCTCCTTAAGAAAAGTCTGGCACTCATCATACAGATCATGGCTGCCGCTGCTGCCCGGCCCGTAAACGCCGGAAACCATAGCCAGTTCTTCATCCGTCAGTCCGCCTATGGGGGACTTTAAAACTGCCGCCAGGGGAATATCCTGACGGGGATTATCGATAACATTGAGACAGGCTAAAACCACTCGGATTTCCGGGGCGGAGAAAAAGCCGGTGACAGTTTCTGCCTGGGCGCTGATATTTTCCTCCCCAAGAACCTTTACAAAAGTATCAGCCCAGCCGGACATGGTGCGAAGCAGGATCACAATATCCCCATACCTGGCCGGACGAAATTCTCCGGTTTCCTTATCTGTTACATGAAAGGGATGAGGTCCCTCCACCATTTCCCGGATACGCAGGGCCACAGCCCCCGCCTCCAGCTCTCTTGACGTTTTCTCTTTGTATGCATCACTGTTTTCCTCATCTTCACCGCCAACTTCATCTCCCGGGGTGACTAAAAGCACCTGGGCATGATCCGGGTACAGCGTGTCTGGATCTTCCGGGGAGGGAAAAACAGCTCCTGCATATAAGGCCGCATCTTTGGTATAATCAATATCTCCCAGATCCCGGGCCATCAGCCGGTAAAAAAGGAAATTTACAAAATCCAGGACCACAGGGCGGCTTCGGAAATTTTTATGAAGCTCAATGCGGTGATATTTTTCACCCATATCCGGATAAGACTCATACTTTTCCATAAACAGTTCCGGCCTGGCCAGGCGGAACTTGTAAATACTCTGCTTTACATCCCCCACCATAAACATATTGGGCTTTCCCTGGCGCTCCCGGGAAATACTTGTAAGTATAGTCTCCTGAACCTGGTTGCTGTCCTGATACTCATCAATCAGTATTTCAAAATATTGTTCAGACAGCTCCAGGGCAGCCGGTGACGGCGCCAATGTCCCATCCGCCTCGGGAACAGTGAGAATATCCAGGGCAAAGTGCTCCAAATCCCCAAAATCCACCATATTTTTAGCCGCCTTGGCCTCCTGATAGTCCCGGGAAAATTCCATCACCAGCCGGGTCAGTGTTTCCATCTGGGGCAGCATCCGCTTAAGCTGGGCTGCCCCGGTGTTGCCATCCTTTGAAAAATAGTCGGATCTTAGCTGATTTAAAGTATCCTTCACAAAAGTACGGATAGCTTTGACCTGCTCCTTTTTTTCCGGATCCGCATCCGGCATTTTCTTTCTGGACAGGGCCATAAACGACAGGTCCGATAAAAGGTCATGATAATCATCAAAAGTGCGGCATGCCTTAAGCCCCTCCACTTTTCTCTGGTCTGCTGCCAGCATTTCCTCATAAAACACCGGTCCGTCCGGCTCCCGGCATAAAGCCAGGCCCATTTCCAGAGCATCCTCCATTTCTTCTACAAGCTTCCTAACATAATCCATTAAAAACCGGACAGAAGGCAGGCTGGAAAGTTCCTTTGCATCCTCAACCCGGAAGCTTTTCAGACAGTCCTCCAGCCATTTCTCCGGCTGAGGATAGCTGCGGGAATACTCATAGACCTGAAGGATCAGTTCTTCAATGCCCTTATCCATTTTCCCTTTGGCAAAACACTCAACAAATTCCAGAAAGTCCGGATCCTCTTCTTCATAATGGCGTTCCATCAGGCTGGCCGCCACATCGCCCCGCATGAGCGTCAATTCAGTCTCCTCACCGATGCGAAAGGCAGGGTCTACATCAATCTCATTAAAATGGGTTCGGATCACCTGAAGGCAGAAGCTGTGGATGGTCATGATCTGCGCACTGCCCATAGACGCCAGCTGCCGGGCCACATGGTCGTTTTCCGGGTCCTCCTCCAGGCTTTTTAACAGACGGTCCTCCACACGCTCCTTCATTTCCGCCGCAGCAGCATTGGTAAAGGTGACTACCAGAAGATTGTCCATATTTAAAGGATGCTGCCGGTCAGTAAGCAGGGTAAAGATCCGCTCAACCAGCACTGCCGTTTTTCCGGAGCCGGCTGCAGCAGATACTAAAATATTTCCATTCCGCTCCCAGATCGCCTTTTTTTGTTCATCCGTCCACTGAGCTGCCATGCCCCTTCACCTCCTTATGATCCTCGTTTTCATTAAAATCTTCATGATCCTCGTTCCATTGAAAAATAGCCTTCCACGCCTCATCCCCGCTCATTCCCACAAGACGCCGGTAGGAAAATCCCCGGATCCTTTCGTCAAAACCGCACACACTCCGGAACAGACAGTAAGTACATGCGTTTTTATTTCCCCGGATATAGGGATTAATGGAAATATTTCCATTAAGGATCTCCTGTCCCAAAGTTTCCACCTTTTTAGCCGCAAAGCTTCCCAGGGCATCAAACTGGCGGGTTGTGGCCGCCTGGGATCTTTTGGAAAGAGCACCGGAGGACGTTAGGGACACAGGAATCACGGAGGAATCCTTTGTAAAATCCCGGTCAAACAGGCGGATCACTTCCGGGCTGGCGTTGACCAGGCCATTGCTTTTCAGCTTTAAAAGCACATCCTCCAAGACCTCCTCCCGGACATTTTCATTATCCATATTTTCAAAATCATCCCGCTCGATCATCGGATCGTCAATATTATAATACAAGATCCCGGCAGGAATAACCCTTTTCCCCAGATGTGTCTTTTCTTCCAGGGCCCTGGCCGCATTCATATATACGACAAGCTGGAGAGAAAGGCCATAGTAAAGCTCTACAATATCAAATTTCTGGCTTCCGGATTTATAATCCACGATTTTTACATAAAGGTTGTCCCCGGCCTGACACACATCAATCCGGTCAATCGTTCCCTTTAACTTCATCATCCCGTCATTGCCGATCATAATATCCGAAAAATCCTTCAAAGCATCGCTGTCAAACCGAAGCTCAAAAGCCTCAGGGAGAAAATCTCCCCGGCCAAGCTGCTGCTTAATGGCCCAGGTCGTGCGCAGCACATACCGCACCAAACGCTGGATCTGATACTGATTCCGTTTTGTTTCCAGAAGAATGGTATGATTAAAGCCCTTCGCCGCTTCCATGGCGCAATCCCGGCTTAATTCCTCCCGCACATCCTCCGGAACATCCCGCCAGGTATAGTTTCTCGCCTTTAATCCGGCGGCAAAAAGCTCCAGCGCCCGATGGAGGATGATCCCCAGATCCGGTGTTTGTATCTTATTTTCCTCTCTTCGGGAAAGACACAGGCCATACTGAAGGAAATGGGCATAAGCACAGGCCGAATAATTTTCCAGGGTAGTCACGCTGTTTTCCAGACGGTTTCCGTAAAGAGCACGGACGGCCGCCTTGGATAAAGGTGTGGAAATATAGGAAATAAAAGCCGCGTCCAACACCTGATCCACCAGTTTTTTATATTCCGGCTGTTTTAAAAACCAGGAATAAAGCTCCATCCATGGTGCCTTGGGAGCCTGTTCATGAAGCTGATTCAGCCCATCCACCAAATGGGTAAATGCCTCGCTTTGGTCATCCACCCATTCCTGCCAGTCTCCGGTCTCTTCCCACATCTGTACAGTGAGTTTCGGAAAGATCCGGGTAATCCGCCGCAGCAAAGAGGAGGGGCGCAGACTCTTTCCTCCGGCGCCGACCTGGCTGTAGGAAAGATATATCCGGTCTCCGGCGGATGAAAGGACAGTGTAAATATAAAACTGTTCAAAGTATCCCTTTTGCCGGGCCGTTGGCGCCAGTTCCACATGCATATTTAAAAGCTGCTCTTTTTCCCGGTCACAGATCAGACCCCCATCCTTAGCCGGCGCCGGCACAATGCCTTCATTCATGCCCATAAAAAACAGCACTTTCACATGGTCCAGCCGGGTCCTCTCAATATCTCCCACCATAACCTGATCCATTCCAGGAGGAATCAGGCCAAGGCGCTCCTCATTTAAACCTGCATCCAGGATTTGGGCATATTCTCTCATGGAAATCTTTTCATCCCCAAGAATATCCTCGTATTTTTCCAGCAGATCCATGACCACATCATACACCTGACCATATTCCCTGGCCATAGAAAGCTCGCCTTTCCGGTCAAAGGCCCGGGACATATCCTCAAGCTTTGCTTTAATATCCATGCGATAGATCCACTGTATCAGCCCATCGGTCCGCTGGCGCACCGTTGATTCCCGGTTGGAAAATACTTCATGCACAGGCCAGATTTCCTCAAAAGCCCCTTCACGGATCTGGTTCACCATAAGAAGGCGGGCGTCATCCATATGTTTTGACCGTTTCATCCATGTATTTTTCCAGGCTGAGGCCCCCCGGATGCCAAATTCCAGAACATAATTTTCCATCAGGTCAATATCTTCCTGGGGAATCCCTGAAAATCCGCTGCGCAAATACCGGAACACGCTTTCATAAGAAAAATGATCCGCAAACATTTCCAGGACAGCTCTTAAACATTCTACAAAAGCATTGCTTAAAATGCTCCGCTTCATATCAATAAAGCAGGGAATGTCCATCCTGGAAAAAGCCCGCTCCACCATATGCCGGTATCCGGCCACATCAGCACAGATCACGGCAATATCTCTGTAACGGTAGCCCTGATCCCTCACCAGCCGCCGGATCGTCCGGGCAATATAGCGGGTCTCTTCTCCCGGATTTTTTGCGCAGTTTAATGAGATCCGCTCCATCGGCCCTTCATAAGGTTTTGGACCTTTCCGGTAAAGATTGTGCTCCAGGTGAAAAAGTTCCGGTCTTCCCTCAAACCTGCCCTTTGCCCCGCCTTCCAGCAAAAGATCCTCCTTCCGCTCACAGTGGATTTCCCTGCACAGTTTTTCCAGGCGGTAGATCGTCTCCTTTGTAAGATAAAACAGCTCATAATTATTATAAATATGATAAGGATTGGCACGAATATCCACAGTCAGGGTCATTTTCACCCCTTTACTGTATGTTAAAAGCTGGGCCAGTACGCCATACTGAGCCGGGGTAAAGCCGGTAAAATTATCCAGATAAATATAGCTGTCCCGAACCTGGGCAGAATCCCGGATCAGGGGGCTTAAACGGGTCAATATTTCTTCGGCTGTAAGGAAATGACCTTCAATATATTCTTTAAAACCTTCATAGATCACCGTAAGATCACGAAGCTTTTCCCCAAGGACGCTGTGATCCGGAAGCTGTTCTGCACAAGCCGCAAGCTGATCCACGGAAACATTATACTGTAAAAGCTCAGAGATCATGGACTTAATTTCCCCGGAAAATCCTGTCTTTGGGATGCTGCCCCCAAAAACATGCAGTTCACGGCGTTTTTGTTCTAAAACCTTCCGGATGACCATGCGCTTCCCCGTATCCTCCAAAACTCTGGCATCATTTCGCCCAAGTTCCTCAAAGACCCGAAAAGCCAGACGTCCGAAACTTAAAATATCAATATTCATTACCCCGTGGCGGGGATGCATGGAAACTATATTCTTTTGTGTCTGCATGGTATACTGCTCCGGCACAATGACCATATAATTTTGCTGCGGATGCTCCATGGATGCTTTGATCAGCTGTTCATACATCCTGTGGGATTTTCCGCAGCCGCAGCTTCCCAAAATCAACTGCAGCGCCATTTTCATCACCTTTTTCACTCATATTTTTTCGTCCGCCTCATAGGATATACTAAAAGATCGTTAATGGAGGGTGCTTATGAAATCAAACACACACATCGTTGTCGTCCGCATGAAAGAGATCATTTACACGGCAGTGTTCCTTATCTTTGCCGTGATCCTCATCCTGCTCCTTGTATTTATGTTCGGCGGCCGGAGAAATGATCAAAAACAGCCGTCAGTCCATACATCTTCCACCTATATTCCCGGCGTTTATACATCTTCTCTTGTACTTAACAACAACACTGTAGACGTAGCTGTCACGGTGGACAGCGATCACATTAACGGCGTCGCTTTGATCAACCTGGAAGATTCCGTGGCCACCATGTATCCGCTCCTTGAAACCTGTATGGAAGACATCAGCACCCAGTTGGCAGGAAATGTTCCTTTAAGTGAAATTTCCTACGATTCCTCCAGCCAGTACACCTATCAGCTCCTTACGCAATCAATTGAAAAAGCCCTGGATAAAGCCGTTCCTTCCGGCATCTGACCTTTTTAATCCCCTCTTGACCGGCACAGGTTTTCCTAAAATAATGTACCCGAAGCCGCTAAATCCCCCGAAGCGCTTTAAGACGGACATATGCCGCACTTTTTTAGCGCCGGGGGATTTATACATTTTTCAGTCCAAGTGCTATCCGATAAAAAAACCATACAGTTCTGCCCCAAATGGTTATTTAAAACAGATTCCTAAGACAGCCTTTCCAGATCCTTCTGCCACAAAGCCACACAGGCGTCGCTGGGCATACGCCAGTCTCCTCTGGGGGACAGGGCAACACTTCCAACCTTTGGGCCGTCGGGAAGGCAGGAGCGCTTAAACTGCTGGGAAAAGAACCGCCAGTAAAACTTTTTCAGCCATTTTAAAATGATCTCATCGGTATATGTTCCTTTAAAAGCCACACAGGCCAGACGATAAATCTTAGACGGCCGAAATCCAAAACGCATCACATAATACAAATAAAAATCATGGAGCTCATATGGGCCTACCAAATCCTCCGTCCGCTGGGAAATCTCCCCATCCTTTGGGGGGATCAGTTCAGGACTGACCGGGGTGTCCAGCACATCCATAAGGGTATCCCGCAGCCGCTGATCCGTGGCCGTATCCGCATAATACCTCACTAAATGGCGCACCAGAGTTTTAGGTACAGAGGCATTCACTCCATACATGGACATATGATCCCCATTATAAGTCGCCCATCCCAGGGCCAGCTCAGACATATCCCCTGTACCGACTACAAGGCCGTCCTGCTGATTGGCAATATCCATAAGCACCTGCGTCCGCTCTCTGGCCTGACAGTTTTCATAGGTCACATCATGGACATTTTCATCCTGGCCAATATCCGCAAAATGCGTTCTTACAGCAGCCTTAATATCCACTTCCCTTAATGTGGCCCCAAGCGCCTTCACAAGGCTGCAGGCATTATTATAGGTCCGGTCCGTGGTGCCAAAACAAGGCATGGTGACCGCAATAATATTTTTCCGGTCCAGTTTCAGCATGTCAAAGGCCCGCACCATTACCAGCAAAGCCAACGTTGAATCCAAACCTCCCGAGATGCCTACCACACAGCAGCGGCTCCCCGTATGCTCCAGGCGCTTCTTTAGCCCCATGGCCTGGATCTTTAAAATCTCCTCACAGCGTTTTTCTCTCTGGGACGGATCTGAGGGCACAAAAGGCGCCGGATCGATAAAGCGGCAAAGCTGTTCCCGGATGATCCCAAACTCAAAGGGAACTGTCACGTAATCTTCCCGTCCCCTGGAAACAAATGTGGTCATACGCCGCCGCTCCGCAGCAAGCTTCTCCATATCCAGATCCCCATAAATGATCTGATTTTCAAAACGTTTGGATTCCTGCAAAACCGTCCCGTTTTCCGCGATCAGGTTATGTCCTCCGAAAACCAGGTCCGTGGAAGATTCCCCTTCCCCTGCATCTGCATATACATAGCCGCATACCAAACGGGCAGACTGGCCGCAGACAAGGTCACGCCGGTACATATCTTTTCCTGTCACTTCATCGCTGGCAGACAGATTGGCGATGACCGTCGCCCCTGCGCAGGCGTGGTCAATACTGGGCGGTGCCGGCACCCACAGATCCTCGCAGATTTCCAGAGCCAGGACAAAATCATTCATATTGATGCAGGAAAAAAGGATCCTGCTCCCAAACCAGGTCTCCTGATCAAGGATCTTTACTCTTTCAGCCTTTACCGGACCGGGATTAAAATGCCGGGCCTCATAAAATTCAGAATAATTGGGGATATTCTCCTTTGGCACCAGGCCAAGGATACGCCCTTTTTGGATCACAGCCCCTACATTATAAAGCTTTTGATTAAAAGCCACAGGAAGTCCTGTCACAATCACAAGATCCTCGTCTCTGGAAAGCTTTACGATCTCCTCCAGGCCGCTTAAGGCGCCGTCAAGGAGGCTGGACTGCAAAAACAGATCCCCGCAGGTATAGCCGGTCATAGAAAGCTCCGGAAAAACCAGCAGCTTTGCCCCTTTCCGGCAGGCTTCCCGAATACACTGGGCCATCTGTCCGGCATTATACTCGCAATCTGCCACACGAAGTTTAGGCGTTGCTGCTGCAACTCTGATAAAACCGTCATTCATTGTGCACAACCTCATTCATCCTTCTTAAATCAACACATATGGGCAAAAACTTCAGGCTTTTATCCGATCACATCAGCCATAGAATACATTCCCGGAGCCTGATCCTTTAAAAATACAGCAGCCTTTATAGCGCCTTTACCAAAGATGGCTTTCGAGTATGCCGTATGGCGGATTTCCACAACTTCATCGGTGCCGCAGAATAAAACCTCATGCTCTCCTACAATATTTCCGCCTCGAACGGACTGGATCCCGATCTCCTTAGGATCCCGGCGTTCACGAACCTGGCTCCGATCCAGCTTGTAGGTATACTCATGATCCAACACCTCATTCATCGCATCCGCAATAGCCAGAGCTGTGCCGGACGGCGCATCAACCTTTTTATTATGGTGCTTTTCCACGATCTCTATATCATAACCGCTTTTTGCAAGAACCTGGGCTGCTGCGGCAGCCAGCTTAAACACCATATTAACGCCCAGAGACATATTGGCAGAGCGCAGCACCGGGATCACCTTAGCCGCCTCATCGACCCGGGCAAGCTGCTCCGGAGTCAGTCCTGTAGTGCAAAGCACCAGAGGCAGCTTTTTCTCTAAAGCAAAATCCAGCAATCCGTCCACTGCAGGCGCCACTGAAAAGTCTACGATCACATCCGCAGGTGACTGACAATCTACAGGATTTACATAAACCGGATAATCATACAATCCTTTATCCGCAATATCTAATCCTGCAACGATCTCTACATTCTCATCCTCTGCTGCCAGGCGGCTGATCACCTGACCCATGGCTCCATTACAGCCATGCATGATAATTCTGGTCTTTGACATATCTATCTCTCCTTTACATTTTATCAAAATCCGCCCGTAAATAGTGACATAAAAGTCCTTCATCATTTTATAAACGGGCTGCCTCCACCGGGGTATACCCCCGGTAAATAATCATTCGGGAATGGTCGATGAGACTGGACAACAGGGCTTCAAATTCCCGGCGCTGCCGTTTCGTCCGACACCAGATGCCGCAGTGTCTCAGTTCATCCTGGACATTTTTTAAGGTGCAGCCAATATGTACAGTATTTTCCAACATAAAACACACATCCGCAGCCAGATCCGAAGAGATCCAAAGCTGCTGTGTCATGTACCGGTACAATTCCGAAAGGTACTCTGATGAAGAAGGAAAGCCGATCTGGCACCATTCCTCCACTTCCTCCCTAGAAGGAATATAATAGGGAACATTTCCCTGGAGCTTTAACAATTCTCTGTAATTTTTTCTAAATACAGTATCTACAAAATATTCATCCACATATACAAAATCGCACCGGTACTTTTCAATAATCCGGTAGGTATTGATCACCTCGGCCCAATCGGTTTTCTTTTTTTCATACTGATTAAACATTTTCACCACCTGCATCGGTGGCGTAACGCCGTACAGATAATTGGCAATATGGCTGTAATTGCCTATAAGGCATACCCGGCGGCGCTTTTGTTCAAAAGCCTCGGTATCCAGCCTGGCAAAACCTTCCAGGACCTCCCATGGGACACCAAATTCCAGATTTTTGGTAAATCCGGCATAACCGCCGATGATCATATAAGAAAGAGCCTCCGGCTCTGTCTCTTCTACGATACCATCATAATCTCCGGCCATACGCATGTATTCAATTTCACTGTCATTCATGCAGATAAAGTAATTGTAAAACACCTTTTCACTTAAAATATACCTGGAAACCGCCTCTACCAGCCCGGCCTTATTCAGGTCCGAGTATCGGCGCATCCCATGGCGTTTACAAAGACTGATCAGCTCTTTCCTGGTAAGTTCTTCCAGGATCTCCGTAAGACTTATTTTATGGGTGTATTCAAAGCTTCCGGATACTTCTGCCATATAAGCCACCTCCTTTAAACGGAGTATGCATTTCTATCATAGCCCAAATGGGATAATATTTCAATCTTTTTGTTTCAGAGGATATATACATAGGTAAGCAGCCTTTTTTTAGACAGGCAGCCACCCGGGTCAGTCAGCGCTGATCCCCACTAAAAAAGGCCAGCGCACTGGCACGCTGACCTTTTTTACATAAGAAAATACAAAAGACTTTCCTTAGCAGGTAGCCCCGCCGGAAACATGAAGGTTGGCATCAAGGATTTCCTGCTTCCGGTCAAGAATATCATTGGAAAGAAGCATCTTCTCCACATTTTCAAAACCGAGACGGTCTACTGTCTGGGAGAAGCGTTCGCCGGTCTTACCCTGTTCTCTAAACAGGAGGATCGCTTTTTCGATCACGTTCAGCGCTTCCTCTTTATCTGTAAAGATCTTTGTCAAGGCACGGCCCTGAGCCACCTTCTTGCCCCAGCGGCCGCCAATATAGATCTTGTATCCGGTCTGTCCGCTTTCAATAGCGTCAAACCGGCACTTGCCTACACATCTGCCGCAGTTGTTACAAATGTCCTTGTTGATCTCTAAAACGCCATCCGTCACCTTTGCGGCGCCCATAGGACATACAGCCTCTATAGAACATTTTTTACATCCGTTGCAGCTGTCCTCATCAAAATCCGGGATCCGCTGTCCGATGATCCCCAGATCATTTAAATCCGGCTTTACGCAGTTATTGGGACATCCGCCCACAGCGATCTTAAACTTATGAGGAAGGCGGACTGAGCTGTATCCCTCAAAAAAGCGGTGGTGGATCTCCTCAGATAATGCAAAAGTGTCGATCAGACCGTACTGACAGGTAGTTCCTTTACAGGACACTACCGGGCGCACTTTAGATCCGGTTCCTCCGGTAACAAGACCGGCCTTAGCTATGTACTGCTGAAATTCTTCAATCTTTTCATAAGGAACGCCCTGAACCTCCACCGTCAGACGGGTAGTAAAGGTTACTGTCCCATTGCCGTACAGCTTTGCTGCCTCAGCGATACATTCCATCTGCTCTGCAGAAATCTTTCCGTTTACTGTAATGATCCTGGCAGAAAAATTATCTGTTCCCTTGTTGCTTAAAAAGCCCATAGCTTTTACCCGCTTTTCATTTTCCGCACTTACTGTTAAAGTTGCCATACATTCTCCTTCCCGGCCTTTTGGCCTGCACATTTTCTATATATCCTATGGAGGCCAAAAAAACCTTTGGCCTTATCCTACCGTACATTACTCCTCGTCTTCAGGGTGGATCGGATTAAAGGTCAATCCGCCTTCAAGAACCTTTGTATTTTCATATCCGGAAGCTTTTAACTGGACCTGGCTCATATAAGCCCGGCGTCCCCGGGTACATACTAAGAGCAGCGGCTCTTCTTTGCTCAGTCCGTTATAACCCGGCTTTACATCCTCAAGTTCTACAAACTGAGCGCCGTCAATGGTCGCCGTCTTTCCCAGGTCAACAATAGTACGGCCCTGTGCTTCACCCTGGGCAAACTGGGCCGGCGTAATAGAATCCATACGCCCGGTCATTTTATTTTTCAGAACATTCACTGCAGTCACTAATGGATGGATAGCCGTTGAAAATGGCGGTGCATACGAAAGATCCAGATCTTCCATGTCTGCCACCTTTGCCTTCATGGACAGTGCCATGACCGCAATATCTACTACCTTATCCACTTCTCCGGCGCCAAGGACCTGAATACCTAAAAACCGGTCGGTCGTCCGGTCAGCGACCAGCTTGATAATAAATGAAGAAGCCCCGGGATAATAACCGGCCTTATCATCCACAACGCATAACGCACTGATCACATCGTAGCCTGCGGCTTTAGCATCGGCTTCATTTAATCCGGTACGCCCTACATTCAGCTGGGGAAGCTTAGCCACAGCAGTACCAAGAACCCCCGGATACTTTATCTTCTCACCACAAATATTTCTGGCAGCGATTCTGCCTTCCATATTGGCAGAAGATCCCATCGGCGACCATGACCGCTTTCCTGTCAGCCGGTTTGTTACACTGGCACAATCCCCTAAAGCGTAAATATTCTCATCACAAGTTGCCAAATACTCATCCACCTTCACAGTGCCGTCCGGCCAAAGCTCAATTCCGGTGTCTTTTAAAAATTCTGTATTGGGACGGATACCGGCAGACAGGATCACCAGATCAGCTTTCATAGCCCGGCGGCTTGTCTTTACCTTTTGTACATGGCCGTCCCCTAAGATTGCTTCCAGCCGTGTTCCGGTAAATGCCATAATATCCCGGTCTGCCAGCCAGTTTTCTACATAATCTGCCATCTCTTTATCAAATCCGGGGAGGATTTGATCCGCCATATCAATAACGGACACCATAAGGCCCCGGGCTGCAAGATTTTCCGCAACTTCCAGACCGATAAGACCGGCGCCTACTACAACGGCACGCTTTACACTGCCCTGATCCACAGCCTGACGCACGGCAATGGCATCCTCAGGGGTACGCATAAAGTAGACCCCTTCCAGATCAGTTCCCTCCACCGGAGGTTTCACCGGTCTGGCGCCTGTGGCAATGACCAGTTTATCATAGGTATAAATGTGTTCTTTTCCATCTTCTACGCTTCTGGCGGTCACCTGTTTTTCTACACGGTTCACAGCCACAGCTTCCATTAAAGTCACTACCTCCACACCTGTAAGCTTTGAGAAGCTTTCCGGTGTATTGACAATCAACGATGCCTTATCATGGATCACATCACCTACATAGTAGGGCAGTCCGCAGCCGGCATAGGATACATCCGCGCTCTTTGTCAGGAGCGTAACCTTTGCCAAAGGATCTTCCCTTTTGATTTTTGCGGCAGTTTTTGTTCCGGCCGCCACACCGCCGATAATTAAAACGTCCATACCTTTTCCCTGCTGCCGTCTTTATCCATGACACGGCTGGCCGCCACAGGCCGGGCCGCTCAATGCAAAGCAGCAGCTCTCCTTTCTCTTTTACTGTGCTGCACATCATCCAGTGAACGGCGCAGCATTGCTGTATATTTCCTGTCCACAGGACGGACAGTACCCATTTATTTACAGTATATCACTTGATATAATTTAATAAAAGTGATATTTTATAATCATAATCATAGGTAAAATCTATTATTGCAGTTATTTCCATATGAACTGCGGTATATAGATCAAGGAGGTTTTTATGACTCTGCGCCATCTTAAGATCTTTGTAGAAGTGGCACGAACAGGGAAAATGAGTGCAGCCGCTCAAAACTGCTATATTTCCCAGCCTACAGTAAGCCAGGCGATCCGTGAACTGGAGGAACATTATCAAGTACGGCTTTTTGAGCGTCTTTCCAAAAAACTGTTTATTACCCCGGAAGGCAAGACCCTGTTCAGCTATGCAGTGCGCACTCTGGAACAATATCAACAGCTGGAGGACGCCATGAACGGCATGGAAAAAGGGAATTCCCTGCGTCTGGGCGCCACTATAACCATTGGCACATGCCTGCTCCCCGGAATCATTAACGATCTGGATCAGGCTATCCATCCCCTGTCTCAATATACATATGTGGGAAATACCCACACTATTGAGGAAATGCTTTTAAAATCCCAACTGGATATAGGGATTGTGGAAGGGATCGTCGAAAGTCCCGATCTGATCAGCATCCCCATTGCCAGAGATTATCTTGTCCTGGCCGCAGCCCCGGACCATCCGATCGCCCGGATGCCCCAGGTACACATCTCCCAGTTAAAAGACTACAGCTTCGTTCTCCGAGAATCCGGCAGCGGCACCCGAAAACTGTTTACGGATTATATGACCCGGGTAAATGTCCCTCTTCAAGTCATATGTGAAGCCGGATGCCCTGACGCAATTAAGCGTATTGTCTTATATAACCGATACCTGACAGCCATCTCTGTCCGGCTTGTGGAAAATGAGATGAAAAGTTCCAGCCTGAAAATCTTCCTGAACAAAGAAAATGCATGGGACCGGTCTTTTTATCTTGTATATCATAAAGATAAATTTGTCACCGAACCCATGCGGGCATTAAAGGATATTATGCAAAAGTATAAAGAGCCCTGGCTTCCGGATCCTGATCACATAGGATATATTACTGAAAGCTGATTTACAGCAGGATCACATCCCTGCCGGACAGGGCTGCAAAACACTGTCCCTGGCTGACAATATCCGCCTGGCCGCTGGTCGCCTCCGTAAGCTTTTTAATAAAGAAAGCCTTTTGATCCTCCCGCACCAGCCAGGTGGTTTCCACTGAATCTGTATATACCGAATCCAGACAGGGCACCTCCATATTCCCCGCAATATACTGGATTTTTCCAAGAGCAGGATAATCGGACGTAACCCTAATCTTTTCGCAGGTCTGCCGGGTCAGGATACGGCAGTTTTCCAAGCCCGCGGCCACGGCTCTGGAATAAGCGCGGACCAGGCCTCCGGTGCCAAGGAGCGTTCCGCCAAAATACCGGGTCACTACTGCGATCACATTGTGGACCCCTGCACCATACAGTACATCCAGCATGGGCCGTCCTGCTGTCTGGGCCGGCTCCCCGTCATCACTGCACCGGGCGATCTCATCCTTTTCTCCAAGAACATAGGCATAACAGTGATGTCTCGCATCCCAATATTTTTTTCGTATAGACTCAATAAATTCCAGTGCCTCCTCCTGAGTTGACACTGGCCGAATATCTGCAATAAAGCGGGACTTTTTTTCTTCGATCTCACTGCTCCCGCCTTGATAAATAATCTTAAATTCCTTTTCCATAAGTGCGCTCCTGTCTGTTTCCCTCCAGGCGCCAAAGAATCCCTTCATTATTTTGTGACGCCTTGATCTTATGTATAGTGTATCATATCCCCACCTTGCGGGGAATAATTTATTATAAAAAAATTGTTCTTTATTTCATCACATTTATTTGCTATAATAAGGCAGTGTATACTTAATTGGCTGCTGTCCGTGTTTTTATAGCATGGATCAGCCTGCAACAATCAGATACAAGCCCTGTCTGATCCAGTAAGGGCTCATGTAATGACAGTCAAAGGAGGAATCAAAGAATTGGATTACAGTAAATATGGCATATCTAAAAAGAAGCAAAATCTGCGTTCCAGTGCCAAAAAAGCTGAAAAGAAAGTCGGCTTTACCGTATTCCGGGTATTTATCATATGTTTTATCTTAGTTGCAGTCATTGGAGTTTCTGCCGGCATCGGCGGATTCCGGGGCATTATTGACAGCTCCCCGGAACTGGATCTGACCGCTATTGCGCCAAAGGGTTTTAAATCCTACATTTACAGCATTGACGGCCAGCTGCAGCATGAGATTGTTGGAACAGAGTCCAACCGTATCTATGTATCCATTGACCAGATCAATGAAAATGTACAAAACGCATTTATTGCCCTGGAGGATGAGCGTTTTCGCACCCATAATGGTATTGACCCGAGAGGTATTGTCCGTGCCTTCTTTGTCGGCCTTGCGAATGGCGGTAATTTTACCGAGGGTGCCAGTACGATTACTCAGCAGCTTTTAAAGCTCACCGTTTTTTCCGGCGGTGCTGAAAGCAACCAGCTTTTACGTTTCCGCCGTAAGTTCCAGGAACAGTATCTCGCCCTTGAACTGGAAAAACAGTTAAGCAAGGATGAGATCCTGGAAGCTTACTTAAACATCATCAACCTTGGCCGAAGCTGTTACGGCGTGGAGGCTGCCTCTAATTATTATTTTAATAAGAGCGCCAGCGAGCTGGATGTTTCCGAGGCGGCTGTCTTAGCCAGTATTGCCCAGAGTCCTACCAACAACAACCCGGTGGACAACCCGGAAACGAATAATACCCGGCGTGAGACTACTATTAACTATATGTACGACCAGGGGCTGATCGATGAGGCTACAAGAGATGAGGCTCTTGCAGACACGGGTATTTATGATGAGATCGCAGCGAATGCGGCAGCTTATACAGCGGAACAGGCTGAAGTTTATACTTACTATGAAGAAGCTGCCATTGAACAGGTCATTGAAGATCTCCAGACAAAAGCCGGATATACCCGGGAAGAAGCTTATAACGCCATTTACAGCGGCGCCTATAAAATTTATCTTGCCCAGGATCCGGACATTCAGCAGGTGGTGGATGAGGCTTATGCCAATGATTCCAACTTCCCTAACACAGAGTATCTGCTGGACTACAGCCTGTCCATTTATACAAATCCTGACGATCCTACAGATGATACGACCATTAATTACAATACGGATAATCTTTTAGAGTACACCGGCGGAGAATATGCTTTCTTCTCCACAAAGGACGCAGCCATGGAAGCGATCCAGGGCTATAAGGATTCCTTAGGCATTGTAGAAGGTGAGACAAAGTACGTGGAAAGCATCAACCTTTCCCCTCAGGTACAGTCCTCCTTTGTTGTTATTGAACAGTCTACCGGTTATGTTTCCGCCATTATCGGCGGCCGTGGCGAAAAGACTGTAAACTTCGCCTTAAACCGTGCCACAGACTCGACCCGTCAGCCAGGTTCCGCATTTAAGATCCTGTCTACCTATGCTCCGGCCCTGGACGCCTGCGGCGATACCCTGGCCACCACTAAGATCGATGAAAATGTTGTGACAAAATCCGGAAATGTAGAGCATACGATCCGCAACGTAGACCGGGTTGAGACAAAACGAAATATGACCTTTAGGGATGCCATTGCCCAGTCAAAAAATACAGTAGCTGTCCGTACCCTCCAGGAAGATGTAGGTACAGATCTTGCCCTGAAATACTTAACGGAAAACTTCCATATTACAACCATGGATCCGGTAAATGACGCGGTGGCTGTACTTGCTATCGGCGGTATTACCAACGGTGTCACAAACCTGGAACTAACTGCGGCTTACGCGTCCATCGCCAACCAGGGACAGTACATCCGCCCGGTATTTTATTCCAAGGTCCTGGATGCCAACGATAATGTCGTTTTGGAAAACTCCGCTACTGCACCGGAAATGTCTACAGCCATTAAAGCGACTACAGCCTATGAGCTGACCAGCGCCATGGAAGATGTTGTCAACACCCGGCAAGGTACAGCCAGCAATTTTGTTAATGTACCCAACATGCACATCGCCGGAAAGACCGGTACTACCGACAGTTATAAGGATACCTGGTTTGTGGGATATTCCCCATATTATACCGCAGGCATCTGGTTTGGTTATGATAACAATATTGATCCGACAGACCGAAGCGGCTTCAGACTTTATCAGCACGAAGTTTTGTGGGGTCGGATCATGACAGAGATCGATTCTGTAAAAGCTCTGGAGGACAAAGACTTTGAAATGCCTGACGGCATTGTGGAAGCGACTGTATGTAAGTCCACCGGACTAAGAGCCAGCTCTTCCTGTGATTCTATAACAGAGATCATGGCAGCAGATAAGGTTCCTACAGAAACATGTACCCAGTGTACAGCAGCCCGTGTCTGCACAGTATGCGGCGGACTGGCCACAGCAAACAGCCCCGGCGTCCGCTGGGCCCGCGGTTCTTCCATTCCGTCCTACTACTGTACATGCCAGCCCCAGACGGAAAGCGAGACACAGGCACCTTCTGCAGATCCTTCTACACCAGCAACACCTTCGGATCCTTCCGCCGGCGTTGACTCTGCCGCAGGAGGGACTACAACAGTAACCCCTGATCCGGGAACAACTGCAACACCGTAAAAAAACGATCCAGTATACAAAGCTTTTAATGCTTTTGTTTTACTGGATCGTTTTTTATTCTGTAACTATTTTAGGACGGCTATCTTATGATCCGCTTTCTCACAACATCCTAAACGGTTACTTTATTATTTTTTTGTTTTTGGCTTGAATACCAGGGAGGCTAAAAACCCCAGGAACAGGGATGCGCTGATGCCTATGGCGGAGGCGGTAAAGCCGCCTCGAAAGATGCCTAAGAATCCTTCATTATTAACAGCATCCTTTACACCTGTCCACAGGGTATAGCCAAATCCGCATAAAGGCACACTGGCCCCCGCCCCGGCAAAGTCCAGAAGGGGCTGATACAAACCTAACGCGCCTAAGGCTACGCCAACACATACCAGCAGCACCATGATCCGCCCCGGGAGCATTTTGGTCTTTTCCATAAGGATCTGCACCAGGCCGCAGATCAGGCCGCCTACAAGAAAAGCTTTCACATAGTCCATAGATTAACCTCTTTTCCTCATTTGAAAATAGGATAACCCTTATGGCCACGCTTTATACAATTATAATGGACGGGTATAAACCTTCAGCCATTCCCGCTCTTCTTCTGTTAAATATCCGGAAATGGTGTCATAAACCATTTTATGGTACCGGTTCAGCCGTTCCAGGTCTGCAGCTGTCATATATTTTGTATCAATCACATCCAGATCAATGGGAGCAAAGGTAATGGTCTCAAAATACATAAACTGACCATACTCGTTCTTCTCGCCTTTGCGGCATACCAGCTCATTTTCAATACGGATGCCATGGCTGCCTTCAATATAAACGCCGGGTTCATCCGTTGTCACCATGCCAGCCTCAAGGACAGCACCATCATCCCTTTCAGGAACCCGTTTCCACCGAAAACCGTTAGGCGCTTCATGAACATTAAGGAGATACCCTACGCCATGACCTGTGCCGCACCGGTAATCAATGCCCATATCCCACATCGGACCTCTGGCAAGAATATCCAGATTCAGGCCGATACACCCGTAAAGGAAATGCGCGTTGGCAAGGTTGAGCATACCTTTAAGTACGGCAGTATAGTGTTTTTTGATTTCATCAGATACAGGCCCTAAAGCCATGGTTCTTGTAATGTCCGTGGTGCCTTCATAATACTGGCCGCCGGAATCCACAAGGAGCAGTCCTTCCGGCTCAAGTACGGCGTTTTGATCCCCATGAGCGCTGTAGTGCATCATCGCAGCATTTTCTTTATAAGCGCAGATCGTATCAAAACTCAGCTCAATAAAACCATCCTGGCTGCGGCGGCACTGCTCCAGGTAATCACTGGCGGAAATCTCTGTCATAGGAATCTTTCCTACATTATTTTTCAGCCAGTACATAAATTTAGTAAATGCCACTCCATCTTTTATATGGGCTTTGATCAGGTTGGAAATTTCTGTGTCATTTTTTACAGCCTTCATAAGAAGGGTAGGATTTTCACAATCGGTCACCGGACTTTGGGCCGGAATGTTTTTATAAATGGAAAAATTAATCTTTTCCTTATTGTACATTACAGATGCACTTGCCGGGATGGTTTTCAGCCACTCATAAATATCGTTATAAGGCATAAGGCAAACACCGTTTTGCGCAAAATAATCCTTCATGGCCGCATCAAACTTTTCCTCATGGGCAAACAGATACACCTTGTCTTTTGTCACAGCAGCATAAGACAGGATCACCGGATTGCAGGCAACGTCATTGCCACGGATATTTAAAAGCCAGGCAATATCATCCAAAGAGGTAAGCACATGAACATCTGCATGGCGCTCTGCCATTTTCTCTCTTACCCGGGCAAGCTTTGACTTTGCAGATTCCCCGGTATACTTTTCATCCAGCAAAAATGCCGGTTCCATGGAAAGCGCCGGACGGTCCTCCCAGATCTGACCGACCAGATCCTTATCATAAATGACCTGTCCGCCATGGGCCTGGACATAAGATTCCAAACCACAGCCCATTTTTGCAGGGATCACCCGGCCGTCAAAACCGATGTTTTCATGATCCTTTAACACGGATTTTAAATAATCTTCCATTACGGGAACCCCTTCACTGCCCTGTTTAAACAGAGTAATCGTGCTCCCTTCAAGCTGACGCTCTGCCTGGATATAATATCTTCCGTCCGTCCACAGCCCGGCTTCCTCTAATCCTACTAAAAGCACACCGGCAGATCCGGTAAAACCGGACATATACTTTCTTGCGCCGAAATATTCCCCTACATATTCAGATAAATGATAATCATTGGTAGGGATAATATAATACTGGATATGATTCTCCTGCATAAGACTGCGGAGCTTTGCCAATCGTTCCTTGATCATTTTTTATGTCTCCTTTTTTATGTCTCCTTTTGTAGTTGCGGTCAAATTCCAACATTGCCGCTGTTCATGCCTTGATTTCCGCCCTCAAGAGGAAGCCAGTCTAAAATCTTTTTAATATACCGGTCCCAGAAATCCCACTCATGAGATCCGGGCGCTGTCTCAAACTTAAAGGACACGCCTTTTTCCTTCAGATAGTCGGCAAAATCTTCGTTGGCTGCCAGCAGGCTGTCATCCAGGCCGCAGGCCATAAAGATTTTGGGAAATTCTGCCTTTTCTTTAACCAGGCGATCCACCAGTACCTTGGGATTTAAGTCACTTTCCAGGGCTGCCTTTAAGTCCTGTCCAAAACAGCTTTGGGCATACTGCTTTGTCTCCGCGAAAAACGGATGGTCATCTGTGCGGGTCAAAAGCCCCTCATTCACCACTAAAGCGGAAGACAGGGCGCCGATGCAGCCAAAGGTATCATGATACTTAAGGCCATTATAAAGGGCTCCATATCCTCCCATAGAAAGTCCGGCAATGTATGTATCCTCCCGCTTATGAGAAAGAGGAAATGTTTTTCTTGTAAAGTTTACAAGCTCTTCTCCGATAAAACGGCTGTAATAATTACAGTTCCACGGCTGATCTACATAAAAAGCATTATCTCCTGAGGGCATGACCACAGCCAGATCCTTTTCCTCAGCCCACCGCTGGATCCGGGTCCCATGAAGCCAGTCTGTATTATTTCCCAAAACACCGTGGAGCAGATAAAGGGTCTTATAAGGCTTGCCCTCTTCACGCTTTGGCATCCCCGGGAAATAAAACTTATCCGTAGGCAGGATCACATTGGCGCTTACGGTTCTTTTCAGTTCATCTGAAAAGAAATTCACAAAAAAAGTTGCCACAAGGTATTCCTCCTGTTCTTTTATCCATTCTCCCCAACGGACAAAAACGTAAACCCGTCCCCTGTCTGTTAAGGATACGTTCCTATTATACAAAAATGTGCCCCTTCATTCAAGAGGGGCATGAAAAAGCTTTTCTACCTTAAGTTTTTTAAAGGCAGCGTTAAAAAACCGGGCCACCAGCCCTACACACAAGGCAGCCGCCACAGTACCTTCCCGGACGCCAAAAAGGCCGTGGAGAAAAATAAAAGATAAAATACATGCCAAAACGACTAAGGTCACATCAAATGCGATCTTCATATTAGCAAAAGGCAGTTTAAACCGTTTGCATACTGCCAATACAACGCCTTCTCCGGCCAGGGTCACCACATTGGCCGTGACCTCACAGCTAACGCCCAATCCTACCAGAAAGATTCCGACAATACACAAAAGCCACTGCTGCCAGTAGGCAGAATAAGAGATTCCCGATGTGGCCCACACGCCAAGATCTGTCAAATACCCGAAAACAATGGCAACCGGAAGCTGGATCAGCTGGATCCACTCATAGGCCTTTCCCAAAATTATCATCTGAAGAAGAATCATGACCATGTGCATGAGTATGGTAATATTTCCCACAGTTAAGGGTGTAAAAAGACTGATCACATAAGGCAGACTGGAAATAGGTGATGTTCCCAGATCCGCTTTAATTGAAAAAGCCACACCAAAAGCCATAATAGCCAGTCCTAAACAAAAAAATACATACCGTTTTAAAAGTTCCTGCCATTTTCTTTTTCTGTCCACATAAATTCCTCCTATCCGGTCTTTTCCAGGCCATAAATGATCTGTCCGCAAAATCAGACAGATGCTTACAAATTTTCATCCTTATTTATCATAGCATTTTCCATCTGCCTGGTCAAAAATATTTTGTTTTTTCTCCGGTCTTATTGCACATTGCATAGATACGCTTTTCGACCAATGTTCAAATCACCTTTAAATTTGTCAAAATATGCAAAAATATATGATGAAATTTGAATTGCATTTTATTCTTATATTTGCTATATTATTTACGAAACATGAGGTCGTATCCCAAAGGTCTGACCGTATTCGACCACCAGTCGAATCTTCGGATACCAGTGGATACCTGTGATTTACTATTTTCTATTTTTAAAAGAGGAAGATTATGATTACTTACGAAAACACTAAAACCATTTATGACCTGGTGCAGCATGCCGGGAAGGAGTACGGTGAACGGGTTTTCATCCGCTACGAAAATAATGATGTCATTTATGATGTAACTTATCGTCAATTTGCCGATGAATGTCAGGCTATTGCAGCATGGACTAAAGAACAGGATGCTGCTATCGGCCATAAGGTCCAGGTAGGACTTATGGGCAGTTCCAGCCATCATTATCTCGCTGTTATGCTGGGCGTTATGAGCAATGGAAATACTGTTGTTCCATTAGATGTACAGCTGAATGTGGAAAACTTTTCAGACTGTTTAAACCGCTCCGATGTAGACATTCTGTTTTACGACTGGGAGCATCATCCTTTAGTTGAAGGTGCAAAAGAACACTGCCCGCGGATCAAATCATACATATCTCTTCAGCACGGCAAACATGTTCCCTGTTCTGATAATATCTTAAAAGAATTTGCCGGACGTACTGTGACACCTAATGTTTCTGAAAATGACTGCGCCATGATCTTATTTACTTCCGGAACCACCGGACGTGGAAAAGGCGTTATGCTCTCTAACCGCAATCTGATCGACAATACATTTACCAGCAAAAAATCCACTTACTCTGATGACGAAATCTTTTTAAATATACTTCCCATCCATCACATTTTTTGTATTACCAGCGATGTCCTTGTGGCTATGCGTCATGGCTTTTTGCTGTGCTTAAACCAGGACATGAGCAAACTGGCTCAGCATCTTCTCTTATTTGAGCCCACATCCTTCCGTGTTGTTCCTATGGTAGCCAAAGCTCTTTATAACCGTTTCTGTCTGCTTAAAAAGCAGAATCCCCAGCGTTCTGTGCAGGAACTGAAAGCAGATGTTTACGGACACCGGATCCGCCGGATCGTATGCGGCGGAGGCTATCTGACACCGGAACTGGCAAAAAATTACATGGATCTTGGCATTTCCATCGGCCAGGGTTATGGAATGTCTGAATGTTCCCCTGTCATTTCATCTCCGGACTGGAGCCGCCCGGATAAAATTGCTTCCGTCGGAAAGATCGTAGACCGGTGCCAGGTGCGTATTGTCGATGGTGAGATTCAGGTCAAGAGTCCTTCTGTAATGATGGGTTACTACAAAGATCCGGAAAATACGGCCAAGGCGATCACAGAGGACGGCTGGCTGTGTACCGGAGACCTGGGCTATGTGGATGATGAAAACTTCCTCTATCTGACCGGTCGAAAGAAAAACCTGATCATCTTAAGCAATGGTGAAAATGTAGCTCCTGAAGAAATTGAAAATATGTTTACAGATGAAACCATTGTGGAAGATATTCTTGTCTTTGAAGAAAATGACACCATTACAGCAGAGATCTACCCGAATTTTAAATATGCCGAGGCTTGTGATATTGAAGATATTGAAGGCGCTGTCGGGGAAAGTATTGCCAAGATCAATCAGAAGCTTCCTTCTTTTAAACGCATATTAAACTATCGTATCCGCAAGGATCCTTTTGAAAAAACATCATCCAGAAAGATCATCCGTTCACACTACTTTAGCCAGAAACAGGCAGAACGGGACAGCCTTGCCAAACTTGTTATGCCTAAAACTGACATGCAGCAAAAGATCTATGACTGTGTTGCCGGCGTTTTAGGGCATCAGCATTTTGGCATTGACACAGATTTTTACAGAGCCGGCATGGATTCTATGGGCAGTGTTATGCTTTTAACTGATCTTTCAGAAAAGCTTAACTTCTCCATTACCCTGGATGATCTTATGGCCCACGCTTCTGTGGAAAAACTGGAAGCATACTATAATGAAACTTTAAACGAAGAAAAGGTAGACTACTCTGTACGGCCGGTTTATCCTTTAACAAACCTGCAGATTTATTTCGCCTATGTAATGCGAGGAAACACTACAGCAAACCTTCCCTCACTGATCCATCTGGATCCCAGCGTAGATCTTGTACGGCTCCAGAAAGCGGTGATCCGTCTCTTTGATATTCATCCGGGGTTAAAGTCCATTATCCAGTTAGATGAAGGCGTATACAAAAGCTTCCGGGATGACAGCCGCCAGATCAACATTCCTATCATACGCCAGGGGGATGCTGAATTTGAAGAGACACGCAAACATCTTTTAGTGCCATATATGTATGAAAAAGATGAGCCTTTGTACCACGCAGGTATTTATCAGACAGACAGCGCTAATTATCTGTTCCTGGATATTGCCCATATTGTAGGGGACGGTATGACCTTAAAGATCCTTTTTGAGGACTTAAATGATATTTACGCTGGAAAGCCTGTAGAAAAAGAAAACTATACATTATTTGAATATGTTTTAGATGAAAAAGCACGGGATGCCAAAGGCAAACGTGAACAGGATGTTGCCTATTATTTAAAACTGACAAAGGATATGCATATCCGCAAGAGCATCCTGACCCTTAAAAATTTCCATGATCTGGATCACGGCGAAAATGCCTCCCTTAAGGGCCGCTTCCGGATCAGCCCCAACCAGTTAAACGCTTTCTGCCGGAAAAACAGAGTTTCGGAAAATGTTATGTTCCTTACTGCTTATAACTACTGTATCAGCATTTTCAGCAATGAAAAAGACGCCGTGTGCACAAGTATCCACAGCGGACGTACTGACAGCCGGTGGACACGCTTAGCAGGCCCTCTGTTCACCAGTTACCTGTTCCGGTATACGAATGTGCCTCATGAGACTGTGCCAGCCCTCTTATCCAAGTCTGCCCGTCAGATCATGGAAACGATGCGCTGCCACCTGTCTGCCCTCCATGCGGATGAAATGTTCTTCCAGTATCAGGGTGACATTTTAAATCTGGATGAAATCGGCGGCGCACCTGCGCACCGTGAACCTATCCAGTTAGACTCCCTGCCTTTCCATCTGCAGGTAATGTCCAATAAAAAAGGATTTTATTTCTATGAACTCAGATATTGGAAAAACCGTTTCGATGAACAGCAGCTTAAGATTTTTATGGAATGTCTGGATGTGATCATGGAAGCCATGCTCACAGAGCCTTCTGTACGCCGGTTAAAGAAACACCTTCCGGAGCACCTTTTCCCAAAACATTACTTTGTGGAAGCAGGGGCTGTAAACGAAGCTGCCGGCTATGAACTGATCCATGATGTCCCTGCTGATACAAAAGTTAAGGCTTATGTCTTTGATGAGACCTGCCGTAAACAGCCCTTTGGCGCATGGGGAAATCTTTATATTATGGATCATCCGACCAAAGACTGGACCGATAAGATCACCAATCCTTATGGCCCTGGTGTCCTTTACCAGACCGGCCTTAATGCCCGCATCCTGCCGGACGGCAACCTGGATATACTGGAAACCTGCGGCCGCACAGTAATGACAGAAAACCTTACCGGCCGTGCCTTCCTTGACCTGGGCAGACTTGAGCGTGTCCTGCAGGATTATGAAGGCATTGACCACGCTGAGGCCTATATTGCCTGGAGCGCCCAGCACCGTCCTATCCTTTGCGCGGATATTTCCGGCACAAAAGAACCGGATATGGACAAGCTTAACCAATATCTGGCAGCAAACTGTGAAGAAGTGCTGATTCCTAAGGAAATCCATTTTACAGCCGTCATGTAAAATTCCGGCCATCCGGCATGTGAGAAAAAGCCATTGATACGATCATGTACCAATGGCTTTTTCTATTAAAAGATTAATGATTGAAAAATATATTTTCCCCTTTCGGGTAAGTCACAGAAAAGGCAAGCCTTAATGTCTGAGCCTGACCTGGATTTAAAAAGAGCTTCCACCCTACTTCCCCGCTGGTTTCATCAATGGTTCCACCGGACACCTCCCGGATCTCCACAAGAATTTCCTTGTCTTTAGACAGAGGGATCTGATCCTTTACTAAAAGACTTACCGGCTCATTCTTAGTATTCTTTACATAAATCTCATACTCTATGGTATGAACCTGAACATTTTTAAACCGCTGAACGCCATGAAAATCCTTTAAGACTTTCCTGCTGATCTGGATCCTCCGCTCTTTTCCCAAAGATAAAACCATATCCATGGCCGGCTCTTTTTCAATATTTACAGTCCCTACTTTTGTATTTTCCACAAACAGATCCCCCTGGCAAGGAAGCAGTTCATATTGAGATGCATCACTTATATGCGCGGTTAAATAGGCCCCTTCATCCTTTTTAGGCACAGCGCAGTATTCATACGCAGCTGGAAGCTGGAAGTTTAATACATCTACAATAATGCCATCCTTCCCTGAAGGAATGACATACCGGCCTAAAAGATCATATCTGGAAAATATGTCCTCAGACACAATACCTTCCCCGATTTCCGGTTCAGCCATGATCATCCTCTCAGGTACACCGGATGTCGCTGCCGCAGGCGAATATGGCACCTTGGCTCCGCAATTTGGACAAAATCCTGAAACCACGGGAGATCCGCAATTCGGACAGAATAACTGACGGGAAACGGTCTTATGAGAAACTGCCAAAGGGTTGTGACGGCTGACATACCACGGCTTAAGTACAGGCTGGTCTCCCGACTGGTTCATATGGCCGTAAAATAAAGTTATTCCCACATTTTCCCAATCTTCTCCGGTTGTCTGTAAAACTCTTGCGCGCATCTGGATCTGCAGCGGAACATTCAGGCCTTTCATCCATATTTCATAAAATGGCAACCAGTAAACATGCGGATCCTCATAGGACAATTCAAATGGGTATTCTCCGGCAGCAGGCACCTGCACATCTACCCGCACACTATTTTTCAAATCTGAGATGATCCTCTCTATCTTCTGTTCTAACTTCTGCTTTTCATTTTTTAATTTCTCAATCACATCTTCGTGCTCTATAATTTTTGCTGATAACTCAGAAATACGTTCCGGAAGCTGCTGAATATAATTCATACTCTGTTCCAGGGTAATATTAGGACGCCCGGTGAAATCACTGTTTTTTGTCCATGCGTCCTCTGCGGCTTTCAGACCTGCAATATTGCGTTCTTCAATAAACAATGACTGTTTTATCTTTTTTAATTGCTGTCCCTCTGGAAGATCGTCCTTATTTATAGGCTCCGGTTCGCAATCTAAGATCCGGCAATGACTGACTTGTCCGGAAAATTTCAGGTGAATACTGGATGTGTCAACTTTGGAAGGCAGCCCGGACAAGCAAAATTCATTTTCACCAGCAGCGAGCTGAATCGTTCCCTGCCTATAAACAATGGCACCCTGAAGATAAACATCAATTCCTGTAACCTTTGTTTGAATACAATGACAACTCATTGGCCAATTCCCCCTGTTTAAAATAATAATACAAAAAGCGACATAACCCTTTCGGCTATATCGCTCTAAAATCTCATAGAAATAATATATGTACCTTCAAAACTGCATATTCAAATACTCTTTCATCTTACCACACACTCACTAAGAAATCAACCTTAACTTTTCAGGGAAGTTCTTTTCGCTTGCGCTCAAAGAACGACCTTCGAACTAAGCTCAGCCTTCGCTGCGCTCGCCTTCGCTAAGGTCTCAGGTCAAGCCCTCGACCGATTAGTAACAGTCAGCTCCACATATTACTATGCTTCCACCTCTGCCCTATCTACCTCGTCGTCTTCAAGGGGTCTTACTTCTCTCGAATGGGAAGTCTCATCTTGAGGTTGGCTTCACGCTTAGATGCCTTCAGCGTTTATCCTTTCCTGACTTGGCTACTCTGCCATGCTCTTGGTCAACAACAGATCCACCAGCGGTCAGTCCATCCCGGTCCTCTCGTACTAAGGACAGCTCCTCTCAAACTTCCTACGCCCACGCCGGATAGGGACCGAACTGTCTCACGACGT
>DVFP01000010.1 GCA_018713145.1 Candidatus Scybalocola faecavium
AACCTTGTGAATATGTGCTTGAATCTCACGTAACTTGAAAAATAATTATGTATATAGGGGATTTGTTATGAGTTTATTTGGAGGATAGTGCTTTTGCCTTTAAACAGGATAGAAGGGGTTGCCCCATGACAGCAATAACGTTTATCCGGTTTTTGGGAAAAACGTGAGTCTTGAAAGATAGACAGATAAAAACTAATATAAGTCTTGGAGCTAGGAGCAAATCATAGCTCCAAGACTTTTCTTTTATGGTGTAGATGATGATGTTTCCTGACGTTGAAATCAATTTTGAACAATTATTTGATGGAATAGATTAAGAAAACAGATCAAAATAATGACTATCAAACCAAAAGTCTTGGAGTTATGAGCAAAACATAGTTTCGGGGCTTTTTCTTTACATGCTGTGACACCACAAATCAGCTTTGAAGCATAAATATTTTTCCCAATAAAATTTCTCAATATTTCCCCTATTTCATGAAGAAATAGAAACTTCATGGAAGAATGGAAATTTACAAAACGCAAAACTGAAAAATGACTTACAAAGCGAGGAATAGACATGAACAAAAAAACAGCAGTTATCACCGGAGCTTCCAGGGGCATCGGGCTGGCTATCGCCAAGGCCCTTTTAGAGAAAAATTACAAGGTGTACGGACTTTGTCGGCATCCGGATCTGCAGGAGAAGGAGATTTCCTGGATTACCTGTGATGTTTCTCTGAAAGCTTCTGTAGAACATGCATTAAATACGATCCTGGATGAAACCGGGCAGATTGATATTCTGGTTAATAATGCAGGTATGGGCGTTTCCGGGGCAGCTGAGTTTACCTCCGCCCAGGCGGTGCAGCGTCAGCTCCAGGTCAATCTGGAGGGTGTGATCTGGTGTACCCAGGCGGTGATCCCTTCTATGCGAAAGGCCGGCAAAGGAAAAATCCTGTTTGTGTCTTCACTTGGGGCTATTTTCCCGTTGCCATACCAGAGCTTTTATTCAGTAAGCAAGGCCGGGATGAATGTATTTAGCGATGCTCTGGGAATTGAGCTTAAGCCATTTCATATACAGACCTGTGCCTTGATGCTTAACGATGTAAAGACAGAGTTTACCCAAAGCAGGGAAAAAAGTTTTCTGGGCGATGATGTGTACCAGGGCAGGATCAAAAGGTCAGTAACTAAAATGGAAATATCCGAGCAGCATGGCATGAGTCCGGAAACGGTTGCCCGGCTGGCGGTAAAGCTGCTGGAAAAGCGTCATATGCCAGCTCATGCAACAGCCGGATTTTCCAATAAGATTCTTGTATTTCTTTATCATATCCTGCCTTCAGGTCTGATGCTGAAGCTCCTTGGGAAGATTTACGGGTAAGCCTTAGGACACACGTTCCCGGTATCCCTTCAACAGATTTTGAATCTGAAGTTCCAGGCTTTCCGGCATTTGTCCATAGGCGGAGGGAATAAGGCGAATCCATAGATGAAGCTTTTGGTAGCGGATTAATTTTTGAGAGGAAGCCCCTGCATGGGCCTTAATGGTCTCGGCAACTGTCCCAGGCTGGGGAGAAGACTTGGAGATCACGGCCCGGATTTTTACAGAAACACTTCGCTGTTCAAATAAGGGAACCACAATATAGTACATTCGGTCATCTGAGAAAGACAGGTATCCCACCTCCTGTCCGGATCCATTTTTCAGATACAGCCTGTGGCGGCGGATTGCTGAAGGATATAAGGCCTGATTTTGCGCAAGCTCCCTGGAAGGACGATTAAATTCCACCATTGCCGGTATATAAAAAATCCGGCTGCCATCGTTGGAATTGTTTTGAGTTGATATTTCCCTGGCCAGAGTTTTTAAAAGGGAAGAGGCATCCATAAATTGTTGTGCCAAAAGATAACATAAGTGGGCAAGAACCTGATGCCGAAGTTTCTGTCGTTTTTCTGCTTGAAAAGAATGGGCAGGATTTGGATCAAAGGAGAGTCCGCCCTTTGAAAATGTCTGGTCGATCTGATCTAAAAGCTGGCTGCCGCATTGATAAATACTTAGGAGAAACAGAGAAAAATCTTCCTCCGGCGTCCACATGTATTTCCCTTGAGCTATGCAGAAATTGCCCATGACCTCTCCGTCATCGTTGTGGACATTGTGGAAGATCCGGCGGGAGCAAAAGGCACGGTCGTTGACCGGAGCATCCCAGGAAATATCCCTGGCGGCTCCGGTATTTTTCTGCTTGGGAGTACATGAGTCGAAAAGGGGATCATCACCGGGATTTTGCCGCAAAATACTGTAGGCGGCGGTAATCTGGTGGGCATTATAGGGATAAGATTTCTCCTGATTTGCCAAAACATCCGGATGAACCTGGCGCATAAGCTGACGGTATCTTTTTTTGATTTCCTGATCTTTTGTTCCAGGAGCAAGTCCCAGGATTTTGTATGCTTCCTGAATCGTCATGGCGGCATCCTTTCTTTTTCTATGCTTTCCGGGACCAATGGATATACTTTTTCATGTAAAAAGGAAAAAGTATATCCATTGGTCCCTGGTATTCTATATTTTAGAAAATATCGGATTTTGTGTCAAGGACTTTGCACTTTTTATAGGGATACGGTATACTACTATAAAAGCCTAAAGGGAGGTATTTTATGAAGTTTTTTCATCTTTCAGATCTGCATATCGGCCTGAGGCTGATGAACAGGGATCTTAAAGAGGATCAGGAATATATTTTAGGACAGATCGTGGAACTTGCTGAAAAAGAGGTGCCGGACGCAGTGGTTATTGCCGGGGATATTTATGATAAGTCTGTTCCTTCGGCAGAAGCAGTGGAGGTGTTTGACCGTTTTATTGATCGATTGACTCAAAGCCTTCCGGAAACAGAGATCATGCTGATCAGCGGAAACCATGACAGCGGCGCCCGGCTGAATTGTTTCCGCAGCGTGTTGTCCAGACAGAGGGTTCATATGATCGGACTGCCGCCGCAATCGCCAGATGAACATATGGAAAAGGTGGTTTTAACAGATGGCTACGGGAATGTAAATTTTTATCTTTTGCCTTTTATAAAGCCTTCTATGGTGAAAATGATCGTGGGCACAGATGAGCGGGGCAATAATTTTTCTTATAATGAAACTTTAAGCAGGATGATCCAACGGGAAGTGATTGATTCTTCTCAAAGAAATGTTTTGGTCAGCCATCAATTTTATCTTCCGGAGGGGAAAAGCGCGGATTCAGTAGAGCGGATGGATTCGGAGGTGCGGACAGTGGGCAATATTGACCAGGTCAGCACAAATGTGCTGCTTCCCTTTGATTATGCTGCTCTGGGTCATATACATAAGCCAATGAAAGCGGGAAGTGAGTTTTACCGGTATTGCGGGACGCCCCTGGCCTGTTCGGTCAGCGAAGCAGGACAGAAAAAAGGAGTCCTTATGGTTGAAATGAAAGAAAAAGGGAATATTTCTGTAACAAATCTTTTACTGACACCTTTACGGCAAGTGCGGATGATTCAGGGAACTTTGTCGGAGGTGACCGCACAGGGCTGCGATGATTACGTTACAGCCGTCCTAACCGATAAGGTAGATTTGGATGTGCTGGATATGCAGGACAGGCTGAGAAGCGCCTTTCCGCATTTATTGGAAATCCGCAGGGAAAATCTTAGAAAAGCAGATTATAACAGCACATTTGCCATGGAAAAGGTTATGGATCCTTTGGAATTATGCTGTGCATTTTTAAAGGATGTTACGGATGAGGAAAAAGCTGTTTTACAGGATGTGATTAATACTGTACAGGAGGTGAAAGATTAATGCGTCCGATTCGTTTGTCCATGCAGGCGTTTGGTTCTTATGGAAAACAGACTGTCATCGATTTTGAGGCAGCAGATCAAAACCTGTTTTTAATTACCGGGGACACAGGAGCCGGTAAAAGTACCATTTTTGACGCCATTGTTTTTGCTCTTTACGGGGAAGCCAGCTCGGGAGCCAACAAAAAGGATGGGACTGAGCTTCAGAGCCAGTTTGCCGGATATGATGTACAGCCCTTTGTGGAGCTGACCTTTTTAGAGGGGACGGGGGAGGCGCGGCAGGAATATACGGTGCGCCGGGTGCCCAGGCATTTTCGCCCTTTAAAACGAGGTAAAGGCACCCGGGAAGAAAGCGAAACCGTATCTTTGATCATGCCTGATGGAACTGAATATCCTCAAAAAGAAACGGATAAAAAGCTGGAAGAAATTGTAGGATTGACCAAAAGTCAGTTTATGCAGGTAGCCATGATCGCCCAGGGAGAGTTTATGGAGCTTCTGCGGGCAAAGTCGGATGATAAAAAGGTGATTTTCCGGAAACTGTTCCATACGGAGCTGTACCAGAAGATCGTGGAAGAGCTGGGACGCCGCCGGAAAGAAACGATTCAGGAAATAGGGCAGATCCGCACTGCCTGCCAAACAGAGACGGCGCATCTGTCGATTCCGGATCCTCCGGAAAGAGCTGGAGAGCTGGAAGAAATATGGGACCAGCTATATATATTAAAGAACAGGATCCTGGTATCAGAAAACCTTTCCATAGTAGATATGGAACAGCTTCTTGAGCTTTTAGGACAGCTTTGCAGCCGTCTTGAAGAAAAGGATGTGCAGCTTTTCAATCAGTATGACAGGGCCAATAAGGACTATCTGGCCTGCAGAGACCGGTATAATCATTCGACTCAGTTGTTGGAACGGTTTAAAGAACTGGAACAGGCAGAGAAAACTCTGGCAGAGTGTGATGCTCTGGCAGAGCAGATGGATGAAATATCTGTCATGATCCGTCGGATCAAGGCAGCCTGGGAGATCCACGGGGTTTATGAACGGTATAAGGATGCGGATAAAACTGTACAGGATATACAGGCGCAGCTTTTAAGTCAAAAGGCGGCCCTGCCCCAGTTGATCCGGGATCATGAGACAGCGCTAAAAACAGCGGAAACTGAAAATCTTCGTTTCAATGATGAGCTTCAGTCATTTACAAAGATTTCCCAGCAGACCCAAAAGGCTTTGGAAGTCTTTTCCCGGTTAAAGGAAGCCAAAGCTTTGGAAAAAAAACGGGAGAAAGAGACAAATCAGGCGGTAGAAGCTTTGGAAACCGCTCAGAAGAAAAGCCGGGAACTGGAAGAGAAAGAGCGCGCATGGCGTGACAAGTCCCAAAAGCTAAAGGATGCAGGCGTCGTGTATGCCCGCTGGCAGGGAAAGGCCCGGAAGTATCGGGAGCTGATGACAGATCTGGGGGCTTACGAAAAGCTGGAAAATGAAGCATCCCGCCAGAAAACGGAAGCAGGTCAGGCTTTGGAACAGTATACTTTAGCCAGTCAGTCCTATGAAAAGAAAAATGAAAGCTATGAATCCGCCCGCCGGACATTTTTAAATATGCAGGCAGGATTGATTGCCAGAGAGCAGCTTAGACCGGGGAGGCCCTGTCCGGTGTGCGGATCTTTGGAACACCCGGCCCCCTGCCAGATTCTGGAAGAACATAAGGAATTGACCCGGGATGCTCTGGAGGCCATGGAAAAGGAAGTAAGCCGTCTCAGGTCTGCCCAGGAAAAAGCTGCCGCTCACGCTCAGTCTGCATCGGGGATCCTTAGAGAAAAGGAAGAAAACCTAAAGGGAGAGGCTGACCGGTTTTTAAGTCAGCTTCAGGAAAATATTCCGGATCTGCCGGAGCTTTCCCAAAAGCTTTCGGTTCGGTGGGCAAAGGATCAGCTTTTACATTGGCGCCAATCTTTGGCTGAAGAGGGGGAGATCCTTAAAAAGAATGTCACTGCTCTATCACAGCTTGAAGAGGGGTTAAAAGCATTGGAAAAAGAAAAAGAGGATGTAAACCATCAAGTCCTTCAGGCGCAAAGCCGGGCGGCGGAGGCCAGAGAAAAGCTGGCAGCAGCCCAGGCAGCCCGGGAAGGTCTGGAAACATCCCGGGAGTTTACTTCGGAAGAGGAAGCATTGGCGGCTAAAAATGCTGCCCGGAAAAAACGGGATGAGGCAAAGACCCGCCTGGATCATGCAAGAAATGCAGAGCAAATGGCCAGATCTTCCATGGAAAATGCTAAAACACTGATCCAAAAATATGAGGAGGAGCTTCCTCTAAAGGAGCAGGACCTTAAGACCCGGCGCGCTGCTTATGAAACAGTTATGGAGGAAAAGGGGCTGACAGAACCGGACTGGCAGGAAATGATCCAAAAGTATCCTAAAGACAGCGCCCAGTCTATGGAAAAACAGTTGAATAATTTTAACGAGAAAAAAACATGGGCCCAAAGCCGGTATGCCCAGGCGAAAGAAGCTATTGGCCGTCAGTCCCGTCCGGATCTTAATGCTCTGAAAAACAAGGTGGATCTGGAGGAGCTTCTTTTGGAAGAAAAGAGAAAGGCTTACGATGAGATCCATGTCCGGCTTCAGACGAATGAAGGGGTTTATCAGGCATTGGCGCCTAAAATGGAAGAAAGACGCAAGGTCATGGCCCGGAACCGATGCCTGGACGGACTGTACAGCTTACTGGGAGGTAAGGTCAGCGGATCCCGCATGGATCTGGAAACTTTTGTACAGAGGTATTATCTGGAGCGGATCCTTCACAGCGCTAACCGGAGATTTCAGGAAATGTCAGCAGGACAGTTTGAGCTTCGGATGAGAGATATGGATATGGCAGGTGTAGGGAAAAACCGTGGGCTGGATTTGATGGTGTATTCCGCGGTTACGGGGAAAGAACGGGAAGTGCGCACCCTGTCCGGAGGCGAATCTTTTATGGCTGCCCTGTCCCTGGCTTTAGGAATGGCGGATCAGATCCAGGAAAGCGCTGCATCTGTTAATCTGGACGTTATGTTTATTGATGAAGGTTTTGGCTCTCTGGATGAACATTCCCGGGATAAGGCTGTCCGTGTTCTTCAGGAAATGGCCGGAGGATCAAAAATGATCGGTATTATTTCCCATGTGACAGAGTTAAAGCAGGAGATCGAGGATCAGTTGATCGTGGAAAAGGATGACCAGGGCAGTCATGTGCGGTGGCAGATCAGTTAAAGGTTGGAAGATTTATGAATACAAAAATATTAACAGAATTTCAAACCGTTTATGAAATGCGCAGCATCCATGGGGCAGCAAAGAAACTGTTTATTACGCCTCAGGGCCTTGGAAAAAACATCCGCCAATTGGAACAGGAGTTAAATACAAAGCTGTTTGAGCGGACGAAACAGGGAATGATCCCTACGGCAGGGGCAAGGCTGCTTTACAGCCGATGTGAGCAGATCATCCGCCAGCTTCGTCAGATTGATGATGAGCTGCGACAGCTGGAAGGTCAGGACAGGCGCCTGAAGATCGGATGTGCCTACGGAGTTTTTAATATTATGCCATTACAGAAAATTTTGGATTTTATCCGGGAAAATCAAGATATACAAGTAGAATATTATGAATATTCTAATGCCCGGATCCAAAGTAAGCTTTTAGAATCAAGACTGGATTATGGCCTTATGGTTGGACGGACAGAGGATAGCGGCCTTTTTCAGGAAAGGCTTGCAGTTTGCCCTGTGGTCCTTTTAGTTTATGAGGGGCATGATTTTTATGATCAGGACAGTATTTCAATCCGCCAGCTTAAGGGAGAAAAACTTCTTTCTATGAATGAAGATTTCTGGATCTGCCATGCAATGATCCGTCGGTGCCGGGAAAACGGATTTGAGCCTGAATTTGCAGCCAAGAGTGTGGATGGCATGGTGCTTCAAAAGCTTTGCTCCCAAGGTATCGGTCTGGCTATTGTTCCGGAAGTGGTTACCGGGGAAATGAATATGTCGCATTTAAGATATATTCCGTTTAAAGAAGCGATATATTGGGAGATTTTCGGCACATGCAGGAAGGACACGGCACAATACAGCGGGATAC
>DVFP01000011.1 GCA_018713145.1 Candidatus Scybalocola faecavium
ATGGGTAATACTATAAACAGATAAGTAATTCGACAGCCAAAAAGCAGAAGTTCCGACAAGACAATTATACATATCTGTTTCTTATCAAAGAAGAATTTTTCCCATAGACACAGAAAATTTTACGCCCTCGAAAAGAGTGATAAACTTGAACCATTTAAAATCATTATCCGGCCGTCGGACCATGGCAGCCCGGATCATCGTTTACCTGGCCGGGATCATCATCCTATCCTTTGGCATTACTTTAAATACTAAAACCGGCCTTGGCGTATCTCCTATTATATCTATCCCTTTTAGTATCTCCACTTTAACACAGATCAATCTTGGAACCATGACCTTTATTTTTTATTCTCTGCTGGTCCTTCTCCAGATTCTTCTGCTTGGCAGGAATTTTAAGATTTATCAGCTCCTTCAGGTAGTGATGAGCCTGATTACCAGTCTGTTTATTAATATTTTTGATCAAATTCTGCCTTCAGCCCCAAACCTGCCCCTAAAGCTCATCCTTCTGGCTGCCGCCATTATATTTACCGGCCTGGGCGCCTCCCTTACAGTAGGAATGAAAATCGTACCAAACCCTGCTGACGGCTTTGCTGATGTTCTTGGGCAAAAACTGAAAAAAGGATTTGGCTTTGGGAAAAATGTCTTTGATCTTTCCTGTATCCTCCTTTCCCTGATCATTGGCCTGATTTTTGCAGGAAAGATCGTGGGAATCGGCGTGGGTACTATTATTTCCATGATCCTTACCGGCCGGATGGTGGCCCTGTGCCAGGGCAAGCTGATGAAATACTATCAGCGGCTGACCCGCTCCCGATCACAGGGTGACCATTAACGCTGACCATTCAGAATCCCATCTAAATTCCTGTCTGTTTTTGACAGGCTTTTCAGACATTTGTCTAAACTTAAATATCCTTAGTCTCATGGAATATACCTTTCCCCGATCCGGTGATATACTCAGCTTATGAGCTGTCCAAAAAGGAAGATTTCCTTTAAAGAGGATCCTGCATGGACAAAGGACTAACCAAAGAAGGAGGATAATCCATGAGCAAATTCAGACATTTGTTTGAACCTATGAAGGTAGGAACCCACACCTACAAAAACCGTATTATTGCCGCACCCATCTACTGCGGAACATTTATTAACATTCCCGGACTGGATTTTGTTTTAAAACATGCCATGATCGCCAGAGCCAAAGGCGGATGCGCCCAGGTAACCTTAGGCGAAACTGCCGTAGACTTTACCGGCGCCAGCCGGGAACCATTCCCGCCGATTAACTATAGTGACTTTAATGATCCCACAATGGCCAAGTTCAAGGATCTTGTAGGGAAAATACAGTCCTACGGGGCAAAAGCCCTTATTGAGCTGTCCCACTGCGGTGAATCTGTAGAGCCGATCCCCGGCGTAGAGCACGGTATGGGGCCTATGGGCTATACCCGGGAAGATGGCATGAAGGTTTATGCCATGGACGAAAAAATGATGGACATGGTCATTGACCATTTTGTCACTGCTGCCCGCTTTATGAAAGAAGCCGGCTTTGACGGGGTCATGATCCATGCGGGACATGGCTGGCTGCTCCACCAGTTCCTTTCATCCCGGACCAATCAAAGGACCGATGAATACGGCGGTTCCCTGGAAAACCGGGCCCGCTTTCCGTTAAAGGTATTAAAATCCGTCCGGGATGCTATGGGGAAAGATTTTATCCTTGAAATGCGTGTTTCCGGGGAAGAATGTATGGACGGCGGCATGCACACCGATGAAACCGCCCGCTTCTGCCAAATGGCTCAGGACTATGTGGATCTGATCCATGTTTCTGTAGGCGTTTACAGAAATCCTATTTTAAGCGGTGAATTTTCATCCATGTACCAAGAACATGGCCTTAATGCCCAGGCTGCAGAAACGATCAAGAAAATGGTCCGCATCCCGGTCGTCCTTGTGGGCGGCATTAATGATCCGGCACAGGCAGAGGAATTGATCGCTTCCGGAAAATGTGATTTTGTCGCCCTTGGCCGCCAGCTTACCGCGGATCCGGAATTTGCCAACAAGGCCCAGGCAGACCGGGAAGATGACATTAATCCATGTATCCGGTGCTTTAAATGCTTCCCCGGACCTTTAGAAGGGGTTGAGATCACCGACATTTTAAATATTTACGGATGTACGGTGAATCCGACTGAATTTTTCTATGATGAAGAATTTTTAAATACACCGATCCAGTCCCCTAAAAACATTCTTGTCATCGGCGGCGGCATCGCCGGCATGGAAGCCGCAGTCACTGCCTGCGACCGGGGACATCATGTGACTTTAGTGGAAAAGACCGATAAGCTTGGCGGTCTGTTAAACTTTACAGATACAGACAATTATAAGATCGATCTTGGCAAGTTTAAACAGCTTTATGTCCGCCGTGTTAAGGAACGGGACATTAAAGTAATGTACAACACCCAGGTGACAAAAGCGCTTTTAACGGAGCTTAAACCGGATGCTGTGATCATTGCCGTTGGCTCCAAGCCGGTCCAGCCTCCCATCCCGGGCATTGAAAATGCCATGAAGGCTTTGGATGTATACGAGACACCGGAAAAGGTGGGACAAAATGTGATCATGATCGGCGGCGGTCTTGTTGGCTGTGAAACAGGACTGCACCTGGCAAAATCCGGAAAGAATGTTACCATTATTGAAATGGCCGACAAGGTAGCCCCGGACAGCTATCCCATGCACCGGATCGGGCTTTTAGATGAAATGAGCCGCATGGTAACGGTACACACCGGACTGAAATGTACTGCCATTACATCCGATACAGTGACTGCCGCAGATAAAGACGGAAACGAGCACACCTTTAAAGGAGATACCGTCATCTATGCGCTTGGCATGAAAGCCTGCTCCCACACTGCGGATACCTTAAAGGCCATGATCAAAGATACTTTAGGGGACATCCAGGTTTATACTGTCGGCGACTGCGTCCGGGCCTCCAAAGTTTATGAGGCAGGCCGGGAAGGCTTTACGGCGGCTATGAGTATTTTATAATTTCAGCGTCTTATATATTTCAAACTCAAAAAAGGGGGATGCCGCAAATGCGGCATCCCCACAAAAAATCAAAATGTTTAATGAAGGCTTGTAGCAGTTTGGCCATCTAAACTGTTACGAAGGCTTTTTTGTCTGCTGTCTTTATCCTCTTAAAAAACGAATTCTTTTCCCTCGGCATCTGATTTATAAATAGCATCCAAAATCTGAGTAACCACATAGGCCTGCTCAGGAAGGACTAACGGATCCTTTGTTTCATCAATCAGACAGTCGATCCACTGTTTTGCTTCCAAAACACCAGGCTCGGAACCGCCGGTCTTAAAATATGCCACATTACCGGCACCGGAAAGATGTTCTTCCATAAGAAGATTATTTTTGCCCCGGTTATAGATCAATTCATCCTTAGGATAGCTGGAACCGGAACGAATCTCGGCCCCGGCTTTTGTACCGCAAAGGGTCGTAGACGCTTCTCTGGATTCAAGGATATTCAGGGCCCAAGACGCCTCAAGGACGATGGTTGCGCCATTTTTCATCTTAATAAAACCAAAGGCCGAATCCTCAACCTCGTAAGTTTCCGGATCCCACGGTCCAAAAGCATTGCCCTCAACTGCCTGGGGCAGATGACCAAGCTTATAGTAAACAGAACCAAGAACACGATCCGGTTCATAATTATCCATACACCATAAGGTAATATCCAGGGCATGGGTTCCAATATCAATCAGAGGACCGCCGCCCTGAAGAGCCTTGTTAGGGAATACGCCCCATGTAGGAACAGCTCTGCGGCGTACAGCATGAGCTTTCGCATAGTAGATTTCTCCCAGCTCACCATCTTCGCAGGATTGGTGAAGGGCCTGGACTTCCGGTCTGAAACGGTTCTGATAACCGATGGTAAATTTCTTTCCCGATGCTTTCCAAGCATCGATCATTTCTTTGGCGGCTTCAGGGTTATGAGCCATAGGCTTTTCACAAAGCACATGCTTCCCGGCTTTAAAGGCAGCCACCGTAATCGGACAATGGGCCACGTTAGGCGTCAGGACGTTAACTGCATCAATCTCCGGATCAGACAATAATTCATTGTAGTCTGTATATACCTTGGCATCTGGCACGCCATACTCTTTTGCCGCTTTTACAGCCCGCTCTTCGATAAGATCGCAAAAGGCTACAAGATCCACTCGATCCATCTGGGTTTTTAATGCAGGTAAATGTTTTTGGTTAGCGATACCGCCGCATCCGATAATACCAATCTGAACTTTTCCGTTTTTCATCGTTACTTCATCTCCTTATGTCATTTACTGAGGACGTACTACTGTATAGTCTGCATTTCCCATGGCAGTCAGACCAGGGGCAGTCAAACCTTCTGAGGTCAGCTCAAGCTTAACTGTTGTATGTGTACCTACAACAATACGGTGTTCTTTCATATAATCCTGGCATGCTTTATAAGCAGCAATTCTGTCATCCATATCAAAAGCAGAATAAGCAGCATCAAGAAGCGGATAGAAATTTTCATCCTTATAATTTGCACCGCCATAAACAACCGCTGTGCTGATACGTCCATCCACAAGACGAAGGTTTTCTGTATAGTACATTGGGCTTAAGTTAGAGATCGTAAGATCGTAATTGCCTTCTCTAAGCCACTGGAAATGGGTTGGTGTTTCGTTAATGGTAATATTAACCTCGATGCCTGCCTGTCTGAGATTTTCCTGGATAATCTCGCCCTGGGCCTGCTGGGTAGCCATATTGGTCATTTCAAGAGTAAAGCCATCCGGATAACCGGCCTCAGCCAAAAGCTCTTTCGCTTTTTCTACATTCACTTCACGGACAGTGCCTTCCGGCTCCGGATCATAAACGATTGAATAAGGCGAAATTGTTGTCTCGCAAATCCTGCCCATACCATTAGCAGCCAGTTGATTTAACGCATTAACATCAATAAGATTCCAAATTGCCTCACGTACCCGTTCATCCTGGAGCGGTCCTCTGGAACAGTTCATAAAGACAGTACCGCACTGCTGTGTGTCCATATAATGAACATCTACAACATCGCTGTTTTCATAAATGGGAGCCTGGGATACAGGAAGATTTGATCCAACATTGGCATCACCGCTTTCCACGGCCATGGCTCTGGATGCAGAATCATTAACAAAAACAAATTTAACATAATCGTAGTAAGGCATATCTTCCTGGTTCCAGTAATCATCATTTTTCTCAAGAAGGATATACTGACCGCTGACCCACTCTTTAAACTGATATTTTCCCGTACCATAGCCATCAATCGGATAAAGGGCTGTATTTTCAGCTCCGCCCATTTCTTCCAAAGTCTTTTTGCTAAAGATAAAATAGCTTTCCTGGACAAACCGTTCCGGCGCCTGAGCCAAAGATTCCTTTGTCTCAAAGACCATATTGTGGTCATCCTCGATAACTGTATTTTCCAGATTAAACACCTCATAATTTCCGCTGCTGTACTCATTATTTACCTGGAAAGTATAAAGTACGTCTTCTGTTGTCAACTCTTCACCATTTTGAAAATGGATCCCATCCTTTAAAGTTACACGAAAATGTGTATCATCGACCCACTCAAAATCCCCAAGATTCGCTTCAATCTCTCCAGTTTCACTATTCCATTTAAATAATGTTTCCGCCATACAATTCATAACCATATAGGCTTCATTTGCTCCGGCGGCAGTAGGCATAAGACTGGCCGGCTCCAAAGCAAGGGCTACTGTAAGTGTTTCTCCCTCTCCGCTTCCGGAAGATGCAGTTTCCTGAGAATCATTGACTGCAGCGCTTTCCTGGGCAGATGCACTGGCGCCTCCGTTAGTATCTGCTGCGCTGCCTCCGTTATCATTTGAACCGCCGCAGCCTGCAACTGTACCTACTGCAAGTAAACATGATAAAACAAATGCTAACCTTCTCTTCATTTTTCCTTCTCCTTTTCTTTTTTAGGCTTCATGCCTCTGCCGGTCCTTCCCCCCTGGAAGGTATTTCCGGCTTTTTGTGGCACATAACATAATGGTCTTTTTCCCATTCTTCCAGTTTCGGCTCCTCTAAAAAACATTTCTCCCCGGCATATGGACATCTTGGGGCAAAACGGCAGCACGGTTTAGGATCAATGGGGGATGTCAACTCTCCTTTCATTTTGATTTTCTTTTTCTCAACATGTATATTGGGTATGGGAATCGCAGACAAAAGGGCCTGAGAATAGGGATGAAGCGGCCTTTTAAACAGGTCCTTTGCATTGCACTTTTCCACAACCTGTCCCAGATACATAACACAGATCACATCTGAAATATGTTTTACAACAGACATGTCATGAGTAATAAACATATAAGTCAGATTTCTCTCCTTCTGAAGATCCTGAAGAAGATTTAACACCTGGGCCTGAATCGATACATCCAGGGCCGATACAGGCTCATCACATACAATAAAGTCCGGATTTACCGAAAGAGCTCTGGCAATACCGATTCTTTGTCTTCGCCCGCCATCCAGCTCATGGGGATAGCTGTTTTTTAACCGGCTGGCCAGTCCAACCACATCCATCAGGTCATTTACCTTTTTTTCCAACTCCTGTTTTCCTGACGCCAGCTTATAAGTCTTTATAGGTTCAGCAATCAGCTGTGACACACTCATTCTGGGATCAAGAGATGCATAAGGATCCTGAAAGATCATCTGGAGGTTCACACGCATTTTCTTAAATTCCTTTTTCCCCAGTTTGGTAATATCCTGGCCGTTAAAGATCACCTGACCGGAAGTCGGCGGTGACAGACTGATGATCGCTCTCCCCAGTGTGGATTTTCCACATCCGGACTCGCCTACCACCCCCAATGTCTGCGATTTTTCAATATCCAGGGATACATCATCCACTGCATGAAGAACGCCTCCGGCAGTATTAAAATATTTCTTTAAATGGCGTATTTCCATAAATGCCATAAACCTTATCCCTCCCTGCCTTTGACAAATTTTATACATTTTACATAATGCCCCGGCTCCACCTCAATCAGCTTTGGATTTTCTGACCGGCACGCTTCACATTTATTTTCACACCGGTCATAAAAACTGCAGTAAGGCGGAAGATTTGTCGGGTCTGCCACACTGCCCGGGATTGGCCTGAGACGTTCCACATCTTTATCCAGACTTGGAAGTGAATGGAACAGACCGATCGTGTACGGGTGCATCGGATGATCAAAAATATGGGCCAAGTCTCCAAGCTCCACGATCTCGCCTGCATAAATAACTGCGCACCGGTTGCATATGTCTGCAACGACACCAAAGTCGTGAGTGATCAACAGCATGGCTGTCCCGGAATTTTTCTGCAGGTCTTTCATTAATTCCAAAACCTGAGCCTGAATTGTTACATCCAAAGCAGTCGTCGGCTCATCAGCGATCAACAGCTCCGGCTTACATGCCAGGGCAATGGCAATAACAACTCGCTGCTTCATGCCGCCGGAAAACTGGTGTGGATAATCTTTATAACGCTCTCCCGGAATTCCTACTGTTTCCAGCATATCCACAGCCTTTTTGGTAATTTCCGCTGCGCTTAAATTTTTATTATGGAGCCGGATCACTTCAGCGATCTGCTCTCCCACAGTCTGCACCGGATTCAAAGCAGTCATGGGATCCTGGAAAACCATACTGATTTTTTTGCCGCGTATCCTGCGCATTTCCTTTTTATCTTTTTCCAGAAGATTGCTGCCTTCCAGCAGGACCTCCCCCTGAATAACATGGGCCGGAGGATAAGGAAGGAGATTCATGATGCTTAAGGCGATCGTTGTTTTCCCGGCGCCGGTTTCCCCAACCAGCCCTAAAACCTCGCCTTTTTTTATGTCCAGATTTACATTATTAACTGCCTCTACAACACCCTCATCCGTTTCGTAATGAACGACCAGGTTCTTAACTTCTACGATTTTATCTGACATTTGTGCTCACCTCCGGATTATTTCAGCCGGGGATCTAAGGCATCTCTCAGGCCGTCCCCAAATAAATTAAAGGAAATTACTGTAAGCATAATCATAAGGCCAGGGAAAAGCACCATATGAACACCGCTGCGTATATACTCTTTTCCTGCGGATAAAATAGCTCCCCATTCCGGTGTAGGCGGTACAATACCTACGCCAATATAACTTAACGTGGAAACCATAAGGATCGCCGCGCCAACCATACCTACAGTATCAATAACAATAACGCCAATCGCATTAGGAACCAGGTGGCGGATAATGATCTTAAATTGGGATACGCCAATAGCCCGGGACGCATCCACATACTCTGAACCTTTCACTGTAAAAATAGCAGCACGGCAGGTCTTTGCCACATTAGGCATAAATGCTATAGACATAGCCACTACCAACTGGATGATCCCGTTTCCGAGAACCGCTACCACGGCAATAGCCATTAAAATCGCCGGAATTGCCTGAAAAATATCCATGATACGCATGATCACATTATCGATCTTACCGCCGCAAAAACCGGCCAGCACCCCAAAGGTCCCCCCAAGAGCCAGACCTGCAACAACACATAACAGGCCAATCGGTAATGACCAGCGGGCGCCGTAGACACATCGGCTGAAAATGTCTCTTCCCATATTATCCGTACCAAAAATATGCGCCGGACTTGGCCCCTGGGCAATGGCGGTGTAATCCTGCTGCTGATATGAATATGGCGCTATAAAATTTGCAAAAATCGCCATAAGCAGTAAAAGTACGATGATCACCATGCCGACCACAGACATTTTGTTTCGCACCAGCCTGTGCCAGGCACCTTTCAGCGGGGTCTGTCCATATTTTTGTCCTTTTCTTTTTTTATTGATCTTCACCATTGCCGGTGTTTGAATCTTTGACATATTGCCCCTCCCATCACACGCTTAGTGATACCTTTGCGGTCTTTTTCTTTTTCTTCTTTACAATGGATTCTCTTAAACGGGGATCCACAAAAGTATAGCTAATGTCCACGATCAGATTTATCAATGTAAATACAAATGCCAAAAGGATCACGCCGCCCTGTACTGCAGGAAAGTTTCTCTGGCTGATGGCATCTGTAATGTATTTTCCGATTCCAGGCATACCAAATACGGTCTCAATAACTAAGGCGCCGCCAAGCTGTGCGCCGAGAGAATTGCCAATTGCCGCCAAAATAGGGATCAATGCATTTCTAAGAGCATGTCTTACAATAATTTTTTCCTCTGTCTGACCTTTTGCCCGGGCTGTGCGGATATAATCTGAACGTATAACCTCCAGCATACTGGACCGGGTCATACGGGTCAGGCCGGACATTGCTGCCAAGGCTATAACAATAATCGGCAGGACCCAGCTTGCAAGACTTCCATCATAAATTGTCGGAAACCATCCCAGCTTTACACTAAATAAAGATAAAAGCATCAGAGCAAACCAAAAGCTTGGTATGGAAACTGCAAGCATGGAAATCACGAGCACCAGGCTGTCGATCCATGTGTATTGTTTGACCGCTGAAAGGACGCCTAATGGAATTGCCAGAAGAGAGCCGACAAATACTGCGCCTACAGCCAAAATAAATGTAATAGGGAAACGCTGCATTAATTCGCCGAAAACCGGCTGATTTGTTTTATAAGATGTGCCAAAATCCAGCTCTGTTACAATCCCCTTTACATAATCAAAAAACTGGATTGGTATGGGATCATTTAATCCCAGTTCCTCTCTTTTTTCTTCCCGCTCCTCCTGTGTTGCTTCTGCAGGCAAAATCATGTCCACCGGATCGCCCGGCATTACCGTTTTTAAAATAAACACAATTACCAAAACGCCAAGCATAACGGGAATGACATAGAGGATCCGCTTAATAATATAAACTAACATGCATTCACCTTCTCCTTTAGTCCCGGACTGTCCCCCTGACAGTCCGGGCATCTTTCTGGACTTTTACTGTGCGCCTAAAATCTTTTTCATCATGGCAATATGCCGTGTACACTGTAAAATCGCATCATAGCCGCCTTCGTCCTCATACTCTGTCATAATATAACCGTCAAAATCTGTGGATTGGATTACCGGAAGGATTTCCTCATATGGAATTGCCGGTTCATGAAGTTTTTCGTCCACATAATGGAATTTTCCATGCATTTCAAAGCAATAGGGCATCATCCGGATCAATCCGTCAAGCTCCTTGCGAATATCCTTTTTAAACTGGACAAATCCGTAAAAACTGTTGATGGCATCTGATAATGCAGGCGTTTTCTCACATTCCTTTTCCATCATTTTTAACGCTTCATCCCTTGGGACCTCGTCATATTTTAACTGAGCGCACCGCTCAAGCTGTTCTACCGTTGCCCCTTTAGATAATGCCCGGTCCCAGATAGGTTTATTGGGGCCTGTGGCAAAGCATCCAAAATCCGGGATAAATCCGATATATTTACTTCCAGTCTTCTCAATGACATTCAAATATTCCAGCATTACCGGTGTTATCGGACTTTCCGGATTATGTATCTCAATCCCTACCTTTACGTTAAACGCCTCTGCATAGGGAGCCAGACGTTCCAGGCCTTTTGGCGGCAGTAAATACTGTTCCCGCATCACCGTACATCCCAGCTTGTTCGCTGACATAACATCATTAATTGCTCTGGCGACCATTTCATCTTCAGTGAGATCCCGGTCTTTTAACATGCCCCGGTCCATCTGAGCCGCATAGCAGATCGGCGCAATACCATATTTATCCTTACATTTTTCTACCAATGCCAGAAAATCATCAGACACATACGGATAAGAAGGAATGGATTCGGCTGCCACGATCTCATATCCCTGAGCCCCCATATTGGCAGCTTCCCGAACACAATCCTCAAAGTTCAGATCTCCGTTCACAAATAATGTGCCCAGAGAAAAAAGTGTAATCCCAGTTTTTATATTTGCCATAGTTTTCTCCTCCTACTTATTTGCAGACTTTTTATACAAGACAGCGCAATACTGACAGTCCCCCGTTAGAATCCGTCATATAGATCATACCTCTGTCATCGACCAAAACATCTTCACACCGGGAAATTACCTGCCCATCATTCATCATTTTAGGAATGGGCCACAAATCCTGCTCCGGATCCTTTGGAATGTAGTAGGCAATTTCTCTTAAATTAAATACATCCGATGTGTCATAAACCCTGATTCCCCCATTAAAGCATGTAAGATACTGACGATCCGGACGATCCTCATAATGGGGCTGCCCCTGAGGCTGATGGAAATTATGAAGGCCGGGCCGTCCGCCCTTTTCCACATAATTTTTAAAAGGCGCATCCTCCGGTACAGAATAAGGAGGGAACAGGGAAACCAATGTGGGATGGGTTTTATCGGATATATCCACAATACCGGCAAATTGAGCCTGCCGTTTTGTTCCTCCCATTTCCTGGGTCAGGATCAGATAATCCTTATTGTAGCCGCTCATAGGAAGGGCCGTATGACAGGAAATAAAATCTGAAAACGGCGGATCGATCCTCAGACCGCCTACATATTTAGGTCTGGTCGGATCCTTTACATCTAAAATGATCAGTCCATAGCCGCAATAAGCCAGATAAGCATATCCATCCTTGATCTGAGGCATATGGAGATGATAATGCTTATATCCCGGATAAGGACATAAGGACCCTGGAACGATTTTTGAAGTATCCCATTCTACATGATCCATTCCATCCAGCCATTGCTCCTTTAAAAACCACCGTCCCACTTCCTTAGGGTGAGCAGGATCTTTAATATCAATAATCCGGAAAATATTATTTAAAAATCCCGGGCAGCTGGAGGTTGTATATACATATCGCCCTCCTGCGTAAAAATTTCTGTGGGTATTCACGCCGTCAATACCTTCACCGCCTCCGTTTTCCCAGAATCCCAGAAGTTTTGGATTCATAGGATCGGTTTTAACATCCCATATGCCTATGCCCGCATCATAATCATCATAATCCACACCATCCATAGGAAGGAAACGGACACGCTGCCCTGAAGCTGTGATCATAATGCCATCTGCGATCTGGATCTTCGGATGTACGGTACCGGATTTTCCTCTTGGATCATCCAAATGCCTGCACTGAATATGATCCAGATCTGTTACATCTAAAATCTGCCATCCCTGATGATAATAGGTGGTAACATAAAGATAATACCGTCCGCCAACCACCTGGAGAGCCATCTGGAATCCCGGCTGTCCATTCAAATCATGCCACGCCACTAATTCCATGTTTTTTGATAAAGGCTTCTCTACTTTTACCATTATTTTCCCTCCTGGTCGGTGATCACCATCTTTCGGCTTCCGCAGTTATCAATGGCCATATACTCGTGATTATCACCAATAGGCATATAAGGAGAACGATAGTACATGATCACATCCACCTGATGTTCTCCTTCCGCCAGTCCCCCGGGAGCAATAACTTTAATCACTGCCGCCTCTGTCACCGGCCAAAACTCAGAATAACATTTGTCAAATTCAATAGGACTAAATGCTTTGCCATTAATGCAGAATTTAATATGTTCATCCGGAACCCTCTCCCCATCAACATGAACCTCAAACTCATCAATGACTGACAAAAAATGTCCCCGGTAATAATCCAGCTTTAATTCAAACTGATACCCGTATTTTTTGCCATTGACATAAAAATTTTTCAAGCTGTCGCGGACAATGACATTGTCCAGATTGTTTAGTTTTTTTGCATATTTCATGCCAATACCTCCTCTAATCAGACCGCCCGGGCCATTTCCCTATCCGGCAAAACATTTATACCGGTTTTAGCGGTACCATTTATGTTATCCATAGAATAACAAAAAAAAGGCAGAAAAAATCCCTTTACGGTAACCTTTTCTACCCTAAAAAATGACATTTTCAGTTGTCTTTTCCTGTTTTCAGAAAAAAGTCATGATTATATAGTATATTTCTGATCTTTAGCCTTCCTCTGGCAAGAGAAGCATGTATAAAAATTCATTTGGCTCCAGTTCTATATCCAAGGACAGACAGCCATCAGTACAATAAACTTTTTGCATTGTCAGCAAAGGCATACTCCCGTTTTTCAAATAAAAGATTTCCTGATATTCCAGGTTCTTTTCAAAATCCATTTGTTTCCAAAGATCCAAAACGCTGCCATTTTTCTCGCTGACCCGGCAGATTTTCTGCTGATAAGCGCCCAAAGCAACATCTTTTATCTGAACATGGAGCGTTAAAGGACGCTTTTCCTGAAAATAAGTATCAATGTTTTCCTTTTTTACAGCATCCTCCCTTGTAAAATAATAGCGTTCATTCAGTTCTATCAGATTATGGCATACGAGACCATAGGCGCCCCGGCCATTGGTTGTCACAAGTATATTGGCATCCCGGGCCACCTCATAGGCGTACAAACGATGCATAAAATGACAGGCATGACCGGAGGGCTTTAAAATTCCGTCCCTGGAAATCAATCCGGTCCCTCCATATAAAGGCTCATTAGAATCATAGTATTCGGTCACACAGTCACTTCCGATAAAATAGGCCATATCATCCACCTGGTCAAAGGAATCTATCAGATTTTTCATTACATAAGCGCCTTTAAAACATGTATCATTAATATAATTCCGGTCAGAAACCGTCAGATTCCATTCGCTCATATAAATCCTGCACCCATCCATTTTCGTTTCCTTCAGCAGATGCTTCAGCCTTTGTATACACTCAAGCAGATAACCGCTGTCTGTACTCCTGCGAAAACTTTGATCCACAATGGCGGTCCCCCGCTCATAAGCATAATATAAAACAGAAATAAAATCCGGACGGACCGGCTGATGGCTCCAAGCAGACAAAAAGCTGTATATGTGGCTCTCCAGGTAGTCAAATTTTAATCCGCACCCGCCAACTTCAAGGGTGGGGCTGTACTTGCGCACAGTTTCATAGACCATTTTAAAAAAAGAAAAGTATTCTTTTACATCCCAGCGCTGCTCCCATTTTTCCTCATCATACCACAGTTCTATACGCCACCGGTCAATATCTTCTCCATAGCGTTTTTCCCAATGATTCATTAATGCATTAAATGTAACCTCAAAATCCTTCAGAGAACATTCCAATTCTGTCCTAGATACTTCCATTTCAAAAACATTCACTGCACTTACTAAATTTTTCATGATCCTGCGGGGTTTCATCCCCAGTTCAATATGGGGCTTGATCCCATGTTTTTGCAAAAAGTCAAAAGCACGGTCAATTTTTGAGAAATTAATGTCCGAAGCCCCTTTTCCCACATAAATAAGCAGGGCTGGGGTGAATACATTGCAGAAACGAACATACTCGATTCCGAAAAATGTTTTCATCGTTACAATAGCTTCCTGAAGCTCCGATCGGACCAGATCCTCCGCCATACCCACATTCACTGTATAAAAAGCACGGCACGGATGAACCGCCCATTTGGCGCCGTTGCAGGAAAAATCTACGTTTTTTTCACGGCCGGACAGAGAAGGAGACAAGGGCTTCCCTGTGGATTCTGCCGGTTCTTGTCCTGAAATCTGATCTGTCGAAATATTTTCAGAATTTTCCTGTATATCCAGAAGATCCTCCAGACGGCTGTATAAATAAGCCGTTTCAGATGCAGGCTCCGGATTTCCCTGTTCCTGGCGGATTTTCTTACGAAAGGCAGAGGGCGTAGCGCCGTAAACATTTTTAAAATTTTTTCCAAATACAGTCTGATTGGAAAATCCATTGGAATAAACGATTTTTGTAATGGGAAGATCTGTATAGATCAGATCTTCCATAGCATGATGCAGCCGGATATTGGTCAGATAATCGCTGAAAGACATGCCATAATTTTTCTTAAAAAACCGGGACAAATATCCTTCTGAAAGATAAAGCTGCTTTGACAGATTTTTCAGACTTAAGGGCTGGCTGTAATTTGATCCGATATAATTGTTAATTGCGTCAATCCGCTCATCGATTTTATCATAAGTCTCTGTCATCTTTTTTTCCGGCGCATGGGCCAGAAAATTTTCGGCTAAAATATCCAGCACATCATAGCAAAGCGCCACATACCGAAGACTTGCCCGATTTCCCCGGTTTTTAAGGAAAAATCGCAGCAGCCGATTAATGCTGCCTCTTAATTCCCTGTATTTTTCCCAATCTCCCGATGTAGAATCACACAGGAAAAATAGGGGCTGATCCACAAACACATCTGAAAAAAGCCGGTAGGTTACCGACAGCTTGACCATAAGGCCTTCCTCACAAGATGTGATTCCATGAGGTTTATTGGCGTTGATCACGTAAATATCATCTTTCCCCAAAATCACCTCTCGGTTTCCGATTTCCAGCTTAAAAGATCCGTCAAGAACATAGAGGATCTCGATATCCTGATGAAAATGGCGTTTTTCCCGGAGATTATCCAGAATTTCTATATCCAGCCGATTTCTTTTTATATACTCCATACAAACACCCCCAATGTATGCCTTTTACTTATAAAGCTTCACCCGAAATCTCGTTCCTTTCCCCACAATGCTTTCCACCTGTATATCTCCATTATGCTGATGGATGATCTGGGCAGCCATGGCCAGACCGATGCCGACGCTGTCCGGGGAAGCATTTTTCCCTTTGTAAAAGCGCTCAAAAATGTGGGGAAGATCTTCCTTGTCAATACCGCAGCCCTCATCTGTAATATCAATACGGATATACAAAGGATTGTCCGAAGCCTGGACAGAAAGCTTTTTTCCTCCGCCCATGTGCTCCATACAATTTTTCAGTATATTGGACAAGGCTTCAGCCATCCAGTCCATATCCCCGCAAAATTCCACGAAAGGATCACAGGAAATGACCAGCTCCTGGCCTTTAAGTTCCATAGGAATGAGCAGATGCTCAGATGCCTTATGGATCAGATCCAGCACATTCACCGGATCTTTTCGCATCGTTACCGCCCCTGCATCCAGACGGGCCATTTTCAGCAAAGCGAATACAAGCCACTGGATCCGATCTAGCTGATGACGGATATTGGCCGTAAATTCCTTCCTTTTTTCTTCCGGCAGGGTACTGCTGCTTAAAAAATCCGTCATCATGCTCATAGAGGTGAGAGGGGTCTTTAATTGATGGGAAATATTAGAAATGGCGTCTGCCAGATACTTTTTATCTGCGGCAAGCATCTGCGCCTGTTCTGTCAGCTTTGTGGCCAGCTTTCCGATTTCACTGGACAGATAGCTTAACTCCCCTTCACTGTATTCTTCCAGAGAAAGGCGGTTTAAGCTCCGCTGAAACTGATGGAGCTGGGCGGCAAGCATTTTTATATTTCTATACCGATCCCAGGTGTAAAGGCAAAACAGGACCATGAGCAGGAGCATTCCTCCTGCCATGATCCAAAAAGCGACCTTGGGAAAAAGAACAGCCCCGGCGATACAAAGAATAAAAATGACCCCAAAGGTTAATGTCATTGTAAAAAACTTATGGTTGCGCACCATTTCCTACACCTCCAGACAATAGCCCAGTCCCCTTACAGTCTTGATCAGCGCCGGATCTGCCGGATCATCCTCCAGCTTCTCACGAAGCCGCTTAATATACACCGTCAGCGTATTATCATTCACAAAATCCCCGGCCACATCCCAAATGCCTTCAAGAAGCTGGCTTCGGGAAAGGACCTGGCCCCGATGGTTGATCAGGGTGAGCAACAGCCGGTATTCCATAGCCGTCAGGACGATCTCCTTTTGGTTTTTCATTACCTTAGCCTTTTTCAGGTCAACCGTTACATTTCCGGCACGGAACACATTTTCCTCGCCCCCGTGTTTTCCGTATCGTCTTAAAATAGACTTGATCCGGCTGATCAGTTCCCGGATACGGAAAGGCTTGGTAATATAATCATCAGCTCCCATATCCAGTCCCATGACCACATTTACCTCATCATCCCAGGCGGTGAGAAACAAGATGGGAAGATCCTCCTGCCCTTTAATTAGTTTACATAAGTCATAACCTGTGCCGTCAGGCAGGGTAATGTCTAAAATAGCCATAATAAAGGTTCCCGGTTGATAAATCTGACGAAAAGCGGCGCAGCTTCCCGCCACGGCAGTTTCAAAGCCCTCCTGCTCCAGAGCATAAGTCAGCCCGGACGCGATCATTCCGTCATCTTCTACAATAAGGATCTTCTCTGTCAATATTCCACCTCCATTAAACACAGGCCCAAGGCGGGAGCCATCACCCCTGCCATCTGCCGGTCACCGGATTCAAGGATGGTTTTGATTTCCTCAGGTCTGCGCTCTCCTGAACCGATCTCCAGCAATGTTCCGGCCATGATACGAACCATATGGTACAAAAAGCCATTTCCGTAAAAATCCATGAAAATTTCCCGGCCATGGCGATACACATCCACGCTATAAAGTTCCCGGACCGTAGACTTTTTTGTCTTTTTTACCGAGGAAAATGCTAAAAAATCATGGCGTCCCACAAGAAGGGCAGCCCCGGCGTTCATGGCCTGCACATCTAAAGGTTTTGGCCACCGGCATACATATTTCCGATCAAAGACACAGGGCGTCTCCCCTTCCACGACCCGGTAGCGATACATCTTGCCCCGGGCATTAAGACGGCTGTGAAACCGTTCCTGCACATCCTTAACCTCCAGTATGCCAATATCCTCCGGAAGATAATGGTTAAGATAGTTTTGAATATCCATACAGGACATTGCTGTTTCTGTATGAAAGTTGGCTACCTGGCCCCGGGCATGGACGCCGGCATCCGTCCGCCCTGAGGCGGAAATCTCCACCGCTTCGCCGGTCATACGGCTTAATACGTCCTCCAGTTTTCCCTGAATGGTATTTTTGCCGCTGTTTTTTCCAAGGCGCTGCCAGCCATCATAACGGGTTCCGTCATATTCCATTAAAAGCCTGATATTTCTCATGTGCCAGTCTCCATATTTTCAGAAAAGGACCGCCCCGATGAAAGCGGTCCTTCTGTCTTTCGGGCCTATCGGCCCCTGATGATTTGTTTCGGTTTTAAGCAGCCTGCTGTCTTAAACAGTCACGGTCACTTTTTCCAAATGCCAAATATCTTTTACATACTCTTCAATCGTACGGTCGGAAGAGAATTTTCCAACATTGGCAATATTTAAAATAGCCATCTTTGCCCAATGGCTCCGATCCTTATAAGCCTTATTGACGCGGGCCTGAGCCTGGGCGTAGGAACGGAAATCCTTCAGGTTAAAGTACACATCCGGACGGTCGTAGCTCGTACCTTTCAGCAGGGAAGTATAGATTTCATTAAACAGATCCCCTTCTCTGGAATATGTTCCATCTACAAGCTGCTCCAGCACCTTGCGAATATCCCCGTCAGAATTGTAAATATCATATGGATTATATCCGCCATTGGCCTCATAGCCCATAACCTCTTCTGCAGACATACCGAAGATAAAGGCATTTTCCTCGCCAACTTCTTCCACGATTTCTACATTAGCGCCATCCATGGTTCCGATGGTCACAGCGCCGTTTAACATAAACTTCATGTTTCCTGTACCGGAAGCTTCCTTGCTGGCTGTGGAGATCTGCTCAGACACATCGCTGGCGGCGAAAATGATCTCCGCATTGGATACACGGTAGTTTTCAATAAATACGACTTTGATCTTTCCGTTAATGGACGGATCGTTATTGACTACGTCAGCCACAGAGTTGATCAGCTTAATGGTATCCTTTGCCCGCTTATATCCGGCAGCAGCTTTGGCCCCGAAAATAAAGGTTGTGGGATAGAAATCCATATTTGGATTAGCTTTCAGCTGATTGTACAGGTACATCACATGAAGGATGTTCATCAGCTGACGTTTGTATTCGTGAAGACGTTTAACCTGCACATCAAAAATAGAGTTAGGATCCACATCAATGCCGTTGTGCTCTTTAATGTATTTTGCCAGACGCAGTTTGTTCTGGTATTTAATATCCATAAATTCCTTCTGAGCTTTAGGATCATCAGCAAACTTTTCCAAAGCTTTGATCTGTGGAAGATCTGTGATCCACCCGTCTGTACCGATCTTTTCTGTTACCCATGCCGCCTGAAGAGGATTTGCATGGAGCAGGAAACGGCGCTGGGTGATACCGTTGGTCTTATTGCTGAACTTTTCAGGCATCATTTCATAGAAATCCTTCAGTTCCCGCTTTTCAAGGATTTCTGTATGAAGCTTGGCAACACCGTTAACAGAGGAACCGCCTACAATGGCCAGGTTTGCCATACGGATCTGTCCCTCATAGATCACTGCCATGCTCTTGATCTTATTATACTGATTGGGGTAACGCTCCTCAATCTGATTTAAGAAACGGCGGTTGATCTCTTCCACGATCTGATATACACGGGGAAGGAGACGCATAAACAGGTCAACCGGCCATTTTTCCAAAGCCTCGGCCATAATGGTATGGTTGGTGTAGGCGCAGCACTTTGTTGTAATGCTCCATGCCTCATCCCATTCCAGATCCTCCTCATCCACAAGGATACGCATAAGCTCAGCTACTGCAATGGTCGGATGTGTATCATTCATCTGGAAAATGACTTTTTCATATAATTTATGAATATCATTATTATTCAGCTCTTTGTACTTCTGGATCGCTCTCTGGATGCTGGCTGAAACAAAAAAATACTGCTGTTTTAAGCGCAGCTCCTTGCCGCTGTAATGGCTGTCATTGGGATAAAGGACTTCCACAATGCTCTTGGCCAGGTTTTCCTGCTCCACAGCTTTGATATAGTTCCCTTTATCAAAGGATTCCAGGTTAAACTCCACAATGGGTTCGGCATCCCAGATTCTTAATGTATTGATCACATTATTGCCATAACCTACGATCGGCAGATCATAAGGTACAGCGTACACAGACTGGTAATCTGTCTGGATAAAGCGGTTTTTATGCGCCTGCTCATCCCATACCACCCGTACATAGCCACCGAATTTGATCTCCTGCTTATACTCGGCACGTTTGATTTCAAACGGATAGCCATTCTTTAACCAGTTATCCGGAACTTCTACCTGATAACCATTTTCAATCTTCTGCTTAAACAGGCCGTACTTATAACGGATGCCGCAGCCATAGGCCGGGTATCCCAGTGTGGACAGAGAATCAAGGAAGCATGCTGCCAGACGGCCAAGACCGCCGTTTCCAAGAGCCGGATCCGGTTCCTGATCTTCCACTACGTTAATATCAATGCCCAGTTCATCCAGCACTTCAGCCACTTCTTTATAGCAGCGCAGGTTGATCAGGTTATTGCCCAGAGCACGGCCGATCAAAAATTCCATGGACAGATAATAAACGATCTTTGGGTTTTCTTCATTATATTTTTTATGAGTCGCAAGCCACTCATCTACGATAATATCCTTCACAGCCAAAGCTACGGCCTGAAAGATTTCTTCCTGGCTGGCATTATCAATGGTCTTTCTAAACAGCAGCTTAATATTTTCCAGGATTTCCTTCTTAAAATCAGCCTTATTAAATAACTTATTCAATGAAGCATTACTCTTCACAGCAGTTTTCTGCTCTTTCACAACCATCTTCTCCTTCCTCTTAAAGGCGTGTTACACCCAAGGTTACTTTTTCACCGTTAATGTTCCATTCCTTTACATATCCCCGGGCCTGATCATAAATCACGGCGTCTGCCATAACCTCTGATTTTACAGTATCCTCGTTATCTTTAACGATCCCGGCAACTTTGTCATTGCCGCTCATAGATACTTCAATATGATCCATGACTTCAAAACCGGCTTCCTTGCGCATGGTCTGGATCTTGGAAATAATCTCGCGGATGAAGCCTTCCATGAGAAGCTCAGGGGTAAGATCCGTATCCAGGACCACCGTCACATCCCGCTCAGAGCTGGACATATAGCCATCAGTATGGGCAGCTTCAATGAGAAGATCTTCTTCCAAAAGCTCACAGGTCTCCCCATCTGCATCTACTGTCAGATGACCGTTGGCCTTCAGCTGGGCCATAGCCTCATGTCCGTCGATTTTTGCCAGGATCTGGCGCAGCACGCCCAGCTTTTTGCTGTATTTTAACTTAAGTGTGGCAAAGTTGGGCTTAAATGTGTAGGAAATAAACCGGCTGATGTCATCTACAAAATCCACATGCTTTACATTCAGTTCATCGGCAATGATCTCCCGGAAAAATTCAGGAAGTTCAAAATTAGCCTTAATATACATCTGGCCAATGGGCTGACGGTTTTTAATATTAGCCGCATTACGGCAGGCGCGTCCCTGGACAACCACCTGGAGCACCAGATCCATATCTTTTTCCAGCTCTTTATTAATGTGAGCCTCTTCCACCGTTGGGAAGTCGCACAGATGGATACTTTCCGGAGCATCCTTATCCAGGCTTCTTACCAGATTTTGGTAGATTTCCTCTGTCATAAACGGAATCATCGGCGCAGCAGCCTTGCAGATGGTCACAAGAGAGGTATACAGCGTCATGTAAGCATTGATCTTATCCTGCTCCATGCCCTTAGCCCAGAAACGTTCACGGCTCCGGCGCACATACCAGTTGCTCATGTCATCTACAAATTCCTGGAGCGCCTTGGCAGCCTCAGGGATACGGTAGTTATCCAGGTTGTCATCCACAGCTTTTACAGTAGAGTTTAACTTGGATAAAAGCCACTTGTCCATAACAGACAGCTTGTCATATTCCAATGTATAGTCTAATGCGTTAAAGTTATCAATATTTGCATAAAGTACAAAAAATGCGTAAGTATTCCATAAAGTTCCCATGAACTTCCGCTGGCCCTCGGTTACGGCTTTGCCATGGAAGCGGTTCGGCAGCCATGGAGCGCTGTTAATATAGAAATACCACCGGATAGCATCTGCGCCGTAAGTTTCCAGAGCATCGAAAGGATCCACGGCATTTCCCTTGGATTTACTCATCTTCTGTCCGTTTTCATCCTGAACATGTCCAAGAACGATTACGTTCTTATACGGCGCCTGGTCAAAGATCAGGGTGGAAATGGCCATTAAGGAATAGAACCATCCCCGGGTCTGGTCCACGGCCTCGGAAATAAAGTCTGCCGGGAACTGTGTCTTAAACAGGTCTTCATTTTCAAAAGGATAATGATGCTGGGCAAAAGGCATGGAGCCGGAATCAAACCAGCAGTCAATAACCTCAGGCACACGGTGCATCGGCTTGCCGCACTTGGGACACTTAATGGTCACAGCGTCAATATAAGGACGATGAAGCTCAATATCTTCCGGACAGTTATCAGACATTTCCTTTAACTCGGCAATACTTCCCACAGCATGCTGATGTCCGCACTCACATTCCCAGATATTTAACGGAGTTCCCCAGTAACGGTTACGGCTCAGGCCCCAGTCCTGGACATTTTCCAGCCAGTCGCCAAAACGTCCTTTTCCAATACTTTCCGGAATCCAGTTAACGGTTTTGTTATTGCGGATCAGTTCATCCCGGACAGCAGTCATTTTAATAAACCAGGACTCTCTTGCATAGTAGATCAAAGGAGTATCACACCGCCAGCAATGAGGATAGCTGTGCTCAAACTTAGGCGCGGAGAATAAAAGTCCCCGCTTGTCCAGATCTTCCAGGATCATCGGATCCGCTTTTTTGCAGAACACACCTGCCCATGGGGTATCCGCAGTCATTTCGCCCTTGGCATCGACCAGCTGAAGGAATGGAAGGTCATACTTGCGTCCCACATTAGAGTCATCCTCACCAAAAGCCGGAGCAATATGAACGACGCCGGTACCATCTGTAAGAGTAACGTAATTATCACAGGTAACATAATAAGCCTTTTTATTCAGCCGGGCAAACGGGAAAAGAGGCTCATACTCTTTGTATTCCAGCTCTTTGCCTTTATAGGTTTCAAGGATCTCATAATCCTCTTCCAGGATCTTTTCTACAAGGGCTTCCGCCATGTAATAGGTATACTCGCCCTTTTTCACTTTGACATAATTTTCATCAGGATTTACACATAAAGCCACGTTGGATGGCAGTGTCCACGGGGTGGTCGTCCATGCAAGGATATAGGCATCCTCATCCTTCACCTTAAAGCGTACCACTGCGGAACGTTCTTTTACATCCTTATAGCCCTGAGCTACTTCGTGGCTGGACAAAGGCGTCCCGCACCGGGGGCAGTAAGGTACGATCTTGTAGCCTTTATATAACAGGCCTTTTTCCCAGATCTTCTTTAATGCCCACCATTCGGATTCAATAAAATCGTTGTAATAAGTTACATAGGGATGCTCCATATCTGCCCAGTATCCAACTCTGGCAGAGAAATCCTCCCACATGCCCTTATACTTCCATACACTTTCCTTGCAATGCTCGATAAACGGCTCCAGACCATATTCCTCGATCTGCTCCTTACCGTCTAATCCCAGCTTTTTCTCCACTTCCAGCTCTACAGGCAGGCCGTGAGTATCCCATCCGGCCTTTCTTGGCACCTGATAGCCTTTCATGGTCTTATAGCGGGGGATCATATCTTTGATCACCCGGGTTAATACGTGACCGATATGGGGCTTGCCGTTTGCTGTTGGCGGGCCGTCATAAAAGGTAAATTCGGGACAGTTTGCTCTGGATTCAATGCTCTTTTCAAAGATGTGCTCATCTGCCCAGAACTTTTCCACGTCCTTTTCCCGCTGTACAAAATTAAGATTTGTGTCTACTTTTTGGTACACCGTTATTTTCCTCCTTGTCTAAACTTATAAATAAAAAAGGCTTCCGTCCCAGAAAAGGACGAAAGCCAGTTATTTCGCAACCACCTTATTCCAGCATACATTGATATGCGTTTCTTTTAACGGTGAAAAGCCGGCGGGGCTTACTTCTGCTTTCAGCCTGCAACTCCGGAGTGATTTTCATTAAGGGCTACTGATACCGGCCTTCCACCGCCGCCGGCTCGCTTTTACCTTCACCGCGAAACTACTCTCTCCATCAAAGTTTTTACCATGTCTTATCATAAGATGTTGGGGTCAAATTAAAATTTGCCCCATGATACCACGGATTTCTCCGCACTTCGTGCTCCCGAAATCCTAAACACCTCAATTCCGCTCATTTTTCTGCGAAAAATGGCTCCTTTTCGGTGTTTTGCGGGTCAAGTAGATATGTTTTTTCATGCCAGCACGAAAAAACATATCTACTTGACCCTGGTATCATCATAATATAGATTCTTCCCTATGTCAACCGACGAAATCCACAAATCTTAGCGTTATTCCCAAACTCCTCCTAAAGGGATCCCGATGTGTACCGAAACCATTGGCCCTGTAAAAATTCTTTGATTTAAGTCATAAGGTATTTTTCCCGGCAGCATCCGTAAAAAAAATGTAAGAATTTCGTTGGTAACCTTAAAATGTTTTTTCCTTTCTTTAATGATATAATATATGTAAAGTATGCCATTTTACGTCCAGATCAATGCATACCAGGAAGTTTCATAAGGAGGATTTAAGACTATGAAAAGTAAGCAAAAGGTGATACTCATCATCTGCATCATCATTGGCGTCATTGTCATTGCCGCTGCTGCCCTTTACTACTTTGTCTTTCGGGGGAGCAAAACAAGCACAGACAGTCAGGTAGCCTATGTGGATCCTGTCTCTGTCATTGCCGGCCTTGGCAGCGGCAACGGCAATCAGAACCGTTTTTCCGGTGTGGTGGAATCTCAGGAAACCACTAAAGTAGAAAAAAATGCAGACAAAAAGATCAAAGATATTTTCGTTTCCGCCGGAGATGAGGTTTCTGTAGGGACCCCCCTGTTTGAATACGATACAGAAGATACTGCCCTGACTTTAGAGCAGGAACGAATTAATCTGGAAAGCATCCAAAACGATATTACCGGTTATTATAACCAGATTGCCGAACTGCAGAAAGAAAAGAACAAAGCATCTGCTGATGAACAGTTAAATTACACCATGCAGATCCAGACCGCCCAGACCAACGCCAAACGGGCTGAATATAATAAGCGGGCAAAGGAAGCTGAAATCGAAAAGCTGGAAAACGACCTGACAAACGCCACAGTGACCAGCACCATGGACGGCATTGTCCAGGAAGTCAACGAAAACACAGCCTATGACAACATGGGCAATCCAAAACCTTTTATGACGATCATGGCCTCCGGGGAATACCGGATCAAAGGCAAGGTAAATGAACAAAATGTATGGAACCTGTCCCAGGGCCAGCCGGTGATCATCCGTTCCCGTGTGGATGAGACCCAGACCTGGACCGGAACCATCAGCGAGATTGATACAAGCAATACATACGACAGCGGAGACGATTCCAGCGGTGTTGTCTATATGGGCGGTTCAGGAAGCAGCGGCCAAACCTCTACCAGCTATGCCTTTTATGTTACACCGGATATTTCCAGTGATTTTATGCTGGGACAGCATGTGTTTATCGAATTGGACAACGGCCAGGAAAACCAGCGGGAAGGTCTGTGGATTTCCGCCATGTATCTTGAACTTGAAGGAAACGATGCCTACGCCTGGGTTGCCGGCAGCAATAACAAGCTGGAGCGGCGCAATCTCAAGCTGGGTGATTATGACAGCGCCATGGATGAATATCAGATCCTGGACGGTCTTACAGCTGAAGATTACATTGCATTTCCGGGAAATCTTCTCCAGGAAGGCATGGACTGCGTCCTTAACGACGGCATGCATACAAACTCCTCTGACGACATGGGAAACATGGACGACGGTTCCATGATGGACGACGGCGCTATCATGGATGACGGCTCCACCATGGACGATGGTTCCATGGATGACGGCGCTATCATGGACGACGGTTCCATGACCGATGACGGCTCCATATCTGACGCAGGCGCAGACGGCGCCGCTTCAGATGCAGACGCAGCACAGTGAAACGGGGGCTTAATATGATTCTTGAATTAAAAAATATCTATAAAGATTATATTCAGGGAAAAATGACGGTTCCTGTACTTAAGGATATTTCCCTGAGTGTGGAAAAAGGCGAATATCTGGCCATTATGGGGCCCTCCGGCTCCGGAAAGACCACATTGATGAACATCATCGGCTGCCTGGATCAGCCTACCTCCGGCCAGTATTTTCTGGATGGAGAAGATGTTTTAAGTTACAAAGATAAAGCCTTATCCGATGTACGGCTAAAAAGTATCGGTTTTGTTTTCCAAAGCTTTTACCTTCTCCCCCGCCAAAGCGCCCTGGATAACGTAAGTCTCCCTTTGATCTATTCCGGTATCAGCAAAAAGGAGCGCAAGGAAAAGGCTTTCCGCGCCCTGGAACGGGTAGGTCTGGCAGACCGGGTGGATTTTAAACCTACTCAGCTTTCCGGAGGGCAAAAACAGCGGGTGGCCATTGCCAGGGCTATTGTAAATAACCCAAAGATCCTGCTGGCTGATGAACCGACCGGAGCCTTAGACAGCAAGTCTGGACAACAGATCATGGAGCTTTTTCAAAAGCTTAACGATGAGGGTGTGACTATAGTTATGATCACCCATGATGCAGAAATTGCCGGCTTTGCCCGGAGAAAGATCCTGATCCGCGACGGACAGATTGTTCCGGACTTAAGCCAATCCGCCCTTCATGCACACCACACTCCGGTCCATGAAACATATTCTCCGGAGGACACTATGGAAAAGGAGGCTGGTGAAGCTCTATGAATATGAAACGAAAACAAGTGATCATTCCCATCTGTGTTGTGCTGATCATCTGCCTTATCGGCGGAGGGGTGTTTGCTGTAACCCAGATCCAAAAAAACAACAAGATCGTGGAAGTTGTCCCTGTGACGAGTGTATCTACCTACAATTATGACGGATATTCCAGCTCCTACGGCATGGTCACCTCGGATGTCAGCCAGACCGTTTATCTTGAAAGCAACGCTACAGTAAAGGATATTTACGTTCAGGCAGGAGATACCGTCACTGTGGGAACTCCTTTAATGCAGTATGATACAGAGCTCCTTGAACTAGACATTGAAACGAAAAAACTGGATATTCAAGGGATTGATATGAACATCCAGCAGGCCAATAAAGATATACAAAGCCTGAAAAAGGGCGTTGTTCCTTCCGGCGGGATCACTTTTGACCCATCTGTAAACACACCGGATGTGGACATTGAGGAAAATGACACAAATCTCACCTCCGCTGCCCCAAAGGTGATCGCAGCTTCCGCTCAGCTTCCCTCAGACACCCAGGGAGCCGACAGCCTTCAGCTGCAAACAGATCCCCAAAGCCCGCCGGATCCCCAGCCTCAGGAAAGCGTTCCATCCCAGACAGATCCCCAGGCGCCTGGGGATTCTCAGGACGGCAGCCAGGGCGGTGAAACTTCCGGAAATACCAGCGAAACTTCAGCGCCTCAGGAATCCGAAAGCACTGGTGATCATCAGGGAGCTTCGGGATCGGAAAATGCCGGCGAAAGCCAGACCCCTCCGGAAACAGAGCCTCAGGAGCCTGAAAGAGAGACGGTACTGGACAAGGATTTTGATTTTTCCAAGTATGAAGGTATTGTCAATGATGACGGCGCCATGATCGTGCCCTGTACCTTAGAGACAAAGATCACACCGGAATTTATCAACCTGCTCCGTGGGAAAAATGCAGACGGATCCGATATGGAACAGATCCCGGATCCTGAAAATCCCGGTCAGACCATTCCTGTCCCTGCCAAAAAACTTTTGATCACCTTTGATGGCGATACTCAGCCAATCCTTTTAGACGGAAGCAAATTTAACGAGCCATTTATCAACACCCAAAACGAGTGCACGCTCAGCCAGTTGATAGAGCTTAACGGACAGATGCCTGTCCATGAGATCTCTGTGCTGGATCACACATTTTTTGAGACTTATCCCCAGGCCGCTCAAAGCAGCCGACCGGTGCTCATCAGCGCCACATCCCAGACCCAGCTTACGCCGGAATTTATTTACATGATCCTCGGGCGCAATAGTGATGGTACTGAAAAAGAAAACGCCACCCCTGTGAATGTCGTGGTATGGCTCAGCGACACAGAGGAAACCTGCACGTTAGACCCTGCTCACCTTGCCCTGCCCTATGTTACCTCTGTGGCTACCTCTCTGTCAGACTTTATGGCCAATGATCTGGAACTTTCCCAGGAGCCTGTAAAAGAGCTGAACAAGGACACTGCCCTGGATCTTTCCCATGATCACCGGGATGTTTACGAAATCTACTGTGACGAATCTACTGTGATCACTAAAGATTTTATTAACAAGATCCGGGAAGAAGGCATTGCAGTTATTTTAAAGATCGATGGTCATGCCAGCTGGATCACCTTAGACGGAAGCAAGCTGGAGGAGCCCTCAGAAAATGCCATTGATACCCCTATCGGTGAGTTTATCGCCAACGGCATTGCCCTAAATGAAGCCCCTGAGGAAGGCTCTGATCTTCCAGGCGACTGGGGCGGCGGAGACTGGGGCGGCGGTATTGATATTGGAGGCGGCGGACCTTCCTACACTGCTGATGAGATCAAGGATATGCTCACCCAAAAGCAGCTGGAGCTGAGCCGTCTTGAGACACAAAAGCGCCAGGCACAGCTGGATCTGGCTAAGCTGCAAAAACAGTTAAATAATGCTACAGTAACCAGTATTGTCAACGGTGTCGTCACGGATCTTAAAACGCTGGACGAAAATACAAGCACCTCCGAGCCGTTTATGACCATTAACAGCACTGACGGGCTTTATCTGACCGGAACTATCAACGAGCTGGATCTTGGGACCCTGACTGTGGGCCAGACGATCTCCGCCATGTCCTGGAATACCGGCGCCACTTTTGACGCCACGATCAAAGAGGTTTCTCCATATCCTGCCTCCAGCTCGGATACTTATGGAAAGAATCCTAATTCTTCCAACTATCCGTTTATCGCCCTTATTGATAATCCGCCGGAAGGACTTATGGAAAATGAAAATGTGGAGATTACCACCGGAAACAACTCCGGACTTATGGATCCTTCCCTTACCGGTGCAAATATCTATTTGTCCAAAGCCTACATCCTGACAGAGGATAACGGCCAGTCTTACGTTTACGCGGCAGGCAGCGACGGACGGCTGGAGCGGCGTCCTGTCGTCACCGGAAAAGTCCTTGGCGGTTATATTGAGATCACTAACGGTGCTGTGACTACTGAGGATTATGTAGCCTTTCCTTATGGCAAGGATGTGCGGGAAGGCGTAAAGACAAAGATCAATGAAGATATGTATTATTAGGAGGTTGCCATGTTAGAAAATATTAGACTCTCGTTTCAGGGGGTATGGTCTCATAAGATGCGCTCCTTCCTGACGATGCTGGGCATTATCATTGGTATTGCTTCTATCATTGCTATTGTCTCCACCATTAAAGGGACCAACGAGCAGATCAAGCAAAACCTGGTCGGTGCCGGAAATAACACCATAGACATTAAGCTTATGGAAAATAATTATGAGTATTACCCGGACAATTACAATATTCCATCTTCCATCCCCATTCTGGATGAAACTTTAAGAGAGGAACTTATGGAGATCCCTGAGGTAGAAAACATTTCCTATTACCTTCACAGGAATTATGCCGACAGTCTCTATTATCAAAATACATCCTACTCAAATATGCAGATCTACGGCATTGACTCCCATTACTTTGATGCCTGCGGATATATGAGCATTAAGGGGCGTACCTTTGTGGACGATGACTTTTCCCAGGGCCGGAAGGTGGTGGTGCTGGATAAGGATTCTGCTGCAACCATTTTTCCCAGCGAGGAACCTTTAGGCAAAACATTGGAGATCAACGGAGAACCCTTTACTGTAGTTGGCGTAGTGGATAAAGCTTCCTCCTTTAAGCCGGTGATCAATACGATCGAAGATTACTATCAGTATACGGGAAATCAAATGACCACGGTTTACATTCCCTATGAAACCTGGCCGGTGATCTACTGCTACGATGAGATCCCCAATGTGGTGGTCCGCGCCGTGGATACAGATTCTATGAGCACCGCCGGTCAGAAGGCTGAGGATGCCATTAATGAATTTATCGGTGTTTCCACCACCGGCTCCAACGCTGTTCCTTCCGCCGAGGATGCCTTGTCCTCAGAAGGAACAATGACAGACACTATGACAGACGGCAGTATGTCCGACACATCCAGCCAGCCCTATACTTATCGGGGAACGGATATTATGGAGACTGCCAGAAACCTTCAGGAGCTGAGTGCTTCCACAAACCAGCAGCTGATCTGGATCGCCAGCATCTCCCTTCTTGTAGGCGGTATCGGCGTTATGAACATCATGCTTGTTTCTGTCACCGAACGTACTCAGGAGATCGGCCTTAAAAAGGCCATCGGCGCCAGGAAAAACCGTATCCTGGCCCAGTTCCTTACAGAGGCTGCCGTACTGACCAGCCTTGGCGGAGTGATCGGTATCATTGCCGGCATCGTCCTGGCAGAGGTGATCTCCCGGATCTCCTCCACACCGGTGGCGATCAGCGTTAGTGCCATTATCGGTTCTGTTGTCTTTTCAGTTGTCATCGGAATCGTGTTTGGATTGCTTCCTTCCATAAAAGCAGCCAACTTAAATCCCATTGACGCACTGCGCCACGAATAACTTTATCCCATGTATACCTTCAGGCTTCCGGCCGGTGATCCCATCACCATCCGGAAGCCTTTTTTAGTGAGCGGCATTGCCGCTCAGTGAAAAATCCTATTGACTTCTTCCCCGATCTGATATATGATATTGATATCAAAATAATATCAAATTGTTTTAAGGAATAGGAGAGGATTATATGGAAGAACAATTTGTATCCAAAAAAGTGTATGAAGAAAAAAAGGCCCCGTCCGTCAACGGCTTTGTTATGCTGTTTGTGACCATCCTGATTATTTTGGCATGTATTGCAGCCATTATCGGCGGAGGTGTCCTTCTGGCAGCAGAAAACATAGTCCCCGGTGCCATACTGCTTACGGCAGGGATCATCATCCTGTGTCTGTCCTGCTTTATTTTCCCGGGCTTTAAGGTGATCGGACCTAATGAAGCTCTTGTTTTAACACTGTTTGGTAATTATTACGGCACCTTAAGGACAGAAGGATTTTTCTACATCAATCCTTTTTGCACGGCAGTGAATCCTACGGTTACATCCTTAAGCTCCGGTATTACCCAGCTGGCTGCTGCCGGCCGGGTCAGCGTTTCCAGCACAGGCTCTACCTTAAGCAAAAAGGTTTCTCTTAAGGCCATGACCTTAGATAATAACCAGCAAAAGGTTAATGATGAGCTGGGAAATCCCATTATCATCGGCACTGTTGTCATATGGCAGGTTATTAATCCGGTAAAGGCAGTTTTTAATGTACAGAATTATAAAACCTTTCTGTCCATCCAGTGCGACTCTATCGTCCGCAACACTGCCCGCCGCTACCCTTACGACACCAGCGACGGTGGAGATGAAAAGTCCTTAAGAGGAAGCAGCCAGGAAGTGGCAGACATTATGAAAAAAGAGCTTCAGGAAAAGGTAGCGATTGCCGGACTGAAGATCCTTGAGGTAAGAATCGCCAATCTGTCCTATGCCCCTGAGATTGCGTCCGCTATGCTCCAGCGCCAGCAGGCCGCAGCTATCATCGATGCCCGCCAGAAGATTGTTGAAGGCGCTGTAAGTATGGTGGAAATGGCTTTGACAAAACTCAGTGAGAATGATATTGTAGAGCTTGATGAAGAACGCAAGGCCGCTATGGTAAGCAACCTTCTGGTTGTTTTATGCGGTAATAAGGACGCTCAGCCTGTTGTCAACAGCGGCAGTATCTATTAAGCAGTTTTATCGTAGCCGTACAGCCGGTTGGACTGTTGCATCTGATTCTCAAATGATCCGTGATAACGCAGCAGCTTGTACCAGAAAGGGAGGTCCCCTTGCGGGGGATACCTCTACGGGCAGAAGGGATCCGGGAAAGGGGGAACCATGGAAGAACGCACGCCAAAGGAAAAGGCTAAAAAACAGGTGCCCTTACGTCTATCCTCTACCCTATATGCCGAACTGGCAGCCTGGGCAGAAGATGAATTTCGCTCAGTAAACGGACAAATTGAATATTTATTGACAGAATGTGTGAAATACCGTAAGAAGCACGGCAAGAAAGATGAATAAGTTTTAAAGAAGAAAAATGGCCCGCTGCACAGGGAAAATGCAGCGGGCCATTAACATTTGGCAGGAAATGCCCGGCAAGCACAGAAGCGGCTTACCGGGCAGGCTTTTATCGGACATTTTTAAAGTTCTACAAAAGCAGGCTCATGTCCGGTCCATGGCAGAAACTTTTCCAACACATCCTTTGTCTTTAGTTTAATACTGGACGTATTCGCACAGGGATGGCACACAATGTACTCTCCTTCTGCCACTTCCTTATCCATAACCAGATTTACTTTATGACCGGTATCCTGGATCAGCCCCATGACAGTGGCGCTTCCGGGATACACGCCAAGATACTCTGCCATAAATTCTTCTTCCCCAAAGGACAGCCGGGCAATACCCAGTTGATGGGAAAGATCCTTTGTTTTAAATTTTTTGTCTCCCGGCATCATAAGAAGATAAAACCGGGTTTTTTGAGTATTTCTCAAAAACAGATTTTTACAGGCCGGAAAGCCTAAAGCGTCATCCGCTCTCTGGCAGTCCTCCATGGTCATCACCGGCTGGTGATCCACCCGCTCATAGGGGATTCCCAGCTGATCCAGCACATCATAGGTCTTTATTTCTTCAGGGCGGCGTCCTGAGACATCCTCAGGGCGCCCCTCATATATGGTCAGTTCTTTACTCAACACCTGTTCCTCCAAGATCTCCATCGATTAGGTCGCACCTGGCATTGGCCGGATTATGCCTGAGCATTTTTCCGTATGCTGGCAGTCAGGCCATTGCCATCAGAATCAATAAGAATCACATCACCTGCACGGACTTCATCGCCTAAGATCATACGGCCGGCCAGAGTCTCCACATGCTTCTGAAGGAAACGCTTCAGAGGACGGGCGCCATATACAGGATCATAGCCATGCTCTGTAATATAAACAGATGCTTTGTCTGTAAGTTCAATGGACAGCTCCCGGTTAGCAATACGCTTGTTCAGGTTGTCGATCATAATGTTGATAATATGATTGATATTATCCTTAGTCAACGGCTTAAACATAATGATCTCGTCCAGACGGTTCAAGAACTCCGGCCGGAAGTGGGCCCTTAAGTCGTTCATTACCATTTCCTGACTCTGATCGCTAATATCACCCTGATCGTCAATGCCATCCAGCAGGTAAGATGAACCAATGTTGGAGGTCATAATAAGGATCGTATTCTTAAAGTCCACGGTACGGCCCTGGGAATCTGTGATACGGCCATCGTCCAATACCTGAAGCAGGACGTTAAATACATCCGGATGAGCTTTTTCGATCTCATCAAACAGGACAACACAATAAGGTTTGCGCCGTACAGCTTCAGTGAGCTGACCGCCTTCCTCATAGCCTACATATCCCGGAGGTGCTCCGATGAGTCTGGACACAGAAAACTTCTCCATGTACTCACTCATATCAATACGCACCATATTATTCTCGTCATCAAAAAGAGCCTCTGCCAGTGTCTTAGCCAGCTCTGTCTTACCTACACCGGTAGGCCCAAGGAACATAAAGGATCCGATAGGCTTTGTCTCGTCCTTAATGCCTGCCTTGGAACGGATAATGGCCTCTGTCACTTTAGTCACAGCCTCGTCCTGGCCGATAACCCGCTTATGGAGCACCTTATCCAGATTCAAAATCTTGTTCCGCTCACTTTCTGTAAGCTTCGTTACAGGAATACCGGTCCACCGGGACACGATCTTGGCGATCTCATCCTCTGTAACCTGTTCACGGACAAGTGTGTCTTCCCGGTCGTGGATCTTAGCCTCTTCCTCTTCCAGCTGTTTTTTCAGTTGAGGCAGACGGCCATACTGAAGCTCAGCCGCCTTATTCAGGTCATACTCTCTCTGAGCCTTCTCAATCTGTTTATTCAGATCTTCGATCTCCTGGCGGATCGTCTGTACACCTTCCACAGCCTTCTTATCTTCATCCCATTTTGCCTTCTGGAGCTGGAAATCCTCACGGAGCTGGGCCAGCTCTTCCTGGATATGAGCCAGACGCTCCTGGCTTAAATGGTCATCCTCTTTCTTAAGGGCCGCCTCTTCGATCTCCAACTGCATGATCTTTCTCCGGACCTCATCCAGCTCTGTAGGCATAGAATCCAATTCTGTCTTAATCAGGGCACAGGCCTCATCTACCAGGTCAATAGCCTTATCCGGAAGGAAACGGTCGGAAATATAACGGTTGGATAATACTGCAGCAGCTACCAGGGCACTGTCCGTAATCTTAACCCCGTGGAATACCTCATACCGCTCTTTCAATCCACGAAGGATGGAAATCGTATCTTCCACGGTAGGCTCATCCACCATGACCGGCTGGAAACGCCGCTCCAAAGCTTTATCCTTTTCAATATACTGACGATACTCATCCAATGTCGTGGCGCCGATACAGTGGAGCTCACCTCTGGCAAGCATAGGTTTTAACATATTGCCAGCATCCATAGCCCCCTCTGTCTTGCCTGCGCCCACGATCAGATGAAGCTCATCTACAAACAGGATGATCTTGCCTTCGCTCTTGCGCACTTCCTCAAGGACGGCCTTCAGACGTTCCTCAAACTCGCCCCGGTACTTGGCGCCGGCCACAAGGGCACCCATATCCAGTGAAAAGATCTGCTTATCTTTAAGTCCCTCAGGCACATCTCCCCGAACAATACGCTGGGCAAGACCTTCAATAACAGCGGTCTTACCAACACCAGGCTCACCGATGAGCACCGGGTTATTCTTTGTTTTACGGGAAAGGATTCGGATAATGTTTCGGATCTCACTGTCACGGCCGATGACCGGATCCAGCTTTTGATTTCTCGCTTTTTCCACCAGATTCTCACCGTACTTGGCCAGACTGTCGTAGGTATCCTCCGGATTATCCGTTGTCACCCGCTGATTGCCCCGCACACTGGATAAAGCCAGCAGGAAATTATCTCTTGTAATATTAAAGTTTTTAAACAGGGTCTTTAACTCTCTGTTTGGCACAGCCAGCAGGGCCAGGAAAAGATGCTCCACAGAAATGTACTCATCATCCATCTGCTTAGCTTCTGTCTCTGCCTGGATCAAAGCCCGGTTCAGAGCATCACTCATATATACCTGAACCTGACCGGATACCTTCACTCGCTTTGCCACAAGCTTTTCTGCCTGATTTACAAAGCCCTGGGTGTTAATATTCATCTTATTAATTAATTTTAAAATAAGACTGTCATCCATCGTCAAAAGACTGTACAGCAAATGTTCCTGGTCAATCTCCTGATTGCCATACTCATATGCGATCTTCTGACAATTCTGAACAGCCTGCAATGATTTCTGGGTAAACTTATTCACATCCATAAAGCTGCCTCCTTTTCTATCAGTTAAAGTCAGCCTTCTCTCTTCCAAAGATCTGTGACAATATGTTCACTGTCCCTGGGGAAGATCACAGCCAACTTGTATGTTACATTTGTTCTACATGTACTATAACAGACTTTGAGGATAAATGCAATACCTTTTTTTAAAAAAAGTAAATATTTTCGTGTTTTAAAAAAAATAAATATTTTCTTCGATAAATCCGGATTTGTTTACAATGATACGATATATAACATATCGCCGCTTTACAGCTATTAAAATATAAACAAACGGCAGAAAATCTGAATATCTCCTGCCGTTTTCCTATTCATCCGGGCAGCTTTTCCCCCAGGGAAATGTCTGTCCGGTATTTTCTTTTGTATCGGTCTGCTGTCCCGTCAGATCCGGCGGGACAGTGACCTGCCGCTTAAGATTCCTGTCCGTAATCCGCTGAACCAGGCTCCTGTAAGGTCGTGCGTTCACCCAGGTCCGGAAGATGATGGTCTGTTTCCAGCCATGGCTGATAAACGGTGGCTGCTCCCGGCTGTTCAATAGGCGTTGACATGATCTTATTAAATTCATCCCAGATCAGCTGACGGGTCAGGGGAACACCATGTTTGCCGTTCATGGCATTTTGAGACGCCAGCTCATCCGTATAATCCCTGAATTTATAAACCGTATAAACTCCTGTATTGTGATTATAGTGGGTGTATAAAGGCTCCAGGCCATAATCTACAAAGGATAGCTGTGCATTATCTCCTTCCCCTTTAAGCTGGATCGTAACCTCAGCCATGGCGCCGATCAGCCGTGGAAATTCATCCTGGGTGGAAATAAAATTCCCCATGGAATAATATACAAGCATCTGATGGCCATCCTCGCCTGTAAGAAGGGAATAAGGCTCAAGGACATGGGGATGGGAGGCAATGGTAATATCCACTCCGTTATCCAGGAGGAACTCTACCCACTCCTTTGTCTCATCACTGGGTGTATAGGTATATTCTACGCCGCAGTGCAGGAAAAACACAACGCAATCACTGATCTCCTTGGCTTTTGCAATATCTGCCGCCACTTTGTCTTTATCCAGAATATCCACCAGATACGGCTGATCCTCAGGAAGCACAAAACCATTTAATCCATAGGTATAGTTCAGCATGGCAAAAGTAATGCCATTACATTCCACAGTCTTGATCGTATCCTGATCCTCCTGGCTTTCATGGATCCCAAGCACAGTAATTTCCGGATGCTTTGTTTTCCAGAAATCCAGCGTATCCAGGATCCCCTGTACGTTCCGGTCAAAGGTATGATTCGTAGCATGGGTAACGACGTCAAATCCGGCATCTACCAGTGCGTCCCCAATCTCCACAGGGCCTGCAAAGCAGGGATAGCCTGAATAATCGTTCCGGTTATAGGTAAAGATCGTCTCCTGATTGACCACTGCCAGGTCCGCAGCGGAAATTTCGTCTTTTACATGCTCATAAAGATGGTCAAAATTATAAGTACCGTCAGACTGAAGCCCGGATTTAAAAATACCGGAATGGATCAGGTCATCTCCCACTGCCAGAAGCTTTACTGTCTTTAAGCTTTCAGCGCCTAAAGCTGCCTGACCTTCGCCGGTGCCTAAACCGGTTTCCCCTGTGCCGGCATCCTGACCTTCTGTCAGACCTTCCGATGTATCTGAAGTCAGCAATGATCCGCTTTCTCCGCCGCCGGATTGTAACGACTCCCCGGTTTCCTGCACCATCGCCTGCCTTATACCGCCGTCCTGATCCGGTCCCATGGTGGCCGCCTTTACCGGGCCTACAATACAGCCAAGGAGCATTCCCAGAACAATAAACGCTCCGAAACGAAGCCATTTTCCCCGGCTGCTGTGTTCAAAAAATACTGACTTTCCGGTACGTGAATGGTTTGATTTCCTTGACGGGTCTGACCAATGGGGGCCTGCATCCCTGTCTTTTAAGTATCTGCGATCCCGTGTTCCGGGACCTTCTTTACCCTGTCCGGGTCTCTTTTCATTCATAACTATCACCTCATTTGTATACCATACAGTCCATTTTCCGGGAACAGAAAATATAAACTGTATTCATCTTCATTCGTCTTGTATCCCTGTCTTTGATTATAAAGAATCTATCCTCTATTGTCGAGCCAAATTTACATATTTTTATCATAATGATCCAGCTACAGGCCATATCAGCGGCCATAATCTCCGCAGAGGGCCCGGGGGACAGGATGACATGGCTGAATCCTTGTTTCCCCGCCAATAGAACCTTGCTTTTTCCATAAAATCGCTGTAGAATAAAATTTATACTCAGCCATTGAAAGAGGGAGAAAAACATGAGCAGATACAATCTGACCCTACTTACGGACCTGTATGAACTGACCATGATGCAGGGCTATTTTGAGAATCAGACCAATGAAACCGTTGTGTTTGATGTTTTCTACCGCACCAATCCCAGCGGAGGTGCTTATGCTATTACTGCTGGTCTTGAACAGGTCATCGACTATATTAAAGACCTCCATTTTGACACAGAAGATATACAATACTTACGCGACACAGGATTTTTCCATGAAGACTTTTTAAACTATCTGTCCGGCTTCCGTTTTTCAGGAGATATTTATGCCATTCCCGAAGGCACTGTTGTATTTCCCAAGGAGCCGCTCTTAAAGGTAGTTGCCCCTATTATTGAGGCTCAGCTCATTGAAACAGCCCTTTTAAATATTATCAATCATCAAAGCTTAATTGCCACAAAGGCCTCCCGGGTAGTTTACGCTGCCGGCGGCGGTGTTATGGAATTCGGCCTGCGCCGGGCCCAGGGACCGGATGCCGGGACCTACGGGGCCAGAGCGGCGGTAATTGCCGGATGTGTAGGCACTTCTAACGTCCTTGCCGGAAAAATGTTTAATATTCCTATTAAAGGCACCCATGCCCACAGCTGGATCATGAGCTTTAAAACCGAACTGGAAGCCTTCCGGGCCTATGCACGGCTTTACCCGGATAACTGTCTCCTCTTGGTAGATACTTATGAAACATTAAAGTCCGGTGTTCCTCACGCCATCCAGGTGTTTAGCGAAATGCGGGATGCCGGCCTTCCAAAGCCAAAGCTTTACGGCATCCGTTTAGACAGCGGCGACTTGGCCTATCTGTCTAAAAAAGCCAGAAAAATGCTGGATGCCGCCGGATTTACAGACGCGGTGATCTCTGCTTCCAGCGATCTGGATGAATACTTGATCGAAAGCCTGAAAAGCCAGGGCGCTCAGATCACATCCTGGGGCGTTGGCACCAACCTGATCACATCCAAAGACTGCCCTGCCTTTGGCGGCGTGTACAAGCTGGCTGCAGTCCAGGGGCCTGACGGCAGCTTTATTCCGAAGATCAAAGTATCTGAAAATATTGAAAAAGTAACGGATCCGGGAAATAAAGTCATCTTCCGTCTCTATGACAGAGAAACAGGCAAGATCCGCGGAGATCTTATCGCCCTTGACGGAGAAACGTATGACTCCAGGGATGATCTTATGATCTTTGATCCTATTGCCACATGGAAGCGCACATACTTAGACGGAGGCACCTATACAGTCCGCCAGCTCCTTGTGCCTGTTTTTGTCAAGGGCCAGTGCGTCTACACCTCCCCCTCGGTTATGGAGATCCAGGCTTATTGCCGGAAAGAGCTGGACACCTTATGGGATGAATCCCGCCGTCTTGCTAACCCTCAGACCGTTTATGTAGACCTGTCCCGGCCATTGTGGGAGCTTAAAAACCATCTTCTGGATAATATCCATAACTTCCGGGATAAAAAGGGCTGATCTGTCAGTCATCCCACAGCTTTTATAACCATAAAAGGTGCAAAAGCAGTCTTATAAAAGCTCTGCTCCTGCACCTTTTTTATATGCCTATAAAGCCTGTTTCATAATGCCTGGATTGTACGGCCATTATTTAATCAGCCGTGAAATCTCCTTAAATACCGGACTTCCCGCCTTCCGTGTCAGCTCAAACAATATGGATTCTGTCGTTGTGAGAAGGATCCCCTCACTTTGAGCCCGCATCAAGGCTACTTCCTTATCAGAAGCCTTGCGGGAACTGATGCAGTCTGTGACCAGCACCGGTGTATACCCCGCTGCCTTCAGATCAATACATGTCTGGAGCACACAAATATGGGCTTCTATACCGCAAACGATCACCGTTTTCTTACCAAGCGCTTCCATCTTGCTGCGCACTGCCTCATCCTCGAAACAGCTAAAAGTAATCTTGTCAAAGTATTCACTGATGCCTGCTGCCTCAGTAATCGAAGGAATGGTCATGCCAATACCCTTTGTGTACTGCTGGGTCATGACCATAGGAACGCCTAAAGTCCTTAAACCTTTTAACAAAGTACAGCTTTTCTTTTCCAGTTCATCATGTTCATAAATCACCGGCATCAGCCGTTCCTGATAATCAACGATCAATGCCATCGTATCTTCAAGTAATAAACGCATATTAAAACCTCCTGTATGTTATCCGGTCTGATCCGACCAAACTTATAAATACAGTATACCTGATAAACGGGAATGTTGGCAATGATAGAAATGCGTAACCATTCCAACAAACCGGCTCCAGCCAAAATCCGTTTTTTAAAACCAGCAGCACATACATAAAAGCTGGGCTGCGCAAAAACATCCGCACATTTTATTCAGGTTCATGGCATACTGCTGGAACTCCCGGCCCTGCTGCTCATAGGCAGAAGCACTTCCCTGAAATGTCTGCAGTGTCTGGCGGTAAAGGACATTTCCCGGATCCTTTTCAATGGCTTTTCGGATCTGTTCCATCGCCATAAGCTGATTTCCACGGCCGAAATTAGCTAATGCGCTAAGATAGTACCACCGGGCGTCCCGCTGATCGCTCAGGATGGTATTTAATGTTTCGGTGGCACGGGCGTACTCTCCGATATTGATCAAATCTACCGCCTGACGTATATCGGCGCTGTCCCCCGGGTCACTGGCAGCTTTGGGCGCCTGGTACGTTCTGCGCCCAAAGCCAAAGAAATCTTCAAAATCAAAATCTCCAAAGCCGCCATATCCGCCATCTGACCGGTTCCCATAAGATCCTGTTCCATAAGGTCCGTAATACCTCCCCTGACTGCTGCCATACGGATCACTTTGGCGCTGATAGGACTGCTGCCTTTTCTCATATTTTTCCGGATTATTCAGCATATCATAGGCTTCATTGATCTCATTCATCTTTTCAGCCGCCTGAGGATCATCCGGATGAAGGTCCGGGTGATACTCCTTGGCCTTTTGCCGGTACGCCTTTTTTATTTCATCCTTTGTTGCATCCCTGGAAACTCCAAGGACCTTATACGGATCGTCTACCATGCTCCTGCTCCTTTCCGCCGTATTTTCTTAAATATTCCTGCCACACTCCTGCATATAAAATATTTCTCAGCAAATGAATATCCTGGACCAAAGGAAGCTTTTCAAAGATCCGGGTCACGTTCCCAATAGACATTTCCAATATTTCCGCCATATCTTCCGGTTGTTTGTGCATACGGACCAGAGGATTATAACACTTCTTTTTCAAATCCTCTTTATAGTCCATCGCTGCATCCATAAGGTAAATAAACCGTCCAAGCTCATAACCAAGGCTCCTGAGACTGTTGCTCCAAAAATCCTCCTCATAAACAAACAGCTCAGACATCATCTTCCCTGAACAATTGACCGCATCGTCCGGCTGCGGACAAAAAGACTTTTCTACCTTGTTTAATGCGTCTATTCCTTCCCAAATGGCCTGACACTGACGCGGATACTTTTCATTTGCCTTTTCATACCAGGGCTTCAGTGCATCGGCATACCAGCGCATTAAATGCTTTTTCTCATCCTGCCAGTCATCCAGACACTTATAATAAGTCAGCACAACGGTCATATCGGCCGCATATTCTGTATATTTGTTTCGGACTTCCATTTTGGGGCGAAACCGGTTGATTCCGCATCGAAATTCTGACGCTGTCTCTTCCGGCTCGTAAAGAGATGACAAAAACAGTATGAGAAAGGTCATATCATAGCTTAAACTAAGTCTTTCGATCTGTCCGAAAGACTTTTTCAAAGTATTGCACAGACCGCAGTACACACTTTGATAGCGCTGGATTTCCTCCGGACTGAGTCCGGCTTTATTACAATTTATATATCCATACATCTGATCACTTCTCCTGTATTTTATAGGCTCCAAACCAACTTCATCCTAACACATCCCCTGCCTTTGTCAATGGATTTTATACTTTCTTAATTTTAAAATAATTTCCAGGAAAGATTTTACCCAAATTCCCGGAAATAAATTTCCCGGTGCCTTACATTTTCCCAAAATCCCGGAGCAAAAACAAATGAAAAAAGACGACCCAGTGTGTGACCAGAGTGTAAAAAATCTCTGTTTTACTGAATCGCCTTTTTTCGTCAGGCAGGAAAAATTATTTTTTTAATTATATTTTTTTCTTTCCCGGTTTTTTTACATAAAATCTTTTTTTGCATCATGAGTTTTTCGCAGCAGCTTCAAATCCGTAGGTCGCTTCCCCTTCCGGCCAGGAGCCTGTGATCTCATAAATATATCCCGGTTCTGCCATAAAAGCCAGCCCGTCCTCAAGCTCCTCCACCGGAACAGACTCTCCTTCCGGAACAGAGTCCTTGCTCGCTTCTCTCTGTCCCACTTCCCAGCGTGACACCACGATCTGTTCCGGCGGATAAGCAGATACAACCGTCATCTGAGTTTCACCTTCCAGCTCAAACTGGATCAGCCCCTCACTTTGAAGGACATGGGCAGTGTCCGCAATAACGACCTGGGACTCTCCATTTTCATCGGTAAATTCCCATGTGTATCCAAACTGGTCACAAATGGCTGTAACTACAGCATCAGTCTGCCGATAGCTTAAAGATAATTCAGGGGGCTGGGAGGTATCCGGATCCGGTAAAAACTGGTCCACCATTTCCTGATACTTTTCTATATACTCCTGATTTTCCTTTTCCACCCGAACAAGCTTTGTGATTCCCGGATACTGTCCCGGATAAGATTCCAGCATGATCCCGTTTCCGTAAACATCCACCACATCCCCGTTATTAAGATCATCTTCCGAAATAGCATTGCCGTCCTCATCAAGGATTTCATCCGGGATGTTTCCCGTAAATGGACTGTCCTGCTCAATGGATACAAACAGCACGCCATTGTCATTTTTTAAATAGACTGCTCTCAGGGCATCCTGGGCCTGGGTTTCCTCAGCTTCCTGACTATCCTGGCTGTCCTGGGTCTGAGCACTGCTTTGAGCTGTAGTGTCATTTCCGCAGCCAGCGGCGCAAAGAGCAAGACCAAGGCTCAAAAGCGCTATAAACTTTTTCAACATTTATCACATTCCTCCTTCTTTTATGGGTGATCCGGGGGCTTACAGAAAATCCCTTAAGGATTCCTGCATCCGTTACTCATAGTTTTCCTTATTTTTCAAAGATTATCCCCCAGGCCCATCATAACATACACGATTGCTGCTGTCCAGACAGTAGTAAAGTCCGTAACTATTCTGCCAGAGAACTGTGAAAAAGAGGAGGCAACATGCTCCGATTCTCACAGTCCTTCTCATTATCAACCGTTTCTTACACTAATTTACTCAACCGCTCCAACTTGTTTTTTAACTTAATATCATAATCTTTTGCCAGTTTCCGAATCCATATGGTGTCCTCTTTCCTATAGGGTTCTTTAAAAAACGTCTTATGAATTTTGATAATTGACTTCGAAATGTCCAATTCAGTTCTGAGGCCGTATTTACCGCATCAAAATCTTTTACCGTTTGGTTCTCATCAGATATTCCCATCAAGTATCTTAAAATCAGCACATCAGCAAAAGTAAACGGCATAATATCATCTTCAAATTGAAGAAGTGACATATACGGGCCGCCCTGCTTTGTATCATCTGTCACAATCGAATATGCTCCCAATGTCTGAGCCAAAGAGATTGCGTACACCTCGCCTAAATCCCCGGTTCCATATAAATATCTGTTCTCCCTGACATTATTTTCAAATATTTTATAGACAGCCTGCTCTTTAAGTTTCTGGTCTGAGTATATTTCTATCCTTCCGGAAATAATATCAGCATCAACCTTTTCCAACACATCCTTCCCATGGTGATCAAGCTCCACTTTCCGAATCTGCTCATATATAAAAACGCCTTCATCAAAAAGATCAAATAGTATATTTTGAATTCCTGCCCTGTAAAGATGTATGATTACGTTTGTGTCCAAAGAGGCTCTCAATCTTCCAAACCTCCTATTAATTCATCCAAATCATCAGCAGTTTCCGAAAAAGTCACCAATCGATCGCTTATATCCTCTATATTAAGTTGATAGCAGTCCAACACCTTCTCCAAAGTTTCTTTAGGAATTGCATTATGATTATAATTATATATCACATAATCTATATATTCATGGGGAATATCTATCTCATTGCCAGCAATGTTCAATCTTGCATTACCGCCAATGCTTCGAAGCAGATTCCCAACCCGTTTTTCAGCCTTTTCAGTTTCCAGACATACTTTTTGCCTGCTATCAATCTTTCCTAAAGACTCAAGCCGATTTAGTGCCACATCATAGCTGACATTAAACTCAGACATCATTCGCGCTATATCCATACCGGATAACCCGCTTTTCTCAAAATCCGGCAGTTCCAAATCAATAAATCGTTCAATCTCGTCCGAAGGCATCAACAAACAAGCAGCAAAATAGTTTGCTTCCTTCTCTTTTTCATCATCACTCTGCCCAGCAATTGTAGCATGATTATCAATAAAAGATTGCTCCCCATTGAGATGGAGTACAATATGCCCTATTTCGTGCGCTAAAGTAAATATTTCTCTGGAAAGTCTACTGCTCGTATTAATAAAAATAATAATATCATTATCTCTTTTGAGAGTAAAACCAAGATCAGAATTCTCGCCCAGAGGATACCTGATCAATTTATACTCCATACGTTCACATTCTTTAAACAAGTTTACAATCCCATACCGACTGATCTTACATTTTTCACGGAAGAAATCTGCTTGCCTGCGTATTTCCCTTTTCCTGCTATTAACCATAAAACCCCTCCTTATGTCATATTTCTCGCTGCAATCTCATATACATGTGTTTGTTTGCATAAAACAGATCCAGCATATCAAATATTTTTTCAGAGGATCCCACATCTGTACCAGAGCGATACGCAACTTCCGGCTCTTCATCAAGGACTCTTGTAATATCACCGACTGTCACACCCAGCACTTTAGCGATCTTTGTCAGAAGATCCAGCGTAATACTATTTAACCCGTTTTCAATGCGAGCATACTTCTGTCTGCTAATTCCAATCAGATCAGCAACCTGTTCCTGAGTATAGCTCTTTGCCTTCCTTAATTCCTTAATACGTCCACACAACAAAGTATTCATGTTTATCTCTCCTTTTGAATTTATTGTATCATGATATGAAACAATGTCAACATAGGATGTTATGATTTTATAACATTTTTATACTTGTATTATATGTTCCATGAGATATAATGATATTAGGAACAAATGAGATCGGAGGACATAAAAATGGATTTGAAAGCTTTTACCTGGACCCGCACACCAGCGGATTATGCCATTGGGGACCATATGATCCAGATCACAACAAACCCCCATACAGATTTATGGCAAAGGACTTATTATCATTTTCAAAATGATAATGCGCCGGTTTTTCAAATGGAAACAGACGAAAAATATTTCAGCTTTATCGTCAAAACAGATTTTAATGAAAGCCATCACCGTTTTGACCAGTGCGGCATTGTCATGTACCTGGACGGTGAAAATTGGCTGAAAGCTTCTGTAGAATACGAAAACGAAGACTACCAGCATCTTGGAAGTGTTGCCACCAATCACGGATATTCCGACTGGGCCACAACGGCTATTGACGCTTCTGTAAAATCTATGTGGTATCGTTTCAGCCGCCGGGAAGATGACTACTGTATTGAATGTTCTTATGACGGCGAGCATTTTTCCCAAATGCGGATCTGCCATATGTTTAAAGGGGACGGAAAGATCCGCTTTGGCATTTACGCCTGCTCACCGGAGGATTCCTCATTTACCGCATATTTCAGCCATATGCAGCTTACTCAGTGTCAGTGGAAAGCCCATGACGGCCAGCAGCCGGATGAAATCTAAGCTGCGGGCAGGCGAATACCAACATTTATAAACGTTGCTGCAGAAAAGATAACGCTTGAAACCATGTGCCAGATATGATATATTAAATATAGAAAAAGGGAAAACCATAGAAGCGGCCTACCCTCAAATCGTAATTAGCAGTTACTTAGTAACAGCCGCCACTATTCGCAGTAGTTGGCGGCTATTTTCGTCTATCCTTGAAAATCTCGTAAAAAAGACCGACAAGGGCAACAATGAATATTGCAAGCCGCCTTTTGGCTCTATGGTTTCCCGTATTGAGAGTATAACACATCATCGTTTATCAGACAATTGGTTCTGGATAAAATTTTTACGCAGTAAATAAACCATTGACAACACAAAAAATCTGTGATACCTTAATTATGTTCAAAACAGAAGTTTTCCTGTTATTGAACGATGCAAATTTATAGATACAAATTTATATTGGTAACGTTAAGTAAAGGGGCGCACCACCGCGGGTGCGGCCCTTTTTGTGCGTTTTTTTAGGAAATTTCAGGAAGGAGGCGCAAAAACCATGAAAGTCAATGGTGAAAACATCCCCTTAAATGAACCCCTCTGCCTTACCGATTTTCTTGCTCAGAAAGGCTTTAACACCGGACGGGTGGCTGTGGAACGGAATGGAGACATTGTTCCAAAGGGCGCTTATGACACAACCATCCTGTCCGATGCAGACACCCTGGAGGTTGTCCATTTTGTAGGAGGCGGCTGATGAAAGGACAAAACATACCCACAAAGGAAATGCTGGCCCGGACCCTTATAGAGCGCCACACCCGGCCGGTGTATGAAGCCATGGCCGGTGCCCGGGTAGGGATCGCGGGCCTGGGAGGTCTGGGTTCAAATATTGCCGTTATGCTCACACGGCTTGGTATCGGCCATCTTGTTCTGGCGGACTTTGACCAGGTGGATCTTTCCAACCTAAACCGCCAGCACTATATGATCCGCCATCTTGGCATGGAAAAAACAAAAGCTCTGGCCGAACAGCTTTACCAGATCAATCCCTATATTGACCTGACTCTCCATACGGTCAGGATCACCCAGGACAATGCCCTTTCCGTGTTTAGGGACTGCCCTATGATCTGCGAAGCCTTTGACCAGCCCCAGGCCAAGGCCGATCTGGTCAATACAGTGCTTGAACAGGCGCCGGACAAGATCATTGTGGCCGCCTCGGGCCTGGCAGGCTACGGCAGCGCTAATGACATAAAAACCCGCCGGGTCATGAAAAATCTTTATGTGTGCGGGGATAATAAAAGCGGCATTGAGGACGGCATGTGCCTTATGGCTCCCAGAGCAGCCCTGTGCGCCGCCCATCAGGCCAACATGGTGCTCCGGCTGATCTTAAATATTTCAGAGCCGTAATATATTTTCAGGCGCAAAATGGCCTGCCCAGAGCCTGCCAAAAGAGCAGCACAGGCTATCAAACGCGATTCTGAGGATGCTTTGTGCCTTAAGGCAATTTATAATATGAGACAAGCGACAAAAGGTCATGCGGGCCGCGCTTGCGCAGGCAAGCGTGACTTTTTGTCGCGCAAAACACCGAAAAGGAGCCATTTTTCGCAGAAAAATGGGCGGATTTGAGGTGTTTTTAGGATTGCGGGGCGCTAAACGAACGTCCGGTGGACGTTCGTTTAGCGCCGACCGTAGCGGTAGCGAAGACCGCAAAGCGCGGAGCAATCCGTGTCTCATGCCCATTTGTCGGGCAACTCATAATATACTAGGAGGATAACAATTATGAACGATTCATTAATCATTGGAGGACACACATTTAACTCACGTTTTATTTTAGGTTCCGGAAAATTCTCTCTGGAAATGACCAAAGCCGTCATTGAAAACGGCGGCGTGGAAATGGCCACTCTGGCCCTTCGCCGTGCCAATGCCGGAGGCGAGGAAAATATCCTGGACTATATGCCTAAAGGCATTACCCTGCTGCCCAACACCTCCGGAGCCAGAGACGCCCAGGAAGCTGTGCGCATTGCCCGCCTTGCCAGAGAACTTGGCTGCGGTGATTTTGTAAAAGTGGAAGTGATCCACGATTCCAAATACCTGATGCCGGATAACCGGGAAACCATTAAGGCTACGGAAATCCTCGCCAAAGAAGGATTCATCGTTATGCCTTACATGATGCCGGACCTGGCTGCCGCAAGAGCGCTGGCCGACGCCGGCGCTGCCGCTGTTATGCCTCTTGGCGCGCCTATCGGGAGCAACAAAGGGCTTTTAACGAAAGACTTTGTAAAAATGCTTGTAGAAGAAATCGACCTGCCTATCATTGTTGATGCAGGCATTGGCCGTCCTTCCCAGGCCTGCGAAGCTATGGAAATCGGTGCTGCCGCAGTGATGGCTAACACGGCCATTGCTACTGCCGGGGATGTGGCTGCTATGGCCCGGGCATTTAAGCTGGCTATTGAAGCCGGCCGTCTGGCTTATCTTGCCGGTCCCGGCCGCGTCCTTGAACACAAAGGCGAAGCATCCAGCCCCCTCACCGGATTTTTACAAGATTAAGCTTTATATTTTACCACAGGACCATTAAGGAAATGAAACGGTTAGAAACAGGAGGCCTTTACATTGAATACACAAAAAGTTGACCATATGACCTACATGGACGGCATGGAAGCCATTGACCATTCCATTATGGACACAGTGCTGGCTGCCACTGCAGATTATGACTATAACAAATATACCGAGGGGGATGTGCTTGCCGCTTTAAGCCACGACGAGATCACTTTGGAAGATTACAAAGCACTCCTCTCCCCTGCGGCCCTGCCCCATCTTGAGGACATTGCCCGCCGGGCAAAAATAGAAACCCGCAAGCATTTTGGCAACAGTGTGGCTCTTTTTACTCCACTTTACATTGCCAATTACTGTGAAAACAACTGTATTTACTGTGGATTTAACTGTAAAAACAGGATTCACCGGGCACGGCTGACGATGGAAGAGATCGATCGGGAACTGTCTACCATTGCAAAAACCGGGTTAAAAGACATCCTTATCCTTACAGGGGAATCCCGCCATATGTCTGATGTAGAATACATTGGGGAAGCCCTTAAGATCGCCCAGAAATACTTTTCATCCATTTCCCTGGAGATCTATCCTTTAAATACAGACGAATACGCTTATCTTCACCGGTGCGGCGCAGACTATGTATGTGTTTACCAGGAAACCTACAACCCGGATAAATATGAGCAAATGCATCTTTCCGGACCTAAGCGTATTTTCCCATACCGCTTTAACGCTCAGGAGCGGGCGCTCATGGGCGGTATGCGGGGCGTGGCCTTTGGCGCTCTTTTAGGCCTGGATGATTTCCGCAAGGATGCCTTTGCCACAGGCCTTCACGCCAGCCTGATCCAGCATAAGTACCCTCATGCAGAGATTTCCTTCTCCACGCCAAGACTGCGTCCTTACATTAATAACGAAGAAAATAATCCGAAGGATGTTCATGAGCCTCAGCTCCTTCAGGTCATGATGGCCTATCGCCTGTTCCTGCCTTACGCCGGCATTACCATTTCCACAAGAGAGCGGGCCGGTTTCCGGGATAATGTGATCGGTCTTGCGGCCACAAAGATTTCCGCAGGGGTCAGCGTTGGCGTTGGCGGCCATGAGGAGGAAGCAAAGGGAGACGAACAGTTTGAAATTTCCGATCCAAGAAGCGTCGATGAGGTAGATGCAGCCATCCGGGCTCACGGTCTCCAGCCGGTCTACAGCGACTATGTGTGGACCGAAGATTTTCCGGAGGACTTAAGAAACCATGCCTGCTAAAGAAAACGGCGCCCAGGGGCGCCCTGCCGCAGCCATGGCATCGGCTCCGGCAGCGGGCACAAAAAATCCGGCGGCTCCGATCCCGGCAGCCCCGGCAAGCCGGATCCTGTGCGTTACGGCCCGGAAACTATGTCCGTCCGGGATCCCATCCTTTTTAGAACAGGTAGAGCGGATCGCCCAGGCCGGGCCTTTAGGGATCATCTTGCGGGAGAAGGATCTGACAGAAGAAGCTTATTTTAAGCTTCTTCTCCAATGCCGGGATATTTGCCGGCTTTACCAGGTTCCGCTTTTTGCCCACACCTTTGTAGACGCAGCTAAAAAGGCAGGGATTTTACGGATCCATCTCTCCCTGCCTGTATTTATCAAGCTTGGCAGGCGGCCTCAGGGCTTTCATACGGTAGGCACAAGCATCCACTCTTTAGATGAGGCAAAAAAGGCTGTAGATCTTGGCGCCGACTATCTTACTGCAGGCCATATTTTTGAAACCGACTGCAAAGCCGGGCTGCCTGGCCGGGGGCTGGCATTTTTAGAGGAAATCTGCCATTTCAGTCCGGTTCCCGTGTATGCCATCGGAGGCATCACCCCCAAAAATATGCCGGACATTTTAAAAGCCGGAGCCGCAGGCGGCTGTATGATGTCCTCTCTTATGACAGCAAAAGATCCCGGAGCGCTTATGCTCATCCCTTGCTGACGATCCGATAGTAAGCCCGGGATGTACCAAAATATACGAGGGTATAAAATACGGCAAAAATGACAAAACAGAGAAGAGTCACGCCGGCCATAAACACCTTGTCATACAATCCAAACATAGCCAGGAGCAGGGAAATGATCTTAAATGCCACTGCGATGTGGATGCCGGCTCCGATAAGCGGGGCAAAAAACACAGTCAACACCTGGGAATGGATGATCTTTGACACTTCCTTGCGGGTCATGCCCACTTTCTGAAGAATGTCAAACCGGCCCTGATCCTCGTAACCTTCAGTCACCTGTTTGTAGTACATGATCAGCACTGCCGCGCACAGGCACACAATACCAAGAAGGATGCCTAAGAAAAACAGTCCGCTGTACAGTCCCATAAAAGAATCCTGGGAGCTGGCGCGGCATTCCATACTGACCTCAGGCATAGATGGATCGGCGGCAGTCATTTCAGATACAGCCTGTGAGAAGCGGTCAAATACGGCGATCTGCTGGTCCTTATCTCCATTCGTATCAAAGCCAAAGAAGGTCTGCTTATAGCTGGCAATCTCCTGGCTGTCATAGCCGTACTGGGACAGCATAGCATCAAACCGCTCTATAGCCACAGAAAGATCCGGCACAAAAATAAACATAGAGGCCATGACCTGCTGGGTATCAATGCCGTTGGCCATAAATGAGTCCAGATTTTCCTTAATTTTTACTGTGCCATAGCCTTCAATATTTAAAGTATCTCCCGTATAGTCGGTTTTGGTACAGTACAGCAGGATCTCATCCTCTGCCAGAGTTACGTCTGTTCCCATAAGACGGTTATAATCATCCAGGGAGATCACAAACAGCTGGCGCACAGCCGCATAATCAAAAGGCGTCAGCAGGTTGCTCTGGTCAAAAGACAAGGTATCCCCTACAAGAGCAGCGCTAAGATCCAGATCTTTATAAACTAAAGTATTTTCCCGGGTCAGGCCGTACTCTGCCAAAATGCTGTCTGCCGTGTCCGCCATTTTCCGGGACACAGCGTCATCCACAGTGTTCATATCCATGGTGATCTGCCGGGTAAACCGGTGATTTAAAAGATCATTGGTGCCAAAGTATAAAGACGCAGTTGACGAGATCATTACCAGCACTGCCGTGCTTAAGATGCAGATAGCCGCCAGCCCGGCTCCGTTGCGCTTCATCCGGTAGCTCATGGATGAAATGGAAATAAAATGGCTTGTTTTATAATAATACCTCTTATTCATTTTCAGGATCCGGCATAAAACCACCGACCCGGCAATAAACAGCAGATACGTGCCGACAATGACAAAGATCACAGCCACAAAAAACATGAGCAGGGCCGATAATGGTTCTTCAATGGTAATGGCCAGAAAATACCCTGCAAGTAAAACAATCAATCCTAAAATCGCCAGGACCCAGTTGGCCTTTGGCGGCTTTTCACCTACATTTTCACTTTTTAAAAGTTCCACAGGCTTTGCCCGGTAAACCTGGCGAAGGCCGTTTAAAAACAGCAGGACAAAAATGACAATAAAAATAGTTACATCGGTCTGTATAGCCTTAGGGCTTACAGCTAAGGAAAAGCCTGCACTGCTGTGAAGCATATAAGCCATGATGATCTGGGCAGCTTTGGAAAATAAAACGCCAAAAACAATCCCCGCTGCCAGGGCGATCAGGGTAATGATGACGCTTTCCCAAAACAGGACAAGGACAAGATTTTTCCGCCCCATGCCAAGGATGCTGTAAAGGCCAAACTCTTTTTTTCTGCGGCGCATTAAAAAGGAATTGGTATAAAACAGGAAAAATGTGGCAAATACGGCAATAATGCCTACGCCCATCATAATAAACATCTGTACATCTCCGCCTCCCGGCAGGCTGGTAACGCTTTTGTCCGTGGCCAGGAAGATAATGATATATTCCATCATGACCATGCCAATGCAGCTTAAAATATAGGGAAGATAGATTTTCCGGTTTTTGTAAATGCCTGTTGCGGCCAGTTTCCAGTAAAAAAACATTTTCATCGTCTGTCACCACCTGTCGCGATCATGGTCAATGTTCGGGAAATCTTCTCATACAGTTCTTCATTGGTATTTTCTCCCCGGTAGATCTGATGGAACAATTCCCCGTCTTTAATAAACAGGATCCGTCCTGCATGGCTGGCTGCCTTCACCGAGTGGGTCACCATAAGGATGGTCTGGCCGTCCCGGTTAATGGAGGCAAACAGATCCAAAAGCTCGTCAGATGACCTGGAATCAAGAGCCCCGGTAGGTTCATCCGCCAAGATCAGCCGGGGATGAGTGATCAGGGCCCGGGCCACTGCCGCCCTTTGCTTCTGGCCCCCGGAAACCTCATAAGGATATTTTTTCAGCAAAGACTCAATGCCAAGCTTTGACGCCAAAGGCTTTAACTCCTTTTCCATCTGGGCATATTTTTGTCCCGCCAGAACTAATGGCAGCAAAATATTATCCTCCAGGGAAAAGGTGTCTAACAGATTAAAATCCTGAAATACAAATCCCAGGTTATCCCGGCGGAAGGCAGACAGATCCTTTTCCCGGATCTTTGACACTGGCTTGCCATCCAGAGTTACCTCCCCGTGGGTGGGCTTATCCAGCGTTGCTAAAATATTTAAAAGGGTCGTCTTACCTGAGCCGGACTCACCCATGATTGCCACATATTCCCCGGTTTCCACCGTTAGTGACACGTTATGCAGGGCCCGCACCTGATTTCCTCCAAAGCGGGTCGTATAAATTTTTTCCAGATTATTGACTTCCAAGATCGACATATACTTAAAACCTCCTGATATTCTTTGATCATGGACCTATGATAACAAAACAGCCGCATTGCCATCCATCGAAAGGCATGACAATACGGCATGACAATGTGACAATTTTGTAAGAGGCTCCATGTTTTCTTTATAAGAGGCTACTCTGTCTGAGGATCATAGTGATTTAGGTCGATCACAAACCGGGAACCCTTCCCTACAGTGGATGTCACTGAAATTTTATGGCCCAATTTTCCGGCAGACCGCCGGCAAAGGTACAGGCCCAGCCCGGTAGACTTTTTCTCCGACCGGCCATTGTACCCGGTAAAGCCTTTTTCAAAAATCCGGGGCATATCTTCCGGCGCAATACCGATTCCTGTATCTTCCACGATCAGATGATTTTCATCATCTACTGAAATGGTCACGCTCCCCTTCTCTGTATACTTAATCGCATTGGATAAAAGCTGCTCCAGGATAAATCCCAGCCATTTTTCATCCGTCAGAGCCGTTTTATCTGTTCCCGCGTAAGACAGGCGGATCCGGCTTCGGATAAACTGTCCCGCAAATTTCCGGATCGCCTGGCGGATGATCTTATCCAGACTGCATTCCTCGATCACCAGATCTGAGGCATTTTCATCCAGACGCACATAGTACAAAACCATTTCCACATACTGTTCAATACGGAAAAGTTCAGACAAAAGCTCCTGGTTGGCCTGGGTATCCTCACTTTGAAGGATCACCCGCATCACCGCAATGGGCGCTTTGATCTGATGGACCCAAGTGGCATAATAATCGGCAGTTTCTGCCTGGCTTGTCTGCCATCGCCCATACTCCTCGTCCCGAAGTCTTCCAAGAGCTTTTAAAAGCTGCTGGTAATCCTCCTCCTTAGGATCTGTAGGCGCCGGCAGGTCATTCCATAAGAGCTGGATACTGTCCCGGATACGGCTTAATTCCTTGTGCCTTTTATAAAATGCCAGAAACCCCGACACAAACAGCACGATGCCCGCCATAAGGCACAAAACCGCCGGATACCAGATCACCTCCAACGGTTCCCGAAACATTAAAAAGATCACAGCATAGATCCCTACGCACAGCCCCATGCCCCACAGGCACCGGCGGCACTGGCACAAATACTTCCACAAAAGCATAGTTTCACTCTCCTTCCGGTTAGCCGGGCGGCCGCCTACTGGATGATATAGCCTCCGCCTACCTTTGTGGTAATAAATCCGGTCAGTCCGGCCTGATCCAGCTTTTTCCGCAGTCTGGCAATATTTACTGTCAGTGTGTTTTCTTCCACATACACATCACTTTCCCACAAACGCATCATTAATGTATCCCGGCTCACCACCTTGCCCTTATTTTCCATTAAGGTCTGAAGGATGCGAAATTCATTTTTGCTCAGATCGATCTTCCGGTCCTGATACACAAGGGTCGTATCATTTAAGTTTAAAATCGCCCCCTTATGTTCCAGCACCGGGATCTTCCCCGCCATATCGTAGGTGCGCCGCAGCACGGCCTGGATCTTGGCGGTCAGCACATTTAAGTCAAAGGGCTTGGCGATAAAATCATCCCCGCCCATATTCATAGCCATAACAATGTTCATATTATCTGACGCAGATGAAATAAAGATCACCGGAACATTGGAAATCTTTCGGATCTCGCTGCACCAGTGGTAGCCGTTGTAAAAAGGCAGCATAATATCCACCAAAACCAAATGGGGATCAAATGCGGTAAACTCTGTGAGCACATGGGCCAGATCCTTCACATACTCTACCGTATTTCCCCAGGACTCCAGGTGCTTTTTCATGGCCTTAGCCATGGATGTATCGTCTTCAATGATCAAAATTTTGTACATACTGTTACCTCCGATAATACAGACCTTACATCCCCTTTTGTATATTTATCTCCATTCCATTGAATGTTCATTTCAAAACATTCCTTTACGTTTTCTCGCTTTTATCGGATCCAGCGCCTCCAAAATAGGACAAAAAGATTTACAATACTCTTTCCATAGAGATATACGTCCCTTCATGGGTAACTGCAAAACCATTCTTCCTCCAAAAATGACTGCTTTGGGGATTGCCCCGGTCTACAGCCAGACGCAGCTTTTTATATTCCATCTTTTTCAAGGCACCGGCACATTCTTCAATGATCCCCGATCCCACGCCACGGCCCTGAAAATCCGTATCCACCATAAACAGCCCAATATAGGCTGTCCCCGGATCCGGATAATCGCGGATCAGATCCATAACCGCAGCCAGTCGGTCCTTTTCAAAAAATCCAATATAAAACTTATCCGTCATACCTTTCCCCGGCGGCAGCGCCTCCATATCCTCCATAATACTCTCCCGGGTCACAAACGGCGGATGGTATTGATAAAACAGTGTATTCCCCCGGCTCAGCTCCAGGATCTGGTCCACATGGTCCTTTGTTAATGCCCGGACCTGAAAGGTTTGAGATAGTTGTTTAACGCGCATTTTGGTCTTAAGATACGCGCTCTGGGGTGCAAAAAGTCCCCAATCTTTAAAATTAACTGTTTCAAGTTCCTTAAGATGACTATAATCATTCAGGCGGTCTATATGAAAACAGGCATCACTGGAATCGTATATAAGAACGGTTTGCGCCGTATTTTCAAACCAGTTCAGGCAATCCACATCCTTATCCGGGCGCTGGAGAAGTACATTGATCAACACTCTTAACGTGATGCCATGAGAAACGATAAGTACATCTCTCTTTTCCCAAGGTCTTTGCAGATAATACTCTGCAAAATGGCATACTCTCTTTTTTACATCCTGATAACATTCTCCCTGGGGTGCAGAAAGCACAGACAAACGATTTCCCAGATTGATTTCAGGAAATTTTAGCGCCTGCTCATCAAAAGGCATTCCTTCCAGTATCCCAAGATCCATTTCTTTCAAATCTTCAGACTCTGTAAATAAAGTATCATCTTGCCTAATACAGCTAAGAATTTCCTGCAATGTCTGTCTGGCTCTAAGTAATGGGCTGCAGTACGCTTCTACCGTCTTTCCCAGCAGCTCTTCTGCCAATCTCTGTCCTGCTCTTTTGGCCTGTAATCTTCCTTTTTCCGTCAATTCAAAATCTGTTGTTGATATAAGACTGCCTTTAATATTTCCCACACTTTCAGCATGCCGAATTAAATATATATTCATTATTCCTCCTGTAATTCTATAACCTGCCAATTAAAAATCAGTCCTATGACTACACACTTTCGCCGTATTTCGATTATACTATGTCTGCCATGGGATTTGCAATAGAAAGTCAGGGGGAAGTAAGGAGGCTGTCGTAGTTTACGACTGTTCACAGGCCGTAACGTCCAGCTCAGAAAGCAGAACAAACATTCGATTATATCTATACATTTTCCCTGTCCGGTGATATAATAGCCACAAAGCATAGCGATTAAGCCATCGGAATCGTTACACCCACAGCTGCTGTTAAACCTACGAAAGGAATCGGATGCTTATGATCCTTAGTGTCAGCCGCCGGACAGACATTCCGGCATTTTACGCGCCCTGGTTTTTTAACCGGATCCGTAAAGGGTATGTCCTTGTAAGAAATCCGGTAAATTTTCACCAGATCAGCCGGATCCGCCTGTCTCCCCAGGTCATTGACGGTATAGTGTTCTGGACAAGGAATCCGGCCCCTATGCTCCCGCGCCTGGCGGAATTAAAAGATTATATGTATTATTTCCAATTTACCCTGACCCCCTATGACCCGGATATTGAACCTTATATGCCATCAAAAAAGGATGTGATCCTGCCTGCCTTTTGTGCCCTGTCTGAGGCTATCGGCCCGGACCGGGTGATCTGGCGCTACGATCCCATCCTTCTTAATCCCAAATATACGATTTCCTATCACACGAAAGCTTTTGAACGGCTGGCAAAGGCGCTCAAGGGATATACTAAAAAGTGTGTCATCAGCTTTGTTGACAGCTACCGGAACACGGCCCGTCATGAAAAAAGCCTCGCCCTGGATCCCCTTGGGCCCGGAGAAATGATGATCCTGGCCAAAGAGTTTCAGGGAATTGCCCAGGCCTGTGGGATCACACTGTCTACCTGCGCCGAAGACATTGACCTTAATCTCTTTGGGATCTCCCACGGCAGCTGCATTGATCCGGCTTTATTTGAAAAGCTCCTTGGCCGCCCTCTGGCTGTAAAAAAAGATCCCGGCCAGCGCCCTTTTTGCGGCTGCGCCGCCAGTGTGGATATTGGTGTGTATAATTCCTGCCCCCACCAGTGCCGTTACTGTTATGCCAACTATAACGAAGCTTTAGTCAGCAAAAACACCGCCCTCCACCATCCGAAGGCCCCTCTGCTTGTTGGAGAGATCGGACCGGAAGACCGGGTGTATGAAAGGAAGAATTTTTGATAGATGCATTATATTAAAGTATGAAAAATCGAAACTAAGGGTGATTATTATGCGGAGAATGGCATCACGGAGAATGAATTAGTTAAAATTTTTGAAAGGGCAAATAAAAGATTTTTAAAGGAAAATACAGCATTTATTTTGAGTAATGTAGCGGAAAGAAGTCTATGTAGTACATTGGCGCAATGTCTTTATCTGGAAATTAGACACAGCAAATACTCTAGGTATTATGTTGATATTGAATACAATAGAAATAATGGTCGAGTAAAGACTATTTATAATGATGATTTAAAGATAGTAACTATTATATGTTATCTTATTGTATATAGTCGAGGAGAGATTGTTGCAAAAGATAACCTTATTGCATTAGAAATGAAAGAAAAGCTAAGCGGGCTACAACTAAACAGAACGAATCGTAAAATTATGAATAGTTGCTATCTAAAGTCAGAAATATGAAAGGTTGTATTGTATGGATAATATTCAAAATGAAACTTTTTATAACCAAGTAATAGAATTGTTCTAAAATGCCAAGAAAAACTTGTCTACTGCAGTAAATATGACAATGGTCTATTCCTATTATGAAGCAGGGAGGATGATTGTTGAAGAAGAACAAGGCGGAAAAGAACGTGCAGCATATGGAAAGTATATATTGAAAGAATTGTCTCAAAGATTGACACAGAAACTTGGAAGGGGATATTCATACGATAATTTAAAACTGATGCGTAAATTTTATCTGGTTTACTCCAAAGACTCAATTGGGGTAACGCCGTTTCTCCAATCTGAAAAACTTCCAGTTACACAGGAAGGGAAAAATTCTATCTGAGCTGGTCTCATTATCTCATCCTTATGCGGATAAATAATATTGACGAACGTCATTTTTATGAAATAGAGTCGTATAGAAATGGGTGGAGCAAAGATGAACTGGCGCGTCAGTATGGAAGTTCACTTTATGAGCGGCTTAACTGGTTTATCCGATTAAATCTCATTGAAGAAAAAGAAGGGAATTATTTTTTGACAGTTCCTGAAATGTCTAAGATAAAGTTTGATAATGAAAGGCGAAGAAGCAGGTATGGTGCAACAACAACAGGACTGTTTTGGGGGCAAACATCACCTGATAAAGTGCTAGAAGTTTGGGACAAAATTAAAAATGGGGAGACTAGCTTCTCAAGTTTGAAAAGTAAAGGATATAGAAATGCAATAGAGGTTTTAACTACTACTCTCGGCATAAAACGAATAGATGATGAATTAGTTATCTTAAAATATTTAAATGAAATCTTTGAAACTATTAATAAAAGTGATACGATTTGAAATGATAATGCTATATATAAAGAGGAGTGATCTTATGGCAATACCAACAAATATAAAGACATTGCTCTCTGGTAATGTTGTTGAGTGGGCTCGAATAGAATTTAAAGAAACATGGGATGCAGAGGCTTCTCTAAAAACCGTCTGTGCATTTGCCAATGATCTTGATAACTGGGGCGGGGGCTATATTGTTATTGGAGTGGAAGAAAACAATGGACATCCTGTTTACCCTCTTAAGGGAGTACCTGCAGACAAAATAGATTTTTATCAGAAAAGCATTTTGGCGAAATGTAAATTAATCAGGCCTGCATATATGCCGATAGCGGAAGTTGTTGATTATGAAAATAAGAAATTTATTGTTCTTTGGTGTCCGGGAGGAGACAGCAGACCTTATTCTTCTCCTAAAACAATGGCGAAAGATAATAAAGAGCGTATTCATTATATCCGAAAAATGTCGAATACAGTGGAGCCCTCAGATGATGAAGAGAAAGACTTATTTAATCTTGCTAACCGGATACCTTTCGATGATCGCGTGAATCATCAGGCGGATATTTCAGATTTGAACATTACACTTATTCAAAACTATTTAAAAGAAGTAAAAAGCTCTTTGTACGAAAAGTCGAAGACAGGGGACTTTATTGAAGTATGTAATGATATGAACATAATCTGCAATCTTCCAGAATACACAAAGCCGAAAAATGTCGGATTGATGTTTTTTAATATGGAACCTGATAAGTTCTTCCCGTATACCCAGATAGATGTTGTCCAGTTCCCCGAAGGCTTGGGCGGAAATAATATCATAGAACAGACCTTTAAAGGACCGATTCATCAACAACTCCGAGAAGCTTTACAATATATCAGAAATACAATTATTACAGAACGCGTTGTTAAACATTCAGATAGAGCAGAAGCGGACAGATTTTTTAATTATCCGTTTGCGGCAATAGAAGAAGCTTTATCAAATGCAGTATATCACCGTGCTTATGATGAACGAGAGCCTATCGAGGTGCGTGTGGAAAAAGACAGGATAGAAATATTAAGTTTTCCTGGGCCTGACAGATCTGTGACTATTGAGGGGCTAAAATCCTACCGAGTGTCTAATCGTCGTTATAGAAATCGCCGGATAGGTGATTTCTTGAAAGAACTTCATTTGACTGAGGGAAGAAATACAGGATTTAAGAAAATATTGGACGCATTAGAAACGAATGGTTCGCCTAAACCTGAATTTGAGACGGATGAGGCACATAGCTATTTTATTTCAAGATTATTTATACATGAAGGGTTCTTGAAAGAAAATCAGGCAACCGGAAATGTGCCGTTAAACAAACCGGTATCTGATAATGAACAGAAATCTGTAGATAGAATGATTCACATATTTAAAAGTAATCTTTCAGATAAAGAAAAAGAGAAAATGCTGCCAATTATAGATTATTTGAAGGTGAATGATATAATAAATCCGCAAATGGCTAGAAAATTAACCGGAAAATCCAAAACTACAGTGTTCAGATATTTACAGCGACTTATGGAATTGGATATTATAAAAAGCGAAGGCGATTCTGTGTCTACGGTTTATCGAAGAAAATAAATATTTTTTGGAACGCTTTTTGGAACGCTTTTGGAACGCTTTTGGAACATTGAGGACAGTAAAGCAAAAGATATTCTAAAATGGAATATTCATGTCAATACTTTGTATCGCATTACGACTAATATTTTGTGACTTTTCGTGAACAAATTGTGAAAAGTCCAATATAGGGCAGTGCCATTTTCTGATTTTGACATTTTCGTTACGAATGATTTTTTTGAGGGTGGCTAATATTTAACATATCAAAAGTCACAAAGGAGAGATTTTACCATGGATCATTTTGAACTACATTCAGACTATGCCCCTACCGGCGACCAGCCCCAGGCCATTGAAAAGCTTGTGAAAGGGTTTAAGGAGGGCAATCAATTTGAAACTTTGCTGGGCGTTACCGGCTCAGGAAAAACATTTACCATGGCCAATGTGATCGCCCAGCTGAACAAGCCGACGCTCATCCTGGCCCACAATAAAACACTGGCAGCACAGCTTTACGGGGAATTTAAGGAATTTTTCCCAAATAACGCTGTGGAATATTTTGTCTCCTACTATGATTACTATCAGCCGGAAGCTTATGTGCCGTCATCGGACACATATATCGAAAAAGACTCCGCTATTAATGACGAGATCGACAAACTGCGCCACTCTGCAACAGCCGCCCTGTCTGAGCGGAGCGATGTGATCATTGTGTCATCCGTATCCTGCATTTACGGCTTGGGAAGTCCTATCGACTACAAAAAAATGGTTATTTCCCTGCGGCCGGGCATGATCAAAGACCGGGATGAGGTGATCCGCAAGCTGATCGATCTTCAGTATACCCGAAATGACATGGATTTTAAGCGGGGAACTTTCCGTGTCCATGGCGATGTGGTAGAGATTTTTCCGGCGGCTGCCACAGATACCGCAGTGCGTGTGGAATTTTTCGGGGATGAAGTGGACCGTATTGGCGAATTTGACCCTCTCACCGGAGAGGTCAAGGCCTATTTAAAACACACTGCCATTTACCCTGCTTCCCATTATGTTGTTCCGCCGGAGCAAATGGAACGGGCCATTAAAGATATTGAGGCAGAGCTTGCGGAGCGGGTAAAATATTTTAAAAGTGAGGATAAGCTGCTGGAGGCACAGCGCATTTCCGAACGGACAAATTTTGATATTGAAATGATGCGGGAAACAGGATTTTGCTCCGGCATTGAAAATTATTCCATGCATCTGGCAGGATTGAAACCGGGACAGCCTCCCTATACCCTGATCGACTATTTTCCTGACGATTTTCTTATTATCGTGGATGAGTCCCATATGACCATTCCCCAGGTCCGGGGCATGTACGCCGGAGACCAATCCCGAAAGACGACCCTGGTGGACTATGGGTTCCGGCTGCCCTCTGCCAAGGATAACCGTCCGTTAAACTTTGAAGAATTTGAATCCAAGATCGACCAGATGCTTTTTGTATCTGCCACGCCCAGTGTTTATGAGAAAGAGCATGAGCTTTTGCGGGCCGAGCAGATCATTCGTCCCACCGGCCTTCTGGATCCTGAGATCAGCGTCCGTCCGGTGGAAGGACAGATCGACGATCTTGTTTCTGAGGTCAATAAAGAAACGGCCAAAGGCAATAAAGTCCTTATTACTACTCTGACCAAGCGTATGGCCGAGGATTTGACAGACTATATGAAGGAGCTGGGAATCCGGGTCAAGTACCTCCATTCGGACATTGACACTCTGGAGCGCACCGAAATCGTCCGGGATCTGCGTATGAATGTTTTTGATGTGCTGGTAGGTATCAACCTTCTCAGGGAAGGTCTGGATATTCCTGAAATTACTTTAGTGGCCATCCTGGATGCGGACAAGGAAGGCTTCCTCCGTTCAGAAACTTCTCTGATCCAGACCATCGGCCGGGCTGCCCGAAATACAGACGGTCATGTGATCATGTATGCGGATACCATTACAGAATCTATGGATAAAGCCATCAGTGAAACCAACCGCCGCCGGGCGATCCAGCAAAAATATAATGAAGAGCATGGCATTACGCCTCAGACCATCAAAAAGGCCGTTCGGGATCTGATCAGTATTTCCAAGGCTGCGGATAAGGATGAAAAAGAATTGTCTAAAGATCTGGAATCTATGACAAAGAAAGAATTAAAAGAGCTGGCAGCAAAACTGACCAAAAAGATGCATTCCGCTGCCGCGGATTTAAACTTCGAGCTGGCCGCCCAGCTGCGTGATGAAATGCTTGAAGTGAAAAAGTATTTAAATGATTTTGAATAATAAAATGAGACAAGGGACAAAAGGTCATGGGAACTGCCCATGCAGCCATGAAATGCACGACCTTTTGTCCCTTGTATCAATCTATTGGTGATGACCGACCAAACGGCCACGCCAGTATACAAGTCTCTGATCCCGATTAGGTGCGTCCTCCCATTGTTCCAGACAGATGATCAGCCCTTTCATACTGGAAGGGTTGCCGCCGGATGCGGATTTCTCCCACCATCTGGCGGCTTCTTTTAAATCCCCCCGGCTTTGAAGGTCTGCGGCATAATCCTGCGTTCTCCTTACAGCCCTGGCGATTTTTTCCCATATCTCTTCCTGAAACTCCTGTTCATAATAATACTCGATTTCAGGAATATCCACTTCCAAGGCCCTCAGATTGCCGCCAATGGCCGCCAGCCGATACATCCGCTCAGCGGCCTCATAGATTGTAAAGCACGTTCCCGGGATAATACCGCCAGAAGGATCCATATTCTCTTTCCAGTCGGTAAAATCCGCCTCCTGATATGTTTCATCCGCCTGTTTTAAAATATCTTCCGGCCTGGGATCTTTAGGGTCATACCCCTGCCATGTACATGGAAGTCCCTCCATAATATCCAGGTACGCTTTCATCGGAAGATCCACAGCCAGCTGATTTAAAAACTGCTCCTGACGCTTCTTTCTGGAAGAGTCTCCGCCAGGATTATACATCAGGGCAAGACGCAGAACTGTTTCCGGATTTTGGACATTTCTTTTAAAATGCCCCGCTTCTCTTTTCATCAAGCGCGTTGGGATATTTCCCTGCCAGAAGTTTTCCGCAAGCCATTCGTCCTCCCGGCAGTCAATCCCATAATAATAAAACAGCCCTTGAATAAGATCCGAAAATTCTCCCCCATTTTCCGGCAAAGGATTTTCCCTAAGCCGTTTTTGAATTTCATATGGATCCGTCATTCTTTATTAATAAGCCTTACCCCAGTAAACCATGGCCTTTGCAGGACGCCCGCAGCATACGCACACATCAGAGATATGCTCCTGCTTAAATGGCATACATCTGGAGGTTGCTGTGGTTTCTTCCTTGATCTTATCCTCACATGCCTGGTCACCGCACCACATAGCCTTTACAAAGCCTGGCTTATTGGCAATAATATCTTTAAATTCTTCATAGTTGGCTGCTGTATAAGTATGGCTGTCCCGATGAGCTCTTGCCCGCTCCAGCATTTCCTTCTGCATAGTTTCCAGAGTATTGGCAACACTTTCTTCCAAAGTATCCAGAGATACAACCTGCTTTTCCCGGTTATCCCGGCGGACGATAACAGCCTGGTTTGCTTCAATATCCTTAGGACCGATCTCAATACGCACAGGAATCCCCCGCATCTCTGCTTCAGCGAACTTCCATCCGGGACTCTTTTCAGAATCATCCACTTTTACCTTAAAATCAGCCAAACGGCTCTTTAATTCATAAGCCTTATCTAATACCCCTTCCTTATGCTGGGCAATAGGAACGATCATCACCTGTACCGGCGCGATCCTTGGAGGAAGCACAAGACCGCTGTTGTCTCCGTGAACCATAATAATAGCACCGATCAGACGGGTCGTCATTCCCCAGGAAGTCTGGTGAACATACTGAAGTTTATTGTCTTTATCTGTATACTGGATACCAAAGGCTTTGGCAAAACCATCCCCAAAGTTATGGCTTGTCCCGGACTGAAGGGCTTTTCCGTCATGCATTAAAGCTTCGATAGTATAAGTAGCTTCCGCGCCGGCAAACTTTTCCTTATCTGTTTTCCGGCCCCGGATCACAGGGATTGCCAGAACTTCCTCACAGAAGTCTGCATACAGGTGGAGCATCTGCTCCGTTCTCTCCTGAGCTTCCTCAGCTGTGGCATGGGCAGTATGGCCTTCCTGCCATAAAAACTCTCTGGAGCGGAGGAAAGGACGGGTCTCTTTCTCCCAGCGGACAACTGAGCACCACTGATTGTAGATCTTAGGCAGATCTCTGTAAGACTGGATTTCCTTAGCATAAAAATCGCAAAACAGTGTTTCAGATGTAGGACGCACACACATGCGCTCAGGCAGTTCTTCCAGTCCGCCATGAGTCACCCATGCTACCTCAGGGGCAAAGCCTTCCACATGATCCTTTTCCTTCTGAAGCAGACTTTCAGGAATAAACATAGGCAGGTATACATTTTCCACACCGGTTTCTTTAAAACGGCGGTCCAGCTCATGCTGGATATTTTCCCAGAGAGCATAGCCTGCCGGCTTAAATACCATACACCCCTTTACACTTGTATAATCCATTAAATCCGCTTTTTTTACCACATCCGTGTACCATTTGGCAAAATCCTCTTCCATGGATGTGATGGCTTCCACTAATTTCTTATCCTTCGCCATGATATTCTCCTTCCTTTTCTACGTGGCCCTGACGGGTAACATCCCTCCACTAGGCTCGCCCCGCGCCTGACGGCTTGACCTCGCCAAGGGTCGGGATGTGCGTTCCCACTAACCTCAGCCCGCGCCTGGCGGCTTGGCTTCGCTAAGTGGTCACAGCAAAAAAGCTTTTTGGCGCTTGCTTGCCGGTTGGGCCGGAAATGCAAGGGACCAAAAAGCTTATACGTTTCTTTTCACTGCAGACTTACATCGATTTTCGTCTTTTGACTGGTGTGATGGGTCTGCGTGATACGCTTTCGGCGGTACCACCCTTATTAACCGCGGATATTTTCCGCAGTTCTCTCGTTCATCCGTTAACGCCGGTGTACGTCATGCTCATCACATGAAGCTCCGGGGCCGGTTCCGCTGCCGTTTATTAAGGATCTCTCACCTGTGATCCTCTCTCTGTGGATAACTGCGCTGCGTACTATTCCCTTTCATCGCTGATTAAGGCCTATTGTATGCTAAATATCCCTGTTTGTCAACCCGGAAATCTACAACAGTTGGCTGACTGAATGTTACACTATTCAGACAGGTCTGCGCATTTACTGCGCCGACCGGAGCCAAGCAAAGACCTGAGGCGCGCTAAGTGCGGGGCAATCCGTGTCTCATGCCATTTGTCGTACAACTCATCATTTATAACCAGAGAAAGATTTTCCCTGTACCGAAAAAATCCCCCGTTATCCTGAACAGTTATCCCTCACTAATAAAGGACCTGGTAGACCACTTTTCCTTTAGGATCGTCCTTGCGGATCTCCCGAAGCCGGTTAACAGACGTTACCTTTAAATAATACACAAAATCCCCGCATTGAGCCATAAGCAGGGTCCCTTTTAACTCTGACGGAACTACTGTCACCTGGTCCAGGGGACAACCTGCTGCCTTATAAAAAATATCCCGGATTCTTTGAGCCTGGTCTTCTCCACAGGACAGTACAGTTTCTACACTTCCCGTTTCTCCACTTGCCGGGCTTCTCCTCCCATTTTCCCCGCTTCCATCCTGTCTGTTCATGCTCTTCACCTCCTAAAGTTCACCAATTTTCTGCCGCTGATCTTCACAGCCGGACAAAACCCAAAAGTCCGGGCCGAAAAATCTATATCACCTTATCAGAAAAACTGCGGGCATCCGCCTCAACACTTTGCTTCCGGTACGCGCTGTAACCATCCTCCTCTGTGGTCTTATAATCATTAAAATTATCCCGCCAGGCAGTAACCGTCTCATTGCTGACAATGTAGTTTTCCGGATGATCCACAACTGCATGCTGATAACCGTGGCGCATTTCATGGCACAGGGTACTTATGATCTGGTCATAGCCGCTGTCCTTTTCCACCCAGTCCCGGTTCAGGTACATTTCCATATAGCCATTGCCATAATAACTCAGGTAGCCGTTTAAAATATACCCCGGTTCAGCATCTAAATGCTCAATATGTATTTCCCGGACATTAATCCCTAAAATATCATTCAGCGTGTGAAACAGTTCTGTCAGTATTTCCACCCGCTCATCGTAATCCGCTTTTTTCCAGTATTTTTTTGTATACCGCTCCTCTTTCAGCACAGTCTTAATAGACTCAGCCATGGCCTTGTCCTGACGGACCTCCTTGGCGCGGTCACTGTCTCCCCATCCCCACTCAGGCGCTGTCTCATTGATCCAGTTCCAAAACCAGGTTCCAAAGCCTGCCAAAGCACCGCCGATGCCAATGCCGGCAATGACAGCACTTTCCGTTTCCTGACCGCCATCAGCACCATGCCCGGGTCCGCCCACGCCTGCCCCGGAAAGATCCGAAGCGCTTTCGGTGACCCGGTTTTCGCAGGCAAAGTAATACTCCAAGGCTCTCTCCAGCCCATCCTCCATGGCTGCAAATTTACGGATCTGATCCTGAAGATCCCCCTGAATATCTGTGATTCTCCGGCGCATCTTCTCAAAGGCGGCAGAATGGCTGTCCATAGCAGCATCCACATTCCCGATTCCGCTTTCCACACTGGAAAGCTTTGCTTTGATTTCTTCCATTTGTGAAAGATTTCCCTTAATGCCTGATGAACTCACTTTAATGTTCATCCCGGTCCACCTCCCCCTTTGCGGCTTCTAAAATGGCCTGGCGCTGAAATCGGATCAGCCATGAGCCTACCATATTCACCAGGTCCGGCCGGGTAAAATATCCCCACTGTATACGCGTCCTGTCATATTGGCAAAGCCATGGCCGCCCATGAATACTTTCTATAATAAATCTGGATTTTATCCCGCTCCCGTCCCGGCAGGAAATATGGATCCGGGGACCGGAACTTTCGGGAAATATGTCATGATTTTCTTTAAATATCCGCTTCACATCCTGATCATTTTCGGCCCCCTGGTCCCTATGATCAATCTGGGTCTCCTCTCCGGTGCCGCAGTCCCACAACACATCCGCCAAAGCGCCTATGGCCAGTTTCAAGCTGGGAAGATACAAAAGCCGACACCGCTCATCATCCTCCCGTGTCATGGTAATCCCCATATTTCCCACATAAAATCCTGTATTCTTTATGGATCCGTCTGTTTTTTCCCCAACACACTCCACCGCATAACGGGCCTTAAGCCAGCACTCCAGAGCCATACAGGCCCCGGCGTCCACAACATAGCCATCCTCCTTATAAAGCAGGCCGCACCCAGCTAAAATTTCCTGTTTTTCCTCTAAAGACAGGCCCTCCTTCTTTACGGCCCGCAGCATTTTTTTGTCAATCACCGCGCTTACTGACACTTTTATCGCCTCCTCCAAGACTCAGCCCTATTTGACCCATGATGCCACGAATTTCTCCGCACTACTTGCCCCTGGCATCATCATAATATGCTTCCAGCTGTCTTAAAATTTCCAGGATCATGACCATCCCCAAAGGCCCAAGGAAGATCCCCCACACGCCAAACAAAGATAATCCTGTAAACGTTGCCATAAGCATATAAAATTCATTGATCCCTAAATTATTCCCCATAAGCCGGGGCTCCAGGAACTCACGCACCAAGGTACACAAAATATATAAAATGATCAATATAACCCCGAATAGATACCTGCCGCTGAGAAATACAGCCGCCGCCCATGGCAAAAGAATAGTTCCGCTGCCAATAACCGGAAGCGCATCTAAAACAGCAATCATGATCCCTAAAAGCACACTGTAGCTGCTGCCGGCTAATTTCAATCCTGCGCTTAATATCACGGCAATGACTGTAATAATAATGATCTGGCATTTAAAAAATCCTGCGCTGGTCTGGCAGATCCGGGATGTAAGGGATGTAATCTCCCGGGCAAATAAATTCTCCGAAAGCTGACGGGAGATCCGTTCCTTATTTTTCATTAAAAGAATCGCCCCCACAATGGCCACAACAAAAATAATAAAAAATGTTCCGATCCCCTTTGCCGCACCCACCGCCAGTCCGGCGGCAGCTTCCGGAAGCTTTTCCCGGATCATGTTCATAAAATTTTCACCCCACTGGCACATGGAGGAATAGACCAATTCCTGAGAACGGCCTGCCAAAGATGCAATAAGGCCGCACAGTTTTTGCCACATCTGGTCCAACCACTGTCCGGCCCTGTCCATATCCTGCGCCAAGCGCCCTGTCTGCTTCACCAAATACCATATCCCGCCGCCGGTTCCGGCCATGATCCCAAGCGCAAGACCTCCCACAAGGACAACGCTGCTTAATGTTTTAGGAACATGAAGCTTTTTAGACAGCCACAAGGCTGCCGGATACAAAAGCCGACAGATAAAATAGGCAAACACAAAAGGCAGGACCAGGGGCAGGAGGAATTTTAAAACCACATAAACAATGACTGCCACCAGGGTCACTAAAAATAGCTTTTTATATTTTTGAGGGAGCTTTCCATTCATAGCTTCACATCCTGTCTGGAAAAAATCTTTCCTATAGTATGTGAGGCAAAATATTTTCTATGTACATCCTCCAGACGGTATATTTTTCAAAATTTTTATACAGCCTTTTTCTCCCCGCCACTCAATGCCTTCATAAAAACATTAAAAACGGCTGTGCGTCCGGCTCTGCCGTAAAGGTCACACGCCTTCCGTCAGCCGGATGGTCAAAGGACAACGCGCTGGAAAAAAGGCCGATCTGAAAAAATCCATCACCGGCCATCCCATATCTTCGGTCCCCTGCCAGAGGATGACCTGCATGGGACATCTGAACCCGGATCTGGTGATGGCGTCCGGTTTCCAGGCGGACTTTTACCAGGCTGTAGCTTTCACTATCTTTTTGTGCGGTTTTTATGACCTGATAAGACAAAACCGCCTTCTTTGCGTCCCCCGGCACCGGCTTTATTTTTTTGGAAACCACCTGGGAAGTATTTGTCTTTTTATCCCGGATCAAAAGATCCTCCATGGTCCCTTCCTGCGCTTCCATAAGGCCGTGGACCACTGCCATATAATTTTTTTCTGCTGTCTTTTGGGCAATCTGACGGCTTAAATCACCTGCCGCAGTCGGTGTCTTTCCATAAACCATAACCCCGCCTACCGGCTTGTCCAGCCGGTGGACAACGGCAATATATGGATTTTTCACTTTATCCCTGGCTACCAGGAGATTTTTTAAATAACTCACCATATCCATAGCCGGAGATCGTTCCTGCTGGGAAGGCATTCCCGGCGGCTTGACCACCACAAAGATTTCCTTATCCTCGTATAAAATTTTAACCTGGGTCAACAACATCCCCCCTGATCCCTATGTCCACTTATGTCAGAACCGGTGTTTATTCAAACCCCTTTTGTTTCATATACTCTACCACATCCCTGGCCTTTTTCAGCTGACGTATATCCTTGATAGGAATGGTAATATCAAACCGTTCTTCAAACTTTCCTACAATACACATCACATCAAAAGAATTAAGGGCCAAATCTTCCAAAAAATCCGTGTCCATAGTAATATTATTCTTTCCAGTTACATCATATACGATTTCTTTAATTACGTCCAGCATAAAGATCATCTTCTTTCATTTACTTTTTTCTTCTTTTGGCTCCCGCCAAAACTGCAGCTTACTGATTTCTCTTAATTTTATGGGCTGCTGTATGTTCAAATCCTGTCTCCTGGATATTGACCATCTGGATGTGCTTATATAACGGCAGGCTTTTATTTATATCATCCACATAAGCCTGAAGTTTTTCAAGGATCTCGTAGCTGCTCATCCCTTCTGTCCGCTCAGGATCCGGATAAATGGCTGCGGCAATCTTTACATCATCGGCAGAATTTCCGCAGGGAGCACCATAAACAAGGACCTCCTTGACCAAAGGCATTTTCTTAAGTACCTGCTCAAGCTCCTCGGCTGCCACCTTTTTACCGTTTTTCATAACAATCAGATTTTTCTTGCGGCCGGTAATATGCAGATACCCCTTTTTGTCCATATAGCCCATGTCCTCTGTATGGAACCATCCGTCCTCATCAATCGCTTTTCTGGTCAGCTCCTCAGCGCCATAATAGCCGTTCATCAGGGAATAGCCTTTAACAAGGATCTCTCCATCGTCAAATTTAATCTGCCATCCTGGATACAAAACCCCTACAGAATCCAATGTAAAATCCCGGTTCCGATTGCAGGAAATCGTAGGCGAGCACTCGGTGATTCCATATCCCTGCAAAACAACAATGCCAAAATGGAGGAGCTCTGAAGCCACAGCTACATCCAAATGGGCTCCGCCGCATAAAATAACATCCAAACATTCAAACATAGTTCCCGTCAGACACGGACGAACCTCTGACAAAATCAAAGACCCTGGCTTATGGACAGCTCCCTCCAGCTTAATCAAACGCTGGATACGAGTCTTTTTCCCGCTTTTTTCCAAAACCCCCCACAAAAGCCGGTGAATGATCTCAACAATCAAAGGTACCGCAACAATCATCTGAGGCTTAAACAAAGTCATTTCCTGGATCATTCTTTTCGTATCGCAGCTCATGCATACGCTTACGCCCTGAACTAAAGGCCCCATCATCCCCCCGGTTAAACCATAGGTATGATATAACGGAAGTGAATTAAAAACCCGGTCTCTGGAATCCAAAAGCGTCAAAGCATCTGCCGCATTATATAAGATTGCCCTGTGGGACAGGCGCACAGGCTTAGCTGTGCTGGTCGTACCGGAAGTATACACGATAGACGCGTCCGTTTTGCCGTCCGGGCGAAAGCCTTCCAGCCAGTCTTTGGCTTTCTGTGTTTCTCCTGAATTTAAAAATTCCCTTAAAGTCTGCCCTTCACTGGTATTTTCTCCAAGAATCACCAGCTTTTGGATACGTGGATCTTCCCGGCATGCCCGGACAGCCAGCTCCTCCATGGATGGGGATGCAAAAACCGCCTCTGTATCTGCCTGCAGGATCATTTTTACAATAATATCATCGGTATGCTCTGTATCAATACACACTGCCGTACCGCCGCTGACAGCGATCCCAAAATATACAGACAGCCAGTCATAGGAATTTTCCCCAAGGATCGCCACATGCCTGCCTGCCAGTCCATTTTCAAACAATGCTCTGGCCACTGCAAAGGCATCTTCCTTCATCTGCTCATAGGACACCACCTTGGCGGCGCCTTTCCGGTCATAGGTGGTTACTGCAGCACGGCCTTCAAAACTCACTGCAGTATCCTGCAAAAAGTCTTTGAAATTTTCATAATAATGGCTTTCTTTTGATGAAATCGTTTTCACTTTTATACCTCCTGTATATTCGTCCCTTGTTCCGGGAAAAGATCTTTTGCATGGGAAAACAGATCCGATGAATGGATGACGCCGATAAACGCATCAACGATCATGGAATCGAACTGAGTATTTTTTCCCTTTTTAAGTTCGGAAACCGCCTGATCCACAGAAAGGCTGTCCCTATATGTACGTTTTGATGTCATGGCATCAAAAGCATCTGCCACACTGATGATACGGGCCATTTCCGGAATGTCATTTCCGGACAGGCCTTTGGGATAGCCATTTCCGTTATACCATTCATGATGATATTCCACCATCGGCAGTATATCCCTAAACGATGAAAGCGAAGCCAAAAGCTGTTTTCCCCTTTCAGGATGTCTTTTAATGACACAATACTCCTCATCCGTCAATCTGGACGGCTTTCTTAAGATTGCATCCGGAACACCGATCTTTCCAATATCATGAAATAATCCTCCGATGCGGACACGTTCCACATATTCTTCTGTCCTTCCCAGAGCCCGGGCAATATTTACGCCATAAAAGGATACCCTGTCCGAATGTCCCCGGGTATAATCGTCTTTGGCATCAACCATTTTACGAATCAGGTCAATGGTTTCCATATAGGCCTGATTCAGCTCATCATTTTGAACCTTCAAAAGCTCCTGATAAATCCGGTTTCCCATAACGGCTCCCACCTGCTTTGCATACACAGAAAACAGCTGGAGCATTTCCTGGGGCGGTTCACCGGATGTCCGCATTAAAAGTACGCCAAAAGCTGTGCCGCTCTCCATCCGCAAAGGAGCCATGCACAGTTCCCCTTCACGCACGATCAGGGCGTCCGGATCCTTACGGACTTTTTCAAAAGCCCGGATCCCTTCCGCCTCCTGATCTTCAAAGGCGCCCCATCCGAAAAAGCGGCCCGAAAGTCCGATTTTCTTAAGCTTATCCGCTCCAAGGGCAGTAACATCCACATAAATCAATCCTTCCGGCCACTGAGTCACCTCTCTGATCTGGGCGATGGTCCGGACTAAAAGACTTTCCATATTTGAGATACGGCTTAAAACCGGAATTTTTTCAAGGATCGACCGAAGGCCGTCCCGGTATCCCCGGATAATACGCATCTGCCGTATGGATTTGGCACAGGATTCCACCAAAAGCTCCAACTGGTCAAACCGGTCGCTTTTTTCATAATATCCCTGAATATCCAGCTCCCGAATGGTCTTTAAAGGCGGCGCCATGCTTTTGTGTCCGGTGAGAAGGATAATAAACAGATCTTTATTAAACTTCCTCACCTGACGTACCACCTCATCCCCGTTAATGGGATTCATCAAAAAATCCAGGAGCAAAATATCATAATGTCCTTCCCTGATCTTTTCAATGGCTGCATAAGGGTTATTTTCCATATCCACATGGAAGCCCAATGCCTGGAAATACGACTGCAGGGTCAGGGTCATGATCTTATCGTCATCTAAAGTCAGAATTGAAAACTCTTTATCCGGACTTGAAGCTTTATTTTTCCGCATTTTCTCTTACCTCGTCTTTGGGTACAAACGTCACACAGGATAAGGGCAGGGAAATTCCAAAAATACTCCCGCCTTCCGGATTGTCTTTGTACCACATACTTCCTCCAAATTTTGCATGAATCACAGAATTGGAAATAAAAATCCCAAGACCGGTTCCCTTTGTTCCTTTACTGGTTACCATTTGATGGAACAGCTTGGCCTGAGTATTTTTAGAAATACCGGTACCATAATCCTTCACCATCAACTGAAATTGATCCTCATCCCATTGGGTTTCAATAACAATATCATGTCTGCCTTCCGGTTTCTGGGCATCAATAGCGTTGGAAACCAGATTTCCCATAACCTGGACAAGATTGTTAATATCGCCGTGGATAAGGATGCCTTTCTCATTTATTTTAGGATCCTCTATCAGATGACATTGGTTTTTAAGCAGCTCATGACGGAGCAAAAGCTGTACCCGCCGAACGGCATCCTCAAGGGAAAAATCCACATTTTCAGAAACAGAAATATTGGCAGCCTGCCCTTTTACGGCAGTGATAATATCTGACATATAGGCCCCTGCTTCCTTCATCCTTGAAAGCCATTCTTCCATTTCCCCGTAAATTTCCCGGTAATCATCCTCTGTAACCTCCGGATCTCCCAAGCTCTGCCTGCATTCTTCAATCAGCTGCTCCACTGCCAGAATACTTCCCGAAATACTCATGATCGGGGTTTTCAGGTTATGCGCCAACCCGCCTACCATCTGGCCAAGAAAAGCCAGACGCTCATTTTCCATCATCTTCATCTGGTTATCCGCCATTTTCTGCATGTTCAGCTTAATCTGAGTCATATCTCTGAAAATGGATACATAGCCGCCCAGCGTCCCCTTCACAAAGACCGGCGCCACTTCCACCATAAACCAGTACCGTTTCAGCTCCTTATCCCGTTTCAGATCAAGGGGCTGCTCATAGGTGATCCTTGTATGGCGCCGTTCACAGGAATGGAGCGCGGACATAAGATTATACAAAGGGGTTTTATTTTCTATATCTTCATTGCTGACAAAATCCGACAAACAGGTATTTTCCCGGATCTTATAGGACTTGCCGAAAATCTCCACAAAAGGCTGATTATAATTAACCACCCGTCCGTCCTTTCCTGTTACCAGATAGCAATCACTGATCCAGTTTAGGAGCTGCTGCATAGCTACGGGACGAATATCAAAAAAGTGGAGCCTGTAGATCACGATCCCATGAAATGCCAGCGTCAGGGCAAAGCTTACCGGGGTTAAAACAATGCTTGCATCCAGGGCATGAAAAGTTACAAAAAGATTAACGATAAGCGGGCACAGGCTTCCCACTACAAACAGCACTGCCTGCCACACATGAAGCCTGGATCTGCTTTTTATCGCAAACCGGATGATCAGCAAAAGCGACACCGCTACACAAGCATAAGTATAAAAGCTGTGGACATAAAAATACGGTCCAAACACCACACCTGAATTGTCCAGAGCAAATCTACGGTAATATAAATGATGCACCGGATTAGAAAATACCATGATCGTGCTTATGGCAGGGATAATAAAAATACACCAGACACCTTTGGGAAGAGTATCACTATAGGCCCTTACATAGCATATAGAAAACAACAATGAACATGCCGGTATAAATGCGCCGCACATAGTGGTGGATGCGTCCAGCAGCTGCAGGATCGTCATCTTATCCGGAGGGATAAAGCCCATGATAAAGATCACCAGAAGCCAAAAAAGCAGCAGCGCTGTTGCTGTATAATAACATTTGTGCATCATCATGATCTGCTGACCTCTGCGCAAAGTAATAATAAATGCCACAGTGACCGCCATGGCCGCCACCAGGATGATCATATAAGGGGTTGAAATTTCCACCGCATTTCCTCCTGTTAAAAATTTAATCCTGCCCGGCATCAGCCCTCTTTATGGCCGCCTGTGAAACAGACAGCCTTAAAGAGCACGGATCCGTTATCTATCCTTTCGCCGGACTTTTTCCTATTTTACGGCACAAATGCCGCCAGAATCCGCTCCACATCCGGCATCTCCCATGTAAATCCCAGACGGGACAAAGCTTCCTCTGTCCTACGGCATACCGGGGAAATACGCATGGGCACCTGAGTAAACCGGTCATACTGGGTCAGCAGCATGGAGATCGACAGATCATTTGTATTTCCGGCCAGCTGACGCAAATGCGCCTCAAAAACATCCCGGCTTACAAGCTTAAGCTCAAGTCCCATACCGGCCGCTATCTCAGACACGGTTTTCATTTTAGGATTAAAAACATGATAGACCATGCGCTCTCCCTTTTCCATCAGGGTCACTGCCGCAGCGGCACAGTCATCTACCGCTGTTGTATCCAAAGGAAGATGCGCTAAAATATCCGGGATCATCCCCGCCTTAAGGATTCCTGACACAAGTCCCCAAAAAGCATTACTTTCTGGATTCTTCTGAAATACGCCGTCACTGCTGCGTCCTACCAGGCGTCCGATCCGCAAAATCTTTACATCCATCCCATCCTCCGCAGCTTTCCGGACAAGAGTTTCACCCTGAAATTTCCCTTTCAGGTAAATATTGTCCTCCCAGTTTTGTCCAATATTAAAATCATCCTCTGAAAATTCCCGGACAAGCTCCGGCTGGTTCCGGACAAATTCACTGCCGAGACTCACTGTGGAAATATAGACCATTTTCCCGCCGGCCGCCTCAGCCAGCTCTAAAACATGGCGTGTCCCCTCCCGGTTTGTCATCACCGGTTCATCTGAATCCGCATAGTGACGCACATCTGCTGCGGCATGGATCACCACTCCCACGTTTTCCGTCACCGTGGACCATTGTTCCGGAGACAGACCTAATCTCGGACACACAATATCTCCTTGAAGAACCTCGATCCTTTTTTTAGCCCGGGCCAAAAAACCTCTGCCAAAATACCACTCCATAGTATCCTCAAACCGCCGGGGATCAGAACCCCGGACAAGGCAGTAAATCTTTTTATAGCCGCGCTGGATCAGCTCCTGCAGCACGTGAGCCCCGAAAAATCCCGTAGCCCCGGTCAGAAATACACACCGGGGATCTTTAACCGCTTTGACAGGCGCCGGGCTCATCTCCGTGCCGGCCTTATCCTTAAAGAAAAAAGCTTTTTGCTGATTTAACGTAGGGTTCCCATAAAACTGGGACAAAGTCATGGACAAACCATGATTATAATAACGGCTTAACAGGTTCAGGGCTGTCAAAGACGTACCGCCCTGCTCGAAAAAGGACTGATCCCCTTGAATTTCATCCAGTTTCAATGCATCCTTCCAAAAACCCTCTAAAGTCCGGCCATCTACAGCCTGGGGATCCGGGTTCTTACGATCTGCCTCCTCTAAAGGCAAATGTACCGGTTTCGCCGGCACCGGAGCCGGTATGGAAGTCTCCCGGATCTTTTCAAGGGCTTTAAGATCTGTCTTGCCCGTATCAGTTACCGGAAGATGATCCAATACTTGGATGGATGAAGGCACCATGTACCCGGGAAGCTCAGATTCCAGCCATTGCCGCAGCGCGCCTGTATCCACCGTTTCACCGGGCTTAGGGGTCACAAATGCCCTCAGGGCCTTAAAATCTCCCTCAGACACAGCCACCACCGCCGCTTGTCCGATCAGTCCGGAGCTTATGATCTTCCCCTGGATCTCCGCCAGCTCTACCCGCTGGCCGTTTAATTTAATCTGATGATCCCCACGGCCTGCAAAGTCAATACGCCCGTCAGGCAAAAGGCGTACCAGATCACCGCTGCGGTATATGATTTCCCCCGGCCGGAAAGGATCTTTAACAAACAGCTCCTTTGTCAGATCCGGCCGGCCTACATATCCGGCAGACACACAGGCGCCGCCAAAATACAGTTCTCCTATCCCTGTCGGCATGACGCGTTTCATATGCTCATCCAGCACATAGATCCAACAGTTGGGAAAAATCTGTCCCACTGTGATCTTATCCGTATGGGTCACATCATCCATTGTACAGTAAACAGTAACTTCCGTCGGTCCGTACAAATTATAGATCGTATGGCATCCTGCCGCCCGAAGCTTGTCAAGAAGGGCCGGAGGAAATACTTCCCCGCACATCAGCACTGTGTCTATATGAGACAAAGCCTTGACAAAATCCGGATTTTCCATAAAAAGTACAGCTCTTGACGGGGTAAATTCCACGATCCCAACGTGATGTTCCCGGATCAGGCGGGCACATTTCCACGGCAGGACCATTTCATCCTCATCCGCCATAACAATATAATTGCCCATAGCTAAAGTCAGCAAAGTTTCTGTAATAAAAATATCAAAAATAACATTGGCCGTACACAAAAAGCCTGTGTGGCCTCCAGGCAGCTTACCTTTCATAACCGCGTACAAATTGGCAATGGAATGATGACGGATCATAACGCCTTTAGGCTGGCCGGTAGAGCCGGAAGTAAACAAAATAAAGCATACATCCTCTCCGCTTCTGCCTGCAGCCGGTTCCGGCTGCCGAAAATCGCCTTCCTCCACAGCTTTTTCAATGTCCACAAAGGCGCCATCCATTCCCTCCGGCAGTTCTTCAAGGGTTTTCCTGTCACACAAGGTCACTTTCACCCCGGACTGATCCATCATGGATTCCAGCCGTTTTTTGGGAAATGTAGGCAGCATAGGCACATAAGCGCATCCGATTTTTAAAACAGCCATCATAGCCGTCAAAAGCCGGGGACCTCTCCGGCACAAAATTCCTATGTGATCTCCCTGCTTTAACCCCATATCCTGGAGACGGGAAGCCAATGCATCCCAATCTGCTTTAAGCTCGCCCAGAGTAAACGTTTCATCTCTAAAGATCAATGCCGCCTGATCCGGAGCCAGCTCTGCTGCCATATCCACCATTGCATCCACCGGCACATCCGCAAACGCGGCGCTGAGATTTTCAGTAAGGCTGTCAAGCCTGAATCTGTCCGCTCCGGATATTTTTGGAATATTCCCTAATGTGCGTTTTTCATCTCTGGCAAGTCCTGCTGCAATAGCGCCTATACACCGGGCATAAAACTCCCCGGTCTGAGGAAGGAACAAGGTGTCAGCATACTCCAGCCTGAAATTCCATCTGCCTTTTTCTTTGTAAACTTCCAGGTTAAGATCCATCTTAGCACTGCTTGAAGGCAGCTCTTCGCTTTGGACTTCCATATGGTCAAACGTTGTGCCTTCAAGATTTACCGGACGCATAGATAAAATGGCATGATACATGTCATTTCCTTTTCTGCCTGCCATTTTCGCCAGCGACTCTAAATCCGCCCTGTTGTGATCCAGTATCCCGGTGACGGTTTTCTTAATCTGCTCCATATATTCCAGACAGGTAAGCTCTGCCCCGGCCCGGATCCTTATCGGAAGAGTATTGACAAACATTCCGGCCATATCCTTCAGTTCACGGCTGCCGCGGACAGATACCGGCGTCCCTGCGCACACATCGTCCTGACGGCTGACAGAAGCTAAAAGGATGCCAAAAGCGGCCGTAAACAGCATAAAAGGCGTAAAGCCGTGATCCTGACAGAACCGGTCGCAAAGCCGGCTGTCTGCTTCTGTCATTTTATAAAAAACGGTACGTCCCTGATAATCAAACGTCTGACTTCTCGGAAAATCTGTTGGTATCCGTACAGGCTCAGGCATGTCCTTAAGCAGATCCCGCCAAAAATCCTGGTCTTCACGGGAAAGCTGCGCGTTTAGCCGGGACAAAGTCCAGGCATAATCTATATAAGAAAGATGGCCGGCCTCCCGGGCCTTTCCTTCATAAAAATCATTGAGCCGGGAAATGAGCATGGCTGCACTTTCCCCGTCACTAATGATATGATGCATATCGATAAAAATTATTGACTCCTGCCCCTCCGTCCACAGGCCCACCCGCATTAAAGGGGGACGGGTCAGATCAAAGGGTCTGACAAAAGCTTTCTTTGCCTCATCTAAAGGCAAATGACTGAAATCTTCCACGTAAGCTTCCACCCTGGCCCACAGTTTTTGCCCGATACCATTCTCTCCAGGCTCAAACCCCATGCGAAGCACCGGCTCGCTTTGCACCAAAGCAAAAAAAGCCTGTTCCAGTTTTTCTTGCCGGATTTCTCCCCGGACTTTAAAGGCACAGGGCATATTATAGCTGCAGCTGTCCGGGTGCATCATGGTTTCAAAATAAACGCCCATCTGCTGAGGGGTCAGGGGATAAAGATCCCTTTTCGGCGCTTTCATCAGGCCAAGGACTCCCTCATTATTGCCGGAAACCGACCACGCTTTCGGTGATTCGCCAAGATGCCGTGCCAATCCTGCAGCATTGCGGCAGGAATAAAGATCACTGATGCGCAGCCGCCTGCCTAAAATATTTTCCAGCTCTGTCAGCACCTGGAGCCCGTTGAGCGAATCCCCGCCATAAAGGAAATAGTCCCCGGACACAGGCATATCCGGCCGATTTAATACCTTTCGGAATACCTCCAGTATCTTTCCGGCAAGACTTGACGGATCTGCCTCCTGTTCCTGCGCATAAAGCTCCGGCAGAGGAAGGCGCGAGGCGTCCAGCTTTCCATTGGCATTTAAAGGGATGGATGGGACATGGATATAAGCCCCAGGGATCATGTAATCCGGCAGGACACTGGAAGCAAAAGCCATAAGCTCCTGCTCCGGCACAGGCTTATCGGCTGTATAATACGCCACAGGTACTTTTGACAGGCCTTCTCCTGCCAGGCGCACTGCGGCCAGCTGTATTTTCGGATAGGTCATAAGCTTTGCACTGATCTCTCCAAGCTCTACCCGCTGTCCCCGAAGTTTAACCTGGCTGTCCTCCCGGCCGCGGATCACGATTTCTCCGTTTTGTGTCCAGCAGCCAATATCCCCGGTGCAATACATCCGCTCTCCCGGTTCAAAGGGACTGTCCGTAAACGCCGCTTTAGTCTTTTCCGGATCATGATAATACCCTTCTCCCACACACAGGCCGGCCACATATAATTCTCCGTACACGCCTATAGGCATAGGATTTTTATATTTATCCAGAATATAGCAGCGGCAGTTATCCATCGGACTTCCTACTGTAATCCGGGCGGTTCGGTTTAACAACCCGATGGCAACACCTACCGTCGTCTCAGAAGGTCCGTACTGATTGTAAACCCTGGCTCCTGTATAAGATGCCAGCTGCGCCAAAAGGCTTCCCGGAAAATTCTCACCGCCGCACACAATAGACTCAATACGGCTTAACGCTTTGCAAAAGCTTTCGTCCTTCATGTAAGCCTGAAGTCTTGAAGGGGTTGTTGTTAAAAATCCTACGGCATAATCCCGGATCAGCCCGGCCAGAGCCCTGGGATCCTCCACATCATCGCTTCCGGCCAAAACCACCGTCCGACCGTTGAGAAGAGCCCCGATACTTTCGATCAAAAAGGCATCAAAGCCTGTATTACATATGGATAAAACAGCCCCGGAAGCATAGCAGGGACTCATGGCCATGGCAAAATTTAAAAAAGACTCCTGACGGATCATCACGCCTTTGGGCCTGCCGGTACTCCCGGAAGTATAGATCAGATAGGCCAAAGCATTTTTATCCCGGCAGATGACAGCATGGCTTTCCTTTTTCCGGGAAACCTCGCTGGCATTTAAAAGCTCTGCCATATTAATACATGGGGTATCTTTCTTAAACCGGTCCAACATCTGAGTCCATGCCGGACTGGTGAGGATCACCCCAGGCGTACAATCCTGATAGATTTCCGCCATCCGTCCCGGGGGACAGTTTTCCGGCAGGATCACCCAGGGCATCCCGGCAAATGCGCATCCGGCCATAGCCGCAATGAGCAGGACAGACCTGGGCATTGCCAGAAGGACAACACTTTCCCGGCCCGGGCAATAATGCCGGATAGCATCTGCCACTGTACAGCCATAATCCCACAAGGTTTTATAGGTAAAGCGCCGTCCTTTTTCAATCACAGCAACTCTTTCCGGAACACTAAAACAAACCTCTTCCATCTTTTGTCCCAGACTTAACGGTGGAAGATACCGCTCCGTGCGGTTAAACCCAAACAGTACCTTTTCCTTCTCCTCCGCCCCTAAAAAAGACAGGTGGGCAATCGGCTTTTTCGGCTGGGCAAAGGCTTCATTGAGGATATTCATTAAATACATATGGAAATGCTCAATTTCCTGCTGTGAAAAAAGCTGGGCCAGATAATCATAATTCACAGAATATCGCTTTTCATCCTCAATATTATTTAAGTGGATGCATATGTGCTCTGCCTGATAACCGGAATAGTGCCACTGTCCGGAAAATTCCACGGATGTATTATGATTTTTATAGGCCTGACTGTTATGAAAGGACAAAACCAGATGGTACAAACGATGGACGGACGGGTTTTCACTTTTGCATATAGCAAAAATTTCCCCATAAGACAGCTTTTGGTGGCGAAGCAGTTCCAGCCAGTCCTCTTCCAGATGACCGGCAAATTCCTCAAAGCTCCACGATTCATCAATACTGGAAAAAAATGGCAGTGTACTGACAAACATTCCCGTTGTTTTTCGGTCCGTGTAAGAACTTCGGTTATGGACCGGAGCTCCCATGCAAAAGCTCCTGATTCCCCGGGTGCGTTTTAAATAAATAGCCACTGCCATGTAAAACACCGCAAAAGGCGCGATCCGATGGGATGTACAAAATGCGTTCAGCTCATGATTCATGATCTCTGTCAGATAAAAGGTACGGCGGTAGCCTACCGGACTTACATCCGCTCCCTGTTCCTCCTTTAAGGAAACCGGAGGCGTCACATCCTTTAAAATCCTTTTCCAATAGTCCACATCCCGATCATGGATCTTTGAATGAAGATACTTTTCCTCATCCTCCACATGAAGGCGGTAACTGGGAGACGGCTCGATCTGTGGAGTTTTTCCCTCCAAAAGCTCCAAATAAGCTACGGCGATCTTGTTGATCAAAGCCACCAGGGACCAGCCGTCTGAGATTAAATGATGGGTCTTTATAAGCACCTCACCCTCATGTTCTCCGATCTTTACAATAACAAACTGAAATAGGGGACTGTCTGTTAATGGCATGACCTCTCTGGCCACACTTTTCTCCCAGTGAAGGATTCCTTCCTGATTTGTAGCGGAAAAATCCAACACCGGAAACTGTATCCGCTGCCAGGGCACCTCATACTGCCAGGGTTCCCCCTGGGCATCTGTTATGATCCGTGTCCTTAAGGCGGGATCTGACTCTGCCACAAGATTAAGACATTCCTGAAGGCAAGCAACATTAAAAGTCCCCCGGATATGAAATGTCTCACATATATTATTCATCGGCGTTCCCTTATAGGCCTTCTCCAGATTCCATATATTTTTCTGACTGGCAGACAAAGGGAATCCCTCTTCCTCCCGTATAAGCTCCTTGTGCACTTTCTCTACCTTCCTTATCCAATGCATTTGCGTTTACACCGTTTGGACAAATATCCCCAAAATATTCTTCCCACGCGCCGCATACCCCTATTATATGCTGTGAAAAATACAAATGCAATCAATTCTTTCGCTATATATGATATTTTATTTCAATTTTTGTGACGATTTATGTGACTATTTTTTGATGCATTGTGACTATCTATGTGACGTATTTTAACCTTATGCAATACGGGACGATTATGGCGCATTTTCGTATCAAAGACAAAAAATACTCCCATCAAGTAAAAAAATTTTCTTCTTGACAAACACAAACAGATGTATTACACTTTAACAAGATAAATAATTAAATCAAAACCGATGAGAAAGAGAAGTAAGCTTTCAAACAAGATCCCAGAGAGCTGCCGGCGGTGGAAAGGCAGTATCACGTTAAAAGCTGAATGGACTTTTGAGGGCAGTCCGAAATGTAAAAAGTAGGCGCTGCCGGGAACCAAACCCGTTATCAATAAGGTGTGTATGTTTGTACATAAAAAAGTGGGCGAAAGTCAAGTTGAGTGGCACCGCGGAATGAATTTACCGTCTCAAGCATAAGTTTATGCTTGGGGCTTTTTTATTTGCTTCTGTTCACAAGGTGGACAGTAACACAGCCGTCCCGTAAAAAGCGTTAAAACGCTTCCATCCACTCCCGTCCGTCTCCTGCCGGTTTTGTATCTTTAGGAGGTTTTATTATGAATAAGAAAATGATCGCAGCTTTATTAACCCTTTCCTTAAGCGCATGTGCCCTGACCGGATGCCAGTCCGCTTCCGGCAATGTCCAGGATTCAGGATCCGCCTCCGGCAGTGCCCAGGATTCAGAGTCCGCCTCCGGCAGCGCCCAGGCCTCAGAATCCGCCTCCGGCAGCGGGGAAAGCTACACCATCTGCATTTCCCAATATGCTCAGCACGGCTCCCTGGACAACTGCCGGGAAGGCTTCTTAGAGGGCCTGGCACAGGAAGGGATCGTGGAAGGAGAAAACCTGACCGTTCAGTATCAAAATGCTCAGGCCGATTCTGGTATGTGCAGCCAGATCGCCTCCCAGTTTGTAGCTGATGACCCGGATCTGATCTGCGCCATTGCTACGCCCAGCGCTTTAAGCTGCTATAACGCGGCCAGAGATACAGACATTCCTGTGATCTACACCGCAGTTACAGACCCGGAAACTGCAGAACTTGTAGACGAAAATCAAATGCCTGTGGGAAATATTACCGGAACCAGCGATAAACTTCCGGTAGATGCCCAATTAGATCTGATCCGTTCCATCCTTCCGGACGCAAAAACCATTGGCATTATGTATACCACCAGTGAACTGAACTCTGTCGCTACTATTGAAGAATATAAGGAAAAGGCTCCGGACTATGGATTTGAGATCGTAGACATGGGCATTTCCACCAGCGCGGACATTCCTTTAGCCGCAGATAACCTTCTGTCCAAAGTAGACTGTCTCAACAACCTGACAGACAACACTGTGGTTCAGGGACTTCCCACCATCCTGGCAAAGGCTGCGGATCAAAACATCCCTGTCTTTGGCAGCGAGATCGAGCAGGTAAAGATCGGCTGCCTGGCCGCCGCCGGCATCGACTACATTGAGCTTGGAAAAAAGACCGGACAAATGGCTGCCCGGATTTTAAAAGGCGAAGCATCTGCCAGTGAAATGCCTTATGAAACCTTTGAAGATTACAGCACCTATTTTAACCAGGCTGTAGCTGATAATCTCGGTCTTTCCATAGACAGCGGCATCCTGGAAAATGCGGAAATCTTTACTGAAATCACAGAGGAGTGAAAAACATGTCCATTGTTTTAGGTATTTTAGAACAGGGCCTGATCTACGGGATCATGGCCCTTGGGGTATATATTACTTATAAAATCCTTGACTTTCCGGATCTTACCGTAGACGGCAGCTTCCCCCTGGGAGCTGCTGTGGCGGCTGTGCTTATAAAAAACGGCGTTAATCCTTATCTTTCTCTGGCAGCCGCCTTTGCAGCCGGCGTCCTTGCCGGCATCTGTACGGGACTGATCCATGTAAAACTTAAGGTTCGGGATCTTTTAGCCGGGATTATTATGATGACTGCCCTGTATACCATTAACCTGAAGATCGCCGGTCAGGCCAATATCCCTTTATTTACCAGTCAGACGATTTTTGACAATGACCTTTTAAACGCCATTGTTCCCCAAGCCCTTAAGCCCTACATAACTCTGATCATTATTTTAATCATCAGTCTCATTGCTAAATATGTGCTGGATCTTTATTTAAAGACCCGGTCCGGCTATCTGCTCCGGGCAGTCGGCGACAATGATACCCTTGTCACCTGCCTGGCTAAGGATAAAGGTCTTGTTAAAATCGTAGGACTGGCCATTTCCAACGGCCTGGTGGCCTTAGGGGGCGCGGTCTTTGCCCATGAGGAAGGATACTTTGATATTTCCAGCGGCACAGGCACCATGGTCATCGGACTGGCCAGCGTGATCATCGGCACCAACCTGTTTAAAAATGTGACCATTCTTCGGGTCACATCCTCTGTGCTGATCGGCTCTGTATTATATAAAGCCTGTGTAGCTATTGCCTTAAACTTCCTGGAACCGGATTTTGTCAAACTGATAACTGCAGTGCTTTTACTGGTGATCCTTGTGATCAGTCATGACCGTAAAAAGAAGGTGAAGATCAATGCTTGAATTAAAAAATATCCATAAATATTATAATCCCGGCACAGTCAATGAAATGTGTTTATTTTCTGATTTCAGCCTGACGGTCAATGACGGAGACTTTATCTCCATTATCGGCAGCAACGGGTCAGGAAAAACTTCCCTTTTAAATATTATCTGCGGCAGTATTCCTATTGAAAGCGGGACCATCACCATTCACGGCAGGGATATTACCAAAGCCAAAGACTTTAAACGCTATGCCAGGATCGGCCGGGTATTTCAAAATCCTGCCATGGGTACCTGCCCATCCATGACCATCCTTGAAAACATGTCCCTGGCAGATAATAAAGGGAATTCCTTTAATCTTCGTCCGGGCACCAACAAAAAAAGGATCCAGGCCTACCGGGAAATGCTGGCCCAGCTTGGCCTGGGACTGGAAAATAAACTGGATACTAAGGTAGGCTCTCTTTCCGGCGGCCAGCGTCAGGCCATGGCCCTGCTCATGTCCACCATGACCCCCATTGAGTTTCTCATTCTGGATGAACACACCGCAGCTTTAGACCCAAAAACAGCAGACCTGATCATGGAGCTTACGGATAAAATCGTTAAAGAAAAACATCTTACTACCATGATGGTCACCCATAACCTGCGCTATGCGGTAGAATATGGAAACCGGCTTCTTATGATGCACCAGGGTTCCTATATTTTAGATAAATCCGGGCCGGATAAGGATGCCCTTACTGTAGACAGTCTCCTCACTGAATTTAACCAGATCAGTATTGAGTGCGGCAACTGAATCGATCCAAAGCCGCGCCTTTAAAAAGCTTTTTTGTGTTTCAAAAGCTCTTTTGTATCTCAAAAGGCAGAAAGCTCTGTGTCCCAACAGTATCGTGCTGGGACACAGAGCTTTTCTATCCATGATTCAACAGTTCACCCGGATGAACTGTCATTTTTCAGTTTTTACTGGCCCAGGGTAATAACACCCCACTGGCCTTCATATTTTACCCATGCATTTCCCTGATATGCAGGACGGGCATCCTCAAAGACAAAAGGGGATGCGGCCTGTCCGCTCTTATCAAAATAGCCCCACAAACCATCTTTGCGCACTGCCACATAGCCGCTGCTGTAGCCATAAGGTATGCCCTGGACAAATGAAAGGCCCTCTGTATTTGATGTGTCCACATAATCTGCCCCATCATACTCACAGGGGATAACCTCCGCCCCGTCCAGATTACAGTAGCCCCACCGGCCGTCCCGGCAAACTGCCATCATACCGTCCCAGGAGCATTTTCCTGTATTTTCATAAATAAAATCCGTCTTAAGCCCCTGGCTTCCAGCCAGAGCATACATGGGTGATTCCAGAGAATAACTTTCCCGTGTTCCGGAGATCACTGGCACAAGCACATTTTCTCCCACTTCATAGGGCGTCTCCTCCACAGTATCTCCCTCGGATGTATGTACGATACGAAACACTAAATTTTGCTCTGTATCCCACAGATAATCATAAGAGGTAATGGTGTGGCTGTGGGCAGTCTCCTCGTTTAACGTATAATCCTCATTTAAAAGAAGACACCGGCCGTCCTCAAGTCCGGCATAAAGCTGCTGGGCACACTGGAGTATATAGCGGTACTGAGGCTGAAGGACTATATTTCCGGTATAATCTATCAGGCCGGCCAGACCGTTTTGATAGATCACATTTACAGGCTGAGAATAAACATCCTCCCCTGCTGTACATCCCAGCACCGGCATAATCGTATCTGCGGAAATTGACGGATTTAACGCCCAAACGATCACGCTGGCCGGATCGGCGGTTTCTTCTGCTGTTTCCGGCACTGTTTCCTCCTGAGACTGAGGCGCCTGAGTCTCGGAGTTCGTCTCCGGACCGGAAGGCTCTCCGGATCCGCTCAGCTCATTCAACCGGGATAACATCTGTTCATCCTGAGTCCGGTCATATCCCTGCTGGAGGATACTGATAGCGCTCTGAATATCTCCCATGGCCTGATAAAGATCAGCCATGCAAAAATATCCTTCCGTCTCGCCGGGTTCCATCTGGATCGCCCGGTTATAAGCATCCTGCGCCTGGGCATAATCCGCTTCCCGGTAGTATTGATTTCCCTCCAGAATAATATCCGCGTAATCCGGCGCCGGATCCTGCCTGAAATATAATAAAACAACCGCTCCCAGGATCAATACAAAGGCAATGGCTCCTGCCAGGATCCATATCCATCGTTTATCCTTTCCGGGAGACCCAAAGCTGCCGCCAAAATGTCCAGAGGATCCGCCTGAGCCCCGGCCTGTCCGGCCGGCAGAGGACATATCGGAAAAATCGTCATCCTCCAGATCCACTTCCTGCAGTTCTACATCTTCCAGATGAAAACCGGAAAGATCCAACGTATCTTCCACAGCGGTTTCTTTATTTTTCTTTCGGAAGCCCGGAAGCTGTCCGGTCCGGTCATCCACTTTATCGCTTCCTCTTTTCCGCTTTCCTCCGCCCTGTCCGGACTCTACACTGTCCACCGAAATCTTGCGGATCCGGGATGCGGCATTTGACTTCTTTTTCGTATTTTTATCCGCCGAAGGCTGTAGTGGTTCCCCACATTGGGCGCATTTTAACGCATCATCTTTGTTGTCAGCCCCACAATGAGTGCAGATCATTTGATTCACCTCGCTTTACGAACTATACCCATTATACACGAAAATGGTTTTCCGGTATACATTTTTAGGAAAAATTTTTTCTATTCTGCCGGATCTGTGCTGCTGTTCACTGGCAAGTCAGTAAACAGTAACGCAGCTATGCTCATATAATAAAGAATAAAGATACCGAGCCGCAGCAACGCTTGCGTCATGCCATGGCCCGTGCTACAATAAAAATACTTTAATCCATGATACAGGAAGGTGAATTTAATGGCTGCTGTTAAACCGCCAAAACTACCGCCGGTCTTAACACCGGTCGCAGATTTTGAACCCATACTGATCCGGGCCATTGATGAACAACAGGATATTCAGGAAATGCATATAAAAAATGTCCGTCTCTATAATACGGACTTTGGACGGACCGGTTTTAAAAATGTGATTTTTGAAAATTGTAAATTTGAGACATGCGATTTGTCAGACTGCAGCTTTATTGATGTGATTTTTAAAAACAGTGATCTTTCCAACAGCCGGTTAAATCACAGCTATTTTAAATACTGCAGTTTTCTTTGCGTCAAAGCTATGGGCAGCTTGTTTTCCCAGTCTATTTTTACCCAGGTCACCTTTTCTGACTGTAATTTCCAGTATGGAAATCTGGACAGCTCCACATTAAACAGCGTTTTTGCCCGGACATGCGATTTCAGCCACAGCGCCCTGTCTCAATGCCGCTTGAAAGATACGGCAGTAAAAGAGTGCCGCTTTATTGAAACCGGATTTTTTAAAACCCGCCTGAAAGGCCTGGACTTTTCTGACAGCGAACTGGCCGCCATCCAGCTTTCCGATACATTTGAAGAACTGGAAGGGGCTTGTGTAAACACCTGGCAGGCGGTGGAACTGGCCCGTTTGCTGAAAATCATTATTAAGGATATATAAATAACAGGCTGCCTGACAAAGCCGGGGCTATTTCCCGCCGTCCATGGGCAGTGTCACGTAAAAGGTAGCTCCTCCCCCGGGGGTATCAAAAAATCCGATCTCACCGCCCAGCATTTTCCCCAGTTCCCGGGCAATACTCAATCCCAGGCCAAAATGGGATTTGTCTGTCCGGGATCGATCAGCACAGTAAAACCGATCAAAAATAAACGGCTTATCCTGGTCTTTTATCCCCTTTCCGTGATCCTCCACAAAAAATGTTATGTTTTTCCCTTCTGCCTTAGCCTGTACACCGATGCTGCTCCCTTCAAAAGAATATGCTGCTGCATTGTCCATATACACGCTTAAGATCTGAAAGAGACGCTCCCGGTCTGTATAAAGCGCCGGATAGCTTTCCTCACTTATTTCCAGTTCCAACCGAATAGAACGTCTGGCACATACCGGTTCAAAAGCTTCATATAACGAAATCAGCAATGTATCCACGTTTACCTGCTGTTTTTCCAGCTTCCACTGTCCTGCATCGGAGGAAGCCAAAAAGAGCATGTCCTGTACCAGTTTTGACATTCTGCCGCACTCATGATCAATGGTGCCGAGGCCGTTTTTTAAAGTCTCTTTTAGCATCTGAGGGGATAGAACCTCATTTTCATCTTCCAGATGATCCTGAAGGTTTTCCGCATTGGCCATGATCACCGCCAGAGGAGATTTCAGCTCATGAGACGCTGCTGCCACAAAATTTTTCTGGCTTTTCAGGACCTTCTCTGTCGGCTCAAAAGCCTTAGCCAAAAGCAGTCTTCCCGCAAAAAATATAAAAACCCCGCAGGCGCACCAGATTCCTCCATACAAAGGAAGCTCCCTCAAAAACAGATCCCAGGCTGTGGTTTTATCAGAAAACAGGGCCAGGCTGTAATTTACCCCTTTTTTCGTTGTGATCACAGACATGATCCCATAATACCGGTCATGGCCATCCCCGGAAATTTCCACATATCCCCCCTGTTCTGAGGTTCTTGCATTGGAAAGCTCCCCGTTTCCGCTTTGGGTCACACCGGTCTGTCCGGCCCTGGCAAAAAGCTTTTCCACATCGGTTTTCGTCTTGCCCCGGGTTTTATAGACCATCTCTTGCCGGGCATTTTTTAAAAGACTGTAAATCCCTGTACCTGCCTCGTAATCCGAAAGCACCTCTGCCGGGTCTGTTTCATCATCTTCCAGCTGATACGTGATCAATGCTGCCATTCTCTGAATATAGACTACTTCTCCCATCTGACGGGCCTGATAGCTGTTCCAAAAAGAGAAACATAAAATCAGGGTAATAATAAGAATAAAAATCCCTGTTAAAAATACATGAAGTTTTCCGAATAATTTTTTAAGCATAAGGCTCCTCCATCTGGAAACCGGTGCCATAAATGGTCTTTATCCCGCAGCGGCTTTTTACTTCTCTCAACCGTTTCCGCAAAAAGGAAATATAATTGTCCACATTTCCCGGCTCAATACCGGAATCACTTCCCCATACCTTTAAAACAAGCTGATCCCGTGTAAAAACCCTTTCAGGCTGATCCATTAACGTATAAAGGAGCTCGCTCTCCCTGGCAGTCAGCTTTAACCGGTTTTTATGACACCATAATTCCCGTGTTTCTCTGTCCAGCTTTAAATCGCCCCAGGAAATGTTTTCTCCATCCCGGATCTGTCCGGGTCTCCGGATCAGCGCCCTCACCCTGGCCATAAGTTCCTTCAAATGAAAAGGCTTCACCAGATAATCATCTGCGCCTCCATCCAGCCCATCCACCCGATCATCTAAAGCCGACATACCTGTAATAATAATCACCGGAATCTGTATTCCCTTCCGGCGCATTGCTTTGATCACCGTCAGCCCATCGGTTCCGGGGATCATCCGGTCAATAATGGCCAGATCATAACCATAATCCCGGTTTAAGGCAAACATCATGGCCGTTTCCCCGTCATAACAGCAGTCAACCATATAGCCGTTTTTTACCAGGGCATTTTCCACAGATGCACACAACTCTCTATCATCTTCCACAAGTAATATTTTCATCACATTCATCCCTTTTCAGTATTTTTAGGGGTTATACGCCATCAGCGCTTATTTAAGCGCCGGCGGCAGCCAAGTAAAGACTTACGGAAAGCATAAAATGCATCGCAATCCGTGTCTCATATCTATTGATCCAGCAACTCACAGTATATCAGATCCCCTTCTAAAAGTCCTCTAAAAAATCGGATCCCGGAAATTCCGCTGATCCGAAAAAAAAATTTCATATTAGATGAGTTTTAGAGGAGTTTTTTTCTAAAATAGGCTCCGTCAACAGGCCGTGGAGGGCACGGCAAAAAAGATGAAATCCCGCAAGGGGATACCTCTATGCCGTGAAGGGCACGGCAAAAAAGATGAAAGGAGTTTTTTTATGAAATTTAATACTTTATCCAAAACACTTTGTCTCATTTTATGTGCCGGAGCATTAACCGGATGCTCTGCTGCACAGCCCCAGGCCGGGACGGCTGAAACGGCTGCCCAAACTGTACAAAATGATCTTTCTCAGGGAAGTACAACGGATTCTGCCACACAAAATCCCGGGGATTTATCCCAGGGAAGTAACGGGACCGCCTCTTTAGATGAACCAGAGCCAAAAAATTCTGAGGAATTACTGGACACAGCCCTCGTCACCGGCTATGTGACCGATTTTTCATCCACATCCCTTCAGATGATGGCCAGCCAAAGTGAGGCAGGCGGAGACATTTTAAAAACCCCGGCCTCTGATTCAGCGACCGATGAGCCTCCCGTCACTGTCCGATACGCAGACGGCTGCATCTTCCAGACAGCCCGGATTCAGATGAGCAACGGGGCTCTCACACTGGAAAACATCAGCGCCGATACCATCAAAAAATCCATGGATATTGCCATCTATGGAGAACGTCAGTCAGATGGAACCATTCTGGCCAAAAAAGTATTTGTGCTTCAGTTTACCTAAAGGAGATGATCCATCATGACATTTTATAAAAGAGGCTTTCTTTATTTGATCCGAAAACGTGGGAAATCCCTGCTGCTGTTTTTCATCTTCCTTCTGGTAAGTCTTATGATTCTTGGTACCACGATGATCCTTCATGGGGCCGCTCAGACGAAAACAGCTATGGAAGAAAAATCAAATGCAAAGGTGGTATGTGAGATCACAGACACCGATCAGCCCATTACCTCGCAGGATATACAAGACATCCGGGCGCTTCCCCAGATCCGCAGCCTTAACCGGATCGGAGACGGCGCTGTCTCCCTGTCCCGGCTCGCCCCGATCACTCAAAGTGACTCTGGGGATCAAAAAAATTCTCAGGTCCGCCTGCGATCCTTTGATGACCTGAATAATGACAGCCCATTTTCCGATGGCTCCTATCGTCTCACCCAGGGACAGCTCATCTCACCGGATACGCAAAACAGCGTTGTCGTCAATGAAATCTTTGCCCAGACCAACGGCCTTTCCCTTGGGGATGAGATCACCTTGGAAAATTCCGGCGCCACTGTCACTGCCACAGTCATCGGTCTGTACCTGACAGGAAATGAAACCCGGCAGGATGCTTCCACTTTATCGGTCTACCGAATGGAAAACCAGATTTTTTCGGATCAGCTTACATGGAGCCAACTTATGGGAGACGGGGGATATATTAAGGTTTCCGCATATACAAGCCAGCCGGAGCTTTTAAACGACCTGGCCCAAAGTATTCGGGACATTTTACAGGACAAAGGGGATGTTACAACCTCAGACGCCCTGTTCCGGCAAATGAGCGCCCCTTTAACCCAAATCACCCGGGTTGTGTCCCTTATGCGGATTCTGGCATTTATTACAGGAACAGCGGTCATTTCCCTGATCCTGGCTATGTGGATGCGCAGCCGCCAAAGGGAAATGGCTATTTTGATCAGCCTTGGAGAGTACAAATCTCAGATCTTTCTCCAAGCTCTGCTGGAATCTGTCACTCTTTATATTATAGCCGCCGCAACAGCCTGCCCCCTTGGCTTCCTTAGCGGAGGGATTCTGGAAAAGATCATGACATCTGCGGTTACAGCACAGGTTTCCTTACAGATTTCCCTCCAGCCCAGGGATATTTTCCTGCTTTTTGCCATTACCGGCATTACTGTGATCATCTCAGTCTGCATATCTGTGCTCCCGGTGATCCGCACGAACCCGAAAGATATTTTATCACGAATGGAGGGATAAAAAATGAATCTATTTCAAAGAGCCTGGCGCTCCTGTTTAAGAAAACCTGTAAGAAATCTCCTGCTTTTATGTGTCATCTGCCTGATCAGCCTTCTCCTCCTTGCTGGAATGGCCAGCCGCACTGCAAACATTGCCACAAAAGACAGCACCCGGCAGGCTATCGGCGCCGGATTTCTTTTAGAAGCCAATGCTCAAAACCGCAGCCAACGCCTGGCCCAGGCCAGCCAGATGATCGTAAAACTCTATAGAGATGGTCAGGGAAGCTATGACGGCGTCCACCAGCAAAAAATATTGGTCAACGGTCAGGAACTTTGGCAGACCTGGACGGATAATTCCTTCGAATCCCTAAAATTAGATGACATTGAAAAAATTGCAGCCGCAAAAGGCATTTCCGATTACAATATTACTACCGTTCCCACCCCTGTTAAACCGGAAGGCTTTCTTCGCATTGAAGATCCCGACCAAGATCAGACCAACGACTTTCACGGTGTTACACTCATTGGGAATCTCTCTATGGATTTAGACTCTAACGTTCTTGGGGGAAATGTCACTATCTCGGAAGGCCGTATGATCACCCGGGACGATGAAAATGCCTGTGTCATCTCCCGGGAGCTTGCCGAAAAGAATCAGCTCCATGTAGGGGATACAATAAAATTCACTTCCGTGGATAAAGACAGTCCGGCCCAGGAGGCCACCATTACAGGCATCTATCAGGTTAAGGAAAAACTTACCCCCTATATGTCCGGAGACACCTTTCGGTCGGAAAATGTTATTTTTACAGATCTCCATTTCCCGGAAAAAGTCCAGCAGGAGGATCCCTTGTATGAAAAGGCTTATTTTAAAGTGGAAAATGTGGATGATTACGATGCCGTCAAGTCCGCTATCCGGGAAACGCCTATTGACTGGAGCCGGTACGACCTTATTGACAATAACGGAAATCTGGACACCATGGCCGCCAATTTTAACGATCTGGAAGGTATCAGCAACATGCTCCTTATTATTGTGGCCGCCGCCGGATTTATTATCCTGTTCCTAATCCTGATTTTCTGGATCCGGAACCGCACCCATGAAATTGGTATCCTTATGTCCCTTGGAATTACCAAAGGCAGGATCCTGCTTCAGATCTTAACAGAAACTTTTGTGATCGGTATTCTTGCCATTGGCCTGTCCCTGATTTTTGCGCCGGCGGCTTCCATGGCCACTGCGGATTACCTGGTAGGGCAGCAGCAGGAATCCCAGGCGTTGGAGGATGCGGCAGATCAGGGAATGGTAGCCACAGAATATCAGGCGCCTGAGCTGACTGTCACCCATGTAGACGTTCAGATCACCCCTGCCATTGCCGCCACGGACGTTTGCTGCAGCATCGGCCTGATCCTGTTTTCCACAGCAACAGCAGGAATTATGATCCTGAAAAAAAGTCCAAAACAGATTTTAAGTGAAATGAGTTAGGAGGTCTTTCATATGATCATTGAAGCAAAAGATATTACTTATGCTTACAAATCCCAAAAAGATAAAATCATTTTAAACCATATTTCCGTTCCATTTGAGGAAGGTACTTTTTATGCCATTGTAGGCGCCAGCGGGTCCGGGAAAACCACCTTTCTTTCCCTGCTGGCCGGTCTTGACCGCCCCACCTCCGGCACTATCCTGTGCCATGGAAAAAACATTCAGGACACAGGACTTTATGACCACCGGAGACACAACATTTCCCTTGTATTCCAAAACTATAATCTCATTGACTATCTCACGGCAGAGGAAAATGTCCGGCTGGGCGGCGGTCGGCAAAAACCTGCTCACGGAAGCAGGAGCGAGGCTTACACAACCTCCCGGACAAATAATGCCAAAGCGCTTTTAGAAAAGGTCAGTATTCCTAAAGAAGCCTGGAAAAGAAATGTCCTCCAGCTTTCCGGAGGACAGCAGCAGCGGGTTGCCATCGCCCGGGCCCTGGCCAGCAGTGCTAAAATCCTTCTTGCCGATGAACCTACCGGAAATCTGGATGAAGACACGGCCGTGGAAATTATCCGGCTGCTCCAGCAAACCGCCCACGAATCAGGAAAATGTGTCATCGTGGTCACACACAGTCAACAGCTGGCCCGGGAGGCAGATCAAGTCTTAGAACTGGACCATGGCAAGCTTAAATACCGGGAAAATTCTTAAGCTTCATACTCATTTTCAATATGAATAAAATGGATATATACGGCGCAGACTTTTCCCTCTGCGTCGTATCCAAAATAAACAGGATAAACCCCATCCCCCCAGCCGGAAGTAAATACAGGAAGATTACAATCTGTCCCCGGCACTGTCCAATTCACCCAGTCGCCGCCCTCCCGCTGATATTTGGGATTTGTGTTAAAGCTCTCCTCCAGAAGGTCAGAAAACAGATCATTATATGGATCAATGCCTTCCTCTTCATCCTCTCTTTTTGCCCAGTATTCTCTAAAAGCTTCCTGAGTCTTTAAATCCCCGATACAGCCCATACCTGCATCTACAAAAAAGCCGAAAAATTCATCATCCCCGATTTCTTCGTCCAGATTTTCATTTCCCGTCATTCCCATAACATACCGTACCGGCTTCGTATCGCAAATGGTCACCTTCACTGCGGCATAGCGGTCCCCATAAGCTTCACTGGGGACAACGCAAACCGTCACCGGATAGGTTCCGGCAGGCACGGTCTGAATATAGGGCCGCGCATCCCCCAGTTCCACCAGAGGATCACAGGCCAATATTTTCCCTGTTGGGAAATGAACATTGCCAATGGCCATCTGGTCTACATTAACATTTCCGATGTTCTTCTCTGTAAAATAAGCATCCAGATCAACTTTACAAACAAGTCTGTCTTTTAATGCGTCGTATTTTTTCAGCCATTCTTTTTCCTCCTCCGAAACCGGCTCCTGGCCGATCCATGAAAGGGCTTCGTTGACATCAAAGGTCTTTCTGCCATCTTCATGAACAAAAAATGGAATTCCGATCCCACCGTGTTCTTTGGCAGGATCAAAAACCGGATCCGTATCTCTCATGTGAAGAAACTCTTTCAATTTCCCCGTATCTTTCGTAATCTCTATATATTCTGCCTCAAATCCCCGCTTTTCCTGAAGCGCTTTGTAATTTCTGCAGTCCACACATATCTGAGCGCCGTAAACCTTCATCATTTTAACCTCCGTCTTTTAACCTTTGCATCATTGTACCACAGGAGCATAAATTTAGCCATAAAAACATAGATGCAACAGCGTTTTTCATCGTCCCCTTTTCCTATTTTTGAAATATTTATGCAATTAAAATAGACATAAATTCCTCTCCGGTGATGGTCTCTTTCTCATACAGATATTTTGCCAGTTCATCCAGCTTATCCTTGTTTTCTTCCAAAATTTTTGTAGCCTTTTCATGCTGCTGTTTAACCAGCGCTACTACCTGCTTATCAATCTGTGTCTGGGTTTCCGCAGAACAGGCGAGACTGGCGTCCCCGCCCAGGTACTCGTTGGTTACCGTCTCCAGCGCCACCATATCGAAGTCTTTACTCATACCATATCGGGTAATCATGGCCCGTGCCAGCTTGGTCGCCTGCTCAATATCGTTGGAAGCGCCGGTAGAAGCGGAATCGAAAATGAGTTCTTCCGCCGCACGCCCGCCGGTCAGCGTTGCGATCTTATTTTCCAGCTCTTCCTGGCTCATCAGGTAATGGTTTCCCTCGTCCACCTGCATGGTATAGCCCAACGCGCCGGAGGTGCGAGGGACAATAGTAATCTTCTGCACCGGAGCGGAATTTGTCTGTTTGGCCGCAACCAGTGCGTGGCCAATTTCATGGTAAGCCACAATCTTTTTCTCATTGTCGGTAAGAATTGCATTTTTCTTTTGATAACCGGCGATGACCACTTCGATACTTTCCTCCAAATCCGACTGGGTAACAAACCGCCGGTGTTTGCGCCGGGATTATCGTTGCCGTAGCCTTCCAGAAGGTTGATCGCGCCCCAGATACCGAGACCTGCACCGAGAGCTACTACCAGAGTCTGCAGTACGCCGACTGCACTATTGAAAAATGCCATAAGTTTGTCCTCCTTTGCCCGGATCCGAAGTATAGTTGGTGGATAACCGGGCCATCTGTAATAAAAAAAGTGGATATAACAAAGCCCTCCTCAAAGCTGCATGTGCACCTGCAGCCGGAGAAGGGCAGAAAAATAGCCAGAACTGATGATCAGTCAGTCCTGGCTATGTAAATGTATTCAGTTCAATAAACTGGAAGTTGATAAAGTCTAAACATCATTCAAAAATCTTTAGATCCCTCCATAACAATTTTTCAGAGTCAGAAACAGTACCACAAAAATCATCATAAAAATACGAAAAATGTTCTGCACCAAGTTTTTTATATAAATTACTTGCGCTATCATTTCCTTGAACGATACAGATGCTCATTTTTGCATAATTGTTTTCATTTGCGTATTTACCTATTATTTTAATAAGGGCAGTTCCAATACCTTTTCCACGGGCGCCTTCTGTCACATGAAGCGAGTCGAGATACCATGTATCCGGCAATTCCGAGTCCTCCATTCCAGCTACAAATCCGAGAAAAATGTCAGCTTCATAAGCTACCCATATCCTTTTTTTGGTGTCCTCAATGTACTTCTTCCATTTATCTCTACAATAATCTAAAGTAAGGTGTGAAAGGTATTTATCAGAAAGCAGCCCTTTGTATGTATTTATATGATTATATCTATATACTTCAGCGATATTATTTAAATCATCTGTTACAGCGAGTCTAATATTCATCTTATTCTCCACTCCAAATTTCGATTTTTATAACTCTTATACACTATTTCAAGCGAATATAGCAGGTTGATTTTCCGGCTCCTTCACGCTTAAGTTCGCCGGATTCAACCATTTTCCTCAGCGCACCTTCAACAGAACTAAGGCTCAGCGAAGGACACTGCTCCCTGATATCCTGCTTCGTGAAACGACCGATTTTATTCAGAGCAGCCTTGCGAACCATATCAATAGCAGGAAGCTTCTCTTCCACGATGGCAAATCTGTCCCCGAAGTCTTTATACGCAGCCAGAATGGTACCCAGCAGATATTTAATGAACGGAATGGCATCCCCGGTTCCTTCATGCCAGCCATGCTGTGCACGGTTCAGGGCGTCATAATACAAATCCTTGCTTTTAGCGATCTTTGCCTCCAGGGAGATATATTTTCCAACATAAAATCCGCTGCGATACAAAAGCAGCGTCGTCAGCAAGCGGCTCATTCTGCCATTGCCGTCGTTAAACGGATGAATGCACAGGAAATCGTGGATGAAGATCGGAATCGCAATTAAGGGCTCCAATTCCATGTTGCCGATCACCTTGTTGTACTCCTCACAGATCCGATCCAGTGCTTCCGGCGTCTCGAACGGGGCCAGGGGCGTGAAAAGTATTTCGGTATGACCGCCAGGGAAAGTCGCACTGATATAATTCTGTACATTTTTCGTCTGTCCGGCCATTGAGTTATTCATATGGCTATACATAATCTTATGAAGCTGCAGGATATAGTTCTTTGACAGAGAAATGGCATCGTAGCTTTCGTGAATAATAGAAAGCACATCTCGATATCCTGCAATTTCCTGCTCGTCTCTGTTCCTTGGTGTGGTTTTCTCCTCTACCAGCTGCCTGATTCGTGTATTGGTGGTAACAATGCCTTCAATCGCATTGGATGCCTCTGTACTCTGGATCTTTGCGATTTCAACCAGTTTCTCCAATTCATCCGGGCGCTGCTTCAGATAAAGTTCCTGCTTACCGGCCTCTTTATAGATTGCAGCAATAAGCCCAAGGATCTCAGAATCCCATTTCTGATTCTTGATAGCTGAGTAATTAAAAGTTCTCATTCCCTTAGCCTCCATCTCTTTCCCTTATATTATATTCATTCATAAGGGAATAGTCAACGCATTGTGCAGATTTACCCTTTATATTACCCTGCAAATAAGGGAAAGGAACTACGAGTAAGGGATAGTATTCCCATATTGCCGGCGCCTCATTCGTTACATACCCTTTTTTGAAATAGCCTATGGGTATGTAAGCAGGCAGCTTGCGCCGCCTGACCGGATTGACTGCTCCGGCAAGCAGTCTGGTTTCGGATTAACCGAAGAGTCCGGAAAGCAGGGGAACCAGAGTGATACCGATGAGGGCTACGCCGCCACCGGCCATGAGCTG
>DVFP01000012.1 GCA_018713145.1 Candidatus Scybalocola faecavium
GGAATGTTGTTCCTGGATCTGATCCAGGAAGGAAATCTAGGGCTTATTAAGGCAGTGGAAAAGTTTGATTACCGCAAAGGCTACAAGTTCAGTACCTATGCTACATGGTGGATCCGCCAGGCTATTACAAGAGCCATTGCCGACCAGGCCCGTACGATCCGTATCCCGGTGCATATGGTAGAAAATATTAATAAACTTGTCCGGGTACAGCGCCAGCTTCTCCAAAAACTGGGGAGAGAACCCAGCGCTGACGAAATTGCGGCAGAAATGAAGATTCCTGTAGAGCGCGTTCGGGAAATCTTAAAAATCTCCCAGGAGCCGGTGTCTTTGGAAACGCCGATCGGTGAGGAAGAGGACAGCCATCTGGGTGATTTTATCCAGGATGATAATGGACCTGTACCTTTTGACGCTACAGTATCTTCACTTCTTAAGGAACAGATCACCGAAGCCTTAGGCACTTTAACAGACAGGGAACAGAAGGTGCTGCGTCTGCGCTTTGGACTGGATGACGGCCGTGCCCGCACCCTTGAAGAGGTAGGCAAGGAATTTAATGTTACAAGAGAGCGTATCCGCCAGATTGAGGCCAAGGCCCTGAGAAAGCTGCGTCATCCAAGCAGAGGAAGAAAACTGCGGGATTACATGAGCTGACCCGCGAATATACATAGGGAGGTCAGGTTTTGTGATTGTACTTTCCAAAAGGCTCCAGGCGGTTGCCTCTATGGTGACCCCTGGAAGGCGCCCTGTGGATGTGGGCTGTGATCATGGCTATGTTCCGGTTTACCTGGTCCAGGCCCACATTGCCTCAAAGGTGCTGGCAATGGATATTAATAAAGGCCCCCTGGCCCGTGCCAGGGAAAATATTGAAAAATGGGGGCTGTCCGGACAGATTGAAACACGGCTGTCAGACGGCCTTAAAAATTATTCTCCCAAAGAGGCTGACAGCCTGATCATTGCAGGTATGGGCGGCCTGCTGATCCGGGATATTCTCCGGGACGGCAAAGACCGGGGAATATTGGACGATTTTCATGAGCTGATCCTTTCCCCTCATTCAGATGCACATGTTGTCCGCAGATGTCTGGCCCAGTGGGGATATGAAATCGACCGGGAGATCATGCTTACAGATGCAGGAAAATATTATACAGTGATCCACGCAGTAAAAGGCGCTTTCGGGACACAAGCAGATCAAAACCGGACCGAAGGAACTTCGGATGTTTACAGCAAATCCCTTGGGATTTGCCGGGAACAGCAAAATGAAGATGATGAGATGTACGGCGGGTATTTGATCCGACATAAAGACCCTGTACTTTACCAGTATTTGATAAAACAGCTTAAAGAGCGGGAAGAGCGGTATGGACAGATCTGTTCAGTGGAAACGCCGGGAGCAAGAGCTTACCGGCCGGTCCTTGAAAAAGAGCTGGAGCAGATCAAAAGAGTTCTTGCCCGTTTTTGACCCTTTTTCCGGAAAATCAACGGCAAACTGTTTTTCGGGAATCATAAGGAGTGATTGGATTTTATGACAGCAAATGATATTATGGATTTTCTTAAAACTCTGGCGCCGGAAGAATATGCCCTGGACTGGGATAATCCGGGACTTTTGGCCGGCCGGGGCGACCGGACGGTTTCCTGCGTTTATGTGGCGCTTGATGCCACGACTAAGGCGATCGGGGAAGCTATCCGTCATGGGGCACAGCTTTTGGTGACGCATCATCCCATGATCTTTTCGCCCTTAAAACAGGTTAATGATAAAAATTTTATTTCGCAACGTATCTTGACTTTGATCGAAAATCAGATTACCTACTATGCCATGCATACCAATTTCGATGTGGCCCGTATGGGGCGGCTGGCAGGTGACCGGCTTATGCTTGCAGACCAGCAGGTCCTGGAGGAAACGATCCCGGCAGGCACTTTTAATAACGACCGGCCTCTTGGTATTGGCTGTACAGGCCGCTGCCAGGACGGGATCACCTTAGGCGGATTTGCCCAAAAGGTTAAAGAAGCCTTTGAACTGCCTAATGTAAGGATCTTTGGAGATCCGGCTATGATTCTTACAAAGGCGGCTGTGTGTCCCGGCTCCGGAAAGCATATGGCCGGCTTTGCTCTTGCCCAAGGCTGCCAGGTCCTTGTTACCGGAGATATAGATCATCATGAGGGCATTGACGCCAATATGCAGGGATTAGCGATTATTGATGCAGGACATTACGGTATTGAACATATTTTCTCTGAATATGTTGCCAGTCAGTTAAAGGAGCATTTTCCTGAACTTAAAGTAGAGACAGAAGAAAATTGCCAGCCATTTACAGTTGTTTGATAATAACCATGTAAATGGCCGGACAGTGACATTGAGTGAAGGAGGTTTTTTATGGGGGATAAAGTTTCAGTAACCTGCTGCGGCCGGACCCGGACTTATCCGTCCAGGATCACTTTGGAATCCGTAAGTAAGGATTTTATGGGGGATTACAAAGGAAATATTATTTTGGCCAAGCAAAATGGCAAGCTGAGAGAGCTTTTTAAGCGGATAAAAAATGACAGCCAGGTGGAGTTTATTACTACTTCCGAAAAGATCGGCCACCAGACCTATACCCGCACGGCGACCATGCTTATGACGAAAGCTGCTGAGGATATTTTAGGCAAATCCATGGGCAGGCAGGTTATTGTCCAGTATTCTCTGGGCAAAGGACTTTACTGTCAGCTCCACAGTGAGCAGAAACTGAACCAGGAGCTTTTAGATCGTATCAAAAGCCGGATGGATGAACTTGTAGTTATGGATCTTCCCATACAAAAGCGGACCATCAGTACGGACGAAGCGATTAAGATCTTTCACAATGCCCATATGAGGGATAAGGAAAATCTTTTCCGTTATCGCCGCTCATCTAAGGTAAACATTTATTCTCTGGAGGGCACCGAGGATTATAATTACGGCTATATGGCTCCCAGCACAGGATATATCCGACTGTATGACCTGTATCTTTATGATAACGGATTTGTCCTTCAGCTTCCGGATATAGCCTCGCCCAATACCCTGGAGCCTTTTAAGCCTTCCCAAAAGCTGTTTCAGGTGTTAAAGCAGTCTGAACGGTGGGGGGAAATGCTGGATGTAAGCACTGTGGGAGATTTAAATGATGTGATCTCCAGAGGTGAGATGGATCAGCTGATCCTTGTCCAGGAGGCGCTTCAGGAGAAAAATATCGGAAAAATCGCCCAGCAGATCGCCAATGAGAAAAAAAGGGTGGTGCTTATTGCCGGACCGTCCTCCTCCGGAAAGACCACCTTTTCCCATCGCCTTTCCATTCAGCTTTTGGCTCATGGCTTAAAACCCCATCCTATTCCTGTGGATGATTATTTTGTGAACCGGGAGGACACCCCTTTGGATGCCCAGGGAAACCCTGATTTTGAGTGCCTTGGAGCATTAAATGTGGATCTGTTTAATGAACAGATGAGCGCTTTGCTCAGAGGCGAGAGGGTCCAATTGCCATCTTTTAATTTTGTTACAGGAAAAAGCGAGTTTAGGGGAAATTATAAACAGATTGGAAAAAATGATATACTGGTCATTGAAGGGATCCATGGATTAAATGACGATCTGACTTACAGTATCCATAAAGACAGCAAATTTAAAATCTATATCAGCGCTCTGACTCAGTTAAATGTCGATGAGCATAACCGTATTCCGACGACTGACGGCAGGCTGATACGGAGAATTGTAAGAGATGCTGCAGCCAGAGGTTCATCCTGCGCCCGCACTATTGCCATGTGGGACTCTGTGCGCAGGGGAGAGGAAGAGAATATTTTCCCTTATCAGGAAAGCGCGGATGTTATGTTTAACTCAGTGCTTATTTATGAGCTGGCAATATTAAAGCTTTATGCAGAGCCCCATTTATTTGGCATTTCCAAAGAACAGCCGGAATATGATGAGGCTAAACGGCTCCTGAAATTTTTAGATTATTTTCTCGGAGTCAGCAGTGAAAATGTTCCTCAAAATTCTATTTTGAGGGAATTTATCGGGGGAAGCTGCTTTAAAGTGTGATTTTAAAGGTTGTGTTTCCCGGGAAAATATGTTAAGATTTATGTCGAGTCTGCTAAATGGTCGCGGCTGCACAACCGAAAGGGTGCAGGTGAGGAAAGTCCGGGCTTCACAGGGCAGGATGCCGGATAACGTCCGGTGGAGGTGACTCCAAGGAAAGTGCAACAGAAATAAACCGCCTGGAGCCGGCATGATCCGCTCCAGGTAAGGGTGGAACGGCGGTGTAAGAGACCACCGTCAGCCTGGTAACAGGTTGAGCCATGTAAACCCCATCCGAAGCAAGACCGCACATAAGGCGATACGGCGGCCCGTCGTGCTTTAGGGTAGGTCGCTTGATCCTGACGGTAACGTAAGGACTAGATAGATGACCATTCAAGACATAACCCGGCTTATCGGCAGGCTCATAAACAGGCAGCAGTCCTCTTTGCAGGACTGCTGCCTGTTTGTTACCATACTGTTCGATGACTAACTGCGAATTTTTGTAATACAACTTAATTTTTTCGTAAGGACAGCATGTGTCAGAATGTGATACACTGTTTACAGATACAACAGCTGCGCCAAAAAAAAGGAGGAAATCCCCTCCGGGGATACCTATATGGCCTGAAAAGGCGGCCAAAAGGAGGAAATCCCGCAAGGGGATACCTATATGGCCTGAAAAGGCGGCCAAAAAGGAGGAAATATGGAAGAGACGATTAATATTCTTGTAGTTGATGATGACGCGGAAATCGCTGATTTGGTAGAAATCTATCTTTGCAGTGCCGGTTATACAGTGTTTAAAGCCCTAAATGCCAAGGATGGACTGGATATTCTGGCCACAAAGGATATAAAACTGGCGATCATCGATATTATGATGCCTGTGATCGATGGCATTGAAATGTGCAAACGTATCCGTGATACAAAAAATATCCCCATTATTATATTAAGTGCAAAATCTGCGGATCTGGATAAAATTATCGGCCTGTCTGCCGGCGCGGATGACTATATGATCAAACCTTTTAATCCTCTGGAGCTGACAGCCAGAGTTAAGTCCCAGCTTCGGCGCTATATGGAGCTGAATCCTAATGTCAAGGAAAATGATAGTATTATCCGGATCAAGGATATTGAGATGGACGTAACCCGGCATAAAGTCCTTGTAGATGGAAGAGAAGTTGCCCTGACCCCCATTGAATTTGACATATTAAAACTTCTTGCCAGTTATCCGGACCGGGTTTTCTCCACAGATGAAATTTTTGAAAAGGTATGGAACGAAAAAATGTATGAGGCCAATAATACAGTTATGGTACATATCCGCCGGCTTCGGGAAAAGATTGAAAAGGATCCCCGTAAGCCCCAGGTAATTGTTACTGTCTGGGGGGTTGGTTACAAAGTTGAAAGCTAATCTGTTTAAAAGCTACCGTATGCAGATGATGTATTATACGCTTTTAAGCGGCGGCATTACTGTATGCATAGATTTGTTATTTTTATTTATCACAGCTAAGATCATGTGTCTGATCCAGCAGGCATCTGCAGCAAAATCAAATATCCAGGAGGCTGTGCCGGAAAGCGCAATGGATAATTTCCGGTCAGCGCTCCAATCGTCTGCCCCTGGGGAAAATGCCGGAGCCGGACAGGCCGGAAGCTATGGCGCGGATATATTTCGTTCACCGGGACTTAAGTTTTTCGGACAGAGCTTTCATTGGGGCACCCTTTTGCTGCTGATCTTTATTTCTGTTGTTATTTTTGTTGTTATCTTTCATTTTTTGACCCGGAAGATGACTCAGTACATTGAAGAGATCACCTCATCCATTCAGAGAATTGCTCAGGGGGATTTTTCCAGCACTGTGGAAGTTCGATACGATAATGAATTTTCCATTATCGCCCAGAACCTTAACATTATGGCAAAAGATCTCCAGCAGCTGAAGGCAAAAGAAACTCAGGCGGAAAACACAAAAAATGAGCTGATCACCAATGTGGCTCATGATCTGCGCACCCCCCTTACATCTATTATCGGCTATCTGGATATTTTAAACTCAGGAGCAGAGCTGCCCCGGGAAAACAAGCAAAAATATCTCCAGATTGCCTACGAAAAGTCCAAGCGCCTGGAAAAACTGATTAATGATCTGTTCAGTTTTACAAAACTGGAATACGGCAATATGCCTTTAAAGACAGCGCTCATTGATATTGTAAAGCTTATTGAGCAGCAGATCGATGAATTTTATCCGTCCTTTGAAGATCATAATCTGACCTGTGAATTTAAAACCTATACTCCCAGCGCCATGGTCCTGGCCGATGGGGAGATGATTGCCAGAGCATTTGAAAACCTTATTTCCAATGCCATCAAATACGGCAAGGACGGGAAGGTCATAAAAATTGTCACCAAAAGAGAAGGTGATGAAATAAAAATCACTTTTATTAACTATGGATCCATTATACCTAAAGAAGATATTCCTTATATTTTCGACCGGTTTTACCGTGTAGAACAGTCCCGACAGGAAAGTACCGGAGGTACAGGCCTGGGGCTGTCTATTGCAAAAAGTATTATTGAAAAGCATGGCGGACGGATCGAAGCTCAAAGTTCTATGGCCGCCACAACATTTAATGTTTATTTAAAAATTGCCAAATGATCGTTGGGCCGGAGTAAGGACCGGCTTAATGATACGTTCAAAATAGGAGCAGATGTAATATGAAGTATAAAAAGCTAAGAACCTTTATACTTGCTTTGGTATTTGCTGCAGTCAGCCTGTGGTACTGTGGCTTTGAGCCGGCGGCTGCAGCCGGCACGGAAGATGAAGGCTCTGATTTTGATATTAATATATCCTGCGGCTTGGACGGGTACGGTAAATATAGTACAGATCTGCCTGTGTGTTTGACGGTTACCGGGCATAGCGGAGATTTTCGTGGCCGGATACGGCTCATTCCTTATTCGGAAAATGTTAATACATCTGTTAATGCCTACACGAAAGCCCTTTCTGTTTCAGACGGGGAATCTGTAAGGGTGGAATTTACTATTGAAAATCCAGAGGTTTCTCCGATTTTTGATGTTCAGATCATTAATGAGGCCGGAGAGATCTGCTATACCCAAAGTATCCGTACTACAATACGATATACAGACGACTTTTTTGCCGGCCTGCTTACAGATGATCCGGAAAGTCTATACTATTTGGATGGTATGCCGTTTTATATTGATTCCTACAGCAGCTATGTTTCCACCCGGATTTTTAATATAAATCCAAAAGAAATTTCAGAAGATGCTGCCATGCTCAACATCTATGATCTAATCATTATTAATGATTTCGATACAGCATCCCTGTCTGACATCCAAAATGAAGCATTAAAAAAATGGGTAGATCAGGGAGGACTTTTGGTTATAGGTACAGGAGATGGATATGACCAGAGCCTTGGAGGACTTTTAGGCAGTTGGTTTGACGGAAATTTTAATGGCATGGAAACAGTGTCCAGCGACTTTGCCCTGGATGGTTTTTCTGCGCTGACCCGGTCGGCGCCTATGGAATATATTCCTGAAGCATCCCAGGTTGTTATCCCTGATACACAGCCAGTATCAGAGGAGGCTGAAACTGCCGGCGAAAATGCCGATAGTTCTGAGACAGATCCAGCCGGAGAAGAAAATCTTGAAGAAGGGGGCGAGGCATCATCGGACATTGCCATTGCCACTGTGGAGGATGATCAGGAGACTTCTTTTATTTCAGAAACCCTTGATCAGATCCAGCCAGTTCAGATAGAAGCCGCCGATCTGACCATAGAAAACAGCCAGTCTTATCCGGAATTTTTATGTCAAACTCTGAAAATGGGCAATGGGAACATTTTTATTCTATCCTATGATCTGGGCAGTGAAGCTTTTGGAAGCTGGCAATATGCCATGGCAGCTCTACAAAATATGATTTTAACCCTGACAGATATTTCACAGCAGGGAAGTTTCCGGCCTGTATCCATAAGTGATTACTATGTCCAGGATATGCTGTCTAATTATATTGACGGACGCCTGCCTCAAATAGGAATTTTTGTTGTGATCGTTGTGATCTATATTGCCCTTGTTTCACCTTTAACTTATGTTTTGTTAAAGAAAAAGGATAAGCGTCACTGGATCTGGGGATTGGTGCCTTTAACAGCATTTCTTTTTACAGGAATTGTTTTTCTTGCAGGAAGTTCAGCCCGGCAGGGCAGCCCTTATATGAATTATGGAATTGTCCTGGATATAGGTGAGGCGGGAGAGACTTATGAAAGAAGCTATTTTAGTATAACTTCTCCCCAAAATTCCGGTTTTGATTTTACCATAGGGAATCAGTATACAGTGCGCCCGGTATCTTCCTATAATTATCAGTTGTTTAGACGATCTTCCTCGTCGGAGGAAGCTTTCGAGGATAATCCGAGATATAATCTGGAATTTTTTTATGACACTGATGCAACACATATCCAGGTGCTTAACACAAATTCATTTGATACATGGTATTTTGAATCTGACCAGCCATCCCTGCTGGAACAAAATGTGGATATTAACATTACCTATTATGATGGTAGCTATACAGGAACGATTACAAATAATACAGGGTACGATCTGGAAAATGCATTTTTAAAACTGGATCACAGGATTTTTCTTGTAGATTCTTTAAAGGCTGGGGAAAGTTTTGATATAGATCGTGCAGTTTCTTATGAAATTGCAAGCTACTATGACGTTCCCGGATCCATTCCGGCTTTGGATGAGCATCCGGCCCGTCGGCGGATGCTTAACGGATATATGTGCGCAACAGCGTTGTATATACCATATACAGTAAAGCCGGATTACAGCTTTTATGCTTTTGTGGAAGGTTATCCGGTGGATATTGTTGAAAATTGTAACTACAGCGTATCCGGAAATGTACTGCTGAAAAAGGATGTTTCCCTGAATCTCTCAGAAAACGGCATTTATTCTGTTCCGAATATCCTTTACGGATGTACGCTTTTGTCCGGAGAAATTGATAGTATGGATGGATTTTTCTATAGTGATGAAGCTATATTTGAATGTAACATTCCATCTCAGATCAAAACAGTCCTGTCTTTGAATCTGCAGTCTGAAAACCATAATATGGAAAATCCATTGCTTTACTATTTTTATAACTGGACGACAGAGAACTGGGATCCGGTCTTTGAGGAAGATTCTTCTGAAATGGATTCCGGGCAGCTTCAGCCTTATGTTTTTAACGGCAAACTTAGAATCATGGTTGAAAAGACGGAAAAAGACACATATGAATCATCGGCTTTACCGGTGTTTTCCATGACAGGGAGGGAAGAGTAATGCTTGAGATTGAAAATCTTTATAAATATTACGGAAGCTTTGCCGCCCTGGACGGTCTGTCTTTCTCTATAAAAGAAGGGGAGCTTTTCGGCTTTGTCGGTCCTAACGGTGCCGGTAAAACCACCACCATGCGGATCATCTGCGGTTTGCTGAAGGCAGATGGAGGGCAGGTCTGTGTAGACGGCACAGACGCCCTTAAGGATCGGCGCCATTTAAAAGATAAGATCGGTTATATGCCGGACTTTTTCGGTGTTTACGATAATCTGAAGGTAATGGAGTATATGGAATTTTATGCTTCCATCTACGGCCTAACCGGACTTGCCGCCCGCCAGCTGTGCATGAAGCTTTTAGATATGGTCAATCTGGCCGACAAAACAGGCTTTTATGTGGATGATCTGTCAAGAGGAATGAAGCAGAGACTTTGCTTGGCCAGATGTCTGATCCATGACCCTAAGCTTTTGATCCTGGATGAGCCGGCCTCCGGCCTGGATCCGAGAGCACGTTTTGAAATGAAAGAGATTCTTAAAAATCTGGCAGATATGGGAAAAACCATTCTGGTCAGCTCCCACATTCTTCCCGAGCTTTCCGAAATGTGTACCAGCATTGGGATCATCCAATCAGGGCAAATGGTCCTCCAGGGAGCCGTGGATGAAATCCTGGCCATGATCGCATCAGCCAATCCCCTGGTTATTACCATGATGGATCAGGTAGAGCAGACAGTAGCTTTCTTAAAGAAGCAGCCTTTAGTTGAAAACCTGTCTTATAAGGATAATGTGATCCGCATCGACTTTAAAGGAGACGCGTGGGAAGAAGCAGGGCTGCTGGAAGCCCTGGTGGACCGGCAGCTTCCGGTACGGTCTTTTGCCCGGGAGGAAGGCACTTTAGAATCTTTGTTTATGCAGATTACAACAAGCACTGGGGGGGGGACTTTTTATGCAAATTAATCCGGTTTTCAAAAAAGAACTCAAATTAAGTGTGCGCAGTGCCCGGCTTCCGGTGGTGATGCTTATTTATAACAGTGTGCTGGCATTTATCAGCCTTTTGATCTTTTATACTATCATAGGCAATGCCCAGTGGTCCGGCCTTATGGATTTTACTTCTGTGATTTTGCTGTACATTGTGGTCATTTCCATCGAAGGCGTCCTTTTGGCTTTTATTATTCCGGCCCTTACTGCCAGTACCATATCGGGAGAACGGGAACGGCAGACGCTGGATATTCTCCTGACAACCCGCATGACCCCATTTGGAATTATTTCAGGAAAGCTTATGTCTTCTGTGAGCATGATTGTCCTTTTAGTTATTTCCAGCATTCCTGTAATTTCCATTGTATTTATTTTTGGCGGAATCTCTCTGCAGGATGTCCTGTATATTATTGTTTACCTCATATTTACAGCAATTTTTTTCGGAACCATTGGCATTACCTGTTCTGCTGTATGTAAAAAGACGCCGTCCGCCACGGTTGCTGCCTATGGGATCGTTCTTGGCCTTTGCGCGGGAACCGTTCTGCTTGTCCTGGCATTTTCTTTTATCGGTCTTTCCTCCGGTATGGTAAACAAGGAAATGATCGGTCTGGCGGCCCTGATCCTGCTGCTGAATCCCGGCATGACGATTGTGGCTGTTTTGATCCGCCAGATGGCAGATGCCTCCATCGCAGGCCTTGTATTTTATGAAGGTCTTGGTATTCCCAGATTTTTCAGCGAACACTGGATCATAATAAGTGTTCTGGTGCAGCTTGTCCTTATGGTCTTTCTTCTGTGGAGGGCCTCCTGGGCCCTTAAACCTAAGCGGAAGTAGGGGGCAGACGCTGTTTGGTGGCCCTGTCGGCATAAGGGCAGACTTAGAGAGACAGTAAATGAATCATAAATTTTTTATAACTTTTTTGGAAAAACACACAAAAGACACAGAAAATAGGCTATAATATGGTCAACTGGCGTTTGTTCCCGCCATTGCCCTGGAAGGGCTGTTGGCGGGGCCTTAAAAAGCCGGTACGAATATTTATGGTAAAGGAGTTTTATTTTGAGTTACGATAGCCCGGGAAAAAAATTATGGCGGTATATATCGCCCATCCTTTTGTATTATGGGATCATGCTGGTAGTGTCTTTTATCGGTTCTTTTGTTATTACATATCAGATGGCCGGGAGTATGGCCACTATGGACATGGAAGAGTTTACTCAAGAGCTGATCCTTCGTTCTCTGGAAGCCTCTGTGCCTATTTACCTGCTCAGCGGACTGCTTTCCCTGCCGCTTCTTATCCGCATGTTTCTTAAGGACATGACGTACAGAAAGTATGTGGGCGATAAGCGTACCTTGAAAAAGGGGACTCTTGTTTACTGCATTTTGGTAGGAATCTTTGCCAGCCTCGCGGCAAGTCTGCTGGCCACTTTATCCCAGGCCGGACAGGTATTTGAAGGCTATGAGTCTGCTTCACAGACGATATTTTCCCAATCCGTGCTCATGCAGATCGCGGCAGCCGGCATAGTCATGCCTGTGGTGGAAGAGTTTATTTTCAGGGGTCTTATGTATAATCGCATGAAAGATTACATGAGCGCAAATATGGCCATGATCATTTCATCCCTGATCTTTGGCCTGTATCACGGCAACCTGATCCAGGGGATCTACGGTTTTGTTATGGGTCTGCTTATGATCTTTGTGTATGAAAAGTATCAGACTATGCTGGCTCCGGTACTTTGTCATGTGGGAGCAAATTTGATCTCCATTGTCCTGGAGTTTTTAAATATTCAGCTTGATTCTGTGATGATCGCTGCAGTCATCGCCGTTGTGTGTCTTGCCGGCGTGTACGGAATACTGAAACTGATCCAAAAGCAGGTTCATGTTGGCACGATCCTGAATAAACGCTATATTGATGCCGGACTGGACGGCACCGATGGAAAATATGGGGAGCATTTCCGCGGCCATTCATTTTTTGATTCTGCAGCTTCCGGTGAAAAATCCAACAAAAAACAGGGAACCGGATATACTGTGGATGACTACTATCCAAAGCCTAAGGATGAGGATAAAGATTGAACTTAAGTGAGGAGGAACTTTTATATGCCCTGGTGTCCAAAATGCAAAACAGAATATATTGAGGGGATAGAAGTATGCGCAGACTGCCACACACCTTTGGTGGCATCTCTGGAAGAGGATAAGACGCAGGAAGAGCCTGCTAAAGATAAAGTATCTGATGGCGAGAAAGACCTTGATGATCAATCCCCTGATAATGAGGACGAGATCGCTGATAAAGACACAGATAAACAAGAGGATGAGGAAGAAGAGCTTACCGAGGAAGATTTAAGCCGTAAGCTTCGGGAGCATACGGCCACCTATGTACGTCCTGAAGAAAAGTATAGTGATACCCGTTCCAGCGGATATATGCTTACGATCCTGGGGGCGGCAGGGCTGATCGTCCTTCTTCTGATCATTACTGATGTGATTCATCTTTCCCTGGATCCTGTGATGCAGTATATTTTTTATGGTGTTTTAGCAGTTCTGTTTGTGGTTTTCCTGGTTATGGGGATTTCTTCCCTGAAAAAAGCCGGAGAATATAAAAAACGTATGACTTCAGAAAAAGAAAGCTTTCAAAATCTTTTAGACTGGCTGTGCTCAGATGAGCAAAAGACCCGTCTGGACCGCTGCCATGACGGGGAGACTTCTCCGGAGGAGGCGTATTTTGCCTGCCAGGAGTTGATGAAACAGATGCTGCTCCAGAAGGAGCCGGATATAAAAGAGGAATATATGAATTATATTATTGAAAAAGCCTATAATCAGCTTTACGAATCCTGAGATAAACACTTTTTGTCCGATCCGACCGGCAAATGCCGGGATCAGATAAACGGCTGCCCATTACTGCCCTTTTGAAAGCGGCTTAACAAACGTCTTTCAAAAAGGGCATTTTCATTTTTTGATAAGCATCTGAAGCTTGCCGACAATCTGCGGCAAATTACGTTAAAAGTGAAAAAATACGGCGCCGTTTTGGCGAAAAAGGGGATGGTTTGTCAAAGGAACATGGAAAAAAACAGTTTACAGTTTTTTCTGTATAAGTATAATATTTAGTATATTGACAAGAGAAATATAATCGATTAAAATAATCTTGCAAAGAACAAATGTTCGTGTTTAATTTTAAGAAAAGGAAGAGCATATTATGGCAGATAAAAATGAAAAGACATTGGATAAAAGTGAAAAATTAAAAGCCCTGGACGCTGCCCTGGCTCAGATTGAGAAGCAGTATGGCAAGGGATCTGTAATGAAGCTGGGAGATAAGGGTTCCTCCATGGATGTAGAGACGGTTCCCACAGGTGCTTTGAGTCTGGATCTGGCCCTTGGTCTTGGCGGTATCCCTAAGGGAAGGATCATCGAGATCTATGGACCTGAATCCTCCGGTAAGACCACCGTGACCCTGCACATGGTGGCCGAAGTCCAGAAGCGGGGAGGCATTGCAGGTTTTATTGATGCTGAGCACGCTTTAGATCCGGCCTATGCCCGGAACATTGGCGTTGATATTGATAATCTTTACATATCCCAGCCGGATAACGGTGAGCAGGCCTTGGAGATCACAGAGACTATGGTTCGCTCCGGAGCTGTGGACATTGTTGTTGTTGACTCAGTTGCAGCTCTGGTCCCCAAAGCCGAGATTGACGGCGATATGGGAGACAGCCATGTGGGACTTCAGGCCCGTCTTATGTCCCAGGCATTAAGGAAGCTTACTGCAGCGATCAGCCGTTCAAATTGTATCGTTATTTTCATCAACCAGCTCCGTGAAAAAGTAGGAGTCATGTTTGGAAGTCCCGAAACTACCACCGGAGGACGTGCGTTGAAGTTTTATTCCTCTATCCGTCTGGATATTCGCCGTATTGAGTCCTTGAAAATGGGCGGTGAGATTGTCGGCAACCGGGTGCGGATCAAGGTTGTTAAAAATAAGATTGCTCCGCCATTTAAGGAGGCTGAGTTTGATATTATGTTCGGAAAGGGCATTTCCCGGGAAGGGGATGTGCTGGATCTGGCTGCAAACGTAGGCATTATTGTAAAAAGCGGCGCATGGTATTCTTATAATGAAGCGAAGATCGGCCAGGGCCGTGAAAATACAAAACAATACTTGAAGGAGCATCCTCAGATCCTGGATGAAGTGGAGAATAAAGTTCGGGCTCATTTCGGCCTTGCACCTTCCACAGAGACTTCTGGCGAGACCCCGGTCCCTGAAGGGGAAGATTCCACCTTATTTCCTCTGATGGATCAGGCTGAACAGTGATTTCCATGATTGTTACACAAGTTGAAAAGATAACCCGGGCCAAAGTCCGGGTTGTTTTAAATGAGGAAACTGTATGGATCCTGCCGCCCTCTGTGGCTGATGCGTGGCAGCTGCGTCCGGGCAGGGAATTGTCCCGGGAAGAATATGACGAGATTTATGACACCGTTGTTTTACGTGGGGCCAAGAAAAAGGCATTGGATCTTTTAGGCCGGAGAGACCATACCCGTCATGAGCTGAAAGAGAAACTGCTGCGCCAGGGATTTGATCCGGAAACTGCGGACCAGGCGGTGGCCTATGTAGATTCTTATCACTATCTGGATGATGAACGCTATGTGAGAAATTATCTGCTGACCTACGGCGGGAGCAAAAGCCGTCAGATCATTTACCAGACGCTTCTGGCCAGAGGGATCGACCCTCAGACCATAGAACTTGGGATGGAAGAGCAGGAGATTGATGATACGGAAAAGATCCGAAAGATCTGTGAAAAGAAATTTGGCGATGTTTGCCACATGGCTCCGGAGAAACGACAGAAAGTTTTCCAGTATCTCCTCCGCCGCGGGTATAAATATGGTGATATTGCCAATATTGTCAAGGAATTTGACAGTATTTAATATATATTGACAGCTGTTTTTAGTTACTATGTCTAAAAATAATCGTTATGCCACTTGACATAACATGAAAAAAAGTATAAAATTTATATGTTGTATATCTGTACAATGAAAATTAAATAAGGAGGTGCTCTTGTGCTGCCGTTATATGTAGCAATACCAGCAATTATCATTGCTGTGATCATTACTGCGGTTGTTGCCTGGAATGTGGCAATTTCTTATAGAAAGAAAGTTGTTGAAAGCAAAATTGGCACAGCTGAGGAAAAGGCTCGTGAGATCATTGACGAGGCTATGAAAACAGCTGAAACCAAAAAGCGTGAAGGCCTGCTGGAAGTTAAAGAAGAAGCTCTGAAAAATAAGAATGAGCTTGAACGCGAAAGCAGAGAACGCAGAGCGGAATTGCAAAAGTATGAAAAACGTGTGCTCGGCAAAGAAGAAGCTTTGGATCGAAAAGCCGATTCCCTTGAGAAAAAAGAGAGTCAGCTGGCATCCAAGGAAGACCGTCTGAATAAGATGCGTCAGGAAGTGGAAACACTGAACGAGCAAAGGGTACAAGAATTAGAGAGAATCTCAGGTTTAACCTCCGAACAAGCAAAAGAATATCTTTTAAAAACTGTTGAAGACGAAGTAAAACATGAAACAGCGATGTTAGTCAAAGACCTTGAAAGCAAGGCAAAAGAGGAAGCATCCAAGAAAGCCAAGGAGTATGTTGTAACAGCTATCCAGAAGTGCGCTGCCGATCATGTGGCAGAGACGACGATTTCTGTTGTTCCCCTTCCTAATGATGAGATGAAGGGACGTATTATCGGACGAGAAGGGCGCAACATTCGTACATTAGAAACTCTGACAGGCATTGACCTGATCATTGATGACACTCCGGAAGCGGTTATACTTTCCAGCTTTGATCCTATCCGCCGTGAAGTGGCAAGGATCGCTTTGGAAAAGCTTATTGTTGACGGACGTATCCATCCGGCAAGGATCGAAGAGATGGTTGAAAAAGCCCAGAAAGAAGTGGAGACGATGATCCGGGAAGAAGGCGAAGCCGCAACCCTGGAAGTAGGCGTTCACGGAATCCATCCAGAGCTGGTGCGTCTGCTGGGCAAGATGAAGTTCCGTACAAGCTATGGACAAAATGCATTAAAACACTCTATTGAAGTGGCACACCTGTCTGGCCTTTTAGCTGCAGAGATCGGTGTAGATGTGCGCATGGCCAAACGTGCCGGACTGCTCCATGATATTGGCAAGTCCGTTGACCATGAGATGGAAGGGTCCCATATTCAGATCGGTGTGGATCTTTGCCGCAAATATAAGGAGTCACCTATTGTCATTAATGCCGTGGAGGCTCACCACGGAGATGTTGAGCCAACCTCTTTGATTGCATGTATCGTGCAGGCTGCTGATACAATTTCTGCCGCCAGACCAGGAGCGCGCAGAGAAACTTTGGAAACTTACACTAACAGATTAAAACAATTAGAAGATATTGCCAATGATTTTAAAGGCGTTGATAAATCTTTTGCTATACAGGCGGGGAGAGAGATTCGGATCATGGTTGTACCGGAACAGGTCAGCGATGATGATATGATTCTTTTAGCCCGGGATATTTCAAAACGTATTGAATCTGAGATGGAGTACCCCGGACAAGTGAAAGTAAATGTCATCCGCGAATCCCGTGTTGTGGATTATGCCAAATAAAAAAAGCGAATGATCATAAAGCCCTATATATCTGAAATTTTCAGTATTTATCAGATATATAGGGCTTTTTTTTATACATTTGATATGATAAAATGTTGCTATCTATTAATATGATGAGACAAGCGACAGGCGCCGACTGGAGCGAAACTGAACGCCGGATGGCAATATCAATATCCGTTATTCTGCGGGGGATGAATGGGCTGGTGAATGAAAAATAACGGAATAAGATACATTAATAAAAAAAGGAGGAGCATTTTATGCTGGAGTGTATTGATCTTTCAAAAAAATTAAAGAAAAAGGAGGCAAAGGAGCTGCTGGATCGGCTGGATGCAAAGGTTGCCAGGCTGCAAAGGGAAGCAAAGGCCTGCGGTATCCCTGTAATGATCATTTTTGAAGGCTGGGGCGCATCGGGGAAAGGCACATTGATCAACCGGCTGATCCAGCCTATGGATCCCAGAGGCTTTAAAGTATATACGATCCAGAAGGAAAACGAAGAGGAAGCCATGCGTCCATTTTTGTGGCGTTTCTGGACTAAAACACCGGCAAAGGGACGTATGCACCTGTTTGACCGGAGCTGGTATAATCGGGTGCTTAAAGACCGCATGGACGGCCGGGTAAGCAAAGAACAGCTGATGAACGCATATAATGAGATTGTTTCTTTTGAAGAACAGCTTTCTGTAGATGGTACACTGATCATTAAGTTCTTTCTCCACATTTCCAAGAAAGAACAGAAAAAACGTTTTGAGAAGCTTGAAGCATCAGAAGAGACCCGGTGGAGAGTTACAGCTGAAGATTGGAAGCATAATAAACAATATGATGAATATGTGGGCGTCTATGAAGATATGATGGAGAAAACGGATACAGATTTTGCTCCGTGGACCATTATTGAAGCCACAGACCGGGAGTATGCCTCTGCAAAAATCCTTGCTACGGTTTCAGATATGCTTGAGGCAAAGATAAAAGAAGTAAATACGGCAAAAGCAATTCCTGCCGCCGAAGAAGCAAAGCCGGATGAACCGGAAACAACCTTTAGAACCTCTGTATTGGACGGAGTGGATCTTTCCAAGAGTCTTTCTAAAGATGTATACAAGAAAAAACTGGACGAGCTCCAGACCAAGCTTTCTAAAATGCACAGTGAGCTTTACCGGAGGCGCATCCCTGTTGTTCTTGCTTTTGAGGGATGGGACGCCGGCGGCAAGGGAGGCGCTATTAAAAGGCTTACAGCAAGGCTGGATCCCAGAGGCTATGAAGTAATTCCTACGGCTTCACCAAATGATATTGAGAAAGCCCATCATTATCTGTGGCGGTTCTGGAATAATATGCCCAAAGCCGGTCATATTGCCATATTTGACCGCACCTGGTACGGCCGGGTTATGGTAGAGAGGATCGAGGGCTTCTGCACAAAAGCGGAATGGCAGAGAGCTTATAAAGAAATTAATCAGATGGAAGAGCATTTGGCAAATGCAGGCACTGTGATCATTAAGTTCTGGATGCACATTGATAAAGATGAGCAGGAACGTCGATTTAAAGAACGCATGGAAAATCCGGAAAAACAGTGGAAGATTACAGATGAGGATTGGCGGAATAGAGAAAAATGGCCTCAGTATGAAGAAGCGGTTAACGAGATGATCGTGCGAACATCCACACCCCATGCTCCCTGGGTGATCGTAGAAGGCAATTCCAAATATTATGCCCGGGTGAAAGTGCTCCAGACTGTTGTAGATGCTTTGGAAGAGCGGCTTAAGTAAAAGAAGAAGGCGATGACCTGAAAAAGTCATCGCCTTCTTAAGTATGTACCTGAAGGGAATCGAACCCTCGCACCTGGCTCCGGAGGCCAGTGCTCTATCCACTGAGCTACAGATACTTGAGTAGTATAACCCATTTTTTTTGAAAATGCAAGTGTTTTTTAAAAAAAATTGAAAAAATTAGTAAATTACGAATTTTTTTCATACAGCCCCATGATTTTGCTGATGTATCGTATGTCCATCGGAATAGAATATCTGGAAGATATAAAAACAAGAAGCATAAAAAAACCGACATTTTGGGTACAAAGTGGTGTCGAATGGCGTCAAATTAATGTGTATTGCTTTTTAAGTGGTTTTTTGATACAATGTATGTGGTAAAAATTGCAATTATTTCAAAGGAGAAAAGCTATGAAAACCACAGTGCAAAATCATGCATCAGGTGAGCACAAAAAAATCATAATGGTCATTTTGATCATTATTGCCATCGTTGCCATAATTGCAGCTATAATTTTCAATCTCACGGGGAGCAATGACGCAAACACTGACACTAATACTCAGACAGCTTCAGAAACCGGAAATGATGCGCAGGACCAGGAAAGCCAGGGAGGAGCCGAAGATAACAGTGACGGGCAGACCACAGGGGCGGATACCCAGGCTCAGATCGAATCTCTGATCCTTCAATATCGCACTGCTTTTGCTCAGGCGGATATTGAATCATTAAAGACGATCTACAACACTTCTCAGGTAATGAACGCGGATGTGATTACCGCGACAGCCAAGATCATTACCGGATATGAAAATACGGTTTGTTACATAAAAAACGGTATGGACGATACCTCCAAGGTTGTTTTTATTTATGATGATCTGAAGATTGACGGAATTGAAACTCTCATTCCCAATGTGGCCTATGTCTATGTTATGCAAAAGGAAGACGGCAGCTATTATATTTACCCCGGAGAATACAGTGACAGTGCTTCGGATTATGTATACAGCACAGAACTTCAAATGTATATTAATGATCTGATTAAAGAAAAGGATATTAGCCAGGTATATACTCAGGCCAGCGACAAGCTGACAAAGATCATGGCTGAAGATCCGGACGCGGCGGCCTTTATTCGTCAGCTCACTGCCGGGGAAAATAGTGAAGCAGAAAGCGGTGAAACTACAGAAAGTCAGAGCTTATCCGACACCTCTGTCAATGAAAGTGAAACCGTCTCCGGATCCGAAACAAATGCCTCTGATGAAAACCAGACCAGCGAGAACAGCCCGGAAAGTGAGAGCCAAAGTTCTTAAGCGTCAGGAAAAATTTAAGTGGTAACCTAAAAGCAGTTGTCGTATAATAATGACAGCTGCTTTTTGCTGTGACCACTTAATGAAAGCAAGCCCGCAGGGCGCAGCTTGAATTTAGTGGGAACGCACATCTTGACCCTTGGTGAGGTCAAGCCGTTAGGCGCCGACCGAACCTAGTGGAGAGATGTTACCCGTCAGTGTTATTGGATAATAAGGAGAATAAAGTGTGACTGAAAAAGAAACGGTACGTTTAAATAAATATTTAAGTGCTCATGGCGTTTGCTCCAGAAGAGAAGCAGATGACTGGATCGCCGGAGGAAAAATTACGGTTGACGGCCGCAAAGCTTCTGTAGGAGAAAAGGTCACTGGAGAAGAAGATATAAGGGTGAACGGGAAGAAAATAAATCCCCAGGCTCCGGAGCATACTTATATTGCCTTGAATAAACCAAGAGGGATCGTGTGTACTACGAAAAATGACAAGGATAATGTCATCGATTTCCTTCACCTTCCTCAAAGGGTATTTCCTGTAGGACGGCTGGATAAGGATTCTGAAGGCCTGCTCCTGCTTACAAGTGATGGGGAGATCGTCAATGGCATTATGCGGGCTGCAGCAGGCCATGAAAAAGAATATGTTGTAAAAGTCAACCGTCCTGTAGATGCTTCTTTTATCCGGAAAATGAGTCAGGGCGTGTATTTGGATGAGTTAAAGGTAACTACTCGTCCCTGTCAGGTCCGTCAGACTGGAAAGGATATTTTTCATATTACCCTGACCCAGGGCTTAAACCGCCAGATCCGGAGGATGTGTCAAACACTGGGATATAAGGTGGTCATGCTGCGGCGGATCCGCATTATGAATATCCGCCTGGGAGATTTGCCTGAAGGCTGCTGGAGACCTTTAACGCAAAAAGAACTGACTGTAATGAAAAAAATGATAAAACCAGAAGTGAGGAAAAATCATGGAACAAAAAATAGAAAAAATGAAGGCCCTGGTGGCCACGTTAAATGATGCGGCAAAAGCTTACTATCAGGAAGACCGGGAGATTATGAGCAATTATGAATACGATGCTCTTTATGATCAGCTGCTTGCCCTTGAAAAAGAAACCGGAACAGTCCTTTCTAACAGTCCTTCTGTCCATGTGGGATATGAGGTTTTAAGTGAGCTTCCAAAAGAAGCCCATGAATCTCCGATGCTTTCTCTGGACAAGACAAAAGATGTGGAAGCATTAAAAGCCTGGCTTGGAGATCACAAAGGCTCTCTGTCCTGGAAGCTGGACGGGCTTACCATTGTTTTGACTTACCAAAACGGGGTTCTTGCCAAAGCTGTAACCCGGGGAAACGGAGAAATCGGCGAAGTGATCACAAATAATGCCCGGGTATTTAAAAACCTGCCCCACAGGATTTCCTATAACGGGGAATTGATCTTAAGAGGGGAGGCAGTAATCAAATATTCGGATTTTAAAAAAATCAACGATCAGATTGAAGATGTGGATGCCCGATATAAAAATCCCAGAAACCTTTGCAGCGGGTCTGTGCGTCAGTTGAATAATGAAATTACAGCCAAAAGAAATGTCCATTTTTTTGCTTTTACTCTTGTACGGGCAGATGGAGTGGATTTTCATAATTCCCGGATTTGTCAGATGGAATGGCTTAAGTCTCTTGGATTTGATATTGTAGAATATAAAACGGTCACCCGGGAAAATATTGATGAAGCTGTGCAATATTTTTCCAGCCATATTGAAAAAAATGATGTTCCCTCGGATGGCCTGGTACTCACCTATGATAACATTGAGTACAGCCGTTCTCTTGGAACTACGGCAAAGTTTCCGAGAGATTCCATGGCCTTTAAATGGGCGGACGAAACAGCCCAGACCCATTTGCTCCAGGTAGAATGGAGCGCTTCACGGACCGGCCTGATCAATCCTGTAGCAGTATTTGAGCCGGTAGAGCTGGAAGGGACCACGGTTTCCAGAGCAAGCGTCCACAATATCAGTATTATCGAAAGCTTAAAGCTGGGAATCGGAGATACCATTGAAGTTTATAAGGCCAATATGATCATTCCTCAGATTGCCAGAAATTTAACAGAGTCGGGAAATCTGCCGATTCCTCAAGTCTGTCCCGTATGCGGCAGCCCTACACGGATCCAGCAGGTGAATGATACTAAGTCGCTGTATTGTACAGACCCGGACTGCCCGGCAAAAAAAATTAAAGCCTATACTTTATTTGTCAGCCGCGATGCTTTTAACATTGAAGGTCTGTCTGAAGCCACTTTGGAAAAATTTGTACAAAAAGGGTTTATCCATGAATTTGCGGATATTTTCCGGCTGAATCGTTTTAAAGACACCATCACCCAGATGGATGGTTTCGGGGAAAAGTCCTACGCCAATCTGGAGGAATCGATTAAAAAGGCAAGAAAGATCATTCTCCCTAAATTTATTTACAGTCTTGGTATCCCGGGGGTTGGCCTGGCAAATGCCCGACTGATATGCAAGGCATTTTCTCAGGACTTAACAGCTATTGAAAATGCTGAAGCTGAGGCGTTTACAAATATTCCCGGAATCGGTCAGGTGATTGCGGACAGCGTTGTGGAGTTTTTCGCCAGTGAAAAGCATCGAACTATGGTAGAACATCTTTTGCAGGAAGTTCAGATCGAAAAAGAGGCAGAAGAGGATAACGACACTGCGGTTTCAGGAAAAACATTTGTGATCACGGGAAGTTTAAATCATTTTGCCAATCGCGGGGCTCTGAAAGCTTTAATTGAGTCAAAAGGCGGCAAAGTGGCTGGCTCTGTGTCCTCAAAAACTGATTATCTGATCAATAATGACAGTACATCCACATCCTCAAAAAATAAAAAAGCCAGGGAGCTTAACATTCCCATTATGACCGAAGAAGAATTTATAGAATTTATGGGACAATGACCATTGACTTTTATATGGGAACATGATATATTGTTGATGAAATCCTAGTAAATTAGTGGGAATTTAACGGAGGTCATTTTATGCGGTTGTCAACGAAAGGACGCTACGGCTTAAGAGCAGTAGTGGATCTGGCTGTTCATGGTTCGGATGCTGCCGTATCTATCAGCAGCATTGCCTCCCGGCAGGGCTTGTCGGAAGGTTATCTGGAGCAGCTCATTGCAAAACTGAAAAAAGCAGGGATCGTGACAAGTATCCGTGGAACCAACGGGGGATATAGGCTTGCCAGAGATGTTAAAGAAATCACTGTAGGCGATGTTTTAAGAGCCCTGGAAGGCAATCTCAATGTTGTCCAGTGTCCGGATGACCAGTCTTGCGATAAATATGATTCCTGTGTGACAAAATATGTATGGAAACGTATTAACGACAGTATAAATGAAGTAGTAGACACAATGACCCTGGAAGAAGTTATCCGTAATGGCTGTCATTATAGTGACGGCAGTGTAATACAAGGAATGGAGTGTTGAGGATGAAAAAAACCATTTATCTGGACCATGCAGCTACCACAGCGGCCAGGCCGGAGGTTGTGGAGGCCATGCTTCCGTATTTTACAGAAAAATATGGCAATCCATCAAGCATTTATGATATGGGTGCAAAAAATAAAGGCGTGATTACCAGCGCCAGAGAAGTGATTGCCGGTACCCTTGGGACAACACCTGAAAATATTTATTTTACCGCAGGAGGTACAGAAAGTGATAATTGGGCTCTGATCGCTACGGCTGAGGCTATGGCTGCCAAAGGAAATCACATTATCACATCCACCATTGAGCACCATGCGGTCCTTCATACATGTCAGTATTTGGAAAAACGGGGCTTTGAAGTCACCTATGTAGATGTGGATGAAAACGGTATCCTGAAACTGGATGAACTTAAAAAGGCTATTCGTCCAACTACAATATTGATCTCAGTAATGTATGCCAATAATGAGATCGGTACCATCCAGCCTATTAAGGAGATCGGCGAAATCGCCCACGAACATGGGATCTTATTCCACACAGACGCGGTACAGGCTTACTGCCAGCTTCCGATTAATGTAGATGAGTGCCATATTGACATGCTCAGTGCCAGTGCTCATAAGCTGAATGGCCCGAAGGGGATCGGCTTTTTGTATATTCGAAAAGGTATAAAAATCCGCTCCTTTATCCACGGCGGAGCTCAGGAGCGCAAGCGTCGTGCAGGAACAGAAAATGTTCCCGGAATCGTTGGCTTTGCCAAGGCTGTAGAGATTGCCCAGGCAACCATGAAGGAACGCACCGACCATGAACTTAAGCTGAGAGAGTTGTTGATTTCCAGAATCTATAAGGAGATTCCTTATGTACGGTTAAACGGGGATCATCAGCGCCGCCTTCCAAACAACGTAAACTTCAGCTTCCAGTTTATTGAAGGAGAGTCTCTTTTGATCATGCTGGATATGGCCGGGATTTGTGCATCCAGCGGTTCTGCCTGCACGTCCGGATCCCTGGATCCTTCCCATGTGCTTTTGGCTATCGGACTGCCTCATGAGATCGCTCACGGCTCTCTGCGTCTGACCCTTGGAGAAGATAATACGGAAGAGGATATAAATTATGTGGTTGACAAGATCAAAGAAATTGTAGAACATCTGCGGGCTATGTCTCCTCTTTATGAGGATTTTATGTCCGGACGGAGCCATAAGCCGATGCAGTAAACCATTATAGAACGATTATAGAAACGGAGGAAAAACAAGTGTACAGTGAGAAAGTAATGGATCATTTCCAGCATCCGAGAAATGTAGGAGAAATTGAAAATGCCAGCGGTGTGGGAACTGTAGGTAATGCCAAATGCGGCGATATTATGCGGATTTATTTTGATATTGATGAAAACCAGGTTATCCGTGATGTAAAATTTAAAACCTTCGGCTGCGGCGCTGCGGTAGCAACAAGCAGTATGGCCACAGAACTTGTAAAAGGCAAAACCATTTATGAAGCTTTAGAAGTAACTAACAAGGCAGTTATGGAAGCTTTAGACGGTCTGCCTCCGGTAAAGGTTCACTGCTCCCTTTTGGCAGAAGAAGCAATTCACGCTGCATTGTGGGACTATTGTGAGAAACAGGGCATTAAGATCGAAGGCCTGGAAAAACCTAAGTCTGACATTAGCGAAGAGGAAGAAGAGGAAGATTACTAAAAACTTCCTAAGCCCGGCAAAGGTGTTTAAAATGGAAAAGAAGAAAGTTGTTGTGGGAATGTCCGGCGGTGTGGATTCTTCCGTGGCAGCCTGGCTTTTAAAAGAACAGGGATATGATGTCATTGGAGTGACTATGCAGATCTGGCAGGATGAGGATGCTCAGACTCAGGAAGAAAACGGCGGCTGCTGCGGATTAACAGCCGTAGATGATGCCAGGGCAGTAGCTCAGACCATTGGTATTCCCTACTATGTCATGAATTTTAAAAAAGAATTTAAGGATTTTGTTATTGAAGATTTTGTTCGGGAATACAGCCTTGGACGCACGCCAAATCCCTGTATCCGGTGTAACCGCTATGTTAAGTGGGAAGCGCTTCTGCAAAGATGTCTTGCCCTTGGCGCAGATTATATTGCTACAGGGCATTACGCTCAGGTGGTCTGTCTTGACAATGGGCGTTATGCCCTAAAAGCGGCGCCAAGCAGCAAGGATCAGACCTATGCCCTTTATAATCTGACCCAGGAGCAGCTTTCCCACACTTTAATGCCTGTAGGCCAGTATACAAAGGATGAAATCCGTGCCATAGCGGAAAAAATCGGCCTTAAAGTCGCTGCAAAGCCGGACAGTCAGGATATTTGCTTTGTGCCGGATGGAGATTATACCCGTTTCCTGGAGGATTATACCGGGAAGAAAGCTCCCCAGGGGAACTTTGTGGATATTCATGGAAATGTACTGGGACGCCACCAGGGGATCACTCACTATACAGTAGGTCAGAGAAAGGGTCTTGGCCTGGCTATGGGGCATCCGGTATTTGTTACACAGATCCGCCCGGACACAAACGAGGTGGTCATTGGGGAAAATGAAGACGTATTTTCAAGAGAACTCATTGCCCAAAATCTGAATTTTATGGCCATTGAACCGCCAAAACAACCTTTACGGGTGTTTGCCAAAGTCCGTTATGCCCATGGAGGAGCATGGTGTACAGTTGAAATGACGGATAAAGACACTGCCCGGTGTACTTTTGACCAGCCGGTGCGGGCCATTACCCCGGGCCAGGCAGTGGTTTTTTATGATAATGATGTGGTCCTTGGCGGCGGCATTATAAAGCAGGCGGTCAAAAACTGACAAAGGAGAAGGGTTTTATGAATATTATGTTCTTTCTTACCCCTAAGAGCAATGTAGCGTATATTTACAGCGATTATTCCCTGAGACAGGCTTTGGAGAAAATGGAATATCATCAGTATTCTGCCATCCCTATGATTGACCGGAAAGGCCATTATGTAGGAACCCTGACAGAAGGCGACCTGCTCTGGTATATTAAAGGGGATGTAAATCTTACATTAAAAAATGCCGAGGATATTCCTATTACAGATATAAGCCGCCGCATGGATAATCTTCCGGTTCATGTGGATTCCAATATGGAAGATCTGATCTCCAAGGCATTAAATCAGAACTTTGTTCCCGTAATTGACGATAAGGATGTATTTATCGGAATTATTACCCGGAAGGATATTATCCAGTATTATTGTCAGATAAAGGGATGATACATAGGCCGGGAAAGAAAATCTGCTTTCCCGGCTTTAAAAATAAATAAAAACTTGGCAGAATTATATGGCAATATGGCAAGATTGTTAAAATTTTATTTTGTACAATAAATAGACTTGAATTTTTTGGAGATATTAGGTAAAATAGACAAAGTAGTAATAGTAATGCGATTGATGCGCAATTATTACTTATGTGATAAAGTTGCCAAACAACTTTAAGTAAAAATTTATTCTTAGGAGGAATTACGATTATGGCAGTAAAAGTAGCAATTAATGGTTTCGGACGTATCGGACGTCTTGCTTTCAGACAGATGTTTGGAGCAGAAGGTTATGAAGTTGTTGCTATCAACGATTTAACAGCTCCTGCAATGCTGGCTCACTTATTAAAGTACGACTCTTCTCAGGGAAGATATGCCGGCCACACAGTTGAAGCAAAAGAGTCTTCCATCGTTGTTGACGGAAAAGAAATCGAAATCTACAAAATGCCTAATGCTGCAGATCTTCCATGGGGAGAGCTTGGCGTAGATGTTGTTCTTGAGTGTACAGGTTTCTATACCTCCAAAGCAAAAGCTCAGGCTCATATTGATGCCGGCGCTAAAAAGGTTGTTATTTCCGCTCCTGCAGGCAACGACCTTAAGACAATCGTTTACAGCGTAAACGAAAACACTCTTACTCCTGAAGATCAGATCATTTCTGCAGCTTCCTGCACAACAAACTGCTTAGCTCCTATGGCTAAAGCTCTTAATGACTATGCTCCGATCCAGAGTGGTATCATGTCTACAATCCACGCTTACACTGGTGACCAGATGGTTCTTGATGGCCCTCACAGAAAAGGTGATTTAAGACGTGCAAGAGCAGCAGCTATCAATATTGTTCCAAACTCCACAGGTGCAGCAAAGGCTATCGGCCTTGTTATCCCTGAGTTAAACGGCAAGCTCATCGGTTCTGCTCAGCGTGTTCCTGTTCCAACAGGTTCCACAACAATCCTTACAGCTGTTGTTAAAGGCAGCGATGTAACAGTTGATGGTATCAACGCAGCTATGAAAGCAGCAGCTTCCGATTCTTATGGATATAACGAAGATCCTATCGTATCTTCCGATATTATCGGTATTACCTATGGTTCTCTGTTCGATGCAACACAGACTATGGTATCCAAGATTGCTGATGACTTATATGAAGTTCAGGTTGTTGCTTGGTATGACAACGAAAACTCCTACACAAGCCAGATGGTAAGAACAATCAAATATTTTGCTGAATTAGCATAATGTTTGCGTAATTACGGGACAGGCCCTTAAGACCTGAGCCTGAAACGCAGATCAATAAGATCCTTTGACGGGTCCGGTCTTGTAGGTCAAACAGACTACGGGCCGGACCTGTTTTACTGTGACCACTTAGTGAAGCCGAGCTGAAGGCGAAGGCTGAACTTAGTGGCCACATACATCTCGAATTTAAAATTGGAGGAATTATAATGCTTAACAAAAAATCTGTTGATGATATTAACGTTAAGGGCTTAAGAGTCCTTGTACGCTGCGATTTTAACGTACCTTTAAAAGACGGCGTGATCACAGATGAAAACCGTCTTGTGGCAGCTCTGCCTACGATCAAAAAACTTATTAATGACGGCGGCAAAGTCATCCTTTGCTCCCATCTTGGCAAACCAAAGGGAGAGCCTAAACCGGAATTATCTTTAGCTCCTGTTGCAAAGAGACTTTCCGAGCTCCTTGGCCAGGAAGTAAAGTTTGCTGCTGATCCTGAAGTTGTAGGACCTAACGCAAAAGCTGCTGTTGAAGCTATGAAAGACGGAGATGTGATCCTTCTTGAAAATACACGTTACAGAGCAGAAGAAACAAAGAACGGGGACGAATTCAGCAAAGAGCTGGCAAGCCTGTGCGATGTTTTTGTAGATGACGCTTTCGGTACTGCCCACAGAGCTCATTGCTCTAATGTTGGTGTTACAAAATATGTTAAGACATCTGTTGTTGGTTATCTTATGCAGAAAGAAATCGACTTCCTCGGCAATGCTGTAAATAACCCGGTAAGACCTTTTGTTGCTATCCTTGGCGGCTCCAAGGTTTCCTCCAAGATTTCCGTTATCAACAACCTTCTTGACAAGGTTGATACTCTGATCATCGGCGGTGGTATGTGCTTTACATTCGCAAAAGCCGCTGGCACACAGATCGGTAAATCTCTTTGCGAGGATGACTATCTTGATTATGCAAATGAAATGGTGGCAAAAGCAAAAGAAAAAGGCGTTAAGCTCCTTCTCCCTGTTGACTGTGTTGCTGCAAAAGAATTTTCTAATGATGCTCCCCGCCGTGTTGTTGAAGGCGACCTTGAGCCAGATGAAATGGGCCTTGACATCGGACCTAAAACAGAAAAACTGTTTGCTGACGCTTTAAAAGGCGCTAAGACCGTTGTATGGAACGGACCTATGGGCTGCTTTGAAATGCCGAATTTTGCATCCGGTACAATCGCTGTAGCAAAGGCAATGGCTGATCTTAAAGACGCTACAACGATTATCGGCGGCGGTGATTCTGCAGCTGCAGTAAATACGTTAGGCTTTGGCGACAAGATGACACACATCTCCACCGGCGGCGGCGCTTCCCTTGAATTCCTTGAAGGCAAAGACCTCCCCGGCGTAGTAGCAGCCAACGATAAATAGTGAGCACTTAGTGAAGCCAAGCCGTTAGGCGCAGGCTGAGCTTAGTGCGAACATTGTTCCAGGTGCGAAAGCGCCTGGAACTACCCGTCCACTTAGTGAAGCCAAGCCGTTAGGCGTGGGCTTAAGCTTAGTGCGAACATTGTTCCAGGTGCGTCAGCGCCTGGAACCTGTATTAATTTTAAAGGAGACGTTATCATGCGTAAGAAGATTATTGCCGGCAACTGGAAGATGAATAAAACTCCCAGCGAAGCTGTTGCATTAGTAAATGAATTAAAGCCTCTTGTAGCCAATGAAGATGTGGATGTTGTATTTTGTGTTCCTGCCATTGACATCATTCCATGCATGGAAGCTGCAAAAGGTACAAATATTTCTATTGGTGCTGAAAATATGTACTACGAAGAATCCGGTGCATATACTGGTGAAATCGCGCCAAACATGCTTACAGATGTAGGCGTTAAGTATGTGATCATTGGACATTCTGAGAGAAGAGAGTATTTTGCAGAAACAGACGAGACTGTTAATAAGAAAGTGTTAAAGGCTTTTGAACATGGTATTACTCCGATTATCTGCTGCGGCGAAACACTGACACAGCGTGAGCAGGGTATTACTATGGACTGGATCCGTCAGCAGATCAAAATCGCTTTCTTAAATGTAACCGCAGATCAGGCGAAGACAGCAGTGATCGCTTATGAACCGATCTGGGCTATTGGTACAGGCAAGACAGCAACCAGTGAGCAGGCAGAAAAAGTTTGCAAAGGTATTCGTGATTGCATCGCTGAGATTTATGACACAGATACAGCAGAAGCTATCCGTATTCAGTATGGCGGTTCTGTAAATGCTGGAAATGCGGCAGAGCTTTTTGCTATGGCTGACATTGACGGCGGCCTGGTTGGCGGCGCAAGCCTTAAAGCTGACTTTGGAAAGATCGTAAATTATAATAAATAATGCATAAGGTGCCTTGTTTTGGCATCTGTATAAAAAATCCGGCACACAGATCCTTTGGATCGTGAGCCGGATTTTTATGTGAGTGGGTTTGGAAGGGACAGCTTTTATGGTTATTGTTCACTGGCAAGCCAGTAAACAGTAACTAAAAAGATCGGTATACTTAAAAACTATTGTAAAAGTAAATCTTTTAAGGTAAAATAAAGGATGGCAGAGCAATCGTTTTACCAGATGAACTTCCATGGCGGAAAACGCTCTGTCACAGATAAAACACAGGATATTTTACTTAAGCCTTGACAGGCAAAGTAAATTCAAAAAGATATTTGAGATAAGGAGATTTTAACATGAGCAAAAGACCTACTGTTTTAATGATCCTGGATGGTTACGGCCTCAATGATAAACACGAAGGAAATGCTGTTTATGAGGCAAAAACACCGGTCATGGATCGCTTGATGAAGGAATATCCCTTTGTAAAAGGAAATGCCAGCGGACTTGCTGTAGGCCTTCCTGAAGGCCAGATGGGCAATTCTGAAGTTGGACATTTAAACATGGGCGCAGGACGTATCGTATATCAGGAATTGACCCGCATTACAAAAGAAATCCAGGATGGCGATTTCTTTAAGAATGAAGCCCTTTTAAATGCAATGAATAATGTAAAAGAAAATAACAGCGCATTACATTTATACGGCCTTCTTTCTGATGGAGGCGTACACAGCCATAATACTCACCTGTACGCACTTTTAGAGATGGCAAAGAGAAATGGTATTGAAAATGTATATGTTCATTGTTTCCTTGATGGACGTGATACTCCGCCGGCATCCGGAAAAGATTATGTTGCAGAACTTGTTGAAAAGATGAAGGAAATTGGTGTAGGCAAGATTGCTTCCATTATGGGACGTTACTATGCGATGGACAGAGATAACCGTTGGGACAGAGTAGAAAAAGCATACCGTGCTATGGTTTATGGTGAAGGCAACACAGCTGCCGATCCGGTAGAAGCGGTAGAAGCATCCTATAAAGATGACAAGACCGATGAATTTGTCGTACCTGTAGTGATCCAGGAAAACGGCGCACCGGTTGCAACCATCAAAGATCATGATTCTATCATTTTCTTTAACTTCCGTCCGGACCGTGCCCGTGAAATCACCCGGGCTTTCTGCTGTGATGATTTTGACGGTTTTACTAGAGAACGCCGTCTGGATGTGACCTACATCTGCTTTACAGAGTATGATGTAACTATTCCTAATAAGCAGATCGCATTTAATAAGGTAGAAATCAAAAATACTTTCGGCGAATTTTTAGCTGCCCATCATATGACTCAGGCAAGAATTGCCGAAACAGAAAAATACGCTCACGTTACATTTTTCTTTAACGGCGGTGTAGAAGAGCCAAATGAGGGTGAGGATCGTATCCTTGTAAAATCTCCTAAAGTAGCTACCTATGACCTTCAGCCGGAGATGAGCGCATATCAGGTTTGCGATAAACTGGTAGAAGCGATTAAATCCGGAAAATATGATGTGATCATCATTAACTTTGCAAACCCGGATATGGTCGGCCATACCGGTGTAGAAAAGGCTGCGATCAAGGCGATCGAAGTTGTGGATGAGTGTGTCGGCAAAGCTGTGGATGCCCTGATCGAGGTTGATGGCCAGATGATCATTTGCGCAGACCACGGAAATGCTGAACAGCTTATTGATTATAACACAGGCGAGCCTTTTACAGCCCATACTACCAATCCTGTTCCATTTATCCTTGTCAACTATGATAAGGACTATACTCTGGCAGAAGGCGGCTGCCTTGCTGACCTTGTTCCAACAATGATCGAAATGATGGGTATGGAAAAGCCTGCAGAAATGACAGGAAAATCTCTGCTTGTCCGCAAATAGAGCTTGCTTCTTACACCATTCTATGATAAAATAGGCATATTGAGTCTAGGAGGTGTGCGTGATGGATATTTTAAGAACGATTGTAATGATACTTTTTGTTCTTATTTGTATAGCATTAATTGTGGTCATCCTGATGCAGGAAAGTAAGACATCCGGTTTAAGCGGCGCTATTAATGGTGTTGCGGATACTTACTGGGGAAAAAATAAAGGACGTTCCATGGAAGGAAAACTTGTACAGGCGACAAAAGTTCTTGCTGTACTGTTCTTTATCGTTGCCCTTGCCCTGAACATGACCTGGTAATAGACATTACACAAGATTAAGCATATAACATTGCCAAAGAAACCACCCTTATAACCAAACCATAAGGGTGGTTGTTTTTGTTTAGCAGCGAGCCGGCATGGCTTGATAAAGATTTTGAAAAGAGAGAGGTGACACTGTGGATGAGATGACATATCAGATGCGGGAAAATATGCTCCGTGATCTGTTTGAAGATAAAAGCTATCGTCCAATGAAGCTGAAAGAATTATGCGTTTTTTTAAATGTACCGAAAAGTGAACGGGAAGATTTAAAGCTTATGCTGGATCAGATGATTTCAAACGGACAGATTGCCATGACATCTGATGGAAGATATGCACAACCGGAAGCAGATGTATATACCGGAACATTTATGGGCAGTACCAGAGGTTTCGGTTTTGTTCGTGTCGAGGGCATGTCAGACGATATTTTTATTTCTGAAAGGGATACTTTAGGGGCGCTTCACGGCGATACTGTGACTGTCAGGATCACCCGCAGAGCACGGGGAACCCGACGTTGTGAAGGGCAGATTCTTCGTATTGTCAGCAGGGCTAATGATCGGATCGTGGGCACCTATGATCAAAGTAAAAAGTTCGGCTTTGTTATACCGGATAATTCAAAAATCTCCAAAGATATTTTTGTGCGCAGCGAAAATTCTATGGGAGCCGTGACCGGACATAAGGTGGTTGTCCAGGTAATGGATTATGGAAATCCCGGAAAAAACCCGGAAGGCCGGATCGTAGAGATCCTTGGACACATGGATGATCCCCAGTCGGATGTCCTGACTGTCCTGCGGGCCTATAATATTCCTGTGGATTTTCCTGAAGATGTGATCCAGCAGTTAAAAACTGTACCGGATCATGTATCGGAGAAAGAACTGGAGGGTAGAAAGGATCTGAGGGAACTTCCCACCGTGACCATTGATGGGGAGGATGCTAAAGATCTGGATGACGCGATTACCATTTCCAAGGAGGGAAATGTTTACCATCTGGGCGTGCATATTGCGGATGTGAGCCATTATGTCCGGGAAGGTTCTCCCCTGGACCGGGAAGCCCTGAACCGGGGGACAAGTGTGTATTTGGTAGACCGGGTGGTCCCTATGCTTCCCCATGCTTTGTCCAATGGTATTTGTTCTTTAAATCAGGGTTGTGACCGGCTTGCCTTAAGCTGTCTTATGGATATTGATGAAAAGGGACAGGTTATAGGACATGAAATTGCTGAAACAGTGATCCGGGTAGACCGGCGTATGACCTATACGGCAGTTAATGCCATTGTTTCACGCCATGATCCTCAGGTTATGAAAGACTATGAGGAATTTGTTCCAATGTTTGAGCTGATGAAGGAAGCGGCGGATATTCTTCGTGGGAAACGCAGGCAGAGGGGCGGTATTGACTTTGATTTTCCTGAATCAAAGATCATTTTAGACGAAAAAGGATTTCCTGTGGACATTCATCCCTACGAAAGAAATGCTGCCACAAAGATCATTGAAGATTTTATGTTGGTAGCCAATGAAACCATTGCTGAAGATTTTTTCTGGCAGGAGCTTCCATTCTTATATCGTACTCATGAAACTCCGGATCTGGAACGGATCCGAAAGCTCATGGCTATTATTTCCGGTTTTGGCTATTATATGAAGCTTGGACGGGGAGAAATCCATCCTAAAGAGGTTCAAAAGCTTTTGGGAAAGATCCAGGATACGCCGGAGGAGGCCATGATCAGCCGCCTGACCCTGCGTTCCATGAAACGGGCCCGGTATACAACGGAAAATACCGGACACTTTGGTCTGGCTGTAAAGTATTACTGTCATTTTACATCTCCCATACGACGGTATCCGGATCTTCAGATCCACAGGATCATTAAGGAAAATCTTCACGGAATGCTGGATGAGCGGCGGCAGGAGCATTTTCGCAGTATCCTGCCGGAAGTGGCTGACAGTACCAGCCGGACAGAACGGCGGGCGGATGATGCTGAGCGGGATGTGGAAAAGCTGAAAAAGGTGGAATATATGTCCCAGCGTATCGGACAGGTGTATACCGGCGTTGTCTCCGGTATGGGAAATCTGGGAATGTATGTGGAATTGCCTAATACATGCGAAGGACTGATCCGGCTCCAGGATATGGAAGATGATTACTATTTTTATGATGAAGAAAAATATATGATCGCAGGTGAAACTTTAGGGATCACTTACAGTCTCGGGCAAAAGATCCGTATACGGGTTTCAGGTACCGATAAATTATCCCGGACCATTTTCTTTGTTCCGGAAGATGAACAGGAGAGTTGATAAAATATGGCAAAAAACAGTACAGGTTCCAAGCTTATTGCCAACAATAAAAAAGCATACTTTGACTATTTTATTGAAGATACCTATGAGGCCGGGATCGTCCTTCACGGCACAGAAGTAAAATCTCTGCGCATGGGCCACTGCAGCATTAAGGAATCCTTTATCCGTCCGGATAAAGGGGAGATGTATATTTATCAGATGCACATTTCGCCTTATGAAAAAGGAAATATTTTCAACAAAGACCCTTTGCGCCCAAGAAAGCTGCTGCTTCATAAATCTGAGATCAACAAGATCTTAGGCAAAGCCTCCCAAAAAGGCTATACCATCGTGCCATTAAAGGTTTATTTAAAAGGAAGCCTGGTCAAAGTGGAAATCGGCCTTGCCAGAGGTAAAAAACTCTACGACAAACGCGCCGACATCGCCAAAAAAGACCAAAGAAGAGAAGCCGAAAAAGACTTCAAAGTCAAAAATTTGTATTAAGTTCAGCCATGCACATCTACTGGTAAGAGCTTCGGAGCAAGTTTACTTGCGCCGGGGCTCTTTCCTGTAGATGTATAGGGATGACGTCCCCAGCGAGATGGAGCGGAGCGGAATCGAGCTGGCATAGCAGAACTTAATATAAAAGCCATGCACAGAGCCAGGTAAAATCGGGCAAGATTACAAAGTCAAATACGCAGGGCAAAGAAAAAAGGACCTGTATTGCTACAAGCCCTTAAGAGTTTCCAATGTTAAATTGCTACTGTCGTATAACTGGAAGGCTGTGGGATTTCTTCTCCATCCTCCAGTGCCGTTTCAATCCACTCAGCAATGATAACCTGAGTGTTTTTGATCGCTTCCTCCGGCGTTTTTCCATCTGACATACAGCCGGGAAGATCTGGAACAGAGGTCACATAGCAATTATCTTCCTCTGACCAATACATATAAATAGGATATTTATACATCTCTTTTTAGTCCTCCCTTATTCCACATTTATTATATGCTATAATTTTCGTATTATCAATCCTTTTATTGCTTTGATGTGGAACTAAAAAAATCCTTGACGTTTCCGGTATCTTGCTTTATAATAAATCCTGACCTTGTCAGGGAAGACCAGGCCGAAGAATATTTTTCGGGGTTGTACTGGTTTCGACGGGGGTGTTGAAATCGAAGAAGCCATCCGCAGACTCCGGGACTGCGTACTAACCTGGAACTTAAATATAAAAGCTGAAGATAATAATTACGCTTTAGCTGCCGCTTAAGGCAGCCTGTCAGCCCGGGATCGCTCACAGTTCCGGTCCTGGCATCGAATCTTGTGAGGCCCTTTGTCGTCTAAGCTTTGCGGCGGCAAAAGATTTATGAAGCTACCAAAAGAAGGCCGCCTGTCGTTGGGGGTGCCTTTGAGGGAATAAAAGTACAGCGACTGTGATGGGAGATGCTTTGATGGATGTGCCTTCGGACCGGGGTTCGACTCCCCGCAGCTCCATTTCAGGGATCTGGATAATGACAGATCTTTGATTTTGGATAAGCGTATCTGTCGGAAATTTGTGTTTTGAAGAAAGTGTTATGATTTTCAAAATTTTTCAAAAAAAATCAAAAAAACACTTGATTTTTTCCGGAAGGTGCGTTATACTAAGATAGTCAGATGGCTCGTTGGTCAAGCGGTCAAGACGCCGCCCTCTCACGGCGGAAACAGGGGTTCGATTCCCCTACGGGCTATTAGAAAATGAATTTGGAAACCCGTGAAATTGCAGTGTTTATGCAGTTTCACGGGTTTTTACTTTGCTTCAAAAACAGGACTGCTTTTTTAGGTAATCAAAAAAGTAATCAAAATCAAAAAATAATCATATATCTCAAATTTATTAATCTTCATAGAATCAAGAATTTCTACAGTCACTTTTGTATCAAATTGTTTGATGCAGCATAAAATTCCCCTTTAAATAAAATTTTTCTTGACTTCATGTTATAGATGGTCTTTCTGGATCTTGTCAAAAAGAATCTGTTAAATTCCATTAGTTCCCAGTATTTTATGACGGAACAGAATTTATGGAAAAATGCAGCGGCTGAAAAAACAACTTGATTACTTTAGCATAAAAAAGTCCAAAAAGGGCATTGAAAATTTACTGTAAATATGGGAAAAATCGAGGATAAGGGGGGCAAATAAAACAGGAAAGATGAAAACGACGGAATTTTCCTAGTACTACAACGGAAAGCGGGAATGGCCGTTGACTTGGGTATTTTATCTAATTTATATTAAAATAATATTGACTTTTTGGATATAATTGCCTATAATTAAGAGCAAGAACCAATGTTATATGAGCCTTTTGCATATTAATGAAGGAGGGTTATTATGAAAAAAATTTTTAAAAGTCAGTGTTATTCTTTGCCTGCTTTGTGGACTCTTATCAGTGACAGCTTTTGCTGCAGACTCACACTATTCCTTATATAATATGAAAAATACCGGGCGGAACTGGAACTCCACGGGATCGTTTAATACGAAAGCGACTGCTGGAGCTTCCTGGTATATGAGGATTACCGGTATTGGCTTTGGCGGCGCAAGTACATCTGGTACCCTCGGCATTGCCCATGCCCCAGGACGCTACATTGGGGGCAGTTCGCCATATTCAGTTTCAGGCACTCCTTATTGGTCTAAAACTACTTGCGGAAACGCCTTTATGGGATGGCAGGATGGCGGTATTGCAAATACGGATTATGTATTGCTTGTACGTCTTGATGATTTGATCACTGGTACATCATCTGCATATACTACTGGATGGTGGAACGCATATTAAGTTCCTGCTTTAAAAAATAGTTTCCGACGATTCCGGTAAAAGCGTTTTAATGGCTCTGTAACAGTTTTTGGTTTGTATAGTGCAACATATGATCAGGCAGGACAGTATCACATATAAACGATTTTCGGAAATCTTTAACTGTGAATGTCCTGCTTTTTTATGGATTTATAGGAGGAGAATTTGTATGAAAAAAAAGCTTTTGATTGCCCCGGCAGTTGCCTTGGGCATCCTTGCAGCCTGCGCACAGCCTGATCCGCAGCTTCAGTCTGAAACATCTGCGGACACAAGCATATCCACGGAAAGCAGCGGGAATTTTGAGACTGTTGACTCATCGGATGCCTCGAGTGTTGAGACTCAGGCAGAGACGGCAGGAGGTTTTACGCAGCTTCAGTCTGTTGATGGCACTACAGTTACAGAAATTATCGGCGAAGGGGATTATGCTCTGACCCTTGATGCCAACGTACATATCCCCGATGTTTCTCCTCAGGAGGGAACCTTTGCTGCAAAAAGCCTGGATCTTTCTGCCATTGAAGATGCATTGGGCAATGGAGAAACGCTTTCTCCCGAATCATCAGGAACGCGTTATACTTCTCAGGACGGCAGTATCAGCTTTTTTGTTCCCCCTGGCCCCATTGGCTATGCCTTGTTTGAAAATCAGAATCTGAGCAGTTATTACTCCGGCGCGAATCCTTACACAAAGCTTCCTGATGAAATGACAGAGCAGGAAAATGCTTTTGTTTCTGAGATGACAGTCACAGCTCAGGAAAGTCTTGAAAATATCATGCCGGTCAGTCAGCTAAAAAATACCGGGTATCAGGTATTTGAGGATAATGATCTGTCTTATGCCAGCCTGTCGTTTATCTCTGAGTTTGCAGGCTATCCTCTCATTGACGCCTCTCAGGCCGCCTATATGGTTACAGATGTAACTCTTGGAACAGAAGGCGTTATCCGGGTTAATTTCCAGGGCTTCTATGATATGGGGGAATCTGTGGATACGGATATTCTTTCGCTGGAGGAAGTTTTGGAGATTGTGCGTACTGGGGTTGAAGAAAAAAATATCAATACCTATCCGATACCTGTTACCGATATAAGCCTTGCTTATATGGTTGAAAATGTTACAGAAACCTCCGCGGACTTTTATCCGGTATGGTGTTTTTCAGGGGATGTAGACGAGGTCATTGGCCATCATCCGTTAATCTGTATTGATGCCAGAAACGGCAGTATTGTTACAATGTTCAGTCAGTACTAAAAGGACGGAGGTTTTTATGTTATGTGGCTTACTTTACTGAAAAAATCCGTGTTTAACCGAAAAATGCTCCTGGTCGTTTTCCTGGGTACGGCGATGATGCTTTTGACCTTTTTTTACCAGGGATATATGAAGCCTGGTCAGTTCAAATTGAACATGGATCTTTTTTCAGCGTATACGATTCCTTTTGCCGCATCATCCTTTGTGATTTTCTGTGGTATTTTTCCTGCGATCCCTTACGCATATAGCTATATTGAGGAGCGCAGCAGCGGATACCTGAAGTTTATTCAGCTGCGTATGTCAAGGAAGACATACGCATTTCAGAAGATTTTTTTTACAGGACTTTCCGGCGGCGCTTCCATGCTTTTTATGGGAATCCTCATATTTGCGTGGATTGATTGGATCGCTTTGGACGTTTCCCCGGAAAATATCCAGCCGGTTTTTGAAACGCTGATATGGAAACCTGTCATTTATCTTTGGGGTGGGAGAGTAGTTTTTGCTCTTAAATGCATACTTTTGTTTTTATTCGGTGTCCTTTGGAGTGAGCTGGCGCTGATGATCTCACTGATCTTTAAAAACCGTTACGTTGCCTTTGTCCTGCCCTTCCTTATTTATGAGCTGGCCTGGATACTGATTCCAGTCAATCTTTTGAATCCGGTCTTTTTGGTACGCAGTGATTTTGACGCCCAGACACCTTTGTGGCTGCCTTATCTTATTGACTTTGTTTACATTGCTGTTGTTGTTGGAATCAATATTCTTTTATTTTGGAGGCAAAAGAAACAATGAAGGATCTGAGAAAGATTTTATATATTTTAGCAGGTCAGCTTAAGGCATCCGCCGTAAGTATCCGTGTATGGCTTGGCTATGCCATTGGCATCACGGTTGCCCTGAAAAATGCCTATGCGTATTGCGGGTATGCAGGTGAGCGGGTTTTCCAGATTTTTGAGCCTTATATGGAAAGCTTTATCAATACAGGCGATGTCTTTATCCTGCTCATAGGATACATTTTGATCATTTCTGATGCTCCCTTCATTAACCGGCGTTCAACTCTGATGCTCTACCGCAGCAGTCGTGGTCAGTGGTTCTGGGGGATGGGGCTGTATATGATCATCCATTGTATCCTTTATTACGTTATTTCCGGGGTGGCCTGTATGATTTACTGTATCCGGCAGGGCTACGTGGATGATCTATGGAGTATGCCCATGCGAAATCTGGCGCTCTATCCTTCTCTTGAAGCTGCAGAATGGTGGCGTTTGCCGCTGCCTCCGGAAAGGCTCATTACGGATTTTACCCCCACAGGCGCAATGATTCACACCTTACTGCTTCTTGCGGTGTACAGCCTGATCCTGGGATTTATTTTATTTATTTTTAATACGCTGTGGAATCAGGCTGTAGGGGCCGCTCTGACAGCATCGATCCATATCTTGGGATATATCCTGGCTTTTGGCGGTTTTGGCGGCCTTTTACCAAGGTGGTCTCTTTTAAACAACAGCATGTTTATGACGGTCATTGCGGGGATATCGTCCATTCCCCACGCATATCTTTTATTGCTGCTTGTTTTATGCCTGCTCCTTTTTAGTGGGCCCTCTCTTATGAAAAGAGCAGATTTTGTCCACACAACGGGGGAAAGCAATGAATAGGAAAACGGTTATCACATTTTATCTGATTTTTTCGGCTCTATGCCTGCCTGTGTTGTGGCTGATCTGCTGGCATCATGGGGCCACTGCAGCTATAAGCTGGCCTGGCAGTCTGGGTGGCCCCACAGAACCTGGCTATAATCCGGTGGATATACTTTGGTGGCTCCTTTTATTTACCCCTGTGTGGGGAGCCTGCGGAGGGCTTTTTTCCACCGAGCTTTGCACTGCACGCTATGTTTTGCCACGATATGGTCGTCTGCGACGCTGGTGGTTTTTTCTGATTGGCAGGACAATGTCCGTCAATCTGCTGTACTTTGTACTTTTGACCATTATTAATATCTTCTGTTTCCCAAAAAGCGCAGCTTTGGAAAACATGGATGCACCAATGATGTTTTCCTTGGTTCGGATCTCTGTTATCCTTTGGGCGCATTCCTCGGCGATGATCTCTATAATGATATGGATCGTTATTTTATCACAGCAGCATACGATGGCGCTGTTTTTCATCCTTGTTATGCAGGCGCTCGGAAAAATCCCGGTTATTATGGGCTGTCCTCCTGCCTTGAATCCTCTGGTCTGGGGAATGTACGGTTATAGTACGGATTGTATGTCTGCCGGCGGTTTTTCTCCAGGGTTTGTACTGATTGCTGAAATTTTGTGTGTCCTGTCCGCTGCCGTACTGCCACTATTAAAAAAATCATTTATATTAAGGAGTGTGGGATTATGAGACCCAAAAAGAATAATTCGACCACAGCAACGAAAATAGAGGTGATCAATGTAAGTAAACGATTTAAAAATGAGCAGGTTTTAAAAAATATAAATCTCACTTTGACAGATGATCATATTTATGGTTTTGTAGGCCGGAACGGAAGCGGTAAATCGGTGCTTTTTAAACTCATATGCGGATATATGATACCGGATGAAGGAAAGATCATTGTTTGCGGCAAGCACATCGGAAAAGACGTTGATTTTCCTGACAGCCTTGGCGCTTTGATTGAATCTCCGGGATTTATCTGGTATCAGTCCGGTTATGCCAATTTATTATATTTAGCAAAAATACGAAATCAGATCTCCAAATCTCAGGTAAAAGACGCCATCCGTCGTGTGGGTCTGGATCCGGAAAGCAGGAAATGGGTAGGGAAATACTCATTTGGTATGAAACAGCGTCTGGGGATTGCCCAGGCAATCATGGAAGAACCTAATATCCTTATTCTTGACGAACCGATGAATGGCCTGGACGAGTCAGGGGTTGAGGATATTCGCAGACTGCTCCTGGATTATAAAAAATCCGGGCGCATCATCCTGATTACAAGTCATAACAGTGAAGATATTCGCGCTTTGTGTGATGAGGTGTATTTGATGAAGGGGGGAACGATTGAAAAGAAAGTTGACGAAAATAAAGAGGCTTAACCCTGTGCGGCTGGAGTAAGATTTTGTTTGATTGACATAACCTTATTTGTGGAATGCTTGTCAAGAATTTCCCTGCCTGTAAAAATATAGTTGACTCTCAGGAGAAAATTATATATAGTAATAATATATATAAAATTTGTAACTACCAAGCATAGGGGGAACGGTTATGTCAAATAAAGAAGACTTATACATACATGTGTATACGGGCATTGGTTCGGAAACGATGGCTTATCGGAACCCGGATGAAACGTGGGAAACAGGCAGCGCGCTTCTGGAATTTATTTATACAGATCTGTCCGGTCTAGGGTTTGGAAGATCCGCTTCGGGAGATATGGAATTTCTCAGAGGGCTCCATCCCTATTTCAGACATATTTCCCAGGAAAATTTCACCAGCTTTTTTGAAAACAGTCTGAACAGCACGTATAGAGGGACATTTTGCATCAGCGGATTGGAACAGCTCCAGAAAACTTATGAAAACTGGCTGATTCGCTATACAAAAGGCGGATTAAAGGGAGATCTGCTTACGGAGGTGGGAAAATATCGTTTTTATACTCAGACCCACTATGTTATGGAAGGAGAGGAACTGGCTCTGGATTATTTCCTGCTGGGCTTTGAGGATTGTCTTTTCCTGGAGTTTTCGGAGATCATCCGCCACAAGATCCGGATCAAGGTGTGCAAAAACTGTAAACGTCTGTTTATTCCTAAAAAAAGTAATATTGATTATTGCACCCGGATATACACTTCTGACGGAAAAACATGTCAGGATGTGGGATATACTCAGACCTTTGCCCGCTCTGTTAAAAATGATGACTTGCTCCAGGCTTATACAAGAGCCTATAAGGCCCATTACGCCCGTATGGCCAAGCCCCGCAAGAGAGCGGAGAACCTTTCCAGGGAAGGATTTGAGACCTGGTATCAGGAAGCAAAGCAAAAGTTAAACCAGGCCCGCAGCGGAGAAATTGATCCTGAAGAATATAAGGAATGGCTAAAAAAGTAGAATAAAAGTAAAAAAATCGTTGACATTTCCTGTGGAAAATGATAGTATAGTTTGTGCAGTGAATCCCACAGGGATTTGCCGCTGTGGCGGAATTGGTAGACGCACTTGACTCAAAATCAAGCGGAGCGATCCGTGCCGGTTCGAGTCCGGCCAGCGGCATGAGAGTTTTAGCCTTGAACTTTACGGTTCAAGGCTTTTTAAATTTTCCTTTCTTTTTTGTCATCAGTATAATCAAAAGCGGGTAAGTTTACATAATATTATTATGTAAACTTACCCACTTTAGTTATTATTTCCACAAATTATCAGGGCTTTAAAACGACCTTCATCACATGATCTTCTTTGTTTTCAAAAAGTTCATAAGCTTTCATGGCATCTTTTAACGGGAAGCGGTGGGTAATGAGACAGGTGGTATCCAGTTTTCCTTCCTTGATCAGCTCAAGGATTCTGGCGCAGTCGCAGGCATCCACGCCACCGGTTTTAAAGGTAAGATTCTTTCCGTACATTTGGGGGAGGGGCAGTACCTGATCTTCCTCATAAAGAGCCACAACAGTGACAACAGCATTAGGGCGGGCGATCTTCCATGCCATCTGGAAAGTGTCTGATCCTCCTGCAGCTTCAATGACCACATCCGCGCCCCGGCCGTCGGTGATCTCCCTCAGGATCTGCTCCGGATCTGACACACTGGGGTTAATAGTCACATGGGCGATCTGATTATCCCGCACCAGGGCCAGGCGGCTTTCGTCCCTATCGATAGCAATAATCTGGGACGGCTCATACAGGCCGGCGCACAGCATGGAACAAATCCCTGTAGGGCCGGCGCCAATGACGACCACTACGTCATTTTTATGGATTTCGCTGATCTTAGCGCTCCAGTATCCGGTGGAGAGAAGATCTCCGGTAAAAATCGCCTGCTCATCGGTCACCGGGTCAGGGATCTTTGTCAGACCGTTTTGTGCAAATGGAACACGGACATATTCCGCCTGGCCTCCATCAATACGGCACCCTAAGGCCCAGCCTCCGTTGGCATCTGTACAATTATTTACAAAGCCTTTTTGACAGAAATAACATTCCCCGCAGAAGGTTTCCACGTTTACAGCTACACGATCGCCTACAGACAGCCCTTTAACACCGCTGCCAAGCTGGACGATCTGTCCGACCATTTCATGTCCCACCACAATACCCGGAACAGCTTTAGGGACAGCGCCATGTTTAATATGCAGATCGCTGGTACATATGGATGCCAGGGTAACTTTAACAATAGCATCCAGCGGATGGATAATGGTTGGAATCTTTCTTTGTTCCAGAGCAAATTCGCCTTCCTTTTTATAAACCACAGCATCCATTACCGGTCCCCGGGTCATCATTTCATGCTCTTTATTCAGCTCTCCATGGAGCATTAAAGAGGTCCAAGAAGCATTATGGGATGTAACAATAGCTTTTAAGTGGATCCTTGGGATCTTATTTTTACGCATCTGGCGGAGAAGTTCATCCAGCCTGGCATTGGAAAAACCGCTCATAACCATCATTTCATCTGAAAAGGCTTCTCCCTCATAGACTTGATCTGTCATTTCAAAGCCTTTAATATGTGCCAAAGCACCAATGGTCTGAAGGTACATATCCGGTGTAACCATACGCACACGGATCCCCATTTTTAAAAAGATTATTTTTAATCCCCGAAGTTTTGGAGAATTTTCAAAATTGTATAATAAAATCGTTTCTGTTCCGGCCATAAAGCCACCTCCTGGATTGTTTTCAGGTCTGTCTGAAAACCAGACCTGTGCAGCTGCTGTCATATAAAAAACAACATTTACTTCTATTTTAATAATATAACCCCTTTTTAGCAATAGTTCAACCAGTCCCGGGCATTTATTCATAGGATGCGGGAAAATGATTCAAGGGGCATAAATCCCATGGCCGAAGGCGATTTTAAATGTTTTTTCATGTAACAGTTTGACAGGCTGAACTGTTGCCCTTTTTAGGGTAAATAAAAAGATAGCCTTTATAAAGTTCCAAAAAAGTGATATAATGAACCAGGTAAACGGACATTTTTAATGTTTAGGAGATAAAGGACATGGATTGCAGAGAGGCCCAGGCACTTATCGTGCCGTTTATCGAGGGAAAGCTCAACGATGAACAGAATGAAAAATTTATAGAGCATATTGAAGGCTGCAGTGATTGCTACGACGAGCTGGAAGTTTACTACATCGTAATGGTAGGCGTCAAGCAGCTGGATGAGGATGAGCACATCCTGGTGGACTTTAAGGGCGATCTGAAAAAGTACATTGCCTCAAAAAAGGAAGCCATTGCAAGAAAACATTCCCGCAGGACCCGGCGCAAACTGGGAGGAATCACAGCTTTGATCCTGCTTGCATGTGTAGCGGGTTTCGTTTCTTATAATGTGTATAATCATCCGGATCTGACGGCAAGATATATTCAAAGGATCGCCAGTGGGATAAACGTGGATATTTCTGCGGCTTCCGGAAGGACCAGGTCTTTTATTACCCGTCAGACGGCGGATTATTTTGTAAACAGCAGCTTTGATATGCCCCTTCGGCGTATTCAGACTGCAGGTGAGGAAGGAACAGATAATGAGTAAAGCAGTATTAATTGATGGACTTAGCATTTTAAACCGTGCCTTTTATGGCATACCGGATCTGACCAATTCCGAAGGGCTTCATACCAACGCTGTCTATGGTTTTTTAAATATTATGTTTAAGATCCTGGATGAAGAACATCCCCAGTATCTTGGGGTGGCCTTTGATGTGAGTGCTCCCACATTCCGCCACAAGCTTTTTGATGACTATAAAGGGACACGTAAGGCCATGCCGGATGAACTGCGCCAGCAGATTCCGGTAATGAAGGATGTTCTTGCGGCCATGCATATAAAAACTCTGGAAAAGGAAGGGTACGAGGCTGACGATATTATCGGAACCCTGTGCGCCAAGTGTGAGGCTGCCGGCATGGATGTATCTGTAATCTCGGGAGACCGGGATCTTTTACAGTTGGCAACAGATAAGGTAAAGATCCGTATTCCAAAGACGAAAATGACAGGAACGGAAATTGAGGATTATTATGCCGCTGATGTTCAGGAAAAATATCATGTAACGCCAACGGAATTTATTGATATGAAAGCGCTTATGGGAGATGCGTCTGATAATATTCCGGGTGTTCCCAGTATTGGAGAAAAAACGGCGGCAAAGATCATTTCCGCTTATAAAAATATTGAAACAGCTTATGCCCATGCATCAGAGATTAAACCAAAGAAGGCATCGGAAAATCTTGTCACCTATTGGGAACAGGCAAAGCTGAGCAAGGTTCTTGCTGCCATTGATACCCATTGCCCTATAGATATTTCTCCCCAGGAGTTGGCTGTGGGAGATATGTATACGCCGGAGGCTTACTTATTATTTAAACGTCTTGAATTTAAAAATATTATTTCCCGGTTTGATCAGGATACTGCGCCGGCCGCTTTGGAAATTCCCAAAGCCCGGCAGGAAACGTCACCGGATCTTCTCTGGGAGGCGTGTGACACATATGGAGGAACCTGTGCGGGCATTTATTACCATGACCAGGCTCCAACAGGTCTTTGTGTCAGCCTGGATGGCCCGGACCATTCATTTTTCATTTCTGAGGACATATGCAGCAGCCAGGCTGTGGCAGACGGATTGATCGGCAGAGGATATATTCTGTGCCTGTGCCATGTAAAGGAAACTTTGGCACATATAAAATTGCCCCAGGATAAAGTGTTTGACAGCTCCATAGCAGCCTATTTGATAAATCCGTTAAAGGATACCTATAATTATGATGACATTGCCAGGGATTTTTTAGGCATTACCCTGCCTTCTCATCAGGATATATTCGGCAAAAACAGCCATGAAGTTATTCGCGGTCAAAATTCTCAAACATTTGATAATTTTCTCGGGTGGAACTGCGCTGTGCCTCGAATGAGCTATGAGCCGTTAAAAGATGCCCTGGCTCAGACTCAGATGGATCGGCTTTATGAGGAGATTGAGCTTCCTCTGGCCTTTGTCCTTCGTTCAATGGAAGATTATGGCATTAAAACCCAACGGGATGCTCTGAAAGCTTACGGAGATGCTCTTATTTCCAGGATCAGGGAGCTGGAAAAGAATATTTATGACCTGGCAGGCGAGGAGTTTAATATTAATTCCCCAAAACAGCTTGGCGTCATCTTATTTGAAAAACTTCGGCTTCCTTACGGGAAAAAGACTAAAACCGGATATTCTACTTCTGCCGAAGTGCTGGAAAAGCTTCGCACAGAAGATCCTATTGTAAACTTTATCTTGGAATATCGTCAGCTGACCAAGTTAAAGTCCACCTATGCTGATGGCCTGGAAGGATATATTCAGGAGGATGGCCGGATCCATGGCAAGTTTCATCAGACCATTACCGCCACAGGAAGGATCAGCAGTACAGAGCCGAACCTGCAAAATATCCCTATTCGTATGGAGCTTGGCCGTCTGATCCGGAAAGTTTTTGTCCCTGAGGACGGCTATGTGTTTGTAGACGCGGATTATTCTCAGATCGAACTGAGAGTGCTGGCTCACATGTCCGGGGATCAAAATTTGATCCAGGCTTACCGGGAAGAACAGGATATTCATAAGATCACGGCTTCTCAAGTATTTCATACCCCGTTAGACCAGGTGACACCGCTGCAGCGTCGAAATGCCAAGGCGGTCAATTTTGGCATTGTCTATGGCATCAGTTCCTTTGGCCTGAGCCAGGATTTAAGTATTACCCGGAAAGAAGCGGGAGAGTACATTGAAAAGTATTTTCAGACCTATCCTCAGGTAAAGGCATTTTTGGACCGGATGGTCAGCGATGCCCGGGAAAAAGGATATTCCATTACTTTGTTCGGACGGCGGCGTCCTATGCCTGAGCTTAAGTCCAGCAATTTTATGCAAAGATCTTTTGGCGAGCGCATTGCCATGAACTCACCCATCCAGGGAACCGCGGCAGATATTATTAAGATTGCCATGATCCGTGTAAAGGACCGACTGGAATCTATGAACCTAAAATCGCGTTTGATCTTACAGGTGCATGATGAACTGTTGATTGAGGCGGCTAAGGATGAAGAGTCGTTGGTTCGGGATATTTTAAAAGAGGAAATGGAAAATGCCGCTCATCTGGAGGTTCCTCTTGAAATTGATATACACACAGGAAATAACTGGTATGAGGCAAAGTAGGGCAGGGCAGTAGCGGCGGCTGTCTGAAAATGACAGGCAGCCCGGGAATGGCCCTTAAAAAGCCTGTTGGCCTGGGAGGTAACATATGACAAAAAAAGTGATCGGTATTACCGGCGGCGCCGGCAGCGGGAAAACTGAGGTGCTGCGGATCATGAAGGAAGATTATCATGCTCAGATCATCATTGCTGATGATGTAGCCCGGAAGCTTTCTTCTCCGGGCAAAAAAAGTTATCAGAGGATCGTTGAGACCTTTGGAAAGGATATTTTGCTGGCAGATGGAAATATTGACAGGCCAAAGCTGTCCGGCATTGTATTCCATCAACCGGAACTGCTGGAAAAGCTAAATAATATCGTACATCCGGATGTGCGGGAAGCCATTGAAATGGAGATTTTTCAAAGCACCAGTCCTTTGATTGTTTTAGAGGCAGCTTTGCTGATTGAATGTGGCTACAGAGATTTGTGCGATGAATTTTGGTATGTTCATTCAGATGAAAATGTTCGCCGCCGCAGGATGAAAGAAACCCGAAATTACTCGGATGAAAAGATCGATGCTATTATCCGAAGTCAGCTTTCGGAAGAACAGTTTTCAAAAAACAGCGACCGGATTTTGGAAAATAACAGTGATCTTGACCATCTTCGTCTTGAGATTCAAAATTTGGTCCATCAGCTTCAGCAAACAAAATAAATGACTTTCTATCCCCTGTTCCCTTTAGGAACAGGGCTTTTTCTTTGCAAAAAACTAAAAAAATCTTTATGGATCATCACAAAACGATTAATAAATATGTAATATTTTGTCAAAAACAGCAGGTCAATAATGTCCAATTAATACAAAACCGATGTCTGAGCCTCTTGAGTTTTATTACATAAATGTTACATGGTGGGGATTTTTCCCAAAAATAACATAAAAAACACCATAAAAGTCTTATGTGAAACTTGATTTTTAGGTGAAAAAGTGGTTTCTCAATAAAAGATTTGACAATTGCATAAGTTTTTGATACAATATGAAGCTGTAATATGTATGTAATATTTAGTAACATTTTATTAAAATTATATCTACATATTATGTAAATCATTATTCCGTCTTTTTATTTACAAAAAGCACGGCAAAAACTATTGCTAAGAGGTGAATTTATGGTAGGCAAAACTTTTAAAAAGACCATCGCTAAAGCGACTGCATCTGTGATCGCTGCTGTATTTGCAGCAGGGAGTGTTTCCGGAATGAGCTTTGCTGCACAGCCGGAAGATGCCCCGGCAGAAGCAGCAGATCAGCAGGCAGATATTTTATCATTGGTCATGGATTCTGCCCAGGAACTTACAAAAGATCCTTTTGAGTCCCTGATCGTCAGCGACTATGAACCATATCTGGCTGTTTACGAAAATACAGATGCTGCCAGTGACGTTGTTGGAAAATTATATCCCGGCTCATATGGCGAGGTTGTTGAAAAAGGTGAGCAGTGGACAAAAATTACTTCTGGTGACGTGACAGGTTATGTTTTAACTGCCGATGTAGCTTTTGGCGAAGATGCGGAAGCACTGGCCCAGGACATTGGCGAAAAAGTTGTTAAGGTAAATGTGGAATCTTTAAATATCCGCAGCGGCCCTGATTTTTATTCGGATGTTATCTCTTCCGGAAAGAAAGAATCTACATATCGTATTGTACCTGAGGGCAGTGAATATGACGAAGAATCCGGAGAAATATACTGGACTGAAGAATGGATCGAAAAAAATATTCCTGAAGATGAAACAACCGGTCAGACCGGGGAAGTTTCTGATCAGGAAGATTTTACAGAGCAGGACACACAGGCGGAGCGCTTAAGTCCTTCTCCTCAGGAAATCACAGATCCTATTGATGATTACAGCGGCGGACAGTGGTATCGTATCCATTTGGATGATATTTATTACGGATATGTGTATGCAGATTATGTAAGTGTGGAAAACCAGTTGGATGATGCTGTTTCACCGGAAGAAGAGGCGGAACTGGAAAGACAGCAGCAGGCGGCTGAAACTCTGGCCCAGACTCAGGAAAGCCAGAGCGCCGCAGCGCAGACAGAGAAAAATGAAACTGCCGCTTCTCAGACCCAGACTCAGGCCCAGACCTCTCAGACACAAACTCAGACATCCCAGACGCAAGCTCAGACACAGGAAACCCAGCAGCAGACTCAGGCGCCGGAAACTCAGGCTCAGACTAAAGCACCGGAAACCCAGGCTCCTTCAGCCAGCTCTGATGATGCATACCTTCTTGCCTGTCTTGTTTATTGTGAAGCCGGAAATCAGTCTTATGACGGTCAGCTGGCAGTAGCTAATGTGGTATTAAACCGGGTAAAGAGTCCTTTGTTCCCGAACACCATCAGTGAGGTTATCTATCAGTCCGGACAGTTCAGCCCTGCATCCAGCGGAAGTCTTGCAAGAACTTTGTCCAACGGACCTACAGATTCCTGTATTCAGGCTGCCAACGATGCCCTGGCAGGAAATAATAATATTGGAAACTACCTGTTTTTCAATAACTTTGGCGCACCATCCAATGCCAGCAGCTACTATTGGCTTGGAGACCATGTATTTTATACATACAATTATTAATAGAAGTTTCTGAACAACCGTTCAGATAGCAGAACTGCTGCATTTAAAAAAAGAAGCTGGAAAATCCTTTGAATTGCCGGACAAAAGCGCTGGTGGGGGTTTTCGGCTTCTTTTTTGCTTTGGATTTCTTTTTGCGGAGTTTGACTGGCTGAACGGTTTTTATTTATTTGGGTTGAGGTTATAGGGATTTTGTATTATAATGAACATCGGGAATGATACCTTTATGCCGTGAAGGGCACGGCAATAATAATGAAATCCCGCAAGGGGATACCCTTATGCCGTGAAGGGCACGGCAATAATAATGAAAGGATGGTTGTTTCATGTATTTTGGGACCATCGCCAGTGGCAGCAGCGGAAACTGCCTATATGTGGGAACGGATACAACTCATGTGCTTGTAGATGCCGGGGTGAGCTGTAAAAAGATCCTGGCCGGCCTTTCGTCTTTTGGCGTGGACGGGAGAGATATACAGGCGATCCTTGTGACTCATGAGCACAGCGATCATATATCAGGCATTGGTGTTTTATCAAGAAAGTTTCATATTCCGGTTTATGCTACCTGTAAAACTGTTGGAGAAATACATAAATGCCGATCTTTAGGGGATTTAAGCAAAAGCAGTTTTTTTGCTATTGAACCTGACCGGCCTTTTAATATTGGGGACATCCGGGTAGAGGCATTTTCTATTCCTCATGATGCTGCGGATCCGGTCAGCTACACCTTTGAAAGCGAGGGGGCAAAGATCGGAATTGCTACAGATCTGGGATGCTATGATGATATGATCGTACATAGTCTGGAAAATTCAGATCTTTTGTACCTGGAAGCAAATCATGATATACGCATGCTCCAGGCCGGACCCTACCCTTATCCTTTAAAACAGAGGATTTTAGGGAGCAGAGGGCATTTGTGCAATGAAATGGCCGGAAAATTAGTAGCTCTGCTGCGTAATAAGCATTTAAAGCATGTGATCCTGGGACATTTGAGCAAGGAAAATAATTATCCGGATCTGGCGCTTCAGACAGTTCTTTTGGAAGCTTTTTCAGAACCTGCAAAGGAAGACCAGCCGGAGGTGTTTGTGGCGCCGAGAGATGAGGCGTCAGCTCTTGTAACCATTTAAGCGGGGAATGTTTTGTGTCCCGTCTGCGGGCTGACATATTTGCGCAGAGAAACATTTGTCCGGAAACACTGTTTTTACATCCGGATATGGATGAATGCCGTTTTGCGCGGCATAATATAATCAAATCCCCGGGTAAGGGGAGATAAAAGGAGTTAGAAGATGAAAAAAACAATTATCACTGTCATCGGCAAAGACACTGTAGGCATTATCGCAAAGGTATGTACTTACCTGGCAGACCACCAGGTGAATGTCCTGGATATTTCTCAAACCATTGTCCAGGGATTTTTTAATATGATGATGATCGTAGATGCCAACAATTCAGATAAGCCTTTTGAAACTCTCTCCAGTGAGCTGACTCAGCTTGGCGAACAGATTGGTGTATCTATAAAAATGCAGCATGAGGATATTTTTAACAGTATGCACAGAATTTAATGAGTCAAGTTTGTTTGGCAGCACATTATCTGAGTAAAAGGAGAGGACTATGATAAATTTATTTGAGGTTCAGGAAACAAACAAAATGATCGAGGAATCCAACCTGGATGTCCGTACCATTACGCTGGGAATCAGCCTGCTGGACTGCTGTGACAGAGATGTGGATCGTCTTTGCGAAAATATATATAATAAAATCACAACAGCAGCAAAAGATTTGGTGGCTACCGGAGAAGCGATTTCTCTTGAGTATGGTATTCCTATTGTCAACAAGAGAATCTCTGTGACACCGATTTCTCTTGTTGGGGGTTCCTGCTGCAAAAGCGCAAAAGATTATGTAAAGATCGGGAAAACTCTGGATGCAGCTGCAAAGACAGTGGGCGTAAATTTCCTTGGCGGATTTTCCGCCCTTGTTTCCAAGGGAATGACAAAAAGTGACCGTCTGCTTATTGATGCTATCCCGGAAACTCTGGCATCCACAGAAAGAGTCTGCAGTTCTGTAAATGTAGGCTCCACCAAGACAGGTATTGATATGGATGCAGTGAAGCTTCTTGGAGAAAAGATTCTGGAAACTGCCAGACTGACAAAGGATATTGATTCCGGAGGCTGCGCAAAGCTGGTTGTTTTCTGCAATGCACCGGATGATAATCCGTTTATGGCCGGCGCGTTTCATGGCGTGACAGAAGGTGACACAGTCATTAATGTGGGTGTCAGCGGTCCGGGAGTTGTGAAACGGGCTTTGGAAGAAGTTCGGGGGCAGGATTTTGGAACCTTATGTGAGACGATCAAAAAGACGGCATTTAAAGTAACCCGTGTGGGCCAGTTAGTGGCTTCTGCTGCAGCCCGCCGCATGAATGTGCCTTTTGGTATTGTAGATCTTTCTCTGGCTCCTACGCCGGCGATTGGCGATAGCGTGGCAGAAATTCTCGAGGAAATCGGCCTGGAGCGGGTCGGCGCCCCTGGAACAACAGCAGCATTGGCTTTGTTAAATGACCAGGTTAAAAAAGGCGGCGTTATGGCGTCTTCCTATGTAGGCGGCCTTTCCGGCGCTTTTATCCCCGTATCTGAAGACCAGGGGATGATCGATGCGGTAAACGCAGGCTCTCTGACCCTGGAAAAACTCGAGGCCATGACCTGTGTTTGCTCTGTAGGTCTGGATATGATCGCTGTGCCGGGAGATACAAAGGCCACAACTATTTCCGGTATTATTGCTGATGAAATGGCGATCGGTATGATCAATCAAAAGACGACTGCAGTGCGTCTGATCCCTGTATGGGGCAAAGGCGTAGGGGAAGTGGCTGAGTTCGGCGGCCTGCTGGGATATGCGCCGGTAATGCCGGTAAATTCCTTTGGCTGTGACGCATTTATCCAGAGAGGCGGACGGATTCCTGCGCCGATCCACAGCTTTAAAAATTAATAAGGAGACGATAATATATGAGTAATGTGCTTAGCGGTCTAAACCCTTCCGGCGTTTTTCACTTTTTTGAAGAAATCTGCGGGATTCCCCATGGTTCGGGAAATGTAAAAGCAATCAGCGATTATTGCGTGGCTTTTGCAAAAGAGAGGGACTTGGAGGTTTATCAGGATGAAGTATATAATGTAATCATAAAAAAACCTGCAAGTCCGGGGATGGAAACGGCTCCGGGAGTGATCCTTCAGGGTCATTTGGATATGGTATGTGAAAAAAATGCAGATGTAGATTTTGATTTTGAAAAAGATGGTCTGCGTCTGGCTGTTGACGGAGATGACATCCATGCCCAGGGGACCACTTTAGGCGGAGATGATGGCATTGCCGTGGCTATGGGCCTGGCCATATTGGATGATGATTCGATTCCTCATCCGCCGTTAGAGGTTTTATTTACCACCGAGGAAGAAACCGGCATGGACGGCGCTCAAAATCTGGATTGTTCTAAGCTTAACGCCCAATATATGATCAATATTGATTCTGAAGAAGAGGGTGTGATCACCGCAGGATGTGCCGGCGGTTTAAAAAGCCATGCTGTTATTCCGGCCCAGTGGATGGAATACAGCGGCACAGAATATGCTGTGGAGATCAGCGGCCTTTTAGGCGGCCATTCCGGCACCGAGATCCATCTTGGACGGGCAAATGCCAATAAACTTATGGGACGTTTATTGTTTGCCCTGAGTAAGGATGTTGAGTTTGCCCTGGTTCATATTCAAGGCGGAGCTAAAGATAATGCTATTGCCAGAGACGCTAAAGCTGTGGTAGTGATTCCTCAGGATCAGTGTCACAAAGCGGAAGAAATCGTTAATGCCTGTGCTGCTGATTTTCAAAATGAATATCGGGCCTGCGATCCGAAAGTGACTGTAAGTTTCAGCAAAAAAGAGACTTATAAAGGCAGAGCGCTTACCTTTTCTTCGGCTCAAAAAGTAATCTATCTGCTTTTAAATACGCCTTACGGAGTACAGAGCATGAGCGCGGAGCTGCCTGGACTGGTGGAAAGTTCTCTGAACCTGGGAGTTGTAACTATGGATCAGGATTCTGTTACTTTAACCTGGGCTGTAAGAAGCAGTGTCAGCTCAAGAAAATGGCTGATAAATGACCAGTTAATGTATATGACAGAAATGCTGGGAGGGACGTATACTTACGGCGGAGATTATCCGGCGTGGGCTTATCGTTCCAAGTCTTTGCTCCGTGATCTGGCTGTGGATACTTATGAGGAGATGTTCGGGAAAAAACCTCAGGTATGCACTATCCATGCAGGGCTGGAATGTGGACTGTTTGCTGAAAAAATGCCTCAGGAGGATATGATTTCTATCGGCCCGGATATTAAAGACATCCATACACCAGGCGAGCGCTTGAGCATTTCCTCTACAAAACGGACCTTTGACTATGTATGCCGGATGTTAAAAAGTTTTGGGCGGTTGAGCCAATGATCACAAGCATCTTATTTGACATGGACGGGGTTCTGATAGACAGCCAGCCTATGCATTATGAAGCGGATGTAGAAACGTTAAAACATTTTGGCGTCTGCGTGACTGTAAAGGATGTGGAAAAGTATGCCGGCACGACAAATTCAGACCGGTATACCCGTTTTAAAAAAGATTACCATATGGATGACTCGGTTGAAGCTATGGTTGCTTTCAGAGAGCAGTGTATTATGGACATGATCCGTTCCCGGGATATTTCGGCGATCGATGGGATCAGGGAACTTTTAAAGGATATTCGCTGTCATCACCTAAAAACAGCTGTTGCTTCATCTTCGTCCTATGATCTGATTTATGCTGTACTGGATAAGCTTTCTATCCGGGACTGTTTTGATCAGGTTGTCAGCGGGGAGGATTTGGAAAATTCCAAGCCTGCGCCGGATATTTTCTTAAAAACAGCCCATCAGCTTGAAAGTGATCCGGAGGAATGTGTCGTTATCGAAGATTCCGGAAATGGTGTTTTGGCTGGTATCCGGGCGGGAATGAGAGTCGTCGGTTATGTAAATCCCACCTCCGGGAAGCAGGATCTGTCTCCGGCAACTCGGGTCATCACTTCCTTTCTGGAAATTACGGCCAATGATTTGATGAAACTTTCGTAATGTTTGCGATAAGTAGAATGTATCATTTTTGTATAGAAGAATGTAGATTCTAGTTAAAAAATATAGAATCTCCCAAAAGTAAAAGATAGAATCTATTTAGTTAGGAAGTGCCTGAATCGGGTAGAGTGTATTTTAATAAACATTTACATTCTATCTGACTCAGGCACTTTCACGTTAAGGATTCTCTTGATATTTTGCCGGGCCGGTGGATTCCCGGATAACCAGGCTGGCATGGAGCAGGAGGGTCCCTATGGGAACCTGGTCCAAAAGGCTGGCAAGGGCGTAATAACCGCTTTTTCCAAGCATAATCCGGTCCTGGCGCACAGAGGTCATAGGGGGCGATGTGTAAGGGCAGATCGGCAGGTCGTCAAACCCGATAATACTTATATCTCCGGGAACGTCATACCCCAACTGCTGACACTGGATCATAGCTGCGTTTGCCAGAAGATCATGGCTGCATATAATGGCGGTGGCGCCCAGTTTTAAAAGCCGGGGAACATGTTTTTCCATAGATTCGGTAATATAAAAAGAGGCTCCGGACAGGGAGGGGTCTATATGAAGGCCATTTTGGCGCATGGCGTTAAAAAAGGATTTATGACGGACCTGCATAACAAAGGAACCTAGAGCGCCGCTTAAATATCCGATTTTTTTGTGGCCCTGCTTTTTCAGATATGTTACAGCCATATCCATACCTTCGTCATTGTCAATCCCCACACTGACGACACAGGGGTTTGACTTTATATAGTTGTCATATAACGCTGTGGGGGTAAGGCAGATTTTAAAATCCTTCATCCACGGATCGTTTAAAGTAAAGCCAAGAACGTAAGCGCCCATATAGTGGTTCTGGAGCATAAAAACATCGTAGGAAATGGATTTTTGCAGTTTTTCGTCTGCAGGCACGACATCAACGGTATATCCGGCAGGCTCGGCCATTTGGCGAAAGCCTGTAATAAAATCGTATCCAAATTGATGAGGCTTCTCATATTCAATATTTTCCATAAGGATGCACAGCTTCTTTTCGCCGGTCTTTTCCCGGCGGATCTTTGAATATCCCATAGCAATAGCTGTTTCTAAAATATTTTTCTGGAGAGTTTCGCTAATATCGGATGCTCCGTTTAAAGCTTTGGAAACGGTACTTTTGGAAACTCCCATTTGATTAGCAATATCTTGTAATGTTACCATAGTTGTATCCCTTCGCTGCTGTTCTTCGTGAGCAGCAACATCCCTTCTTCTAAACATACTGTTTCGCTGGCCAAAGCGTTTTCTCCTGAAAATGGTCTGTTTTTTCAGGAATATGCCTTTATTATAGTCTATATAGCCGATAAAATCAATAATTTCCCGAAACATTTCCATAAAAGTTTCGTAATTATAGAAATAAATTGTTCTGTAATAATTCACAAAAATAGTCAAATAAAACTGTATAAAACAGAGAAAAGCATAATATATGTACAAAACTACCCAAAAACTGTCTTGACGTTTTTAGAAAACAGGTCTATGATAGGCACAACGAAACAATTCGAAACAATATGTTTCGAGAAAGGGGATTACCATGAAACGAAAAACAGTAACAGCAATGACCGCCGCCCTGACCATCGCCCTGGCTGCAGGACTTGGCGGCTGCAGCAGCGCCGGGGCAGACGGGCAGGGAGAAAATGTACGTCTGATGGTCTGGTCGCCTTCGGCAGATCAGTCTAAGGATTCCGGCGAATGGCTTCAAAAAGCCTGCAGCAATTTTGCCCAGCTCCATCCGGAATGGAATATTACCTTTGTTTACGGTGTAGCTGATGAAGCCAGCGCCGCCAGCCAGGTAGCCCAAGATGCGGATGCCAGCGCGGATGTGTTTATGTTTGCTAACGACACATTAACGACGATGACAGATGCCAATGCATTGGCCAAGTTTGGGGGAAAGTACAGAGAACAAATCGAGGCTACAAACTCCCAGGAAGTGCTGGATTCACTTACAATGGATGGAGAGCTTTACGGCGTGCCTTTTACAACAAACACATGGTTTATGTATTATGACAAATCCGTGTTTACTGAAGAGGATGTAAAAAATCTGGACACCATGCTGGAAAAAGGTGTTGTTTCCTTCCCATTTACCAACTCCTGGTACTTGCCTGCCTTTTACCTGGGAAATGGCTGCACCTTATTCGGCGATGGCACAGATGAAGCCGCAGGGGTTGATTTTGGCGGAGAAAAGGCTGTAGAAGTCACCAACTATCTCATTGACCTGATGGCCGATCCAAACTTTGTTGTGGACGCCGATGGTTCCGGTATGGCAGGACTGAGAGATGGGAGCATTAACGCTATTTTCTCAGGCTCCTGGGACGCGGCCTCTGTTCAGGAAGCCTTGGGAGACAATATGGGTGTGGCAGCGCTTCCTACATATACATTAAACGGAAAAGAGGTTCAAATGTTAGCTTATGCCGGATCAAAAGCTATCGGCGTAAATCCTAACAGCAAAAATATGGTAGCTGCCGTTGAACTGGCCGTATATCTTGGCTCAGCGGAAGCTCAGCAGCTCCACTATGATTTAAGAGCAGTGATCCCGTGTAATACAGAACTTTTAAAATCTGAAACACTGGCTGCTGATCCTCTGGTCCAGGCACAGAATACGACTTTTGATGAAACCTCTGTGCTCCAGCCTTTTGTATCAGCCATGAATAACTGCTGGACACCGGTGGAAAATATGGGCAAAGGGATCCGAAACGGAAGCGTGACCCATGAAAACGCCGAAGAACAAACCAATGCCATGAATGAAGCGATGAACAGCAACGGCATTTAATAGAGGTGAGAGATATGAAAAGATTTAAAAAATTTGCCAGTGAGTTCGATACACCCTATACCTGTATGAACGCCATTAAGCAGGGGGGGGCTTGAAACCAAGCTGTCCATGATCCTTATGGGATTTGGAAATATGATCCACGGACAGCGGATCAAAGGCCTTTTATATTTAGCTATTGAAGTATTTTATATTGTATTTATGATCATGACCGGCGCTGGCTGCATTGCCATGCTGCCTTCCTTGGGAACTGTAGAGCAGCAGGAAGTATGGGATGAAGCAAATCAGGTTTATATATACACTAAAGGTGATCAGTCAATTCTGATTCTTTTATACGGACTTGCCACTATACTGATCACAGTCCTTGTGATACTGATTTGGAGAGGCGCATTGAGAAGCGCGTATAAAGCTGAGTGCCGCCATCGCGCCGGGCTTCATGTAAATAGTTTTATTGAAGATTTAAAGTCATTGCTGAATGAAAATCTTCATAAACTTTTAATGACACCTTCCATGGTATTTATCTGTGCCCTGACGATCCTGCCGTTAATTTTTATGATCTGTATGGCATTTACCAACTACAGCAAGATTGATGAACACCTGCTTTTATTTGACTGGGTAGGATTGGACAACTTTAAAGCGCTGTTTGATTCTAACAGTATTTTAGGAAGTACATTCTGGTCCGTCTTGATCTGGACAATCGTTTGGGCGTTTTTTGCAACATTTACAAACTACTTTTTTGGTATGATCCTGGCAATCCTCATTAACCGGAAAGAGACAAAAGGCAAAGCGTTTTGGAGATTCTGCTTTGTGTTATCCTGCGCAGTCCCTATGTTCGTATCTCTTCTGATCATGCGCACTATGCTCCAGCCGGACGGCGCCGTAAATGTACTGCTGCGAAATCTGGGGATTATTGCCCAGGATGCCAGCCTTCCGTTTTTTACTGACCCTACATGGGCAAGAGTTACTGTTATTGTGGTAAATATTTGGGTTGGCGTACCTTATACGCTTCTTCAGCTTACCGGTGTGCTCCAAAATATTCCGGAAGAGGTTTATGAGGCGGCCAGAGTAGACGGGGCAAATCCGGTGCAGATCTTTTTTAAGATCACCCTGCCGTACATGTTCTATGTAACAACACCATATTTGATCACTACATTTACAGGAAATGTAAATAACTTTAATGTGATCTATCTGCTGTCCGGCGGCGACCCGGTCACAAACCTGTCCTCTACTGCGGGAAGCACAGACCTTTTAGTTACCTGGCTGTACAAACTGACGGTTGATAAACAGTATTACAATATTGGTGCGGTTATTGGTATTTTAACATTTATTATCCTTGCTGTAGGTTCCTTGTTCGTTTACCACCGCAGCAAATCTTATAAGGAAGAAGGAGGATTTTAAAATGGCAGCGTCAACAAAATATCGTTCCGCCAGGAAAAAACGTGTGATCAATAATACTATCGTACATGTTGTTTTAGCTGTTCTGGCTGTAATTTGGGTGTTCCCTATTATGTGGGTTGTGCTTACCAGTTTCCGGGCAGAAAAAGGATCTTATGTATCTACCTTCTTCCCAAAGGAATTTACATTAGACAATTACATTAAGCTGTTTACAGATACATCGGTTCTTAACTTTCCCCAGATGTTTATGAACACTTTGTTTATTGCCATCTGTTCCTGTATCCTGACTACCTTTTTTGTACTGTCTACATCCTACTGTTTGTCCCGGCTTCGCTTCAAGCTGCGTAAGCCTTATATGAATATGGCCATGATCCTGGGGCTGTTTCCTGGTTTTATGTCCATGATCGCTGTTTACTTTATTTTAAAGGCTGTGGGTCTTACAGAAGGCAATCTGATCCGTCTGGCCCTGATCCTGTGTTATTCAGGCAGTGCCGGTCTGGGCTTCCAGATTGCCAAGGGCTTTTTTGACACTATCCCAAAAGCTGTAGATGAGGCTGCCCTTATTGACGGGTGTACTCACTGGCAGATTTTCTCAAAGATCACCCTGCCTTTAAGTAAGCCGATCATTATTTATACCGTACTTACATCTTTTATGGCACCTTGGCTTGACTTTATCTTTGCAAAAGTGATCTGCCGGGCCAATTCTGACCAGTATACCATTGCTATCGGTCTTTGGCGGATGCTGGAGAAGGAGTACATTGACAGCTGGTACACAAGCTTTGCTGCCGGAGCAGTGCTGATCTCTATTCCTATCGCCATTTTGTTCCTGTGTATGCAAAAATACTATGTCAACGGCGTATCCGGCGCTGTGAAAGGCTGAGGTCGGTATGATGAGCGCTTTAGATACTGCTGTGGTACGCGATCTAAAATCTTTGTACAGCAGCAAAGGATTTGAAGAAAAATATACATATACAAAGGCCGGTCTGGGTGCAGTATGCACCTGGGCCGGCACGGAATTTACTTTATGGAGTCCGATAGCCAGCCAGGTATGGCTGCTTTTGTATAAAACCGGCGAAGATGAGCAGCCGTACCAAAAGCTTGTTATGGCAAAAGGCCCGCAGGGGACATGGAAATACTGTACTAAAAAAAATCTCCATGGCGTCTATTATCAGTATGATCTTTTAATGGGACAGAATCATGTGATCACCGGAGATCCTTATGCTAAAGCCTGCGGAATTAACGGACAAAAAAGCATGGCCGTGGATCTGTCTAAAACAGATCCGAAAAACTGGGATCTGGATCAGGCACCCCCCAGGCCGGCGGAAAATATTATTTATGAGATCCATATAAAAGAATTTTCCTGGGATCCGGCAGGAGGTTTTCCAAAAGATTTCCGGGGAAAATACAAGGCATTTACCTGTGAACATACTTCGCTGAATAATGACGGCATCCATGCTACAGGCCTGGATTATTTAAAGAACTTAGGCATAACTCATGTACAGCTTATGCCGGCGTTTGATTATGCCACAGTGGATGAAAGGGGAGAGGACAGCCAGTTTAACTGGGGCTATGATCCTCAAAACTATAATGTTCCTGAAGGCTCCTATGCTACTGATCCGTCCAGGGGTGAGGTGCGTATCCGTGAATTTAAGGAAATGATCCAGTCCCTTCACAAAAACGGTTTCCGGGTCATTATGGATGTGGTGTACAACCATACCTATTCCCTGGATTCTCCCCTTCAAAAGACTGTGCCCTGGTACTATTACCGGAGCAGGGCAGACGGAACCGGCGCCAATGGCTCAGCCTGCGGCAATGATATTGCCAGTGAGCGGAGCATGTGTGCCAGATACATTTTAGAATCTGTCCTTTACTGGGCGAAAGAGTACCATATTGATGGTTTCCGCTTTGATCTTATGGGCCTGCTGGATACTGAGCTGATGAATACGATCCAAAAAAATCTGGATGATGCGTTTGGCCCGGGAGAAAAACTGATCTTTGGAGAACCCTGGTCTGCCGGGGCAACACCTATGGAAAACGGCCATATTCCTGCGTTAAAGAAAAACGCAAAATATCTTAACGCTCATGTGGGGATGTTTTGCGATAATACCCGGGATGCCATTAAAGGCCATGTATTTGAAGGGAACGAACCCGGTTTTGTTAATGGAAGATCCGGCCTGGAGGAGGATATTTTAAGATCTGCCAGGGCATGGTGCAACACCTGCGTGCCGGTCAAAGCTCCGTCCCAAGTGATCTCTTATGTATCTGCTCATGATAACTGGACTTTGTGGGATAAGCTTTTTCTTGCCACAGCCCCGGACAGCGGCTTGTCTGTGGAAAAGGCCTATCGGCTGGCCGCGGGAATTTATATGACTTGCCAGGGATCTTTATTTATGCTTTCCGGAGAAGAATTTGGAAGGACAAAGGAGGGCCTGGAAAACAGTTATAATGCCCCGATCCAGATCAATCGTCTGGACTGGACACAAGCCTGGGCGAATAAAAAGCTTGTAGATTTTTATCGGGGGCTGATCGCCCTGAGAAAACAGCTGCCCGGATTGTGTGATAAAACCGATAAAGCGTATTTAAGATTTAAAGAATGTTTTATCCGCCCTATGGCCGCCGGCTATCTTTTGGACAATCGCCTAAAAGACGGATCTTTCTGCGAAGGCTCAAGGTGGGATGAGATTTTTGTGATCTATAACAGCGGAATAAAAGCCAGGACCTTTACACTGCCCGAAGGCACCTGGGAATTTCTGGCAAACAGCCGGGACAGCTTTTTATGGCAGACCCATGAAACCGTTAAAAACAATAGTATTACAGCGGCGCCCCAAAGCTTTGTGATCCTGGGGCTGCCGGGAGGAATGACAGCCAATGAAATGGATTTATGGAAAACAAGACTTGCGAAGTCTGGAACGAAGTGAAGAAAACTGTTTTTTAATGACCAACGGCCTGGGAGGCTTTTCCTCCCTGACGATGGCCGGGGGAGCCGCCCGTAATGACCACTCTGTGTTTATGGCATGTACCAATGCTCCAAATCATCGTTACAATATGATCCACCGCCTGAAAGAACGGCTGTATGTACATGATCAGTGGAAAATACTATCTACTCAGGAATTTGCCAACAAGCCTCCGGAAGAGGGATATTGCCATGTATCATCTTTTACCTATGAGGATACGCCTTTATGGCGGTTTGATACAGACGGCGTGGAAATCATTAAAGAAATGGGATTGGCCCAGGAAGAAAACACATGGGGAATCCGGTATGTGGTACACAATCGAACCAAAAAAAGATGTACACTGGAGATCACCCCTTTTTTACAATTTACCCCAAAAGGCCATGATCTGGATCAGGGCACAGTTTTTACTGTGTATTCGGAGAAAGAGAGCGCAAAAGCTTTGTCTGAAAATTTCACGGATGACTGTCGTTCCGACAAAAAGGGAGACCGTGTTCAAACCTGGCACATTTCTGCTAATGACCTGGAGATGACCTGGCATGTTGACGGCCGGATTTTAACCGATGGAGAGGAAAGTTTCCCGAAATGGGATCTAAAAGAGAATCGGGAAACTTTAACAGCCACCTGCAAAGTCCGGGAGCTGGAAACCTATTTTTACAGCTACGATGCTGTGGACGGACGCAGACCCACCGGTACAGGACGGGCCGTTATTCAAACCATGCTGTATGTGCCGGAAGGTTCTTCGGCTTATTTGGATATTGTTTGTTCCATGGAAAATGATCCTTGTTATTGTGGGGCACAAATCATAGAGCAGACAAAACAATACCGGCGCAGTCTTTCCCAAACAGCCGGATTTAAAGAACCGGCAGCAGATGCGCTTGCAAAAGCAGCAAACCAATTTGTCAGTCTGAGAGCCTCAACAGGAGGAAAGACGATTCTTGCCGGTTTTCCGTTTTTTGAAGATTGGGGAAGGGATACCATGATCGCCCTTCCAGGCGTGTGTCTGTCTACAGGGCAGTATGAGGCTGCCTGCTCCATCCTGCGTACCTTTGCGGCACATGAAAAACACGGTCTTATGCCGAATCTTTTCCCTGAAGGGGGAAATGAGCCTATGTATAATACTGCAGACGCAGCCCTTTTATTTATTAACTGTGTTTATCTGTATGAGGAAAGGACAAAAGATACAGCCTTTGCCCGGGAAATGTTTCCGGTTATGGAACGTATTATCCAAGGCTATAAAGAAGAGACACTTTATGGGATCCATATGGATACGGATGGTCTGATTTGTGCCGGACAAGGGCTGGATCAGGTCACTTGGATGGATGTCAGAGTCGGAGATGTGCTGCCTACGCCACGCCATGGCAAGCCGGTGGAAATCAATGCCTACTGGTATAATGCTCTAAAGATCATGGAATATTTTTCTGAAATGTCAGGCAGAGATGGCAGCGCTTATAAAGCTCTGGCCCAACAGGTCAAAAAGTCTTTTATTGAAAAATTCTGGCGGGAGGACGCAGGATGCCTTAGAGATGTTTTATCGCCGTCAGGGGATAAAACGCAGCCGCCTGCAGATAAAACATCGGCGGATGAGCAGATCCGGTGCAACCAGATTTGGGCCGTATCCATGCCGTTTACCATGCTGGATCGGGAGAAGGAAAAGAAGGTAGTGGAAAAGGTTTACGAAACCTTGTACACGCCTTGCGGTCTGCGGACGCTGTCCATGGATGATCCGGACTTCCATCCTGTTTATCAAGGGGAAACGTTTCACCGGGATATGGCCTATCACCAGGGAACTGTGTGGGTATTCCCGTTAGGCGCCTATTATCTGGCTTATCTTAAAGTACACGACTACAGCTTCCAGGCCCGGCATGCTGTCCGGGGACAGCTGGCAGCTATAGAGGGGGCCTTAAGGGAAGGATGTATCGGCCAGCTGCCTGAAATATATGACGGAGCTGTCCCCGGTGTCTCTAAAGGATGTTTTGCCCAGGCCTGGAGCGTGGGAGAGATGCTGAGAGTTTATGAAAGCCTTGAAAAAAAAGAAGGGGAATGATCCCCCCCGCAAGGGGATACCTATATGGGCAAAAATATGCCCAGGAAAGGAGAAATCCCGCAAGGGGATACCCATATGGGCAAAAAGCTGCCCAGGAAAGGAGAAAATATGGAGAAAGCATTACAGCAGTTTTTATCTGATCACTGCCATAAAACCATTGAAGAAGCGTCTGATAGGGAGATTTATGAAGCTCTCTTATGGATTGCCAAAGAAAAAATGAAAGGGATCCGGCCAAATGAGGGAAAAAGGAAGCTGTATTATATTTCAGCGGAGTTTCTTATTGGGAAGCTCTTGTCTAACAACCTGATCAATCTGGGACTGTTTGACGAAACCCGCCAGGTCCTTGAAAGTCACGGCAAAAGCCTGACAAAGATTGAAGAGGTTGAGCCTGAACCCTCCCTTGGTAACGGGGGCCTTGGCCGTCTTGCCGCCTGTTTCCTGGATTCTATTGCAAATCTTGGACTTTGCGGCGATGGTGTAGGCTTAAATTATCATGAGGGGCTTTTTAAGCAGACCTTTGCAGACAATAAGCAAAAAGAAGAGAAAAATCCCTGGATCACTCCTGAAAGCTGGCTGACACGGACAAATGTTCAATTCCAGGTGCCTTTTAAGGATTTTACTCTGACTTCCGTAATGTATGATATTGATGTGCCGGGATATGAACAAGGATGCAATAAGCTCCACCTGTTTGATATAGATACTATTGATGAAAGTATCATTTGCGATGGGATCAATTTCGATAAAACAAACATTTCCAAAAACCTTACATTATTCCTTTATCCGGATGACAGTGACGAAGCAGGCCGGATACTAAGGATCTATCAGCAATACTTTATGGTAAGCAATGGCGCCCAGCTGATTCTTAAGGAAGCAAAAGAAAGAGGGTGCACAGATCTGGCAAAGCTTAATGAATATGCAGCCGTACAGATCAATGATACCCATCCGTCCATGGTGATCCCTGAGCTGATCCGCCTTTTGACTCAGGAAGGTATTCCGGAAGAGACCGCCATCGAAACCGTATCCCGGACCTGCGCTTATACAAATCACACGATCCTGGCAGAAGCTTTGGAAAAATGGCCGATGGATTACCTGGAAAAAACCGTGCCCCACCTGCTTCCTATTATCCGTGATCTGGATGCCCGTGTACGGGAAAAGTACAGTGACAGCCGAGTATATATTATTGATGATGAAAACCGGGTCCATATGGCTCATATGGACATTCATTACGGGTATGCAGTCAATGGTGTTGCTGCTCTCCATACCCGGATTCTTGAAGAGTCTGAATTAAAACCATTTTATGAAATCTATCCGGAGAAATTCAACAATAAAACTAACGGTATTACATTCCGCCGCTGGCTGACCCACTGTAACTATCCTTTAGCTCAGTATATTGAGTCACTGATCGGAAGCGGATACAAAAAAGATGCCTCCAAGCTGGAAAAATTATTAGATTTTATAGATGATAAAAATGTACTTTCTACCTTGAGAAAGATCAAGAAAAATGCCAAGATCCAGTTGAAAGAATATTTACAATCTACTCAAAATGTTGAAATCAACGAAAATTCTATATTTGACATACAGATCAAACGGCTTCATGAGTATAAACGCCAGCAGATGAACGCCTTATATGCTATTTATAAATATAAGCAGATCAAAGCCGGACATCTGCCTAAGCGCCCCCTGACTATGATCTTTGGTGCCAAGGCTGCACCTGCCTACACAACAGCCAAGGATATTATCCATCTTATCCTTTGCCTTAGCCAGATCGTTAACAGTGATCCTCAGGTCAGCCCATGGTTAAAGATCGTTATGGTTGAAAACTATAATGTTACTAAAGCGGAAAAGTTGATTCCTGCCTGTGATATTTCCGAACAGATTTCCCTGGCTTCAAAAGAAGCCTCAGGTACAGGCAATATGAAGTTTATGTTAAACGGAGCCGTAACCCTCGGAACAGAAGATGGCGCCAATGTAGAGATACATTCCCTAGTGGGAGATGAAAATATTTATATTTTCGGTGCATCCTCCCAAAAGGTGATTGATCTTTATAACACAGGAGCATACAATTCCAGGGTAATCTACGATAAAGATGATATGATCCGGGATCTGGTGGATTTTATCATTGGCAAGGAGATGATCCTTACCGGAGATCCGGTATGTCTGGTGCGCCTGTATAGGGAGATCGTAAACAAAGACTGGTTTATGACGCTTCTGGACGTAAAAGATTATATCCGTACAAAAGAGCAAATGCTTAATGATTACGAAGATGAAACCGGGTGGGCGAAAAAATCTCTGATCAATATTGCGAAAGCCGGATATTTTTCATCAGACCGAACGATTGAAGAATATAATAGGGATATTTGGCACTTGGCTTAATGGAGTGCCGGAAAGGAGCAGCGTATGAGAGAAACAGGTGTTTTAATGCCGGTATTTTCCCTTCCTTCTGCCACCGGAGCGGGGGATCTGGGGAAGGCAGCGTATCGGTGGGTCGATCTGTTGGCCCAAAGTCATGTGGGTATCTGGCAGATCCTTCCTTTAAATCCTGTAGGTTATGGAAATTCGCCCTACCAGCCCTATTCTTCCTTTGCGGGAGATGACTTGTATATCAGCCTGGACCGGCTTTATGAACTTGGGCTGATCCGGAAGCTGCCCAGAACCTTTATGGAACATTCTGCCCGGATCGACTATTCCCAGGTAAGAGCCTTTCGGGAACCTTATCTTCGGGAAGCTTTTGCAAATTTTCGGGAGGATGAGGACTATCAAACCTTTGTCCGCCAATCCTGGGTATATTTGTACGGGGTTTTTCGGGCACTGAAAGCCAGAAATCATAACCTGTGCTGGAATCAGTGGCCGGACAGAGACAAAAACTGGCCTGTCTCCAGAAAGCCTTTAGATGAAGATATTGAAAAAGAGGCTCACTATCATATGTTTTTGCAATATATGTTTTATATTCAGTGGAAAGCTTTAAAAACCTATGCGAATGACAAAAATATAAAGATCATGGGAGATATTCCTTTTTATGTAGGTATTGATTCCCTGGATGTATGGGCAGACCGGAAAAGCTTTTTGCTGGATGAAAACGGCGTCCCGGTATTTATCGCCGGCGTCCCGCCGGATTATTTCAGCGCTACCGGACAGCGGTGGGGGAATCCCATCTATGATTGGGATTATTTAAAGGATCATGACTATGATTTTTGGATCCAAAGGATCGGATATAATCAAAAGCTGTTTGATATTATCCGTATCGACCATTTCCGGGCCTTTGACACTTACTGGAAGATCCCGGCCACATGTCCTACAGCCATGGAAGGGGAATGGATAGAAGCCCCGGGCTATGAAGTGCTGGATATGATCTTTAAGAAGATCCCGGATGTGTATCTTGTGGCGGAAGATCTGGGGATGCTCAGACCTCAGGTCCATACCCTGAAAAACCATTATCATTTAAAGGGCATGAAGATCCTTGTATTTGCCCTGGATGCTTCCGGAAAATATGCCAGAGATATTGAGGCAGAAAGTGAAAATATGATCCTGTATACCGGAACCCATGACAATGATACGATCATGGAATGGTATGGCAAGCTTACCCCGGCGTCTAAAAGAAAAATACGCCGTTTTCTTAAAAGCAGAAACATAAAAGAGGGAAGTATTGCACAAAGATTGATCACCTATGTATTAAGGAGCCAAACAGATATTGCTGTGATCTCCATGCCGGATGCGCTGGCTCTTGGAAAAGAAGGACATATCAATACCCCGGGAACCGTAGGCTCCCCCAACTGGGAATGGCATATGGCAGATTTTAAAAAGGCCCAAAAACAGCTTTTTAAACTAAAGCATCTGATTGAAGAAAACCGGCAGCCATAAAGGTTTTAAATGATGAAAACGGTCCTGATAAATAAAACGGCCGTGTCTGTGATTTTATTTGTCACAGACACGGCCGTTTTTTATGAATCACCCGGGAATCTGATCAGACCCCCGAAAAAAGATCAAAGGGTATCCTGGCGCTTTACATAGCCTGGGTTATCGGCTTCGGCAACAAGTTCATTTGCGTGGATGATCTTTGCTCCTTTATCTACTACAAAGTTCTCTACATGAACATTTTCTCCAATAAGGGTTCCGGGAAGGAGGACACTGTTTTTAACAACAGCCCCTTTCTGGATAATGCAGCCCCGGCCTACAACAGAATTTTCCACATAGCCTTCCATATTGCAGCCGTTAGATACAACAGAGTTCTTTACGTCTGCTGTTTCAAAATACTGAGTAGGGCAGGAGTCGTTGGTCCGGGTGTAAATCGGCCAGTCTTCATCAAACAGACTGCGGGCAGTCTTAAAGTCAATGAGATCAATATTGGCCTGGTAATAGCTCTTAAAATCAGTAATAGCAGCAAAATAGCCTCTGTGGGAGATTCCCCGCACATCATAGTCCTCTGTTGCGCATACAGCACTGACAATATCTGCCAACGTATACATAGAAGAGGTCTTATGAGCCTTTTCGATCAGCTCCATAAACAGATCTTTTTTCATGATATATGTATCCATGAAAATGTTTCTGCTCTTTGCAGTACCGCGATTTTGCTCGATAGAAAGAACACCCTTCTGACGGTTTAAGTTCAGTGTATTACAGTTTAAATATGCTTCGTTGGCATTATCCACAGACTGATAAAGGAGGGTAATGTCAGCTTCTGAAGTAATATGGGACTGAAGCAGGGCATTAAAATCTATAGCATAGATCATATAGCTTGGAGCAATGACTACATAAGGATAAGGTTCCTTTTCAATAATGTCTATATTCTCCCTAAAAGCGCCAATATCGGTATTATAAATATTTTCATTATCCATACCGTCCTCAGAGTAGAGGATACGCAGCTTGCCTCTCTTGGAGTTAATGTTGTAGTGACGGCCGGTCCCCAGATGTTCTGTCAGAGAACGGGGTTTACGGCGGATATAGACCTGGATATGGTCAATGTCACTATTGCTCATATTTGAAATCGGGAAGTCAATGATACGGTACCTTCCCATAAATGAAAATGCGCCAATGGGACGATAGGTCTGAAGTCCCTTTACCCATATATGATTTCCGGAAAAATTAACAATTCCAAATGCTTTGCTCATCTTATTCTGCCCCCTTTACACGTTTCGCAACAAGCTCGATGTGTTCGCTGTCCGCGCTTCCCACAACGGCCTGTTTTCCGATCTTAATGCCATCGGCAACCAGAGCTCTCTGGACAACGGCACCTTCCTCCACCTCAACGCCGGGCATAAGGACACTGTCAATGATCTTCGCGCCTTCGCCAACCTTAACGCCGGTGAATAAAACAGAGTTTTCCACATCGCCGGAAATAATACATCCCTGATTGATAAATGCAGATTTAATATTTGCATCCGGGCCTATGTAGTGGGGCAGAGTTGTAGCATCCTCTGTGTAGATCTTCCAGGTAGGATCGCTTAAGTCAAGTTCATTATTCTTGTTTAAAAGATCCATATTGGCTTCCCATAAGGAATCAATGGTTCCAACATCCTTCCAGTAACCTTTGAATCTGTATGCAAACAGCCGTTTGCCTTCTGCAAGCATCTGAGGGATAATATCTTTACCAAAATCGTGGTTTGAGGAGTCATCCTTCATATCAGCCACCAGCATCTTACGAAGCTGCTTCCAGTCAAATAAGTAAATACCCATGGAAGCAAGATTGCTCTTTGGATGTTCCGGCTTTTCTTCAAATTCTTCAATACGGTCTTCCTCATCCGTATTCATAATACCGAAGCGGCTGGCTTCTTTCTTTGGGACTTCGATCACCGCAATCGTGGCATCTGCTTTGTGTTCCTGATGATAAGCAAGCATTTTTGCATAGTTCATTTTATAAATATGATCACCGGAAAGAATAAGCACATATTCCGGAGCATAGTTATCAACGAAATCAATATTCTGAGAGATAGCATCAGCAGTTCCGCGGTAAACGTTGAGGTTTTCCTCAGCTTTTTCACGAGGCGGAAGAACGAACACACCGCTGTCTCTGGCATCCAGACCCCAGCGGCCGCCGGCTGCCACATAGCTGTTTAATAAAATGGATTCATACTGGGTCAGCACACCCACAATATCAATCCCGCTGTTGGCACAGTTACTCAGCGGAAAGTCAATAATACGATACTTGCCGCCATAAGAAACGGCCGGCTTAGCAACTTTTTTTGTCAGATCATGAAGTCGGGAGCCACGGCCGCCGGCTAAGATCATTGCTATCATGTTGTTTTGCTTCATAAATAAGCCCTCACTTTCATTTTGATGCTGTTGACTATATTATACAATTTTTTTTTGACTTTTAACATATTTTTGTGTAAAAAAATCATAAATTTTTTTAATGAACTTCTTTACACTTATAGAATATCACTATCAACCTTTAAGATCCGGCAAAAGCATAAGCCTTGAAAATCTTGAAAAAAACTGCGGTTTCAAAGGTTTTTTGCAGGCAGTCACAAAAAAGTGATAAAATATCTCATCTGAGGATTCCTCTCTTGGATTTGTAAAATACTTTTTTTATAATTAATACATCAGGATCTTTGATCTGTGTTTAAAAGACCTGTTAAGATTTATGCCTGCGGCAAATTTCAGAAATGTGCTTAAAAAGAAGGAGGGGATGAGATCATGTTAAAAATCACTGCCGGAATTGATGGTATGGCCTGTGAAATGTGCGAGGCTCATGTAAATGAAGCGATCCGTAAACATTTAAATGTTAAAAAGGTAAGTTCCTCCCATCGGAAACATCAGACGGTAATCATTGCCGAAGAGGAGATTTCAGACAAAGATATAAAAAAAGCTTTGGAAGGCACCGGGTATAAGGTAACAGATATTTCCAGGGAACCTTATGAAAAAAAGGGACTTTTTTCCTTTAGAAAACATCATTAGATAGAAAATATCATCAGACACTCTATATGATCCGGTTAAGCTGCAGCCCTTGTATTTTTGCCGGAAGATGGGAGAGAAGATCAGGTCTTTGTTTAATTTCTCAAAAAAAACTTGCAAAATATAAAATGTAGGTTAAAATAGTTCCTGTAGTTCTCCGTTGAATAAAAAACGGAGAGCAGGTAAAGGAGTGAAGACTATGATCAATACCCACGAAACGCTGTCTGCTGCCAGCATTACCGGGGCAGATGCCTCCCAGTCTCATGGTGTTCATGAGGAGTGCGGTGTTTTCGGCATTTACGACCTTAGCGGCAATGATGTGGCTGCGTCTGTGTATTACGGGTTATGTTCTCTGCAGCACCGGGGCCAGGAGTCCTGCGGTATTGCAGTGACAGATACGTCAGGTGCCAACGGAAATATTGCTTCCCACAAGGATCTTGGCCTTGTCCAGGAGGTATTTAAGGCTGAAACCATCAGCAAGCTTCACGGCAATCTTGGCGTAGGCCATGTGCGTTATTCCACTACAGGCGCCTCTACCCGGGAAAACGCTCAGCCCCTTGTTCTTAATTATATTAAGGGGACACTGGCTCTGGCGCACAACGGAAACCTGGTCAATGCAGGAGCATTAAAAAAAGAGCTGGTTTATGGCGGTGCTATTTTCCAGACAACTACGGATTCTGAAATGATCGCCTATTATATTGCCCGGGAGCGGGTACATACAAAAAGTGTTGAGGAAGCTTTGTTAAAGACGGCCAGAAAGATCAAAGGCGCGTACGGCCTTGTTGTCATGAGTCCCAGAAAGCTTATGGCCTTAAGAGATCCCTGGGGATTAAAGCCCTTATGTCTTGGCAGGAGGGATAATGCCTACATAGTGGCTTCCGAAAGCTGTGCCCTTCACGCTGTAGGCGCAGAGTTTATCCGTGATATTGAACCTGGCGAGCTGGTAACGATCCACAGCGACGGGACTGTCACCTCAGATAAAAGTCTAGCTCAGGAAGAGCGGGCCCATTGTATCTTTGAATACATTTATTTTGCCCGTCTGGACAGCACCTTAGACGGCATTAAAGTGTATGACGCCAGAATCCGGGCAGGACGAGCCCTGGCAAAAGCATATCCGGCAGATGCAGATATTGTTACCGGCGTTCCCGAATCCGGTCTGACGGCTGCCAGAGGTTATGCCCAGTACGCTAATATTCCCTTTGAACTGGCATTTTACAAAAACAGCTATATCGGACGTACATTTATAAAACCCACTCAAAAAGAACGGGAATCCGGTGTAAAGCTTAAGCTAAATGTTTTGGAACCGGTTGTTCGGGGAAAGCGGATCATCCTTGTGGACGATTCTATTGTCCGGGGAACCACCATGGCCAACCTGATCCAAATGCTGAAAAAAGCCGGGGCAAAAGAGGTTCATGTGCGCATCAGCGCTCCGCCATTTTTATACCCCTGCTATTACGGAACCGATGTGCCCTCTAACGACCAGCTCATCGCCTCATCCCACACTGTAGAAGAGATCCGTCAGATCATCGGCGCCGACTCTCTGGGATACATGAAGATTGAAGACCTTCAGGAAATGGTCGGCGGCATGGGCATCTGCAAAGCATGCTTTGACAACCATTACCCTATAAAAACTGAAGAAATGAAATGACAAGGGTGTCAGCATAAAGGAAACGTACTCCACGTTTCCCCTTTGCGGCACCCTTTTGCTGTGAACACTAAGTTCGCCCAAGCCGAAAGCGCCGGGCGAACTTAGTGGGAACGCACATCCCGACCCTTAGCTTCTGCTGGAATCACCACGGTGATGGTCAGTGACTTTTCGTCATCGGCAGATGCCCAGATCTTTCCCTTGTGGGCTGCGGTTACAGCCCTGGCAATCGCCAGGCCGATACCGTAGCCTTTTACTTTTCCCCTGCTGCTTCGGGACGCATCCCCCCGATAAAACCGTTCAAACAAATGGGGAAGCTGTTCCGGGGCAATATTGTCCGCTGTGTTGGTCACAGTGAGACGGGCATATTTTCCGGTATGGGCCAGGGATGCAGTGATCACGCCCCCTTCGGGACAGTATTTCAGGGCATTGTCCATAAGGATGGCCACAAGCTGTCCCAGAGCTTTTTCATCGCCCCGCACACTGATCATAGGTTGTATGCGCACATTCAGATCTTTCTTCTGAGTGATAGCTAAAGCCTGAAAAGACTGGAAAGTTTCAGACACCATATCTGAAAAAGGAAATTCGATCATGGCCGCTGCATCCGGCCCTTCTTCCATGCGGGACAGATAGATCAGATCCTGGGTCAGGGCAGCCAGACGCCGGGTCTGGAGCTGAATATCCCGGAGCCATTCGTTGTCGCCAATATCAGCCGCTAAAACTTCCGCATCGGCGTCAATAATGGTGATCGGTGTTTTGATTTCATGACCGGCATCAGTAATAAAACGTTTTTGCCGGGTATAGCTTTCTGCCACCGGAGCGACCACCCGGCCTGAGAAAAAGATCAGAAGCAACAGGACTGCTCCCAGGCCTATCAGGCTGATCAGGCATCCTGAAACCAAAAAGGATATGAAGGTATCAATATTTTGATGACAGTCCAGAAAAATAATCAGAACTTCTCCGTCATTTTCCTGAAGCCCATACCGATAAAAATCCATAAATCCCCTGCTGCGGCTTAAGGACCACACCTGGCTTCCGTAATCCGCGGCATCTGTTTCATCAACAGCAGCGATTTTTCCTGTATCTGTAGCAAGAACTTCCCCGCTGCCTGAATCTAAGGTGACGGTAAAGTACCGGGTAGAATAGGGGGTTTCAGGAGACATGGTTCTTGCGGGGCCTTTGTTCCCCCGGATATTTTGACCGGAATTTTCCATCTGGCCGGGATCCTGGGATACATATGCGTCGCCGGACTGAAGCCGTCCGTCATTAGCCGGCTTGGGAAATACGCCGTCATTGTCCAGCAAAATAGATAAAAGGCCGTCAGCCTCATCCACCATATGCTTATAATTAAGAAAATACACAGCCCCCATGATCACTGTCAAAACAAGGAGCAGCGACAGCATGGAGACAATGACAAATTTGATCCGAAGCTTTTTTATCATGAGATTTCCTCCAGTAAATATCCGGAATTTCTTGCAGCCGTAATTTTAACGTTCGCCTTTAAGGCGGTCAGCTTTTTTCTTAAATAGGAAATATAGACCCACACTACATGCATATCCACATCGCTGTCATACCCCCAGATCTTTTCAAGAAAACGTTCGCTGGGAATAATATGTCCAGGATTGGAGATCAGGGTTTCCATCATCTGAAATTCTTTATTAGCCAGACGGAAGCTGCCAAATGGGGTGGATAGCTCAAAAGTGGCCCGGTCTAAGGTGGTATTGCCCATGTGCATTACAGAGCTGGCCTGGGACGTATTTGTCCGGGTCATGGCCCGGATCCGGGCAAGAAGCTCCTGGGTGGCAAAAGGCTTGGTCAGATAATCATTGGCCCCGGAATCCAGGCCGTTGACCTTGTCCTCCACTTCAGATTTTGCTGTAAGGAGGAGGATCGGTGTGGCAATGCCTTCTTCCCGGATCTTTTTTAACACAGAAATCCCGTCTAAACCGGGCATCATAATATCTAAAACCGCGCCGTCGTAGCTGTCTGAGAGAAGATAGTCCAGCGCGTCCCTTCCATTATATACAATATCGACAGAATAATTATTTTTTTCCAGGATCGTCCCAACAGCTCTTGCCAGGGACTTTTCATCTTCAGCAAGCAGTAATCGCATTATTTTCATCCTTTCTTCATTTGGTGCCCGGGAAATATGGACGTTTTATCCTTTCTTCCCGGCCCATTTCTTTAAAAAGTATAGCACACCCAATTAAAACAAAACTAAAAATTCAAAAAAATTTTTAACTTCAATTAGAGTTGTATGCTTACAATGTAAACGATTTGTAAAAACATACTGCCTTTAAGGCGCAAAAAAGAAGGAAGGTGGAACAGCGTTGAATACACAAATGATTTTTAAACGCTATGAAATAAAATTTATGCTTGATCCCGGGCAAAAGGAGGCCCTGATGGATGTTATGAAGGACTATATGGTGCCGGATGCCTTTGGAAAGACAACTATACGAAATATATATATGGATACGGATAACTTCCGGCTGGTGCGGGCTTCGATTGAAAAGCCTGTATATAAGGAAAAGCTTCGGATCCGAAGCTATCACCCGCCAAAGGCAGAAGATGAGGTTTTTGTGGAGCTTAAGAAGAAATACCGGTCTGTCGTTTATAAACGCCGCCTGGCCCTTCCATGGGATCAGGTGCAGGAATGTTTCAACAGGGATCTGCCTTTGCCGTCAGATACCCAGGTATCCTGGGAAATCGACTATTTTCGCGGTTTTTACGGAAAACTGTCTCCGGCGGTTTTCCTTTCCTATGACCGGAAAGCCTGGTATGATGCCTATGACCGGGATTTCAGGATCACCTTTGATGAAAATATCCTGTGCCGCCGTCAGGAGCTTGCCCTTAACGGACCTATCTGGGGCCGCCCCTTGTTAGGCCAGGATCAGATCCTTATGGAAATTAAGTGCAGCGGCGGTATTCCTTTGTGGATGACCCATTTTCTCAGCGAAAACCATATTTACAAAACATCCTTCTCAAAATACGGCACAGCCTATGCGCGGATGATCCTTGGAACCTTCCCTTTGTCCGGCGTGTCCGGGACTGTGGAAAATCCTGGTTTTGCCACAAGCCCCGCAGGGGGATACCCTTATGCCGTGAAAGGGCCGGCATAAATAATGAAACCCCGCAGGGGGATACCTTTATGCCGTAAAAGGATCGGCATAATCAATGAAATGAAAGGAGATTTTTCATGTTTGATACGATTTTCAGAGGCTTATTTGATACGGATATGACCCAGGTGATCCGCCCAGGAGATTTTTTACTGTGTCTTTTTTGTTCCCTCCTTATGGGACTGATTTTTGCCGGGATGTATATGTATAGAACCCAATACACAAAAAGCTTTGTTATTACTCTGGCCCTGCTGCCTGCAGTTGTATGTGTGGTGATCATGATGGTCAACGGCAATGTTGGCACCGGCGTGGCTGTGGCAGGCGCATTCAGTCTTGTGCGTTTTCGTTCAGTTCCAGGCACTGCCCGGGAGATCGGCATCCTGTTTCTTGCCATGGGAGCCGGACTGATCGCAGGTATGGGCTATCTTGGCTACGGATTTTTATTTTCTATTTTGTTAAGTCTTGTGTATATGCTGTATACCCATTTGGATCTTGGACAGCAAAAAAATAACAGCCGTTTTAAGACCCTGCATATTACGATTCCGGAAAATCTGGATTATACCGGGGTTTTTGATGAGATTTTTAAAGAATATACGTTAAACTGTACCCTGGTGCAGGTGCGTACCACCAACATGGGAAGCCTGTTTAAGCTGACCTATGATCTTACCTTAAAAAAGACAGAGCTGGAAAAAGAAATGATCGACAAGCTGCGGTGCTGCAATGGCAATCTGGAAATTTCTATTTCCCGCCAGGAAACTGTCAGCGCCCAGCTTTAAGGAAGGTGAGAAATATGAATAAATTTTTTACCCTGCCCCTGTGTTTTATTCTCCTGGCAGGTCTGACCGGCTGTTCCTTAAGTGAAGCCCTCTCTGCCGGCGCTTCGGTAAATGAAGCCGATGCTTCAGTGACCGAGGGAGATTCTGAGGATACAGCTTCTGGCACAGGCGCCAGTGTGTATGTATCTGCTTCTGTGGATGTGTCGGATATGTTTTCGGACCGGGATAAAAATACAGCTTATGCCGAAACAACAGCAGCCAGGATCACCTTAGATCCCACCGGAGCTTCCTGCGATTCAGATGCAGTGTCTATTGACGGGCAGACCGTGACCATTACCGATGAGGGGACCTATATTCTGTCCGGAACACTGGAAGCGGGCATGGTCATCGTAGATGCCCAGGACAGCGATAAGGTATGGCTTGTTTTTGACAATGTATCTATTTCAAATGATACCTCTGCCGCGGTCTATATGCGTGAAGCGGATAAGGTGGTCATTACTCTGGCGGACGGGTCGGAAAACACCCTATATACTCAGGGCAATTATGAGACTATTGACGACAACAATATTGATGCGGCTATTTTTTCAAAGGACGACCTGACCATTAACGGTACCGGCACATTAAAGGTTACCGCGGATATTGGCCACGGCATTGTTTCCAAGGATGATCTGGTCATTGCAGGAGGAAATCTGTCTATAACAGCAGCCAGTCATGGCCTGTCTGCCAATGACAGCATACGGATCACAGACGCGTCCCTGACGATCATTTCCGGCAAAGACGGGATCCAGGCTGAAAACAGCGATGATGAAAGTCTGGGCTTTGTTTATATCCAGGACGGAACGCTCCAGATCTCTGCTTCCGGCGACGGCATCAGCGCAGGCAGTTATGCCCAGTTGGACGGAGGCGAGTATGCCATTGTTTCCGGAGGCGGAAGCACCCAGGCGCCGGAGCATACCCAGGATTGGTCAGATCCTTTTGGCGCCGGTACATCCCAATCGGACACTGAAGACACCACAAGCACCAAGGGGATCAAGACCGGGCAGAATCTTCTGATCAATGGCGGAACTTATCAGATCGATTCCTGTGATGACGCCCTTCATTCAAACGGGGATATGACTATTAACGGCGGAACATTTAATATTGCCACCGGCGATGATGGGGCCCACGCCGATAATGCCCTGATCATTACTGATGGGGAGATAACCATTACCGACAGTTATGAAAGTTTGGAAGGACTTTCCATTGAAATTTCCGGAGGCGCTATCAGCCTGGTGGCTGACGATGACGGCTTAAACGCTGCCGGAGGCAACGACCAAAGCGGATTTATGGCAGGCCCCGGACGGCCGGATGATTTTTCTTCAGAGGATACTCAGGATATGTATATTTTGATTTCCGGAGGACAGCTTTATGTTAATGCTTCCGGCGATGGGCTGGACTCCAATGGAAGCATCACTATTTCCGGCGGAGAGGTTTACGTTTCCGGGCCAACAGACAGCGGAAACGGCGCGCTGGACTATGCTTCATCGGCAAAAGTGACCGGGGGCATTGTAGTGGCAGTGGGAAGCGCCGGTATGGCGGAAAGCTTTGGAGAAGATTCCACCCAGGGCGTTATTATGGTGACTATGGACAATCAGGAACAGGGCAGCCTGATCCAGCTGACTGATGAAGACGGAAATGTCCTTGTCTCCTGGACACCGGAAAAATCCTTTGGCAATGTTGTCATCAGCTGTCCGGACATGGTTCAGGGCGGCACCTATACTCTTACTGCCGGTACCAGCGAGACAACGGTGACTCTGGACAGCCTTATATATTCTGCCGGAAGCAGCGGCATGGGCGGCGGTATGAACGACGGTATGGGCGGCGGTATGGGCGGCATGAACGGTGCCCCAGGCGGCGACCCTGGTATCGCTCCCGGCAGCGGCATGGATGGTGACATGAATGGTGATATGAGCGGCGGCGCTGGGCGCCGCTCCCGGTGATAGGGTGATAGAGAGGCAGCGGGGACGGTGACATGTCCCAGGCAGTATGCCGGAAAAGCCGGCGCCGGAGCTTTGCCTGGAAGAAAGGCTGCGGGCGGCGCCAGGATGAGGGGAAAAAGCGCTCAGAAATTCGGCGCCGTTTTCGTTTAAATCGAATAGCGGAAGAGTCCCCGGCGCCGGATCACTTTAAAGGCCTGCTGCCAGATGAAGAAGAGAAGGCCGCTAAAGGCAATGATCGTTCCCATATACAGGATAATGGCAGCCGTATTTCCCAACTGACGCCCTATATCACGGAAAACGATTTGTTCCATAGGCAGCAGAGGATTAATGTAAAACATATCAATACTTCCTATAGGGGAAATGACCAGATTCAGAACCGAGGCCATCAGACAGGCCATTAAAAACAGGGCTGTTGCCTGTATAAAAGTTTTCCATGACATTTTTCCTTTGGACTGGAAAAAGAGACAGGCAGCAGCAAGAATCCCGGTGAAAATAAGAAGTATATGCCACACATAGGAATGAACAGTTAATATAGTCATGGCATAGTGCATCCCACTGGTATCTAAAAAGGCAGCAGCTCCTCCCAGGAGATTGTAAGTAGCCAAAAAGGTTAAAATCACCTGGCGTATGTGGGAACGTTTTGAAAAATGGGCCAGGGGAATAAGATAAATGGGCAGGCTGCAAAGCTGAAATGGCAAATACCACCAGTCATAATGACCATTCCCCAGAATAAAGGTCAAAAGAATCTGCTTAACCAACTCGCTGCCTGCAAAAAAGATCCCCAGACCCAATAAAGCTTTATCAAAAATCTTCATCAAATCACTTCTTTTGTATATGGGCTGTATAGGTAAAATTTAAGTTCACTTCGGCTACCAAATAGATTTTGTTGATTCGGGCCGTAGAATTTTCCATAGGATTTCGGCTAAAATCGGCAAAAACGTAATTAGGGTCTAATTTTGTATCTAAACTGTTCGGCTGTAAATCAAAAAATTGCAATACAAGCCGAACTGCAGTCAAAAAAGTTAGGCCATCATCATAAAAATCGTGAATCAAGCCGAAGTGAGCGCTTAAATTCTACGGCTACCAGAGGGAAAATTGTATTTTGGGGTGTAGTTGGATAAATTGGGGGCCAAATATATTCATTTGACACGCTTCAAACGGAATCCCCAAAGTTAAGGAAGAACCCAAGTTTTGCCCTGGTAACCGTAATTTCCGGATGCCTGTAAACAGAAGTCAAAAAACTTCTTATATTCTCTATAATACATTCCAAGCTCAAAATTGTAAATCCTTTTATTTACAGACCATGTAATTTTCTGACAATAATCCTTCATAAAATCCGGATTTCATGGTATAATAGTCACAAAAGTGACTATTATACCGCGTCTTTTGCGCAGCGAATGAAGTGAGCTTACCTATGCGCAAAAGTACGCATCCGGCGGAGCCATCGTATAATATCGCAAATATCTGTAAAAATAAGTAGGTAAAGGAAGGCAGGTGTGCATGGATGAGAGAAATCCTTGATCGGATCCGGGCTGCGGAGGAGGGGGCCAAAGACCAGGTGGAAGCGGCTAAAAGGCAGAAAGATGATGCCCTGGCTTTGGCCCGAAAAAACGCCGGTGAGCAAAAAGAAAAAGCCAAACACCAGGCAAAACTCACGCTTCAGGAAGAACAGCAAAAGGCAGAGAAAAAAGCAGAGGAGGATGCCCGGCAGATTTTTCTAAAAGGCGAGGCTGAAAGGGAACAGTTAAAAGCTGTGGCTGCCCAGCGTCAGACGGAAGCCATCCGGCAGATCTTCATTTATTTACTGGGACAGGATCTGGAAAATCCTGGAGCATGACAAACTATGTAACCCCTTTGGCTCATACCCGGCAGTACAGGAAAATACAGACTCACAGAACGTGGAAACATAAACTTAGAGAGAAGGTGAGATAAATATGGCGGTAAAAGAGATGACAAAGCTTTTCGTTTACGGATGGCGGTCGTCCGGAGATGCCCTTTTAGAAATTCTGCGCCAGCGGGGGACGGTGCAGATTCAAATAGAGGATCCGGAAGATGGCTTTTTTAAAAGAAAAGATACCCAGACCCTTTGTGATTCCTGGGAAAAGACCCGGATCAGGGCAGTGAGGGCTTTGGAAATCCTTGATGGACAGGCCCCGGAAAAAACATCTGTGTTTTCCTCTTTAAAGGGAAAACAGGAGCTTTCGCAAAAGGCCTATAAAGGCCTGGAGGGAAAAATCCCTTTCATTACAGAAATGGCAGATACATTGATCCGCCTTTGGGATGAGCTGGGATCTGTCAAGGCAAAGGCGCGAAAGCTTAAAGACGAGATTGAGCGGTTAGAACCATGGCTTTTAATGGATATTTCTCCAAAGCTTACAGGCACCCGGTATACAGCCCTGATCACAGGTACCCTTCCGGGAGCCTGGGATGAACCTAAGATCCGGCAAATTCTGGGTGCCGCCGGGGCCGCTGATGCCGCCGGGAATGGAAGGAACGCCGGAAATAGCGGGAGTGCCGGAGATGCCAGGAATGACGGGAACACTGAGACCGCCGGGAATGCCGGAGCTGCAGCGGAGATTGAGATTTTAAACCAGGATGCCTCCCAGACCTGCTTTGTGCTCCTGTGTCTTTTAAGTCAAAAGGAAGCGCTGGAGGAGAATCTGCGGCTTAATGGATTTGTCCGGGCAGCTTTAGACTTCTCCCAGCCTCCCGCCAAACAGAAGGAGGCTTTGGAGAGGGAACTTTCCCACTGTGAAAAAAGGCAGGAGCAGATTCTTAAAGAAATCCATGATCTTGCCGGAGCGCGGGAAAACCTTCGATTTCTGGAAGATCATGCCAGAGGACAGATTGAAAAGTATCAGCTTTTAGGACAGCTCCTTCAGTCCGACCATGTGATCTATTTATCCGGCTACACGCCAAAAGATCAGGCCAGTCAGCTTACAGCCATGTTGGAGTCCCGTCTGAACTGTGTCACAGAGCTGGAGCCTGTTCCGGAAGATGAGGCCGCTCCGGTGCTTTTATCCAATAATGCTTTTGCCGGGCCTGCCCAGGGGGTGGTAGAGTCCTATGGCCTTCCAGGGAAAAATGAGATCGATCCAACAAGCATTATGGCCTTATTTTACTACTTTTTCTTTGGCCTGATGCTGTCTGACGCAGGGTATGGGCTTATTATGGTCATCGGCTGTTTCGCGGCCTTAAAAAAATATCCTAAAATGCCGGAAGGGATCAAAAATACCCTGACCATGTTCTTTTACTGCGGGATTTCCACCACCATTTGGGGAATATTATTTGGCGGCTATTTCGGGGATGTGATCCCTGTGGCAGCTGAGGCATTTTTTAACATACAGGTGACAGTGCCTGCCCTGTGGTTCGCTCCCTTGGACGATCCTATGAAGCTTCTGGTCTTTTCCTTCCTTTTCGGGATCATCCATCTGTTTGCGGGGCTGGGGATCAAAGGCTGCCTTTTGCTGAAAGATAAAAAATACATGGACTGTCTGTGTGAAGTAGGCTTTTGGTACATGCTCCTTGTGGGACTGATCCTTCTGCTCCTTCCAAGCAGCATTTTTGCCTCCATGGCAGGGACAGTTATCCTTTTTCCTACCTGGGTCCATACTTTGTCTATGATCCTGACAGTCGTTGGGGCGGCAGGGATCGTTTTTATGGCCGGACGGCGGAAAAAGAATTTTGGCCTGAGGCTGGCCCTTGGCGCCTATGAGCTTTACGGGGTGACCAGCTGGCTTTCCGATGTGTTGTCTTATTCCAGGCTTTTAGCCCTTGGTATAGCCACCGGTGTGATCGCCTCTGTCATCAACACCATGGGGGTGATGATGGGCAGCGGGATCGGGGGAGTTATTGCTTTTGCGGTCATTTTCGCGGCAGGACATACCCTAAATCTGGCCATTAACCTGCTGGGGGCCTATGTTCACACAAACCGGCTCCAATATGTGGAGTTTTTCGGAAAATTTTATGAGGGAGACGGGGAGGCCTTCCGTCCTTTCTCAGATGCATCTAATAAATACATTAAAGTAAAGGAGGAAGATTAGATTATGGAAAATATGGGTCTTATTTTTGCGCTTTTAGGAGCAGCATGCTCTACTTTATTCGCAGGCATTGGCTCTGCCTACGGGGTAGGTATCGGCGGACGAGCCGCGGCGGGAGTCCTTTCAGAAAAGCCGGAGCTTTTTGGAAAGGTGCTTATTATCCAGCTTTTACCGGGTACCCAGGGCATTTACGGCATGCTTGTGGCATTTATTACTTTAAGCCGTATCGGCATTTTAGGCGGCAGCTCAGATCTGACTATGGAACAGGGACTTTTATATTTTGTGGCCTGCATCCCCATTGCAATTGTAGGGCTGATCTCAGCCATCTATCAGGGAAAAACTTCTGTAGCGGCTATCGGTATGCTGGCAAAGCGGCCGGATACTTTTGGCAAGGCTATGCTCCTGCCGGCTATGGTGGAAACCTATGCCATCCTGGCCCTGCTCATTTCCCTTTTAGCTGTGTTTAATCTTTAAAGGAACCGGGAGGAGGACAATGGCAGGAATCGATCGTATTATCCAAAAGATACAGGAAGAAGCGGATCAGGAGATAAAACGCCAGGAAGCTATGGCAGAAGGAAAAATTGAAGAAATCCAAAAGGAATGTAGGGAAGCCTGCGAGAGGATCCTGCTTGAAGCGAAAGATCGGGCAAGGCAGGAGGGGGATCTTTTTTTATCCAGGGAACATTCCAGAGCTTTGATGGAGGAAAAAAACCGGACCCTGGCTTATAAGCAGACGTTGATCAGCCAGACGCTGGAAAAGGCTCTTGAGCAGGTGTGCGCTTTAGAGGACGAGGCTTACTTCAGGCTGATCCTTTTCATGGTTTCTAAATTTGCCAGGCCTGAGGACGGGGTGGTCTGCTTTTCTCCAAAAGACTATGCCCGTTTGCCTGAGCATTTTCAGGAAGCTCTTGACCGGCAGACAAAAGATCTGGGAGGCAGTTTAAAAATCGGGACCCAGACACGGCCTATCCGGGGCGGTTTTGTCCTGATTTATGGGGGCATTGAAGAAAACTGTTCCTTTTCGGCCATCTTTCAGGCAGAGGATGAGTCCCTGCGGGATCTTTTAAATCACTGCCTGTTTGACCCGGAAGATAAGCCTCCAGGTGACAGGGATGCGGAGAATAACGACTCAGAGGATGGGCGCCCGGCGGATAAGGAGGCAAAGGAGGCGGCCTATGAAAAATGACTATATTTACGCAGCCGCCAGGATCCGGGTGCTGGAAACGGGCCTTTTAAAGCGGCAGGATCTGGACCAACTGATGGGGGCGCGGGATGTATCCCAGGCTCTTTTACGGCTGGCGGAACTTGGATGGGGGCCAAGGGACAGGACCATGGCGCCGGAGACTTTGCTTAAGGACCAGGAAGAACGTACCTGGGCCCTTGTTAATGAACTGCTTCCGGATCCATCGGTGCTGGATCCCCTGAAATACCAGTATGACTATCACAACTTAAAAGCGGCCATAAAGCTTTGCTATACAGGTTCCTCTCTTCCAAAAGAACGCTTTTTTATTTCTGGCGGCGCCATTCCCTGGGAAAAAATAGATCAATGTATCCGGGAAAAGGATTATGATGCCCTTCCGGAGCCTATGGCTAAGGCGGCAGGGGAGGCATTTGAAACTCTTTTGCATACCGGCGACGGCCAGTTATCAGACAGTATTATTGACCGGCACTTTCTTGAGGATTTTGACCGGACCTGTCAGGAAAGCCCGGCCAGGGTCTTAAGAGCGTACGGGGAAGCGTTTACCGTATTTTCCGATCTTCGCATCGCTCTTAGAAGCTATAAGACCCAGCGGCCCATTTCTTTTTTAAACCAGGCCCTGGCAAAGTCAAAGGCCATTAATATTCGGGATCTGGCCCAGGAGGCCATAAAAGGTCCGGAGCATATCGCCCAGGTGGCGGAGAGGACAAAGTTTTCATCTGCAGGCCCGGCCATCCGCGCCTCAGAGGCAGCCTTTGAAAAATGGTGCAGCGACACTACTATGGCATTGATCCGCCCTGAGCGGGCCGATTCATCCACTTTAGGCCCAGTGATCGCCTATGTGCTGGCCCGGGAAAATGAAATCAAATACGTGCGTCTGATCCTGTCAGTAAAACAGAATCAGCTGCCGGAAACATTGATTTTAGAAAGGCTGGGTGAGCTGTATGTATAAGATCGCGGTCATGGGTGATTATGACAGTATTTACGGTTTTATGTCCCTGGGACTTTCTGTATTTCCCGTGAGCACCCGGGAGGAAGGCCGGGAAAAGCTTTTAAAGCTGGCACAGGAAGACTACGGGATCATCTATATAACAGAAGCTTTGGCTGCCCTGCTTACGGAAGAAATCGCGGGCTTTAAGGGCCAGGTGACTCCTGCCCTGGTGCTTATTCCGGGGATTTTTGGAAATACAGGAAAGGGCATGGGCATGGTAAAGGAGCTGGTAGATCAGGCTGTTGGGGCGGATATTTTATAAGGATACCGAAGGGGGGAGCGCTCCCCTGAGATTTATGATGAAGGCAGGTGACTTAAAGGAACATGGGCACAGGTTATATAAAAAAAGTAGCCGGTCCTCTGGTGATCGCCCAGGGGATGACGGACGCAAATATGTATGATGTGGTCCGGGTATCACATCAGCGCCTTATGGGAGAAATTATTGAAATGCACAAAGACCAGGCGTCCATACAGGTCTATGAGGAAACGGCAGGCCTTGGGCCGGGAGAACCGGTAATATCTACAGGGATGCCTTTAAGCGCGGAGCTTGGGCCTGGGCTTTTAGGCCGGATCTTTGACGGGATTTTGCGGCCTTTGGATGATATTATGAAGGTGACCGGAAGCAATCTTTTAAAACGCGGGGTAGATGTGCCTGCTTTAAGCCGGGGAAAACAGTGGCATTTTGTTCCGTCTGTAGAACCTGGAACGGAAGTGGAGGCCGGAGATGTGATCGGCACGGTTCAGGAAACGCCGGTGGTGGTCCACAAGATCATGGTTCCTCCGGGAATATCTGGGACGATCCTTTCCATTCAGGAAGGGGACTACACTGTGGAAGACAGGGTGGCCGTCCTTCAGTCCGGAGATGAGATCAAGGATCTGACTCTGATGCAGAAATGGCCGGTGCGGTTTGGACGGCCTTATAAAAAGAAGCTGGCCCCTAAAATGCCTTTGATCACCGGCCAGCGGGTCATTGATACCCTTTTTCCTATTGCCAAAGGCGGCGTGGCAGCAGTTCCCGGGCCCTTTGGTTCGGGAAAAACCGTGATCCAGCACCAGCTTGCCAAGTGGGCCCAGGCGGATATTGTGGTTTATATCGGCTGCGGAGAGCGGGGCAATGAAATGACAGATGTGCTTAATGAGTTTCCCCAGCTAAAAGACCCAAAAACCGGGTATTCTCTTATGGAGCGCACCGTGCTCATTGCCAACACCTCAGATATGCCGGTGGCTGCCCGGGAAGCCTCTATTTATACCGGGATCACCATTGCCGAGTATTTTCGGGACATGGGTTACAGCGTAGCCCTTATGGCGGATTCCACCTCCCGGTGGGCGGAGGCTTTGCGGGAAATGTCCGGCCGCCTTCAGGAAATGCCGGGAGAAGAAGGTTATCCGGCTTATCTGGGAAGCCGTCTGGCCCAGTTTTATGAGCGGGCCGGACGGGTGATCGCCCTTGGAAGTGAGGGCCGGGAAGGAACCTTGTCCGCTATTGGCGCTGTATCCCCTCCCGGGGGCGATATTTCCGAGCCGGTTTCCCAGGCAACACTGCGCATTGTAAAGGTTTTCTGGAACCTGGATTCCAACCTGGCCTATAAGCGGCATTTTCCCGCCATTAACTGGCTCACCAGCTATTCTTTGTATACAGATCGGCTTTCCGGCTGGTATGAAGATCAGGTCCATCCGGACTGGATGACTCTGCGGGGACAGATGATGCGCCTTTTGCAGGATGAGGCCCAGCTTCAGGAAATCGTCCAGCTGGTGGGCATGGATGCCCTGTCAGCTCCCGACCGGTTAAAACTTGAGGCCGCCCGGTCTATCCGTGAGGATTTCCTGCATCAAAATTCCTTCCATGATGTAGATACCTATACGTCCCTGGAAAAACAGTATCTTATGATGAAACTGGTGCTTTCCTATTTTGAAGTATGTGAAAAGGCCTTAAAGGCCGGGGCAGATGCTGAGACTCTGTCCGGCCTTAAGGTGCGGGAGCAGATCGGCCGTTTTAAGTACGTTTCGGAAGATCAGGTAAAAGACACCTTTAAAAGAATATTAAAGGAACTGGAGGCGGAAGCCGCCCGGGCAGCAGGGCCGGATACAGGAAAGGAGGGACAGCAGGATGCCGAAAGAATATAGGACCATTCAGGAGGTGGCCGGACCCCTGATGCTTGTTTCCGGCGTGGAGCATGTAACCTATGATGAAATGGGGGAAATTATTTTAGCGGACGGACAGACCCGCCGGTGCCGGGTCCTGGAGGTAAACGGGACCAATGCGGTGGTCCAGCTTTTTGAAAATTCTGCGGGGATCAACCTGGCCAACAGCAAGGTACGCTTCCTTGGCCACAGTATGCGCCTTGGGGTGTCGGAAGATATGCTGGGACGGGTTTTTGACGGCCTTGGCCGCCCGGCAGATGACGGGCCAAAGCTTCTGCCCACAGCCCGGATGGATATTAACGGCCTGGCCATGAATCCGGCCGCCCGAAGCTATCCGGAGGAATTTATCCAGACCGGCATCTCTGCCATTGACGGCTTAAACACTCTTGTGAGAGGACAAAAACTGCCTATTTTCTCTGCCAGCGGACTTCCTCACGCCCAACTGGCGGCCCAGATCGCCCGGCAGGCAAAGGTACGGGGGACTCAGGAGCCTTTTGCCGTTGTTTTTGCGGCTATGGGGATCACCTTTGAGGAGGCGGACTTTTTTATTGAAAGTTTTCGGGAAACCGGGGCCCTGGAGCGGACGGTCATGTTTGTCAATCTGGCCAACGATCCTCCGGTAGAGCGGATCTCTACTCCCCGTATGGCCCTGACTGCCGCGGAATTTCTTGCTTTTGAAAAGGATATGCATGTGCTGGTGATCATGACGGATATTACCAATTACGCGGACGCCCTGCGTGAGATTTCTGCTGCCCGGAAGGAAGTTCCGGGACGGCGGGGCTACCCGGGATATATGTATACGGACCTGGCTACTATGTATGAGCGGGCCGGACGGCAAAAGGGAAAGAAAGGTTCCATTACCCTGATCCCTATTTTAACTATGCCTGAAGATGATAAGACCCATCCTATTCCCGACCTGACCGGATATATTACGGAAGGCCAGATCATATTAAGCCGGGAGTTATACCGGAAAAATATCGCGCCCCCTATTGATGTGCTCCCAAGTCTTTCCCGTCTGAAGGACAAAGGCATTGGAGAAAATAAGACCCGGGCCGACCATGCCAGCACTATGAATCAGTTGTTTTCCGCCTATGCCCGGGGAAAGGAAGCCAAGGAGCTGATGGTCGTCCTTGGGGAGGCGGCCCTGACGGAAATGGACCGGCGGTATGCCCGTTTTGCCGATGCCTTTGAAGAACAGTATATTTCCCAGGGGTATTATACGAACCGAAGCATTGAGGAAACTTTAGATATAGGGTGGACGCTGCTGTCCATGCTTCCCCGGTCAGAACTGAAACGGATCGATGATAAGTATCTGGATATGTATTATACAGGAGAGGAGGGGTGAGGATGGCTTCTGTTCAGATCATTCCCACCCGCATGGAGCTGACCCGCCAGAAAAACAAGCTTGCCACAGCCCTCCGGGGTCATAAGCTGTTAAAAGATAAGCGGGATGAGCTGATGCGTCAGTTCCTTGAACTGGTCCGGGAAAACCGCAGGCTCAGGGAAAAGGTAGAGGCAGGTATTGCCGCCTCCAATAAGGACTTTGCCCTGGCCAAGGCCTCGGTTTCCGACCCGGTGATGAATACGGCCCTTTTAGTGCCAAGGCAGGAGGTTTATCTGGATATTGAGGTAAAAAATGTTATGAGCGTAGAGATCCCTCAATATCATATAACAACAAAAACAGCCAATGGAGGAGATATATACAGCTATGGCTTTGCCTGCACCTCTTTTGAGCTGGACCGGGCCATTGGCGGACTTTCCGGGCTGCTGCCGGATATGCTCCGCCTGGCCCAGGTGGAAAAGTCCGTTCAGCTTATGGCCTCGGAGATTGAAAAGACCCGCAGAAGGGTCAATGCCCTGGAACATGTGATCATTCCCCAGGCTCAGGAAAAGATCCGTTACATTTCCATGAAGCTGGATGAAAATGAACGCAGCACCCAGGTGCGGCTGATGAAAGTCCAGGACATGATGCTTGAGACAGTCAGACAGGAGCGTATCAGGGAGGATGGATAAAAGGATCTGGCCGACTTGTCCTCTGCCGGACAGATCCGCCAGACCGGATAAAAAATATTATTTTGACAGATCACCCCCTATATAGTACAATTGTGTTGCTGTTTACCCTGTAAACCGTAACATATAAAAAGGATGTTTTAAAATGAGAAAACTGGCTTTAAGCGATGATATTTTATTAAAGGTGGAAAAGCCGGCCCGTTATCTGGGCAATGAGGTGAATGCTGTCTATAAGGATCATGACCAGGTAGACATTAAATTTGCCATGGCTTTTCCGGACGTATATGAGATCGGTATGTCCTATTTGGGCATCCAGATCATTTACGATATGATGAACGCCAGGGAAGATACCTGCTGCGAGCGGGTCTACTCTCCCTGGACAGACCTGGATAAGATCATGAGGGAGAAGCATATCCCTTTATTTGCCCTAGAATCCCAGACCCCTATAAAGGACTTTGATTTCCTTGGCATTACGATCCAGTATGAAATGTGCTATACCAATATTTTGCAGCTGATCGATCTGTCCCAGATCCCTATGATGGCTAAGGATAGGACATGGGATGATCCCATTGTGATCGGCGGCGGGCCATGTACTTATAACCCGGAGCCTTTGGCGGATTTTTTTGATATTTTCTACATTGGCGAAGGGGAGACGGTGTACTATGATCTTCTGGACACTTATAAAAAGTGCCGCAAAGAAGGAAAGAGCCGTGTGGAATTCCTTGAGGAAGCGGCCAGGATCCCGGGACTTTATGTGCCTATGTTTTATAATGTCACTTACAAGGAGGACGGCACCATCCAGTCCTTTACCCCTAATAATGCCAATGCTTCCCTGCCTATTAAAAAGCAGGTGGTGACAGATTTAAGCCATACCTTTTATCCGGAAAAACCGGTAGTGCCCTTTATTAAGGTGACTCAGGATCGGGTTGTTTTGGAGATCCAGCGGGGGTGTATCCGGGGCTGCCGTTTCTGTCAGGCAGGTATGGTGTATCGCCCTAACCGGGAGCGGGATCTGGAATTTTTAAAAGATTATGCCATAAAAATGCTGGAAGCGACCGGCCATGAGGAGATCACTTTAAGTTCTTTAAGTTCCAGCGATTATTCCAGGCTGGAAGAGCTGGTAAATTTCCTCATGGATGAGTGCAACCGGAAAAAGATCAATATTTCCCTGCCCTCCCTGCGTATTGACGCCTTTTCTCTGGATGTTATGAGCAAGGTTCAGGATGTGAAAAAAAGCAGCCTGACCTTTGCCCCGGAGGCAGGGACCCAGCGGATGCGGGATGTGATCAATAAGGGCCTTACTGAGGAAGATATTTTTAATGGAGCCATGGATGCCTTTAAGGGGGGCTGGAACCGGGTAAAATTGTATTTTATGCTTGGTCTTCCGGGAGAAACCTTTGATGATATTGAAGGCATTGCCAAGCTGTCCAATGACATTGCGGCTCTATACTATACGATCCCTAAATCTGAGCGCCCCGGCGGAGGCCGGGTGGATGTGGTGACAAGCACTTCCTTTTTTGTGCCAAAGCCATTTACCCCCTTCCAGTGGGCACCACAAAATACCAATGAACAGTTTTTAGAAAAACAGCGCTTCCTTAACGGAAAGATCCGGGATCAATTAAATCATAAAAGTATCAAATATAACTGGCATGATGTGGAGGTGACCCAGCTTGAAGGCATCCTTGCCCGGGGAGACCGTCGCCTTGGACCGGTGCTTTTATCCGCCTACCGCTCAGGCTGCCTGTATGATTCCTGGTCTGAGACTTTCCATTATGAGCTGTGGATGAAAGCCTTTGAGGACAATCATATAGATCCGGATTTTTACAATTTAAGAGCCCGGGAACTGGATGAGATCCTGCCATGGGATTTTATTGATGCCGGTGTGACCAAGGCGTTTTTAAAGCGGGAGTGGGAGCAGGCCCAAAAAGGCGTGGTCACCCCTAACTGCCGGGCAAAATGTTCCGGTTGCGGTTCAAGAATGTACGGGGGAGGTGTGTGCTATGAAGCTGAGAATTAAATTTGCCAAGGAAGGGATCATGAAATTTATCGGACATCTGGATATAATGCGGTATTTTCAGAAAGCCTTCCGCCGAAGCGGCATTGATATTGCCTATTCTCAGGGATTTTCTCCTCATCAGCTCATTTCCTTTGCCGCTCCTTTAGGGGTGGGACTGACCAGCCGTGGGGAATATATGGATATTATGGTCCATTCTTCTAAGGATTCTCAGACCATGATCCACCTTTTAAATAAGGAAATGGTGGAAGGGGTTGAGATCTTAAGCTGCCGCCGCATTGAGGATGAGACAAAAAATTCCAATGCTATGGCTATTTTGGCTGCCGCAGACTATGAGATCACCTTCCTGGATCCGAGAGATTTTAATGAAGCAGTAAAAGCGGCCTTTACATCTTTTATGGACCAGGAGCATATCCGGGTGATGAAAAAGACAAAAAAAAGTGAGAGAGAGGTGGACATCCGTCCTCTCATCTACCGTTATGAGATCCATGACCACCAGGTATTTTTCCGCCTCGCTACGGGAAGTCTTGAAAATCTTAAACCGGAGTTTGTCATGGAAACTTTTATGGAGACTTTAGGAAAAACTTTTGAAGGAATCCCGGTGCAGATCTGCCGTCTGGAAATGTATGCCAAAGGGCCGGATGGAGGGTTTGTTTCCCTGGAAGATCTTGGCCATGACATAGTTTAAGGAGGTTTTGCTTCATGGGAATCCCCCAAAATTATCTGGTCATCCTCCGATGGAAATCCCGGATCATGACCGGGGTTTATGAGAATGACCGGCTGGCTGAGGTTTTCTTTGATGATGAAAAAAACAGTATCCTTGGGAATATTTATGTGGGCAAGGTAAAAAATGTAGTAAAAAATATTAATGCGGCCTTTGTTGATATTGGCAATGGCCAGAAGGGGTATTATTCCCTTACGGAAAATACAAAGCATTTTTTCTTAAATCCCAAAAAAAGCGACGCCCTTGTCCCGGGCGATGAGCTTTTAGTCCAGGTGATCAAGGAGCCGGTAAAGTCAAAGCCGGCTATGCTCACCTCCAATATCCACCTGACCGGCCAGGATCTGGTGCTGACGGCAAATAAGCCTGCTGTAGGAATTTCCGCAAAGATCACCGATGACAGTGAGCGGCATCATTTAAAAACCCTGCTGGAGTCAAAGATCACCGCAGCGTATGGCTTTATCGCCCGGACCCATGCCCGTGAGGTTAAAGACGCGGCCCTGCTTTCAGAGGCAGACCGCCTGGCGGGAGAATTTCAGGAGCTTTTGCGCCGGGCCTCCTTCACCTCCTGCTTTTCAAAGCTGTACTCTGCTGTGCCTTCTTATATTCAGTACATTTTAAGTCATCCCGGCCTGGAAAAAGTCACTACAGATATTCCTTCTATCTATGAGGAAATCTGTCAGGCAATTCAGGCCGGGAATTGTTCCGTACCAGTAACCTTGTACCAGGATGAAAGCTGGCCTTTAGTCAAGGTGAAAAGCCTTCAGACCCAGCTCCAGCGGGCTCTGGTGCCCCAGGTGTGGCTGAAATCCGGCGGCTTTCTTGTAATCCAGCCTACAGAGGCCATGGTGGTCATTGATGTAAATACCGGGCGCTATACAGGAAAAAAAGCGGCCCAGGATACTTATTTTAAGATTAATATGGAGGCAGCCGGGGAGATTGCCTGGCAGGTGCGCCTTAGGAATCTTTCCGGGATCATTATTATTGACTTTATTGATATGAAGGACGCCGGGATGCGGCGCCAGCTTTTTGAGTATTTAAAGGAGCTGGTACAGGCGGATCCGGTAAAAACCGTTGTTGTGGACACCACACGGCTGAACCTGGTGGAAATGACCCGGAAAAAGGAACGCAAGCCCCTCCATGAATTAATGGCAGAGCCATGCCCTAAGTGTAAAGGTATGGGTTTTGTATATGATCTGTCAGATGTGGGAGGCAGTGATGAATAGAAACGCATATTTAAAAATGACGGGCTTTTTTAAAGCGTCCAGGCAGCGGTATAATCTGCTGTTTATGGTCAGCCGGGTGTTTCCCTGGATCATTGCCGGGATTTACGGGATTTTGTGCATCCTGACCGCCCTGGCATGGCCTGGAAGGCTGGTGCGGTTTATGGGCGTGCCCCTGGCCGTATTTCTTCTGGTTACTGCCGCGAGAGTGGTGATCCACCGGAAAAGGCCTTATGAGACCTTTCGATTTACGCCCATCACTTTTCAGAAGAAGCCCAAAAAGGGAAAAAGCTTCCCCAGCCGTCATACGGCCAGCGCGGCGGTGATCGCGGCGGCTTGTATGTCCTTTGATATGCAGCTGGGACAGATCCTTCTGGTCATGGCTGTCCTTGTAGCCATTTCCCGGGTCCTTTGCGGCGTCCACTATATCAGCGATGTGGCAGCGGGCTTTGCTTTTGGTATAATTGTTGGAATTATTGGGTTCTATCCGTTCATTTTCTGATAATAATGTGCTGTTGAATATCAACATAACTAAAAGAAACAATCTAAGGCAGCAGATTAAAAATGCCTGTAGATTGTTTCTTGTTTTGTGTAAAAAGAGCGTTTTCTTACAAAACTTTATCTATGGGAAGGCTTTCCCAATTTTTCATAAAACTGCGGTATGCATTATTAGTAAAATATATGTCAAATAAACATTTTCTACCCCCATGCACAATAAAAAAAGTAGAAACTCCCCTCTTTTTCGGCACCATATCTAATTTACCTTAAACATCCATCTTTTTGTGATATAAAACCAAAATATTTTTTCTTAAACCATTGAAATTTTTTCTTAAACCTTCCTTTTATGGTGTTTGTCCAGACGGTATACTTATCTATGTAATACAATAAAAAATATAAGGAGGCAAGTATAATGAATTATTATATTGCAGATCTCCATTTGGGTCATAGCCGTATTATCGGGCTGGATGGCAGGCCATTTGCGGATGTGGATGAGATGGACCGAGTCTTGATGGGAAATTGGAACAGAAAAGTAGGGCCAGATGATGATGTGTACATTTTAGGTGATTTTTGCTATAGAGCAAAAAAAAATCCAGCTTGGTACTTACAAAGACTATCAGGAAAGAAGCACTTAATTCAGGGAAACCATGATAGCCATCTGATCAATAATCCGGAGGCCATGGGTTTTATTGAATCTGTAGATAAGATGCTTCTTGTTAAGGATCAGGGTGAGCGCATTGTCCTCTGTCATTTTCCTATTGCCCAATGGAATGGTTTTTTCAGAGGCGCCTGGCATATATACGGTCATATACATCAGAAAAAAGACTGTACTTCTGAATATATGGAATCACTTCCCCGGGCTTTAAATGCCGGATGTATGCTTCACAATTATGAACCGGTCAGCTTTAAAGAACTGGTGTTACAGTGTGGGAAGGAGATGGTGTTATGAAAATAGTGGAACTAAAAGCAGAGCGAATGAAGATTTACTTTATGCTATGCAGTGATAACCTATATGGTCCCCTATTTGACAAGGAATATTTTGGAATAGATATGCTTTTCTATAACCGGGAGCAAGCAGAAGGGCTGATCCGGAAAAATATTCCGGAAAATATCCCAATGGCTAAGCGGTTGCTTAAACGTTTTGATGATATAACCCGTATAATTAAAGAATCTGATGAAAAAACTTATATTGATGTATATGGGATACGGCTGAATATAGCTACAGCACGTAAGTATATGGGAGAATCTACGGATTACTATTGTATAGATACTGATGAGATGATCGGTTTTTACGAGCAAGACTTTACGTGTCATGGATTTTTGGGCTTTGAGCAAAAGAAGCTTCTGGATGAATGTGATATTAGCAATATTGAATGGTATTTACGGCTGAAAGCTGCGGTGGCAATTTCAGATGTTATGACGGAAGTGGATTGTGATAACGGCAGTTTTTTCAGCAGATGGGACAATGAATAAATTCAGGAAGGAAGGCAAGGACCTATGACAGTATTTGATTTTTTTAAGAAATTTATACCAGGAATTGAATTCAATCAAGATTCTGTAGGAAACCTTTATATTTATAGCGTAGAGCATTATCCTGCTTCAGATCTGAAGCCGCTGGCAGAATGTATTACGGAGGATTATATTTTAATTTCCCACAAGAAGGCTCAGAGACTATTCCAGATACAGATTATCGCTGACGACGATATGCTGTTCTATGATTCAGATGTGCGCCGCCCTTATTACCGGATGAGGGGGAAACAAGTGACCAGGGAACAGGCGTTTGAAATTATCCGCAGAACCGATACCTTTTTTTCTTGGGAATTACATCTGAAAAATAAAGATTATCTGGACAGTATTCATTTTAATAATTGGATCATCTTAAAAAATCATTATCCGGCGGGATATGGGTGGATACATACCGATGGAACGGTGGGACTTAACGGCATCACACAGACATATCCCAATGCATGGGAATTTGTCGTAGAGTGGCTCATCAATTTAACCGAATTCCCTTATCTGGATTTAATGATCGCAGTGACAAGCTGGAACGAGATGGCTCCGGAGTTTTGGGAAAAAATGTGGGAACAGGATAGCAGTGTTGATTGGGATGATGTTGAATATTCGTATGATAAGGACTTTTATTCCCATATAGATATTGGTATTTATGTCCATGAAAATACAATAGAGCTTTTAAATCCCCAAAACGCTTTACGAATGTATCGAAAGTACGAAAAACTTCACGAAGGCCAAGAACGGGAAAAATATCAAACCCGATATTACCAAAATCGCCATATTGTCCAGGTTGATGAGGCTTTCTTAAAAAAGTGCTTTGAAAAATATGGCCTTGATGTGGAGAAAACCTGGGACCAATGTAAGTATATGGTGTGGAATGGAAAATCCTAATTACGGCAGGCTGCTTTTTGATATAATTGTTGAAATTATTAAGCTGAATCCAATAATTTTCTGATAATAATGCTTTAATTTTCATAAAGCCCATGGTATAATATTACTATAAAAGCCGTATCATCTGACCGGATAAGATGGCATATTTACCAGTGTCATTGCCCGGTCGTGAGAGCGCTTTGAATAATTAAAGAAACGATAAAGGGGGTTTTCTTATGAGCAGAAATATCGTTATTACCATCGGCAGAGAGTTTGGCAGCGGCGGCCGTGAGATTGGACAGAAGGTTGCCAAGACCTTGGGCATCAGTTTTTACGATAAAAATTTGATCGAGATTGCCGCGCAAAAAAGTGGGATTAATTCGGATCTTCTTTATCAGGCTGATGAGAAGGCGTCCAATCCGTTTTTCAGCGCCTACCTTCCCACAGGAACGGACTACGGCACAGTAAATGACCGGCTTTTTTGGACCCAGTCCGCGATTATTAAGGATTTAGCTACCAAAGAGTCCTGCGTGATCGTAGGGAGGTGTTCCGATTATGTCCTTGAAGACTTTGACAACTGTATGCATATCTACATCTTTGCTCCGCTGCCAAAACGGATTGAACGCATCAAAGACCGTTATCTTATTGAAACAGATGCGGCAGCCCGCAAGGAGATTGCCAGAACCGACAAGATCCGCCGTTCTTATTATCAGTATTACACCGACCGCAAATGGGGCGGAGTAGACGGAAAGACTATGGCTATCGACAGCAGCTTTTACGGCATAGATGGCACGGTAGATCTGATCGTTAACATGGTCCACAAAAAGTGGCCGGATTTTGTATCCCCTGAAAAAGCAGAAGAATAAAAGCTTGCCGGATAATGGCCGGGGCATGCAAACTTCTAAGGATTAACATTTAAAAAGAGGAGACAGTCCTGTGAAATTCAGATTTTTTTAGTCTGGAATTTTTGAAGGATTGTCTCCTTTTTTACCTCATGCACAAAAAATATGCTTCCCAGGAAGAAATTTTCTACCCCATGCACAAATGATCCACTAAAACAGAAAAAAATTTTTTTAAAAAGTTCCTTTTATCGGCTCTATCCGGAATCTATAATATTATCACAAAGAATTACTTTTTATAAAAACGAAGAAGTTAATGGAGGACCAAAACCATGACCGAAGAAAAAAGAATTAGTCTGGCCAGTAAGTGTATAAAATCTCTGCAAAAAAAGATACTGAAAGGCCACCCCGGACTTATGGAGACAATGGCCTATCTTCAAATAAAGGCGAATCCCGGGGAACCATCCATGAGTACTGATGGAAAATCATTGTTTTATAATCCCGGGTATATTTTACAGAATCTAAAGCAGGGGAAAAAGGGTGAAGAAAATCTTCTATATATGTATATGCATATCTTGGTTCACTGTTTTTTAGGACATCCTGTAAATAAAATTCTTCAGGAGGATCCTGTCTATGACTGGTGGGCCGATTATGAAACGGAACGTTTCCTGAAAAAAATTTCAGGAAACGGCAAAAAAATCAAAAAAACAATAAGTTTTATGGATTCAATGGATATATTAGAGGATTATGAAAATGTTTACGGTTCAAAAAGTCTTGTAAGGATGAGCAGGCGTTCTGAAGAAATAGCGAAAAATCTTGAAATCGTTGGGAAAAAATTGGCTTGTGACGATCATCACCGTTGGAACTATGATCCTGATCAAATCCGGGAATGGAAAGTTATTTTTGAAAATTTGCTGAATTTCAGCAATTCTTCGGGAGAAACAGAGCAAAATACAGGTGAGGTTGACGTGAAAGATGTTTCCATGGTTCAAGATCACGGATCAAACTATCGGAGACTTCTTGAAGCTTTGTGCAAAGAAATTAAAGAGCAGATCAACTTTGAAGATCTGGAGTATGATATGGGCATGTACATGACAGGAATTCGCCTCTATGGCAATCGTCCGCTGGTGGAGCCTTCAGAGAGTATAGAAATCTCAGCTTATAATGACCTGGTCATTGCTCTGGATGTTTCAGGGTCATGTACTCACTGGGCGGGAAGATTTTTGAGAGAAACTTTTAATATCCTGCGTGATGCAGGTATACGGGGCGGGGGATTCAGGATCTGGCTTTTGGAGTGTGATGATGAAATTCAAAGGCAGACTTTGATTACCGGAGAAGACGATATTCCGGAATTTTTTAGTTACAGGATCAGGGGATGGGGAGGAACGGATTTTGTTCCGGTATTCGAGCTTATTCAAAAGAAAAGAGAGGATGGGGAGATAGAACGTATTAGCGGCCTTATTTATCTCACAGACGGAGATGGAACTTATCCGGAAACAAAACCGGATTATCCCGTATTTTTTTTGATAACAGGACCATATGAGACAAGGATTCCGGATTGGATACAGACATTGGAGCTTACAGAAAGAGACATCGAAAAAATGGAGGATGAACATAATGTGCAAAATTTCTATTAAGATAGCAAAAGAAAAAATACAGGAGGGCATTAAGATTTATCTTGACAAAGATGAATACGGGCATTACAGACTTTCCCGGGAACTTCAGCGTCCATTTTTTATTCTTGGACCGGCAGGTGTGGGCAAAACGGAAATGGCCGAACAGCTTGCAAAGGAAATGAATCTGGGTTTTGTCAGCTACAGTATGACCCATCACACCCGGCAGAGTGTTATAGGACTTCCGGCCATCGTCAGCCGCAGCATAGGGACTGTGAATTATCAGGCTACAGAATATACCATGTCAGAAATTGTTGATGCCATATATGAACAGATCCGCAAAGGCTGGAAGGAAGGTATCCTATTTTTAGATGAGATCAACTGTGTGTCAGAAACATTGTCAGCGCTTATGCTCCAGCTGCTCCAGAAAAAATGTCTTGGCCCTCACAAAATACCTGAAGGCTGGGTCATTGTAGCCGCAGGAAATCCTGGAGAATATAACCGATCGGCCAGGACTTTTGATGCGGTGACCCTTGACCGGATGAGAGTCCTTGAAATTGAGCCGGATATAGAAAGCTGGATGGAATACGCGGTTGGCCGCGGCATACATCCACTGATCCTTTACTATTTGCAGAGACGCCCGGAAGATTTCTATTTTTATCTTCTAGGTAAAAAGCCGGAACTTATCACCCCCCGTGGATGGACAGACTTGTCGGATGCCATAAAAGCCTGCGAAGAAATGCGCTTTGCTGTTGATATACCGCTTATATCTCAATTTATCCATAAGGATACAACGGTTCAAAGATTTTCGGATATGTATGATTTTTATTCAAATTTTGTCCGGCTAGAGGATATTGATCAAATTTTGTCCGGACAGATTTCCCAGGAGTTTGCCCACCGAATGAAAAATGAGAAGTTTCAGATAAAGTGGATGTTGGAAATTGTTTTATTGGAACAGTGTTTAATGCAAGCACATAAAATATCCGGCGGCTGTAAAACGCCACAGGATGTTTCCGCCCATTCTGGTGCAGGGCAATGGCAGAATCAGCTACAGAACTGTCTCCAGTTTATAGAATACATTATGGGAAGAGGCCTGGAATTAGACTACTTTATAGCATCACTTATGAGGAACAGAGACGCAGGTATGCTGTTGATCCTTAAGGACAGTCAGTGGTTCTGGGATTTATATAGGGATATGAATCCGGAAAATTTTAGCTGGAATACACTGAAAAACAGACTTAAAGAGATAAAGGATCAGGAGGTACATGATGAAAATTGTTGAATTATATGCAGAAAGGATGAAACTCTTTTATTTGCTCTCACAAAATAATATATATCTACGGGCAACGGGCAGGGCATTCCGATATGAAGAGGAAGTGCCGGATGAGTGTGATGAACAGCAGATCAGGGAAAATTATGTCAAGGTACAGAAATTGCTGAAAAAGCTGGACGACATGGAAAATTCCTTAAACGAAGTAGACGGCAGAACTTATGTGAAGGTTATGGGAAATTGTCTGAGTATTGCCACTGCCCGGAAATATCTGAGCCAATTTTCTCATATCTATGATGATGGAATGGGGGTATTTAGTTACCGGGATTTTCCGTATTATGGCTTTGATAATATCCGGTGGCGGGCCCTGGATGCGTGTTGCGTGTCTAAAAAGGAGGAAGTTATCTTTGATCCTCTGCATTTAAAAGAGCGGAGCAAAGAGTTTGAAGAAAAAAAGATTGACTGGTATTTAAAGCTTAAAGTTGCTGTTGCTATTTCTGATGCAACTACGGATGTGGAAATAAAGGAATAGAAAGGATGCCTCTGAGATGGCGATTGGCATAGATCCTGAAAGAATAGAGTGCAGGAAGGAACTGGAAAAACTTATACGCCAGTTGGATGTTCTGATCCTGCGAAAAAATATTTATGGAGCAGAAGCGGGCAAGTCGTTTCCTTCATGGAGTGAAGCAGATGATATACATCTGAACAACATTCTCAATAAGATGAAAAATAATAAAAGCTTTCGGATATGTATACCGGACTTTATACAATATATAATCCGGGCGGATAAAGCAGATATGGAAGATGTTTTCAGAAAACTTCTGGACTGCCTGCCCGGACAAGGTCCAGTTTACCGGGTGAATAATTTTGCGGTTTTTATGATGCAGGATGTAAAAAAATTGTTTTTGGCAGAAAGCAGTAAATATTTACAACTTCTCTATGAAAATGAAAAACACAGGCCGGAACTGGAGAAAGAGTTTTATTGCTGGATTCAGGGGTATCGGTGTGAATCCAATGCTCCGGATGTTTTTCTTGCCATACTTGAAGGCAATATCTCTGTTGTACGCTTTTATTTGATGCTTGGTGGAAAAGCGGGCATATGCTGCAGTCAGGAAGATGGGGCTTCCGGGAATATTCAAAAATATTATGTGTACATAATGGAAGAACAGCACGGAGATTACTGTGGGGATCTTCAAAAGGCATGGTTTTGTGATAGCATGACTGCGGCGGTCCTTTCCGGGAAAATTGAGATGATCTGCTTTATAGGCAAATATGTGAAAAAGCTTTCATGGAATGAAGAACTGAAAAAAAGCATTATCCATGCATCAAAGGACATATCTGGATATATCATCAAACAATATCCGGATATTATGGATTCTCTTACATTTGAGGATATTATAGAAGGGATGAATCCTGTCCTGTTTGATGCTTTTGTGCAAAAATACGGAAATGACGCACAAAAGTATTGGGAATTGCTGGAGGATTTTCTGGAAAAAACTTATTTTTCTGTGGGAGGAATCCAACCGTGGAAAAAAAGCCTTTTTGATCATTTGCTGTGGAAATCGGAAAATATCAAAAAAACAGTTTATTTTTTGAAAAAAATCAAAGATACTGTCACAAAACCGGTATTAAAAAGTAAGCTTCAGAGGCATTGCTTTATAGGACTGGGTGTATATCTAAAAAAATATGACAGTATAGATCCTAAATTATTGGAAATTTTTCTGAAAATGGCTGACGAAACCGAACTTGCAGATTATACGCTGCTATTTTATAAATATGCTAAAACATATTTTACAGGAAATAACGGCACACGAACAGAAATTTGTCCGAATTACGGTATTCTGCTGGCAAAATTAAAAAGTCGAAAAGATGCGATCCTGGGGTACATAGATCTGTACGCAGTGAAGGAAGATAAGGAGTGCCGTATCCAAACTTATTCTCCAGAACAGCGGAAGGAAATCCTGCGGCGGTTTCGGCCGGTCAACCTCTATGCCAGGACGGATCCGTTAAATCGCAGGATCCTGAAGAAAAATGACCTTAGTGAAGTAAACACAGCTGTAAAATACGGATACATCACCCGGGAAAATGCCTTTGCATTGTATGAATACGCATTGACGCTTCCAAGATGTTCTGAAGATATACTGGTGATACTGCTTAGCATAGCAAAAGCCAGCCATCATTAAGCGTCAGAGAGGAGAATTGATAAGATGATCGTACGCAACTGTATGAGTGAGTATAGAAGCCAACTGGAATCCCTTGTCTTTAAAGGAAATAAAAATATGGAAGGAAGAGAAAGACCGGAGCCATTTGCCGCATGGAGTGACGATGATGATATTCAGTTAGAACATTTCATTACTAAACTAAAGGAGGATATTTTTTTCTCCCCTAACCTATATAAGTCACTTTTTGTTGAGTATATGGAATATGCCGCTGCTGCAGATCAGGAGAAAGCGTTCCGCATGCTTCTATCCTGTATGCCCGATGATGGCTCTATTTTGAAATTCCGCAGGAATGACTTATTTTTATCAGACTTGGATCCGAAACGGCCATTTAATATCAAGGATCGCAAGTACTGGAAAATTCTCTATGAAAATGAAAAACAAACGTATGATCCGGATGCCATGTCTTATGTTGTGATCCAAGAACACCATTGCCTATCCAATGCCCCAGGCATTTACCTAGCTATACTTGACGGGGATATTTTCACGGTGAGATTCTATTTGGGTCTTGGAGCGAGTATGGTTATAAGTTACGGATGTGAGGCATCATTGTCCGTGGATATGTCAGATCAGCACCCTCAAATTCAGGTGTCTGTCCACGATCCTGGCGTTTCTCACGGATATTTCGTGAAGTTTAGAAAGAATAGAAAAGCTGTGTTTTTTGATGCTATAACTGCAGCTGTTCTTTCAGGGAAAAAATACATGATAGATTTTATCCGAACATTTATGAAATCTGTCTATTGGAATCCGAGCCTTGAAAAAAGCATTATTTATTCATCTGAAAGTCTGTCAAAATATTTGTTAGAGTGTTTTCCGGAAATCCTGGATTACCTCACATTAGAAAATATTATGGATGGGGACAATACTGTGCTCTGGGATGCCTTTATTAATAAAGCCGGGATAAGCGTCAGGGATCAGTGCCGGTTTATGGAAAATTTTCTGGATAAAACCTATGAAGATGATTATGAAAATCCTCAGGAGGAAGAGAAAATTACTATCTTCAGTGATTTTCTGGGACAGATAGAAAATCCGGGCATAGAAAGGACCTGGAATTTCTATGAAAAAATCGGAACCATCGTATCCGATCCCTTATTAAAGGGAAAAATCCGAAGACATATCTTTGCCAGGATAGGAGAATGTCATCTGTCTTATTTAATCGGCGGCATTGATGAAAAGATATATGATGCGTTTGGAAATATGGATGGAGGATTAGTCGAATATACGCCGTTGCTTTTATACAATAAAAAGGATACTGATGAGATACCAATTCCTTTTTCCAGAGACCAGTATGGGAGAATCCTGTTGAAAATAAAAAACATGGATAACAGGCCTTTAGGATGGGTAGATCTCTATAAAGAACAGATCCAAAGCTGCCGGATTAATCGTTATACTAAGGAAGAACGTAAAGAAATCATGCGCCGCTTCCCGCCAATTAAAATCTGTCCAATGGCCGATCCCTGGAATTGCAATATTTTGAGAATAAATCATCTGCGAGAAGTTAAAGACGCCATCCATTACGGGTATATAACGCCGGAAAACGCTTTTGCCCTGTATGAATATGCAGTGAAGCTGCCAAAGTGTTCCGAGGCAATATTAGTGGCGCTGCTGGAGCTGGCAGGAGAGCGGGGATGGTGAGACATGATGTATAGATGTAAAAAGAATCCAATCTAATTATTGTATATACATTATCTTAGTGGTATAATTTAGCGTAGTAAATAATTCATTTTACCTGATTTACTCAATGAATGAGATTCCAGGCGAAAATTGACAATTGAATATCGTGCAGGAAAAGTAATTTACTAAAAATGGACATAATGGGTATTGACAGAGTATGTGGGAAAGGGATTGGAGTTCAGGGTTAAAACAGAGTGACATTCCTTTATAATGTGAATATGGCTGGGAACGATTTAGATACCAGAGCTGTACAATAATCCTAGGTACTATTAGGAAAAGCAAAGGAATCTGGATAAAATTTAGGGAAAGTGGGCGATTTATCACACATTTTTTGGAAAAAATGTGTGATTTTTTTGATAGGGTGTCTAAAAGTCTTATAAAATTAGGACTGAAGATTCCGAGAAGTTATAAGAATTAAAGGAGGATTTAATAAAATGGCAAAAGAATTTCGTATTATTAATGAATTGAAGGACGATGAGCTGGAACTCGACCCCACAAATACCAGTAAGTATTCTTTGTACAGAGCACCTTGGGACGCCATAGACGATAAAGAGTATTATAATCCTACTGCTAAAGATCCAGACAGAATATGGATAACAGAGAAAAAAACTTTTGATCAGCAAACTTGTGTATGCATATTATTATATTTTTTATGTGGAATAGGTAAGAATAAAGAAAATGGCTCACTTACTACTATTTACGAAAAATTGCCAACGGAGTTTAAGGCGGATATAAAAAAAATTGCAGGTAAATCAAAATTAAATATGGATGCCCCATGGGAAGATAAAGGAAAAGAGACCGACTGGACGAGTTCTACAGGCTTTCCATTTTATGGAAAGGAAGAAGGCCTTCCAGAAGACATTAAAAATTACTCTTCTGAAAACATTGAAAACTATTCTAAAAAAAATAGAGTGTATTTAAATAACCAGAATCAAAAAAAGAGTGTTTTTAACATTTTTTTTAGAGAGTGCTTTAATAATAAAGGACTGTATCTCGAGAATAAATACCAATATGTTCTTTGTTGGGATAGGGAGTATATAGCCAGAAATCAAAATAATACTCAGGATATAACCAGTGAGACAGATGAGTATTATAACCAAATTAAAAATATGATAAATAATGGCAGCAGACAGATTATCTTGACTGGTGCGCCTGGAACAGGAAAAACTAGGACTGCAAAAAAAATTGCAGAGGATTTAGGAACTGAACTTTTGAGGGATAATAGAAGTGCTAAATATGAATTTATTCAGTTTCATCCATCCTATGACTATACTGATTTTATAGAAGGGCTTAGACCGATTCAAGGTAAAAAAGGCAAAATTGAATTTAAGAAAATAGACGGAATTTTTAAAAGATTCTGTAGAAAAGTGATTGAAAGTGAAAATAAAGAAAGTGATAAATTTTTCTTTATTATTGATGAGATTAACAGAGCAGATCTTTCAAAAGTGTTTGGCGAACTTATGTATTGTCTGGAAAAAGATAAACGCGGGGAAAAAAATACTGTACAGACACAGTATCAATATCTTCCAACCTATGATCCAGACACGGGCGATAAGGTTCCGAATGATGTTTTTGCTAGTGGGTTTTATATTCCCGAAAATGTAATTATAATCGGAACTATGAATGATATCGACCGCTCTGTTGAAAGCATGGACTTTGCTCTTCGCCGAAGATTTGATTGGTTAGAAATGGAAGTAACAGAGGATTTATTAAAGAGTGCTCTAAAAATGATTTTTAAAGAATACGGTATAAATTCTGCTATGATAGATGATATAGCTTCAAGAATTATGAATCTAAATGAGGAAGTCAGCAAAAGTGAAATGTTTTTAAATGAACAATATTATATCAGCCAGGGATATTTTTCAAATTTAAATAAAACTACTATAGATAAATTAAATAACGGTTCAGTGCAGAAAGCCACAGCAGTTACTGAATTTCTAAAAGATGTATATAAGTATCGGTTGGAGGGACTTTTAAAAGAATACATGCGTGGTGAAGATTCTAAAAAAATCTGTGATTTTTTTAAGAAGTGTAAAGCTGCTCTGTTAAAAGAGGGGGATGAATCCCCAAAAACAGATGCACAAAATACAGACGTACAAAATGCTACAATAATGGAAGATCAAAATGATGAGTAAATTAACAATTTTGAGCGATGATACTAAGGAATCAACGAAAGTTGAAATAAAAAAAGAAAATATTATTGTATTATTTTCTGAAGAAGATATTCGCGATTACTCAGCCATACCTAACGATTACATAGGGATAGTGGCGAAAAATACGGAAACTTATATCATTAAAAGTCGTTTTGATAATGATAAAAATTTCTATTTTTCACAATATATTCTATCAAAAGCTCTTGGGGTTAAGACATCTATTATAAAAAATATGCTTATTGATACTAAACCTTCAAAATTTTTGCGAAATATACTTACTATAGTTTTTGTCCTTCAGATTAATGATGCATATAAAAGAGGCATTTTTCGGCAATACAGAACATTCAAAAAAAACGACTCAAAATTTAAAGGGATAATTGATATAGAAAGACATATCAAGCTCAATCCTATTTTTAACGGATCGATTGCATATTCTACTCGCGAATATACTATCGATAACGATGTAAATCGGCTGATATTTACAGCTTATGAAGTTTTAGAGAAAAAAAATAAATTATTATTGAATGAGTTAATGAAAGATAAGAAAAATGTTTCGGAATATTTTGTACAATTAGATAATATCATGAAACCCTTTTCACGTCAGGAATCTTATGCAGTTATAGCCCGGCAAAAAAAAATTATCCATCCCTTTTATCAAGGATGGGATGAAGTAAGGAAAACTGCTATTCAAATACTCAGATTTATGGGGTTTCAAGGTTCTGAAAAAAAACAAAATCAAGCATATGGAATACTTATTTATATGCCGACTCTATGGGAACGGTATATTCAGTCTATTCTGGAGAACTGTTCTGATATTTTTAAGACACAATATCACCGGAAAAGCAAAGATATTCTTATAGAAAAGGATGAGGATAGGAAAGAAGATGTGCGCTTTCGCAACTGCGAACCAGACTTTTGTTTGATAAAAAAGGGCAAGTCTAAATTATCAAATCCTACAGCAGTATTTGATGCTAAGTATAAAAAAAGATGGTTTAAAGTAAGTGGCGGCAAGGAAGAATTAGTGCTTGACGGAGACCTCAGAGCGGATGTTTATCAAATTATTTCTTATATGCATATTTTTCCAGTTAAAATTGGGGGGATTATTTGTCCGGGTAGTGATGAGTGCCATACAAAGAAATATAGATTGTTTAAGGACCTGGAAAATGAAAGCTTTTATCTTCTGTCACTAGGTATACCGAAGAACTGCTCAACAGCCGCTGAATTTATTGAGAAGATGAATGAGAATGAAATGTCTTTTTGCGATAATATTAAAAATATTTTTTTAGCGGGGCAGACTGATATTTAGCCTGAATGACAATTAAATTTTGTAGTTCTAATATTAATGATAATCGGGCAAACGCAAGAGGAAGGACAGTTCCCGGAGACAGGACTGTCCTCCTTTGACTTATTGAGAGATAAGGTTGGGGACATTTTTTAACTTTTTTCCTCGTCTTTCTCACGGTCTGATCTATCCCCACCGCCATAAAACACCTGACTTATACGCTCCGGTTGATAATCCGGTATATAACGGCAGTATTGCTTCAGTTCGAGTCCCCTTAAAATCTCGTCAGAGGATTTTCCGCTGCTTAGATGCATAAAACCGATTGGGGCAAGACGATGGTTTTTGATGATATTGGCCACAGCTTTTCGATTATGTCCTGTTTTTTCATAAAACTGATCTGTCAGGTCGCAGAAGACTTTAGCCTGATAATTCAGTTCCGCAATCTTAAAGTCATAATATTTGAAGTAATGGGCAAAATCGGGATGATCGGCGCTTAGATCCTGTATATTTATGGAACCGTTAAGGATCATACGGATAATACGTTCCTTTGAAAAGCTAAATCCGGATGATAATTTTTTTAGCATAATATAATCCGGGGACTTGATTTTTATCCGATGCCAGTATTGATCAACAACTACAAAACCTTCCTTTTTTATACTGTGGATAGTGTGATCTTTGGACTGGTTAAGCTTTTCAGCAGCAATCATACAGTCATTAAGGCTTTTCAGAGGAGATTCCACAGGTTTTTCAATGCCTATATCGAAGATTTCTTCCATCCCTGTAACCGAGTTCCGTGTTCCTATGTGATATAAATGGGCTGTGGGGTAGTGGATAACGATTTCGGTCTGGGGACTGACCAGCTCAAAGATATAAGTAGTCTTCTGGTCAAGTTTTGACATCTGCCTTTGTAGGAAAATATAATTATCTGCTTCCCGGATCAGATCAAGGTATGTCTGTCCGGTATGTTTACTGATAATGGCGTCTTTAGCATTGATTGTTGCGTTGGTGGAAAACTGCCATTGCCGGGTATATTTATTCCACCACAGCTTTACAATACTCCCATCGATCTTGTCCTGTACTCTGGCTGTTTTCCAATCGATGGGGTCCGCATAAGTTTCAGTGTAATTGCCAAATTTCCGGAATGGCCAACAGGCTACATCAAGAGTAGAAATATCAATAATGATTCCCCTTGCCTCCTGTACGATAGGATCTGAAAAGTTACTGTTGTGCTCATAATTAAAAATCGCATAAGGATGTTCTTCTTTAATGGCAATTTTGTATTCATTTTTTAACAGGTCACGCCAATCCTCATGATCGGCAATAAAACAACATAGTTTTGAATTTTTGTTCATAAGCCCTCCTTATTTGTGCCGTACATCTGTCTTTACATATTATAAGATTGCTATACTGGCAGATACTTTTCGCTGTATGATCAGTATCACGGATGTTCTCGGCATTGATAAAAAATAATCTATATCTGCAATTATAGGGTATGTCTTAATAACATAAAAGGGGAGGATAAGAAAAATTTTTTTGGGGGGGACATATAAAAACATTCCCGGGGATAATCCGTGTACACAAACCTTTAAGCTTGTCAAGGGACTTTTAAAAAAAATTTAGTAGCTGATACCAGTTCGACCAGCTGAATTGGCGCATTTTTTTGTAAAAAAACGAATCCACCTATTGACAAATTTTTTACTTAATGGTAAGCTCTAATAGTGTGCCGCATAGTGAGGTTTTCAAGTGCTTTTTAAGCCACCGTAACTAGCGAGTAATGATAATAGGAGGTGCCATATGTACGCAATTATTGCAACAGGTGGTAAACAGTACAAAGTAGCCGAAGGCGATATCATTAATGTTGAAAAGCTTGGCGTGGAAGCCGGCGAATCCGTAACTTTTGATCAGGTTCTTGTTGTAAGCGGGGACGAAGTTAAAGTTGGAAATCCTACCGTTGAAGGCGCAAGTGTTGCAGCAACAGTTGTAGGCAACGTTAAAGGCAAAAAAGTCATCGTTTACAAGTTTAAGAGAAAAACTGGTTATCACAAGAAAAACGGCCACAGACAGGCTTATACAAAAGTTAAGATTGAAAAGATCAATGCTTAATTTTTCCGTTTGTGAAATGTTATGATCAAGATAACAGTTTACAAGGACAGCAGAAGTTATACAGGTTTTAAGTCTGAGGGACATGCCGGATACGCAGAGGAAGGATATGATATTATCTGTGCCGCTGTTTCCGTGCTGACAGTAAATACCATTAACTCTATTGAATCGTTTACTTCCGACACGTTTCATGTGAAACAAAAGGATGGATTTATAGAGTGTCGGTTTGATCATCCCCTCTCTTCGGAAGCTGTATTGCTGATGAATTCCATGATTCTTGGTTTACAGGAAATCGAAAAAGATTATGGTCATGAATATATTCGACTTATATTCAAGGAGGTGTAAGGCAATGTTAAAAATGAACCTTCAGATTTTCGCTCATAAAAAGGGTGTTGGTTCTACAAAGAACGGCAGAGATTCTGAGTCCAAAAGACTTGGTGCTAAAAGAGCAGACGGACAGTTTGTAAAAGCTGGCAACATTCTTTACAGACAGCGCGGAACAAAGATCCATCCCGGTGTGAACGTGGGACGCGGCGGAGATGATACATTATTTGCTCTGGTAGACGGTGTTGTAAGATTTGAAAGAAAAGGCAGAGACAAAAAGCAGGTTTCTATCTACCCCGTAGCTGCAAACGAATAATAGCATTAAAAAACGACTTCAGATTTACCCAAATTTGAAGTCGTTTTTTACTATGAAAGCCCGGCAAGGGGCTGGGCAGACGGACAAGCTTGCTTGAACGGATGCACAGACATTTGCCAGCAAGGCGGTATGAGCACGGGGATGCCGCAGGCAGCCGGAAAGTGCGGCGCTGAACGTCCAGGGGACGTTCGCCTAGCGCCGACCGAAGCGGAGCGTAGACATACCGTCGTCGATTGCGGGAGCACGCAGTGCGGAGCAATCGGCTTTCATATCTGCAGTGCTGCCGCGCCCTGCGCGGCGGATCAGTTCCTATGAGAAAGCCTGGCAAGAGACCGGGCAGACGGACAAACAGGAGGTGAAAAAATGTTTGTAGATAAAGCGAATATTTATATCCGTTCCGGCAAAGGCGGCGATGGCCACGTAAGTTTCCGGAGAGAAATGTACGTTCCTGCCGGAGGACCGGACGGCGGCGATGGCGGCAAAGGCGGCGATGTGATTTTTGAAGTGGACAGCGGATTAAACACGCTGATGGATTTCCGCCATGTACGGAAATATTGCGCCGGTGACGGTGAACCAGGCGGAAAGCGCAGATGCCACGGGAAGGACGGAGAAGATATTATCATTAAAGTTCCTGAAGGCACTGTGATCCGGGACACAGACAGCGGTCTGGTCATTGCGGATATGTCCGGCGACAACAAAAGAGAAGTCCTTTTAAAAGGCGGCAGAGGCGGCAAGGGAAATATGAACTATGCTACAGCTACCATGCAGGCGCCTAAATATGCCCAGCCGGGACAAAAAGCCCTGGAGCTGAATGTGACCTTAGAGCTTAAGGTCATTGCCGATGTGGGGCTGGTAGGCTTCCCAAATGTGGGAAAATCCACCTTTTTATCCCGTGTGACAAATGCCCGTCCAAAGATCGCCAATTATCATTTTACTACATTAAATCCCAATCTTGGCGTTGTGGATCTGGACGGGGGCAAAGGCTTTGTGATTGCCGATATTCCGGGGATCATTGAAGGCGCGTCTCAGGGCGTGGGCCTTGGACATGACTTTTTAAGACATATTGAACGGACAAAGGTGATCATCCATATTGTGGACGCTGCCAGCGTGGAAGGCCGTGACCCCATCACGGATATTTATGCCATTAATAAAGAGCTGGAGGCTTACAATCCGGAAATCTTAAAAAGGCCCCAGGTGATTGCTGCCAATAAGATCGATGCTTTATATGACGGTGAAAACGATGACGCTATCCTTCTCCTTAAGGAGACTTTCGAGCCGGAAGGCATTGCCGTATTCCCGATTTCCGCAGTCAGCGGCCAGGGGTTAAAACCTCTTTTATACCATGTCCGCAAGCTTCTGGATGAGATGGATGACGCCCCGACCGTTTTTGAGCGGGAGTTCTTCCCGGAAAATGTCCGTTTTGAAGAGCCGTACACTGTTGAAAAAGATGAGGACGGCGTTTATGTGGTGGAAGGCCCGAGAATCGAACGTATGCTTGGATATACAAATCTGGAATCAGAGAAAGGCTTTGATTTCTTCCAGAAATTTATGAAGGAAAATGGCATTTTAGACCAACTGGAAGCTTTAGGGATCCAGGAGGGTGATACGGTGCGCATGTATAACCTTCAGTTTGATTATTATAAATAAGGAGTATGAAAATGATAAAAACCTCAAAACAGCGGGCTTATTTAAAAAGCCTTGCCATGACTATGGACCCGGTGTGCCATGTAGGGAAATCATCATTAACGCCAGAGCTTACAAAGGCTGTGGATGAAGCGCTGACAGCCCGGGAGCTGATCAAAATTGCCGTGCTGCAAAACTGTACCGATGATCCCCGTGAGATCGCGGATTATCTGGCAGAGCGGACCCATTCCCAGGTAGTCCAGGTGATCGGCAAAAAGATTGTTTTATACCGGGAAGGAAAAGATAATAAAAAGAAAATCGTTCTTCCGGACTAAATAATGGAGGCTGCCATGGAGAAAAAGACTAAGAGGGTTGGAATCATGGGCGGCACTTTTGATCCGGTCCATATCGGCCATCTGCTCATTGCGGAGCAGAGCTACCGCCAGTATGGGCTGGATTATGTTATATTTATGCCTGCCGGACATCCTCCCCATAAGCAGGATCAGAATATTGTTAGCAGCAAGGACCGTCTTGCCATGCTCCGCCTGGCAACAGAGGATATTCCCTATTTTCGGGTTTCCGACTATGAGCTTGAAAAAAAGGGATTGTCTTATACCTTTGAAACCCTTTCTGATCTTTCAGGAAAATTTCCGGAAACACAGTATTATTTTATCATGGGAGCTGATTCCATAAAGGATATGGACCATTGGCGCCATCCGGAGATCATCCTTAGACTGGCCCATATTCTGGCTGCGGTCCGGGAAGATACGGATCTGGATGCTCTTGAAAATGAGGCGGACAAGCTTCGCAAAAAGTACCGCGGAAAGATTTCTATCCTTGGTGCTCCCGAAATGGATATTTCCTCACGGGAGCTGCGCAGCCGTATTGCTTCCGGCCAGTCCATCCGTTTTATGGTGCCGGAAAAGGTCCGGAATTATATTGATTATTATCATTTATACAGAGGTTAATGCCTGGAATGCCAGGCCATACAGCTTAAAGGATCACAGGAGGATGCTTTATGTTCTATACGATTACGGAAATCCATGAAATTTTAAGAAAAAAGCAGACCGGCTCCCGTTTTGTCCATACGTTGGGGGTTCAGTATACAAGCGCCTGTCTGGCCATGCGGTATGGCGCGGATCTGGAAAAGGCACAGATTGCCGGAGTGCTCCATGACTGCGCCAAGCATATGAAACCGGAAAAGCTCCTGGAAAAATGCCGGAAGCATGACCTTTTAGTGACTCAGGCCCAGGAACGCCATCCATTTTTGCTCCACGGACGGGTTGGGGCTTACATTGCCAGGAAAAAATACGGCGTAGATGATCCGGATATTTTAAATGCTATTGAATGGCATACCACCGGACGTCCTGAGATGAGCCTTTTGGAAAAGATCGTATTTACGGCGGATTATATTGAGCCAAACCGGAATAAGGCCCCCAATCTGGAAAAACTGCGCAAAATCAGTTTCGAGGATCTTGATCGGGCAGTATATCTGATCCTGGAGCAGACCCTTGAATACCTTCAGGAGTCCCCTCAGGATGTGGATGAAATGTCTGAGGTGACCTTCCGCTATTATAAAGATCTGTTAAAGCTTTAAAAAGGAGTAAATTGCCCATGAGTGATTCAAAGAAAATGGCCCGTCTGGCCCTTCACGCCCTGGAGGATAAAAAAGCCATTGACGCAAAGGTCATTGATATACAAAATGTTTCTGTTATTGCCGATTATTTTATCATTGCCAGCGGCAGTAATAAAAACCAGGTTCAGGCGCTTGCAGATAATGTATCTGAAGAGCTTGGCAAGGCCGGATATTTTCCAAAACATACGGAAGGCTATTCTACAGCCAACTGGATCCTTTTAGATTATTCGGACATTATCATCCATATATTTTCTGAGGAAGACCGGCTGTTTTATGATCTGGAACGGATCTGGAGAGAAGGCAGTATTGTAGAGGCCTCAGATCTGGACGAGGATTAAGAAAATATTCAGAACGCGCCATAGGTTTACATAATATTTTTATGTAAACCTATGACATACAAATAATTTTGGACATTCCGTCAGCGAAGAAGTCCTTGCCCACATCAGGCGATGGATGTGGGCAAGGACTTCTGTGACTGTTCGGAAACAAAAAAGGTCTGTGAATTTTGGATTTTACTCCATCACTCACAGACCTTTTTATATCTTACATACCCATACGCATAAGACCGATTACTTTTCCGATCACTTCTACAGAATTCACGATAATAGGATTCATAGTATCGTTTTCCGGCTGAAGGCGGTAGTAGCCGTCCTCTTTAAAAAAGCGCTTTACAGTAGCGCTGTCATCAAGGAGAGCCACAACAATATCTCCGTTATCCGCCGAAGACTGGCGCTGGACGATGACCTGATCACCGTCAAAAATCCCGGCATTGATCATACTTTCTCCCCGGACTTTAAGCATAAACGCGTCGGCGTTGGGAAGCAGTTCAACAGGGATGGGAAAATATCCCTGGATATTTTCCACAGCCAGGATCGGCTCGCCGGCAGTAATCGTTCCTACAATAGGAACATTCACCACTTCACGGCGGGAAAGAGCAAACTCATCATCAACGATCTCAATAGCCCTGGGCTTTGTAGGATCCCTGCGGATATAGCCGTTTTTCTCAAGTGTTTCCAGATGGGAGTGGACCGATGAGGTAGAGCGGAGATGAACAGCTTCACAAATCTCCCGTACTGCAGGAGGATAGCCTTTCTCCAAAATCTGTTTTTTAATATATTCCAAAATCTCCAGCTGTTTTGCGCTGATCTTTCCTTTATCCATGAAACAAACCTCCTGAGTATGTATGATTCCTCTAACGAACTTATATATATACATCATACCATATCGAACATATTTTTGCAAACATTTGTTTTTGCGAAAATATGTTCGATATTTCTATTGACAAAAGAACAAATGTTCTCTATAATCATAAATGCAAACAAATGTTCTGGTTTTGGATAAAGGAGGAGTTTACTATGAAGATGAAAAAGTCGATGCTAAAAAAACGTTTTGCCACCTTGTTTTTTCTGATTGTCATGGCTTTTGCCCTTGTATTTATTTTCGGTTCTACAAAAGCCTCTGCTGATTCCCGCCACCGGGAGAATGACCGGAAGTTTTTTACCAGTTATGTCGTTGAGTCCCAGGACACTCTGTGGGGAATCGCCTGGCAGTATATAACGCCGGAATATGACAGTATGGATGAGTATATCCATGAGATCCTTTGTACGAATCAGTTGGATTCCACCAGGATTTATCCCGGACAGTTGATCCTTATCCCTTATTATGCAGATGCGCCTATGTATTAAGTATCTGAGATTTCGCCGTTGTGCGCCTGTGTGTTCCCCTGCAGTAGCAGACTGGGGATGTATTTAAGCGCCTTCATCGCTCAGATCAACGTTTTCCCGGCCCATGGCTTTCCATACGGGGCGGCCAGTTGGGAATATTGCCATGGATGATGGCGCTGAACATCCGGTCCACAGCCCCGGGATGCTCACGGTTTAACTGCTTTGCCAGTTCCTTGGCATATTCCCGCTTGGTAAACCCGTTGGCCGGACATGGACTTTTGCACACCGGAAGAGTGTATTTATGCTGAAACCCTATGACATCCGCCTCGCTGACATAGATAAGGGGGCGGATAAGGGTGATGTCCATCCGATCCAGATAGGTCATCGGAGAGAAGGAGTAAAAGCGTCCCTCAAAGATCAGGGATAAAAGCATGGTTTCTACCAGATCATCCTTGTGATGTCCATATGCCAGCTTGTTGCATCCTAAGGCCTTAGCTCTTTCATTAAAAGCGCCTTTACGCATTTTTGCGCACAGGGCACAGGGGTTCTTTTCTTTCCGGTCCTCAAAGATAATATGGCCTATATCTGTCTTTACTACAGTATACCGGACGCCAAGGCTGTCACACAGAGCCTGTATGGGAGCAAGATCGAAGTTGTCAAACCCCAGATCTACAGTTATGGCCTCAATTTCAAACGGATTGGGATAAAAACGTTTAAGACCGTGAAGGGCATATAAAAGTGTCAGGCTGTCTTTTCCACCGGAGATCCCCACGGCGATTTTATCACCAGGCTGTATCATCTGGTAGTCATCTACAGCCCGGCGGGCATAGCTGAGTAGCTGCTGAAGCTTCATAATATAAATAACCTCCTGTAATAATTTCATCCCGGAGGCAAAGATTTGTCTCCGGCATCATATAGGAATTTGCGATAAGATCCTGAGGCCGTTATCGGCCAGGGTCATCATCATGGCGTTTTTCTCTTAAGATCACAGCTGAAGCTGCCTTGCGGCGGCGTTCATCGCCCAGTGCGGCATAGTGCTTTTTTGTGGTATTTACATCCTTATGGCCCAGCACATCGGCCACCAGATAAATATCTCCGGTTTCTCTGTACAGATTCGTACCATAGGTACTGCGAAGCTTATGAGGGGTAATGTGCTTATTGGGCGTTACCTGGGAGGAATATTTTTTCACCAGATCCTCCACAGTGCGCACACTGATCCTTTTCCTTTGAGAGGAGAGAAACAGTGCATTTTCGTGACCGGATAAGGGGATGATCTGTTTTCTGGTAATTTCCAGATAGTCATGAAGAGCATTTTCCACCTCAGGGCCAAAGTAAACATACATTTGGTTTCCGCCTTTTCGGGTCACTTTTATGGAGCTGTTTTTAAAATCCACATCATTTAAGTCCAGGCCCACACATTCAGATACACGGATACCAGTGCCAAGCAAAAGGGTCATAATGGCCAGATCCCTGAATTTGGTCTTTTCATAATAGACCTTTTTCTGACCTTTAAGCTGGCTGCCGCAGTTTTCCACAAAGTCCAGCAAAGAAGCGACTTCATCTACATCCAGGCGGATGATGGCTTTTTCGTGGAGCTTAGGCATGGATACCAGCTGGGCCGGATTGTTTTTGATCACCTGGCGCTTATAAAAGTAATTATAAAAGCTGCGCAGGGAAGACATTTTCCGGGCAAGGCCTTTTTCCGTATTAACCACGATTTTGTCATCAGAGTCGTACAGCTTTAAATATTCCTGATATTCCTCAATATCTACAGATTCAAGACGGTCAAGATCATCCAGGGTAAAGTCTTTGATCTGATAGTTTTTATACATTGGATTATTTTCAATCAGATAATTAAAAAATATCCTTAGATCATAGGCATATGAAATCCGTGTTTTTGAGGATGTGGTTGGTTCTATAGCCCGAAAATAATCCCTTGCAAAAGGAGGAAGCTCAGAGAGTACATGACGCAGACGGACAGTGTTTTCAATATTCATTTTTTCGTGATATGTCATTTGTTCCATAATGAAAACCTCCCTTAAAAGAAAAAATCCATCAACAGGATTTATTATGCCATAAAATCCCGGATTTGTCTAGATCTTCGCAATAAATCTGTATTTGGCGCAGAGATTGATCTCCACTTCTTCCCGGCAAATTTAAGGCTTTTTTATCATTTAAGATTTTTCCTCTGTAAAAAATACAGTTATTAAAATACATGTTTATTTTATCAAATATTTTTTTACAACGTTTTTGGTTTTATATAAATATAAAAAAAGGCAAAATTTTACGCCGCAGACCCGGTCTTTCCCTGATCCTGTGGCGTAGATTCTGCGGCGTAAATGCTCAAAGTAAAACTGAACAAGTTTTAAAGGTTATCATTATCAGATGCGATTAATTTTGATTTGCAAATTATATTATCAATTTATAATAAGTTATTTTTCGTGAAATCTGTCAGGTACCATGGATCATCATTTGGCGTCTGACTGTATAATGTCTGCAGCATCTCTATAGCCCGTTTTCGGCGGCGTGCAAAAACGCTGTGGGAACACCCGCTGCCTGCAGATACTTCTTTATAAGGCCGGTGATCGACATATAAAGCATGCAGGCAGGTATAAAATGGCTCTGGCAGCTGAGAAAAACAATACCATACTTTACGGATCACCGCTTCCTTTTTCGCAATTTCCTTTAAAAGATCCCTAAGTTCCCGGGCGTATTTTTGAGACTGTTTTTCGTAATTTTGCATCTCGTCCATAACATCCTTATACTGGGAACCTTTTGCGGGAATTGTTGTATGCTGCGGTGAATGTAATAAAACGGCACGCATAAAATCTTCTTTATCCATTAATTCCCGATAGATTTCGCAGCGTTTCGTGCGCAGGCTTTTTAAAAGAAGGTTTTTGTTTTTCAGTATGTTTTTGACTTCATTTTCATTGGGAACGATCATATTTACCACCCCTATACATACCAATCACATCATTTTTTGACTGACAACATTTGTAACCTATCCTTCTATATTTATTGTAATATATTCAACGCTCATAATCAACAGGCAAAGGAAACAAATGTTCGACTCATTCTGACATAATTCTCTGTATTCCGGCATTTTGCCCCTTTTGTACAGGCTCTCTTCCTTCTCCCGGCGCGTAGACCAGTATGTAGACTAACGCATACAATGCAAACGCGCATATAACATCCAGCAGAGAATGCTGTTTTAAAAACATGGTTGATAATATGATCAAACCGGATAAAATCCAAGCACTTTTCCTGATGACCGGATGTCCTTTTAAAGCCTGGCATTTATCCAGGGCCACTGCTGCTGCCAGTGAATTAAACACATGGATGCTTGGCAATATATTGGTAGAAGTATCTGCGCTATAGAGCATTTGCACCATTTGTACAAAAATATTGTCCCTGGTAAAAGTTTCCGGACGAAGATCATGACCATTCGGATAAACCCAGGAAACAAACAAAAACAAAGTCATCCCGATTCCTAAAGTAAGCATAACCTGCCAATACTCTCTCACATTTTTATTAAAAAATGCAAAATAAACAGCCACACCCCCAATATAGAAAAACCATAAAATATAAGGGACGATAAAATATTCACAAAACGGGATCACATCATCCCAGGGCAGGTGGATCAGATGAAGCTGTGTAATCTTCCGCTGTTCCAGCAAGGCAAAACCTGCAAGATAAAAAATAATGTACAGGACGATCAGCCAAATATGCTTTTTTTGAAAAAATTTAATTTTGTTATCCATCATGTATCACTCCCTAAAACATGTTCACTGTTTCTATGGTCTTATCGTATCAAAGCATGGTTGCATAAAAGGCTCAATCATTGTCTCAGTTTTGTAACTTTTTATCATCCCACGGGATGCTATGCTCTTAGGGGATTTGATTGACATTCCCTTTGGATTCCATTATAATTTTATTCAAGTTGCTTTTGACAGATGGTTTTTATATGAACCGAAATGATGCATCTTTTCAGGTAATGACAAAAGGAGTGATCGCTCATATGCTTCAGATCAAGGAGATCAGCAAGCAGTATAAAACCAGAAATCTTATACAAAAAGCCTTGGATAAGGTCAGCTTAAACCTTCGGGAAAATGAATTTGTGGCTATTTTAGGCCCCAGCGGTTCCGGTAAAACAACATTATTAAATATTATCGGTGGTCTGGACCGCTATGACAGCGGCGATTTGATCATTAACGGAATTTCAACAAAAAAGTATAAGGACCGGGACTGGGATTCTTATAGAAATCATACCATTGGCTTTGTTTTCCAAAGCTATAATCTTATCCCCCACCAGACAGTCCTTGCCAATGTAGAGCTGGCACTGACTATATCCGGCATTTCCAAAGGAGAACGCCGTAAAAGAGCCAGAGAGGCCCTGGAAAAAGTGGGGCTTGGACAACAGGCTCATAAAAAGCCCAACCAAATGTCCGGCGGCCAGATGCAGCGTGTTGCCATTGCAAGAGCTCTGGTTAACGACCCGGACATTTTGCTGGCAGATGAGCCCACCGGCGCTCTGGACAGTGAGACAAGCGTTCAGGTGATGGAATTATTAAAGGAAGTGGCTAAGGACAGGCTGGTTGTGATGGTTACACATAATCCTGAGCTGGCTCAAGCCTATGCCACCCGTATTGTAAATCTTAAAGATGGTGTGATCCGTTCAGACTCAGATCCTTTCCTGGTAGATGAAAGCCATATGGAGGCTCCGGTGCATAAAAACATGGGAAAAGCGTCCATGTCTTTCCTTACTGCCCTCTCCTTAAGCTTTAATAACCTAAGGACCAAAAAGGCCAGAACACTGCTCACTGCTTTTGCCGGATCGATCGGCATTATAGGCATTGCTTTGATCTTGTCCATATCCAACGGGGTAAATACCTATATCCAGTCTGTAGAGGAGGACACCCTTTCCGAATATCCTCTTCAGATTCAAAGCACAGGAATGAACCTGTCATCGATGATGGCGGGGATCGCAGGCAGCGGTCACCATGAGGACGGACAAGTTGGTGTGACCCAAATGCTTACCAGTTTGTTCTCCCAGGTGGATTCTAATGACCTGGAAGCTTTAAAGGCCTATTTTGACAGTGGAGAAAGCGGCATTGATCAGTATACTAATGCCATTGAGTATTCCTACGATGTCTCCCCACAGATTTATCTCCTGGATGAGGATAGCGTCCGCCAGGTCCATCCGGATCATTCTTTTGCGGCCATGGGTCTGGGCTCCGGAAACAGTTCCAGCAGTATGATGTCCTCCATGATGAGCACGAATGTATTTTATGAAATGCCGGAGGATGCCGACCTGTATGAGGATCAATATAACGTAATGGCAGGACGGTGGCCCCAAAATTATAATGAATGTGTTCTCGTCCTCTCCTCCAGTGGAAGCATCAGCGACTTTATGCCCTATGTTTTAGGCTTCCGGGATTTTTCTGAGCTGGATGATATGGTAGAGGCTTTTGTAAACGAAGAAAATGTTGAAACCCCAGATGAAAATGATACATATGCTTACGAGGATTTTATCGGCATCACCTTTAAGCTGGTAAACGCTGCAGATTATTATATCTATGATGACCGGTACAATGTATGGACCGATAAGACTGATGATGAGGATTATATGCGACAGTTGGTAAGCAGCGGCGAAGATCTTACGATCGTAGGCGTGGTTCAGCCTGAGTCCGGGACGACAGCGGCTATGCTCAGCACCGGGATCTGCTACCCTGCCAGTCTGACAAAACATGTTATGGAAGAAGCAGCCAAAAGCCAGATCGTTCAGGAGCAGCTGGCAGATCCAAGTATCAATGTTTTTACGGGCAATACCTTTGGGGAAGAAAACAGTGAAAATAATTTCAGTCTTGACTCCCTGTTTACAATTAATGAGGATGCTGTTGAAGATGCTTTTTCCTTTGATGAGAGCGCATTGGATGTGGATATGTCCAAGTATTTTAATTTCAGCGGGGACTCTGTGGATCTTTCCGGTATGATGGATTTTAGCAGCCTTACGCTGGATATGCCGGAGCTGTCCGGCCTTAATATGGCAGATATTTTAAGCCAGCTGGATTTTAATATTTCCACAGAATATATTGGCAGTCTGGTCCAGGCTTTGATGGACGGCTATAATCAGTATGCGGCGTCAAATCCCCAGGCGGATTATTCCAAGCTGAACGAATCCTTCATGGCTTATCTGGAAACACCGGAGGCCCAGGCCAATATTTCCGGTCAGCTTAATTCCATTATTGATTCCAGCAATATTACCGTTCCGGCAGATCAGCTGAACGCCCTGATCACTAAGATTGCTTCCGGTTTTCAAGCCTATCTGGAAGCAAACGGTCTGGGAGATGTAACGGATCCGGCTCAGATCCAGCAGTATCTTATGGCTTACCTCCAGACGCCTCAGGTTCAGCAGCAGATTGCCGACGGAGCCGCCGGTATAATCATTTCCGGCAGCAATATTACCGTATCCCCGGAGCAGCTTAATGCCATAGCGTCCAGCATTGTTTCCGGATACCAGCAATATGCTGCAGCCAACGGCCTCCCGGATCCCAGTCAAATGGATGACTATTTTAATGCATATCTTCAGACACCGGAAGCTCAGCAGATACTTACAGACGGCATTGGCCAGATCATTAATATAGATCATCTCCAAACCCAGCTTTCCGGTATCCTCCAGGGCTATATGGAGCAGGTTATGGGTTCTTACGCCTCTGCCCTCTCCCAGGCTCTCCAGACCCAGATCAGTGCTTTGATCAACCAGATGGTGGCCCAGATCAGCCAGACCATGACCAGCGGAATGGAACAGGCCATGAGCCAGATTGGGTCTAATATGGAAAATGCCTTTAGTTTTGATGGGGATGCTTTTGCCAATGCCATTGAAGTCAACATGACTGAAGATGAGCTGACAGAGCTGTTAACCTCGATGATGGCCGGACAGACCACATCCTATGACAGCAATCTAAAGACCCTTGGTTATGCAGACCCGGATGATCCCAGCGGCATAAATATTTATCCTCTGGATTTTGAAAGCAAAGGCTATGTGCAGGATATTCTGGACAACTATAATGATCGGATGCGTGAGGAAGGCGCCGAGGAGAAGGTGATCAGCTACACAGATATGGTGGGCACTTTAATGTCTTCTGTTACAGATATTGTCGATGTGATCAGCTATGTGCTGGTGGCTTTTGTAGCCATATCCCTGGTAGTATCTTCCATTATGATCGGGGTTATTACCTATATCAGCGTTTTAGAGCGCAGAAAGGAAATTGGTATCCTTCGTGCCATTGGCGCTTCCAAACGGAATGTTTCACAGGTATTTAACGCGGAAACCTTTATCGTAGGCCTGTGCGCCGGACTGATCGGCATTGGTCTGACGCTCCTGCTGCTGATCCCGGCAAACCGGATCATCCATTCTGTAGCCGGAGACGGGGTTGATATTCATGCGGCTCTCCCGCCTGCAGCCGGTATTGCTTTGATCCTTATCAGTATTTTGCTGACTTTGATCGGCGGTCTGATCCCCGCAAAGAAAGCGGCTAAAAGCGATCCTGTAACAGCCTTAAGGACCGAGTAGTCAGACTTAAAAACCCAACAAACCTTATAAGGTGGATCATTAAAAATTAACCATAAGCGGACAGATAACAAAAATCAGCAGCGGGGCCTGTGAAAATACAGGCTGCCCGCTGCTGATTTATTCATACTGACGGATCTGTGTTCAGTTTTTCTCTATGGAAGCGTTTTCTCTATGTATCTATTGTGCTTTGTTCTCAAAAAGTCCTTTAAGGATACGGACACATCCGTCAATGCCAAGCCGGGAAGAATCCAGGATAATATCATAATTTTTCAAATCCGTCCACCGACGGGTCGTATTGGCATAATAATATTTAGACCGCTTATTATCAAACCATTTCTGGGTGCTTTCCACATTCTTCTCGGCAATACCATAATCTTCCATGATCCGTTTTTTCTTAGTTTCATTATCCCCACGAATAAAAACTTTAACTACGCCGCTGCGTTTCTTTAAAGCCTCACTGGCACAGTGTCCAAGAAAGATCGCCGGGCCGTTAGCCGCCATCCGCTGAATCTCCTGCTGCTCATCCAGGAAAATATGCCCCTCTTTTGTAAGCATATCCGCATCGCCGGACCGAACCTGGCTCATAACAAACAGAGTATACAAAAAGCTTCCGGAAACTGATTCCTCATAGTGCTGAATAGATTCTACAGGCACGTTATTCTTTTTTGAAACCGCTTCCAAGATCTCCGGACCATAGCAGGCGATCTGACATTCCTGGGCAAGGCGGCGGGCAATTTTCGTGCCCCCGCTGCCATATTCCCGTTCAATGGTAATATAGTTGCATTTCATGTGAATTTCCCTCTTTCCTTAAGATGCTTTATCAAACTGGCTGTTATACAGATCTGCGTAAAATCCGCCTTTAGCCAGAAGTTCATCATGAGTACCGCTTTCAATAACATCACCGTCTTTTAACACAAGAATCAGATCCGAATTTTTGATCGTTGAAAGACGATGGGCAATGACAAAGGATGTACGGCCTTTCATTAAGGCATCCATGGCATTTTGGATCTGAAGCTCTGTCCGTGTATCAACGGAGCTGGTAGCCTCATCCAGGATCAGCATCGGCTTATCCGCGATCATGGCCCTGGCAATAGTCAACTGCTGTTTTTGGCCCTGGGACAGATTAAGCTGGTCATTTAAAATAGTATCATAGCCATGAGGCAGAGTATGGATAAAATGATCCAGTCCTACAGCCTTGCAGGCAGCCTCCATTTTTTCCTCACTGACATTTTCCGAACAATAGATCAGGTTTTCCCGGACAGTGCCTTCAAAGAGCCATGTATCCTGGAGAACCATACAAAACTGGGAATGGACATCTTCCCGCTTCAGGCTTTTTGTGGATATACCGTCAATGCGGATGTCCCCGCCCTGAATTTCATAAAAACGCATCAGCAGATTGACCAAAGTGGTTTTTCCGGCACCGGTAGGTCCAACGATGGCAATCTTTTGGCCTGGAGATGCTTTGGCGGAAAAATCATGGATGATGATCTTATCCGGATCATAGCCAAACTTTACATGGTCAAATTCCACATAACCCTTTGCCTGCTCCAGATGGGCTGTCTTTTCATCCTCGTTTTCCATTTCCTTAGCTTCAAGAAATTCAAACACACGCTCTCCTGCTGCTGCTCCGGACTGTAAAGACTGGATTGCCTGCGCAATCTGGGAAAGAGGCTGGGTGAAAAAGCGAACATACATCATAAAGGCCACAATTACCTCAAATCCGATCTGATCATTCATCGTCAAAACCGCACCCACGACACAGACAGCTACATAGCCTAGATTACCGATAAATACCATTAACGGCTGCATCAGACCGGCCAGGCTTTGCGCTCTGAAAGCACTGGTCTTTAAGTTGTTATTCATTTCATCAAATGTACGCTTCGCATTTGCTTCATCATTATATGCTTTAATAACTGTATGTCCGGAATAGACCTCTTCAATATGGCCGTTCAGTTCGCCTAAATGGCGCTGCTGCCGGGCAAAGTATTTTTGAGAATGGGCTGTAATAAGACGCATCAGGCAAAAACCGATGATAATTGCCACAACTGCTGTAATAGCCATGATCACATTAGTAATAAACATCATGATCAAGGAGCCGAAAAACAGTGTAATCGCGGAAACAAGCATACCAACGCTCTGGTTTAAAGACATGGAAATCGTATCCACATCATTGGTCACACGAGAGAGAATATCACCATGGGAAGTATGACTGTAAAAGCTCATCGGCAGCCGGTTGATCTTTCGTGTGATCTCACTGCGCATCTGCTGAGAAACCATTTGGGAAATGGTTGTCATAATAAAGTGCTGGGTAAAAGACAATACAATACTGCACAGATAAAAGGCCAACAAAGTAAAACCGATCCGCCCAACTGCATCCAGATCAACACTGCCGGCAAGTCCCCGGGTGATCACCTCGGTCATGTCGGAAAGCTTATCCGGGCCGATCAATGTAAAAATCGTGCCGCCAATGGCGCAAATAACAGCGATCACTGTTGGTATAAGGTAGCGTTTACAGTATATGATCAGTTTTTTCCATGTACCTGTAAAATCCCGGGCTTTTTCACCGCTGCCCCTGTGCATGCCCGGTCCCCGCATATTCATGCCTTTTCCAGGGTGGTTTGATGTATATTTATTATTTTCCATTATGCCAGTTCCTCCTTTGAAAGCTGTGAAAGTGCGATCTGTTGATAAACCTCGCAGTTTTTCATTAACTGGTCATGTGTGCCCATGCCTGCGATCTTTCCATCAGACAGGACGATGATCTTATCCGCATCCCGTATCGTACCAATACGCTGTGCCACAATAATACGCGTTGCATCCCCACAGTCTTTATTTAAGGCATCCCGAAGGATACGGTCTGTTTTATAATCCAGCGCAGAAAAGGAATCATCGAAAATAAAGATTTCCGGACGCCGGCATATAGCCCTGGCTATAGATAGACGCTGCTTTTGTCCTCCGGATAAGTTAGAACCGCCCTGGGCAATATAGCCGTCATAAGTATCTACCATTTTCTCAACAAATTCATTGGCCTGAGCTGTGTAAATTGAATTTATAATATCCTCATCCGGGAATTCCTCCCGGCCGTTATCACCAAAAGCAACATTGCTCCGCACTGTTCCGGAAAACAAAGTCGCCTTCTGAGATACATAACCGATCTTATTTCTTAATGCCTTTTGGTCATACTCCCGCACATCTACGCCATCTACTAAAACCTGTCCCTGGGTTACATCATAAAAACGGGGGATCAGATTGATCACCGTACTCTTGCCGCAGCCGGTGGAACCGATTAAAGCCACGGTTTCTCCCTTGTGGGCGGTAAAGGATATGTGCTGGAGCATATCTCCGTCTGCGTCCGGATAGCGGAAGCTGACATCTTTAAATTCCACTTCTCCCACCAGACCTGTATCCGGCTGGGTTATGGCCCCGTCTTTAATGCTTGCCTTTGTGTCCAGGACCTCGTTAATACGCCGTGCAGCTACAGAAGCTCTTGGGAAGATCACAAGAATGATGACCAGCATCATAAAGGACATGACCACCTGCATGGCGTACTGGGAGAATACGATCATATCTGAGAAGATGGAAAGCTTATCCATTCCCTGGGCATTGTTGACCAGATAAGCGCCGATCCAGTAAACGGCCAGGGACAGACCGTTCATAACCAGCTGGATGCCGGGCATCATAAAAGCCATGGTCCGGTTAGCAAAAAGCTGGGCGCCGATGAGCCTGCGGTTGGCATCTTCAAATTTCTTTTCCTGATAATCCTCTGCATTATAGGCGCGGATGACGTTCAGACCGGTAAGGTTTTCCCGTGTGATCCGGTTAATATCATCCGTCAGTTTTTGAAGCTGTTTAAATTTAGGCATGGCAACGATCACGCAAATGCCTACGATCAGCAGCAGGATCACAACCGCTACCCCTGTGCTGAAGGTCCACTGCCAGCTTTTTCCCGCGATCTTGGCAATCGCCCATACCGCAGTAATAGGTGCCTTTAAAAGGACCTGAAGGCCCATAACAATCAGCATCTGCACCTGCATAACATCATTTGTTGAGCGGGTGATCAGACTGGCTGTGGAAAAATTTCCGATTTCAGCCATAGTAAAAGATTGTACTTTATCAAACAGAGATTCTCTCAAATTTGCGGAAAAATTCGCTGCGATCCGTGCCGCACAGATGACCGTACAAAAGGATGCTGCAAAACTTCCTAAAGCACAGGCAAGCATTTTCCCTCCTGCAATAAGAATATCTCTCATAGCGCTGCCCTCTGTTTGAACGAGGGTCGTAATCTGTGACATATAATCCGGCATGGTCAGATCCATCCATACCTGGATCACGATAAAGACCAGTGCGATAAATGCAAAGGTCCACTCGGTTTTCGTGAACTTTTTCAGTAATTTCAGCATAGATAAACTCCTTTCTCATATTGAATAGCTTTATTATATTGGTTAAAAATAAACTGAATCTAAACCTGTCCTATAAAAATTTCCCTCCGGCTTAAAGATAAAGCCCTTGTGAAGATTCCGGCAAAGCGTGTATCTGCCTTAGGATTTCCGGCAAAGCACTTGTCAGAATCTTGTCCCACAGCTATAATTAATAATTACAGAAATTCCATATTGTGAGGTGAACACTTATGTTTCATATTCTTGTGGCAGATGATGATAAAAATACCCGAAAATACATGAAAGCCGTACTGGAAGCCGGAGGCTATACGGTTTCTACTGCAGGAAACGGCCTGGAAGCCCTGGAAATTATGAAAAAAGAGCATATTGATCTTATTGTGCTGGATATTATGATGCCTGGAATGGATGGCTATGAACTGACAAAAGAGCTTCGTGAGGCTTCGGATAATATACCGATCCTTATGGTTTCCGCCCGACAGCTTCCGGAGGACAAGAAAAAAGGATTTCTTGTGGGCACAGACGACTATATGACAAAGCCGGTGGATGAGGAGGAAATGCTTCTTCGCATCCATGCCCTTTTACGACGGGCAAAGATCGCCAACGAAAAAAAGATCACCATTGGAGATGTGGTTTTAGACTATGATTCTATGGCTGTAACAGGACACGGCCAGGTTCAGGAACTGCCCCAAAAAGAATTTCTCCTTTTATACAAGCTTTTATCCTATCCGGGACAGATCTTTACCCGGATCCAGCTCATGGATGAAATCTGGGGCGTGGACAGTGATACCGGATGGGAAACAGTTACCGTCCATATCGGACGCTTAAGGAAACGATTTGAAGGCTGGCCGGAATTTGAAATTGTTTCTGTCCGCGGGCTGGGCTATAAGGCGGTGAAAAAAATATGAAGCAGAAAAAACAAAAGAAAGACAGAAAGCTTCATCTTCCACTGATCTTTACTGTGACCATCATTGCCTTCCTCGTCCTTGTTGTTACCATGATCCTGGTGACTTTATCCGCCTATATTTTGATCCATACCGGTCTGCTGAAACGTATACCTTCCGGGCGTTCAAGCTTTATCTTTATCCTGATCCTTTTTTCCATATCCAGCATTATTGTAGGAACAGCCGTTTCCTATGTGGTAGGAAGGATCTCTTTACGCCCTGTAAACCGGATGATCCGTGCCTTGAATCAGCTGGCTGCCGGGGATTATAAGGTGCGTCTGTACTTTGGCGAGGGGCGGATGGGGAAAAGCCTTGCCGAAAGCTTTAATACCCTGGCTCAGGAGCTGGGTAATACCGAAATGCTCCGCTCTGATTTTGTCAATAATTTTTCCCACGAATTTAAAACCCCCATTGTGTCTATTTACGGTTTTGCCAGGCTTCTACTTCGAGGAAATGTCAGTGAAGGGGAAACAAAGGAATATCTTTCCATTATTGAGCAGGAATCCGGTCGTCTGGCCACCATGGCCACCAATGTATTAAATATGACCAAAATCGAAAACCAGAGCATCCTTACAGATGTAACAAAGTTTAATCTGTCTGAACAGCTCCGCCGGTGCGTCCTGCTCCTGGAGAAAAAGTGGACCGAAAAAAATATTGAAATGTCCTGTGGATTTAACGAGCACATGATCTGTGCGAATGAAGAAATGCTTAAGCAGGTGTGGATTAATCTTTTAGATAATGCCATTAAGTTTGCCCCGGAAAACGGCATTGTAGCCATTCAAATTTATGAACGGCCGGACAGTGTTTCTGTGGCCATAAAAAATAACGGGCCTAAGATTTCAGACAAAGATAAAATGAGGATTTTTAATAAATTTTTTCAGGCCGACACCTCACATGCCGCACAGGGCACCGGCATCGGCCTGTCGATCGTAAAAAAAATCACAGAGCTTCATAAAGGAAAAGTCTGGGCAGAAAGCAGTGACCAAGAAACCGTGTTCTGGGTTTGCCTTCCGAAAGATAAGAAATAATCCTCTTATATTAATTATGCGGCGATCTTAACTGTCCAGCTTCTCAAGCAATGCTTTAAAATAGTCCGGCAGGGGAGCCTCAAATTCCATGTACCGTCCGGTAGACGGATGGATAAAGCCAAGGATCCTGGCATGAAGGGTTTGACCCATTAAATGAAAGGGACACTTGGAAGGCCCGTACACTGTATCTCCCAGAAGGGGATGTCCGATACTGGCCATATGGACACGGATCTGATGGGTCCGGCCGGTTTCCAAAGTACACTGGATATAAGAGTATTTTCCAAGACGTTTTAAAACTTTGTAGTGGGTAACGGCCGGACGCCCTTTTGGAGTTATCGCCATTTTTTTTCGATCTCCAGGCGAGCGTCCGATGGGAGCGTCCACTGTACCTTCGTCCTTTGTAAAATTATTGTAGACAATGGCTTCATACCTGCGGGTTATGGAATGTTCCTTAAGCTGACGGGCCAGGCTCAAATGAGCCCGGTCATTTTTGCAGATGACGATAACGCCGGTCGTGTCTTTGTCAATACGGTGAACAATGCCCGGACGCATGACCCCGTTGATCCCGGACAGCTGGTTTTTACAATGATACATCACTGCATTAACAACAGTGTGGTCCGGATGGCCGGGAGCCGGATGAACCACCATGTCTTTAGGCTTGTTGATCAGAAGCACATCATCATCTTCATATAAAATATCCAGAGGGATATTTTCCGGAAGCACATCTAACGTTTTAGGCGCGGGAACCCGGACAAGGATTTTTTGTCCGGGCGCTACTTTATAGTTAGCTTTCACCGGCTTTTCATCGGCAAGCACCTGACCGTCACGGATGAGCTTTTGAAACCAGGATCGGGAATATTCCGGATAAGTTTCCGAAAGATACTTATCCATGCGCATCCCGTTATTTTCCGGCTGAGTATAAGATTCTAAAACCGTGGGCCCGTTTTCATCTAAAAGATTCTCATCGTCCGGCACATCGTCCCAAATATCCATGTTCCTATGGATCTCTTTTTTCTCAAATTTTTCAGAGTCCTTAAAGGTCATGATTTTTTTCCTCCCCGGCAGAAGGGGCCGCTTCCTTTTTGCGGCTTAGAAATTTAAAATCATCTTCTTTATATTTAAAGAAAAAGAGGATCAGAAAAAGCACCGCAGAGCAGGTAATGTAAATATCCGCCACATTAAATACGGGAAAGTCAATGAGTTTAAAGTAAAAAAAGTCTACCACATAGCCATGGGCCACCCGGTCGATAAAGTTGCCGATAGCCCCGGCAAAGCATACGATGACCGGTATTTTTAGCAGCAAATACTTGCGTTCCTCAGGAATCTTTGAATAAAACCACAAAAGGAGAGCCGCTATGACAAGGGTTAAAATATAAAATATGATCTGCTGATTTTGAAAAATACCAAATGCAGCGCCTCGGTTTTCTACATATTGAAGTTCAAACACCCCATCCCACAAAACAACCGGGGACTTGCCCATTAAGAAATGGACAGCAAGTCTTTTGGTGATCTGATCCAGGGCGCATAAAAGGATCACTGCCACAAGAGGGATGCCGTATTTTTTTAATTTCATATAAGTCTCCTTTTTACCGGTCATACAGCGCCGATGGAATAGGCGCCGGCCTTGATTTGTTCATTTGTTACTGTTTTATCAATGATTCCATGTCCTGCCGGTGAAAGCAGGATAAATTTCACTGCGCCGGCTTCCATTTTTTTATCCAGCTTTGTAGCCTGAAGGATTCCTTCAGCAGTTAAAGGCCCGGCAGCAGGAAGCTTTACAGGTAAAGCAAAACGGACTAAGGTGCGGATCACATCCTCATACATGTCATGAGAAATCCCTCCCCGCTGCCAGGAAATGTATGCGGCAGATGCCATGCCTAAAGCGACACACTCTCCGTGAAGGAGGGAAAAGTTTTCAAGCTTTTCGACAGCATGGCCAATGGTATGGCCAAAATTTAACAGAGCTCTCTCCCCCTTCTCCTTTGGGTCATGTTCCACGACATCCTTTTTGATCTGACAGCTCCGGTACACAAGATCTGAGAGGACAGATACCTCCCGGGCTAGGATCTGGGCATGATGGGACTTGATCCATTCATAATAGTCCATATCTTTAATAAGACCATGTTTAATGATCTCACCCATGCCGGAAAAAAACTGCCGGTCATTAAGGCTTTTCAGGAGAGAAAAATTCATATAGACCAGTTTGGGCTGATAAAAGGCGCCTACCATATTTTTATAAGCATTAAAATCAACACCGGTTTTACCGCCGATACTGCTGTCTACCTGGGCCAGAAGACTGGTTGGCACCTGGATAAAATCAATGCCTCTTAAATAAGTGGCTGCACTGTAGCCGGTAAGATCTCCAACCACGCCGCCTCCTAAGGCTACAAGAAGGTCTTTTCGATCAAAATGAGCCTGGATCAAACGTTCATAAAGCATCTGGACCGTGGAAAGATTTTTATTCTCCTCCCCTTCGGGAAACACAAAATCAATCACCTGGCGGGCCAGAGGCGTAAAAATGCTTTTCAGTGTATCCAAGTACAGTCCGGCGACCCGGGTTTCACTGACAATACACACTCTGCGTTGGGACAGGCCAAGAGAGGCCAGCGCTTTTGGGAGCTGATTGAAATCTTCAGAAAATACAATATCATAGATGGGTTTATCCTGATCATGTACCGTCAATATTTTCATAAATAAAGGACCTCCGTTTTTATATGAGGCAGGCTGTCAAATGAGGTATACCTGCCTAAGCGTTTCACATTAAAATGCCGCGCCCAATATGCGCGGCATTTTAATGTGAAACTTAATCTTCCTGTGTCTCATCAGAATGGCTATCATCAGCAAATAAGCTGGCCAGATCATTGATCTGGATGTCATCCTCATTCAGTGTTTCATCCTCATCTTCCGTGGAAGTGTCTACAGGCGTCAAAGTCTTTTCCTCTGTCTCCTGGAACTGAACCTTAGCATGAACGGCTGCAGTATTTTGGGCGGCTTCCTGCTCAAGACTTGAAAACGCATCTAAAGAAGCCACTTCAATATTAAAAGATTCGCTGTCTAAAAGCTCTACCTGAGCCTGAGCCAAAGCTCTGAATTGAGAACGATAACGTTCATACTGCTGGAGCATCTCTACGGTTTTGGCATGGATATGATCCAGTTCGATCTTAGCGTCAGCCACAATGGACTGGGCCTTTAATACAGCCTCCTGCTCAATAACAGTGGCGTTTGTCTTTGCGGAGGAAATCGTCTCCTCTGCAGTCTGCTCTGCCAGGACAAGAGCCTTCTGGAGAGACTTTTCAATGCTCCGGTAATGGTTAATGCCCTCATTTAAAGTGCCGACCTTGTCCTTTAATTCCATATTTTCTCTGTATAATGCTTCATAATCCGATGTTAATGTTGAAAAGAAGCTATCCACATCGGCCTTGGAATATCCCATGCCGCTTTTAAAGGTTTTTCCCTGTAAATCAACGGGTGTGAGCATAATTGATTACCTCCCAAATTTATCAAAAGTGATCAAACATTCAGGCGGAATGCAGACATGTCTACCTTAGAGGTTCCTGTGGCAGACAGGACGTTTTCCATATCCCCTGAAATATCGATTCCTGCTGGAGTAACGATAAAAATATAGCTGGATACCTTACGGATATTTCCTGACATGGCGTAACATGCTCCGGAAACAAAGTCAATGATCCGCTGAGCCGCTTCCACATCAATTCCTTCCAGGTTCACGATCGCTGCTTTTCCATTTAAAAGCTCATCGCAGATCTCACTGCTGTCCTCAAAAGAAGCCGGCTTCTGGATGGAAACCTCCATGCCTGTGCTGCGAGATGAAGGCTGCTTCATCGGCACAATCTTGCTGCGGGCGCTGCTGGCATGTGATGATGTTCCCGCAGAAGAGGACGAAGATGAATATTCCCTGGACAAAACAGGTTCCGGCGCCGGAGAGGAAGCCGGCTTACGGCTGTGAAAAGTCGTCTTTTTCTTTTTGGGAACTTCCGGTTCTTCCGGCTCGTCATCATAATCATCATAGTCTTCCGTATAATCATTATAATCTTCAGAGAACTCGTCATCGTAGTCTTCATCATAATCATCATCATTAAGACGCATCAGGTTTAAAAATTTATCTAATCCTTTGCCCATATATCAAATCTCCTAACATACATAATTTCTTTCACCAAAGATCCCGGTGCCAACCCGGACCATCGTTGCCCCTTCCTCAATGGCAACAGTATAGTCTCCGGTCATACCCATAGACAGGACACTCATAGTAACATTATCAATGTTTTTACTTTTTATGTCAACAGCTAAATTTCTTAAATTTTTAAAATATTGGCGATTTTCTTCCGGATCCTGGGTAAATGGAGCCACGGTCATCAGACCTTTAATGTGAACATTGGGTAAAACAGCAATTTTTCTTACCACATCCTCCAAATTTTCCGGCCGGACCCCAAACTTGCTTTCCTCTCCGGAGACATTTACCTCCAGGAGAATATTTGCCTCAACCTTTTTTTTGGCTGCTTCTGTCTGGATCTTCCGGGCCAGGTCCACCGAGTCTACAGAATGGATCAGATCCACCCGTCCAACAATATATTTTACCTTATTTTTCTGTAAATGTCCAATCATATTCCAATGAAGCGGTTGCGTAATGGCATCCATCTTCACAGTCAGCTCCTGGACTTTATTTTCCCCAAAGTATTCCATACCTGCGGCCATAGCTGCGCGCACATCTTCTACTGGTTTGGTTTTGGAAACCGCGATCAAAGTCACCTCTTTCGGATCCCGTCCGCACCGGAGGCAGGCTTCGTTAATATTTTTGCGAACATTTTGTATATTTTCATCAATTTCCCTGATTCTTTCATTCATAGCAGGAACATCCCCTTTCCTCGTAATTCATCAATAAATGATCTGGTCCTCATCTACCTGAGAAGCGTTTAAAATGATCCGGTCATACTGGGACACCCCATAGGGAGTATTTTCGCTGACAATGCAATATTCGTCATTTTGATATAAAATATCCACGACACGGAAGATGGAATATCCCTGATTAATATTGTAAACACCGGAAAGCTGCCCGGTTTCGGCAATTCGGTAACGATCGTTGGAATTTACTTTGCCAACATAATCCCCCAGCTGAAAATCTGAGGTGCTCACATAGCAGTATTGTTCATCTTTGGCATAAATGTCCGTTTTGTAGAAAACAGCGCTCATTTCCCCGCTGTCATTATAGGTATATTTATAAAATCCTGATTCGCTGGTATCTTCATCTGTAATCAGATAATCCACGGGGATCTTATAAAAATCTTTATAAACAATGGCGGATGAAGGAATCTTTAATCCTTCCGCAGAGCTTTCGATGATCTCCAGGTCAATATACCGGTCTGCAATATAGCGCACCATATATTTTGTTAAAGACAGACAGGCATAATTACTTTCACCGTTGGAAAACACTTCAACAGCAGCGGATGTCTGTATATTATCCTTAGAAAAACGGATCGTTACATTAGTCTTTTGGGAAAGCTCCCTTGCCTGCTCCGGTGTCAGCTTTATAATAATAGACCAGTCATCATCTGTGATCAGCTTGTAAGCCGTGCTTCCGCTGTCCACCCACTGATTGGAAACGATCTGCTGCTTTTCATAATTGTTAGAATTAAACATATCATCTGTGATCTGATTCCGGGTAAGGCTCTCCATACCATCATAGGTATAGCACACGATACCGCTCTGATCAGCCGCAACGCTGTCAAAACCCTGCCCCCCGCTTTGGATAGCAGATATATTGTGGGTGCTTAAGGCTTCAGAAATCTGATTCTGAAGATCATATTTAAATGTATATAAGTCAGAATATTTACTGTCTGTGTAATTTGCCGTATAAAGGGAAATAATACGGCTGATCTGGGTATAATCCGAGCTGGAAAAACCGGAAAAGTCCGAAGCCGTGCCGGAAGGTTCCGAGGCACTGACCATATAAACATTTCCGTCCTTAGCCACTTTTTCTCCATTACCAACATAAAAATTAATATATCCGGAGGACTGGGCAGCGACAACTTTTTCACTGCGCAAAATGATCCCTGTATAATATCCGTTGTCAACAATACTGCCGTTTTGTATTTCTACCACAGCAATCTGATCTTTGCTCATATAAATGATGATATTAATGACCATATAAAGAAAAATGATAAAAAATACCACCATCCCAATATTAATATTGAAAGGACGGCGCCGGCCTTTCTTTGGCGGCTGATTTGAAGCGCCGGACGGCGGATTCCCGCTGCTTGGGGAAACCGACAGTTCTGGTACAGATTGCTTTGTATGATTATCCTGATTCATGAATCCGCTCCTTTTTCTAATCGCTGGCAGGAGTTCGGCCTGAAGCTCCCTCTGCATCCCCGGAGGAAAGAAGGGAAAGTTTTGCCCCGTTCATATAACGGCAGCAGGCACCTTGAATGACATGATCCTTTTCAAGCATTTCTTCCAGCATGGCGTTTAAATAACGCCAGCTCCGGCCCCAGTTGGAAAAAACGGAATCCTTCTCCGGTATCCGGGAGAACAGCCGTTCAATGACCATATCGGGCCGCACATATTCCAAAAATGTTTTTACTCTTAAAAGATATTCCCCGGCGGAGCATATTTGAAATTCTCCGGCCAGATACTGCTTTTCCATTTCTGAGTTCCTGGCAATATAAAGGGAATGAAGCTTTACGATCTGGACCGGCAGCACCGATACCAGCTTTGCTGTTTCAACCACATCTTCCATAGTATCCCAGGGCAGATTTAAAATAATATGCGTACACACAGTAAATCCATAGGGAGCGATCCGAAGCACTGCATCAATATACTCTGCCAGACCGTGCCCCCGGTGGATCCGGGCCAATGTGTGGTAATTTGCCGTCTGGAGGCCAAGTTCCAGATGGATGTGGATGCCTGTTTCCTTTTGGAATCCTTCAAGCATTTTTAGGATCTCATCACTGATACAATCCGGCCGGGTGGAAATGGAAACTTCCACAATACCGTCTACCTGACCGGCCTGGCGCAGATATTCCTGAAGCCGGCCGGTGGGAAGGAATGTATTGGTGTAATTTTGAAAATAGGCAATAAATTTATGAGCATGGTATTTTTCTTCAATAAGCTTCCGGTTTTCCAAAAGCTGAGAGACTACGTCCATCTGACTGTCCCTGGCTTCAAAGCCGGTGCCCGCCTCTGCACAAAAGGTGCATCCGGTCCCATGGATTCGGTTTGGGCAGGTCAGAGGCAGATTTACGGGAAGCTTGTATACTTTTTCACCATATTTTTCTTTAAGATATTGAGAATAAGTACGGTATCTTTGTTCCGTCATATCATTCACCGCTCCTGTCTGAAAACAAAGAGTTCCGTTATTCATTATAAACGTTTTTGCCAAATATGGAAACCCTTTATGAATAAAAAATTAACATAGGGGCATACTGACCATAAACAGTTCACACCATCTGAACTGTAATAGGTCATAATCCCAAATGAGGAGGTACATTATGAAAAGAAATTGGCTGGATGTCCTGGCGCTGCTTTTAGTGATTATCGGCGGCATTAACTGGGGACTTGTAGGATTTTTCAGATTTGATCTTGTAAGCTTTATTTTTGGCGATATGTCTATGATCACCCGTATCGTTTTCGCTATTGTAGGGCTTGCTGCGATTTATTCCATTGTCCTTTTCTGGAAACTGCGGACAGAGGACGATGAGGCGCACTGAATTTACGGGGCATTTTAACCTGTCCATATGACATGTGCGATTTGCGGGTAACGCGCAAATCGGATAGGGGAAGTCCTTTTCCCTATCCGATTTCGTGTGTTTGATATGTCAGCAGGCCAAAGGTGAGCTGCTGCATCTTTGTCATTATAAAGAAATAACGATCTTGTCTCTGAATTCTTCCGGCAGATTTTGAGCATCGATAGAAATGCTGATGACAAAGTTTACGTTAAAGGTGTCGGAAATCTTCTCAAGCTGAGTGAGAACATAACCTACATAATCTTCTGTCACGCAGGAAATGCTTAAAAAGCTGTCCAAATACATAGCCTCAAGATCGTGGTCCTGTGAGATCAGGCCGCATACAAAACCCAGAAAGCTGTCATAGTTATCCAGAGGATAATCTTTAACATTAATCAGACGGATCTTGTTGCTGAGCTCATACATATGTTTATTATTTTTATCAAGGTAAACAATGTTCCCTTTCGACCCCTTTACCTCATCGTTTACCATCTGGATAAGATACTTTGTTTTTCCTTTGCCCTTCACACCTGAAATAATTTGTATCATTGTACTCTCCTCCTAGTGTTCCATTTTTTATATATTTTTAATATATAATGTACATTAATTATAGTACAAAATACCCGAAAATTCAATCAGTTTTTCTGAATCATTAATAATAAGCTGCTCATTTGTTGATACAATTCCGGCTTGCCATCTCCGCCTAAAATCAGGGCAATATAAGAGTTTCCCAGATCATCTGTGGTAGATAGGATCAGACATGCGCCTGCGTTATCAGTAGTCCCGGTTTTTCCTCCAAAAACAGTCACCCCTTCCGGCGGAGTATATTCGCCGGCAAAATACAGGTTTGTTGTTTCAAAGGTTTTGCTTACAGGGGCTCCGGAAGCACTGGTATAATTTACCGTATAGGAGCTTTGACTGATGGCATCCCTGAACTCTTCATATTCCATACATGCATTAAACATCAGGTAAAGATCATAGGCACAGGTCTCATGTCCGTCTGCATCCAGCCCGCAGGCATTAACAAAATGGGTGTTGGCAGCCCCAAGGCTGGCGGCCTCACTGTTCATAAGATCGGCAAATTCTTCCACTGAGCCGGAAATATAGATCCCCAAAGCTGTGGATGTATCATTTCCCGAATAAATAAGCATACTGTAAAACAGATCCCGGACACTGACCTGATCGCCTGCTGCAAAGCCGGCCATCTGAGCCCCTGGAACAGTAATATCCACCATATCCGGCGTAATAGTAATAATATCATCCATATTTCCGTACTTTAACACAAGCAGACCGGTCATCAGTTTGGTGAGACTTGCCGGTGCCAAAGATTCATATATATTTTTATAATAAAGGGCTTCCTGAGTATTTGTACATATGAGCAATGCGGCATTAGTGGTTATGGCGCTGTCTGAAACAGAGGCGTCATTATCCGAAACCGGGACCACAGCCAGATCTGCTGCAAAGCCTTCCCCTTTCTCCGGCTCCACCAGACTAAGGACATCTGAGCTTGTAAGCAATTCCATTTCGGAATACTTATTTAAAAGACCGGAAGAAGGCTGACAGCCGCCAAGGATCACTGCCGCGCAGCAGGCCGCCGCGATAAGTCGTTGTTTCATAGTCCTGCTTCTTTCCGTTTATTTATAAAATTCCCGCCATTCCAGATCGCCTCTGTCCAGAGCTTTTATAAGAAGCTCTGCGGTGGCCAGATTTGTGGCAATAGGAATATTATGCATATCACAAAGCTTTACGATTTCATGGACATTCGGTTCATGAGACTGGGCATTCATGGGATCCCGCAAAAATATCAAAAGGTCGATATTATTATGCTCTATTTGAGCCCCAAGCTGCTGTTCACCGCCTAAAGGGCCTGGCAGAAACTTGTGTATGTTTAAATTGGTCACTTCTTCGATGGATCTACCGGTAGTTCCGGTAGCATATAATTCATGCTTGCTTAAAATTCCTCTGTAAGCAATGCAGAAATTCTGCATCAGCTTTTTCTTTGCGTCATGTGCAACTAATCCGATATTCATAAAATATCTACCTCCTGTTTCTTTGTAATCCCACATTTAAAACTAAACCAATACCTATAAAATTTGCCAGCAAAGAGCTGAGTCCGTAACTGACAAAGGGCAGCGGCAGACCTGTATTCGGAAGGATCGCTGTGGCTACGCCAATATTTACAAATGCCTGGAATGAAATCATGGCAGCATAACCGCTGGCAATCAACCGGCCGGTCATATCTGCCGCGTCTCTTGCAATAAGCAGACAAAAGATCACAAGAATCAGCAGCAGGCCGATCACCACGCAACTTCCCACAAATCCCAGTTCTTCTCCAATAACTGCGAAAATAAAGTCTGTCTGGGGTTCTGAAATGAAATCCCCGCCCTTAACCGATGTTAATGTATTGTTATTCAGGCCCTTCCCGGTAAGCAGGCCGGAGCCAATAGCCATAACGGAATTATACTGCTGGGCATAGGTGGTCAGCAGATAATCCGAAGGATTTAAAAAGGTCATGATACGTGTCTGCTGGTAATCATCCAGAAAGATCTGGAAGGGCTGGGTCACATACCATAAAAACAGCGCTCCCAGGGGAATGACTGTGGCAAGGATGCCCCCTACGATCTTGAAACTGATGCCTCCCACAAACATAAGAACACAAAAAAGGAAAACAAACACCAGGGTCGTGGATAGATCCGGTTCCTCAAAAATAAGCACCAAAGGTACCAGGTATAAAATCCCTGTGATCATGATCGTAGAAAATCTGCTGATCCTGTCTTTGTTATCATTAATAAACTTTGCAAAAATAATAAGCATGATCATCTTTGCAAATTCCGATGGCTGCAGCGTACCAAAAGACCCTAGCGAAAACCACCGGCGGGCTCCGTTGACATCAATCCCCAACAACAGGACCGCCAGCAGCATAGCTATATTAATAGCATACAAAATCCATTGGAAATTTGCAATAAAATTATAGTCAATTAACGAAAAAAATATCATTATGACGAAACCTGCGCATACGCCAATAAGCTGTTTGGATGCAAAACCATCTGCCGCGCTGTTAATGGTCAGGATGCCGATCACGCAAAGGGCAATCACAGGCAGCAGCAGCTTTATATCATATTTTCTAAAGTCATATCTGAGCAGGCCATGTAAAAAATAGTTAAATCGCTTTATCATAATTCTCCTGTAAATGCATCGGCTTGGCATCCCTCAGAGGAACTCTGGCCACAAGGGCCGGGGCAACATCCGGGCTGTCAGGAGCCTGTATAATTTCTATTTCTATCTTACCAGTATCTACTTCTACATATTTTGCAAGAACATTTAAAAGATCTTCCCGAATATTTTCGATCACTGCCGGCGAACAGTTTGCCCGGTCAGAGACAAGGACGACTTTTAATCGGTCCCTGGCAATATTGCCGGAAGCTCGCCTGCGGAAAATACGCCAAAACTTCATTTACAAAACCCCCTTCTTAAACTCTGCCGAAAAGGGTCTGTAATCGGTACCGTACACCTCTCTTACACTTGTATGTAATAACAGGAACATCCTTTCCCAGAATACGCTGGCATATATCCCGGTATGCCTGTCCGGCCATAGAGTCAGACCCTACAAGCGGCTCCCCCTGATTCGTGGAAATCACCACATCTTCATCGTCAGGGATGGTTCCGATCAGTTCCAGGTTTAAAATATCCACCACATCATCCACAGACATCATGTCCCCTCTGCGGATCATGTCATATCTGAGACGGTTGACAATGAGCTGGACCCGTTTCATATGATATTCCTTTAAAAGTCCGACAACCCGGTCTGCATCCCGAATGGCTGAAACTTCCGGTGTAGTCACTACCAGCGCCCGGTCCGCTCCGGCCACGGCATTTTTAAATCCCTGCTCAATACCGGCGGGACAGTCCAGGATAATATAGTCAAAATCCATGCGGAGCTGTTGGATGAGCTTTTTCATCTGCTCCGGCGAAACTGCTGTCTTATCCTTTGTCTGAGCCGATGGGAGCAGATACAGATCCGGATAACGCATATCCCGGATTAAAGCCTGTTTGATCCGGCAGTTGCCTTCGATAATATCCACCAGATTGTAGACAATGCGGTTTTCCAAACCCATAACCACATCCAGGTTCCGAAGTCCAATATCCGTATCAATAAGCACAACCTTTTTGTTCAGCATAGCCAGCCCGGTGCCGATATTGGCAGATGTAGTCGTTTTTCCTACACCGCCCTTTCCTGATGTGATCACAAACACTTCACTCATGACATTTCCTCCTTTTTGGCCTGTCTTTTGGCCATAGGGGAATCCCTTTGGGATTTCCCTTCGATATGAGTAGTGATCCGTCAACTTTGGGATCTGATTATCATTTGTGTTTATGGCCGTGACCAAAAGGATCAGTCGGCACCGTCATCTGTATGGACGCCTCCGTTATAATTAATGGGTAAAAGCGCATGTCTTGCGCTGCCGTTTTCAGACTCGTTATGGATGGAATCATATAAAGGCAGGTTAAAATATGCGGCAATGGTATCCCGGAAGGTGTCTACAACATTGGTAGAACCGTATCCGTTGGAAATACGCACTGTTACGGCAATCTGTGGATCGCTGTAGGGAGCAAAGCCGGTAAACCAGGCGTGCTCAGGCTTTAGATCCGATTCCTGGGCAGTACCGGATTTCCCTGCCACTTCCACATTCAGGCTGGAAAAAACATCCTTGTAGGAGGAAGTTTCATTGACCACATACCACATGCCCTGATGAACGGCATTCCAGGTAGAATCCTGAATGGTATCTGTCAGGTCATTTAAAACTTCCGGCGTAAAATCCTGGACTAAAGTGCCGCTGCTGTCTGTAATCTTATCTACAAGGGAAAGATTATACACCGTCCCCCGGTTGGCAAGAGCTGCTGTATACCGGTTGACCTGCGTAGCTGTATAGTTATTTGTACCCTGTCCGATAAAAGAACGGACACTGGACTCATCGGATATATTTGGGGACGCTTCTCCGATCTCAATGCCTGTGGTTTGACCAAAGCCAAACATTTTCGCGTACTTTGCTAAAATCTCAAGGCCCTGTTCATCATTTTCCGTGCCATCTGGCGTAAGTGCTGCATTATACCCCAGTTCATAAAAGAAGTAGTTGCAGGATACGCCGATGGCCCGGATCACATTCACAGAACCGTGGCTGACACTGCTCCAGCATCTTGCGCTGGGAACAACTTTATCAAAAACGGTTCGGTCAACAACTGTCGTATCCAGAGTGATCAGCCCTTCTTCCAGTCCGGCAATGGCAGATAAAGGCTTATATGTGGAGCCGGGAGCACTGGTCTGCTGCGTTGCCCGGTTAAACAACGGTCTGGATTCGTTGCTGAGCAGGGATGCATAGTATTCCGGATCTGAAATCCGGTTTGCGTCATAGCTGGGATAAGATACAAGGGCCTTAACCTCACCGGAATTGGGATCGGTAACTACAACAGCGCCGGAACATGTATCTAATGCCAGCATATCCGGGGTGATCTCCATATTGTAGATCTTATCATAAATAAATCCCCGGGCATTGACCACATCATTGACCAGATTATTGTAATCATTATCTTCTTTGGACAGTACCCCCTGATCATAAAGAAGAAGGCAGATTTCTTTCTCTGTGATCGTATTCGAAGAGAGCATAAATTTGTAAACCCGCTTCTGGAAAGAAGAATCATCCCGGATCCCGTTTAAAATCGCGGTAACCAGGGCGTCATAGACCTCTGAAGTATCCACATACTCTCCGGAAATATTTAAAAGGGAGGTGTCGATCCATCCCTGGGAAATAGCATGTTCAAAGAAATCACCTAATCCGATTTTTCCATCTTCCCACTGGCTGTAAACCTCTTCATCCGCGTCATACAGATCACCATTTAAAATACCGCTGTCCCTTGTCCATGTGTATATATAGTTGCAGTAGTTATCATATTCATCGGACAGGGTATTTTGGGGAGCAAAACTGTCTGCCCTTAAAATACCTTCTAATTGGGTAATAACGCTGTTTATATAGGAATTAAAACGTTCTCCCACAGATTTTTCCAGGTCTGTGGCGTCGCTTTCATAAAAATGTTCTGTATCAATAATATTATTTTCTATAAAGGCATGAAATACATCAATATAAGGAACCAGATGATTTTCATTATTATCCTCATCTACAGTGGAGACAAGCTTGGAAAGGAGAATTCCCGAAATCTTTTCTTCAAGCAGATCATAAATGGTTTTGGTCAGATCCGCGTCAATCGTAAGATAAACATCGTTTCCGGGAACCGCAGCCGTAACATCCGTAGCGTCAAGGACGCTTCCTAAACTGTTTACATACAAAGTCTGGGAGCCTTTTTCCCCGGCCAGCTCATATTCAAAAACACTTTCAATGCCGGTTTTTCCCACACTGTCGTTAGATGTGTATTCTTCGTGGCCATCTTCCTTAAAACGTTTCAGCTCATCATCTGAGATGGTTCCTGTATATCCGGTAATATGGGCAAAGTAAATGCTGTCATTATATTCCCGTACATAAGACTGGGAAATGGTCACGCCGGGAAGAACTGTGCTGTTTTCCTTAATGGCAGCCACAAGGTCATCTTCTACATCGGAAACGACAGTTACTGTCACATACCGTTGATACCGGGTCATGTACAGTTCATAGCGCAGAGCCAGGATCTTTAAGATCTCTTCGTCTGTGAAATCTCCTGTAACATTAAAAAGGTTTTCCCCTCTCATATAATCATACAGATCCTGGGCTGTCATTGACTCCTGGCGGGCGCTGAGACTGTCTGTGTAGTTGACGCCGAAAATATCCTTTTTAAAATTCCGAATCGTTGTCTCTGATCCGGTAAACTGGATCGTCCCATCCTCTCCTATTTCAAGGGGAATGGAATAGGCCGTCTCTTCTCCATGAGACTCTACAATACGGATCAGATTTTCGATCATGGTGTTACGGGTTTCATTATCGGACGGCAAAGTGCTGTTTTCAATAATAACGGAATAGATCATCCGGTCATAGGCAAGCACTGTGCCATTACAATCGTAAATGGTCCCTCTGGGAGCTGCAATTTCTGTCTCTTTTTGTATTCTGTAAGTAAACTGCTCCAGATAGTCCTCTCCTTCCACCACCTGCAGTACAAACAAACGGTGGAAAAGAATGATAAACAATACGGTAAAAAAGGCACCGATAATAAACAATCTTGAGCGGACGACTGAAACGATTCCTCGTAAAAGTGCTTTAAACAATGAAATCCTCACTTCCTTTTTTATCCAGCTTCTTGCAAATGAACAATATTACCCGGTATACTACAATGGATACGATCACCGTATACACCAGTTCCGGAAGGATGATCCGTTTCAGATAAAACAGGAAATTAAACCTTCCTCTTACCAGGAAGCTGACCAGATACATAAATATGCCGTACAGCAGGTCCGCGCTTCCAATAAGGATCAAAGGCAGAGTAATATCTTCCTCATAATAAATCTGGTTAAAATACCCGAGCACAAACCCAATGATCATATAACACAGGGCATAAGCTCCCAGATAATCTCCCGAGGAAATGTCCATGAGAAGCCCGCAGAAAAATCCCACGACGCATCCTTCACTGCGGCCCCGGATCAATCCGATGCTGGCGGTAAGTATGATAAGCATGTTCGGGACAATATCTGCCAGTGCAATAAATTCAAATATGGTACTTTGCAGTAAAAACGCCGCCAAGATCACGACGATATAAATAAGAGTGCGCTTCACCTGACTACAATCCTTTCATCCTGTCCCTTGCGGGATCTTGTCTTTTACTGGCCGCTGCCGCTTTCCGAGTCTGTCTCGCCGGTTTCGCCAAAGGTATCCCGGGTTGTTTCTCCTGTCGTATCGGATGTTTGACTGTCCGACTCGCTGGTGCTGCTTAAGCCCTCATCCTCCACCAGATCCGCTTTCAGCTGAGTGATGACAAGTACATTTCTAAGATGCTCAAAATCCACCACCGGCGTAACGTGAGCTGTTTTTGTTAATGTGGAGGCATCTTCTGTAATATCCGTAACATAGCCAATAGTCAGTCCCGGGAGAAATTTGTCACTCAAGTAAGATGTGAGCAATTCATTTCCCTCGGCAATCTGCGCGTCGCTGCGGATCAGTTCCACGTTTAAAAGACCTGTATCTTTTTCCTCCAGGCTCCCGTTGACAATGCAGTGATCCTCTGAAATGGCATCCATAGCGCTGACACTGCTGGAATCATCTGTGATGGACCGGACAATAGAATGATTAAATCCGGTTTCAATAACAATACCTACAAGACCGTTATCGGCGATCACATTCATATCTACCTGGATCCCGTCATTTGTGCCTTTATCAATAGTAAAGGTATCATACCAGTTGCTGGCATCGCTGCTGATGATCCTGGCGCCTACCATGCTGTAATTGGGGTAGCTTTCTTTTAGCGCCAGCAGCTCTCTTAGGTCATCCAGCTCGCTTAAATTGTTCTCCATGGAGGAAATCTGAGATCTTAATGTATCCACCTCCAGCTGGAGCGCTTCATTTTCCTCCTGAAGCTCACTGACTGTCCGGGAATCTTCCACCAGGGATGAGACCCAGGTACCGATACTGTTTAAACCTGTCTGTAAAGGCGCGATAACTGTACCTAATGTACTTTGGACAATATTATTTGTGGCGCCCCATGTAAAACTTACGGCAATAAGCCCGCAGCATACTGCCAGCAATGCCAGAAAAAGATACTTAGGGTTCACTCCGCCATTTTTCTTGTGCTGCTTCATATTTCCTCCTTTTCGGCCGTTTTCTAACGGCCATAAGGGTATCCCCTTGTGGGATTTCCTCCTTTTCGGCCGGTCCTTAACGGCCATAGAGGTATCCCCTTGTGGGATTTCCTCCTTTTTGAGCGGTCCCGTCACCGATGATTAATAGAATGCGGACTCCCGCACCGAGAAAGCGAGACTGGAAAGTTCATAACTGTTCATGATTACATCCAAGCCTTTGACGACGCTTTCCTGGGGATGGGAAGACATATTGACCTTCATGCGGGTGCGGGAAGCGATCAGCCTGTCCAGTCCGGGGATCATGCTGGTTCCTCCGGTCACATAGATCCCATGGTCAAAAATATCATTATTCAGTTCCGGCGGCGTGCGTTCCAAAAGTCCCCGTATAGCATCCAGTACCGGCTCCAAAACAGAGGTGATACAATTATATACCAAAGTGTCCGGGATCAAAACATTCACCGGAAGGCCGGTGATCAGATCCCTGCCATAAGCTCTTGCCGGATCCGCTGTGGTTGGAATGGCAGAACCCAGGGATAATTTTAAAAGTTCTGCAGTTTTTCGGCCGATGATCACATTATGGCGAAGCTTAACCTCACTGCAGATAGCATCGTTAATAGTATTGCCACCGGTTTTAATAAGACGGCTAAGCACGATACCTCCCAGGGCGATAATTGAAATTTCCGTTGTATCTGCCCCCATGTCCACGATCATAATGCCGCCGGCCCGAGTCACATCCAGGCCCTCGCCCAGGGCTGCAGCCACAGGCTTTTCCACAAGGCTGGCATTATGGGTTTTAAAAGATGAGTGACCGATAAGGCTAAAGAAAGCTCTTTTTTCCACCTCTGTAATGGCAGAGGGGACAGCCAGATAAAACTCATTATGGCGCATCATACTGTTGCTGCAGTTAAGCTTTTTTAGCAGATAATCAAACATCTTTCCCATAGGCTCCACATCTGCGATCACACCATTTTGTACCGGATGTTTGATCACAATATTATCAGAAACCTTTTCAAAAATTTCATAGGCCGCATCTCCTGCGGCCACCATATCCTTTTTCTTTCGTATAGCGATCATATTCTTTTCAATAAGAATATTCTTATGGGCATTATCGTATATTTTAACGTAATTTGTACCTAAATCTAATCCATATTTACGTCCTGCCATAAAATAATTTCCTCCTTTTTGGCCGTCTCCTAACGGCCATAAGGGTATCCCCTTGTGGGATTTCCTCTTTTTTGGCCGGCCTTTAACGGCCATAAGGGTATCCTTGTGGGATTTCCTTATATCGGGATATGCCCGCACTGAAACAGACTTTTATAGGTTTTGTCTCCAATGATGATATGATCCAGCAAACGTATCCCAAGCATCTTTCCAAGACTGGCAATGTTTTGTGTCACATCAATATCCTCTTTGCTGGGCGTAGGGTCGCCGCTGGGATGATTGTGGAGCAGGATGATATTGACTGCATCGTGACGAAGGGCTTCTAAAAAAATCTCTCGTGGAGAGATAAGAGCAGCATTCACACTGCCTTTGGATATGACCATATCTCCGATTTTTCTGTTTTTTGTATTCAGCATCAAAAGGACCAGATGTTCCTGGCGGTAATGACGCATTTCTTCCATATAATAGCCGGCGATCGCCTGCGGATTCCTGCAATCCAGTCCTCTTGCGGCACCGGACTTTTGTATCCTTTTAGACAATTCCAGAACACATTGGATCTGGATCGCTTTAACCCGGCCAATCCCGGGAATCTTCATCAGCTGTGCTCTGGACAGATCGTTCAGTCCGTTAAGACCTTCTTGACCTCCGGCCATGTTTAAAATCTCCATAGCCAGCTCTACACTGCGTTTTGTCTTTGTGCCAGTGCGGATGACCACGGCCAGAAGCTCCGCATCAGACAAAATCTGAGGTCCGTACTTTTCACACTTTTCGTAAGGCCGTTCGTTTTCCGGCAGCTCTTTTGTCTTTAACAATATAAAATCCCCCTTTAGGTTCTCTCCAGGACCGACGATAAGGGATCTTTAAGTAGTGTAACATAAAACCTGTTAAAAGTATACACTAAGCGCCTATTAAAAATTTCTATAATTCTGTGAAAAATTTTATAAAATGACTTTACTTTTAGGGAAAAACGTCATAAAGACTCAGGCAAATACCTGAGTCATATTCCATTAAAGTGTTACAAGTCCTGCCTCAGCAAGCTTTTGTAAAGACATCATAATGCCAAATTTAGCATGATGCCAGGTCAGTCCTCCCTGAAAATAAACACTGTAAGGCGGTTTAATAGGAGCATCAGCACTTAGTTCAATGGATGATCCGGAAATAAATGCTCCCGCTGCCATGATCACATCACAATCATAGCCGGGCATGGCCCATGGCTCCGGCGTTACATGGCTGTCTACCGGCGCGGCAGCCTGGATTCCCTTGCAAAATTCAATCACATGCTCCGGATGATTAAACACAACTGCCTGAATAATATCATGGCGGCTTTCCGAGGCATCAGGTACGCACTCAAAGCCCAGTTTTTCATAAATATTAGCAGCAAAAACCGCCCCTTTAAGAGCGCCGTTGACCACTTGAGGGGCTAAAAATAATCCCTGGAAAAAGGAACGGTTCACGCCAAGGCTGGCTCCGACTTCCTTGCCAAGACCGGGAGCGGTGAGACGATAGGCGGCATTTTCTACATATTCCTTTTTGCCCACAATATAGCCTCCGATAGGAGCCAGACCGCCGCCCGGATTTTTGATCAGAGAACCGACGCACAAATCTGCACCTACATCCGTAGGCTCTATGGTTTCCACAAACTCTCCGTAACAGTTATCCACCATGCAGATAACATCCGGACGTATGCTTTTAATAAATGCGATCAGCTCTCCAATGCGCTTTACAGATAAAGTTCTTCGGGGCTGATAGCCTTTAGACCGCTGGATAGTCACCAGTTTTGTCCTGGGATTTAAAGCATTTCTTATGCCTTCATAATCAAACTCCCCGTCAGGCAGAAGATCTACCTGGCGGTAAGTAATGCCATACTCAGCCAAAGAGCCTTTCTGGGGACGGATACCGATGATCCCCTCTAAGGTATCATAAGGTTTTCCTACCGGGGAAAGCAGTTCATCTCCCGGCCTGAGATTTCCGCTAAGAGCAATGGTCAGGGCATGGGTCCCGCAGGTAATATGGGGACGGACCAGAGCGTCCTCTGTGTGAAATACGCTGGCATAAACAGCCTCCAGAGTATCCCGGCCGCTGTCATTGTAGCCATAGCCGGTGCTGTCGGAAAAATGATAATCGCTGACCTTGTGCTCCTGCATGGCCCGGATGACCTTGAGCTGGTTATATTCGGCAACCTGGTCAAAGCCCTGAAAACGGGGGGCAAGATCCTTTTCCATGGCCTGGCAAAATTCATATACGTTTTTTGAAATACCTAAGGCCTGATAATACTGCTCTAAAGTTTCACTCATGATAAATTCCTCTCTCTGTCAGTAAATTAATAATATATTCAAGAATTTCTTCGTCATTTTCATAATCATTTTTATTGATCCATACCACATCTTTTTCACGGCGGAACCAGGTCAGCTGCCGTTTGGCAAAATGGCGGGTATCTCTTTTTAATATATATACAGCCTCATCCAGAGTACACTCTCCTGAAAAATAAGGCACAAATTCCTTATATCCCAGTCCCTGCATAGAGACCAGGTCCGGACTGTAGCCTTCCTCAAGAAGGCCCTTGACTTCATCTACAAGTCCATCTTTAAGCATTTGATCCACCCGCCGGTTGATCCGCTCATATAAGACCTGTCTTGGCCAGGTCAGCACAAGATAGGCGCTGTTATACGGGCTGGTCTTTTGACGTTCCGCGGCGTTATGCTCTGAAATTTTTTCACCGGTTTTTTCATAAAATTCCAAAGCGCGGATCACCCGTTTTATATTATTGGGATGGATCTGGGCCGCAGCCTCAGGATCCACCTGGGATAAACGGTCATGGAGCAGCTGGCCCTGTCCCTGGCGGGCAAGGGCCTCCATCTCCTGACGAAAGGCCGGATCACTGTCATTTTCCGTAAAATCAATATCATTTAAAAGGGCCTGAATGTAGAATCCTGTGCCCCCAACCACAATAGGGATCTTTCCCCGGGAAATTATATCTTCCATAGCCTCTTTGGCCAATTTCTGGAAAAGGACCACATTAAATTCTTCATCCGGCATTAATACATCAATTAAATGATGAGGGATCCCCTCCATCTGTTGGGGAAGGATCTTGGCAGTGCCAATATTCATTTTTTTATATACCTGCATGGAATCCGCGGAAATGATCTCTCCGCCGATGCGTTTGGCCAGGGATAGGGACAAACCGGTCTTTCCGGCTGCCGTTGGTCCGGTTAAAATAACAAGAGGCCATGGTTTCAAACATATCAGCTCCTGACTGTTGGATTCTTTGAATTTCTTTTTTCTATTGGATTCTCTTAAATTTCTTTTCCAGCTCATACTGGCTCATAGCAATGATCGTAGGCCGTCCGTGGGGACAGTTATAAGGATTGTCCGCGGCAAGAAGCTCGTCAATAAGGGCGTCTGCTTCCTGAAAGGACAGGGTCTGATTCCCTTTTACAGCCGCTTTGCAGGCCATGGTAGCCAGCCGGTCATTGATCAGGTCTGCGCTGAAGTGTCCGGATTGGTCTGAAATGGCATCCAGAAGGTCAATAAACAGATCTCTTTCCGTAAAGCCGTAAAGTTCCGAAGGCACGCTGCGCACCGCATATTCCCTGCCCCCAAAAGGATCGATCTCAAAGCCCAGGGCCTTAAACTGGTCCATATACCGGTTCAGCGCTTCCTCCTCATGCATGGTCAGGGAAAGGATCATCGGCGGGTCCAGCCGTTGGGAAACAGCTGTGGAATTTTCATAATGCTTTTTCAGCTTTTCATACATAACCTTTTCATGGGCCGCATGCTGGTCAATAATATAAAGCTTTTTATCATATTCCACCAGCCAGTAGGTTTCAAAAAGCTGGCCAATAAGCCGGTGGCGCAGCCGGGCCTTTTTCGACAAAAGCTTATCGTCAAAAAGCGCCATCTGCTGCCCCCTGCCGTCGCCGACTTCCGTCCCATAAGGGGCAGGCTCCGCCTCCCGAAGCTGCTGCTGGGACGGGGCGGAAGCTGTTCCCGCTGCACCAGCGGGCGTTTCCTGTCCGGCCTGAATTGCCCTTGGCGCGGTCTGTTCCTGCGGTGCCCCTGGTGCTGGTGAGGCGGGCGCCAAGGCGGACTTTAGCTGCTGGCTTGATGGCGTACCTGGCGCCGCCTGGGCCTGAGTTGGCCCTGGCGCAGACTGTTTCAGCATTTCTTTCCTGTGGGTTTCAAAAGGTTCCGGCGCAGGTTTTAAAAGACGCTCTTTCATCTCCTGCTTTTGCCGGGCCGCAATCTCCCGGTCAGTATCCATAGATACGTCCGGGATCAGATCCCGACCTTCCAGAGCATCCCGGATCGTCCGGTAAACCAGCTCATATACTTCCTCACTGTTGTTAAATCGGATCTCCATCTTTGTGGGATGGACATTAACATCGATCAGAGAGGCATCTATGGAAAGGTGAAATGCTGTAAAAGGATATTTATGGACCATGACAAAGTTTTTATAGGCTTCCTCAATGGCCTTAGTGATCACCGGGCTTTTTATATACCGTCCGTTAATAAAATAATTTTCATAGGCACGATTTCCTCTGGAGATCAAAGGTTTTCCGATAAAGCCTTTCATTTCCATGTTGGCAGAACGCCGGTCTACCTCCAAAAGGTTGGCCGTAATATCTCTTCCGTAAATATTATAAATAATATCTTTTAACTGCATATTTCCTGCAGTATGGATCCGGTTTTGACGATTATTAATGAATTTAAAGGAAACCTCCGGATGAGACAAGGACAGCCGCATGATCAGGTCATTAACATAGCCTGCTTCTGTCATGTCTGACTTTAAAAACTTCCGGCGGGCCGGGGTATTATAAAACAGGTTTCTTACGATCATCGTTGTCCCGGAGGGGCAGCCTACTTCCTCAAAAACAGTCTCTTTTCCCCCTTCAATACAATACCGTACTCCGGTAAGTTCCTCAGGGGTTTTTGTAAGAAGCTCTACCTGGGCCACGGAGGCGATACTGGATAATGCCTCGCCTCGAAATCCAAGAGACGCAATCATAAGAAGATCGGTGGCCGTGCGGATCTTGCTTGTAGAATGACGCAAAAAAGCCAAAGGAATATCTTCCTTATCAATTCCGCCCCCGTTATCTGTAACACGGATCAGGCTGGTGCCTCCATCCCGGATTTCCACAGTGATAGCTGTGGCATGGGCGTCAATAGCATTTTCCACCAGTTCCTTTACCACTGATGAAGGGCGCTCCACCACCTCACCGGCAGCAATCTTATTAATGGTATCCGAATCCAGCACATTAATATTGGCCATAGGTCCACCTCCTTAACATTACCATATGTGTGTATACATTTCCGGCTTCATCCGCCGGAAATGCTGCAACATCAGGCCGTCTGAACGGTTACAAAAGGTCACATTAACTCCTGCTGGAGCTGATCCAGCAAAAGCATAGCATCTAAGGGACGCATCCGGGAAAGATCTGCCTTTTTTAATTGATCGATCACCTGAGCCCATGTTTCAGGGATACGGGGAGCATCCTCAGTCGTTTCCTGGGCCTGGGCGTTTCCGGCACTTATCCCGCACGTGTCAAATAATGACATCTGTCCGTCGTTTTCCTCTTTTTTTCCTTTTTTATTCGGCAGGGATGCTTTATTTTTTTCATTGCCGGAGCCGATCTCACGAACCTTGTCTGTAATATCCGCGCTGACCAGTTCTTCCACCAGCTCCTTGGCCCGGTCAATCACCGGATCCGGAACCCCGGCCAGTTTAGCTACCTGAATACCATAACTTTTATCCGCGCCGCCCCGGACGATCTTTCTTAGGAAGATAATATCATCTCCCTGCTCTTTCACAGCGATACAGTAGTTATTGACACTGGAAAGTTTGCCTTCCAGCTCGGTCAGCTCATGATAATGGGTGGCAAAAAGGGTCTTTGCGCCTAAAAGCTTGGGATTGCTGATATATTCCACTACAGCCCAGGCAATGCTCAAACCGTCAAAGGTACTGGTTCCCCGGCCGATCTCATCTAAAATCAAAAGACTGTCTTTTGTGGCATTTCTTAAAATATTAGCCACTTCTGTCATTTCCACCATAAAGGTACTTTGTCCGCTGGCCAGGTCATCGCTGGCCCCGACCCGGGTAAAGATCCGGTCCACAATGCCAATATCGGCACAGGCTGCGGGAACAAAACTGCCCATTTGAGCCATAAGGACGATCAAAGCTGTCTGGCGCATATATGTGGACTTTCCCGCCATATTAGGTCCGGTAATGATAGAGATCCGGTTATCCTGATTGTCCAGATAGGTATCATTTTCAATGAACATCTGGCTGGCAGACATTTTTTCCACTACCGGATGGCGGCCTCCCTTAATATTAATGATTCCCTTGGTATTAATGGACGGCCGGACATAGTTGTTCCGTTCTGCCACAAGAGCCAGGGAGCAAAGTACATCCAGGTTCGCCAGGGCCTTGGCTGTGGTCTGGATCCTGGACACCTCACCGGCGATTTTGTCCCGGACTTCACAAAACAGGTCATACTCCAGGGAAAACAGCTTATCCTCGGCTCCGAGGATCGTATCCTCCAGTTCCTTTAACCGAGGGGTAATATACCGCTCCGCATTGGTCAAAGTCTGTTTGCGGATCCAGGTATCCGGCACCATGGACTTATAGGAATTGGTTACTTCCAGGTAATAGCCAAAAACCTTATTATACTTCACCTTCAGATTTTTAATGCCTGTTTTTTCTCTTTCTTCGCTTTCCAACTGAGAAAGCCACTGCTTTCCCTCGGTTTTTGCATGGCGGTATTTATCAATTTCCTCATTAAAACCGTCTTTAATAATGCCTCCATCCTTTAAACCAATCGGCGGATCCTCATTAATGGCCTGATCGATCATGTGACACAGATCTTCCAGGCTGTCCATTTGGTCATATATTTCCTGAAGCCGAACCGATTTATAGGAATTAAGCAGTATCTTGATAGGCGGAATCATGGCCACAGAGGATTTAAATGCGATCAGATCCCTGGGATTGGCGGTTTTGCAGCTGATCTTGCTCATAAGCCGCTCCAGATCATACACCGGATTTAAATATTCCCGGATCTCATCTCTGTTGATCAGTTCCCTGTTAATTTCCTCAATGGCATCCAGACGCATCTCTATAGGTTTTTTGTCAATATAAGGCTGTTCGATCCATGTACGCAGGAGCCTTGCCCCCATAGCGGTCTTCGTTTTGTCAAGAACCCATAAAAGGGAACCTCTTTTCTGTTTTTCCCTCAGCGTTTCTAAAAGCTCCAGATTTCTCCGGGTGGAGCTGTCAATAATCATATACTGACCGGAATTATATGTAGTAATATGCGTCAGATGGGTCAGGGAATTTTTCTGTGTTTCATAAAGGTACTGCAAAAGTGCTCCTGCGGCAATAGTCCCGGCAGTATAATCTCCAAGACCAAGTCCTTCTAAAGCAGATACCTTAAAATGACGTTTCAATCTTTCTCGGCACTGATCTTCATCCATGTACCAGGAATCCAGTACAGAAACCGATACGTTCATCCGTTCCTTTACCGGTTCCAGATCCACGCCGCTCATTAAAAAGGCATCATTGTGGATGATCTCTGCAGGAGAAAATTTTGTGATTTCATCCATCAGCTTTTTGCCGGAATCCACCTCAGTCATATAGTAATCCCCGGTAGATATATCTGCAGCAGAAATACCAAAACAGTCATCTATATATACAATGCACATCAGATAATTATTTTTCGTCTCATCTAAGGCCTGCATACTTAAGTTCGTCCCCGGGGTAACAATGCGGATGACTTCCCGCTTAACAAGGCCTTTGGCCAGCTTGGGATCTTCCATCTGCTCACAGATGGCAACTTTGTATCCTTTGGATACAAGCTTGTTCAGATAGGAATCCACAGCATGGTAGGGAACACCGCACATAGGAGCACGCTCTTCCTGACCGCAATCTTTTCCTGTCAGGGTGATCTCCAGCTCTCTGGACGCAGTAATGGCATCGTCAAAAAACATTTCATAAAAATCCCCCAGACGGTAAAAAAGAATACAGTCCTTATATTGCTCCTTGGTCTTTACATATTGCTGCATCATTGGTGTTAATGGTGCCATGGTTTTATACTCCTTCTCTTCCTCAAAAAGGGATACCAGAAAGCAAAACCTTTCTGATACCCCATATCGTGTTAAACATTAAACATTAAATCACCGTAGGTTGGGAATGGCCATTCCTTAGCGTCTACGATCCGTTCAAGAGCATCTGCCGGACGGCGCAGCTCATCCATGGCTGTGCAGACATCATCTCTGTAGGCAATAGCTCTTTCTTTAAAGTGCTCCAGGGAAGCCGCATGATCCACATTAGCCTCCAGCTTAACCAAAGCATCGTTCATGGCCTTTAAATGCTTCGAGCAGTCTGACATAACAATACGCTGCACGCTGGCGTCATAGCCGGTAGCTTCAACTCCCTGGATGGAATCTGCCACAGTTGTAGTATACTTGATCACTGCTGGGATGATCTCCTTTTTCGCCATATCGATCATGGTGCGGGCTTCAATATTAATAGCCTTGGCATACATTTCATAAGCCACTTCTTCTCTGGCCTTAAGCTCAACCTCTGTCATAACATTATGACGGGCGAAAAGCTCAATGGTCTTAGGATCAGTCAGGCAGCCGGCGGCGTCAACCATATTGGTAATATTAGGCAGTCCCCGACGCTTGGCTTCTTCTACCCATTCCTGAGAGTAGCCGTTGCCATTGAAAATAATGCGCATATGCTCGCTGACCCACTTTTTGATCAGGTCATGAGCAGCCATTTCCACATCATCAGCAACCTCGAGAATATCAGCAGCCTGGCGCAGTGTTTCCGCTACAATAGTATTTAATACAATGTTAGCATCGGCAATCGACGCAGAGGAACCTACCATACGGAACTCAAATTTATTTCCCGTAAAGGCAAAAGGTGAAGTACGGTTCCGGTCTGTAGCATCCATACGGAAATTAGGCACAGTCGCCAGGCCGATGTTGGACTCTGTTCCTTCTTTAGAACTGGTGGCTTCCCCTTTTTCGCACAGCTGTGTCAGCACATCCTCCAGCTGCTCCCCTAAAAATACGGAAATAATGGCCGGCGGCGCTTCATTTGCGCCCAGACGGTGATCATTGCCCGGATTTGCCGCAGATTCCCGCAGCAGCGGCGCATATTCATCCACTGCCTTTAAAATGGCAGCCAGAATCAAAAGAAACTGGCGGTTTTCATGGGGGGTCTTTCCGGGATCTAAAAGGTTTACGCCAGTATCGGTGATCAGTGACCAGTTGTTGTGTTTACCGGAACCGTTGACGCCGTCAAAAGGTTTTTCATGGAGCAGGCATACCAGATTATGGCGCAAAGCCACCCGTTTCATAGCTTCCATGACTAACTGGTTGTGGTCTGTGGCAATATTTGTAGTAGCATAAACAGGAGCCAGCTCATGCTGCGCCGGAGCAACTTCATTATGCTGAGTCTTGGCAGTAACGCCCAGCTTCCACAGTTCTACATTCAGATCATTCATAAAAGCGGCGATCCGCTCTTTAATAATACCGAAATAGTGGTCATCCATTTCCTGGCCCTTAGGTGCAGGAGCGCCAAACAGTGTCCGTCCTGCAAAGATCAGATCCCGGCGCTGCATATACAGATCTTTATCTACAAGGAAATATTCCTGTTCCGCGCCAACGGAAGTGGTTACCTTGGTTACCTCGTTTTTTCCAAATAAATGAACGATACGCACTGCCTGACGATTGATCGCTTCCATGGACCGCAGCAGGGGTGTCTTTTTATCCAGAGCTTCTCCTGTATAGGAAAAGAACACCGTAGGAATACATAAAACAGCACCGGAAGGAGCCTCATGAATAAATGCCGGTGAGGACAGATCCCATGCAGTATATCCTCTGGCTTCAAAGGTCGAACGAAGTCCGCCGGAAGGGAAAGATGAGCCGTCAGGCTCGCCTTTGATCAACTCTTTTCCGGAAAATTCCAGGATCACTCCCCCATCTCCGGTAGGTGTGATAAATGCATCATGTTTTTCCGCAGTATACCCGGTTAAAGGCTGAAACCAATGGCTGTAATGGGTGGCGCCTTTTTCAATAGCCCAATCCTTCATGGCATTGGCGACCACATCGGCTACATGCTTATCCAGCTCTACCCCTTCCTTCATGCTGTTTTTCAGCTCCTGGTAGATCCGTTTTGGCAGACGCTCACGCATGGTAGCATCGTTAAATACGTTTGACGCAAAAATATCTGTAATTTTAACTCCTTTTTCCATTCATTTACCTCTTTTCGTATAATTCTCCAATATAATAGAAGCCTTTACATTCTTTAAGCAGTACAGGAACAAGCTTGCCGATCATAGAAGCATCGCCTGGAAAATGTACTACTGTATTATTACTCAGACGTCCGGTGACCAGATGTTTATCCTGATGATTGATCTGCTCCACTAAAACATCCATAACCTGACCTTCATGGCGGGCACATACCTGGGACGCTATTGTCTGGACTTTTTCAAGAAGCCGGTCAAAACGGTCCTTGATAACATCCTCAGGTACCTGATCCTCCATAGATGCCGCCGGGGTGCCGTTGCGTTTGGAATAAATAAATGTATACGCACTGTCATAGCGAACCTTCTCCACCACATCCAGAGTCTCCTGAAAATCTTCCTCTGTTTCTCCAGGAAATCCAACAATAATATCCGTTGTCAGTGAAATGTCCGGGCAGGCGTTCCGAAGCTTTTCTACAAGATTAAGATAATCTTCTTTAGTATATTTACGGTTCATCTTTTTTAAGATCCTGGTACTTCCGGACTGGAGAGGAAGATGCAGATGCGGACAGATCTTTTTAGAACCGGCCATTACCTGAATCAGCTCATCAGACAGATCCTTGGGATGGGAAGTCATAAAACGGATCCGCTCCAGGCCATCAATCTTTTCCACCTGAGTCAGCAGTTGGGCAAAGGTTACAGGTGTTTCCAAAGTTTTTCCGTAGGAATTAACATTTTGTCCTAAAAGCATAACTTCAACCACACCATGAGATACATCCCGGCGGATCTCAGCTAAAATATCCTCCGGTCTGCGGCTCCGCTCCCGTCCCCGCACATAGGGCACGATACAATAACTGCAGAAATTGTTGCAGCCAAACATAATGTTGATCCCTGATTTAAAAGAATATTTCCGATGTTCCGGAAGTTCCTCTACGATCTTATCTGTATCCTTCCATATATCAATGATCATGGATCCGGAATCTAAGCGATCCCAGATCAGCTCAGCCAGCTTATAGATATTATGGGTACCGAAAATAATGTCCACGTGTTTGTAGCTGGTCCGAAGCTTTTCTACTACATGGGGTTCCTGCATCATACAGCCGCAAAGAGCAATGAGCATCCCGGGACGGTTTTCCTTGATCTTTTTTAAGGTCCCCAGCCGTCCGTAAACCTTCAGGTTGGCATTTTCCCGTACTGTACATGTATTATAAATGACAAAGTCTGCGTCCTCACTTTCCGTGGCCTCATACCCGATGGCCTCTAAAATGCCGGAAAGTTTCTCAGAGTCGCGCGCATTCATCTGGCAGCCGAAGGTCACCACCTTATAACAGGGCGATGAACCGGTTTCTTGTTTGTACTTATCCATCGCTTCTCTCAGCTGTTTGATAATATAAAGCTGACGGTCCGGTTCAGTGGTTGGAACGCTGTCCATATTTTTTAAATTTAGATATTTACTCATATTCTCCTATCCTAATTCATATTCCTTATCAATAGAAAATCCTGTTTTTTCTCATCGTTGAAGGTATTCCGATGTCTATTCTACCATAGGTGGAAATTTGAGACAAGGAAAAAATCATCGTCAGATGAAATGAATGGAGATATTCAGCCCGGATAGACGGTTACAGATCACCCTAATACAGCAAATATGCAACTATATTTAGGATACGTCCGTTCTAATAAAGGAAGAACTAGCGGTTCTCGTATTATGTTTATAAGTGAAGAACATGAATCAATTTTACTGCACAAACCGCACCCGCAAAAAGAATTAAAATCCTACCAGTTGAAACAGCTGATAGAAATCTTAGAACAGGAGGGGCTTATATGAATAATACAATCCAGTATAAGGGCTATGTTGGAAGCGTTGAATTTTCTGAGGAAGATAATCTTTTCTTCGGTAAAGTCCTGGGAATCCGCTCTCTTATTTCTTATCAAGTAGAGACAGCCAGTGAACTTATCAATGACTTCCATGGAGCTGTTGATGATTATTTAGCAATGTGTGAATCAGAAGGCCGATCTCCAGAAGTTGCTTACAAGGGCAGCTTTAATATACGCATTTCACCGGAACTTCATAAGCGTCTGGTCATTTATACTACAGCACATAACATTTCGCTAAACAGCTGTATTGAGGATACTCTTAGAAATTCTCCGGCAGCTCAACTGTTCTCCATACTTATTCAGCCTTCTCTGTCGTATATCGCTTCCGTATGATCTAAAATCCGTTTTAACAATTCCTGACCGCTTATATTTCCAGAAATTCCAAAATCGGAAATCGCTGCAAATTCTTCTGTATCCGTTGACATCAGAAATCCCCATCCATGGAGTTGAATAACATCTACAAAACAGGTGGCTGTATCACTGTGGCCGTTCCGGTACATTCATTGTTCGCTATGACAGGGATGACGTATTGATCATCAAAGACTAAGGTTTCCAAAACTGTATGACTGTCTTGAGTCACATTAGCTGTTGAATAGACAGGAATAACATAGTCAAGATCAAACGTAGCATTTGCTGCTTCCGGCCATTGCCCTCCCTGCACCACCATCGCTTTCCACGGGACTAAGCATCAAGGGGATGGTTATTGCGGCAGCTGCAATAAGGCATAGGCAAGCGGCCATAACGCCCCATTTTATCCAATCTTTCTGCCAAATATTGCTTCATTTTTCACGGATACGGGTCAGCCGGACAGAAATATTTTTCTCCGAAAGCATTTCTTCTTCAATATTCTCCCGATTGGTGATACAGGCTTCAATTGTTTCAATCAATCAAGAATTCTTTTCCTTCCGGACACAGCCCAGGTTTGCAAGAGATTCCCCAATATCTTCCACCAGTCCGTTGATATATTTATCTGTAAAGTTGAAAGAAAAATATTCCACTACATTTTCAAGCTTTATCGGCTGCTTTTTCCGGGCAACATCATAAACCTGGCGCAGAAAATTTTTGCCCTCCGGCAGCGGTGTCTAAATAGACAGCTTTTTCCTGTCCAGGAACAAAATATCATCCATCAAAAGCTCACCACTGCGGAAACAGCCAGACATGTGGTCTTCTCTATTTCAAAACTTGAGATTTTACCACTTAAATTCCAGTAGACATGACATGTCTACCCTAAAATTGCGGCGATTCCCGCTTTGTGTCGTGGTATTTATACTAAAACTCTGTTATAATTTTTGCAAAAGGAGGATTGTGGATGGATCAACAAAAAATAGGTAAATTTCTTAAATCCCTTCGCAAGGGCAAAGGGCTGACTCAAGAACAATTGGCTGAGTATTTTTGCGTTTCTTCCCGAACCATTTCGCGATGGGAAAACGGAAACAATATGCCGGATGTGGATATTCTCATTGAGCTTGCAGATTTCTATGATGTAGATATTCGGGAACTCATTGACGGAGAAAGGAAGAACGTGAATATGGATAAAGAAACAAAAGAAACAGTATTAAAAACAGCAGAGTACATGAATATGGGAACAAAACAATATACGAAGCGTGTACATTTACTTTTACTGGCAGGAGGAATCTTGTGGTTTGTGGCAAGTTTGATTAGCCATACGGAACTAAATAATAATGCTGTTCTAAATGCAGTCTCAAACTTTGCCGAGGGTGACGCAATAGGAATGATTTTATGCGGTTTTGTCTTTACATGTCGTTATGGACAAAAAATACGAGCCTTCAAACAGCGATTACATAAAAGGCTGTGATAGCTTCCGGTTTGCAAGGATACCAGCAAAGGCGGCGGGGCTGGCAACGGCGGCGCGTATGCACCGTCTATCTTGCCGTTGACTGGCCCGGCTGGCTTTACTATCTCCTCGGAAAACTGGAATGTCACCTCAAACTCATAACATAAATCTGACAAGGATTCCACTTATCCCACAATGTGGGAAATACCTCAAATACCTTAAATCCAAGCGAGCGATAAAAATTATTCGTTCTGTCGTATCCTGCATATTTCCCCATTTGAACGGTTTTGACCTGAATAAAGGAATAACCCTGTTCCTCTGCTATTATAAAAGAAGAGCCTGCACTTTTTCTAATGGCAGGCTCTTTATATAAAAAAGATATATTATTTTTCAAAATTATCCACGAATCTGACCATCTCCATAAATAATATATTTGGTGGTTGTCAGTTCTTTCAGTCCCATGGGACCTCTGGCATGGAGCTTTTGAGTGCTGATGCCAATCTCCGCGCCAAAACCGAATTCAAAGCCATCGGTAAAACGGGTAGAAGCGTTAACATACACTGCTGCAGCATCAATTTCATTTAAGAAACGGCGGGCATGGTTATAGTCTTTTGTGATAATCGTTTCCGAATGTTTTGTATTATGGGTATTAATGTGGTCAATTGCCTCATCCAGACTGCAGACTGTTTTTACAGAAATGATCAGATCCAGATATTCTGTCCCAAAGTCCTCCTCAGTAGCAGGAACCAGCCCCTCCACAACTTCTCTTGCAGCCTCATCTCCACGGATTTCCACATGATGGCGTTTGAGCATTTCACAAATAGGCGGCAGGGCTTCCTTGAGTATGTTTTTATGGATCACTAAGGATTCGCAGGCATTGCAAACCCCTGTGCGCTGGGTCTTGGCATTTTCAATGATCTTTACCGCCATATCAATATCCGCATATTCATCTACATAAACATGGCAGTTTCCTGTACCGGTTTCAATGACCGGAATGGTGCTGTTTTCCACTACAGTGCGGATCAGTCCGGCTCCGCCTCTGGGAATAAGCACATCCACATATTGATTCAGCCGCATAAATGCCCGGGCAGTTTCCCGGCTTGTATCTTGGATCAGCTGAATACTGTTTTTTAAAAGTTCCCCATCCAGCCCGGCTTCTTTGGCGTAGTCCTCCAGAGCTTTGCGGATCACGGAAACAATGGCTGTATTTGAATGAATGGCATCGCTGCCTCCCTTTAAAATGACCGCATTTCCCGTTTTAAAGCACAGGCCGAAAGCGTCGGCAGTTACATTGGGGCGGGATTCATAAATAATGCCAATAACCCCTAAAGGTACCCGTTTTTTACAGATTTCCAATCCATTGGGACGGAGGGTGGACTCTACAATCTCCCCCACCGGATCGTTTAGGGAAATAATCTGATCGATCCCCTGGGCCATAGAATTTATCCGATCTGTTGTAAGGCGAAGCCTGTCAATGAGGGATTCCTTCATACCCTTTTCACAGGCATTTTTTATATCTGTCTCATTTGCCCGGATCAACTCTTGCGCCTGATCCTCCAGGGCCCGGGCAACCCGGCCTAATGCGGCATTTTTATGATCTTGTCCCAGTTTTACAAGAAAACGGGAAGTCTTTTGGGCAGCAGCCCCCATTTCATTTAAAGTCATTGTTACTCCTCCTGTCCGTAAATGCTTTTTTCAGTTACAAGGTATCTTAAAAACAGATCATGGTTTTCCAAAGGAAATCCATCTTCCGCTATTATCTGAAAATCATAGGCTACACCGCAGGCCGCCAGGGAAGCACTTAGATGAAGGCTTTCCCTTTTTTGTCCAAGCCTGGCCAGATAAGTGTCATAAAAACCGCCCCCGTATCCCAGCCGCCCGATGACTTCTTTGGCCATTAAGGCAGTCCGGCAAAAAGCCAGTCCGGGGATCAGCATAAGTATCAAATGCTCTTTTCCGTGGATTTCTCCAATTTTGTTATTTTTTGATCTATCGGTTTTGGAGAAATAACACGGATTTAGCACAGGCAGTGATTTTTTCGGTTCCATTAATCCCATGGCGCCTTTTTCCAGATCATTAAAGTCCTGAATCAATAAAAAATCCATGTGCCTTTTTCCAAGAACTCTGGGAAGGGCTACCTGTTTGCCCGAAGCAAGGGCAGTTTCCAGAAAGGGCCTTATATCTGCTTCCCTGTTGCATGGAAAATATGCCAGGATCACATCTGCTTTTTTGTACACCGGCCAGCTAAGAAGCCTGTCACAAATCATTTGGGAAAGACCGGCTGCCGTTTCCTGGGGTAATGCCTGGCGCCGATCCTTCATTGTCTTTCGAAGAGCCTGTTTATCCATGATAGTGAATATCCTTAGTGATAATATTTCTTTTTCTTTTTTAACCGGTCTTTCACATTTTCCACAGTGCCGTCCGGGTTCTGGATCTGGATCCTTTCCAGATTGCCTCTGAGATTTTTTCGGATCGCTGTAATATATGCGCCTCTTAAGTGGGCCTGCTCCTGTTTTTCCTCTGGTGTCAGGCCTTCATTTTTGGATTTATGGTAAAGCTCGTTAATGCGGGCAATATCCTTATCTGTAATCATCCATTTTCCTCCTTCTTGGCCGTTTTCTCAGGCCATATAGGTATCCCCTTGCGGGATTTCCTCCTTCTTGGCCGTTTTTCAGGCCATATGGGTATCTTCATCCGGTTTTGTTTCCATCCATGCCATAAGCTGGTCATAATGTTTTTTCATATAGTCATAGCCATGTTTATAAAATGCGTTTAATTTTTCTTCATCCCGCTCTACCCGTCCGGCTCCGTCAAATTCCGGTCGGATAATAAATATCCGTCCTCTGGCTTCCAGCTTTTCAAGATAGTCCAGAGTTTTATTGTAGGACTGATTCCTGTATTTTAAGGCATTGACTAAATGGGGATATTTTTTATAAAAAAACCTGGCCATTTTATAATTCTTCCCCGGATGATCCGGCTTACGGTAACCTTTTACTTTTGTAAGGATGACAATATTATCCTTATAACCATCGATCATAGCATGTTTTACAGGAATTGAGTCGGATAACCCTCCGTCCAGCATAGGCTCTCCATCCACATAAACTACGGGAGCTACAAATGGAAGACTGGAAGAAGCCCGGCATCCGTCCAGGACCCGCTTCCGGTCATGCTTTTCCTCAATATAAGCCGGCATACCGGTTTTACAGTTTGTCGCTGTCATGACACAGCGGATCGGTGATTTTTCATAGGCATCAAAGTCAAAGGGAACCAGCTCCTTAGGATACCGGTCAAAGACCATATCCATATCGAATAAATATCCGGTTTTCAGGAAATTTTTCATGTTAATATAGCCATATTCCTTTTGGGCATCCACCATACATTCCTTCGTCCGCCCGATCTGTCCGGAAACATAATCTACCGCATTACATGCTCCGGCAGAAACACCGATCACGTAAGGAAGCTGAAGGCCCTTTTCCATCATATAGTCCAGAACACCGCTGGTAAAAACGCCTCTCTGTCCGCCGCCTTCTAAAACCAGTCCAACATGCTTCATATAGTATCACCTTTTTCTTTCAATATAATCGGTCAGATTAAAGTCCTTGTTTTTGTGAGCTAAAAATAGTGTTCCTACGTCATCTCCCTGAAGGATCTTATGGATCACATGAAAATCCCGTCCATTGGCAATGACCATGTCACACCCGGCATCTGTGGCAATCCGTCCCGCATCCAGCTTTGTCACCATGCCTCCGGTTCCAAAATCGCTGGAAGATCCTTTAGCCATGGCGTAAAGCCGGTCATCGATCTCCGGAATACAGTGGATGAGCCGGGCATCAGCGCATGTATTTGGATCATCTGTATAGAGGCCGTCTATATCGGAAAGGAGAATCAGAAGATCCGCCCCGGATAAAGCGGCTACCACGGCAGAAAGGGTATCATTGTCGCCAAATTCAATCTCATCTGTAGAGATAGTGTCATTTTCATTTACAATAGGAATAACATCCATAGCTAAAAGCTGCTGGAAGGTATTCTTGGCGTTCTTACAGCTTTGCGGCCGTATGATCGTATGTTTTGTCATAAGGATTTGTGAAGAAAGCTGATTGTACTCATTAAACAGCTTTTGATAAATCATCATCAGTGCCGCTTGTCCTACAGAGGCGCAGGCCTGCTTTAATGGCAAAGTGTCCGGACGTTTACTCAGGCCGAGGGCTTTACGCCCAACGCCGATGGCTCCTGAGGAAACAAGGATCACATCCCTTCCCTGATTTTTCTGGTCACAAAGCAGCCGTACCAGCTGCTCCAGCTTGTAAAGATCCAGTTCTCCAGTCGTTTCATGAACCAGAGAAGATGACCCGACCTTTACTACGATCCTTTTTTTGTTTTGCAATTCGTTTCGGTCATAAATTATTTCTTGTCCAGGCATTTCAGCGTTTCTCCTCGTTTGTTTTTTTATCAAATTCAGGAAAATACTTTCCTCCAATGGCTTCTGCGATTTTTATTCCGTCCATAGCGGCAGATGTAATGCCTCCCGCATACCCGGCGCCTTCACCGCAGGGATAAATTCCGGCAATACTGCTTTCAAAATTTTCATTTCGGTTAAGGCGCACCGGGGAAGAGGTCCTGGATTCCACCCCTGATAAAAGCGCATCCGGCCGGTCAAACCCGGGAATCTTTTGCCCAAAGGCGCGTATGCCTTCTTTTAAACTTTCACAAATAAAATCCGGAAGACACCGATTCAGATTTCCGGGGATGCATCCGCCCTTATGGATCGGCTGTACCTGACCGTACCCGGTACTGGGCCTGTTTTGGCAAAAATCTTCAAACTGCTGGACCGGTACAAGACCTTTTCCTCCGGCTCTTACAGATTCCTCGTAGCAGGCCTGTTCCAGTTTCCGGGCAAAGCCCACGCCTGCTAAAGGATCTTCATCTTTAAAATCTTCCGGCGTTACAGTAACAATGACAGCGCTGTTAGCATTTTCACTGTCCCGGCCGCTGTAGCTCATGCCATTCACCGCAGTAGCTTCCGGTTCTGAGGAAGCATTGACCACATAACCTCCGGGACACATACAAAAAGTATATACGCCCCTCCCGTTACCGCACTGATGGGTCAATTTATAATCGGCAGCTTTAAGCCACGGATCTCGTTCCCGGCCATACTGGGCCTGATCGATCATGGCCTGAGGATGTTCAATACGCACCCCAACGGCAAAAGCCTTGGCGCTCATGTCCAGATGCTTATCCAAAAGCATCTGGAAGGTATCTCTGGCGCTATGGCCAATAGCAAGGACAAGACAGCGGGTATCAATCCTCTCTTTATGATTGATCTGTATTCCTGTAATATGAGAATCTTCTATATATATGTCCGTCATCTGGGTATCAAAATAAACCTGACCTCCCAGGGAAATAATTTCGTTGCGCATATGTTCCACAATACTTACAAGGACATCTGTTCCCAAATGGGGTTTATTTAAATACAATATTTCTTCCGGTGCTCCAGCTTCATGAAAGATCTCCAGCACAAGGCGGTTCCGGCCATACTTATCTTTAACAAGTGTATTCAGCTTGCCATCGGAAAATGTTCCGGCGCCGCCTTCACCAAACTGAACATTACACTGAGGATCTAAAATCTGTTTTTCCCAAAAAGTCCGGACCTTTTCGCATCGGGCATGGACCTGGCTTCCCCGCTCAACAATAATCGGACGAAAGCCATGGCGAGCCAGCATTAATCCGCAAAATAGTCCCGCCGGACCGCTTCCGACGATGACCGGGGGCTGATCCAAAGGGATCGGGCCCGGCGCCGGGAAATGATACCTGGTTCTAACAGCCTTGGATATGTTTTTATCTTTGCTGTGTTTTCGCAAAACCGTCTCTTCTTTTGGCACTTTTACATCCACCGTATACACATTATGGATCTGCCCTTTACGGGCATCCAGAGATTTTCGGATGATCTCCAGGGAAAGGATCTGTTCCAAAGGCAGCCCCAGCTTCTTTGCAGCTGCCTGTATAAGGGCCTCCCGGCCGCTTTTATAATCAAGCTTGATCTGACTGATACGAACCATTTATTATTTTTCCTTTCTTTACTACTGTCCTTTGGGTCGGGATACAAAATCATCCTTTTGGGGAAAGCCGGCCGCATGATGTCCGGCAACATAGCCGCTGGACCAGGCCCACTGAAGATTATAGCCGCCGCAAATCCCATCTACGTCGATTATTTCACCGGTAAAATAAAGACCGGGATATAAGACAGACTGTAGATGCCCATCCAGCTCCCGGCCGCCAACACCACCGGCGCATACCTGAGCATGGTCAAAATCGCCGGTTTTTGTGATCTCAATTTTTAATCCTTTGATCACAGCGACCAGGCTGTGGATTTGTTTTTTACTGAAATTTCCCACTTCAGGCTCCCGGGAAAGCTTTGCCATCTTTATAAAAAGCTGACATAATTTTTTATTAAAAATCCCTGTAAGAAATTGCTCCGGTGTTTTATGGGGTTTTATGGAAGCTCGTTCCCACAGATATACAAAAAATTCCCCATCATTCATATCCGGCATAAAATCCACAACAGCGGTCACTTTTTTCCCTTGAGCCAAAGCCCTGGATGCAAAACGGCTTACCTGAAATGCCGGGATGCCTGAAATTCCGTAATCGGTAAGCTGAAGTTCTCCCCGGTCCCAAGCCGCCGGTTTTTCTGACTTTAAGGAATACGGTTCCTGCGGGTTATAAATATAAAGGGAGATACGTCCATCTGCACGCACGCCGGAAATCTGTTTAAAAAAATCCTGGCGGGCATAAAGGGATGTCAGGGCCGGAACCGGAGGAATGATTTTATGGCCCAGACTTTTAGCCAACCAAAAACCGGAACCGTCAGACCCCAGCTTGGGATAAGCACAGCCGCCGCAGGCCATGATCACTTTTTTTCCAGTGTACGTTTTACCGCCTGCTATGCTTACCTGATAACCATCCCGAATCCGGGATATTTTCTCTGCCGGACTGGAAGTTAAAATTTTAACCGGCAGCCGCTCCAGTTCTGTCAGCAGTACATCAAGGATAGAAGATGCCTGGCCGGACATAGGGTATAAATATCCGTCACGGTTTTTTACCATAATGCCCAGCTCTTTAAAAAATTCTGTAGTCTGTTCCTGATCAAATTGATTTAAAACCTGCTTTACAAGTTCCGGGGTATCGGATCTGAAACAGGCTTCATCCATATAAGTATTTGAAAAATTGCAACGGCCATTTCCGGTAGCCAGAATCTTTTTTCCCGGCCTATCCATACGCTCCAGAAGAAGTACCGGGCATCTGCCGCCAGCGCCGGTTCCGGCAGCCACAAACTGTTTTCCGGCTTCAATAGCAGCCATCAGTCCGGAAGCTCCGCCTCCGATAATAATAATTTCTGCGGTCATTGTTTTCTCTTTCTTTTTATATTTTTATGCCTTAATTTTTTATCATCCGTTAATATTGGGCCGAAAATTTTTGACCCTGGCATCATCAGTTTACCACTGTCACAATAAAACGGCAATCTGTTTTTCGCCTTTTTTGACAGCTTTAACAATTTTCCTTGAAAAGTATTGATTTTTTTGTGCATATAAGTTACAGTTAAAGTGGTATAAGTGCCGATTCATTTTAACAAAAGAGAGTGGTTTTATGGTTTATGAAATCCGTCAGATCGCCGGTAAAGCCCAAATTGAGCAGTGCCACTCCTTTGAAATTTCGAATTTTCAATGGCGCAGTATCTATCGCCCCAGAGCTCAGGGATGTGTGGGGTATATTGAAAACAAGGGATTTCTTGTGTGGCTTGCTTGCGAGGAGGTGCATCCCAAAGCAGATTGTGTCCGAAACTTTGATCCAATATATAAGGACAGCGCTTTAGATGCATTTTTCCAGTTTGATCTGGAAAACAACAATTATTTCAGCTTTGAGTTTAATGCCAGAGGTGCCTGTATCGCCTCTTATGGTCATACTCGTCATCTCCGGATCCCTTTTAGTCCAGATCAGATCACGGACTTAAATATACGTCCGAAAGTAACGCCTTATGGCTGGCAGATCTTGTTCTTTATTCCGGAATCTACAATCTTTTTCTTTCAGCCCAGATCCCGCTGGAAGAAGACTCGCCATATTTATTGTAATTTTTATAAAACATCCGAGCATCCGGATATTGAGCATTATGGCAGCTTCGCTCCTGTGGATCTTCCCAGGCCTAATTTCCACCAGACGGGTTCTTTTGTAAAGGCCAGTATTGTAAACTGACCTGCACCGCCTATAAAATATGTCTTTAACAAAACTCGCCGGTCACACAATGGCCGGCGAGTTTATGTCTGTAATATTATTTTTAATCTTCCGGGTATCCGTCCGGATTATTTTTCTGCCATCTCCAGGAATCGGCACACATATCCTCCAGAGTTTTCTCCGCTTCCCAGCCAAGCTCTGCTTTAGCCAGAGAGGCATCTGAATAGCATGTATCAATATCGCCGGCACGACGAGGTTTAATCTCATAAGGGATTTCTTTGCCGCAGGCCTTGGAAAATGCCTTTACAATATCAAGAACACTGTAGCCCTTGCCTGTACCCAGGTTATATGTAAGGACGCCTTTCTTTTCAGCAAGTTTTTCAATAGCCTTTACATGGCCTTTTGCCAAGTCGACTACATGGATGTAATCTCTAACGCCGGTGCCATCGGGTGTATCATAATCATCTCCAAATACACCTAACTTTTCCAGTTTCCCTACAGCTACCTGGGTAATATATGGTACCAGGTTATTTGGGATACCTTTAGGGTTTTCACCGATCAGGCCGCTTTCATGGGCACCGATAGGATTAAAATATCTTAAAAGGATCACATTCCATTCCGGGTCTGCAGTGTGCAGGTCGGTCAAAATCTGCTCCAGCATCCACTTCGTCCACCCGTACGGATTCGTACAAGTACCTTTTGGACACTTTTCGGTAATGGGGACAAACGCCGGTTTTCCATAAACTGTTGCGGATGAGCTGAATACAATATTTTTTACGCCGAAATTCCGCATTACATCACACAGGTTTAAGGTCCCTGTAATATTATTATGATAATATTCCAGCGGCTTAACTACAGACTCGCCAACTGCTTTAAGCCCTGCAAAATGAATCACAGAGTCAATATTTTCTTTTTCAAAAACACGGGTGAGCGCATCTTTGTCCAGCATATCTGCTTTGTAAAACGTCAGCTTTTTTCCAGTGATTTTTTCAACACGGCGCAGCGCTTCTTCACAGGAATTGTAAAGATTATCAACGACCACAACATCATAGCCTGCATTTAAAAGTTCAACACATGTATGGCTGCCAATATATCCGGCACCTCCGGTAACTAAAATAGACAAAGTCAATTCCTCCTCTGTTTTTTTTTAATTGTACCACTCTTCTTTTTCCGTGACAAGAATAAATTTAGGAGGAGTATGTTTCCAGAAAATCATAAAGCTGTTTCTCGTCCTTGATTTCCATACCTCCGATCACATCCGCAGCCACATCTGCCGGGAGCGCATTAATATTAATATCCGTATATTCATATACAGTTTTTTTGTCACTGTAATAAACAGTAATGCAGCCTTTACTTAATTTAATATAATATTTATGGAAATCCTCATCCGGCTGGTAGGTTTTTCTAAGCATCAGGCAGTCCGGGGAAAAATACATCAGATCAAAGCTTACCAGGCCATTTTCCAAATCGGAAATAGACAGATCGTCCATATAGCTGTCCAGCTTTTCTAATACACCTGTCCGGGTCAGCCCTAAATACATGGCAGGCATTGTTGTTTCTTTTCTGCTTAAAGTTTGGTCCTGGGCATTATAGGTTTCCATGATCAGCCGGGCTGTAGACTTTACGGTTTCCTCCCGGGCGGTGACCTCCACGTAAGACTCTGCCCCGGAATAATCTTCATAGGATGATCGGGAAAGTTTTTGATAGCTGAATATATAGGCGCCGGTCATGACCAAAAGACCGCAAAAAGAACAGATAATGTATTTTTTCATGGGAAAGTTCACTCCTTTACCCTACATTATCTGTTCTTTGTATTAGAAATATGCAATTTTTCCGGTTCTTACATAATATGGATCTTCCGGCATAATCTGACAAGAAGGTGGCCTTTAGGCATACTTAACAGCTCTTCTTCGCTCATGCCGCCGATAAGGATCAGTACGATCCCGTATGTAATGACACCGGCTGCAACAGCAAACAGAATGGCAACAAGATTAATATGTACAATATAATATACTGCCCGATAGAAGAAAAAGGCTACGGCTCCCATGATCACAGCTGCAAAGGCCGGCAGGGCAAAGGAATGGAAAATTTCCTGAGTATAGCCGATATACCGGTACATAGATACCAGATTCAAGGCACACATACCAAAGGAAAAGACCAAATTGCCATAAATCAGGGAGAAAATATTCATATCTGTAAACTGAAGTAAAATATAGATCACAACAATATGGATCACCAGGGAAATAACGGCGTTAATCACCGGTGTCTTCATCCGTCCCATGCCCTGTAAAATCGCAATGGTGACTGTGGAAAAGGAATAGGTGATTACTGTAATAGCTCCCAGCTGGAGCAGCCGGATAGGCACATTGTTATTGATCACAAACAGCAGTTTCATTAAAGGTTCTGCCAAAACGATTAATCCTACACAGGAAGGAATGGCTACCAGATTCGTCAGCTTAATTATGGAATCAATCCTTTCCCTGGCCTCCCGCTTCTTTCCTACAGCAACAAGAGAAGTTACTGCCGGGATCAGGGCAATGCCGATGGATGAAGTGATCCCTAAAGGTATGTTTAAGATCATCTTATACTGGCCGCTGTAATTTCCGAAAAGTTCTGCAGCAGCCTCAGCGGCATAGTCCAAACTGCTCATGATCCTGTAAAACATGGACGTATCAATAATACCGCTGATCTGATACACTGTAGAACTTAAAACTACAGGCGCCATAGTCGTTGCAACCATTTTCATAACCTGCTCGGATCGTAAATGGACTCTGGAGTGGTCTTTTTTGACCAGCCGCATTAATGTGGGCTGATATAAGTAGAAAATAATGGCAATAAATATAAACCCACTTAAAGCTCCCATGCATGTTCCCAGGGTTCCGCCGGCAGCGCCCCATGCAGGTCCCCGGGCAATCAGGAAATATGCGGCAACGACACTGACAATGGCATTAAAAACCTGCTCCACCATCTGGGAAACCGCTGTAGGCATCATAACATTCTTTCCCTGAAAGAACCCACGCATAACTCCCATGACTGCTGAAATCAGCAAGGTAGGGGCCAAAATCCGCAAGGCTATAGCCACATCGGCATAGTCGATGCCGAATAATGCCACAGCCAGCCACCGGGCTCCCACCAGGGTAAAGAGCATAACAACGCCGCCGATGATCAAAGCAAAAAGCATGGAACCTTTAAAAATCCGGTAAACGTTTTTGTACTCTCTCCTGGCCAAATGACGCGCCACAAGTAAAGCAACGGCTGTGGGGATGCCGTTGGCGGACAAAAGCAAAATAAACTGATAAATCTCATATGCCGCGCCATAGTAGCCGTTGCCTACATCGCCAATGATCCTCTGCATGGGCACGCGGTACAAAAGTCCGATAACCCGCACAAGGATCTGGGCAGCGGCTAAAATAGCACTTTGCACGACAATGCTGCTGTTTGAAGATTTTTTCTGATCTGCCATGAAACAACCTCATTATCCTTTATTCGCTTAATGTAATATTAAAATCCAGAGGAACTACAGCAATATAAGTTTTTCCCGGATTCATGGACAACTGCTGTCCGTCTTCTGTGTAATACCTGGTCTGGTCATTTTTATCTGCCCGTTTCCATGTAACATTCACAGCTTTACCGTCTGTAATGTAGAGGGCATCTCCCTCGCCATCCAGGGTAATGTCCTGGCAGCCTTCAACACTGTCAGCAATCGTTTGATAATTTGCATATTGGATGATTACGTTTTTAAAGGTAAGCTGTTCTCCCGTATTTGCATCTGTATGGGGAGCCCCATACTGGAATTTATTATACAGTTTTGTTTCACTATCATATTCTAATGAAGGTTTACTAAAAGTGTAAGGAATAGCTACTGTATTGGCAATCGTGCCGTAATCCGGCTCTGTATCCTCCGTATTAAATACAAAACATCCCTGATAGTCATCTGGAAGATTTCTTTCCACACCGATTTCAGCGATCCCTGCTTCCAAAGTTTCGCCGCTGGCAAAAATGTGGTGTGGCGCCGGATAATTATTATCCTGAAAATAAGCACTGCTTACATATTCACTAACTGTTTGGATACCATCCTGGGCAATCCGTTCCATAGCATAGTAGGAACGCCCATAATGACAGTAGATAGCATCAAAATTATTTGCAAAATCAATATAATTATGTCTTGCGCTCCGTACAGAGCCTACTTTTTCAATCTTGCTGGTATCCTGGAATACTGCCATGAGACGGGTAATACCGCCTTCCACGATTGCTTCATAAAGGACATCCGCCTGGGAAGTTCCGCACTGCTGGGGCGTTGCTTCTTCGATATTATTGATCATTACCGCTACGGGACGCTGCATACCTATCGTGCGGTCGATAGGTTCTCCGCTTAAGAAGCTATACATCTGCCCTTCCGGCAATGCCTCTGCTACGGTTTCCGCCTCGGTTTCTGACTCTGTTTCCGCTGCAGTCTCCTCTGTAGCCGGAGCTTTAGATTCTGTCTGAGCCTGGGTCTCGCTTTCTCCGGAACCGCCGGAGCAACCGGCAGCAGTCAGCGTTAACGCAAGAACTAAAGCCATACTGATTCCTTTATATTTTGTCATATAAAACACTCCTTTGTATGTCCATCTTCCGATTACCGGTTTAAATGGACTAATTTTAAAATATCTCTCTGTTTGACTTCCATGACTTCTCTTTCTTCAGGTTCCATATGGTCATAGCCAAACAGATGAAGCATGCTGTGGGCTACTAAAAAGCCCAGTTCCCGTTCCCGGCTGTGGCCGTACTTATCGGCCTGCTCTAACACCTTGTCCATGGAAATAATAATATCCCCCAGCATCAGTTCTCCGGTTTCCGGATTAAAATAATCCTCCTCCTCATAGGTGTCCAGACAGGAGAAATCTCCCGGGGATACATAATCCACCATTGGGAAGGACAAAACATCCGTTGGCCGGTAAATATCCCGGTAGTCCCGGTTGATCAGCGCAATCTCTTCGTCAGAGGTCAGGATAACATTCAGCTCTACCTCATAGGGGCAGTCTTCAAACTCCAACGCTGCATCTACCACATCAGCAATGATCTTTTTATAATCCAGATCTTCGGGAATAGCGGTTTCTTCTTCGATGTTCAGTGTCATCCGTTTTCCTCCTTTGCCTGGTTTCTTCTTTTTCTTTATACTTTTCAAAGGCTTTAATAATATCCTTTACCAGCTTATGGCGCACAACATCCCGGTTGGAAAGTTTGGTGACAGCAATCCCATCCACATCCTTTAAAATCTGGGCCGTTCTTTCCAGGCCGGAGGCCTTGTCCAAAAGGTCTACCTGAGTCACATCACCGGTCACAATGATCCGGGAACCTTCACCCAGACGGGTCAGTACCATAAACATCTGCTCCAGGCTGGCATTTTGCGCTTCATCCAGAATTACAAAACTGTTATTTAATGTGCGTCCGCGCATATAAGCCAGGGGCGCGACTTCAATAATTCCCCGCTCCAGGTTCCGGTTAAAGCTCTCTTCACCAAGCATCTCAAATAAGCCGTCATAAAGGGGTCTTAAATAAGGATCCACTTTGCTTTGAAGGTCTCCGGGCAGGAAACCTAAATGCTCTCCTGCCTCTACCGCCGGACGGGTCAGGATAATTCTTGAAATTTCTTCCTTTTTTAAAGCATCTACAGCCATAGCAATAGCAAGATAGGTTTTTCCCGTACCTGCAGGGCCGATACAGATGGTCACGGCATGTTCTTTAATGGCATTAATATAATTTCTCTGGCCAATGGTCTTGCACTTTACAGGTTTACCCTTATAGGTAAGGGTAATCACATCTTTCATGACCATAAGGGCTTCATCAGCGGCGCCGTCATCTACCAGTTCCATAGCCTGGCTGACCACATTATCATTGACCACCTGGCCATTATCTCTCATTTTTTTTAAGGTTTCCAAGGTGCGGGCCGCTTTTTGAGCCATCACATCCTCACCGGTCACCTTTACCCGATCCCCCTGCCCGGTAATCGTTACAGGCAGGGTCTTTTCAATCAACTTAATATTCCTGTCAAAAGGCCCAAATACCTGGGTCATTTGATCCATACTGTCAAATTCAACTATAACTGTCTGCAAAATATCGCTCCTTAAATCTCCGATATATAATTTATATCCCCAGAAGTAAACCAAAAAGGAGTCTGATTCATTTACCTCTGCGGATATACACGGCTTCATTATATCAAAAGATTCCTTATTAGTAAAGGCATAATTCATTTCATGCCGCGGCAGCCTGGGCGGACAGAAGTCATTTATTCACTTAAAAGCATAAGATTTTCTTCATTAAAGGTAAGAAAAACCGGTGCATCTTCTAAAAGACCGGGAACAGTCCCCTTTCCACGCACCACATCCATGCACAGATGCTTTGGCGCTGCGCACAGATCTGTTTCAGGGCAGAACTGATATTTATCATACATAGAATCGGACACCTGGCGGGTCAGTCTGCATGGGATCCTATTGGGATCAGATATAGAATCTGACAGGTGAAAATACTTGCCGTGGATACCTACGGCGGCAAGATTGTCCGGCAATGTTTTTTTAGTCTTTAATAAAATCCCCCACTCCCTGGCCATAAGCGTATGTTCCGTCAGACGGTATGCCCGGGAAATATTTTTGCAGCCTGAAAGAAGCGCCTGGGAAATGGTGGCGGGATGTTCAAACATTTCTCCTGCACTTAGGGGAGCGCTGGTACGCCCATGAGTCATAGCGCATACTCTCGGGCACAGACGGTAAACCTCATCCTTATCATGAGATACAAAAAGCACTGTCTTTTTATAGATCTTTAATATATCCGCCAGCTGATTTTCAACCTCCCACCGCAAATAGGCGTCCAGTGCGGCAAAAGGTTCATCCAGCATAAGAATATGAGGATCAGATACAAGGATACGGGCAAGGGCCACCCGCTGCTTTTGTCCCCCGGAAAGCTGGGAAGGCCGGTGCTTTTCCAGATCCGTAAGATAAAGTCTTTCCATGATCTGACGGATCTTAAAATCCATATCCTTTGTCTGTTTTCGGTCCCGCCACAGCCCGGTACGGATATTTTGGTAAACATTCATATTGGGAAACAAGGCATAACTTTGAAATAAAAGACCTACCCTGCGCTTTTGGGGAGAAAGATTGATTTTTTTCTCAGAGTCAAAAAGAACATTTCCATTGAGAACGATCCGGCCTTCATCCGGGGTGACAATGCCGGCGATACATTTAAGAGTCATGCTTTTACCGCATCCCGACGCGCCAAGAAGGCCAAGGACTTCATCCTCAGCCTTAAAATGTACGTCCAGGGAAAAATTCCCCAGTTTTTTCTTAATATCTACAAGAAGCGCCATTATTTTTCCTTTCTCTCCAAAAGATTAACTGCCAGGAGCACGACAGCGGAAATCCCCAGGTTTACAAGGACCCATTTAAATGCCAGGACTTCATCATTGGTTCTCCATAGCTGATAGACTGTGGTAGAAATCGTTGCCGTGCGTCCCGGCGTATATCCGGCCACCATGCTGGTAGCTCCGTATTCCCCTAAGGCTCTGGCAAAGGCCAGCACTGTGCCCGCAAGGATTCCCTGGCGGCATGATGGCATACGGATATGCCAGAAAATATATGTGTTGGAAAGTCCAAGGGTCTGGCCGGAATAAGCCAGGGTCATATCAAAGCTTTCAAAAGCTCCCCGGGCCGTACGGTACATTAAAGGAAATGAAACTACCACTGCTGCAAAAATGCCGGAATACCAGGTCATGACCAGCTTAACATTAAAAAGATCTAAAAAAAGCTCTCCTACCGGATGTTTTGGCCCGAAGATCAGCAAAAGGAAATAACCTACGACTGTAGGCGGGAGCACCATGGGCAGTGTTAAAACCACATCCAGGATCCCTTTAACGATCCGGTTTAAACGGGCCACATAATAGGCGGCAAAAATCCCGGTGAAAAAAACGATCACACAGGAAATTGCCGCGATCCTCAGAGAATTCCACAAGGGATACCAATCCACAGGCGACTCTCCTCCTCTAAATTTATCATCTCTAAATTTATCATCATGTCAGGGGCGTGAATCCCACGCTTTCAAAAACAGCGCCTGCCTCATCCCCCTGGAGATATTCAAGAAATGCTTTAGCCGCGTCAATATTTTCTGTATTTTTCATCACTGCCGCAGGATAGATCACCTGGCCGCACATTTGGTCGGTTGCCTCATCTACCGGGGTCAGACCTGCGGAAAATGCGTCGGTGGCATAAATAATGCCACAGTCCACGGTCCCTTCAGATACCTGGGTGGTCACTTCCTTTACATTTGAGCCGTAGGTCAGTTTGCCCTCTGCTTCCAGCTCCTGGGCGCTTGTTCCAAGATAATCCAGGATCTTTAAAGAATAATCCCCTACCGGAACATCTTCATTTCCGATACACAGCATATTAAGCTTATCTGAGGTGAGATCTTCAAAAGATGTGATCCCGGAATCGCTGTTATCTGCTGTTACAAGCACAACCTTATTTTCCAGAAGATCGATACGGGTATCCTCCAAGACAAAATCCAGTCCCTCCGGGTTATCCTCTCCTCCGTTAATGTCGATCTGGTTCATCTGCTTCGGCGCAGCGGAAATAAACAGGTCACAGTCCGCCCCCTCCTCGATCTGAGTCGCTAAAGTTCCTGAAGAATCAAATGTATACACAATGGTTACATTGGGAGCTACCTGACTATACAGCTGGGCAATTTCCTCCATAGTTTCCGTCATGGACGCTGCCGCGAAAACGGTCAGCTCTACCGGTTCCTGGGAAGCGGTTCCTCCGCAGGCCCCTAAAGCGGCAATGACTGGAGCACTTGCCATGGCTGCCAAAATTTTTTTCATTTACCCTATACCTCCTTAATGGAAAATGTATCTCCCTCCCGGATCGTACCCCCATTAAGGACCTGACAAAAAACCCCTTCTCTGGGCATGATACAATCTCCCATCTGCTGGAAGATGGCGCAGCCATGATGGCATTCCTTGCCGATTTGAGTCATGCGCAAAACCACATCATTACACTGAAACACAGTGCCTACAGGGAGAGAAGAAAAGTCAAAGCCTGAAATCACCAGATTTTCACCAAAAGCGCCGTCCTCTACCTGCGCTCCCTTATCTCTAAAAGCCTGAATTTTTTCATAAGATAGAAGACTGACCTGACGGTGCCACTTTCCTGCGTGGGCGTCACCTTCAATCCCCCAATCTTTAATAAAACGGGCCTGATGGATGTTGGTTTTTTGTGTTCCCTTTTTTTCGCTTATACACACAGCGATTACTTTTCCCATAGAGTACATCTCCTTTATTTACAAAGTATAACGGCTTTTATTCCCATGGACAATTCTTGGTTATTTGGTATTGTCAAATTAGTGTTCGGTAATGTCGAACAATTTAAGGCATCAAATCTCTGTTTGACAATATTCCACAATCCGTCGGGCAATCATTTCCGGTTCATCAAATCCAAATATGGGGATTTGCTCTCCATCAAAATTTTCTTTGAGAATACTTTCCCTGACATTTTTTTCCATGTTTCTATCTGCAACATAGGCTAATACCTCCGGTCCGCAGTACACAAAGATTTCCGGGTCTTGACTGACGCCGGAAGAGGGCAGGCAAAGACCTGCCGGTACTTCCAGGCTGTTTTTGCCTTCGGGCCCTATCTTATTTCGCCGGCCTACAAGGCAGATTTTTGGCAGGCTTAATGATTTGCCCCCTTCCAGCAAAATTAAATCCGCCTCAGGGAAAAAGGCGGAAATCTTTTCAGGGGTCAGGAAGTTTTCTTTTTTTACAATACACATTTTACTGGCCGAATATACAGCTGTACCATAAGCTCCGGCATGAAAATGGCGGTAGCTGTCTGTTCCGGGAACATCCGCACCAAATTCATGGCCATCATGTTTAATTACAGCCACTAAAAGTCCCTGCCGGGTAAGTACAGGCAACAGATTTTCAATCAAGGTAGTCTTCCCGGAATTTTTAACACCGCATATGGCAATAAGTTTAGGCTCTTCCCATGTTTTTTTGGGGGCAGAAAGGTCAAAACGATCCATTATCATCCTCCATCAAAGCAAAAAATCCATTTGTATCTTTTACAGGAGCACTGCCTGTACTTTTGTGCCGGGACTTAAAGGGCCTGTACCGGCAGGAACATGGATCAGGCAGTTGCATCCTGCCATTGAGGCTAAATTTCCCGAATCATGAGAACCGGCAGGCAAAGTAATGTTTCCGTTTTTATAAACAGCCCGGACAAAACGACGCACCTGTCCTCCTTTTGGAAAGGGATCTTGTAAAATACCCCATACTGTTTTGGGTGTAATTTCCGGCCGGCGGGACAGCTTTGATAGAACCGGACGGACAACGATCTCAAAAGCCGCCATGGCGCCAAAGGGATTTCCTGAAAGGCTGACCACCAGGGTATCATTAATAAAAAAGGCAAGGACCGGCATCCCCGGTTTCATTTGTATTCCCCAAAACAGCTTTTTCCCGTGGACGATGGACAAAACATCATGAAGAATATCCTTTTTCCCAACACTAACGCCGCCGGTAGTAAGGATCATATGGCTTCTTCCGGCAGCCTCTTTAATCCTTTGGGCAGCAAGGACAGGATCATCCGGCAAGTGCCCTGTTTCTTTTAAAGGAAGCCCCAGCTCCTTAAGCCGGGCCGTCAGGCCGAAAAAATTAGCATCATAAATCTTTCCCGGAGCTAAAGGCTGCCCGGGAAGGACCAGCTCATCTCCTGTTGTAAAAAAAGATACCTGAGGTGTTTCCCATAAAGGAACCTGAGACTTTCCCAGAGCAGCAAGCAAGGCAATTTCAGCAAAGCCAAGATGTGTCCCCGCAGTAAGGATTTTCTCACCGGCCTTAAAATCTTCCCCGGCATAACAGTAATTGGTCCAGGGTTTATATGGAACAAAAATGCGGACAATATTTTCACCGTAATCAGTATCCTCCTGACGGACACATACATTACACCCGGCAGGTACTGGTGCCCCGGTCATAATGCGTACAGCCTGTCCCGGCAATAAAGTGCCTAAAAAGGCATCTCCTGCATTGATCTGACCGACGACCGGAAGGCAGCGGGGATCTTCCCGCGACGCCCCGTCTGTATATGAAGCACACAAAGCATAGCCGTCTACCGCAGACCTGGGAAAGGGCGGCTGATCAAAACCGGCATAAATGTCCCGGGCCAATACGCCTCCTAATGCTTGATCCAGGGGACATTCCCATATATCCTCTAAAGGATGAATGACTGAAAGGAGCCGCTCCACAGCCTCCTCCAGTGAAAGATTATCTTTTACACGCTCCATCAGGACTTACACTCCTTTACCAAAGCTGCAGGCCGGATAATGGCAGGTATCACAGCCAAGACAGAAACCGCCGCAGCCTAAGGCCACAATATCCTTCCGGCTTACCGGAATACCTGCTGCAATTCTTGACATTACCAGGTCAAATACAGTGGCTTTAGAATACATCACGCAGCCGGGCAGCCCCATAACCGGCGTACCGTCACTCATGTATGCCAGCAAAAACATGGCGCCAGGCAGCACAGGGGCACCGTAGGTAATGATCTTTGCTCCCGTAGCTTTTATCGCTCCCGGCGTCATGTCATCCGGGTCTACACTCATCCCACCGGTGCAGACGATCATATCCGCCCCCTGCGCCTTTAACTGGAAAATCGCATTGGTGATCTTTTCCATTGTGTCATCTACAGTAATATGACCGCTGATACAAATCCCATACTCTGCCATTTTCTTTTGGATCACCGGGGTAAAAGTATCCTGGATCCTTCCGTAATATACTTCGCTGCCGGTGGTCACAATGCCGCACTTCATAGGAAGATACGGATAAAGCCGGGTTATCGGCGTATCCCCGCCGATCTTTTTTGCCTCTTCCATCCGGCTTTTATCAATGACCAGAGGGATCACCCGGGTTCCCAGCAGCTTATCCCCTTTATGCACAGGAAAATGATTATGCCGGGTGGCGATCATGATTTCATCCAGGCTGTTAATGGCATTGAGCCGCTCCACATCCACAGTAAACAGGCCGTCACAGTCTGCCGAAAGTTCGATTTTCCCCTCCCGTACCGGGGAGGCAGTCATATAGTCATTTTTACAGATCTGGCACAAAATCTCTGCTGCTTCATTTTCATGATACTTAGTATCATCATTCTCCCATACATACAAATGGGTCTTTCCCAAAGATAAAAGTACAGGAATATCCTCCTGTGTAACAATATGCCCCTTGCGAAAAGGCGTATCCTTAACCACATCTTTTATAATACGGGTAATATCATGACATAGTACATGTCCTACTGCATCCTCTGTACGGATCTTTTTCATAAACCCATCGCTCCTTTATCCAAATGCATTTTGTTATTATTCCCGGCGGGCACAGTTGGATGTCTCGCCTAAAAGGATTTCCAGGCCGTGCTTTAATTCCGGAAGGATATATTCCAGACTCTCTCTTACTGCCTTTGGGCTTCCGGGAAGATTAATGATCAGTGTATTTTTCCGGATCCCGGCCGCTGCCCTGGAAAGCATGGCCCTTTTCGTAATCGTCATACTATAGGCACGGATCGCCTCGGGGATCCCCGGAACCGGCCGTTCCACTACATCCATGGTAGCCTCCGGCATACAGTCTCTTTGAGAAAAGCCTGTGCCTCCTGTTGTTAAAATCAGACAGGCTTCCTCGTTATCTGCAATCCTTGTCATGGCTTCCTTTAACATCTGCCGGTCATCGGGCAGCAAAAGGGCTTTTTCTACAACATATCCGGCCTCAGTGACCATTTCCTGAATCAGCGGGCCGCTTAAATCCTGGCGTTCTCCTTTGTACCCGGAATCACTGGAAGTAATAACAGCAACTTTCATTTTCTTGTTTTCCAAAATTCTTCACCCTTTCACAATTTAAGACGCTTTGGCATGTCCTGCCATAATTCCCCCGCCGAAATACATATTATCCGCCGATTTGAAACATGGACAGCGTTTCATCTTTTTCACCAGGAGATCGGGTTTCCTGACCAAAATGATGGGCCTTGGGCTTACTATTTATAGCTGCCTGAAAGGCATGGGATAGTTCATCATCATTACAGCCATTTCTCAGCAGTGTTTTTAAATTGATGCCAGTATCATATTGAAGACAGGTTTTTAAAAATCCGTCAGCAGTCAGCCTTACCCGGTTGCATTGATCACAAAACTGGTGGCTTATGGCGCTGATAAAACCGATCTTTCCGGAAAAACCCGGAAAGGAATAATAATGACATGGCCCATTTCCCAAAGGATCCGTTACCGGCGAGGGATTTCCAAAAGCCGGAATTAAGATTTCAAGAATCTGAGATTCACTGACAAAATCGAAATTTTTCCCAAGGCCTACAGGCATCATTTCAATAAAACGCACATGGACCGGATGCCTTTGAGCAAGCCCGGCCATGGCCAGAAGATGATCCGGATCATTTTCGATCGGAACACAATTAATCTTAACATTCAAGGAACGAGGACTATTTACAGCGGCCTTTAATCCGCAAAGCACATCCTGGAGATGTCCTCTCCGGGTGATCTTTTCATAGGCCGATGCATCCAGCGTATCCAGACTGATGTTTATTCCGTCAATCCCGCTGTTGACCAGATCCTTTAACTGACGCTCCAAAAGGATACCATTCGTCGTTATTGTAACAGATTCAATCCCAGGCACCTGTTTGATCCATGCTGCCAGCTGTGCCAGATCCTTGCGAACTAAAGGCTCGCCCCCGGTAAGCTTTATTTTTTTTATTCCAAGGCCAGCTCCTGCCTTAACAATCCGGACAATTTCCTCATAGGTTAAGATTTCCGTGTGGGAAAGGGCTGGAACGCCATTTTCCGGCATACAATATACACACCTTAAATTGCATCGGTCAGTCACTGAAATCCGCAGATAGTCAATGGTCCTTCCCCGGGAATCAATCATCGGCATCACCTTCCGGGACCGGAGCTGCTTCCGCCGCCAGATCAGTTTCTTTTGCCGGGGCATTTTCCGGCATGAGATCGTTATAATAATCGCCGCTTTTTCCGCCGGTTTTTTTAACAAGATGGATGTTATGGAGCGCCATGGAACGGTCCAGGGCCTTACACATATCATAAATAGTTAAGAGGGCTACGCTGACCCCGGTTAATGCTTCCATCTCCACGCCGGTCTTACCGTCTACCCGGACAGTACATTCTGCCCAGATCCACCCCCGGTCCTCATCCACCTGAAAATCTACACTGCACTTATGAATCAACAGGGTATGGCACATGGGAATTAAAGATGAGGTGTTTTTAACTGCCATAATCCCGGCAACCCGGGCCACGCCCAGAACATCCCCCTTCTTTGCGGTTCCTGAAAGAACTGCTGCCATTACCTGGTCATTGACTGAAATATATCCCCGGGCCACGGCTGTCCGGCGGGTAATCTCTTTTTCAGATACATCCACCATCACCGCATTTCCCGAGGAATCAAAATGGGATAATTTTCCGCACATATTTCCTCCTTTTTGACCATTTTTTAAGCCATACAGGTATCCCTGAAGGAAGCTTGCTCCTTCTGGCCAAAAAAACAGACATATGGCTGCTGCCTGGTTTGGTTTGCAGCTGCTGCATATGTCCATTTTATCAGCCGGTTTTTGCCCCGTCAAGAGCCATATGGCTCAAAGGAGCCGCCGGGAACGATCATATGAATATCTCCCAGGATCCTGTAATAATCCTCAGTAATCTCCACGGTCAGATCTTGAGAAAGGATCTGAATATTTTCATCTGCAAAATCTTCCAGCTTCTTCTCAATAGCCTCCCGGCCAAGAATTTCCATCTCCTCCCGGGTATAAGTGCAGATCTCCTTTGTATAGGTTTTAGATTTTATAGTATAAAGACGCACAGGCAAATAAAAATTCGGAGTCAGCCGATATTTGGTCACGGTAGTCGCCGTTTCCCGGTAAAGAATCCCGGTATTTTCTGCAGCATTGCCTGCCGGATCCGACGGTAAAGAAGTTTCTTTCCCGGCAAGACCATTTCCAAAAGCAAAAAGATAGCCAAAAAGCTCGGCCTGAACCTGAGTTTTTTCTCTGCCTGTATAGTGCTTTTTCACATATGTGGCAGGATAATAATCCTCACAATGATATACTGTCTGGAGATAAACATCCCCATCCCCATGGACAAAACGTGTTTCCCGGATCGTTTCATCATCGTTATAAATATCCACAGTGCCGGAAATCAGCACATCTCCTGCAAAAACCCTGTCCCCGGCCTGAACCATGGCGGTTCCACTTCGGGTAACAATGGAAGAAACGATTCCATCCTGGAGAGCGACTACATTTCCCGGCACATCCTTTTCCTCATCCGGCGTAAGCACAAGGCCTTCTTTGATCTGGATTTTAAGCACTGTTCCGTCAATCCTTGCGCTGACCCAGGAAATATCATCAAAGGCCAGACGAAGCTCATCTTCCAGATCATCCAGGTCTACATGCCCTTTAAACTGTCCGGTATGTACGCCCATTTCCTTTAAAAATGCAATCAGGGTTTCCTCGGTATGTCCATAGTTGCCATAAAACTCAATATTCCATATAAAACCAGATAAAAAAGCTAAAAGGACACATGCCAGGAGGATACCGGCCAAAAATCCGGCCTGCCGCCGGTGCTTTCTTATAAGAAAGGGAAGCCCTTTTCGCCGGCAAATATGAGGAACTACCCTGCACTTTTTCACAACAGGACGAAGCTGCCAAAAATGAGACAGTTTTATTGAAAAGTAAATTATTCCGTTATTTTCCCGTATATTTTCCAAAACAATGTCCCGGCTTTTGCACAGATTAAAAAAGCGTTCCACTGCTCCATTCTTTACACAACATTCTACAGTTCCGGCAAGAAAATCCATGAACCTGCTCATACCGGTTCCCTCCGGTCCTGGTCTGTAAAATCGATCCTATCAATATTCCCCCGAACTTTAAGTTCATGTTTGGAAAAATACTCAACCATAAGCCCCTGTCCCTCTATTTTAAGCACCATATGCTTAAGCTGAAGTTTGATGCAAATGCCGGTATACTCAAGGATTTTTTCATAATGCTCAATATATAGGCTCCGGTTTCCCCACAAATACATGGTCGGCGGATCATTGCCAGTAACATCCAGGGAATGAATGGAATCCTTAAACAGTGTTTTTACTGATATATCGGAAGGCGCTTTTTTCGTCTTAAAATGGGCCTTTTTCGTTTGTTTAACCAAAGCCTTATGTCTGTTCATAGCTCCTCCCCTTACATAGATAGATCTTTTGGATGCATAAAAAATCCATTTAACATCGTCTTAACAATAGGATTTTGCACTCCCGGGTCATTTTTCATAGGCTGACCGGGAAACGGGCCGGCATATTACAACCCAGGTATCACATTATATGAAAAGAAGGAAGGGATTAGAAGATGGCTTTTACTCTCCATAAATAATTTCCTTCAGGAAATTATTTATGGAAGCTTGCAGCGGCAGGCATCCAGATCCGGTACCAGAACCGCCATTCTTCTATCCCCCTATTAACTATCAATAACATTGCCACAAAGCCTTTGAATAATTTGAATGGAGCTAAGACATTATGTCAGATGATAAAAATACACCAAAGGAAAAGATCATCGTCCAGAAATATGCCCATATCCTGCAAGGTTCCCGTCCGGAGCCGCCATACAAGCATCCTCGGATGGCCCTTTCCAACCGAGCCAAAATCTTCTCTCCATTTGCGGCACTGCGTGGATATGAGGAAGAGATTGAGGCGGAAGGCCTGGATCATCTGAAAATTACAAAAATTGAATTATCCGAGGAAGATAAAGGGATTCTTTCTGACAAGCTCCTGCAGGTCAGAAAGGGTATGGAAGTGGCTGTGCGTTTCTTTGAAGCAGATAATGTCACGACAAGCTCCACACCGCACGGGTCCTCTTCCTTGCCCTTGCGGCTTAGAGGCTTGTCTTCTGTCAGTTCAAATTTATCCAAAAGGTATTTTACGAAAATATCCTAATTCAATGTCTGAAATGTTCATTCTCCTTATCAACTCATCAACTATTCCATTTAGGATAGACACCTCAAATGTTGAATACTTTATTGCCTTCAATAATCCCATTTGGATAGACTCACTTTGTACATAACAATCGAAAAATGACGCTCACGAAGCAGCTAATACCATTTGGACAGACATGACATCACGTGAAGAACATTCCCTATAAACGCTGATAAAATCAGGCTTTCAGCAATGTGGACATCATTCTTCAGGCCACAACTTCTGCTTTATAATGACCTCATCATTCTTCGCTGACTTGTATCCAAAATGAATAATTACATTTCCCTGCCAGCCAATAATGCTTTCCACTTTCGCTTTATAATAGATAAACTCACCGCCTAACCCATCGGACATTCGCTTTATAATGAAGAATTCACTATACGAACGCTTCTACACGAAAACATCTTTTCCAGCCCATTTTCATGTGTTTTCCAGTCACCATACCCCATCTCTAACTAACTAATTCTTGAGGGTAGCCATTCCGCTTTACTTTCTTTCGCTTTATAATGGCGGCATCGACGCGCAAAATACTCATTTTCAGAGCAATAAATCGCAGAATGAGCTTCATTTTCTGAAATATTCATCAATTTTCTCATTTTGGGCAAAAATAAAAAGACCGTCAGTTTTACAACCAACGGTCAAACAGGTCTATGGAACTGAAAAGTTCATTTTTTCCATCAGAAATGATATTATCATTCTTTTCGCTTTATAATGCGAATGATAATATCATCCTCAGACGGGAGACTTTACCCCCGACAGAAATGTTCAATTCATATTAAAATGATTCAGGAAGATATGTCTCCCACAGCCATGGCGTTCTTCCTGCACTCATTTTTCGTTTATCTCAAAGGCTTTATGCAGGTCAAAGGTCACAGCAAAAGAGCCAGGATAACCCACTCCCGGTATTCTGTAAGTCATATCAGGATCCCATCGGCAGCTTCGGTACAGGAGCCTGACAAGATCCTTGCTGCTCACATCGCAGGTTTCCCGTTTGATGATCCTCGGCAGTTTATGCGCTCCCGGATCATCGATCCCGCAGCGCTGGATAGCCAGCATCTTTTTCCCCGGATTAAACAGGAACCGGTAGAACTCTGGATATCCCATGATTTCCAGCGTGGCCCGGTAAAGCGCAATCCGCCCACTGCCAAGATTGAACGAAATTCCCGGCTGTTTTATATCCCAGTATGTGTGCTTCTCATCACTCATTCTACCGCCTCCCCAAAAGGGCGCACTTGTCCCCTGGATAATCATACTGCTTCACAACAACATTTA
>DVFP01000013.1 GCA_018713145.1 Candidatus Scybalocola faecavium
ATGTAACTGTCAACTGTATAGATGGGAATCGGGATGAGGGGAGTGCCTCGTAGAAATCCTTACCATTTATACCAAAAAAGAATAAGTCTGTAAGCTGTTTTTCTTGCTTACAAACTTATTATACGAGGAGATTTGTGATGAAGGCAATTATTTTCGATCTGGATGGAGTGCTTGTTTTTACGGATAAGTTCCATTATCAGGCATGGAAGAAAATGGCAGACAAAATGGGAATTTATTTTGACGAGGTGATCAATAACCGGTTAAGAGGCGTTAGCCGCCGTGAAAGCCTTGAGATCATTTTAGAGCGCTACGAGGGTGCACCTTTATCTGAGAAGGAAAAGGAAGACCTGATGGAGTACAAGAATGATTATTATAAAGAGCTTTTAAAGACTATGGGACCGGACGATGTGACAGAGGATACCAGAAACGCTCTAAAACTTCTTCGTGAGCAGGGCCATAAACTGGCGATCGGTTCTTCCAGCAAGAATACAAAATTTATTTTAAAGCAGGTAGCTATTGACGATATGTTTGACGCTGTTTCTGACGGGACAAACATTACTCATTCCAAGCCGGATCCGGAAGTTTTTGAAAAAGCTGCCCAGTTCCTTGGAGAATCTTATGATAACTGTGTGGTTGTGGAGGATGCTTATGCAGGTATTGACGCTGCAAAAGCTGCAGGCATGACCGCTGTAGGCATCGGGGATGCCACAAGCTATGATAAGTGTGATTATAAGATCAAATCCTTAATGGAGCTGACAGAATTGTTTAAATAAACCTGATAAAAAAACGCGATATGAATGGACATAGTGATTCCGTCAGGTCCGCACCGTAAATGGGCAGATCTGACGGAATTGTCTGTCAGGTGTCTAATCCGTTTCTATTGAAGGTCATTCCAGGGCTGCCTGCATACGGGCAGACAGATTCTCTGTATAAACTGGGGAGACAAAGATAACCCCATCTGCATCTTTCTTTTTTATTTCTCCACTTTCCTAAAAACTGTTTCTATGCTAAGATAGGGATGGAAATTTATTGACAGCGGCAAAACATGTTTGGCCAAGGTTTAGGAGTTGATGGTTTTTTGTTTGAAAGTCTGTCTAAAAGGACACCTGGGATCATGGAGTTTGAAGAATACAGAAAGTTTGCTTTAAGTATTCCTCTGGTAGAGATGGAAGGAAAAACAAATATCTTATTTGAAGTGCGGGCCCGTTCGCTGGCTCATCAGCCCGGGGAAGTATGTTTGCCGGGCGGCCACGTGGAACCGGGAGAAGATTTTATGACAGCGGCAGTGCGGGAAACCTCAGAGGAGTTATGCATAGCATCTGATCATATTCAGGTGGTGGCTCCGATGGATATTTATCTGTCTCCATCAGGACAGATGATTGCCCCTTATCTTGTGAAGCTTAAAGATTATAAAGGAACCTTCAGTCAGAGTGAGGTGGATGAGGTTTTTTGTGTACCTGTGGAATTTTTCTGGGAAAATGAGCCTCAAGGCTATAAAAACCACATTTTTACAAGACCCGATGAAGATTTCCCGGTAGATGCCATTCCGGGAGGCCGTAAGTATCCATGGCGGAGCGGATGGAGCATGGTCTATTTTTATCCGGAGAGCAATGGTCACCGGATCTGGGGACTGACGGCAAAGATCATGAAGGCTTCAGCAGAAATCATGAGGGAGGCAGTAAAGCATGAGCAGTAAAAAAAGCGGCGGAGGGAAAACCGCTGGAAAAAAAATCACAGGGATAAGGAAAAGTCCTAAAAAGATACTGGAATTTTATTATATGATCCCTGGGGAGACATGTGCCAAGGAGTTATCCCGGTATATTACTACAGTAGATGAGGAAAAAATTGAAATATGGACAGAGCTGAATCTTATGGAAGTAATCATGGAAAATGATTCTCTGATCTTCCAGGATGCGTGGAAGTGCTTTGTAGATCCGTTGGATCAGGAGTATATTCAGGATCATGGGATAAAGACCATTTATCAGATCAGTTATGATGAGCGGGATCTGCCCTGCGTCCGTCAGGTGATGAAAGAGCTTTTAAATAAAGCCGGGGGAAGGATCTGCAGCGATACAGATGATTTTGAGCCTGTGTATACTTTGGATAATATTGATGACTTTTAAAAGTCTCATCCATGGGATTAAGAATAAAAATACCCTGGAGCAGGGATGGATCTGTTTAGATCAACATCCTGCCCCAGGGTCTTTTGGTGAGTATTAAACTGATAAAGGGCTGTTAAGCCTTTGCTACAGATATTTTTGCGGTCGTATATTTTTCTTCTTCAGCCAAATGTGGGTCCGGTTTCTCAGCAGGGTATAAAAAACTGAGAAAAGAGGGATGCAGATCAGCATACCTGCAACGCCCCACAGGTTTCCTCCGATCGTCACGGCGGCCAGGACCCATAAGGCCGGAAGGCCAACAGAGCTGCCCACCACCTTTGGGTAAATAAAGTTTCCTTCAATCTGCTGGAGGATCAGGAACAGGACCACAAACAGGAGCATATCTCCCGGGCTGACCATAAGCATAAGGAGCGCTCCGATAATACAGCCCAAAAAGGCACCCACAATGGGGATCAAAGCGGTAAAGGCAATGAGTACGCCAATAAGCAGGGCATAGGGCAGGCCGATGATGGACATAACAATGAAGAACATGGTCCCAAGGATCACTGCTTCCAGACATTGACCGGACAAAAATTTAGAAAAGGTGCGGCTGGACAAAGATGCGATTTCTATAATGCGATCCGCCCGCTTTTCGGGAATATAGGCATAAAGCAGCTTTCGGCACTGACTGGACAGCTTTTCCTTTTGAAATAAAATATAAATGGCAAAGAAAAAGCCAAGGAAAAAAGTGACAATGCCGTTAATAACAGATGTAGCGATCCCCACTGCAGAGGAAAAGATCTTTTCTGCTCCGCTGCGGAGAAATTCCGTTAAGTGGGAACTGATGGATCCCCAGTCAATCTCTATGTCGCCGATCTTATCAGCAATCCACTGATACTCATTTAAAAGGTCATTAATATTATTCTGGATCCGGTTAAAAAATACCGGGATCGCTGAAATAATGGACTGGATCGTGTTGACCAGCTGGGGCGCAATAAATAATATAACAATACATATAACGCCGATGATACACAGCAGTGTTACAATAAAGCTTACAGGACGCCGGATCTTGCGGATCAGCTTTTTGTGCCTGCCGTTGTAGCTGCCGAAAAGTCCCCGTTCAATAGCCCGCATAGGCACGTTCAGCACAAATGCGATGCTCATGCCTAAAAGGATGGGAAAGAGCAGGGATATGATCTGCCGGATCGCGCCATAAATAATATTCAAATGGCCGATGGCAGTATAAAATAAGATCCCAAGAAAAATAATAAACAGGATCTTTTTCATATTATTTTTATTTAGGTCCATGGAAGTCCTCCCTTCACGCTATATTATAGTATAGCATAGATGCACTGGGTTTTACAGAGGGACTTTCTTAAAAGTAAGTATCTATTTTGTAAAAAAAATATGAACCTGGGACAGTGGTTTTGCCCTGCAAAATACTGTTTTGGGAGAAAGAGATGAGGAGTGGATGTATGGAGCAGGAGATTGCATATGGACGTAAGGTCATGGATCTGGTGGCCATGATGGGAGAGGAACTGCTTAAAAACGGAGCAGAGATTGCCAGAGTCCAGGATACCATGGGCATCGTGGGAAAAGCCTTTGGTAAAGAACATGTGGATGTGTATGCAGTATCCAACGGTATTTTTGTGACCATGTATCATAAAGATCAGTCACGCTGTACCCAGGTCAAGTATGTGCCCCTGGCAACGCCAAATCTTGGAAAGGTGGCCCAGATCAATCAGTTGTCCAGGGAAATCTGTGAAGGAAAATATACTTTGGAGGAAGCCCAAAAGCAGATGAGAGAAATTGCAGGACATAAGGGTGTTTCCATGCGGTGGCTTATTGGGGCATATGCCCTTGGCGCTGCCAGCTTTTGCTATTTGTTTGGCGGCAGCGTGGCTGACAGTATTGGGGCGGCGCCCATTGGCATCCTTTTGTGTTTGCTCCAATATGCTATGGGACGGGCAAAAATCTCAAAGGTTATGCAGACCATTTTCGGAAGCGCCCTGGTTACTTTTGCTGGCATGGTATTTGCTTACATATTTGCCGGATTAAATATGGACAGCATGACCATTGGAGGGCTTGTGATCCTTGTGCCGGGGGTGCCTTTGACTACGTCTATCCGGGATTTTTTCAACGGTGACTATCTGTCAGGTACCATAAGGCTTATAGACGCGCTGCTGGTAGCCGTGTGCATGGCTATTGGCGTTGGCGTTGTGTATAAATTGTTTTATTGACCGGAAGATAAGGAGGCTAAAAATGCTGCTTACATTAGTGATTGAATTTTTTGTAGCCCTTTTGGCAACAGACGCGTTTTGCGTGATCTTTAATGTGCCGAAAAAAGAGTGGTTTTTTTCCGGTCTTATTGGAGCTGTTGGCTGGGTGTTTTACCGGGGATTTTCACAAAACCAGGGCATTGTTATTGCCACATTTATCGCAGTGATGGCAGTCACTTTGCTGGCTCGGATCTTTGCCGTGGTGCGGAAAGCTCCGGTGACTATTTTTCTTGTTCCTGGGATCTTCCCGCTGGTTCCCGGAGTAGGTATTTATTATACGTCTTATTATTTTATTATCAGCGAATTTTCCATGGCCTCGGCCAAAGGTGTGGAAACATTGAAGGTTGCTGTGGCGATCACTCTCGGGATCATGTGTATGCTTCTAATTCCCCAAAGGTTTTTTCAGGTTCTGGTTTCAGTAGGAAAACGAAAGCTGAAGAAATGATAACAAAAGTCTGAAATTTTGCGGAAATAATTTATATTTTCTGAGAAAAGCTATACTTTATCTTTGTGAGCTGGTATAATATAAGTATCAAAAAACCAATGAATTTTGTCTTTGTACCTGTACCGCGGGAAAGGATATAGGGACAAAATTTCAGACGGAAGGGGTGGAATTATGAAAATGAAAAGAAAACGATTTCTGGGCTTTTTAATGGCAGTTCTTATGATATTTTCCTGCATTTCCGGTACTGCCTTTGCGAATGACAGCCCGGAGGAGAACGCAGACAAACAGGTAATGGAAGTGGTTTCCATTTCCGGGGATACTATTGTACTGAAAGTACAGGACGGATATGAATATGGTATGGAAATCGCAGAAAACGAGGAAACTGTATGGAAGTGGGCAAAAGAGGCTCAGTATAGTATTGATGAAAATACTAACGAGACCATTGTAAGCTTTTCCCAATTGCTTCCGGAAACGGAATATCGTTTCGCCCGGCGTGTAAAGGATACGGAGGAAGTTAAGGAAGAAGATATTCAATCATTCATAACCCAGACCAAGGCACCAGAGGAGACCAAAGCGCCGGAAGAGACCAAGGCGCCAGAGGAGACCAAAGCGCCGGAAGAGACAAAGGCGCCGGAGGAGACCAAAGCACCGGAAGAGACAAAGGCGCCAGAGGAGACCAAAGCGCCGGAGGAGACGCAGGCACCGGAAGAGACCAAGGCGCCGGAAGAGACCAAAGCGCCGGAAGAGACCAAAGCACCGGAAGAGACCAAGGCGCCGGAAGAGACGCAGGCGCCGGAGGAGACTAAGGCACCGGATGGTGTTCCGGCAGTAAATTCTCTGGTTTCAGATGTGATGAAGGCACCGTCAGAGACAAAGATGGAGCCGGAATCAGAGACATCTGCAGAGACAAAAGCTTCTGTGGCACCGGAAGAAACTGACGCTCCTAAGGAAACTAACGCATCGGCTGAGACACCTGAAACATCTGAGACACCTGAAACACCTGAGACACCTGAAACACCTGTTACGCCGGCTGCGCCGAAGGCACCGGTGGCTGGAGCTGTCTTGGATACCAGCATTACAGTAGAGCTGGCCGAAGGAACGGATAAAGATTTTGCTTATGAATTCAGCATTAACGGAACAGATTATCAGGACAGCCCGGAGTTTGCCGGTTTAACGGCAGACAGTGATTATTCAGTAACAGTCCGGGTAAAAGGGGGAACTTATGACGGACAGGATTATAATGCCGGCGAGCCGTCAGAGGCTCTTATGGTCCACACTCTGAAAAGCGCCCTTCCGGCACCGGCTATGCCGGATGTTGCAAAACGCACGGATACTCAGATTACTTTTTCCGGAGATACTGCCGGTATGGAGTTTGGACTGGTGAATGGCAGCCAGGTTCTTTGGCAGTCCGATGCTGTATTTAAATCCCTTATACCCGGGACTCAATACAGCTTTGTATTTCGTATGAGCTATGACCCTGAAAAGCAGATGCCTTCCACAGTGACAGATGTATTGACAGTAAATACGTTAAAGTCCGGGGCGGAGGCACCGGCAGCTCCGGTTTTAAAAGACCGCACTGAAAACTCGCTTACAGTAGAAACAGCAGAGCACCAGGAATATGCGATTTATAAAAACGGTGTTTTGTCTCCATGGCAGACCGGCGGTGAATTTACCGGGTTAAATCCCAAAACCCAGTATTTGGTTGTGACTCGTATGAGCTATGATCCTAACGAGGCAATGGAAAGTCACCAAAGTACACCGCTGGAGGTAAAGACGCTGGTGGCATTTGCCGATTCTTCGGTGAAAGGGATTACAGCGAATGGGGTCTATGATGCAGGATCAACCTTTACCATTCAGGTGACAGGCAGCGGAATGGATAATACCGCTCCGGTTCCCGGGGACAGCCGGTGGAAACCTGTTGGCTGGAGCTGGGGCAGCGGTGCTAAGGGAAGCTGGGACAGTACAGATTATTCGATGGCTTTTGGCGTAAAGGAAGCCGGAAAATATACGCTGACGATTACCTTTGGCCTGGAAACTTATACGTCTGCCGGCTGGGAAAGCGCCGGAAAGGAACAGACATTGACCACCTCCTTTACGGTCGTTGCCAAAGAGTTTACTTTAAAAGCTACGGCGGCCAAGGGTGGAACGATTACACCATCAGGAACGTTAAAGACTGTACAGGCTCAGGATTACACTTTCACCATGACACCGGACAAAGATTACAAGATCGCCCATGTATACATTGACGGCAAGGAAGTTAAGGTGAACGGCAACAAGTATACATTTGAAAAAATCAATGGGGATCATTCCATCTATGTTGTATTTGAGCGGGACGGCGCCTTGGATGCGCCAAAGACCGGAGATGATATGGTACTGTGGCTATGGTGGACCGTGGCAGGCGTATCCCTGATCGTGGTCATTGGCGCTGCAGCTGCATGCATATACCGCAGACACCGCAGCAAAAAGTAAGTCCTTAAATCAGGCCATAAAAGAAAGGGCTGTGAAATCGGGAATTTTAAATCCCTTTTTCACAGCCCTTTTTCATTGAGGTTTCCGTTTTCACATAAAAAAGGATTTTTGTAATATATTCGTTTTCATCCCTTGTTGTAATGTAGTCATTAATGCAAAACTCATAGGAATCAGAAATGATTTCCAGGTTGTGGGTCTGACAGTAGCTAAGGAGCTTTTCATAAGACCGGCCGATGGACAGATAGTCGCCCACATGATAAATGGCGGCACATTTTCCGGCAGGCATGGCTTGGATATTTTTTGCCTGATCTGTTGGCTCAATGGGCAGAAAAGCTGTGGAGGCCTGGGTATAATGTCCCTGGCGGATCCGCTCTAATGGAACGATGACACCGCTCTGGAAAAATATAGGGAGGTGCTTTTTAAAGGCTTCGGCAAAACATTTTTTTGTGGCAATGCTGATTTCTTTTAAGGTATAGGGTGCGTTTACAGGCTCAAATAAAAGATGCCTGGCAGGGGCTGATTCAAGGATGACCTGGGGCTCATTTGCCTGGCAGGCCCTGGCTGCCTCCATCTGTCCGCACCGATGGACAACGCGGCTTCGGATCAGCTCAAGCTCCCGGATCTGCCGATCAATGACACTGATCTGATTTCTTAAGGCGACCAGGCTGCTGTCGATCGTATAGTGTTCCATATGTTCCTTGATCTCTTTAAGAGAAAAACCTATTTTTTTCATGATCAATATAGTGTCCAGGCGGTCGATCTGGCTGGCGCTGTAGTAGCGGTAGCCATTGTTGGGATCCACATAGGCCGGACAAAAAAGACCGATCTTATCATAAAAGATCAGAGTTTGCTTGGAAATATTTTGATATTTGGATACTTCACCAATGGAAAACAGATCTTCCATGAAAAATTCCCCCTTGACATTATAGTTACTATATCCTTTATCCTAATACCAGAGGCAAAGCCCGGAAACGGTTCGGCAGACGGGTCTCGCGGATTGTATTCTATAAAGGAATGGCTTTGTGCCTTGACATGATATTTATTATACCCGTATATGGGCAAAAAGCAAGGAGAGAAATTTTATGTCTCAAATAAGACGGTTTACCCAAAAACTTATGGAGGGCTTATCTGTAAAAAAGGTCCTCCTTATCATTCTCGGAGCAATGATCTGCACCTTTGGCATCCATAATATCCATCAGCAGACCGGCATTACCGAAGGGGGAGTGATCGGTATGATGCTTTTGGTGGAGAACTGGCTGGGCATTTCCCCGGCGCTGATCACCCCGGTGCTGGATATTGCCTGCTATTTACTGGCATTTAAATATTTAGGCGGGCGGTTTATTAAAATATCTGTGATTTCCACCTTAAGCGTGTCACTTTTTTATAAAATATGGGAATTATTTCCCCATATGCTTCCGGATCTGTCCGCTCATCCTTTGGCGGCGGCGCTTGCCGGAGGCTTGTTTGTAGGCGTTGGCGTCGGGATCATTGTCCGGCAGGGAGGCTCCAGCGGTGGCGATGATGCTCTGGCTTTAACCATTTCCAGAGTGACCCGTTGGCGTCTGTCCCGGGCTTACCTGTTTACAGACCTGGTCGTCCTTGGACTTTCACTGACTTATATTCCATTTACAAAGATTGTTTTTTCTGTGATCACTGTAACGCTGTCTTCATTTTTGATCGATCACATTCAGGAGTTTAACTTAAATAAGCTTTTTAGAAGAACATCAGAGGATGGAGAAAACTGCAGGATTACAGATAAAAAGGAGTCTGTTAAATTATAGAAATGTATTTGCATTAAACCCGGGCCATTGTCTGTCAGGCAATGGCCCGGGTTTTTTGTGCAATACGACCGAGGTATCGCGGTAATCGGGGCGTGATGATTTATTGGGCTTCTTTTGGTATAACCGGCAGAAGAATATGGGATGGATGATTGCCGTCCCGGTAAATTTTATGGAGCACAGTGGCATTTCTGCAAATGTGGTAAGGGATATATTCTGTGTTGGTGACACAGCAGGCGCCGGTAGGCAGATCCAGACAGGATATTTCTACACAGATCCTGTGCCCTGCCTTAAAGGTGTGGCACACAGACATAACCTCTACCTGATATTCATTGATTTCTCCGGGAACCACCATTTCCTGAGCCTCCCGGGTCAGCTTATGCCATGGCTTGTAAGGAAGGGATTTTTCTTCATCTAAAGCCCGCATGGAAGCTTTTAACATACCCTTTGTCAGATATTTTTCCGGAAGGGGAGGAATTTCCTGCTCGCCTTCACGGCCGGTACGGTCGCTGGTATCCGGGCCAAGATCCTTTAAGGTAATAAACCAGTTGGTATCTTCGCTGTCCAAAGATGCATAAAATTTCATGGCAATAGGGCCTGCGATCATCAGATCATCACTTAACGGCTCCGACATATATCTTAATTTGGAAATTTTGTTGGTTAAGGTAGGCGGCATCTGAACAAAGCTGTCCGGTTCGTTCGTGCCGTCCCAGGAATCCGGATCGATAGGGCGGGTGCGCAGCCGTTCCCAACTGTCCAGATAATAAGGTGTCCACCGGGTTCCCGGAATCGGCCAATCAGCGGCATAATGCCAGCGGTTTTCTCCAGTTACCCAGTAGCGCACCGGGGGCTCATCCATAACGCCTGTGTCAATCCCCTTAAGCCAATAGTCATACCATTTCATCATTTCCTGGTGCATATCCATGGAATGGAATGGCCGTTCCTGGTGGGCCGGACCGGTGAGCATGAGCTTTTTGGGAATGTCATGGAGCTCCTTCCACCAGTGCTGGGCGCCCTGCCAGTGGAAATGATAGTCAATGGCATACTGTCCGGACCCGGTATACACAGGGATCTTAATACTGTCGATTTTATGCCGGGCCATAGGCGCATATTCCTCCGGCCGGTCATAAGGATATAAAAGGAAGGGGAAGGTCATGCCCAAAGGATTGTTCTGGCCTTTTTGGGTTAAAAGATTATAAAAGTTTTTGTACATTTGATAATCGGGATTTTTCATGGCTGCTTCCCATAAAGTTTCCATATCTTCAGGAAGTTCTGGGGGTTCAGTGCGGGTCATATGGTCCACACTCATATGGTCCAGATGGTAAAATAAAGTATTTAAAACACCTCCCAGATTCATTTCCCGGAAAAATCCGTAGCACCATCCCGGATCCTGAGGGAAAATAGCCTTAAGGTGGGGAGGGGCAGATGCGGCTGCCATAAGCTGATTTGCGCCAAAGTTAGACAGGCCGCACATGCCGATATTGCCATCGCACCATTCCTGGTCCGCCATCCACTCGATCAGATCGTAGTGATCCCACAAAGCGTCCATAGGGGTGCCTTCACCGGATTTTCCAGCGCCTCTGGCCTGGGCGATGACATGGACATAGCCTCGGGAGGTAAAAAATTTGGTGTCTCCACATTCAATATTGCCGAACCAGAAATGAGACCAGGACGGCTGAGGCGGCATGGTACTGTTATATTCAGCATCCAGAAGATCCTTATTGTGCTGGCCAAAGGACAGCAGGGCGGGAAATGGGCCCGGAGCGTCAGGAAGATAAATGTCGATGCACAGTTTTTGACCATCCCGCATCGTTACATAGACATCTTTCATGGTGCGCATTCCATGATAGATGGCAGGCGCTTCATATTCTTTAAAAGGCTTATATTTGTTTTCCACTATTAATTCGCCTCCCAGCCTTCGGGTTTAAATTTATACCGTTCCATTGGAATGTCTTCTGTGGAAATGACAACTTTGCCGTCCACATTATCAGCTACAGTCCATTTCAGCCAGTTTTTATTATCAATTTCCGGATAATCCTCACGGTAATGGAATCCACGGGATTCTTTCCGCTCCAGGGCGCTTCTTAACATAAGTTCAGCCACAAGCGCCATAGCCTTTGTTTCATTGCATACCATAAGCTCATGGTAATCTTTGGCTTTCATCTTAGGCAGATCTGCTTTAATGCTCTCAATTTTTTCGATTGCGCCGGTAAGGGATTTTTCGCTTCTTCGTATACATACATCAAAGGGGCATACAGCATCCTGGATACGATCAATAAGCTCATAGGCGGAAACCCCATCTTCCTGGTTAAGGCATTGGAAGGCTTCTTCCTTTTTCTGGAGAATATCCTGTACATCCGGCACAGGAAGCTGATGGACGGATTTTGCATATTGGGCAGCTTTGGCTCCTCCGATATAACCGGTGGTAATTCCAAAGGTCAGGCCGCTGCCGCGCTGTCCGCCAGGCTGAGGGATAGCACCAAAGGCGCCGGAACCGTTGCAGCAGTCAACGCCAACCACATAAAGACCGTCAACAGTTGTCTTAAAATCCAGATCCACCCGCACCGGACCGGAATTGCCGTGAAGGCCGGTTTTAACTGTTGGTTTAGCGCCAAGATCCGCATACTCATGTTCACGGCTGCTGCACCGTCCCATCCAGCTTAACTTGTCCGGGAAGAAACGGGTCATACCCATAAGCTCACCGCCGCTTTGGCCGATGACTTTCCATTCCTCAGGCATTTTTGAAAAATCAACATACAGAGGACCGTTGCCCTCCCGGTATTCTTTTTCAATACCAAGGATCATTTCAATACAAACATCCGGTGCAGGCCATTTTACATATTTATCCCAGACATTTTCGCCTTTCTGATTGTAAACGATAGTCTGAGTGCCGTAAATGGATTCTCCCAGCACATCGCTGACAATTTCCACAAAGTTTCCGTATTCCGCATTGCGCATCTGTGCTCCGGCATCCCATGCCAGTTTAACGCCTTCGCCCCGGCCGTTAAACATGCGGATCGTGCGGAAGCCGCAGGCTGCACAGGCGGTAATGACTGCTTTTGCGCGGAAAATGTAAAAAGTGCCGTCTATAATATGATAGCCTACAGCGCCGCATACAACATCTCCGGATTTGATCAGGGCAGTGATCTGCACGTTATTTTGGATCTTAATGCCATTTTTTAATGCGGTTTTTCTTAATGTTTCTGTACAGTTCAGCTCAATTCCCGAATTGTACCAGGGAGCGCATGGATTTGGGAAAAATCCGATCTCGCCATTTTCATCTGTAGTGATCTTAACGCCCCAGTCCATAACTTTATGATGGGCTTCATAATTGACCTGGGCAAGCTGGGTCTGAGCATCCTGATCAGTTAAGTAAACGCCAAGATTTTTTACCAGATAACCTACATATTCGTCAATATCGGAGTCCTTTTTCAGTGTTAATATTCCGTTTCCTGCCCGGGATGGCATGCCGGCAAAGCCTACATTTGCTTTATCTACGATCAGCACATCCACATCCTGTTCCCTAGCCCGCAGGGCTGCAGTAAGCCCTCCGATGCCTCCGCCGATCACAAGCACATCTGTGGTTATGACCTTTCCTGCATTTTCCAAATTTACCATAAAACACAACAACCTTTCCTTATTTTTGCCGTGCCCTCCACGGCATAGAGGTATCCCCTTGCGGGGTTTACTTAAAATGAGTGTGGGATTTTTACCGGAATGTGAGGTTTTACATAAATTGCATTTACAGGACATTGCTCCTCACATACAAGACACCATTCACATTCTTCAAGATACCTGGCTTCCGGACGTTTCGTTTCCGGATTCATCCGCAGAACATCGGTAAAGCAGGACCTTACACATTTTCCGCAGCCAATACAGTTATCATTAATGATGATCTGGTCAACACGCGCCATGATAATAACCTCCTTTTGGGCCGCCCTTTTAAAGCTTTTTGATTTCGTTTGTCTTATTTTATCAGATCGGTCCTCTGGTTTGTTCGTCATTGCCTCACAAGAATTTACGGGAATTTGTTCAAAAATACACAACCAGTAAAAAAATTATGTTAAAATAAATACTATAGGGCGAAAATGTGTCCGGAACACATCAGCCCTTTAATACATTTTCAGGAGGAGACTATGGGAGCATTAAAAAAATTTGCGGAAAAATGGCAGCTTCGCAGGATTCCGGAGGGGCCTGTAAGCTTTCAGGGCATCTCAGGAATCCGCGTGATCCAAAAGGCAGACAAAGCTCAAAAGACCTATCTTTTATATATTCTTAAAGGACCTTTAAAAATCCATGACCTGAAATCAGCCGGCTCCGGGACCCATATCCTTCTTCCGACCGGATCTTTTGAAGATCAGGACCTTGTCTGCGCGGCAAGAGAACGTGGACTTACGCTTTTTTGCTCAGGCATCCAAGGGGATGGGGAGACCATGGCGGAAGAGATGTTGGCAGCCTTTGAGTATGAGCAGAGGCTGGCCGGATTTTCCAGACAGCTTTCAGAAGCCTTGTTTCACGATGCCTCAGTTCAGGAAATGACTGAGCTGGCTTTTTTAGTTATGGGGAATCCCATTTTTATTTTTAATGCGGCGTTTAAGCTGATTGCCGCAAATGATTCTTCCGAAAATATGGACGCCCACAGCCTTCAGATCCTTCACGAAGGCGGTTTTACCCAGTATGATTTTGATTTTGTCAATCACTATTTTTACCGGAGCCGCCCCCTTCACGAGCAGGTAAAGAAAAGTCCGGTCCCTGTTCTGGCAAAGGATGAGACTTTAGGCCGTTATCGTCTGATTCTGTGTTTTGATCCGGTTAAAGATATAGGGCATATTGTCGTCAGTGATTTTTATAAGCCTATTGAGGACATTGATTATGATTTTCTTACGATTTTCAGAGATTTTGTCTATGAAAAGCTCCAGCAGTCAGAATTTATAAAAAATACAAAAGGATTTCCATACGAATTCTTTTTAAGTGACTTGCTGGATAAAAAAGTTACATCGCCCAGGGGCCTTCAAAGTCGATATAATTATGTTAATCGGGAATTTTCTCATGATCTGTACTGTTTTGTGGTGGAAACAGCCAGAAGTTTTCATACCGTAAATATTCACCGGGTACGCAGTGAGCTGGAAGGACTGTTTCCGGGGGTAAAAACAATCTTATATCAGGGGCAGATCGTAGGCGTTCTTTCCCACAAGCCGGAGGAATGTTTTTCTCAGGAGAATGTGGAGCTGTTAAGAAATTTTTGCGTAAATCAGGGAATTTTCTGCGGCATGAGCAATCGTTTTGAAAATATTTTTAATCTGCCGGATTATTATAAGCAGGCATTAAGAGCGATTGAACTGGGGGCAGCCCAGGATAACTCTCCCGGACTTTTTATCTATAAGGATCATTTTATGGAGCATGTTGCCCATGTGTTTAAACAGGGAGAGTCGGCGGAAGTATTTGCCAGTCCCCAGTTAAAGCGGCTGATGGATTATGATAAGAAAAATGAAACGGATTTTGCGTACACCCTTTATATTTATCTGATCTATGAGCGGAGCCTTACCTTAACGGCGTCCCATTTATTTGTCCACCGCAACACTCTTGTATACCGGATGAAAAAGATCGCTGCCCTTGTGCCCTATGATGCTATGAGTGCAAAAGAACGGCTCTATTACATCATTTCATATGAATTTATGGTGTGACAAGGGGAATGGGGCAGGGGATAAATGCTTGCTTTTTTTTATATATCATGTACAATGTAAAATTATAAGGCCAGATAGCGATCCCATCAGGGGATACCCTTATGCCGTGAGAGACGCGGCGAAAACATGGAAATCCCGCAAGGGGATACCCTTATGCCGTGAGAGACGCGGCGAAATCATAGAAAGGATATAGTATGAGTAATATTAAAGACTTTTTAAAACGGAACCGTCTGATCATGGACGGTGCTATGGGAACTTATTATTCACAAAAGTTCGCACGCCGGGGGGAACCGTCGGAGATTGGAAATCTGGATGCTCCGGATGTGATTAAAGAGATCCATATGGAATATATTCGGGCCGGAGCTAATTTGATCCGGACGAATACCTTTGCGGCGAATTATGAAACTTTAAAGCGGGCCGGCTATGGTGGGGAAAGCCATAACCCTTCTGCTGTAGTAAAGCGGTGTCTGACCTGGGGCTTTAATATTGCCAGAGGTGCAGTGAATACCTGCGGCAGGCCTGTATTTATTGCAGCGGATATTGGCCCGATTCCGGAGTACGGACAAAAAGATGAGCAGGAAATACTGGATGAATATAGGCTCATGGCAAAAACTTTTATTGAATTAGGGGCAGATATTATTTTATTTGAAACTTTTTCTGATCTGAAATATATTGTGCCAGTGGCTCAGTATATTAAAGAACACAGTAAGATTTTTGTTATGACCAGCTTCTGCCTGAATAAGTTCGGCTATACGAAATCCGGCATGAGCGCCAAAAAGCTCCTGGAAGCGGCGGGAAATGATATGAACATTGATGCAGTAGGTTTTAACTGCGGTATTGGCGCGGCCCATATGTACCAGATCCTCCGCCGCCTGAATCTGGGGGATAAGATTATCCTTGCAGCGCCCAATTCCGGTTATCCGGATACGATACGGGACCGGAGCGTTTACCAGGAAAATGCCGGATATTTTGCAGATAAAATGGAAGAAATTTCCGGCCTTGGCGTGAATATCCTTGGCGGCTGCTGCGGTACCACGCCGGATTATATCCGCCAGATGGCAGGTCGGGCAGGAATTTCCAGGGAAATCCTGCGCAGTCATAAAGGAGAACAAAAGATCCAAATCCAGGCTCCTGCGGCTGAAACGGTGGAAAATCCTTTAATGAAACGTTTGGATCAGGGGAAGAAAGCTGTTGTTGTAGAGCTGGATCCGCCTCATAATGGAGATATGGAAAAAATCCTCCAGGCCGTGGAACTTTTAAAGGGGGAAAGGGTCGACATGATCACTTTATCCGATTCCCCTATGGGCAAAATGCGTGCGGATCCGATGATGGTCGGGGCCAAGATCCAGAAAGAACTGGATTTTCCGGTGATGCCTCACATTAGCTGCCGGGACCGGAACCAGATCGCCATGGGAGGCGCTTTTTTAGGCGCCTATGTGAATGATATACGCAATCTTCTTATTGTGACCGGGGATCCGGTGCCTGCGGGAGATCGGCCGGTAGTATCCTCGGTATATGATTTTAATTCCATTACATTAATGGAATATTTGAAACATATGAATGAAGAATATTTTGCGGCAGATCCTATCGTTTATGGCGGGGCTTTAAATTATGGCCGGCCAAACCTGGAAAAGGAAATTGAGCGTATGGAAAAAAAGATCGAGGCCGGTGCGTCCTATTTCCTGACCCAGCCTTTGTATTCCGAGGCGGATATTGATCGGATCGCCTATATTAAATCCCGGGTAAAGACAAAGATTTTAGGCGGTATTATGCCTTTGGTCAGCTACCGGAATGCGCTGTTTATGAAAAATGAAATTTACGGCATCCATGTGCCTGATGAGGTGGTCGCTAGATATTCCCCGGAAATGAACCGGGAAGAGGGAGAGGCTGTGGGTATTGAGTGTGCAGCCCGGCTCATGGAACAAATGAAAGATGTAGTTGATGGTTATTATTTTATGGTACCTTTTAACCGGGCAGCGATGATCTGCCGGATCATTGAAAGAGAGGAAGGGATCCTTTGCTGAACTTTAGAGAATTACTTAAATGCGGCCCCCTGATTCTGGACGGGGCCACAGGAACAAACCTTCAGAAAATGGGTATGCCTATGGGGGTGTGCCCGGAGCAGTGGATGGTGGAGAACCGGGATGTGGTGATTAAGCTTCAAAGGGACTATGTCCAGGCAGGAAGCCAGGTGATCTATGCCCCTACTTTTGCGGCCAATCGGATCAAGTTAGCTGAGTACCACCTGGAAGATCAGGTGGAGGAATTGAACCAGGCTCTTGTAGCTATGGCAAAGGAGGCAGCGGATGGCCGGTGCTATGTGGCCGGTGATCTGACTATGACGGGACAGACATTGGCCCCTATGGGCCGTCTTTCTTTTGACGAGCTGGTAGATTGCTATAAGGAGCAGGCATCTGCCATTGCCCGGGCAGGGGTGGATCTGTTTGTTATTGAAACCATGATGCACATTGGAGAGGCACGGGCAGCGCTGCTGGCTGTAAAGGAAGTGTGCGATCTTCCGGTCATGGTGACCATGACGGTGGAGGATTCGGGAAAGACCATGTATGGCACCGACTGTGTGACAGCCCTTATTACACTGGAAAGTATGGGGGCGGATGCTGTGGGCCTGAATTGTTCCACAGGACCGGATAAACTTCTTCCGCTGATCCGACGGATGAAGCCCTATGCCACAGTGCCTTTGGCAGTTAAGCCTAATGCCGGGCTGCCGAAGCTGATTACCGGCGATACGGTATTTGATATGGGGAAGGAAGATTTTGCCTTCCATATGAAAGCGTTAGTAGAAGCCGGAGCGTCTATTATCGGCGGATGCTGTGGTACAACGCCGGAGTATATCCGTCTCCTTGCCCGAAAGGTTAGCGGGATGGAAGTCTATATTCCAAAGGCTAAAAGCCTGCCCATCCTTACCGGTGAACATTCCATGAAGGAATTAAGTCTGGACGGCCCCTTTGAAGTCATTGGAGAGCGGATCAATCCAACAGGGAAAAAGGCTCTCAGGGAAGAACTTAAAAACCACTGTTTTGATCTGGTCCAGGATATGGCTGTGTCCCAGGTAGAAAACGGGGCAGGAATCCTGGATATAAATGTGGGCATGAGCGGTATTGATGAAAAGCAGATGATGCTGGAGGTCATTGACGCTGTCAATGAAGTGGTTGATGTGCCATTATGTATTGATTCCAGCAGCCCCCAGGTAGTGGAGGCGGCACTGCGCCATTATCACGGCCGGGCTCTGGTAAATTCTGTGTCTTGTGAGCAGGTCAAGCTGGAAAAGCTGCTTCCTGTAGTGAAAAAGTACGGAGCAATGTTTATTATGCTGCCTTTAAATGATGCGGGACTTCCGGAAGATTTTATCCAGCGGAAGGAAAATCTGGCCCGGATCATGGAAGAAGCCGGAAAACTGGGATTTTATAAAGAGGATATGGTAGCAGACGGACTTGTAGCAACTTTGGGGGCCAACCCTGCCGCCGGTCTGGATACGTTAAAGACCATCCAGTATTGTCATGATACGCTTGGGATTGCTACCGTATGCGGCCTGTCTAATATTTCCTTTGGTCTGCCGGACAGAAGTTATGTAAATAGTATTTTTCTGGCGCTGGCGATTTCCCGGGGACTGACAATGGCTATTGCCAATCCGTCCCAGGAATTGCTCATGCGCAGTGCATTTGCGGCTGATCTTGTTATGGATAAGGCAGATGCCAGCCTGCGGTATATTGAAAATGCCGCCATGTATCAGGAGCGCAATGCAGGCGCAAAGGCAGGCGCTGCCCCTGTGGGGGAAACAGAACCGGCCGGAGGCAAAAACAGCCCTGTGCCGGAACATGAAAAACCCCTGGTTTCAGAAAAAAATACTTCCTCATCGGACAAAAAGGACAGCGGGGCCGGAGAAGGGAAAAGTTCCGGGACTGTCCCTGATGAGCTGCTTTTAAAGGCCGTTTATGAGGATGTGCTTAAAGGACGGAAAAAGCAGGTGCCCCTTCATGTGCAGGAGGCTTTGGACGGCGGATTTGAGGCATCCTCTATTTTGGATTTGGCTTTGATCCCGGCCATAAACCAGGTGGGCGAGTATTTTAATGCAAAAACTTATTTTCTTCCTCAGCTGATGATGTCTGCGGAGGCTATGCGCAAAGGCGTAGATCTTTTAGAGCCGTTATTATCCGAGAAGGTGGAAAGTGAGGGATATACCGTGGTCATTGCCACTGTGGAAGGGGATATTCATGATATTGGTAAAAATCTTGTGGCCATGATGATGAAAAATTACGGCTTTAAGGTGATCGATCTGGGGAAAGATGTGCCTGCCCGTCAGATTGTGGATGCAGCGGTTGAAAATAAGGCGGATATTATCGCTCTTTCAGCGCTTATGACGACTACAATGCAGAAAATGCGGGATGTGGTAGCTCTGGTGCGCAGTGAGTCGGTTCCGGCTAAAGTGATCATCGGCGGAGCAGTAATCACTCAGGACTATGCTGATGAAATCGGTGCGGATGGATATTCGGAGGATGCAGTGGGTGCTGTAGCCTTAGTGAAACGCCTGATGGAAAAGCCTTGACATTTCCAGGCTTTGGACATATACTTTGATTATCAAAATATTAGGAGGCGACCGCCGGCAAGGTGTCGGCGTCAGTGGTATAAATGTCAGAAGTTAAGCTGTTAGGCACAGGATCAGGTGTGCCGGAAAAAATCGTAACAAACCATGACCTGACCCGTCTGGTGGAAACCAGCGATGAATGGATCCGTACCCGGACCGGTATTTGCAGGCGTCATGTTGTCACAGGAGAGAACTTGACCTCCCTTTGTGTGGAGGCATCAAAAAAGGCCCTTAAGGCATCTGGGATCAGTCCTTTGGATCTGGATATGATCATTGTGGCTACCCTTACTCCCGATGAGCCGCTGCCAAATGCATCCAGTGCGGTGCAGAAAGAGCTTGGGGCGGTCAATGCCTTTTGCTTTGACCTGTCTGCCGCATGTTCCGGTTTTGTTTATGCTATGGGGTGCGCGGCTATGTATATTAAGGGCGGTGCGGCCCGGTATGTGCTTGTTATCGGCGGCGAGGTATTGTCAAAGATTACGAACTGGGCAGACCGGTCTACATGTATCCTTTTCGGCGATGGAGCCGGCGCGGCTGTTTTTGGCGTCAGTGATGAGCCTGGATTTTTAGGTATGTCTATGGGGACGGATGGTCAGCGGGGATATACATTAAAAATGTTTGAACGGGAGATGGATAATCCGTTTATGACAGAGGAACAGCGCAGGGCTGCCAATATGGAGGAAGGTCCTGAGGGAACTTTGATCCCCAAGTCCCGCTATGTGTCTATGGATGGTTCAGAGGTGTTTAAGTTTGCGGTAAAGAAGGTGCCGGAAAGCATCCACCAGGTTCTTGAGGCCCAGCATATGACAGTGGAGGATGTAGATCATTTTGTTCTCCATCAGGCGAATTACCGGATCATAGAATCTGTGGCAAAGCGGCTGAAGGCGCCGATGGATAAGTTTATCATTACGATTGATGAATATGGAAATACTTCCGCAGCCAGCGTTCCCCTGGCTTTAGATGAGCTTATGGCCAGCGGAAAGGTAAAAAAAGGGGAGACGATCATGATTTCCGGGTTTGGCGGCGGCTTGACCTGGGGAAGTATTCTGATGCGCATGGTATAAAAAATGGGTGGTATTACGGATCAAAAACGGATTTTCTTATCCGTGACCGTAATAACCACCCATTTTTTATGGGGGAAACAGACGGTGTGTCCCTTTGATTGCAGAGAATAACAAAAATCTTACCCAAGCCGGAAAAGTTTTTTATAGAAATCCATTATTAAAGCGTATTATAATAAAATCAAAACGGTAACGGTCCATCTGGCGGACGGGTTGCCAGGCATAAATGGACATGCTTTTTATGTCTGTGTGTAAAAGCATAGGACTCTGCATGGAGATGTGTGTCTCATGCCCATTTTTCGGGAAAAATGTTTTGACGGGAGAGAAACAGGATGAGTGAATATAAAAAAGCCCTTTTGGCGGTAAGTTTCGGAACAAGCTATACTCAGGTTATTGAAAGCTGCATTGCCCCTGTAGAGCAGGCGATGGCTGCTGCGGCCCCTGGATATGACCTGTTTCGGGCCTTTACCTCAGGAATGATTATAAAAAAACTGAAAAATGTCTGTCACATGGAAATTTCCACGCCTCAGGAAGCTTTAGAAGCGCTGGCTCAAATGGGTTATAAAACAGTGGCAGTTTTGCCCACCCATATCCTGGCCGGGACAGAATATCATAATCTGGAGCGGGATACCGAAGGATTTGCAAAAGATCATCCGGAGATCATGGTGTCCCTGGGACAGCCTTTGTTGTATGAAAATGATGATTACAGCCAGGTGGCCCGGGCTTTGGGACAGTGGATGCCAAAAACCGGTGACCGGGAGGTCGTGCTTTTAATGGGCCACGGCACGGAGCATTTTTCAAACAGTTCCTATTTTGCCCTTCAGCATTATCTGGACCAGCTTCCTACCCGGGCTGTGTATGTGGCCAATGTGGAAGCGCCACCGGTCCTTGATGAGGTGATGGACCGGATGGAAAAGGAAGGGGTAAAAAAGGTATATCTTATGCCCTTTATGCTGGTGGCCGGGGATCATGCCCGCAATGATATGGCCGGGGACGATGAAGATTCCTGGTATAATATTTTGACCCGGCGGGGCTTTTCGGTGGAGATCATCCTTCACGGCCTCGGGGAAAGTGAGGATTTTCGAAGGCTTTACGCAAATAAGGCCCGGAAGCTGATCCGGACCATGGGCGATGGAGATTTTGGATTGGCCTTAAAGCCGGAGTCCTTTAATGTCCTTGATTCGTGAAAAGATCACATTGCAGCTGCACTGGGTCACCCCGGGAAGTTTATCCATAGTATTATAGATCAGGTCTTCCATTTCCTCGTTGGAGGAAGCTACGGCGTGAACATGGAGTTTGCTTTTTCCGGTCACCCGGTAGATCTGGGTGATCATATCATTTTCCTCCAGGATCCGGGCGACGTCCATAAGCTGATCCGGCATGGTTTCTATTTCAAAATAGCAGGAAACCGCGCCGCTGATCTTTTGGGGATTGATGATCGTGGTATATTCTTCGATAATACCCTTTTTTTCAAGGGCCTGTACCCGCATTTTTACAGCTACCCGGGAAATTCCTACCTTCTGCCCGATGTCGGAATAGGACATACGGGCATTTTGTATAAGAAGCTGGACAATTTTTTTGTCCAGATCATCAAGTCCGTCTAAAAACATTTCTTTTTCCTCCCTTATTTTTTCCTCTGGAATTTAAGAACGTTAACGCCTAAAAGTATACCTTGTTTATCCGGGATGCGTCAAGGTATCCCTTTAAGCCGCTCTTGACGGCTGCGGCATCTGTGTTTATAATAGATTACGAATGTTAATATAAAAATTTCGCAATGAAAGTTGTGGTAGAAAATGGACAATAATCTGACACAGGGACCGGTGATAAAAACAATGGTGCGTTTTGCCATCCCTATGATCCTTGGGGATCTTTTGCAGCAATGCTATAATATTGCGGATACGCTTATTGTGGGAAAGTTTCTTGGGGCAGATGCTTTGGCTGCAGTAGGCTCGGCTTTTTCTTTGATGACCTTTCTCACATCCATCCTGCTGGGATTGGCTATGGGCAGCGGAACCGTATTTTCCATCCGTTTTGGTCAAAAAGACCAACAGGGCCTAAAGGAAGGGATCCTTGCCTCTTTTGCCTTGCTTGGGATAGTGACCATTCTTTTAAATGTGGTGATCTTTGCCGGCATTGACTGGATCATCTGGGCCCTGCGTACCCCGGAAAGCCTAAAGGCGATGATGCGGGATTATTTAATGGTGATTTTTGCGGGAATGGTGGGCATTTTTCTGTATAACTTTTTTGCTTCCCTGCTCCGTTCTTTGGGAAATTCCCTGGTCCCTCTTGTTTTTCTGGCTATTTCCGCCGGCCTGAATATTGTTTTGGATCTGTGGTTTGTAGCAGGACTGGGCCGGGGGGTAGCAGGAGCGGCTGAAGCTACGGTAATTTCCCAGTATGTGTCCGGTATAGGGATATGGATCTATACCCGGATAAAGTTTCCCCATTTGTTAAAACGGGAAAAAGATGTGCGTCTCCGTTTAAGATGTGTCCGGGAAATCGGCAGTTTTTCAGCATTGACCTGTCTGCAGCAGTCGATTATGAATTTGGGGATCCTGGCAGTCCAGGGCCTGGTCAACAGTTTTGGAACAACAGTCATGGCTGCTTTTGCTGCAGCGGTGAAGATCGATGCCTTTGCCTATCTGCCTGTGCAGGATTTTGGAAATGCATTTTCGATTTTTGTTGCCCAAAACTACGGCGCAAAGGATAAGGACCGGATCAAAAAAGGGATCCGGGCAGCCACCGGGCTCTCCTTAAGCTTTGGCCTGTTGATCTCTATCTGCGTTTTTGTATTTGCACGGCCTTTGATGACACTGTTTATTGATGCCGGTGAAGCAGCGGTGATTAGGGAAGGGGTAAATTACCTGCATATTGAAGGGGCATTTTATGCCCTCATTGGCGGACTGTTCCTGCTTTACGGACTGTACCGGGCTTTGGGAAAGCCGGGAATGTCTGTAGTCCTGACCATTGTTTCTTTAGGTACACGTGTAGCGCTGGCATATATCCTTGCTGCAATACCAGGGATCGGTGTTATCGGGATCTGGTGGTCTGTGCCCATCGGATGGTTTCTGGCGGATGCTTTAGGCGTTGGATATTATTGGATCAAACATAAAAAACTGTTTTCTGAAATGTGATAATTTTTTAAATTTTCCTGTCCGGTCCTTGAAAGATTTTAGGGGAATGATATAATTAGTGTCTGTAATGAACATGTAAAATCAGAGAAAAACGAATTTTACAACAGGCCGAGGAACGGAGTGGGTACAGGAAAGATGCAAAAGATTTTTATTAAGCCCGGCAGGCGGATGGCAGTCAACGGGGGCCTGATTCTGGCGCTGCTGTGGGTTTATATTTATAGTGTTTCTACAGAAGGCTTTTCGTGGCCTTACTTTGGACAGTGCGTTGGGCTGATCCTGGGGATTGCCGTTGTTTTAAATTTAAATGTCCGTTTAAAAAAGATTCCCGGGATTTTGTGGATGTTTGTTCTTCCGCCGGCCAGTTTTTATTTGCTGGAGGCGTACTCTCATAATGGTTTTGAAATGAGTCCAATACTGCAGGTGGTAAATATCCTGTTTTTCTATTTACTGTTTGGTCTGCTTTTTTTGATTACAGGAAGAGGAAAAATTGCCGGAATGATCGGCTGCAGTATTCCTATGGCTGTAGGCATCGCCAATTATTATGTTGTATGTTTCCGCGGTTCCCCTATACTGCCCTGGGATTTTTTATCTTTAGGCACAGCCATGAGCGTTACAGGCAACTATGAGTTTTCCGTGGAATATCCTATGCTGACAGTTGCTCTGGCATTTATCCTGCTGATCTGCCTGGCGGCAAAACTGGAGATTCGCCTGCCCGGAGTACATATGCGTGAAAAACTGATCCGTCTGGGGGCAGGAGCCTGCTGTTTGGCAGCATTGGCCGGGATTTTCCTGGGGCTCCAAAATGGAAATATTAAAAGCTTCCTGGGGCTGGATGAAACTTTATTTATGCCAAATTCTTTATATGCCACCAATGGCTTTGCGGTAAGTTTTTTATATAATCTCCAGTATATTGAAGTAGACAAGCCGGAGGGCTATTCTGTGGAACAGGTGGCTCAGATCATGGAGCCTTATATGGAAGATGGGGCGGCTGCGGGAAGTATTTCAGAAGATACTTTGGGGAATAGTGCAGGCAATGGCTCCACCGGGGGAAATGCCCAGATTTCCGGCAATACCCGTATATTCCGCCGAAGCGGTGCCGGCGGAGAAAAGGAAGATAGCCAGCTTCCCAATATTATTGTCATTATGAATGAAGCCTTCAGCGACTTGTCAGTGCTGGGGGATTTCCCTGTCAGTGAAGACTATATGCCCTTTTTCCGCAGCCTGACGGATAATACTGTCCGGGGAAATCTGTTTGTCTCTGTGAAAGGCGGAAATACAGCCAACACAGAGTTTGAGTTTCTTACCGGAGACACGATGGCCTTCCTGCCTCAGGGCAGTGTGGCATATCAGCAGTATATTCATGAGGAAAAACCAAACCTGGCATCATGGCTTGAAAGTCTGGGATATGCAACCGCAGCGCTGCACCCTTTTAATGCTTCCGGCTGGGATCGGGACGAGGTTTATCCTTATTTTGGCTTTGATACGATTTTATTTTATCCGGATTTTACTTATCGGGATCTTCTGCGCACCTATGTGTCTGATGAAAGCGCATTTAAGCAGGTGATCGATCTTTATGAAAATAAAGATCCGAAAGAGCCTTTGTTTGCTTTTGAAGTGACCATGCAGAATCATGGAGGCTATTATAATGAGTATGATAACTTTACACCGGATATTTCTCTGGGCTTTGAGCCGGAAAGTGCCAGTGAAAAGCGTTATACGCAGCAGTATCTTTCCCTTGTGAAAAAGACGGATGAAGCGTTTGAAATGCTCATCGACTATTTTTCCGGGGAAGAGGAGAAAACCATTATAGTTATGTTTGGGGATCATCAGCCTACGGATATTATTGCGGAACCGATTTTGGAATATTGCGGAACGGAGGAAGATGATTCTCTGGAATATGGACAGCAGCGGTATATTACGCCGTTTGTGATCTGGGCGAACTATGACATTGAGGAAATGGAGATCCAGCGGTTAAGCGCCAATTATCTCAGCGCGCTGATCCTGGATGTAGCCGGACTGCCAAAGACCGGTTACCAGGAATTCCTTTCCGATTTGAGCCAGGTCCTGCCGGTGATCACAGCCAATGTTTATATTGATTCTGAGGGGAATTATTATAATTCCTCTGATAATCCTTATGCAGATCAGATCGAACAATATCAATCCCTTCAGTATTATCATTTATTTGAAGATGATAAGTCCTTAACGGACTTTTATGGGGTTATGCCGTAAGAAAATAAGAAAGAGGAAGATGCGTTGCGGCGCTATCTTCCTTTTTCTTTTAGGCCCTGTACGCCTTGTCTTTGCGCCATCCGGCGCTTGGCTCTGGAGAAAAAGTTGAGCCAAGCCGTTCGCGGCAGAGCCGCTCACTGAGGGCGTTGCCCAAATGCCGTCTGACGCAAATCCTCTTTTGCAAGCAAGCTTGCAAAGCGTCTTTGCGCCATCCGGCGCTTGGCTCAACTTAAAAACATATTGACATGTGGCGCTTTAACGTGGTAATATGACAGATATTAAATGGAAACTTGTAAAATTGGCCGGTTGTCATAGGATAGTCCGGCTGCACGTGAAAGTCAGTATGACCGGACTTTCATATTTCATCTGTGACGGGAGGACTTTTTGCAATGGAAAAACTGATAATTCCGGAAGGATATAAATCGCCCCTGGATATACGGGAGACAGAGATCGCGATTAAATATGTAAAGGACTATTTTGAACGGGAGCTGGCAAACCAGTTAAACCTTACCCGTGTATCTGCCCCCTTATTTGTGGAGCCGGAAAGCGGCTTGAATGATACCTTAAATGGTGTAGAAAGGCCGGTAAGCTTTGGGATAAAGGAACAGGCGGACCGGGAGGTGGAGATCGTCCACTCTCTTGCCAAGTGGAAGCGTTATGCTTTAAAACGCTACGGCTTCCATCACGGCGAAGGACTTTACACAGATATGAACGCTATCCGCAGGGATGAAGACACAGATAATCTCCATTCCATCTTTGTGGATCAGTGGGACTGGGAAAAGATCATCAGCAAGGAAGAGCGGAATTTTGATACGTTAAAGGAAAATGTGCGCCGGGTATATGATGCCCTTCGGTATACGGAAAAATATATGTCTGAAAAGTACGGCTACATTAAACCGATCCTGCCGGATGAGATTTATTTCCTGACCGCACAGGAGCTGGAGGATATGTATCCGGATAAGACGCCAAAAGAGCGGGAAAATGAAATCGTCCGCTTAAAAGGCGCTGTATTCCTTATGCAGATCGGCGGAGATCTGGCTTCCGGAAAACCCCACGACGGCCGGGCGCCGGATTATGACGATTGGTCATTAAACGGAGATATTTTAGTATACTATCCGGTTTTGGATATGGCTTTAGAGCTTTCCTCCATGGGTATCCGTGTTGATGAGGAGGCGCTGGTGCGCCAGCTGGCGATCCGGGGCTGCCCGGAGCGGGCCGATCTTCCTTTCCAGAGAGCACTTTTGGATGGAAAACTGCCTTACACGATTGGCGGCGGTATCGGTCAGTCCAGAATCTGTATGTTTTTCTTGAGAAAAGCCCATGTGGGAGAGGTCCAGTCCTCCATTTGGCCCAAGGGGGTTCTTGAAGCCTGCGAAGAAAAAGGGGTATGGCTGCTGTAAGGCTGGGCGGCAACGAAAAAGATCTGCGGCGGCCGGAGGTTTATAAACGACTTACAGATGCCTTCCGGGTCAATACTTGCAGGACAGGCATCTCCCCGGCCGGATAATCATAATTTAAAACTTCCCTTCATATGTTAGACGTAAAAACACGTTGTTTTGGCTTCTAATGTATGGAGGGATTTTTTGTGGACGAAAAAATCAGGGAGATCTTGGATAAATATGATTTAAGTACCGCCTCAGTATGCCGGGGGCGGGGAGCCTATATCTGTACGACAGACCGGGGATTATGTATTTTGCGGGAATATTTTCCGGATCCGGACCGGCTTGTATTTGAATCCCTTGTGAAATATACGATCCGGGACCGGGGATACATGAACGTGGACCAGATCATTGTCAGTCGGGAAGGCGCTTTATTTACTAAAAACCGGTATGACAAAAACTTTGTGCTAAGGGAATGGTTTGATGGGCGGGAATGTGACATGCGCAGTCCGTCAGATCTGACAGCGCTGACAGTGAACCTGGCCCGGCTCCACCGGGCTATGAGTAAGGTGCCCCTAAGCCCGGAAATGGCTCAAAAGTATACCCATACAGACACTAGGACAGTTTTGGAAAAGCACTGCCGGGAAATGCGATCCATCCGCAATTACATGAAAAATTGCCGCAGGAAAAAAGAATTTGAAAATCTGTATCTGGAATATTACGATCTTTTTTCCGGCCAGGCTCAGGCTGCGGTCCAGGCTTTAGACGCAAAAGATTATCAGGATCTGGCAGAAAGAGCAAGACAGGAACATACCCTGTGTCATGGGGATTATAACCACCACAATGTGATCCTGATGCGGGGACGGGGCGGCGAAGGAAGCCTGCCGGCTATGGCTACCGTAAATTTTGACCGGATGCATCCGGACATTCAGATCAATGATCTTTACCTGTTTTTGCGCAAGGCCATGGAAAAAAATAGCTGGGACGTAAATTTAGGCATGAGCATTGTCCAGGCCTATGACCGGGAGCGCCCCATGAGCCGGGAAGAAAAAAAGTATCTGTATATTCTGATGCTTTTCCCGGAAAAATTTTGGAAGATCGCCAATCACTATTACAATACGCGAAAAAGCTGGGCCTGCGCCAGGAACCTGGAAAAGCTGGAAGCCTTTATTCATATACGGGCTTTACGAGAACGGTTTTTAGAGTGTTTCCGGAAAAAGATGATCTGACGCGGCAGTTCAGAACAGCGTAAGCGGATCCAAAGATGTACCGCTTGGAATAGTTCCACTGAGAATAATGAAAATGCACAAAAAATGTCGAAATAAATCGGCTCTCCATGTCTAATATGGTTAAATTCTTCTTTATTTTTACAGGGAAATGTATTATAATAAACTTGGATCGTATTTACAGATTCACATGGTTGAACTGTAACCACATTTTTTTGATGAATTTAGGAGGTAATTCCAATGGACTACAAAAAGATTTACGAGGAGTGGCTTGCCAACCCTTACTTTGATGACGCAACAAAAGCTGAGCTTTTAAGCATCAAGGATGATGAAAACGAGATCAAAGAACGTTTTTATATGGATCTGGAATTTGGAACCGCAGGCCTGCGCGGCATTATTGGTGCCGGGATCAACCGCATGAATAAATATGTGGTGCGCAAAACGACTCAGGGCCTTGCTAATTATATTAAAAAGCAGGGCGGAGAGAGCAAAGGTGTGGCTATTGCTTATGACTCCCGCCGTATGTCCCCGGAATTTTCCGAAGAAGCTGCTCTGTGCCTGGCTGCCAACGGTATTAAGGCATACCGTTTTGAGTCTTTAAGACCCACACCGGAGCTGTCCTTTGCGGTACGTCATTTAGGATGTATTGCCGGTATTAATATTACGGCCAGCCATAATCCTCCGGAATATAACGGATATAAGGTATACTGGGAGGACGGCGCTCAGATCACACCTCCTCACGATACAGGAATCATGGATGAGGTAAAAGCTGTTACAGATTATAATAACGTCCTTACCATGGACAAGGCTGATGCCCAGGCATCCGGTCTTTATGTGACCATTGGCCAGGAAGTGGACGATGCCTATATCAGCGAGCTGAAAAAACAGGTAAAACATATGGACAGCATTAAGGCTGTAGGCGATGAGTTAAAGATCGTATATACACCGCTTCACGGCACGGGAAATATTCCTGCCAGAAGGATCCTTAAAGAGATCGGCTTTAATAATGTTTATGTTGTTCCCGAACAGGAGCTTCCTGACGGTGAGTTCCCAACCGTCAGCTATCCGAATCCTGAGTCTGACGAAGCCTTTGTGCTGGGCCTTGAGCTGGCTAAAAAGATCGATGCGGATCTTGTTCTGGCTACAGACCCGGATGCAGACCGTCTTGGCGTGCGGGTAAAAGATAAAAACGGAGAATATCACTGCCTGACAGGAAACATGTCCGGATGCCTTCTTGCCGAGTATACGATCGGCCAGTGGAAAGCATTAAAAGGACTGCCTGAGGACGGCGCCCTTATTAAGACCATTGTAACAACAAACATGGCAGATGCTATTGCCAAGTATTATAATGTTCGTCTGATCGAGTGCCTGACCGGCTTTAAGTATATCGGACAGCAGATCTTAAATTTTGAGACCACCGGAAAGGGAACCTATCTGTTTGGTTTTGAGGAAAGCTATGGCTGCCTCATCGGTACCCACGCAAGAGATAAGGATGCGATTGTTGCTACGATGGCTCTGTGCGAGGCTGCAGCTTACTACAGGACCCAGGGCAAAACATTGTGGGATGCCATGATCGATATGTATGAGAAATACGGCTACTACAAAGATGATGTAAAATCGATCTCCCTGTCTGGTATTGAAGGTCTTGCCAAGATCCAGTCCATTATGGAAACACTGCGGAATAACCCGCCCAAGGAACTGGCAGGTTATAAGGTACTTTCCACAAGAGATTATAAGAAGGATGAGATCGTTGACCTGGCTACAGGCAATGTTACCCCTACAGGCCTTCCAACATCCAATGTTTTGTACTATGATATGAATGATGACGCATGGCTGTGCGTTCGTCCTTCCGGTACAGAACCAAAGATCAAGTTTTATTACGGTATTAAGGGAACATCCCTGGAGGATGCAGATGAGAAATCTGCCGTCCTTGGCAAGGCTGTCCTGGATATGATCAATGAAATGATGTAAAGTTCCTGCAATGGTTGTGGGATCATAGACATTTTATAACACAGGCCGATGTGACTTGTATGAGTCACATCGGCCTGTGAAATTTAATATTACAATAGCATATTTTCCCCCATCCTTTCATACTCTTTAATAAAAGATCCCCAGGCGTTCCCTGGGGAACGAATGGAGGATGGGAGCATTTATGAGATTTGGGCGCGGGAAAATTTTTAAGGTAAGGGCAGTCTTTGGACTGGCTGTGCTGTGGGCCTGGCTGTGTATGGGAACTTATGGATGCAGCAGCATCAGCACATCAGAGGCCAAGCTGTCAGATCTGGATTTTACTGTGGTTTCAGAGGCAAATATCCAGGAGGATATTAAAGATCTGATCGAGGAAAAAAAGGAAGAACCGTTTCAAATGACCTACAGTGACGGAAATTATAAGTATATTGTCGTAGGTTACGGAAAGCAGGAAGGCGGCGGCTACAGCATCCAGGTAAACCAGGTGTATGACACGGAAAATACGATCTGTGTACAGACAACGCTGCTGGGGCCTGAGGAGGACGAGATACAGACTGGAGAGCCGTCTTATCCTTATATTGTCATTAAAATTGAAAATCTGGATAAAACGGTAGTGTTTCCGGAAAGTTAGTCATAATATCCTCTTTTGCAGAATATCTTTTAGATAGAAATGCAAGGAGGATATTTTTATGGAAATAATAAAAAAACGTATCCGGACCAATCAGTTTAAAGGGCGGGCGTTTACTCAGGTGACCCTGGATGATGATTTTAATGTGCCTGATGTGCGGCCGGATATTGATAAGATCATCCAGGAGAACGGGGATATAAAGATTATGGAAGTGCGGGTCATGGAAGGCAAGGTAAGCGTCCATGGAAAGCTTGATTTTGCCGTCCTTTACATCAGCGGCTATGATGCCCGGCCGATCCATCACATGGACGGAAGCATTGATTTTGAAGAAGTGGTTAATATGGACAATGTGGCTCAGGGAGATGAGGTAAAGGTTTCCTGGGACATGGAAGATCTGCGTACCAGTCTGATCAACAGCAGAAAGTTAAGCGTCCGGTCCATTATTTCTTTAAGCTTAAGCGCCAGCTGTATCGTAGAGATCGAGGCTGCACAGCAGGTGGAGGATCCGGCAGGGGTGTGTACCCGGACCCGGCGCATTGATACAAGCCAGATACATATCCAGAAAAAAGATACCTTCCGCATTAAAGATGAGATCACTGTGCCGGCCAACAAGCCTAATATCCTGGAAATCTTATGGAACGCGGCTGCGGTGGATAACCTGGATATACGATTGACAGATGATAAGCTCAGTCTCCGGGGAGAACTGGGGATTTTTGTTATGTATTCCAGTGAGGAGGAGAAAAATCCCCTTCAGTTTTTTAATACTTCGGTAGGTTTTTCCGGAAATCTGGAGTGCCATGGGGCAAAAGAGGAAATGATCGGCCACATTACGGCGAGGATCATCCATACAGAGATCGAGGTACGGCGGGATTCGGACATGGAAGCAAGAAATGTAGGGATTGAAGTGGTTCTGGAACTGGAAATGGCAGTATATGAAGATGAATCTGTGGAGATCCTTAGAGATGTGTATGCTTTAGATAAAAAGCTGACGCCTGTGTACCGTCCGGTAGTATTTGACAATATCCTGATGAAAAATCAGTCCAATGCACGCCTGCATCAAAGGATCAAGATTAAAAATGATCAGGCAAAGATCCTTCAGATCTGCCAGGCGGGGGGACATATAAAAATCGACCGTACCCAGATCAATGAAAACGGGATTTTGGTGGAAGGTGTAGTATATGTACAGATCCTTTATGTGGCTGCGGATGATAAGGTCCCTGTAAATTCCATGAAAGGCATGGTGCCATTTTCCAGTCAGATCGAGATCCCCGATATGGATGATACGTGTACTTATGAAATCGCCCCGGTGCTGGAGCAGGTCAGCTCAACGATGCAGGACAGCGAGGAAATCGAGGTAAAAATGCTGCTGGTTTTATCTGCCATTGTATTTAAGCGGGTAAAGGCAGATATTATTGAGGAGATCCGGGAAGAACCCATGGATGAAAGCCAGGCCGACCAAATGCCCGGGATCATTGGCTATATTGTCCGGCCTGGAGATGAGCTGTGGACATTGGCAAAAAATTTCAATACGACCACCGATGAGATCATGGCAGATAACAGTCTGGAGCAGGAGCAGCTTTCCCCGCGGCAGAAGCTTGTGGTCATGCGCCGGGCAGGGACGCCTCAGGATTAAATGTTTTTGTGTAACTGTTAAGACATATAAATTTCCGGATGTGTTAGAAAGCGGAAAGAATCCGGTTGCAAGGAACGGATTGTTACTGTATAATGTATACAATAGATGCTGTTTATATGGTGAACAGCAGCAGATACAAAGCTAAGGGGGCCAAAGGATCATTTGGCCCCGGGATACTGCCAGACAAAGGAGAATGAATCTATGGATCGTATACTGCTTAAAGCAATGGGAAAAATTAATCTTGGGCTGGATGTAGTACGCCGTCGTCCGGATGGATACCATGAGGTAAAGATGGTCATGCAGACGGTCAATCTGTATGATAAAGTTGAGATCACGGCAGAAGAGGAGCCAGGCATACGCATTTCCACGAATTTGTCCTTTCTTCCTGTAAATGAAAATAATATCGTATATAAGGCAGCAGCTCTTTTAATGGAACGCTGCGGGATCGACCAGGGGGTGAGCATCCATCTGGAAAAGCATATCCCTGTTGCTGCAGGTATGGCCGGCGGCAGCGCAGACGGGGCGGCTGTGCTCTATGGCATGAACCGGCTGTTTTCCTTGGGGATGAGCAAAAAGACACTTATGGATCTGGGGGTAACTTTAGGTGCAGATGTGCCTTACTGTATTCTCAGAGGAACAGCCCTTTCTGAAGGTATTGGAGAGATCCTGACGCCTCTGCCTCCGATGCCGGACTGCTGGATCCTTATTGCCCGGCCGCCGATCAGTGTTTCCACAAAATTTGTTTATGAAAACCTTCATTTGGAAACTGTGGAAAAACATCCGGACATTGACGGGATCGTTCAGGCGATCCGTGACGGGGATCTGTATGGCATGTGCAGCCGCCTGGAAAATGTCCTTGAAACTGTAACCGTGAAAAAACACCCACAGATCAATGAAATTAAAAAATTCATGTGTGACCGGGGCGCGGTCAGCGCTTTAATGAGCGGCAGCGGCCCTACAGTTTTTGGTATTTTTACCAATGAGCGGGAAACACGAAGCGCCTGTGAGGCATTAAAGGAAACGGGCCTGGCGCGGCAGGTTTATGTAGTAAAGCCGTTTAATCCTTAAAGATGTGAGGGAACTGACAAATGAAAGAATTTACAATGAATGCTAATGCGTATCTTCCTTTGAGGGATGTGGTGTTTAATACTCTGCGGGACGCGATTTTAAGAGGGGATCTGGAGCCGGGAGAACGGCTTATGGAGATTGCCCTGGCAAATCGCCTTGGCGTGAGCCGTACTCCCATCCGGGAAGCGATACGCAAGCTGGAGCTGGAAGGTCTTGTCGTTATGATCCCGCGGCGGGGAGCTCAGGTGGCCAGCATTACTCAAAAGGATCTTCAGGATGTGCTGGAGGTGCGCACCTCCCTGGAGGATCTGGCTGTGCGTCTTGCCTGCGAGCGGATCCGCCCGGAACAGGTGGATCAGATGAAAGAGGCTTTGAAAAATTTTGAGGCGGCTTTAAAAGGCACAGATGTTACGGTTATTGCCCGGGCTGATGTGGATTTCCATGATGTAATTTTTTCTTCCACGGGAAATGCCCGTCTTGTCCAGATCCTTAATAATCTCAGAGAACAGATGTATCGGTATCGTTTGGAATATTTAAAAGATTTTTCCAGCCATGAGCGGCTGCTTCAGGAGCACAAGGAGCTTCTGGCAGCGATTGAAGGCCATGACCAGGAAAATGCGGCCAGGATCATCCGCACCCATATTTATAACCAGGAGATTTCCGTGATCCGCCATATCCGTCAAAATCAGGAGGAGCACCCTGAAGATGGGGCGAATAGGATATAAAAAACTGCATACAATAATCCCATATAAGGCTGCATCGCTAAGTATAGTGATGCAGCCTTATCGTTGTATTTGCAGTATCCGGGAGGGATTTTATGGAACAGGAAAAGAAGCTGAAAATTTTTACGGACCTGGAGAAAAACATTACGTTAATGGAAAAGCTGTATGCAGACTGTGCCGATGTGGTTAAAAGGCGCATGGCGGTAGGAGAAAACCATTTTCCGGTGTATATTATCTATATGGATACAATGATCAACAGGGATCTGGTGGAAACAGACATTTTTAAAAGCCTGATCTATTCTCTTGGTCCGGTGCCGGCCCGGGGAGCTTTGGAGTATATTTTAGACTATGGGATGATCACGGCAGATGTGGCCCGTGAGACGGATCTGAACAAGGCGCTGAAAAATATGATGAGCGGTGATACGCTTATGTTTGTAGACGGGGCAGATAGTGTGCTGGTCATTAACAGCAAAGGTTACCCTAACCGGGGCGTCCAGGCGGCAGAGTCAGAGATTACCGTTCACGGGCCAAAAGACAGCTTTACCGAGTCTGTCCGGTTTAATACAGTGCTGGTGCGCCGCCGGATCAAGGACCATCGTTTAAAAACCGTCCAGATCGTTAAGGGAACCCGGTCAAAGACGGATATTGCCATTATGTATGTGGAAGATCTGGCGCAGCAGGATGTGCTGACAGAACTTAAAAGCAGGATGGACGCTTTTGAAATTGACGGGATCTTTGACAGCGGGAGCCTGGAACAGCTTTTGGAAAAGGAGTGGTACTCTCCCTTTCCCCAGTTTCAGACTACAGAGCGGCCGGATAAGACGGCCTCAGCTCTTTTGGAAGGCCGGGTGGCGGTTTTGGCGGATAATTCTCCCCAGGCCCTTCTTTTGCCTGCAGTGGCCGGATGCTTTTACCAGGCTTCCGATGATTATTACAACCGGTGGGGGATTGCCGCCTTTACCCGGATGATCCGCTATATTGCCTCAGTCCTGGCTTTTATTCTCCCGGGACTGTACATTGCTGTGGCGGCCTTTCATCCGGAAGTGTTTCCCACAAGTCTGGCCTTATCTTTTGCCGCCTCCCGGCAGGGGGTGCCTTTTCCTCTTGCTGTGGAGGTGATTTTAATGGAGCTGGCATTTGAGGTTTTGAGAGAGGCGGGGATACGCCTTCCTGGAGCCATGGGCGGGACGCTTGGCATTGTAGGCGGTTTGATCATCGGACAGGCGGCAGTGGACGCGAATATAGTCAGCCCTATTGTAGTGATCATCGTGGCGCTTACGGCGCTGTGCGCTTTTACTATACCTAATGAAGCCTTTGCCTCAGCCTTTCGACTGGTAAAATTTTATCTCATCTTTTTAAGCATGTTCCTGGGAATCTTTGGCTTTGTTCTGGGGGTACTGACCCTGCTGGTCCATTTGGCTTCGTTAGACAGCTTCGGTGTTCCGTATATGATGCCCTTTACCGCATCTGAGGTCAATGGAGGCAGTGACCGGAAGGATGGGATTTTCCGGCGGCCGCTAAGATCCATGAACCGGCGGCCTGTGTTTGCCCGCCCCAAGTCGAGACGCCGTTTGTTTTTTCATTCATCAAAAGATCAGTGACCGGAACGATGACCCTATGGCCTTAAAAGGCGCGGCGGAAAGGAGGAGACATGTTTTCGCAAAACCATATTGTTTCAGTGCGTCAGATGAAACGGCTGCTGGTGCTGGATCTGTTTGCCGGCACAGGTCTTATCCTGCCTATGGTGGCAGGGCGGCTGTCCGGATTATCCGGGGTTTTTGCCATTGCTGCCGGAGGAGCCGCTGCCGGAGTGTTTGCCTTGTTTTTGCTAAATACGGTAAAGGACTGCCCGGACGGTTATCCCGGCTTTTGCCAGGAAATCCTCGGCCGATGGCCCGGTCACATCCTTATGGGGATTTATGCGCTCAGGTATTTTGCCACCGGGGCGATCCTTTTAGCTGTTTTTGCGCAGATCGTAAACCATACTTTTCTTACGGATATTCCCAGGGCCGTTTTAGGCACAGCCATGCTGGCCCTGTGTATTTACTGTGTGTTTAAAGGTTTGGAAACCCGGGCAAGGCTGGGAGAAATGCTCATGTATTTTGTTATCATCCCCATTGTGCTGATCATCCTTTTAGCCATTCCCCAGATCCACCCGGACCGGCTGTGGCCCATTGAGTTTTTAGGATCATCCCAGTCCGGAAAATACACGCAAGGTCCGGGAGGGCTGCCCGGATTTTTGTGGACTTGCGCCATTACCTTTGCCCTGTTTTCTGTGGTAGAGTGGCTGCTTTTTCTGCGGCCCTCGGTGAAGAAAATGGAAAAAGCCTGCAAAGGCGCCGTGACCGGTATTTTATGGCCAGTGCTTTTAAATATTTTAATATTGACCGTATGCATCGGTATTTTTTCCGTAGAGGGTATGAATAATGAACAGTGGCCTACGGTGGTGCTTATGCAGATCGTGCGGTTCCCGGGAGGTTTTCTGTCCCGTCAGGACGGACTTATGCTGGCTTTTTGGATGCTGGGCATGTTTATGCTGATCAGCGGAAATATCCATTATGGCATGGAAAGTTTCCGGAGTCTGAATAAAAAATTATGTAAACCATGGTTTGTAGTCTTTCCGGCAGTCCTGATCCTGGCAATCTTTTTTTCGATTTATCTGACAGATGCTACCCGGGTCTTTATCCGGTATATGCTGTTTGTTTATATGCCCCTGGCCCTCATCCCTCCGGTGCTTTTGCGTATTGTACAGATCCTGCGGCCGGGACGCCGGGCCGGACAAAATTCAGGGCACCGTCCCGGCCGATGCAAAAAAGGGGTGATGGTTTTGGCCCTGCTGTTAGGGACGGCATTCCTTGGGGGATGTACCCAAAGAACAGAGATCGAGGACCGGAATTTTGTTATGTGTATGGGAATCGATGCCCGGGAGGATCATCTTAGTGTCAGTTATGGATTTCCGGATCTAAAAGCCCTTACCGGGGACGGGGATAATATCCACTATCCGGCGGTGACGATTTCAGGAAAAGACATGGAGTCCATAGAAGCCGCCTTTGGGAAAATGTCTGATAAGCGACTGGATTACGGACAGCTTCAGGTGATCGTTTTTGGAAATGACATGATCCGGGATTCACAGATGATGACTCAGGTATTGGAATATATCCAAAAACATCAGGAATTTACCCGGACGGTCCTTGTGTGCATGGCGGATGAAAAGGCCCAGGATATTGTGGCTTTAGATGAAACGGTTAATGGGTCCATTGGAGTTTATTTAAAGCAAATGTTTGAAAATAACCTGCCGGACTATGAGCTGACCATTGGGGATCTGATCATCGGCATGAGTCTGCCGGAGGAACCTGGGGAGATCGCCGTAGTTTCCCCGGGAGACAGCGGGCCGAAAGTTACAGGTATGGAAACGCTTCGGGGATGCGGCCTTTCAAATGAGGAAGATCGGTGAAAGCAAAAGAAAAGCTGCCACAACGGGCAGCTTTTCTTTATCTGGTAGAATAAGAGACGAGGGAGGTCTGGCAGTGCGGCCTGCCAGACAATGTTATGAAAAAATCAAACTGTTTTGCAAGTAATCGTTATTGATTACTATGGTTACATTATACGGAGAAAATGTGTCCAAAATTTGTCCAGGAAATAAAATAAATATAAAACGTTTCTTAAGAAAACATTGATAGAAAAAGGATGGAAAGGAACCGTTAAAACTGAACCTTTCCATCCTTTTTTCAAGGGGAGGATAAGTACCCAAAATGCTTTTTGGTACTTTGAATGAATTGGAGGGGGAATCCAATGATTCCCGGAGCTGTATATGACAGCTGTTGTATATCCGGGAACACTTATAGTCTGCCCTGTAAAGAAAGTTTTATACGGATTTTGAAATATTTTATCACAAAAATCTAAAGGCAGAGGATTTATCTTGAACGTCAAAGGAATCCGTGTTACAATTTATAATTATAAAAAAAGTATAAACTAATTATAAAAAAAGTGAGAAAAGAGAGCACAAGAGAACAATGATTGAAATTAGAGAAGTCGCGACAAAACGGGAAATGATGATTTTTATAAAATTTCCCTATAAGCTGTATAAAAAACATCCTTATTGGGTCCCCTCATTATTAATGGATGAGAAAAATACCCTGAATAAAGAAAAAAACGGTGCTTTTGAATCTGCCCGGGCCCGCTTTTGGCTGGCATGGGATCAGGGCAGGCCGGTGGGACGGATTGCTGCCATTTATCTGGAAAAGTATGAAGAAAAGTGGGGGCAGCGCCGCCTGCGTTTCGGATGGATGGATTTTATTGACAGCAAGGAAGTGGCTTTCGGACTGCTGGATGCTGTGTGGCAGTGGGCGAAAGAGCTGAAAGCCCAGGCGGTTCACGGCCCGTTAGGCTTTAATGACATGGATAAGGAAGGGATGCTTATTGAAGGTTTTAACCTTCAGGGATCCATGCTGACGATTTATAATGAGCCTTACTATAATAAATATCTTGAAATGTACGGATTTGAAAAAGATGTGGACTGGGTAGAGTATTCTTTTGAAACCCCAAAAGAAAATCCCGCCTTATTTCAAAAAATGGCCAAAAGAGTTCAGGAAAAGACAGATTACCGCCTTAAAACCTTTAAAAGTTCCAAAGAGCTGGTCCAGTGGGGGCCGAGGATTTTTGAAATCTATAATAAGGCCTATGACCATCTTTATGGTGCCATGCCTTTAAATGAACGGCAGATCCAGTCGGCCATTGAACAGTATTTAAAGATCATTGACCCGGAATTTGTCCTGGGTATTGTTGATGGAAAAGATAATCTTGTAGGTTTTGGCGTGGCATTGATTAATTTGGACACTGCTGTGAAAAAAGCCGGGGGCCGTTTATTTCCATTAGGCTTTATCCATATCCTGAGAGCTATGAAGGCGAGAAATACTTATCTTTCCATGCTGCTTATCGGGCTGGAGCCGGAGGTACAGCGCAGCGGCGCCGTAGCCCTGATGCTGAATCAGATCGTAGATACCTGCCATAAGCGTGGGATCAACCGGATCTACTGTATGCCTGAGCTGGAGGATAATCTTAGTGTACAGAAACTGTGGAAGCTTTTTGATACGGAAATCGTCCGCCGGCGGCGGGTGTATATCCGGTACATGGATCATGCCGCCCGAATGGATTATGATTATAAGGCAGCTCAGCAGGGGTAGATCAGGGGAACGGGATAAATCCCTTAAAGGGGCTTGAAACATAGGCAAAAATTCCATACAATATTAAAGAAAACACAAGATGATGAAAGGAAGAAATGCCAATGGAGTTTACAATGAACAGCACTCTCCATGAGATTTTAAATAATGAGCGTGTCAATAAAAAGCTTCATTATCTGTTCAGCCCTGCATATTATGAGAATATACGCCCTATTCTTCGGAAAATGAAGCTTAAACATATGGTAAAGTTTGCAAAAACCCCCTGGGGAAGGCCATTTCCCGCAGAAGGTCTTTTGCGCTGCGCCAATCTGCTGATTTCCCGCCGGGAAGCCGGGGAACTGATTTCTATTCCCATATGGAAGGATCTTCCGGAGGAGCAGGCTGAGGAAGCCGAAAATGTAGTGCTGATCCCGTTTTTATTAAAGGATAAAAAGGATGCCCCATGTGTGATCCTTTGCCCTGGAGGCGGTTATACCCGGGTGGCCTGCCATAACGAAGGGATCCCGGTTGCGGAAGAATTAAACCGGCGGGGCTATCAGGCCTTTTTGCTGAATTACCGTGTATATCCCAGCCTGTATCCTGCCCCGGAGCAGGATCTTGTCCGGGCGATCCGCTTTGTTCGGGCAAACCGGGAGAAGCTGGGGGTCGATCCGGAAAATGTTATGATCATGGGATTCTCCGCAGGGGGACATTTATGTGCCTGTGTAGGAGCTTTATATGACCATATTGAAGATCCTACTCACCGGTACGATCATATTTCTGCCCGGCCGGATAAGATCTGTCTGTCCTATCCGGTGATCAGCTTTATGGAAGATTGCCATGAAGGAAGCTTGATCCATCATCTGGGGGAAAATGCCACCGAGGAAAAGAAAAAGACGCTTTCAGCGGAAATGCTCACTTCCCGGGATTATCCGCCAACATTTTTATGGGCCTGTCAGGATGACGATGTTGTTCCGGTTTCCAATACGGAGCGTATGGCGGCCAGCCTGAAAAATAAAAAGGCGCCATATGAGATGAAGCTTTATCCGGAAGGCGGACATGGTCTGGGACTTGCCGAAGGCACCGGCGCTCAGGGATGGCTGGATGAAATGGAAAGTTTTTTTACATCCATCCGGCGGCTACCGAAGACCATATAACGGTCATCAGCCCTGCAATGACAATGGCCAGTCCGCTCATAGCGCCTTCGACTTCTCCCAGCTCAATAGCCTTAGAGGTGCCTACGGCATGGGAGGATGTACCAATGGCAAGCCCTTTGGCCACAGGATCGGAAATCCTAAACAGCCGGCAGATGCCTACAGCGGCGGCTCCGCCAAACAATCCGGTGATCATTATGGCTGCGATCGTAATGGCTGTCAGACCGCCCATTTCCTCGGAAAGTCCGATGCCGATAGCCGTAGTAACAGACTTTGGAAGAAGGGAATAATAAATCTGGCTGTCAAAACGAAACAGCAGGGAAAATCCAAAGACCATGGCAATGGATGAAAAGCTTCCGCATAAAACGCTGACAATAATAGCAGCAACATTTTTTTTCAGCACTTCGATCTGACGGTACAAGGGTACTGCGTAGCAGATCGTTGCCGGTGTCAGGAGCACACTTAAAAGGTTTGCTCCAGTCTCATAGGTTTCATATTTAATATTACATGCCAACAAGATGACAATGATAATGGCACTGGCTACAAGGATAGGGTTTAAAAATGAAATTTTAGTTTTCTGGGCGATTTTATAGGACATCCAGTAAATAAACAGCGTCAATGCCAGTCCGAAGTATGAGGATGTTTCTAAGATTTCATTCATTGGAAGCCGCCTCCTTTGTTTCCTGATCCCCATGGATCCGCTCTTCTTCATAGACGCCTTCAGATTCCAGGACCGGGACCTGAGCCTCCTCCATAGCGGATATAGCGTCCTGAGGAAATTCCGGCTCCTGGGGGGCCTTAGCTCTCTGACGTTTCATGATGGTTTGGGCAATCGTTCCAGTCAGGCCCATAACTGCCATGGTGGACAGAATACAGGTGATCAAAAGACCGATCAGATTATTTTTCAGGATGCCCCAGTAGTTCATCAGATTTACTGTGGGAGGGACGAATAGAATGGGCATGATAGCCAGGAAAAAATCCGCCGCGTGTTCTACCTGATCCAGGCGGATGATTTTTGTACACAGGGCAACAAATAAGATCACAAGACCATAAATGCTGGCAGGGATCGGCAGCGGCAGCAAAAGGTTCAGAAGTTCCCCTATGGCTGTGATCACGCCGATAATGGTAAATTGAAATAAATACTTCATAACAGGACTCCCTTTTCTCATAACTGTCCCGTTGGATGACTGTGAGCCCATGGACGCGCATCCGCCCAGGCTCCCGGCCTCCCACCAGGGCATTTTTGTGTATTATCCCCCGAATCCAAAACATATATAATATAATCTCTAAGGTCAGACTTTTTATCCGGATAACAACAAAACCCTGTGCCTCTGGCATCATATTATATAACCGTTGGAAATAAAATGTAAATAGCCCATACCCTAAAATAATGTATTTTTTTTGTACTTTTAAGCCGTGGGGCTTAAAAAGCGAAGGCAAAGCCTGCTCCGGCATGTTAAAAAGATTCGGCGCAGGACCTGGTGAAGGAGGTATCGTTTTATGGTGCAGATGGTTGTTGTTGGCGGCGGATTTGCCGGATGTGCAGCCGCTCTTCAGGCTGCCCGTATGGGAGCCCGGGTTATCCTGGCAGAACGGACGGATATGCTGTGCGGCACCGGCGCGGTAGGAGGCATTATGAGAAATAACGGCAGGTATACTGCAGCCCAGGAGATGCTGGCCATGGGCGGCGGACAGCTTTTTTCTCTCATTGACGAAAATTCCAGACATAAAAATATCGATTTCCCGGGCCACCGCCATGCCAGCTTATTTGATGTAGCCAGAGTTCCGGCACAGGTGGAAAGATGTCTGGAAGAAGCCGGGGTGGAAATCCGTTTAAAGTGCCGGATCTCCGGTATTTTCCACCTGTGGAAAAGTAAAAAGGGGAAAACCGGCCGCCTTATTTCCGTGAAGGATGCTCATGGAAATGTGCTGGAAGGGGATGTATTTATTGATGCCACAGGAAGCGCAGGACCGGCATCGGTGTGCCATAAGTATGGCAGCGGATGCGCGGTGTGTATCATGCGCTGCCCGGCCTTCGGCGGCCGGAAAAGTTTGTGTGCCATGTGCGGACTGGAAGAGTTTGGGGCAGTCCGGGACGGACATATTGGAGCTATGAGCGGTTCCTGCAAATTAATGAAGGAATCACTGTCTCAAGAGATCCGGGAAAAGCTGGACCGGGAGGGCGTTGCAGTGATCCCTGTTCCCGGGAAACTTATGGAAGATCATTTGGATATAAAGGCATGTCAGCAGTATGCCCTTCCGGAATTTGCGGAAAATATCATCCTTCTTGATACAGGTCATGCAAAAATGATGACGCCGTTTTTTCCTTTGGAAAAGCTTAGAAAAATCCCCGGACTGGAAAACGCCAGGTATGAGGACCCTTATGCCGGAGGCGTGGGAAATTCCATACGCCTGACGGCCTGTGTAAAAAGAGAGGATACCATGCTGGCAGAGGGCATGGAAAATCTTTTCTGCGCCGGGGAAAAGTCCGGAATATTCGTGGGCCATACCGAGGCTGTGGTTACCGGTGTACTGGCAGGCTTTAATGGGGTAAGGTTTGCCCTTGGACGGGAAATGGCTGTGCTGCCTACAGAAACAGCCTGCGGGGATGCGATTCATTGGGTAGGGGAACAGATGAAAAGTTTACAGGGAAGAAGCCGGAAATATACATTTTCCGGTTCAGTGCTGTTTGAGCGGATGAAAGATCTGGGGCTTTATACCACCGATGAGGAACAGATCAGGCTGAGAGTGGAAAAATGCGGCGCCGCAGATCTGTTTTCCAAAGACCTGTGACACCGCTGATATATTTGAAATGTTTTCAGTTTTTGCGCCATCCTATTTTAATTTTTTATAACAATAAATAAAGGCGGGGATCAGGAAAATGTCAGCGCTAATCCAGGCCAGGGGGTGGGCCATACAGATACCCGTAAAGCCAAACCACTGTGCCAGGCACAGGCCGGCAAAGGTGCGGGCCGCCATTTCCATAACCCCGGCAGTAATGGCCAAACCGGAAAATCCCATGCCCTGAATGGTAAAACGTACTGTGTTTACCAGAGTCAGGAGAAAATATCCTACGCAGCAGAACATAAGGAACTGATAGGAATAATCAATGATCTGTTTCTGGGAATTGTCCAGGAACAGAAGGGAAAGGCTGCGCCCGAAAAAGATCATGGCAATGAGCATAATGGCGGAAACAACAAAGCCGCAGGCAGAAGAAGCCACTAATCCCTGCTTTACCCGGCTCATTTTTCCGGCACCTACATTTTGTCCGCTGTATGGAGCCATGGTTTGGCCCAGGGCATCAATAGGGCAGGAAATAAAAGAATTTATCCGCTGTGCTGCTGTCACGCCGGCGACTACCGCAGTTCCCAGACTGTTGACAGCGGCCTGGATGACCAAAGTGCCAATAGCGGTGATGGAATATTGCAGGCCCATAGGGATGCCCATTTTGCAAAGGATCTTTACATGGTGGGAGCGAAGGCGCCAATCGTCTTTCTGCATTTTTAAAATGGGGAACTTTTTCCTCATGTAAAACAAACATACGATTCCGGAAATGGCCTGGGAGATGACTGTGGCCAGTGCCGGGCCTTCCACGTTCATGTTGAACAATTTAATAAAAACAATATCCAGGACAATATTGATCAGGGAGGCCAGGGCCAGGAAGATCACCGGTGTCCTGCTGTCTCCCAGTGAACGGATGATAGCAGCCAGGATATTATATAAAAAGGTAAACGGTATGCCCAGGAAAATGATCAGTATGTATATGTAAGCATACTGGAAAATGTCCTCCGGCGTGTTCATGACTTCCAATATAGGGCGGCAGGCAGCTGCTGTGGCAATGGTCAGTACCACGGAAAAAATGATGCAAAGCCATGTACTGCATGCAACATAGCGGCGCAGGTCCCGCTCATTCTTTGCGCCGAACATTTGGGCCACAGGCAGGGCAAAACCATTACAAACACCGGTACAAAAGCCGATGACCATAAAATTTAAGGAGGATGTGGAACCGACCCCTGCCAGGGGATTTACCCCGAGAAACTGGCCGACGATTACTGTGTCTACCATACTGTAAAACTGCTGGAATAAAATTCCCAAAAACATAGGGATGGCAAAGCTGATAATATGTTTCAGCGGTGATCCCTGTGTCATGTCTTTAACCATAATCTTCACCTCGTCTGAAAAATTAAGTTTATGTTGTTTGTGAACGGCCTTCAATATCACGATGGCCGGATCGGGGAAGGAATTTTCCCAATCCGATTATCTCGCAAAATCCTATCATAATGTAGGGGTTGCTTCTATAACTATCTGGAAGTATACTATAACAAAAACGACATTTTATGGAGGGACGCCGGTGAAAATCAGTGGGATTATAACAGAGAAAGGACAGGAGCTGAAAAAGCACGGAAGCGGCCTTTTTCCCTGCGCCGCTTACGAGAGCCGGGGGACTGCCATGGGTTTTCCATGGCATTGGCATGAAGAATTTGAACTTTCCGTTGTGGAAGAGGGTTCTGTGGAATTTTATATTGGACAGGAATGTTACTGCCTGGAGGCAGGGGACGGGATCTTGATCAATTCGGGAGCGCTCCACAGCGTTCCGTCTCCGGCCCGGGGAGAAAGCAGAAAAAAAGATGTTGTTTTTTCCGGAAAGCTGGTATACGGAAGTTTTGACAGTATATTCTGGGAGAAATATTTTCAGCCGTTTATCGCTTCCCAGCGTCTTGGAGCCTATGTATTTCATAGCAGTGTGGCGTGGGAGGCGGATGTGGTCCGGGAAGTGCTTTTGGCCCATGAAGCTTTGCTGGGCCGTGCCTTTGAAAAGGAGATCCTTGTGAAAAAGGTGCTGACAGATGTTTTTTTTCAACTGTTTCTCCATTGCAGGGAGGCTATGGAGGATACGGCAAAAAGTACCCGGGATAGTGAACGGATCAAAAAGATGCTGGGATTTATCCATGAGCATTACAGGGAAAATATCACCGTAGCCATGATCGCGAAAAATGCCAGTGTGTGTACCCGGGAATGTCTGCGGTGTTTCCGGGACTTTATCCATATGTCTCCCATTCAGTATGTCATCAGCTGCCGGTTAAATGACGCGTGCCGGATGCTCAGTTCCGGGGAATATACGATCACAGAAGTCTGTGAAGCCTGCGGCTTTGAAAACCCAAGTTATTTTTCAAAAATGTTTCGCCGTCAGACCGGACTTACCCCAAGCGCTTACCGCAAAAAAAATTTGTGATTTTAGGTATTGACAGGATTCTTGCCGGTATGATACAGTAAACGTGTCAATAATTGAAAAAGAACTTTGAGGACTGACGGATAATTGTGGGTTACCACAGTGGATTCAAAGTTTTGGAAAAGCCGACCGTCTGGGCAGCATTGGAACTCCCGTTCCCATGCTGCTCTTTTTGTTTTTCATTGAGCCATGCTGCTGCAAAGCACAGCCTGAACTGGCATGGATCGATGGATCAGAAAGCGCAGTATGAAATCCGGGACATCGATGCCTTTAAAAGCTGGGAGGAATTCAGTATGATGGAAAAAGCATGGAGAAATTTTAAAGAAGGCGCATGGATGAACGAGATCAATGTGCGGGATTTTATTCAGAAAAATTATACCCCTTATGAAGGAGACGAAAGTTTCCTTGCTAAAGCCACGGACCGAACAAACCGCCTGATGAAAAAACTTAATAATCTGTTTATGATCGAACAGCAGATGGGCGGCGTTTTTGATGTAGATACAGATACGGTGATGTCTCTGGTGACTTATAAACCTGGTTACCTGGACAAAGATGAAGAGATTATCGTGGGCCTTCAGACAGATAAGCCATTAAAAAGAGGCGTCAATCCCTTTGGCGGTATGCGTATGACCCGGGAAGCATGCAAGGCTTACGGTTATGAATTATCTGAAAAGGTGGAAAAGGAATTTACATTCCGTACAACCCATAATGACGGTGTATTTCGTGTTTATACAGATGAGATCAAGGCTGCCCGCCACTGCGGTATCATTACCGGACTTCCGGATGCTTACGGCCGTGGCCGTATCATCGGGGATTATCGCCGTGTCGCTTTGTACGGTGTAGATACGCTGATCCGTTTTAAAAAGGCAGATAAAGAGCGCCTTGGCCATGAAGTGATGCTTCAGGATAATATCCGCCAGTTAGAGGAGCTTTATCAGCAGATCCATTTTCTGGAGCTGTTAAAGGAAATGGCCAAGATGTACGGCTATGATATTTCAAGACCGGCCGAAAATGCCAGAGAAGCTGTACAATGGCTGTACTTTGGTTATCTGGGCGCTATTAAGGAACAGAACGGAGCAGCCATGAGCCTTGGCCGCACAAGCACTTTCCTGGATATTTATTTTGAGCGGGATCTGGCTGAGGGCGTCCTTACAGAAAGCCAGGCCCAGGAAATTTTTGATGATTTTGTTATGAAGCTTCGTATGGCCCGTCATTTAAGAACACCGGAGTATAATGAGCTGTTTGGCGGCGATCCTATGTGGATCACTGAATCCATCGGCGGAACCGGCGAGGACGGACGGACTTTAGTTACAAAAAGCTCTTACCGTATTTTAAATACATTATATAATCTGGGGCCCAGCGCAGAGCCGAATCTGACGGTTTTATGGTCCGAACAGCTTCCGGAAAACTTTAAGCGCTTTGCTGCAAAGGTATCCTGTGACACAGATGCCATCCAGTATGAAAATGATGATATTATGCGTCCAAAATTCGGGGATGACTATGCTATTGCCTGCTGTGTTTCCGCAATGCGCGTAGGCAAGGACATGCAGTTTTTTGGCGCCCGGGCAAATCTGGCCAAGCTTCTTATGATGAGCTTAAACGGCGGACGGGATGAAAAGAGCGGTATGCAGGTTGCTCCCGCACATGAGCCTTATCAGGGAGAATACCTGGAGTATGACAAGGTCCTGGAGCTGATGGATATTTACCGTCCATGGCTGGCAAAAACTTATGTGAGCGCCATGAATATCATCCACTATATGCATGATAAATATGCTTATGAAAAGACTCAGATGGCTCTCCACGATACAGACGTTCACCGCTTCATGGCCTTTGGTATTGCCGGCATGAGCGTATTGGCAGATTCCCTGTCTGCGATTAAATATGCCAAGGTTCGGGTGATCCGTGATGAAACCGGTCTGATCAAAGATTTTGAGACAACCGGAGAATTTCCTGCATTTGGAAATGACGATGACCGGGTAGACAGCATTGCCGCAGAGCAGGTCCGCCTGTTCTTTGAAGAACTGAAAAAGAATCCTACTTATAGAAATGCAGAGCATACCCTGTCTATCCTGACCATTACATCTAATGTAATGTACGGAAAGAAAACCGGAAACACGCCGGATGGACGTAAGGCCGGCGAGCCTTTTGCGCCGGGAGCCAACCCAATGCACAACCGGGAGAAAAACGGCGCCCTTGCTTCCTTAAACTCTGTGGCCAAGCTTTCCTATGACGTATGTAAGGACGGTATTTCCAATACATTCTCTATTGTGCCTCAGGCTCTTGGAAAGACAGAGGAAGAGCGGTTAAATAACCTGGTGGCTATTCTTGGCGGTTATTTTGCTCAGAATGCTCACCATATTAATGTAAATGTATTAAACCGGGAAACCTTAATGGATGCCTATGAAAATCCTGAAAAGTACCCTAACCTGACGATCCGTGTTTCCGGTTATGCGGTAAACTTCCATAAGCTGTCGAAAGAGCAGCAAAGAGAAGTTATCCTGAGAACCTTCCATGAAGCAATGTGATTTGAGGTTGTTATGAAAGAAAATGTTTACGGATATATCCACAGCTTCCAGAGTCTTGGGGCTGTGGACGGCCCTGGGCTCCGGTGCGTGGTATTTATGCAGGGATGTCCTTTGCGGTGCGCCTACTGTCATAACCCGGATACATGGGCTCTTCCAAAGGATGCTCCCGGATGCCGTAAGGTGACGCCTCAGGCTATGGTTGAAAAAATATTAAGATACAAAGCTTACTTAAAAAATGGCGGTGTTACTGTATCCGGCGGAGAGGCGATGATGCAGCCGGATTTTGTCCGGGAACTGTTTAAGCTTTTAAAGGAGAAGGGCATCCATACTGCTTTGGATACTTCCTGTGTGGGAGACCTTAAGGCAGCGGAGCAGGTTTTAGAGTATACGGATCTGGTGCTGGCAGACTTGAAATTTTGTGAGCCGGAAAGCTATAAAAAATACTGCGGTGCTTCTATGGACCAGGTGCTTAAATTCCTTGAGCTGACCCGGACGATGAATGTGGATTTGTGGATCCGCCATGTGGTAGTCCCCGGTTTAAATGACAGCCGGGATCAGATCTTTAAGATCGGACAGATCGCGTCCGGATTTACTAATCTTAAAAAGCTGGAGCTTTTGCCTTTCCGGAAGATCTGTATGAGTAAGTATGAACAGATGGGCATTGACTTCCCTTTAAAAGATTACGATGCCTGTGATGAAAAACATATTAAAGACCTTGAAACATTTTTAAAACGGGAACTGGGAGAAAAGCTTCCCGTGTAAAAAGGACTGATAAAGAACAGCCGATTCAAAAAGGCAGGAAAATGCCTTCTGATCCGGCTGTTTTTTTGTGTGTGGATCGTATGCTGTGATCTGCGTTACGATTCATATATTATTAATAAAATTTTTTGATTTTTGGACTATACTTCATCATATATATTGTGCTAAAATATGACATGAAACGACATGTTAAATTTTATGTGATGGAATGAGGCGCTTTAAAAGATGAATATACTAAAGCATTTATATAGAGATAAGAAAAAACGATATATAATCCTGGCCGCTGCCATTGTGGTAGTGGCCGTTATTATGGTCTCTACCTTTTTTCGACCTGTACGAAGGGCCACAAAGGCGGTAGATGACGGTTTAAGCTATCTGACACAGATGGCAGGTAAATCTTCCTCGGACATTGAAAGCAACATAAAAAGCATGCAGCAGGAGCGGGAACGGCAGCGGAGGATCGAAGCCAGAGAAAAAGCGCTGGCAGACGGAACAGTAACTGTGTGGGAGCTGTTTGACGATTATGTATTTTTGGGAGATTCCAGAGTGGTAGGCTTTTCTGAATTTGGTTTCCTGGAATCCGGCCGTATCATCGCCCATTCCGGCGCCGGAGTTAAAGATATTGCCGAAAGTCTGGAAACCGTAGAATATTACAATCCATCCTGGGTATTTATTTCCTACGGGGCCAATGATCTGGGAAATTACGCTTCTGCCCAGGATTATGCACAAGCGTTGAACCAGCAGATCCAGGGGCTTAAGGAAGTGGCTCCCCACGCCAGATTTATTATCAGCTCCATCCTGCCGGTATACAGCAGCCGGCTGTCCTCAATGAGCGATAATTATAATCATGTGGATACGTTTAATGAAGCGCTTGAGCAGATGTGCAGTGAGAATGGATATACATTTGTAGATAATACGGAGCTGGCCCAGGAGCATCGTTCAGAATATGAACAGGATGGCATCCATTTTAAATCAAGTTTTTACGAATATTGGGCATTAAATTTAATTAACGGGGAAGATGCAAATTGAAAAAGTATTTGAAATTAGAATACATACGCTACGGACTGGTAGCATTGCTGCTGATCTTTATTATTATATTGTGTCAGGGTGACCGGATCAGTGATGCAGATATTGCCACAGTGACGGAAAATGTCCTGGAGGTTGTGGGAAGTGATGGAGTAAGTGAAGGAAACCGTCAGATGATCCGCCGGCTTTATGGTTTGGATCCAAACGAATATGACGGTGTATCTTTGTATTATCCGGATACGAATATGGGAGCAAAAGAATTTTTGATCGTAAAGATGGCTTCCACCGATCAGTTTGATACTGTAGAAGCGGCTATGACCAGCCGCATTGAAACCCAGGAAGGCATTTTCGAGGGGTACGCCCCGGAACAGTATGCCATGGTGGAAGACTACAAATTATGCCATGAAGGCAATTATGTGCTCCTTGTGATCAGTGAAGACCCGCAGGCGGCGGTTAATGCTTTTAGAAAAAGCCTGTAAAAAATGGAAAGCGAGTTTTTTGGGGTATGATATTCAGCAGTTTATTTTTTATCTTTGTTTTTTTGCCACTGATGTTACTGGTCTATTACATCGTACCGTGGAAAATAAAAAATATTGTTATTCTTATATTTAGTATTATATTTTATGCCTGGGGAGAACCGGTATATGTGATCCTTATGATCTTTTCCATTGTGATCAACTACGTCACCGGTCTTGAACTGGAACAGTATAAAGAGGAGAATAATCAGAGAAAGCGAAAAGCGACCCTGATCTTTAATATTGTAGTTAATCTGGGGATTCTGGGATTTTTTAAATATTACGGATTTTTTGTGGAAAATATCAACAAGATCCTTCCTTTTGATATTCCTTACAAAGAGCTGGCCCTGCCGGTAGGAATTTCCTTTTATACCTTTCAGACGCTGTCCTATATTATTGACCTGTACTGGGGCAGAGTGGAGGTTCAGAGAAAATTGGTGGACTTTGCTGTATATGTGACCATGTTCCCCCAGCTCATCGCAGGACCGATTGTCCGTTATGCTGATGTGGCCAGGCAGCTTGCTTCAAGAAGGCTGTCTGCGGTCAAGTTTGGAGAAGGCTGTGCCTGGTTTTTGCGGGGCCTTGGGAAAAAGGTTATTTTTGCCAATAATATCGGTATGCTTTATGACACTATCGCTGCCCTTCCGGGGGCTCAGACCACAGTAGTGACAGCGTGGCTGGGAGCTGTGGCTTATACTTTCCAGATTTACTTTGATTTTGGCGGTTATTCAGATATGGCCATTGGCCTGGGAAAAATGCTGGGCTTTGACTTTATTAAAAACTTTGACTACCCATATATTTCCAAATCCATTACAGAGTTCTGGCGGCGGTGGCATATATCTTTAAGCACATGGTTTCGGGAATATGTGTACATTCCTCTGGGCGGCAACCGGGTAAGCACAGCCAAGCATATCCGCAATATTATGGTCGTGTGGCTGCTTACCGGATTCTGGCACGGGGCTGCATGGAACTTTATGCTGTGGGGGATTTATTACGGCGTCCTGCTTTTGCTGGAAAAGTACATACTGAAGGATTTTCTGGCCCGCATGCCGTCTGCCGTACAGCATATTTATGCCATGGTCTTTGTGATCATCGGATGGGTATTTTTCTTTTCACCTTCAGTTTCCTCAGCCATGGGGTATCTGGGACATATGTTTGGCATAGGTACCGGAGGATTTTTAAATGCTCAGACGATCTATTATCTGAGAAACTATGGGATCCTGCTGATCCTTATGATCATTTTCTCAGGACCGGCTGCTTATAATAAGTACAAAAAGACCGTATTTGGCAAAGGGGGATGGCGGCTTTATGTGTCCGTTGCCCTGTATATTTTGTTGTTTATTGTTGTGATTGCATTTTTAGTAAATGCCACATATAATCCGTTTTTATATTTCAGATTTTAAAACATGCCCGTCCTTAAAGGCGTGTGGATTGATTAAAGGTGAGAGAACAGAATGAGTGTAAATGATATAAACAGACGCAGGCCCGGCACCCGGCCTGCCGGAGAAAATGATCTGAATTATGAGCGGCGCCGGCAGAAGCGTGCCCTGGATAAAAAACGGCGGAAGAGGCTGATCATAAAACGAGTCAATCAGCACCATCTTTTTTTGGCTGGAGCGTATCTTGTGGTGACAGTGGTGCTCATGGCGGCTAACTTTTTTACACCGGAGAAGAGTTTTTCGGATCAGGAAAACCGTGTCCTTGCCGGGCGTCCGGCCCTGTCCTTTGACAGTCTGGTGAGCGGTGACTTTATGACAGATTACGAAAGCTATGTAGCGGATCAGTTCGCATGGAGAAACAGTTGGATCCATCTGAAATTAAATATTGAGCGGCTGTTAGGCAAGACAGAATCCAATGGGGTTTATCTGGGAAAGGATGATTATCTGATCGAAGCTTTATCGGATCCGGATGTAGACAGTGTGAACCGTAACCTGGATGCGATTGCCGAGTTTTGTGAATGCAATCCGGAGCTGGATGTCCATTCGGTGTTTATTCCCAATGCTGCCTACATTTGTTCAGATAAGCTTCCCTTTGGCGCCCCTGTCCGGTCCCAGGAAGAGGATCTGAACTGGCTGGAAAGCAGTCTCCCGGATGAGGCAGGTTTTGTGGATCTTTCCAATACGCTGCTCCTTCATAAGGAAGAAGATCTTTATTACAGAACAGACCATCACTGGACGACTTTGTGCGCCTACTACGCCTTTGAGGCATTAAGAGAACCTCTGGGACTGGAACAGGATATTACATGGGTTCCCCACACTGTGACTAATGATTTTCAGGGGACACTGGCTTCCTCCAGCGGCGTAAGCAATATTTATGACTCTATTGACATTTATGAGCCCCAGGATATTGAAAATGACTATGTGGTGGCTTATGATGATACCCAGGAAAAAACGGCGACAGTTTATGACATGGATGCCCTTGAGATCAAAGATAAGTACACGGTATTTTTCGGCGGCAATCATTCCATGGTTACCATCGACACAGAAAATCAAAATGAGCGGCGCCTGATGATCTTTAAGGATTCCTATGCCAACTGTTTTATTCCGTTTTTAACGCCTTATTATGAGAAGATCATTATTATCGATCCCAGATATTACTATGGAGACGCTCAGATGACTATCCGCAATGAAGGCATTACGGATGTGTTATTTTTCTATAATGTAAATACGTTTATGACGGATCACTCATTGGCAGATGTTCTGGAGATCGAAGATGAATTTACTCCAGAGGACACAGCGACGGACACAACACCGGATACCGCTCAGTCCGCTTCGGATGAAAGCGGAGCATCATCAGAGGATACTGATGCAGAGGAAACCGGCAGCAGCAGTGATTCTCAGGACAGCGGTTCCCAGGACAGCGATGCCGGACAAAATAGCGACAGCGGGCAGGACAGTGACAGCGGACAGGATAGCGGGGAAAGCGCTTCAGAAACACAAGAAGAATAATATGAGACAAGCGGCAAAAGGTCATGCGGGGCGCTGAACGTCCGGTGGACGTTCGTTTAGCGCCGACCGTAGCGGTAGCGAAGACCGCAAAGCGCGGAGCAATTCGTGTCTCATGCCCATTTGTCGGGCAACTCATAATATTGAGGGCTGTAAAATTCAGAGAAATATACTTTGGATTTTGCAGCTCTTTTTTTTCACAAAGTTTATAAAATTATTATATTTTCCAGGGGACTGTATAGTTGGATTTTACTGAAAAATCCGCTATAATAGAATACAAATAATGATTCAGCCAGGTCTTTGCATTTTGTGCCGGGAACGTGGAAATAAAGGAGGCTGCATGTATGGATGACTTTGTAAAATTGGTGGATGTGACGAAGACTTATAAGATGGGGGAAGTTGAGATTCATGCGGTAGATGGTATCAGCTTTAATGTAGAAAAAGGCGAATTTGTAGTTATTGTCGGCCCCAGCGGTGCCGGAAAGACGACGGTTTTAAATATACTGGGAGGTATGGACCGGGCCACCAGCGGACAGATCTGGATCGATGGCACAGATATTGGAAAGTACACCAACCGTCAGCTCACCGGATACCGGAGAGAAGATATTGGTTTTGTATTTCAGTTCTATAATCTTGTCCCTAATCTGACGGCTCTGGAAAATGTGGAGCTGGCTCTTCAGATCTGTAAAAATCCCTTAGACGCAAAACAGGTTCTTGAGGAAGTAGGTTTAGGGGATCGTCTTGGAAATTTTCCCTCCCAGCTTTCCGGAGGGGAGCAGCAGCGGGTATCTATTGCAAGAGCTTTGGCAAAAAATCCAAAGCTTCTGTTGTGTGACGAACCTACCGGCGCTTTGGATTATAATACGGGAAAGGCGATCTTAAAGCTGCTTCAGGATATGTGCCGGGAACGGGGGATGACCGTGATCGTTATTACCCATAACTCGGCGATTGCCCCTATGGCGGATCGGGTAATAAAGATCAAAAACGGAAAGGTTTCGGATATGACTCTGAACCCGTCTCCGGTATCTGTGGAAACCATTGAATGGTAGAGGTGATCTCATGAAAAGAAAAAATGTATTGAGAAAAGATTTCTATATGGAAATCGCAAAGACCTTTAACCGGTTTATTTCAATTTTCCTTATTGTAGCCATGGGCGTCGCCTTTTTTTCCGGGATACGGGCCTCAGAGCCGGATATGCGTTATACGGCAGACGACTATTTTGATGAGCGGCAGCTGATGGATATTCGTATTCAGGGGACTATGGGGCTGACAGAGGATGATGTGGATGCAGTGAAAGCGGTGGACGGGGTTGCCGATGCCATAGGCAGCTACAGTGCAGATGTTGTATGCTGGAGCGAGGATAACCAGAAAGTTTTTAAGGTTATGGCGGATATGGGAGATAAAAACCGCATTGATGTTATCCAGGGCCGTATGCCGGAAAAGGCCGGAGAGATCCTTATTGATGCCGGGACTATGGACAGTCATACCTTTTCCATCGGAGACACGATTACCTTTGAAAGCGGCAATGACTCGGACATTTTAGATACCTTTACTACAGATACTTTTACAGTGGTAGGAATCGGAAGCAGCCCGGAATTTATCACCTTCACAAGAGGCAGTACCACCATCGGCGACGGGGAACTGGATTCTTTTGCGGTAGTAACCCCGGACAGTTTTGTACTGGATGTTTACACAAAAATCGATGTGTGGGTTGAGGGCGCTTCAGATGAGGTGGCCTATACGGATGCATATGAAGATACAGTGTCCCAGGTGTTGGACCGGTTGGAGGATACAGTGGCGGATGGGCGGTGTGAAGCCAGATATGACCAGATCCGAGGGAAAGCCCAGGGTGAGATCGACGATGCCCGGAGAGAACTGGATGATGCTCAGGCTGAAGCTGATTCTGAACTGGCGGATGCCCTGGCTACTTTGGAATCTTCCCAGCAGGAGTTGGAAGAAGGGGAAAGCACCCTTGAAGAGGAAGCCAGGAGCCTGGAGGATGCAAAGGCAAAGCTGGCCGACGGATTATCTCAGCTGGAGGATGGAAAAGCCCAGCTGGAATCAAAAGCTGCTCAGTTAGCCAGCGGGTGGCAGCAGTATTATGATGGCCTGGATCAGTATAATGCCCAGGCTGCCCAGTATGATTTTGATGAGCTTCGTCAGCAGATCGCTGATGGCCGGGCATTGCTGGATGAGCAGGAAGCTGCCATCAAGGCCCAGAAGGATGCCGCTTATGCCCAGGCTGAGGAGACGGCCCGTCAGGAGGCAAAGACCCAGGTGGATGCCGCATTTGACCAGCAGCGGCAGGCATTGGAAGCATCCCGGCAGGAATTGGAGACTTTGGCTCAGACTTTGACACAGCTCCAGAGCCAGTATGACCAGATGTCCGCCCAGCTTTCTCAGGTCAATGATCAGATTGCTGCCCTGGAAGGTGCCGGTGAGACCGTTCCGGAGACATTGGTCCAGCAGCAGGCAGCTTTAACCCAGGGAATCGCCGAGCTGGAACCTAACCTGTCCTATGTCCAGTCTCAGTATGATACGAATTATGCCTCAGGCATGGCTCAAATTGAAGCCGGAGAGGCGGCTTTGGATCAGGCCTATGACCAGGCATTAAGCGAGGCTCAGGCACAGGCGGTGGAGGCGGCCAGAGCCCAGGTGGATGAAGCCCTGGCTCAAAATGAAGAGCTTACTGCAGGGGAAGCTGCCATTGCCGATGGCCGTGCTCAGCTGGATGCTAATGAGAAGCAGTTGGATGAGGCTCAGCAGACCATAAATGCCGCTAAAGCAACCCTGGATGCGACTTACGCTCAACTGGCTGACGGACAGGCGCAACTGGATGCAGGCCGCCAGGCATTGGCTGAAAATGAAGCGGTTCTGGCAGATTCCCAGGCCCAGATCGCCGATGGGGAAGCGCAGATCGCCCAGGCAAGGGAAGAGCTCGCGGAAGGCCGTCAGGAGCTTGCGGACGGCTGGCAGGAATATGAGGACGGAAAGGCAGAGGCAGAGTCTGAGCTGGCTGACGGACAGAAGGAGATTACCGACGCCCAGGCCGATGTGGATGCTATTGAGATGCCTCAGTGGTATGTAGCGGACCGTTCCTCCCTGTCGGGAAATGCAGAATTGGGAGATAATGCGGACCGTATCCGTGCCATTGGTCAGATTTTCCCTGTTTTGTTTTTCCTTGTAGCGGCATTGATCAGTCTGACCACCATGACCCGTATGGTGGAGGAAGAGCGGATACAGATCGGTACGCTGAAGGCTTTAGGCTACAGCAAAGGCGCTATTGCCAAAAAGTATATTTATTATGCTCTTTTGGCGACCATTAGCGGAAGTGTTGTAGGTGTGCTTTTTGGAGAAAAGGTTTTTCCTTATATTATTGTAAATGCCTATAAGATCGTTTATCCCTACATTCCCAATACGACCATTCCCTATGACTGGTATTACGGACTGCTGGCATCGCTGGCTGCCATTGTGTGTATTACGGCGGCCACCTTCCTGGCATGTTATAAGGAGCTTTTGGCGACGCCGGCATCCCTTATGCGCCCGGTACCGCCAAAGCAGGGACGGCGTATCCTTCTGGAGCGTGTAACCTTTTTATGGAAACATTTAAGTTTTACTCAAAAGTCAACCCTTAGAAATCTTTTCCGATATAAGAAGCGTTTCTTTATGACCGTGTTTGGTATCGGCGGGTGTATGGCCCTGATGATCGTAGGTTTTGGACTCAAGGATTCCATAAAGGACATTGTAGCCCTTCAATATGGAAAAATCCAGCCATACAGCGGCATGGTTATTTTAGATGAAAACGCGGATCAAACCGAGAAGGACCACCTTTATCAGACCATGGATGAAACCCCGGGCATTGCAGCCTACAAAAATGCCTATATGGTCAATATGGAGATAGAATCGGATTCAGACCAGTGGGAAGCTTATATCGTGGTTCCCCAGGATCAGGAAAATCTTGATCAGTTCCTTTACTTTGATAACCGGATCACAGGAGAAGAGTATACTTTGGATGATACCGGGGTCATCATCAGTGAAAAGACCGCGTCTATGCTGGATGTCGGTGTGGGGGACACGATCCGGATCAAGGAGGATGAGTTTTCTTCTGTAACAGTGACCATTTCTGCGGTCTGTGAAAACTATGTCGGTCACTATGTTTATATGACGCCAACACTGTATGAGACTGCTTTTGGAAAACCGGTGGACTATAATGCGATCTTGATCAAGACCGCAGATGATACGCAGAATGCCCAGACCAGTGTCGGTCAGGTCCTTTTAAGCGAGGATGCCATTGTCAGTGTGTCTTATATGGACAGTATTAAGGATTCTTTAAATGACATGCTGGGATCGTTGGATATTATCATTGTAGTGCTGATTATTTCTGCCGGGATGCTTGCCTTTATCGTTTTGTATAACCTGAATAATATTAATATTAATGAGCGCCGCCGGGAGCTGGCATCAATTAAAGTGCTGGGCTTTTATGACATGGAGGTGGCTGCTTATGTATACAGGGAAAACATTTACCTGACGATCATTGGAATGATCTTCGGCTGTATCCTTGGCAAGATCCTCCACCAGTTTATTATTGTCACTGTAGAGATTGACAGCTGTATGTTCGGCCGAGAAGTTTACTGGCCAAGCTACGTGTTTAGTATGCTTCTGACTGTCGCCTTTTCTGTTTTGGTGAATGTAGCTATGTTTTACAAATTAAGAAAGATCGATATGGTGGAATCTTTAAAGAGTGTGGAATAAATGCCCCCGGGCGCCGGCGGGAGCCGGGGATGGACTTCCGTCAGGGAAAGAAGGGAGATGTCCATGGCGTTAAGGTCAAATTTTAATTTGATCTCAACATTTAAGTTAAGAATTCCTTAATATACAAAAGCTAAATAGTCTGTAAAAAGTACAAAATAAATAAAAATTATCAGATAAAAATGACATCGCCATTATATAATTCTAAAAGATATAAAAAAATTATGGCGATGTCATTTAATATCTGAGAAATATTTGTTAAAAATTATGTAATATTTTACTGGATTTTCCGTAATCACTGTGCTATAATAGCCTCAGTGAACGAAATTAGTTATCATGTTTCGAAAGGAGTTTCTTACTCATGCAGAAGAGATTTTTGCGCACACTGAAAGCCGCCGTTGCTTTCTCACTTGTATTGTCAATGAGTGTACCGACTTTTGCTGCAAGCAGCAAGGCAGAGGTCCAGCAAACCCTGGAAGATTTGGAAAACCAGAAAGCCCAGCTTCAGAGCCGTCTGTCCCAGCTTCAGGCGAATAAAGCCGATACAGAATCATATATTGCTGAGCTGGATCAGGAGTTGACCACAGTTTATGATGAGATCACACGCCTTACCGGAGAACTGGAGCAGACAGAAGCTGATCTTGCACAGACTCAGGCTGATCTTGAGGTTGCAAAAGAAAAAGAAGCCGAACAGTATGAAGCTTTAAAGGCGCGTATCCGTGCCATGTATGAAAGCGGAGATACGACGATGATGGAGATTTTCATGCAGGCTGAGGATATTGCAACAATCCTTAATGCTAATGAATATATTTCCCGTATTTCCGAGTATGATAATCAGCTTCTTCAGGCATTAAATGAGACGCGTCAGCAGATCGAAAGTCTGGAAGCACAGCTGGAAGAGCAGAAGGCTGAACTGGAAAACTTAAAGGCTCAGCAGGAAGCAAAACAGGAAGAACTTCAGTTAGTTATGGATGCTAAGCAGGCTGAGCTGGGTGAAATCGAAGGCAGCATTGGTGATGCCTATGATGGAATCTACAGCACAGAGGCAGAAATTAAAGAAAATAAACAGATTCTTGCAGATATTGAATATCAGGAAGAACTTCAGAGACAGGCTGAGCTGAAGCGTCAGCAGGAAGAGGAAGCGAGAAAGAAAGCAGAAGCTGAAGCTGCAAAACAGCAGCAGCAACAACAGCAACAGCAGAGCTCATCCAGCAGCTCTTCAAGCACTTCTTCCGGCAGCAGTTCTAATTCCGGAAGTAATACATCCTCAGGAAGCAGCAGCTCTTCTTCAGGAAGTTCATCCTCAGGAAGCAGCAGTACATCCTCAAGCAGCTCATCCTCCAGCAGCAGCTCATCAAGCTCCGGCGGAACTGCTACAGGAAGCTTTATCTGGCCATGTGCCGGCGGTTATATTTCCTCCGGTTTTGGCAGCCGTGTATCACCGACAGCAGGTGCTTCCTCCAACCATAAGGGTGTGGATATTGCAGCTGCATCCGGTACATCCATCTATGCTGCTGACGGCGGTGTGGTAACAACGGTTTCCTACAGCGCAGCAAGAGGCAACTATATTGTTGTAAGCCATGGAAACGGACTTACCACATTATATCAGCACTGTTCTTCCATCGCTGCATCTGTCGGACAGACAGTCAGCCAGGGACAGACCATTGCATATGTAGGAAGCACAGGATATTCCACAGGCGCACATCTTCATTTTGAAGTATGGGTAAACGGAACCCCTGTAAATCCTGCAAATTATATTTAATGAATAATTACATATCACCTTTTAAGCCGCGGTTCTCCCTCAGAACCGCGGCTTATTTGTGTGCGCCCGGCAAGTGGCGGAGCCATGAGCGGGCGGCGATACGCCCGGCAAGCGCCTTCTGTGCTTGCACAAAGACACATTTGCCGTATGCCGCATATGATAAAAGAAAACGGAGGTTTTGACCTATGGATTCAAAAGCAGAGGAAATGCTGGATCTCGCTTTAAAGACCGGGGAGGATATACGGCAAAAATCTTTGGATCTGGATACCGGCTATGATGCAGGGGAAAAAACGTGGGAGCTTATTGTAAAATATTCTCAAACTTTGGATTCTTTGAAAGGTCTGGGAGTCTCTGTTGTTTATTTGTTAAATAATTATGCCATCCTTAAAGTGCCGGAAGGTGTTTTGGAGACAGTGATGGATTATCCCAGGATTGAATATATTGAAAAGCCAAAACGGCTGTTTTTCGCAGATAACGGCGGCCTGGAAAGTTCCTGTATTTCTCTGGTACAAAACGGACCGGCAGATTTAAGCGGCAAAGGGGTGATCATCGGCCTTGTAGATTCAGGGATTGACTATACGCATCCGGACTTTAGAAATGATGACGGAACAACGCGGATACTCTCTTTGTGGGATCAAACCGCCTTTGTGACTGATCCGGATGCGGGAAACGATGTCCTTGGGCCGCCGGAAGGCTATGATCGGGGGATCGTCTATTCCGGGGAGATGATCAATGAGGTTTTAAACCAGGAACCCATGTCCGGACGGAATCCTTTGGCGCCGGGAATGGATTATTCCGGTCACGGTACTGCCGTTATGGGGATCGCAGCGGGAAACGGGCGGCAGGGGGGCAGAGTCTTTCGAGGCGTGGCTTATGAAAGTGAAATGATCGTGGTAAAGCTGGGCAATCCGGACGCTGAGGGTTTTCCCAGGACAACAGAGCTGATGGAAGGGATTAATTACATTCTTGAAGAGGGGATACGGCTGAACCGTCCGGTAGTGGTCAACATTAGCTTTGGGAATAATTATGGCAGCCATGACGGAACATCTCTTTTAGAATCCTATATTAACGATGTGTCCGGTGCGGGAAAAACACTTATCGTTATCGGCACCGGCAATGAAGGCGCCGCGTCCGGTCACACCTCAGGCCGACTCTCATTAGGGGAAATGGCTCAGGCTCCGGTTTCCGTGGGAGAATATCAGACCGGATTTTCCATTCAGCTGTGGAAAAATTTTACGGATATTACGGATCTGGAAGTGATTTCCCCTTCCGGGAGACGTTCCGGACGAATCCGGGAAAAGCCGGGGGTTTATGCTTTTACTCTGGAAAATACCCGGCTTTTGGTAAACTATGGCCAGCCCAGCCATTACAGTATGTCCCAGGAAATATTTATGGAACTTTTGCCGGTCAATACCTATGTGGACCCGGGGGTGTGGACTGTGGTTTTGTATCCGGAGAAGATCGTGGACGGCGCCTTTGAAATGTGGCTTCCGGGAGGCGGGCTGCGCAATACGGGGACCCGCTTTTTATACGGAACCCCAACGCTGACCTTAACCATACCATCCACTGCGTCCAGAGCATTGTCTGTAGGCGCCTATGATCCTGCAGTTACAGCTATGGCGGATTTTTCCGGCCGGGGCAGCGACCGCGGCTGCCGTCCGGCCTGGGGCTGCCTGCTTAAGCCGGATCTGGTGGCGCCGGGAGTAAATATACGGACAACGGCTGCCGGAGGCGGCTATACTTTTGTAACCGGCACATCTTTTGCCACCCCATTTGTCACGGGAAGTGCGGCCCTTTTGATGGAGTGGGCCATTGTGCGGGGAAACAGCCCATATCTTTATGGGGAAATGCTCAAGGCTTATCTTCTTGCAGGGGCGTCACCGATGCCGGGATTTGATCAATATCCAAACAGTGTGACCGGTTATGGCCGACTTTGTCTGGCCAACAGCTTAAATCGTCTTTTGTGACCGGCCCAATGGATGTAAGATCACATTGGGAGACAGGGCCTATCATTTCGGGATAAAGAAGGATTGCCATTTTTTCCAAAGGATGAAAATGACAGAAATGCGTTATACTACAGCTATGAAAGTTTGCGGGGGTGAGCATGTGTCTGTTCAGGGCATTGATTTTGATGCCGGTCTTTGGGAAAATGAAACAGGGATGTATAACAAAGCGTTTGAGCGGTTTGAACCTGTGGAAGTATGTATTTGTTTAAAGCAGGGAAATGGCCCGGCAGCAGTTCCGGCAGTGTCGGTAGGTGAGCATGTCCTGTGCGGTCAGCTCATCGGGGAGACGATTTCAGATCAGTCTCTTCCTGTATACGCCAGTCTTAGCGGAGTTGTGACCCGGATCATCGAGAAGCGTTTCAGCGTTTCTGAAGTGGTCAGTCATATTGTGATCCGAAGGGAAGGGCAAAGTCACACATGGATTCAAGGCCCGTTTATGCCGGGGGATAAGTTTTCCCGGCTGAAGAAAATGGGAATTGCAGGCATTACCGCTCGGGAAATGGATGTCTCCGACCATGCTACGGCACACAAGCAGGTGATCAGGATTGCGGCTTTTGACCGGGAACCTCAGGTGTTTTGCGATTACCGCCTGATCATGGAGTGTCCGGGCAAGGTTTTATTTGGCGCAGATGTTATGGCAGATATTTTAGGCGGGGCAGGCGTGGAGATTTATATTTGTCATGAAGAAGTCCGTTATCTGCTGGAAAAAACACTGTATAATTATAAAAAGGCTTTAAGGTTTTTAGACCAGGCGCGTTTTTTCTCAGTAAAACCGGATATATATCATAAAAGCTGTATCGCTGCCAGAGAAGGCTTATGGTTTAGCGCCACCGAACTTTGCGCTGTTTATGACGGATTTTATGATGGCCGTCCCATGACCGGCAGGGGGATAACCATCGGTGGAGCTGTGAAGCATCCGAAAAACCTGTGGGTGCCTAACGGAACTTCTGTGAGAGATTTGCTGGAGTTTTGCGGAGGGATCCAGGGGGAAAAAGATCATATATCCCGGGATATGTCAGAGCTTGAGCATTTTAATATTGTGGAAGGCGGGCCCATGGGGGGCCATTGTGTGGATGTGTCCTGCGCCTGGGTGTCATTGACGACAGGTTCCATCCATGTGCTGCCGGAAATCTATTATAGAGAGCACATGTGTATCCAGTGCCGCAGCTGCTGTCAGGTATGCCCGGTACAGTTAAAACCGTTTTATATTGAAAAAGCTTTAGACAAGGGAGCTGTCCGGGTTTGTGGGGCAGACGCCCATGCGTGTATCGGATGCGGATGGTGTTCTTATGTATGTCCTTCCTACCGCAGATTAAAGGAAAAGATCACAGCCGCAGGCAAAGCTGCATCCAGGAAGGAAGGACCGGTGACCAGGGATCGCCGGTCATACTTTAAGAAAAAAGCGCCGGAAAAAAGAAAGCCGCCCCCTATGGAAAAAGCCGGCGCTTATATTGAACTGGACTGGGAGATTGCCGATGAGCTGGAGCCTTTACCAGGCCGCAGCCAGGGCGGCCCCTATATTCATAAAAAAATAAGCACATCCGGGATTTTTAACCGTTTTACATGGATGTTTGCCGGTGTATTTCTGGTTTATTCCATGACATTCGGTCCGGAAATTTTATTTAAGGCATTAGCTGCAGGGATCAGCTACGGAACAGTCGACTGGCTGTACCGGTTAGGCGGCCGCTGTCATTTGGGAGGATGGCGTGCCAGCCTTTGGGCCGGACTGATATGTGCCATGGCTCTTGCCTTTGTTCCATCCTGGAGATGGCTGATCCTGGCAGGCGCGGCAGGCAGTGTGTGGGCCCATACACTCAAAGGCAGCGGGCTTTTGGCGGGAATTACGATCAGCTTGTTGGGAATAGGGTGGGCGGCTCCGGTCCATGGATTTTTAAATCTGCCTGTTGCCCTGGCGTGGGCCGGAGCCTGGCTGTATATGATCTGGGGCTCCCTGGCGGGCTTTTGGCCCGGTCCTGTTTTTTTGACTGCATTTGAGAGTGTATCGTGGATTCTTTTAGGCCGTCTTGTATGGTCTCCCATGATCCTGATGGGCGGGGTACTTTTTGCCAATGACTATAAAAACGGAGGAAAAGGAACCTGGCAGCAGACCCTTGCGGCCCTTCTTTCCGGAGCTGCCGGGGCGGTGTTTTCTTTGATCCTTCCAGGGGATGGAGGGATATGCCTGGGACTTTTGACCGTGAATATTATGGCTTGCAATTTAAACACACACACCATATAATAAGGTGTATGCGGGGGTTCGTTCAGTCTTTGGACTGAACGGATACATATGTGGAGGTGTTGGATTGGATAAGTACGACCAGGATTTAAAAAGTATTTTGCCGGAAACGGGATGGGAGGAGCGTATGGCAACAGCCAGGAACGCTGCCTATGACCGCCGCAGGCATACCTATCATATACAGCCGCCTAAAGCGTCCGGCAGCTCAACGGATCAGCCGGTCCGTCCCGGCGGCCCTCATAGGACAGGACCTCAGGCCCGTCCCGGCGGCCCTCATAGGACAGGACCTCAGGCCCGGTCCGGCGGTCCTCATCGAACAGAGAAAAGTCCGGCCCGTCCCGGCGGAGCCGGACGGACAGGGGGGCCAAACAGGACGGTGAATCGACGTTCTCCGTCAGGCGGAAAGAAAAGACGTAAAAAGAATATGATGCCGGCCATGATCGGGGCAGCGGCTGTAGTGGTGGTGATCATTGTGGCTTCGGTCTTTTTGATCACCAATTACGGAAAAGGCAGCAGCACCAACCAAAAAGGGCTGGCCTTTTATGAGGAAGGCGCTTATGATGAGGCGGTTGACATGTTTTTACAGGCCGTGGAGCGGGATCCTCAAAACGGGGAATATTATAATAACCTGGGGATGGCCTATATAGCGGCAGGGCATTATGATGAAGCTTTGGCAGCCTTTGATAATGCAGCGGCAAATTCCAACCGGGACAGCGTTTTGGAGCTGGCAAAGCGAGGCAGCGGGATTGCCTATTTGTCTGCGGGCCATTATTCTAAGGCTGTAGACTTGTTTAATGAGGCATTGACTTACGCATCGGATGATTACGGGGATACAGAGCTGGATATTTTATATTATCTGGCAGAAGCCCAGAAACGCTCCGGTGATACATTAGGCGCGGTGGAGACATATACCCGGATCATTGACGATGATGATAATGCAGATGCTTATATGCTCCGCGGACTGGCATATCAAAGCGCCGGAGATAATGCCAGCGCTGAGACCGATCTGGAAACTGCCATCAGCCATTCACGGAGAAATTATAAAACTTACCTGGCTCTGTATGAGGTTTTAATGGCTCAGGACAAGGCAGAAGAAGGGGCGGGGATCCTGGATGAAGCTTTGGAGCTGGGAGGCAAGACCGGAGAGGATTATTCCAACCGGGGGATCATTTACATGTATAAAGAGGATTATGAAGGCGCTCAGGAGGCATTTAATACAGCTCTGGAAAAAGGGTATAACGGTGCTTATCTGGGACTAGCCGAATCCCTTATGCGCCAGAAAGATTATGAGGGCGCGGCTGCCCAGTATGAAGCCTATCTGGCTGTGGATCCGAAAAATGCCGAGGCCTATAATCAATATGGCTTATGTTTAATGGCCCTGTCCAGATATGAGGATGCCCGGACGGCTTTTGAACAAGGCCTGGCTTTAAACGACCGTCTGGTGGATCGGGAGCTTATGTATAATGAAGCCATTACTTATGAATATATGGAAGATTGGACAGGCGCTTTGGAAAAAATGCAGGCATTTGTGGAGAAGTATCCGGATGACAGCCAGGGACAGCACGAACTGGCATTTCTGGAACGATTCCGGTAAAGTGTTTTGGAAATGTCCCAGGTGCGTGTGATAACAGGAGATGTTTATGACAGATCAGAAAAATGAAAAGTATTTTGTAACGGATGATATTTCAGAAAAGGTTATTCTTGTAGGTGTTTCTGCCGGAGACGGGGAAGATACTAAGGAATCCCTGGACGAGCTGGCAGAGCTGGCAAGAACTGCCGGGGCTGTTGTGGCAGGAATGATGATTCAAAACCGGGAGGCGCCCCATCCGGGGACTTACCTGGGCAAGGGAAAGATTGACGAGTTGTCTGCCATGATCGCCGCCCTGGAAGCTACGGGGGTGATCTGCGATGATGAGCTGTCCCCGGCTCAAATGGCAAATCTGGAAGATGCTCTGGGGACAAAGGTCATGGACCGGACTCTTTTGATCCTGGATATATTCGCCCAGCGGGCGTCTACCCGGGAAGGTAAGATCCAGGTAGAGCTGGCTCAGCTCAGGTATCGTTCCACCCGTTTGGTAGGTCTTGGCCGTTCTTTGTCGCGTTTAGGCGGCGGTATCGGCACAAGAGGTCCCGGTGAAAATAAGCTGGAAATGGACCGGCGCCTGATCCGGGAGCGGATTTCCCACTTAAAAAAGGAGCTGGAGGAAGTAAAACGCCACCGGGAGGTGGCCCGGAGCCAGAGAAGCAAAAATCCCATTCCTGTGGCAGCTATTGTGGGTTACACAAATGCGGGAAAGTCTACACTGCTTAACACTCTTACCGGCGCTCATGTACTGGAAGAGGACAAGCTTTTCGCCACCTTAGATCCTACGACCCGAAGTTTTACTTTAGAAAGCGGCCAGCAGATCCTTTTAACGGATACAGTAGGGTTTATACGAAAGCTTCCCCATCATTTGATCGATGCTTTCCGCTCCACTTTGGAAGAAGCCAGATATGCAGACATGATCATCCATGTAGTGGACGCTTCCAATCCTCAGATGGATACCCAGATGCATGTTGTATACGAGACTTTAAGGCAGTTGGACATAAAGGATAAAACAGTGATCACCGCATTTAATAAGATGGATCTGGTGGAGCAGGACCGTATGATGCTGAAGGATTTCCAGGCGGACTATACGGTTTATATCAGTGCCAGAAACAGGGAAACGCTGGGGACGTTGACAGATACGGTGGAAAAGGTACTGAGAGAGCAGAAGATTTACGTGGAAAAGATCTTTGATTACCGGGAAGCGGGAAAAATCGCTTCGATCCGCAAATATGGACAGCTTTTGGAGGAAGAATATACAGACCAGGGCATCCGGGTCAAAGCCTACGTGCCTGCGGATGTCTATGCCATGCTCCAGAATTAAATCAATAACAGAAAATAAAAAATGCAGGAGCCTGAAAAAGAAGCGCTCCTGCATTTTTTTCCGCGATACGCCTGGCAAGCGGCGTGTGGTGTATCAGGCTGAAGATCCCGGTTTTCTTGAATTGAATACATCAAATATGGATAATGAGCTGTTGCGGAAGGTTTCAAGGATCACATCGTCCAGAATCTCTTCCGAGGAAGCTCCGTGTCCGGCAATCAGGTTTTTGATTACCGGGATATAGGTAAACCACATAAGCGTGCTGTAAAGGTTTAGGGTTGGGGAATCGTAATTAATGTTTGTGGACAGCTCTTCGCCAATGGTTTGTATCGTATCTTTGTGCTTGAGAATATCTTCATTCAGCTCATTAATATACTGATACCCGTAGAAATTCATTTTTGCAACAATCTTTTGCTGGCTGATGAGCTGAGGATCCCTGATGATCTTGTAATTAAATTTCTGGGCGATCGCCTGAGCCATGCCATTTAATACCGGGCTGTTATTAACATAGGCAATAAGGGAATCTTTGTTAATATCCGTCTTAAGGACCTTTTCCTCCCTGTCCAGACTTTGGTTGTACAGGGCGATCTCATAGCGGATATTTTCAAACTCTTCATCCAGGATTTCCAGGGTGGCTGCAAGACGGTTCAGCTTCCGTTTGATCTCCATGGGAGGTTCATAAAAAGATTTATATCCCAAACCATGCTCTACCTCTGCCCAGGCGTGCTGGAGCACTGTACGCAGCTGGATCTCAAACAAAATATCCTGATATTTCTGATATTCGACAAGCTGGCACCGTTCCGTGGTAAACTTGACTACCAGATGGAGGGAGGTATAGCCAAATTCAATAGTATTTACCTTGTGTTTTTTACGTTTATCTACAATCTCTACGATTTCAAAAGTTTTATCTAAAAGTTCAAATATTTTGTCCACATCCCTTTCAAAAAGGGTGACAATGCGGCATCCTAAAATATCTGTGATTTCATCCAGATGATTATATTTTGCCTTTGAGATCACTTTATTTTTCAAGGCTTCCTCGCTTTTGATCCGAAGCGTCATGTTGGAAATTTTTATGTGATTGACTTCGATCAGCGTAGTAATGATCTCCCCTACATCCCGTTTCAGTTTTTTGTAGATTTCCATATTTTGATAGTATTCACTCATAATGGTATCAAGTGTATCTATCATGTAAGTATCGTCCGTCCTTTCTCCTGTGATTTTTTTCAATAGTCGGTAACATTGCTACCTGACTATTTTACCACATTATGGCAGAGATTGCTAATACAATTCATCGCGCGGTACAGATTATGGCCGCAGCTCAGCTTTTAGATGAAGGCCGGCATCATATGTTCATGCCTTGAAGCGGAGGGCCGGGTGTGTTATGATAAGCATATGCAAAGGCAGTGACAGCCGGGCTCAATAGTGATGAGCTGTTCTGCCCCACAAAAAGGAATAATAACATAAAAAGGAAGGTGCGATAATGGATATTCTTGAGAGATTTTCCAAATATATCAGTTTTGAAACAACCTCCTGTGAGGAATCAAATACTGTGCCGTCTACAGACTGCCAGCTGAAGCTGGCCAAATATCTGGAGGAGGAGCTGAAAAACATCGGGGTGCCTAAAGTGACCCTGGATCCATATGGGATCGTTTACGGGTGGATTCCTGCAAGCCAAGGACTGGAAGATAAAAAGGCCCTGGGATTTATTTCCCACATGGATACATCTCCGGCAGCCAGTGGAAAAAATGTAAAAATGAACGTGATCCGGGATTATGATGGGAAGGATGTGACCCTTCCTGCCGGTGTCGTCTTAAGCGTAAAGGATTTCCCTCATTTAAAGGATCTTGCAGGAAGGACGCTGATCACTACAGATGGAACAACGCTTCTCGGAGCAGATGATAAGGCCGGAATTGCCGAAATCATGACAGCTATTGAAACGGTGATCCGGGATAATATTCCTCACGGGCCCTTATGCGTGGCCTTTACTCCCGATGAGGAGGTTGGCCGGGGGGCGGATCACTTTAATGTAGATCTTTTCGGCGCGGATTTTGCCTATACTGTTGACGGAGGGCCGGAAAATGAACTGGCATGTGAGACCTTTAATGCGGCCTCCGCTCACATTAAGATTAAAGGCGTGTCTGTACATCCGGGAGATGCCAAGGATATTATGGTCAATGCGGCTTTAGTTGCCTGCGAGCTGGCCGGGATGCTGCCAGCCAGCGAGACCCCAAGATATACGGAAGGCTATGAAGGATTTTATCACCTGGATTCTATCCGGGGAGATGTTTCTGAGGCTTCAATGAGCTATATTATCCGCGACCATGACCGGAAGATTTTTGAAACGCGGAAAAAGACTTTAGAGGAAGCTGCAGAAACCTTAAATCAAAAATATGGCCCGGGCACAGTAACGGCGCAGATCGAGGATTCTTATTATAACATGAAAGAAATTGTTGACCAGCATCCCCATCTTATGGAAAATGCCAAAGCGGTCATGGAAGCGCTGGGCATGACCTGCCAGGTGATCCCGGTACGGGGCGGTACAGACGGATCCCGTTTGTCTTATATGGGATTGCCCTGCCCCAATCTTGGCACTGGCGGTTATGCTTATCATGGTCCCATGGAACACATTACGAAAGAGGGCATGGAGCTGTCCTCAAAGGTGGTACTGGGGCTGATCAAAAAATATGCGGACATTCACTAAGGTGAGCAGCGGCAAAATATGCCTTTTAAGGAGGAATCTATGAGCTACGCGGATAATGTATTTATAAATATGTGCCAGGATATTTTGGAAAACGGATGCAGCACAGAAGGAGAGAAGGTACGTCCCAAATGGGAGGACGGAACCTTTGCTTATACGATAAAAAAATTTGGCGTCGTCAATCGGTACGACTTGTCCCGGGAATTCCCCGCATTGACTCTGCGGCGCACTGCTATTAAAAGTGCCATTGATGAGGCGCTTTGGATTTGGCAGAGAAAGTCCAATAACATCCATGACCTCCACAGCCATATATGGGATGAGTGGGCGGATCCCGACGGATCTATCGGCAAGGCCTACGGCTACCAAATGGGAGTAAAGCATCAGTACAAGGAAGGTATGATGGACCAGGTGGACCGGGTGCTGTACGACCTGAAAAATAATCCTTACAGCCGCCGGATTATGACCAATATTTATGTCCATCAGGATCTTCACGAAATGAACCTGTACCCCTGCGCTTACAGTATGACTTTCAACGTCACCAAGCGGCCGGGGGAGGATAAGCTGGTGCTTAATGCGATTTTAAATCAAAGATCCCAGGATGTCCTTGCAGCTAACAATTGGAATGTGGTTCAGTATGCGGCCCTTGTCCATATGTTTGCCCAGGTGTGTGATATGCAGGTGGGAGAGTTGGTCCATGTTATTGCAGATGCCCATATTTATGACCGGCATGTACCGCTGATTAAGGAGCTGATCTCAAGAAAGCCTTATCCGGCGCCAAAGTTCTGGATAAATCCGGAAGTTAAAGATTTTTATGATTTTACCCCAGAGGATTTCCGGCTGGATGATTATGTCACCGGTCCTCAGATTAAAAATATCCCCATTGCCGTATAAGGGATACCCTTATGGTGTTCAAGGCTCGGCGTAAAATCTGAAAGGAGACGGAGCAAAATGAATCTGATCGTTGCTGTTGACCGGAATTGGGCTATTGGCAATAAAAATAAACTGTTAAACAGTATTCCCGAGGATATGAAATTTTTCAGGACAACCACCACCGGTAAAGTGGTCATTATGGGCCGGAAAACGCTGGAAAGCTTTCCGGGAGGCCAGCCGCTGAAAAAACGTTTGAATATTGTGATTTCAAAAAATCCCGATTACCATGTTAAGGACGCTGTTGTCGTGCCAAACATTCAGGCTGCATTGGACGCGGCTAAAGATTATGATACAAGGGATGTTTATGTGATCGGCGGAGAAAGTATTTACCGTCAGATGCTTCCCTACTGTGATGTGGCCCATGTAACAAAGATGGATTACGCTTACGAAGCGGACACCTGGTTTCCCAACCTGGATCAGGATGAGGAATGGGAAATGGTGGCCCAAAGCGAAGAAAAGACCTATTTTGACCTGGAATATGAGTTTGACCTTTATGTGCGCAAAACAAGTTATGACAGGATGAAAGATTACATCCGGGAACACTGTATGGATTAAGCGTTTGTAAACATCTAAAAAAGGACTGCACGTTAATCGTGTCAGTCCTTTTTTAGACAAAGCCGTCAGGTTTTAAGGTCTGACGGCCCGGATCATATTTATGTTTTAGAGGATTTTATTCAATGACCTGGATCCAGCCTTCAGGAGCCTGGATATGGCCCATCTGGATACCGGTAAGGGTATCATAAAGCTTCTTGGTAACAGGTCCCATCTCATCCATACCGCTTGGGAAGCAGATCTCTTTTCCGTGGTCGTTGATCTTGCCTACCGGAGAAATAACAGCAGCCGTACCGCAAAGGCCGCACTCTGCAAAATCCTTCACTTCATCAAAGTAAACTTCCCGCTCTTCGACTTTCATGCCCAGATATTCTTTTGCTACATAGACGATAGAACGGCGGGTAATAGAAGGCAGGATACTGTTGGACTTTGGTGTTACCAGTTTGCCGTCTTTGGTGATAAAGATAAAGTTGGCGCCGCCGGTTTCTTCTACCTTTGTACGGGTAGCAGCATCCAGGTACATATTTTCTTCAAAGCCCTCTGCGTGAGCAGTCACGATCGCGTGAAGGCTCATGGCATAGTTCAGACCTGCTTTAATATGGCCTGTACCATGTGGCGCCGCACGGTCAAAATCACTGACTTTGATGACAATAGGTTTTGCTCCTTCTTTAAAGTAAGGGCCTACCGGAGTGGTAAATACACGGAACTGATATTCATCAGCCGGTTTTACGCCGATGACCGGGTTGGAACCGAACATATAGGGACGGATATATAAAGTTGCGCCGGAGCCGTAGGGAGGCACATAGGCGGCATTCGCTTTTACTGTTTCAATAACAGCCTGGACAAAACGCTCTTTAGGGAATACAGGCATCTCCAGACGTTTTGCTGAATCTTCCATACGCTGGGCATTTAAGTCCGGGCGGAAGGTTACGATACGGCCGTCTTCTGTGGTGTAGGCTTTCAGACCTTCAAAAACCGTCTGAGCATACTGAAGGACACCGGCACATTCATTTAATACAATATTCGGGTCTGTCGTCAGAGTACCTTCGTCCCAGGCGCCGTTTTTATAATTGGATACATAACGGTAATCCGTCTGATGATAGCCAAAACCAATATTGGCCCAGTCAAGATTTTTCTTTTCCATATCTATTTCCTCCAATCAAGTCTCTTAAGTGTCATGATCCGTTCAGCCTTGGGCCTCGGACGGATATGGTATCATTGGCAGGGATCCACGCTCAAAGGCATCCCCTGGAAAATCTACTTTTTTTATTATACAACAGATTTTATATTTTTCAACAGATTTTTAGAGAATAAGGTAATATTTTAAAGTTTTAACGGGATAAAGGAAAGTCGGGGATATGGGTGGTTACTGTCCATAAGGATAAGCAGGATACAAATGGGGAAGCTGTGTGAAAAGTAATGGGGATAGGTCATTTTTTATTTTTTCAAGGACTTCCTTGAAGGCAGTAATGAAAATAATGTATAATAGGGATATGAGACGAACAGCGGGGGAGCCGTTGGGCGATCTGTGTCTCACGCCCGTTTGGCGGGCATTGTACATAAAGTATAAATATAAAATGAGGTGGAACAATGAGCAAGCTTGAACGATTAAAAGTTTCAGAGGACAGACGGCATCTGGAAACTGTCAGCGGAAAACCTTTTTTCTGGCTGGCGGATACAGATTGGACCATGCCGATGCGCATTAAATGGGATGATGCCCGGTATTTAATGGACAAACGGGTGCAGCAGGGATTTAGCGTGCTTCAGATCGTGGCCCTGGATCCGGAAAAGGATCATGAGATGCGTACCCCCTGCGGGGATCCGGCATTATTTGATTATGATCTGTCAAAACGGAATGAGAAGTATTTCCAGTATTTGGACTGGATCATTGATGAGGCAGACCGCCATGGCCTTTATGTGCTCCTGCTTCCGGCCTGGGGTCAGTTAGTTGTAGGAGAGGACTGGGGCGGACATACTTATGAAAAAACCGTGACCGTGGAAAATGCCTATGAGTACGGGGACTGGATCGGCAGCAGGTATAAAGACAGAACCAATATTATCTGGTGCCTGGGAGGTGACCGTCAGCCGATTCATAATGGCGTGGATTATAAAAATGTTTGGCGCCGCCTTGCGGAAGGTATCGGTCATGGGGTTACCGGAAGAAACTTAAAGTGGAATGTGCCGGATGAGCACTGGAGCGATGCTCTGATGACCTATCATACCTGCTATGAAACAGGGACCGGGAAGTATTCGACTATGAGTTACTGGGACGATCAGGATGTGTGGATCGATTTTATCATGCTTCAGTCCGGTCATGGAGAAAAACCCCAAAACTATTTACAGGTGAAAGAAGAGTATGATCGGGAAAGGACCATGCCTGTGTTTGACGGGGAGCCGGCCTATGAGCAGATGCCGGCCAGCTGGCCGCCGACCTATTTCCATGACGAATGGATCGTGCGCAAAAGAGCCTACTGGTCTTTATTTGCCGGATCTTTTGGACATACTTACGGCCATGCTTCTGTGTGGTGCAGTCTTTCAGAAAAAGATTGTGCAGGAACAAATACATATACCTGGTTCCAGGCATTGGACCGTCCCGGAGCATGGCAGATGCGGGCACTTCGGGATCTGGTGGATTCAAGACCTTTTAGAGACAGCGTACCCTGCCAGGAAATGATCGGACATAAAGATCACTGTGGAGAAGACTGTCTGGATGATCACCGTCAGGCATGTGTGGATAAAAATGGCCGCTATGCCATGATCTATATGACCAGCGGAGGTACAGAAACCGTGGATCTGTCAAAGCTTTCCGGAGAAAAACTCCATGTATGGTGGTTTAATCCAAGAAACGGGGAAAGCCAGGGGCCGGAGGTCATGGATAACAGCCGGACGAAGGTTTCTTTTACATCTCCGGATGAGGGAGACCGGAAGGACTGGGTATTGGTCCTTGATGACGCCGATGCCGGATTTGGCCGCCCGGGCCGGCCTCTGGAAGAGGTAAAGGCTGAATTTAAGATCGGACAGCGGGAGATGGAAAAGGTATTCCCAGGCTGGGATTAAATATGATAAAAAAAGTCAATGGCTTCCATTGACTTTTTTTATGAAATGGATTATAGTGTTCCTGTAAAAGAATACTATTAGAAACATGGCCGAAAGGAGAAATCCCCTTCGGGGATACCTGTATGGCCTTAAAAGGATGGCCGAAAGGAGGCAACCCCCTTCGGGGATACCCATATGGCCTTAAAAAGATGGCCGAAAGGAGGAAATTATGGATGTTGTGGAAGGTTTGATGCGGTTTGGACTGACCCGCCAGGAGTCCATGATTTATATCCATCTTTTGTCCGGCGGGGCCATGACCGGATATGAGGCGGCAAAAGCCACGGGAATCTCCCGGTCAAATACTTATACAGCCCTGGCTGCATTAACAGATAAAGGGGCAGCATGTACGGCAGACGGGACGCCTACCCGGTATATGGCTGTCAGCGGGGAGGAATTTCTGGAAAATAAGATCCGAAGTCTGGAGCGGTTGAAAGACTTCCTTGTAGAGCAGCTTCCGGGAAAAGTCCAGGAGGACGACGCGTATATAACCATTAAAGGTGAAGAAAATATTTGTGATAAGATGGATCATCTGATCCGGTCGGCCCGGTATCGTATCTATATTACCGGGGAATATGAGCGGATCCGGCCATTTATGGCTCTGCTTAAAGGCCGGTCGGACGCAGGGCTTAAGGTGGTGGTCATTACAGACCGGTCTCTGGATCTTCCCGGCATGATCACTTATGTTAGTGAGCGTCAAAAAGGGCAGATTGGCCTGATCACCGATTCTCTTGCTGTGATCACCGGGGAAATCCCTGAAAATGGTCCGGCTGCCTGCCTGTATTCCAGGAAAAAGAACCTGGTAGATCTGTTTAAAAACTCATTGAGTAATGAAATAAAACTAATTGAACTGACGAAAGGAGCACAAGATCATGAAGAAAGTGCCGTTTGTAACGAAACAACAGCTGGATGAAATCGTAAAGCAGTATCCAACGCCGTTTCATTTATATGATGAAAAAGGAATCCGTGAAAATGCCCGGAGAGTTTATAAGGCATTTTCCTGGAACAAAGGATTTAAAGAATATTTTGCCGTTAAGGCCACACCGAACCCTTTTATTTTAAAGATCCTTAAGGAAGAGGGCTGCGGTACAGACTGTTCCTCTTTAACAGAGCTGATGATGTCGGATGTGTGCGGATTTAAAGGCCATGAGATCATGTTTTCCTCTAATGATACTCCGGCAGAGGATTTTAAGCTGGCCAGCGAGCTGGGGGCGATCATTAACCTGGACGACATCAGCCATATTGAATTTTTAGAAAAAGTGACCGGATCCATTCCTGAAACGATTTGCTGCCGCTTTAATACCGGCGGAGAGTTTAAGATCAGCACTTCCATTATGGATACTCCGGGAGAAGCTAAGTATGGTTTTACAAGAGAGCAGCTTACGGAAGGCTTTAAGATCCTGAAGGAAAAAGGGGCAAAAACCTTCGGCCTTCACGCATTTCTTGCCAGCAACACAAAGACAAATGAATATTATCCCGCCCTTGCCCGGATCTTATTTAAGACCGCTGTAGAGCTGAAGGAGGAAACCGGTGCGGACATTAAATTTATCAACCTGTCCGGCGGCGTAGGCGTACCTTACCATCCTGATGAAGAGCCAAATGATATTGAAGCCATCGGCGAAGGCGTGCGCCAGGCTTATGAAGAGATCCTTGTGCCTGCAGGTATGGATGATGTAGCCATTTTTACAGAGATGGGCCGTTTTATGCTGGCGCCTTACGGACATCTTATTGCCACAGCGATCCACGAGAAGAAGATCTTTAAAGATTATATCGGTCTGGATGCCTGCGCCTGCAACCTGATGCGCCCGGCTATGTATGGAGCTTATCATCATATTACTGTTGCGGGAAAAGAAGATATGCCTTGCGACCATAAGTATGATGTGACCGGTTCCCTCTGCGAAAATAACGATAAATTTGCCGTAGACCGTATGCTGCCAAAGATTGATATTGGCGATTATATTATCATCCATGATACCGGTGCTCACGGATTTTCCATGGGATATAATTACAATGGCAAGCTGCGTTCCGCGGAAGTCCTGTTAAAAGAGGACGGCTCCACCCAGCTGATCCGCCGGGCAGAAACACCGGCAGATTACTTTGCCACCTTTGATTTTACAGGACTGTTTGATAAATATACAAAACAGTATAAATAAAACATAAAAACTGCACCTGTATCCTCGGGATCCGGCTGTCCTGCAAAGAACAGTTTCGATCCCGTAGATCCGGGTGCAGTTTTTGCTTTTTAGATCAGTTAAAAAACCATTTTTTATACAAGATTTACCGGTGCATTGGCTAAAAAGGCATCAATATTTTTAAACACAATGTCAGCCCGATGCTTCATGGATTCTACTGTGGAAAATGCCATATGGGGAGACAGAAGGATATTTTTACAGTGGAGCAAAGGGTGATTAGCCGGGACGGGCGGTTCCATTTCAAAAACATCGATGCCTGCTCCGGCGATGATGCCTTTATTCAGGGCATCGGAAAGGGCCTGGGAATCCACTACAGGGCCTCTGGCGGTATTGATCAAAATAGCGTTGGACTTCATGTGGGACAGGGCCTGACTGTCTATAAGGTCTCTGGATTGTTCTGTTAAAGGACAGTGGAGAATGACCACATCACTTTCCTCCAGCATGGGATATAAAGGCATATAGGTAATGTCTTTTGCGGTTTTTCCGGGGGTAAAGCCGTTATAAGCCAATACTTTGCAGCCAAAAGCCTGGCAAAGACGGGCTGTATTCATTCCGATGGCTCCGGTACCGATGATTCCCACCGTTTTCCCGAAAAGTTCATAGCCGGTCAGACCATCCTTTGTTAAGCTCTGACGGCATTTTTCATCGCCTTCCTTAAGCTGGCGCAGCAGTGACAGGATTAGCCCTAAAGTCAGCTCAGAAACAGAACGGGTAGAGTAGCCGGAAGCGTTGCTTACAAGGATCCCCCGGGATTTTGCGGCGGCGACAGGAACGTGATCCACGCCGGTAAAGGCTACATTAATATATTTTAAATGTGAGCAATGCTCAATAACCTCTAAAGGCAGGGGCATATTGGCCAGCATAAGGATATGGGCATCTTTTGCCTCCTGAATCAGCTCTTCCACATCATCAGTGCGGGAATAAGCTTTAAAGTCATGTCCCTGATCTTTCAAAGGCTGCACATATTTCTCAAGCAGTGCGTCATCAATAGCCAAAGATTCCAGCAATACAATATTCATAATGATTCCTCCTAAAATATGTAATACCCCGGACAGCTTACTAAAAAAACTGTCCATCCACAGTATAACATTTCTCCGATCTTCTCACAACCCACTCTATATCTTTCCATGCCTGTATAAGTGTGCTAAAATAAAGCCATAGATGCGAGAAAGATGTTTGGGGAAGGGGAGAGGATAATGTTAGAAAATTATAAAAAAAGCCGGATGGGACTGGGGATTATGCTGGTCTTTCTTATTGGAAGCTTAATCTTTTCCAGCTGTTCTTTTGTAAAATCCACAGCCCGAAAAGCCGCGGATAAAGCCCGGACGATCCTGTCGGATACATTTTATGGGTCAGAGGAAGCAACGCTTTATGACCAGGCTGTGGATGATTTCTTTCACGCCCTGGACCAAAAGGATGCAGACGGAATTTATGAAATGTTTGCGCCTAATGTGAGAGAAGCTTCTTCTGACCTTAAAGAAAAAATACAGGAATTGTTTAAGGCTTATCCGGGAACAACGGACATTTGCAAGCGTGATGGCTCCAAGGCGGCCGGAGAATACAGTCATGATTCAGGAAAATCAAGTGCCATGGCTTATTCTGGATTCCCGGTAGTTTCCGGAGACACAGATTATTGGTGTATGTTTACGTTGATGTATGAAAATGACTGGGATGAAAATGAGGTCGGCATCCGCCAGGTCCGTTTATATTCCATTGAATACCGGTGTAAGGAGCTTTATGAAACACAGTCTGCTGATCCCCTGCCTGAGGATGAGCCTCTTTTGGTGTTGACCGATTGTGACATTGATTATGAAGTGCGGCTCATCGGCGGCTACCCTTACAAATATACCCCTGCAGACCGGGAATTGACAGTGGAGCAGGTGAGGGAATATTTTCAGGGATCAGACAGTTATTTGGGATTTTTAAAACAATTTGGCCCGCCGGATGCTAAAAGCACCAGTCTTGTATCCTGCTTTTATACCCTTCCCGCGGAAAATGGGGAGCCAAGGTATTTGGATCTTCTTTTTTCTGAGGAAAAAGATCAGATTTACCGGGCAGCTATTGTTAATGATCTGGATGTTGTGGCTGTTGAAATCATTTATGACCAGGAGGAATCCTGACAGATTTTTTGGAGAGGTGTTATGAGATATATTTACTGGGCCGTGTTTGCGGCTGTATTAATTTTGGTTGTATGCGTTCGGAAAATGATCAGAAAAGAGAAAAAAGGAATAAGGGCCCTGGATGTGGTGAATCTTTTTTTGCTGGCGCTGGGACTGTTATTTTTCTATGCCGCAGATGGTCCGGATAATATTCAGGAGAGGATCTTATCCTGTGTTCATTTAGGGATCATTGCCCTGTCTTTTGGGGTGACCTTGCTTGATCTTAAGTCCTGCTGGGTTGTCAGCGCGTTTCTGGGCATTACCTATGTCCTGCTGGCAGCTTATCCTATGTTCTATAATTTTGTTTATCCTTATAATAATTTTGGGGAAGATCTTTTATGGGCAGTGTACAGCCCCCTTGCTCTTGGTGTGATCCTTGTCCTGGCGGCTGGGCTGACCGGAGGGATCTGGCTTTGCGTCCGTTTTCTTGGCACACGGCACCCGGTAAAATCCATGAGCATTGCATTAGGCTTTGTGGCCTTTGTGGCTGTTTTGGTCTTTGGCGCAAAAGAAGCAGTAAAGCCGCCTCAGCGGGCCAATGATGTGGAGCCTTATGAATACCTGGCAGCCGCGGAAAATAAAGATGGAAAATGGGGCTTTATTAATGAGCGGGGCCAGGTGGTCCTTCCCTTTGTTTATGGAGAATATCAGGACTCGTTAGGATATGGGGATACATTTTTAGCTCATGTATCCGATGATACAGGGGATTATCTGATCAATGAAAAGGGAAAATATGTGCGGGAGGACTGTACAGACTACATTTTTATGGATGATTCCCAATATATTATTGCTGAAAAATGGTCCGGCTACGGAATCATTGACAGCCAGGGCCGGACTGTGACAGATTTTACCTATGATGATCCGGATGCGCTTTTAGAAGATCATCCGGAGCTTTTTCCCCGGGAGACGAAAGAAGATCTTCAGATCATGAGCGATTTTGACGCAGAGCTGTTTTCCGATTATGTTGCGGACTCTACGGGAAATGTTATTATTCCCAGCGATCTGGGCTATATATCTTTCAGCCGGGACCATAAGTATTTTCTTGTTAATGCCGGATGGTTCGTAACTTATGAGAATACCGATGAGCGCTTTGGCGGCTGCGGCCTTTACGACCGGCAGGGAAATCCGGTTATTCCCATAAACGATTCCCGGGGATTGTGGGCGGACAATGAAAACGGCTGGATCCTGGCTCAGGATCTGGATGGCCGGTATTATTTTACGGATATTCATGAAAATGTCATGCTGGATTTGGGCTATGATTATGATAATGTGAAAGGGATGGTGGGGATACGAAGGCGCTGAAGAGCATGAAGAAGACGGCTATGTCTTTGGAAGCGGCACAAATAACCCGGGGGATGTAGAGGGAACGGATGCTTTGACAAAAGCTTATGAAATGGGGAGAGGATAAAGAGGATCTTCCCTGAAATCAAAATGTAAAAAGTTCTTGACATTTTTGGTGAGCGCAGTATAATCAAAATGTCAAGAACTTTTGTCATTTTGGAGGTGACAGAAATGAAAAGGAAAAACAGGCTGGATGAGATGGAGCTGGAAATATGGATGAAAAGTATGGTATGCGCCTACAAATTTATCCTTATTATATTAGGCATTTGGATCATTGCAGGTATTTTTCTGAAATATTCTGTTGTACTGCCGGGATATATCCTTATTGGTCAGGCAGTCATTCGCTTTATTGCGGAACAGATTTATAAGAGGAATGCAGAAGATGACCGCTGGAAGAGAAATGTTATTATTTTTCTTATAATTGGGGCGCTCATTATTTTCCTGATTCTTCTCATACCAGCAGCCAGTATAGGGATTGGAGAAATGTAATGAAGAATAAGATCCGCCAGCTGCGTAAGTCACGGGGCATGCGCCAGGAAGATCTGGCCAGATTCCTGGGCGTCACCCGCCAGACGATTAATGCTATAGAAAATGATAAATATAACCCTACATTGGAATTGGCAATGCGATTGGCAAAATTTTTAAATACTACAGTGGAAGAATTATTTATTTTGGATGACTGACAGGATTATCCGGAAAATGTTGAAGGAGGGGATATAAATGATTATACCAGCAGGAGCTATCCGGAAGAGAATGATCATTAAAGCATTTCTTGAAGCTGGGGCAGTGTCTGGAAATACTGCGAAAACATTAAAAGAAATGGGGATTATAAAAGGGATAGGTCTGAAATTTGACCAGATGGTAAAGCAAGGTGTGATAATCTCTTGCGGTGATGAAAAATATTACTTAGATCAGAGAAAGCTGCAGTAACAGTTCCGCCCTGTCTGGGTATTTGTTGGGCTGACCGCAAGGCAATGATTCAAGGGTCGTTTTATAAAAGTTTAATGTCAAAATCGGTGTCACGATCCATGGAGAGATTTCAAGACATGTACATTATCTAAAATGGGAGGCAGGAGGGTATGAGGAAATGTGTGAAGTATCTGAAAAAATTTACTAGGAAGGAATAGAAGCTGGAAGAATATCAGGATTAAGAGAAGGACGGAGCGAAGGACTAAAAGAAGGACGTAATGAAGGACTAAAAGAGGGAAGACTGGAATCGCAGAAAGAAACGGCAAAAAATCTGTTTGATATGGGATGTCAGCAGATGCCATTGCCCAGGCATTAAGAGTCAGTGTGAAAGTGGTGCAGGAATGGCTGTCTGGAAGTAAAAGTCCGATCAGATAACGAATTTGACTTTCGTGTCCATGGGATACCTGGCGGACCAGTCAAAGAAAACTTCTTGAATCTCATCGCCGGATGTGCTATAGTAATAATAGAAAAAGGGAAAACAACCGCCCACAAAGTGGTTGACCTTGCAAAAATGGTTATAGAATTACCACCCTGCTACCGGTCAAAGTTTTGGGGTGGTTTTTCTATGCTTAAAGCACTACTTGGTAAACGTAAAAACGAATGTCAGTAATGCGAGAATGAACATAGCAAAGGCCATCAGGTCTTTAAAATCAAAAGATTTTTTGTCCATCAGCACCACCCCCATTCTATGTAAGAATAGAGGACAGCCACCCTGCAACACGGTTATTTCCCTTCTATATATCTTATCATAGACAGCATTTTCCTTCAATTCTGATTTTTTAAAATTTTGATTGTTTTGGAATAGATATTCAAATTTAAAAATAAAAACAGCAAGATTTCCAAGACAGGAAGTATCTGGCTGTATTCCATGATGAGGCCCCTTTAAATATCAAATTTTATTCTGCGTTTTTCTATATTTCCATGATAAATCCTTGTATTTGTAGAAATCAAAAAACAGCGGTAATTCTTTCCAAAACCGCTGTTTTACTGAAAAAAATAAAAGCGCGAGACGGGATTCGAACCCGCGACCCTCGCCTTGGCAAGGCGATACTCCACCACTGAGCCACTCGCGCATATTACTGAAACTTTATGAAGTTTTCTCTCTGTCTCAAGGACAAGTAATACTATACATGATAAATTGTTGCTTGTCAACACTTTTTTTGAATTTTTTCAAAATTTGTGACAGTTTGGGGTACTGTTCACACAGCCGCCGGACACTTGCTGTATGGATGCGAAAGTTACTGGTTACTGGCTTGCCAGCAACCAGTAACCAATTTGTCCAACTACACCCCAAAGCGTCATTTTCTCCCTGGTAGCCGTAGAATTTAAGCCCCTACTTCGGCCCGATTCGCGATTTTGCTGATTATGGCCTAACTTTTTTTGCTGCAGTTCGGCTGACATTGAAATTTTTCAATCTATAGCCGAATAATTCGTGAGCCAAATTAGGCCATAATTACATTGTTGCTGATTTTAGCCGAAATCCGATGGAAAATCCTACGGCCCTAATCAACAAAATCCATTTGATAGCCGAAGTTTATTAAATCTTCCCGGTGCAACTAAAAATTACGGCTCCTTTACTTTCCCCACAGACATTACAGTTCATATAAGCTGGAATATTTGTCAGTGAGATATTTAATATAGTATTCCGGATTAAAGCTTTCGCCGGTCATATCCATTAAGATTTCCTGGGTGTTTTTACAGCATCCGAAGCGATGGATATGCTCTTTTAAATATTCCCGGATAGGAGCGAGATTTCCCTGCTCCAGATAGTCTTTTATGGGCATAACGGTTTCCATATGATGGTAGATCTGGGCGGCAATAGCGCTGCCGATAGCATAGGACGGGAAGTAGCCGAAGCTTCCGCCGGACCAGTGCATATCCTGCAGGATACCTTCAGTATCATTGGATGGGGTAATGCCTAAGTATTCTTCATATTTCTGATTCCATAATGCGGGAAGCTGATCAACGGTAACCTGTCCGTCAAAGATCATTTTTTCAATCTCATATCGGATCATAATATGGAAAGGATAGGTCAGCTCGTCTGCTTCAGTGCGGATCAGGCTTGGGCAGGATGCATTAATAGCCTTATAAAATTCGTCCAGGCTTACCTGGGAAAGCTGTTCTGGGTACATATCCACCAGTTTTTGATAAATGGGCTTCCAAAATTCCCGGCTGCGGCCAATATTATTTTCATAAAAACGGGACTGGGATTCATGCATCCCCATCGAAGTCCCCGAGCCTACGATGGTCAGGGTGATCTTGTCATCAATGCCCTGTTCGTAAAGACCGTGGCCCCCTTCATGGATGGCAGAGAAAATGGCAGAATCCAGCTTGTTTTCATAATAATGGTTTGTAAAACGCACATCATGATTGTGGAGCTGGGTCGTAAAAGGATGCTCACTTTCACTGGTCAGGCCCCGGTTATAGTCAAAGCCAATATATTCTGCAAGAAAATGGCAGAATTTTTCCTGAGTATCTGCCGGGTAAAACTTATGGAGACACTGGGTAGAGATCAGGTCCTGCTTCTGGCTGATTTTTTTCACAAGAGGTGTAAGGGCTGCGCTAAGACGGCCAAAGAAATCATCCAGGATCTTTGTTGTAAAGCCTTCCTCATAATCGTCCAGTGCGGCGTCATAAAGAGTCTGTCCCTCTTTTTGGGCATAACCGGCAAATTTCTTTGAGTAAGTGATGATCTGTTCCAGGACAGGGGCGTAGGATGCATAATCATTGTTATTTTTTGCCGCCTCCCAAATGGGGTATGCCTGGACAAGCAGGGAAGAGTAGGCCTGATATTCTTCCGGGGGAATCAGGGACAGTTTGCGGAACTGTTTATTTAACAGGCGGATAATGGCTTTTTCGTGGAAAGCAAGCTCTTTTTGAGCCTCAGGTGTGGATAACCGGGGCAAAAGGTTTTTAACCTCGTCATTGATCAGGGCGCGGTACTGCTCTCCGGATAATATGCCGATGATCTTTGACGTATTTTCTATAGAATCTTTTGGGGCATTGTATTGATCCCAATTAAACAAGGTGCAGGCAGCGTTTAAGGCAAAAGCCCGGTCAAGGTAAGGCTGCAGCTGCTGAAATAACTCACTCATAATTTCCTCCTTATCGGCCGTGTTTTTAAGGCCATAAAGGTATCCCCAGAGGGGATTTCCTCCTTATCGGCCGTGTTTTTAAGGCCATAAAGGAAGTATATCAGAGGAACGAAGAAAACTCAAGATATAGTGGCCTGACGTAAGCTTCTTGTGTTTTTACAGGGAATAGGGTATGATAGAACTATAAATGATAATATGGGAAAAGCGGTTTTACAGCTTTGGAGCAATGTGTCAGGAGGGGATTCAAATGGGTAAATTATTGCCGGAATATTTTGACCACACAATTTTAAAGGCCGATGCCGGGGAAGGGGATGTGACCCGGGTATGCAGGGAAGCTCTCCAGTGGGGCTTTGCCTCTGTGTGCGTTAATGGCTGCTATACAAAACTGGCTGCCAGGCTTCTTGCCGGTTCTAAGGTAAAGGTGTGTACAGTGGCAGGTTTTCCTTTGGGCATGGCTGATTCTCAGGTCAAAGCTTTTGAGGCAGAGCAGGCGATTAAAGACGGAGCCGGTGAAATTGATATGGTCATGAATATAGGGGCATTAAAGGATCACCGGGATGATTTTGTCCGAAAGGATATTGAAATTGTTAAAGAAAAATGTCAGGGAAAGGCGTTGTTAAAGGTGATCATTGAAGCATGCCTTTTAACGGATGAAGAAAAGATAAGGGCCTGCTGTCTGGCTGCAGAAGCGGGAGCGGATTTCGTAAAGACTTCCACAGGATTTTCTACAGGCGGGGCAACTGTGGAGGATGTGGCTCTGATGAAAAAGGCTGTCAGCGGACGGGCTAAAGTGAAGGCGGCCGGAGGAATCCGAAGTGCCCGGGACGCTTATAAAATGATCCAGGCCGGGGCGGACCGGTTAGGTACCAGCGCCACTGTGGCGATTATGGAGGAGGACCGCATGTAAGAAAACGGCATGCAAGAAAATGGTGCAGATCAAGGAGGGAATGAATATGAAACCGGATTTTACAGGATTTTGGGAAAATATGTGGCTTGTTGTTTTATTGATAGTTTTGGCTGTGATCTTTTCCGCTGCGTATTTTATACGGTATTATGTTACAAACCGGAAGATTACAGTTGACGCTTCGGTACTTAATATCCAGGAGGATATGGCTGTAAATCCCACGATGACCACATCCCGGGGCGTACCTCTGGCATCGGCGGTAAGCAGTATGAACGTAACTTTTAGTGTGAACGGGGAAAACGGCCAGATCATCTTAACTGTACCCGGGGCGGATGCGGATAAGCTGGTTAAGGGGATGCGGGGGCAGCTATGCTACCGAGGCCATTCCTACATTTCATTTATACCGGAAAGGTAACATAAAAATAACCATACGGCCATGATCTATGGGATAAGCTGCTGTAATGTCCCTAAACCATGGCCGGATTGCTGTAAAAAATACATCATAAGGAGAATGACCGGATGAACGAAAATCCATCAACGACACAATTATCGCTGGAAAGCTTATCAAAATACCGAAGCGTCCTTATGGGCCTGGAGATCCTTCTGATCATCATTTTTCATTTCGCGGAGGACTGCAGGACCTATGAGATCCACTATGTAGGGGGGGTGCAATGGTTTGATATTTACATCCACAGTTCGGGTGTGGACATGTTTTTGCTGCTTTCCGGTCTGGGCCTATATTTTTCCATGAAAAAAGGGCCTGAGAGAAAGGCTTTTTATAAGAAGCGCTTTCAAAAGCTGCTGATCCCCTACGTGATCGTGGCCGTACCTGCATGGCTGTGGCTGGATGTGATCTGGGAGAAAAGCGGCGTCCTTACCTTTTTGAAGGATATTTCATTTGTTTCTTTTTTCTTTCAGGAAAAAAGGTGGTTCTGGTATATCCTTATGGCAGGCGTGTGTTATGTAGTCTTTCCATATATTTTTAATCTGGTGGAGCAGGCCAGGGACAGAGCCGAAGAAAAGCTGCGGATCATGAGCCTGTGTCTGCTGACAACAGTGGTGCTGATCCTTTTAGAGTTGTATCACCATGATCTGTATGTCAACATAAGTATTGCTGTGACCAGGTTCCCTGCATTTTTTGCAGGAGTTCTTATTGGGAAAGCTGTGTATGAAAAACGCAGGATTTCTGTCGGAGGCGTTGCCGCCTTAGCGGTGTCCGCTGTTATTTTAGCCGGCCCTTTAGGTCTGGCGGATAAGAGTATTATTGGCGTGTATATGGCCGGGTTTGTAAACTTTTGTCTGTGCCTGGTTTTTGTTTTGGTTCTGACCTGGATGAGCCGCAGCCGTTTTTGTCTTTTAAGGGGAACTGAGCGGGGGATCTTTTTGATCCTGGGGTGGTTTGGAAAATACACCCTGGAGCTTTACCTGATCCATGTGGCTGTGCGCCGGATCATGAAAACCCTGGGGTTTTACACATACAGATTGTCCTGGGAAGGGATCATGATCCTTATTTCTCTGGTCCTTGCTCTGGTGCTTCACAAGATGACGGATGGGATCTTTAAACAATTGGAGAAAAGAAAAGCCCGGAAGGTAAACCGTTGAGTGATCGCAACGGTTTATCTTCCGGGGGTGATTACAGGACAGTCCTGCAGGGGGATTTATTTAAGGCTGTTAAGATATTCTATACTCATCTGAACCGATTCCATCGGTGTCTTGCCCATGGATGGGGCATCCTGTTCGACAATGACCCATTTTGCCTGAGCGTCCTGGGAAGCCTGCAGGAGGGATGGAATATCCTGAAGGCCATGTCCTAAAGGCCGGAATTCAAATACGCCTTCTTCTTTATTTTCTTTGCCGTCATCTTCAATGCCAATAAGTTCATACATTTTGGAAACATGACCGGACTTAAAGAAATCCTTTAAATGGACGATAGGCGCCCGGCCGGTATATTTGCGCACATAGGCTGCCGGATCTTCACCAGCTACATTGACCCAGCAAGTGTCGATCTCTGTCTGGAGCAGGTCTGCAGGGATGGTATCATATAAAACATCCAGCGCGTATTTTCCGTCTAATTTGGCAAATTCAAAGTCATGGTTATGATAAAGCAGCTTCATGCCATGTTTGTTTGCCGCTTCCCCAAGCTTACGGGCTCCGTCAATGACTTCCTGGAATTTATCGCAGCCGGGGCGGTATTCTTCTGTGAGATAAGGAATGACAATGTACTGGCATCCGATCTTGGCATAGGTTTCCATCGTGCCTTCCGGGTCAGCCATCATTTCTACAAAGGGAACATGAGCGGAAAGGGGAATCAGTCCAGCTGCCTGGGCGGCATCCTTTACTTCCTGGGCGGAATGGCCGTAAAGTCCGGCAAACTCTACGCCTTCATAGCCCATGGCTTTAACTTTTTTTAAAGTTCCTTCAAAATCTTTTTCTAAATCTTCTCTTACAGAGTAAAGCTGTAATCCTACTGGTAACATAAAAAACCTCCCATATGATATTAATAAAAATTTGAACCTGTGATACCACGGATCGCTCCGTGCCGCCGCACTCCAGCTCTCCTAAAGCATATCTATTTGATCCTGGTATTTCTATATTGAATGATACGCAAAAAAATGCTATAATTCAAGTCAAATACCAATATAAACCAGACAAAAATTGCGCACTTTATAATGGCTGGCTGAAATCCCCCAAAGGGCCTGCAGCCGGGAGGGCACGGTATAAATAAACGAAAGGATAGGACAATTTTAGTGAGATTTTTTTATGAAGATAAAAGCCGGACTTTTTCTGCCGGCAGAGGCGGAAGGCTGGACTTTGGCCCTCATCTTCACGGCCATGTGGAGATCGTGGGAATGCTTTCCGGCTGTACCTGCGGTTTTATTGAGTCAAAAAAATACGATATTACCCCGGGTGATATTTTTATTGTTTTTCCAAATCAGATTCATTACTATGAGAGCCGGATGGACGAGCAGTACATGATCCTTTTGTTCCCCCCGGATATGGCAGATGAATTTTCCCACATCTTTAATGATAAAATACCTAAAAGTCCCTTAGTAAAAGGGGGACTTAAGGATGAGCTCCTTTTGGAGGCCATGAAAGCCATGACCCGCCAGAGAACGGAAGATGGAAATATTTTTCGTGAGATGGAGCAAAAGGGATACTTCTTTTTGATCCTGGGAAGGCTTCTTGAAAAGCTTAAACTTCAGGCAGCAACTCCGGGGGAGCTGGCAACGGTGAACCTGATCTTAAATTACTGTATGTCCCATTACAGCGAGCGGCTCCTTTTAGAGGATGTGGCCAATGCCCTTCATATTAATAAGTATTATATTTCTCATTTGTTCAGTCAGAAAATGGGCATGGGCTTTGGGGACTATGTCCGTTCTCTGAGAGTGAGCCAGGCCTGCCGCCTTTTGGAAAAACGATCCATGTCCATTACAGAGGTAGCCTACAGCGTAGGCTTTTCCTCATCACGGACATTTAACCGGGCTTTTATTAAATACGTGGGTCTGACCCCCAGAGATTATCAGAAAAAGCAGTTTCAGGAAGGGGTCATGTATCCTGCTTTCCAAGCTTACGATAGACCGTAAAGATCATAGTGATAAAGCAGGCGGCGCCTCCGATAAAATTGGAGATCGGTTCTGCCAGGAAAACGCCGGTAACGCCCAGACCGGCAATATAGGGCAAAAGCAGAGTGAGAGGGATCACAATGATGGCTTTGCGTAGCAGGGAAAAGAATACGGCAAACTTTGCCTTTCCCAGTCCGGTAAAAACACACTGGCCGGAAAACTGCAGGGACATCATAAAAAATCCGAAAAAGTACAGGTGGAGCGCAGGGATACCGGACTCCAGCAGGGAAGGATCACTATTAAAGATCCGTATGAAAAATCCGGGAGCCACAAAGATCACTGCCCATGCAGCGGTCGTATAAATAATACCGACCAGGGATGTAAACTTGATCCCGGACCGGACCCGGTCATATTTTCCGGCGCCGTAGTTATAGCCAAGGACCGGCTGGGCGCCGCTGGTAATGCCCTGGACAGGCATGGAAACAATCTCACGGACAGAATTTAATACAGTCATAATGGCTACATACAGGTCTCCGCCCCAGGCCTGGAGCGTTACATTGCACACCATTTGGACAGCACTGTTGGTCACGGCCATGATAAAGCCTGACAGCCCCAGACCAAAAATCTTTCCTACCAGTTTAAAGTCCGGAAAGAGCATGGATTTTTGAATTTTGATAATGGCCTTAGGGCCGGTAAGAAAACGGATCACCCATAAGGCGGAAATACCCTGGGAGATGATTGTGGCTAAAGCCGCCCCCTGGACGCCCATGTCCAGGACAAAAATAAATACAGGATCCAGGATGATATTTAAAATCGCGCCGATCAGTACAGTAAGCATACCGGTACGGGCAAAGCCCTGGGCATTGATAAAGCTGTTTAAGCCAAGACTGATCATTACGAAGATCGTCCCAAGCAGATAGATGGACAAGTATTCATTGGCATAAGGATAGGTGGCGTCGCTGGCGCCCAACAGGTAGAGCAGCGGTTTTTTTGCTAACCATACCAGAATCGTAAGGGCGGCGCCGATGGCAATAAGCATGGATGTGGAAGTCCCCAGGATACGGGCGGATTTTTTTTCATTGCCTTCGCCCCGGGAAATGGAAAACAGAGGCGCGCCTCCGGTGGAAAACAGGTTGGAAAATGCTGTGATCATGGAAGTGACCGGCAGCGTCAGGCCAATACCGGTAAGGGCCAGGGTGGAAGCATCGGGAAGCCGTCCGATATACATACGGTCTACAACGCTGTAAAGAACATTAATCAGCTGAGCCAGGGTCATAGGGAGGGCAATATTTAAAATATTCCGGGACATGCTGCCCTGGCTGAAGTCATTTTTGGTGGACTGTGCCATGAAATCAACAACCTTTCTCATATGGTGATACCGTAGATCATGCGGCATATTTCTTTAAGTATACAACGGAAAATAAGGGATTTCAATGAAAAAGCGCAGGGATCAGGGAAAAGGGCGACGGCACGTATTATTCCGGGCGTGCAGGAAAGAAATGGGAAAAGAGGCTTTTATATGGATAAAATGAAAATATCAGTGCGCCGCCTGGTGGAATTTATTTTGCGCAGCGGGGATCTGGACACGGGATCTCAGACGCTTAGAGATACTCAGGCCATGCAGGAGGGGAGCGCTGTTCATAAAAAAATACAAAAAGAAGGGGGAGCCTCCTATAAGGCAGAGGTGACGCTTAAAATGGATTTCCCTATGGGAGACGACCTGGTGATCGCTTTGGAGGGCCGTGCCGATGGGGTGATCGAAGATTATCATATCCCTGTGGATGAAAATGACAGCGGATATTTTTATACGATTGATGAGATCAAAGGCACTTACGGGAGCCTGAAGTCCATGACACAACCCCTGCCTGTCCATTTAGGCCAGGCCTTGTGCTATGCTTATATGTATGGAAAGAAAGATGCCCAGTCAAGGATGGGGATCCAGGTGACTTATGTTCATCTGGAATCGGGAAAAATCCGACGTTTCCGTGAAGAACGCTCTATGGAAGAACTGGAAACCTGGATCATGGATGTGATGGAAAAATACAGCGTGTGGGTCCGGTGGGCTCTGGACTGGAAGGAAAAAAGGAATATTTCCATTGGACAGGTTTCATTTCCTTTTGATTACAGGTCCGGTCAAAAGCGGCTGATCGCAGGGGTTTATCAGACGATCATCCAGGGGAAAAAGCTGTTTATCCAGGCACCGACAGGGACGGGCAAGACTATTTCCACCTTGTTTCCGGCCATTAAAGCGATGGGGGAGGGGCGCAGCGATAAAATTTTTTACCTGACAGCAAAAACGATCACCCGGACTGTGGCTGAAGAGACTTTTAAGCTTCTGGCAGATCAAGGGCTGCTCTTTAAGTACATTACCCTGACCGCTAAGGAAAAGTGCTGCATTTTAGATGAGCCCCACTGTAATCCGAGAGAGTGTCCCAGAGCTAAAGGCCACTATGACCGGGTAAATGATGCTGTGTTTGCTATGATCGTGTCAGAAACAGCTATGAGCCGGGAAGTGGTGGAGAAATATGCGGGGGAATATAATGTGTGCCCTTTTGAAATGCAGTTGGATGCAGCGGTATGGCTGGACGGGGTAGTGTGTGATTATAATTATGTGTTTGACCCGTATGTTTATCTGAAGCGTTTTTTTGGAGACACAAAGGAAAATTATATTTTACTGATCGATGAGGCCCATAATCTGGTGGAGCGGGCAAGGGAAATGTTTAGTGCCCGGCTGATGGTGTCTCAGTTTAAAGCCCTTAGAGGGCTGATCAAAGCAGACTTTCCCAAACTGGCGGCCCGGTTGGGAAAGTGTATCAAATATCTGACCCAGACCGCCATGGAATGTCCGGACTGTATGGTCACCAACAGCAGCGGAGGACTGACGCTGTATCTGATGCGTATGATGTCTGAGATGGAAGTGATCCTGAAGGATAATGAAGATAAAAGCGCCAAAAGACTGGAACAAAAGGAACAGATCCTGGATCTGTATTTGGAGGCAAAGCGCTTTGTGAATGCCTATGACTGTATGGATGAGGACAGGTACATTGAGTATGGAAAACACCTGGAGGACGGGGATTTTATGCTGAAGATTTTTTGCGTGGACCCTTCCAGGGATCTAAGTGAGCGGCTGGACCTGGGGCTGGCGGCAATATTTTTTTCCGCGACTCTCCTTCCGGTCCAGTATTATAAAACTCTTTTAAGTGTTACTGCGGCCCAGGATTATGATATGTATGCGACTTCTCCCTTTGAGCCGGAACGGCGTCTGCTTTTAACGGCCTCGGATGTAAGCAGCCGGTATACCCGGCGAAACCGGGAGGAATATGAAAAGATTTCCGATTATATCCGGGAAATTGCCCGGGCAAGAAATGGAAATTATCTGGTGTTTTTTCCATCCTACGCATATATGCAAAGTGTATTTGATGTGTTTTCGGAACGGGAGCTGTCTAAGGCGGGCAATGGATTTCAGGTGCATGTTCAGTCTAATGGGATGAGCGAAGGGGACCGGCAGGAATTTTTAAACTTTTTCCAGGCGGGAAATCACGGTACAGTGCTTGGTTTCTGCGTTTTAGGCGGTATTTTTTCCGAGGGCATTGATTTAAAGGAGGACCGTCTTATTGGCGCGATTATTGTTGGCACCGGACTTCCCCAAGTTGGAGACGAACGGGAGCTTTTGCGGGAATTTTATGACCAAAGGTCCGGCATGGGCTTTGAGTATGCCTATTTGTATCCCGGAATGAATAAGGTGCTCCAGGCCGGGGGACGGGTGATCCGCACAGAAAATGACCGGGGGATCATTGCTCTTTTAGATGAACGATTTAATTATCGTCAGTACCGAACCCTGTTTCCAAGGGAATGGGCGTCGGCAGTAAAGGTGACCAGGACCAGCGTGGTGGAAAAGATTAATGAATTCTGGGAAAATGCATCTCTGGATGAAAATTAAAGCAGGCCATTACCGGCACGGATTTAATGGGGATATGTTTTGAACAGCAAAATGACTTTTGCTGCCAGGCGGAAAAAAGAAAAATATATTAAATGTCAAAAAACGTCAAGAAAACTTGACGTTTTTTGATTTTGGGCGGGGACAGATAAAAATAGACTTTGGGGGCAGGGAAAAAATATTTGTCGGATCGGACGTTTTTTCGGAAAAAAATCCAGTAAAAACACGGCTTGGAGAAAATATCCGAAAAATTTTTTTGAAAAAATTTGAGTTTGACAAAAAGTTGGCATACTTTTTGCTTTTATATAAAGGCATAAACTTTAAATTCCATCAGCAGGAGCAGGAAGGAGGATATATGTGCGGCAATAGGCCGTATGCTGAGGTCTACAAAAGGAAAAAAGGAGGTTTTTGAAGAATGTATTTAAATTGGATTTCTTTGGGAATTCTGATCATTACTATCGTCGTTGGGGTTATGAAAAAGTGGAACGTAGGTATCCTGGCCGTTGCAATGGCATTTATCCTTGGAAAAATCGGGGGTATCAGTGAATCAGATATTCTTAGCGGATTTAATTCTTCACTGTTTTTAATGCTTTTAGGCGTTATGTTCCTGTTTGGCGTGGCCCAAACAAACGGAACAATGGAACTGTTTGCAAAAAAGGTAATCGCTTTAGTAGGACACCGGGCATTTTTGGTCCCCTGGATCATCTATCTGGTCAGCGTGATCATTTCAGCGATCGGACCCGGCTCTCTGGCAACTTTGGTCCTTGTCAGCGTGCTGGCAGTATCTTTGGCAAAGGAAATTAAAGTGTCTCCGCTGCTTATGGCGGCCATGGCATTTTTCGGAACATGTGTCGGCGGTGTGTCCCCGATCGCATCTGATGGTATCATTGCGGGAACACTGGCAACAGAGCAGGGCGTTGAGGGATTGCCCGGCATGACATTTTTCATTACAGCCCTTATCGGCGTGACCATTATTGTTATATGTCTTTACTTTAAGCTTGGCGGACATAAGATCCGTCTGGATACTACTGTGGAAACAGAAAAGCTTCCGGCTTTTAACCTGGCTCAGAAGTTGACACTCCTGGGTATTGTCGCATTAGTGATCATTACCCTTGTCCTTGGCTTTAATGTAGGTCTTACTGCATTTGTTATCGCCATCGTCCTTCTCCTGTTTAGGGCCGGGGATGAAAAGAAGGTTCTTGGAAGCATCGGCTGGAGCACATTGATCCTTGTTACCGGTTTCAGCGTATTAATGAACGTGATCACACAGCTTGGCGGTATCGCACTGCTTTCCAACCTGCTGTCTCAGTTAATGACAAAGACACTGGCGCCATTTGTTATGTCTTTAAGCAGCAGTATCCTTGGTATGGTATGTTCTGTATCCGGCGTTGTTATGCCGACCATGATCTCTGCAGTGCCGGACATTATCGCAAATATCGGCGCAGACCACAGAGAACTGATCGTTGCCGTTGTTACCGGTTCTCATGTGGGCGGTATCACACCGATTACCGGCGGCGCTCTGCTTCTGTCTGCATATGTAACGATCTGCAAACCTACAGAGCAGGAACAGAGAAAGTTTTATGTCAACTTGTTCCTTATGGCATTTTTCGCCGCAGGCGTTATGGCAGTGCTTGGCCTGATCGGACTGTTTGGAATCTTTTAAAATATATGCCGTGAGAAGGCACGGCAATAATAAGGAAAGGGGTAATTTTACATGAAACCGACAAAAGAGAATTTTTTCAAAGTATCGGATGGGGCATTTATTTATTATGAGGATTATGGAAAGGAAAATAAGGGCGATCCCATTGTCCTTGTCCATGGGTATTTGTGCAGCACTAAGTTTTTCCAGAAAAATATCGAGGCTCTTTCAGCAAATAACCGTTTGATCCTTGTAGATTTAAGAGGCCACGGTTATTCTTCCAAGGCGCCCTGGAACCTTACAATGGCCAGATGCGCTCAGGATATTAAGGAGCTTTTAGATGCCCTGAATATTGAAAATGCCGTGCTGATCGGCTGGTCCATGGGCGGCTCTGTCGTTATGGCATATTATGATCAGTTTGGCTCTGCCCACTTAAAAGGCATCGGAACTTTAGACAGCTGTATTTATCCATTCTCTGATGCAGATTGGAATCCTCATGCTGTCCGCGATTACAACATGGAAAAGGTATGTAATACGATTGAGTATGGCACCTATCACCATGAAGAATACTGCCGGGGATTTGCCAAGGCTGTTTTTGGCACAGCTCCATCTAAGGAAGATGAGGACTGGGTAACAGCGGAAATGATGAAGATCCCGGCATGGATCGCCTTTGCTCTGTATTGTGATTTTGTTGTGTCCGATTACTCGGTTGTGCTGGATAAGATTACCATTCCGTTTTTCGGCGCCGGTGTTAATTCCAATCTGATCCCCATCGGGGCAGATGCGGCAAAATACTACACGACAAGAGTGGCAGGCCCGTCCTATTTCCATGAATTTTATGGCGGGCATATGACTTTCTATGAAGATCCGGAAAGTTTTAATGAAGTTTTACTGGATTTTGTCAATAATTTTGCTAAATAATAGAAGCAAGAAAGTCAGAGGAGGAATATTTTTATGACAGGAAAAATTGCTTTTATTGCAGCAAACAGCAGACAGAAATCTCACATTGAGCATCTTTTTGAGGAACAGGTTTCAGACGGAAAAGTGGTGGTAGCCCTGCCGGAGGTTTCAGACCTGGTAGAAGAAACGAAAAAACTGATCGATACGTCGGATATTCGGGCGATCATTGCCCGGGGCGGCACTTATGCGGATCTGACCAACGCAGATATTTCGGTTCCCGTGCTTCCGCTGCATATTGGAGGCACAGATGTTTTAATGGCGCTGAATGATGCAAAAAAGGCATATAAAAAAGTATACCTGATCATTCATAAAGATATTTTCTTTGATTATGAGGCTTTTAAGGATGTTCTCAGCCTGAATTTGGCCTGCTATACCTACCGAAGCGTGGAACGGCTGGAAAATATTATGAACAGCCTGTCTCCGGAGCCGGATGCGGTGATCGTCGGCAGCGGGGTATGCGTACATCTGGCCAGACAAAAGGATTTTAATTTTATTGATATTACAGTAAGGGACGCCACCTATTTTTCCACTTATGAAAATGCCTTAAACCTGGTTGAGCAGACAGAGGAAAATACCCGAAGGGCAAATCTGATGGAGTCTGTTTTATATCATGTAGGCAATGGCGTGATCATTACAGATCCTGATGGGACGATCCGGCTGTTTAACCGGAAGAGCCAGGAGCTTTTGGGCCTTAGCGCCCAAACAGCCCTTGGCCAAAATATAAAGTCCATCATTCCGATGAAGTCTCTGATCTGCTATAAGGGAAAAAATCTTGCTGTCCATATGTCTGATTTTTTACTGGAGCCTGCTAAAAAGCAGAAGATCATAACCCTTGAGGATGTGACCCGGCTTCAGAAGCTGGAGCAGGATGTACGTTTTAAGCTTTCGAAAAAAGGATTGACAGCGGAATATGTGTTTGACGACATCCTTACTGTAGAAAAAAATATGAAAACCATTATCGCTCAGGCGAAAAAAATCGCTGAATTTGATGGTGCGGTGCTCATTTACGGGGAAAGCGGTACGGGAAAGGAACTGTTTGCCCAGAGCATCCATAACGGGAGCAGCCGCAGCTCCGGCCCTTTTGTGGCAGTGAACTGTGCGGCTTTGAATGAATCTTTACTGGAAAGTGAGCTTTTCGGATATGTGGCCGGAGCGTTTACCGGCGCCCGTAAGGAGGGCAAGGCCGGTCTGTTTGAACTGGCCCATAACGGAACGATCTTTCTGGATGAGATTAACAGTATGTCCCCTTCCCTCCAGTCCAAGATCCTCAGGGTGATTGAAGAAAAAGAGGTTATGCGGGTAGGATCCGATTACGTTATTCCCCTGGACGTTCGGATCATTGCTGCCTGCAACCGTCCCCTGGACGATCAGGTGAGGGCAGGGCTGTTCCGTCAGGATCTGTTTTTCCGGCTGAACACCTTTGAACTTCATATTCCCCCATTAAAGGACCGGAGGGGAGACATTCTGTTTTTATTCCGACATTTCCTGGAAACTTATATTTCCCGGGATGATGAAAAATTTCATATATCCGGGGATTTTGAAGATCTGCTGAATTCTCACAGCTGGTGGGGAAATGTCCGGGAACTGAAAAGTGTGGCATATCGCTATTTCGCTTATGGCGGAGATAATGAAAACGGAAAAATATTAAAGCATACGGAAGAGAAAGTCCGGCTTACAGATGAGGAATATCACATTAACCTGCAGGAATTAAGCAAGACCGTGGAAATGCTGGTCATCGATTCCCTTATGGATCAGGGAATGTCAAAGACAGATATTGCGGCTTTGCTGGGAATTAGCCGGCAGGCATTGTTTACAAAAATAAAAAACAGAAAAACAGATCATTAAGGAGGAATCGGTTATGACAGACGGATTATTAAAAGGGATCAGAGTTTTGGATTTTACAGACTTTTTAGCTGGTCCTTACTGCGGCATGTATCTGGCAGATATGGGTGCTGACGTTATAAAGGTGGAAAATTTAAGAAGCGGCGGCAACTTTGTCCGTGGAGCACGGCCAAAAGAAAGCAAAACCGGAAGAAGTATGTATTTTCAAAATCTGAACAGAAATAAACGAGGGATTGCCGTGGATCTGAAATCCGAGAAGGGGAAGGAGCTTTTTACTGCTCTGGTAAAATCTGCGGATGTTCTTGTGGAAAATAACCGTCCGGGTGTTATGAAACGTCTTGGTTTTGACTATGAAGCCTGCAAGGCCATAAACCCAAGACTGATTTTTGCATCTATTTCCGGATTTGGCCAGTATGGTCCTTATTCCAGCCGTCCCGGTTATGACCTGATCGCCCAGGCCATGGGCGGATCTATGAGTATTACCGGATGGCCGGGCATGGAGCCTACAAGAGCCGGTATGGCTATCGGCGATATGTTTGCCGGACTTAACGCAGCCATCGGTATTTGCGCCAGCCTGTATAAACGTCAGGAAACCGGATTAGGCCAAAGTATTGATGTGGCCCTGGTTGACAGTATTGTATCCGGTATGGAGGCAAAGATGATGCAGTACCTTTACGAAGGAACAGTGCCTGTAATGACCGGTAATAAATATATTACCTCCGCACCTTATGATTCCTTTAAGGCAAAGGATACATATTTTGTTATCGCCAGCGGTACAGATGTGCATTTTAAGAAACTTTCCGCTGCTATGGGCATGCCGGAACTGGCTGAGGATCCTTTATATATTGATACAGAAAGCCGTAAGAAAAATGCGGACATCCTTAAGACCATTATTGAAAAATGGGCATCTGACAAAACTGCTGCCCAGTGCGTGGAGATCATCGAAGACGCCGGTGTACCTGCCGGTCCTATCTATAACTGTGCGGATATATGTAATGATAAAAATATTGTGGAAGTTCGGGAAATGCTTGTTAAGGTTCCTCATAAGGAAGCAGGTGAGCTTACCGTTCTTGGAAATCCGGTAAAAATGGACCGTTATCCGTGCCATTATGAAAAGGCAGCTCCGGACCTGGGCGAGGACAATGATGAGATCTTTATGAGTCTTGGATTTTCCAAAGAAACGCTGGATGAATATCGGAGCAAAGGCGCATTAAACTAAGGAGGAATACGGTATGGATTATAATGAAAAAATTGAAATCGCAGAGGTTTGTCCAAGAGACGGATGGCAGAATCATCCGGTGCCGATTGATACACAGACAAAGATCGAACTGATCAAAAAGATGATCGATTGCGGTCCTAAAAGAGTAGAGGTAACATCTTTTGTAAATCCTAAGGCTGTGCCTCAGATGGCTGATAATGCCAAGGTGGTGGAAGGCGTGATGGATTATGCCAATGAAAAAGGCGTGACCTTAGTGGGACTGGCATTAAACGGCCGGGGCGTAGATAACGCCCGTGCCGCAGGTCTGACTTATGTAAGTTTTGGCGTGTCTGTCAGTGAAGAACATAATCTGAGAAATTCCAATAAGACGATTGAAGCGTCTTTTGAAGATTTCCGCAAGCTGATGGACCGTGCCCAGGGCATGAAGGTGCTTTTAGCTCTTCCATGTACTTTTGGATCACCTTTTGGAGATTCTATTGATCTGGACCGGGTGCTTCGTATGTGCGAAGAAGCCAAGTCTATGGGCGTGGAGGAGTTTGGCCTGGCAGATACGGCAGGCATCAGCAATCCCAGACATACCCGGGAAGTGCTCCGGTACTTAAAGGAGGGCGGAATGGACTTTTCCAAAGTTTCTATCCACCTTCATGATACCCGGGGCATGGGTCTGGCCAATGCCTGGATCGCCCTGGAGGAAGGGATTACCCACTTTGACGCATCTTTAGGCGGCATGGGCGGCTGCCCCTTCGTTCCTGGCGCAAAAGGCAATATTGCCACAGAGGATTTTGTCAATATGGTTACTCAGATGGGCATGAAAACAGATTATGACCTGGATGCTACAATGAAGCTGGCTATTGAAATGAGTGAGAAGATCCAGGCCAACCTTTCCAGCTCTATGAGCCATTTGTGCAAAAAGCAGTAATTTATCCAGACAATTTAGGATGGCGGGAAAAAGACCGTGGTTTATGTCTTTTTGACCCGGTACCTCCAGATTAAAAATTCAGCCCGGTATTTTCTTCCCTGACGGGGAGAGGATGCCGGGCTGAGGTGCTGCTGTTGTAAAAAAAAGTTTTCCATTCTATGAAATAAGCGACTCTGTTGTAATGCTTGCCGGTATTCCTTGTGCTGCTGCCTCTTCTCTCATACACTCTGCAATATTTTCAGCGGTCAATCCAGTTGCATCTCTGAATGAAATAGTCTCAATAATCATGCCACGATTATCTTTAAAATTGTATGACAATTTTAATCCTCCTTATGTTGTATCTGTGCCGGTAAAATGATACAATTAAACCATGCATATTTATGTGAGGGGACAGGGGAGCTTGCTCCCTGTCCATCGGATCATGTGACATAAACTGACAGGAGGGAGCGATTGATGAAAATCGGCTTTATCGGTCTGGGCATCATGGGGGAGGCCATGTGTTACAATATTTTGAAAAAGCATGATGACCAGGTTTTTATTTATGACATTGAGCCAAAGCAGGTAGAAAAAGTGGCTGGTTACGGGGGGATCCCCTGTGAAAATTCAAAAGAAGTGGCCCAAAAGAGTGATATGATTATTACTGTGGTGCCCCGTTCCCAAAATTCCATGGATGTATACAGCCAGATCCGGGATGTGGTCGATGACACTAAGGTATGTGTGGATATGAGTACCATTGATCCGGATGTTTCGCTGGAGATCCGGGACATGCTGGCCCAAAAGGGATGTACCTTTTTAGATGCCCCGGTAGTCAAGTCTCAGGAAGCCGCCTGGCTGGGCGATGTAGGCATTTATGTAGGCGGTCCCAGAGATGTGTATGACCAGGTGAAACCTGTGCTTAAATATATGGGACGCAGCATTATCCATATGGGAGATCATGGAAAGGGACTGATCATGAAGATATGCCATAACGCCCTGGTGGCTCAGATCCAGAACGGTGTGAATGAAACGCTGGCCCTTGCCCGGATCAACGGAATTGACCTGGACAAATACAGCGCTGCTATTTCCTATGGCGTAGGGCAGAACTATTATTATGATTCCAAGCAGATCGCTCTGATGAACCGGGACTATACGACCCAGTTTTCTGTAGAAAACATGGCCAAGGATCTGGATATATGTCATCGTATGATCCAGTCTCAGAATATTGAGATGCCCGGACTTGAAGTGTCCAGAGATATTTATAAAGAGGCCCTGGAAAAGGGCATGGGGCCGGTAGATTACTGCTCCACTGTAGAACTGACGTTGTCCCGCAGCCGCGTGGAGGACGAATCATAACCGCTTTCCAGGGGCATTGGGGCAGTCGTCCGGCAGGTGGCACTATGTCTTAAATAAAGAACAATAATTTTAAGTAAATCATTTGAATAACAATAGGTTTTATGATAGAATTTGTGAATGAAATAACAAAGTCTGTCAAAAGGAGGTATAACATGCTTGTCACTATTTGTATTGGTAGTTCATGTCATTTAAAAGGTTCCCGGGACGTTATCGCGTCTTTGGAGCGGCTGATCTCTCTTCATGATCTTTCCGATGAAGTAGAGCTGACCGGTTCATTTTGTATGGGCGAATGTGCCAAAGGTGTCTGTGTGAAAGTGGATGATGAACTGTTTTCCGTTTCCCCTGCAACCGTTGAGCAGTTTTTCAATGAGCAGATTCTCGGGAGGATTTAAATGTGGGAGTCATTGGGTTTAAAAAGGCAAAATGTAAGGATTGTTACAAGTGTGTCCGCCTGTGTCCGGTAAAAGCCATTACGGTCCAGGATGAGCATGCGAAGTTTGTGGCCAGCGATTGTATTTTATGCGGCCAGTGCCTTGAAGCCTGCCCGCAGGACGCCATTACTGTATTTAGCGATATTGATCGGGTAAAGCAGTATATTAATGACGGAATGACAGTGATCGCCAGTCTTTCCCCGGCATATTTGGGAATCTATACGGATGTGGAGCCGGGCCAGTTTATCGAAGGCCTGTACCAGCTTGGCTTTTCCCAGATCCGCGAGTCTGCTGAAGGGGCCATTTATGTGACTAATGAATACCAGCGGCTTATGCAGGAGGGAACAATGGATAACATTATCACCTCGGCTTGTCCGGTAGTTAACCAGTTTGTAGAAAATTACTATCCGGACATGATCCAGTATATGGCGCCGGTGGTCAGTCCGGTGATTGCCCATGGAAAGCTGCTGAAGGAAGAGTTTGGGGACAGCGTTAAAATTGTATCAATCAGTCCCTGCCTTGCAGAAAGCGTGGAGGATTTAAAAGATGCCCGCACCAGCGGCTATATTGATGCTGTGATCAATTTTGAAGAGCTGGGAGAATGGTTTGAGGAAAAGCATATTTCCCTGGAGCAGTGCCGTCAGTGGCGCCACGACCGGGTGAACCCTAAGATTAATGGCGCCTATGCTACCAGCAGCGGCATCATTATGGCGATTAACGCCAAAGAAGGCGCAACCTATGGCTATCAGACGCTTTTTATTGACGGTATTGAAGCATGCCGGGAGATTTTTGAATCGATCCGCAAGGGTGAGATCCATCGGTGTTTCCTGGAACTAAATTCCTGTACCCGAGGCTGTATTAACGGACCGGTGACCGGGCGGAGCCAGCGCAATCGGTTTAAATCCCATCTGACCCTTTTGGGGCGGATCATGAAGGATTTTCCGGACTATGATCCTTTGCCGGAAGGGATAAGCCTTTCACGGACTTTTGAAAGCAGAGGAAAAACCGCAAAACTGCCCACAGAGGAAGAGATCCGAAAGATCCTTATCACCATTGGGAAAGAAACGCCGGAAAAGGAGCTGAACTGCGGTGCCTGCGGCTTTGCAACCTGCCGTGAGAAAGCCATTGCCGTTTATCAGGGCAAGAGCCATATTCAAATGTGCCTGCCTTATATGTACGAAAATGCCCGGTATCTTTCCGATGTGATCCTGTCAGTGACCCCAAGTCTTGTTATTATTGTGGATGAACATCTGCGCATCAGGGAATTTAACAATGCGGCAGAGGTTAAGTTTAATATTTCCCGGGACGAAGCCTTAAAGTCCTATCTTTATGAAATCATTGATTCTGAAAGCTTCCAGGAAGTGATTGAAGAGAAGCGGAGCAAGATCAATATTAGAGTGGACTATAAGTCCTACAAGATGAAAACCATTCAAAATCTGATCTATGTAAGGGATCAGGGCGTGGTTATTGGCATTATCCGGGATATAACTGAAGAAGAAAAGAAAAATGCCAAGCGTTACCGCTTGAAAATGGAAGCCGTCAACAGCGCCCAGAAGGTCATTGACAAACAGATGATGGTGGCCCAGGAAATCGCAGGCCTTTTAGGCGAGACCACTGCAGAGACGAAGATGACCCTGACCCGGCTTCGTGACCGGCTGATGGAGGATGGAGAGGAATCTAAATGAGTATGAGCCTTGATGTATCCTGGAAAAGCCTGAATAAGCATGGGGAAGAGCTGTGCGGCGATACAGTAGGGATCCTTAAAAATGATGATTCGGATATTTTTATTTTATCCGACGGTATGGGCAGCGGCGTAAAGGCGAACATTTTATCTACCTTGACGACTAAGATCCTGGGGACCATGCTTCGGGATGGGGCTAATATCCAGGACTGTGTGGAAACGATTGCCAAAACCCTTCCGGTATGCTCTGTGCGCCATGTGGCTTATTCTACATTTACCATTCTTCAGATTTTTAAGGATGGCCATGCTTATGTTGTAGAGTATGATAATCCGGGCTGCGTGCTGATTCGCGATAAAAAGGTGGTTAAGATCCCCTATGAGACCCATGTGATCGAAGGAAAAAAGATCCGGGACTGCAGCCTTAAGGTAGAGATGGATGACTATTTTGTCCTTATGAGCGATGGCGTGATCCATGCTGGCGTGGGAAATCTTATGAGTTTCGGATGGGGCTGGGCCAAGGCCAGCGAGTACATAAAAAAGGCCTGTACCATGTCAAAGATTTCTTCCCCCCGCCTGGTATCTGTGTTGTGCCGGGCCTGTATGGATCTGTATCTGGACAGTCCCGGGGATGATACTACGGTGGCTGTGATCCATGCGGTAAAGTCTAAGCATGTGAATATTTTTACAGGACCGCCTCAGTCTTATGACGATGATGCTGTTTTAATGCGGGATTTTATGACATCTCCCGGGAAAAAGATCGTCAGCGGCGGAACAAGCGCGAATATTGCGGCCCGCATTTTAAAAAAGAAGATTGTGGCTTCTATAAAGTATAATGACCCGGAGATCCCCCCGATTGCTTCTTTAGAGGGGGTGGATCTGGTAACTGAAGGGGTGCTGACCCTGAATCGGTGTGCCAATATGCTGGAACAGTATAATAAGGGAGATCTGACAGATAAATTTTTTGACAGCCTGGATGCGGATAACGGCGCGGCTATGATCGCCAAGATCCTGGTGGAGGAGTGTACGGACCTTCACATGTTTGTGGGAAAGGCCATGAATGCGGCGCACCAGAATGTGGGACTTCCTTTTGACTTAAGTATACGGATGCGTCTGGTGGATAAGATCCGCCAGGAATGTGAAAAAATGGGAAAAAATGTTACGGTAAAGTATTATTAAATAATCACGGCACAAATAAAGATCCCTTCAGGGGATGGCCTTATGCCGTAGAGGGAACAGCACAATATGGAAAGGATAGAGTATGAAAAGACAATTTGGAACAGATATTAATATGATCAAATATGAGGTATGTGTGGAAGTTGCCCGCCAGGCTTTTGCCGGGGAGCTGGAAGAGCGCCGGGATGAAATCCCATATACCATTATTCCCGGAAATACCCCAAGGTGGCGCTGCTGCGTATACCGTGAACGTGAGATCGTTCGTCAGAGAGTCAACCTGGCAGAAGGCCGTCCGGCGGTAGGGACAAAGGTGAATAAAAATATTGTCCAGGTACTTCCTGCTGCATGTGAAGGCTGCCCGATCAACCGTTTCAGCGTAACAAGCAGCTGCCAGATGTGTATGGCTAAAAAATGTATGGGTGCATGTAATTTTGGCGCCATTACCTTTGAAGGCGGCCATGCCAATATTGATCCTAAGAAATGTAAAGAGTGCGGCCGCTGTGCCGAGGCCTGCCCTTATAATGCCATTGCCGACCTGATGCGTCCCTGCAAGCGCAGCTGTCCGGTAGATGCCATTACTATGGACGAGGATAATATTGTAGCCATTGATGAAGAAAAGTGCATTAACTGCGGTCAGTGTGTCATTAACTGCCCATTTGGCGCGATCACGGATAAATCCTTTATGGTGGATGTTATTAAGTTAATTAACAGCGGCGCAAAGGTTTATGCGATGGTGGCTCCGGCTATTTCCGGCCAGTTCGGCGCTGATGTCACTAACGGTATGATCCGTGAGGCTGTTAAGGCTCTTGGATTTACAGATATGTATGAAGTTTCTCTCGGGGCGGACTTTGTATCCAAAAACGAGGCTCTGGAGCTGGAAGAACATGTAAAAGAAGGCAAGAAGATGACAACATCCTGCTGTCCTGCTTTTGTGAATATGATCAAAAAGCATTTCCCACAGGTGCTTGATGCTATGTCTACCACAGTATCTCCGATGACAGCTACAGGCCGTCTTATCAAGGCCATGGATCCTGAAGCGGTATGCGTATTTATCGGGCCTTGTATTGCCAAGAAAGGCGAAGTGATCGATTCTATCACTTTAGGCGGGGCAGACTATGCCATGACTTATGAAGAACTGGCCAGCATGTTTGAAGCTAAGGATATTGATCCTGCAGACTTTGAAGGCCAGATGCAGCAGGGCAGTGTGTACGGTATGGAATTTTCCGTATCCGGCGGCGTAACCAACGCTGTACTTTCTACCTTTAAAGAGCGCAATGAGGAGATTGATGTTAAGGTTTGCCGCGCAAACGGCGCCTTAGAGTGCAAGAAAGCACTCATGCTCCTGAAAGCCGGAAAACTTCCGGAAGATTTTATCGAGGGTATGGGCTGCGTTGGCGGCTGTGTCAATGGACCGGCGATCATTAACCGGAGCCGTACATACATGAAAGACAGAAATGCTCAGATCAAGCAGGCAGATAAACGGGGCGTGCTGGAAAACTGCGCTAAATATGATGATCTGGAATTTAGTATGGTGCGGAAGTAATATTCAGGCAGGTTTCCTTCCTTAAAGTTACTGTTTACTGGCTTGCCGGAAAACAGTAACGACCGGTCTGCAAGAAAATGATTTCCGCCTTTTAGGTATTGCTTTTTATAAAAGAAACGATTATAATGAGAACTGGACACAATATCTAGTGTCCGGTTCTTTTTGTAACACATAATATCGTCTTTTAGGAGGCTTGATGGGATGATAGACAAGATACAGAAGCGCAACGGAGACATTGTAGCTTTTGATTCCATGAAGATCATGAATGCCATCGACCGGGCAAATAAAGCGGTGGAAGGAGAGCCTATGACGCCCACCGATCTTTTGTTCCTGACAGAAAAGGTCAGTGACCGGCTGGATGGAAAGGAGCTTAACACAGTTGAGCATATTCAGGATCTTGTGGAAGAGATATTGATCCGTTTCGGCTACGCCCGGACGGCAAAAGCATACATTTTGTACCGTGCAGAGCATACAAAGATCCGAAAGTCAGAGTTTGATCTGATGGAAATTTATAAAAAGCTGACTTATTCTGATGCCAAAGATGAGGACATTAAGCGGGAAAATGCCAACATTGACGCAGACACAGCTATGGGGACCATGCTTAAGTACGGTTCCGAGGGTTCTAAATATTTTATCGACAATTATGTATTGCCCAAAGACATTGCGGCAGCTCATATGAATGGTGACATCCATATCCACGATATGGATTTTTATATGCTTACGGAAACCTGCTGTCAGATCGATCTGATCAAGCTGTTTAAGGATGGATTTTCCACAGGTCACGGTTATCTTCGTGAGCCGAATTCCATCCGTTCTTATGCGGCTTTGGCATGTATTGCTATCCAGGCAAATCAAAATGAGATGCACGGCGGGCAGAGTATTCCAAACTTTGACTATGCTATGGCCAAAGGGGTAGGCAAGACCTACCGTAAGGAATATTATAAGCACTTAAAGGCTTACCTCCAGTTGAAGCTGGATATGGAGGAAGAGGAAGCCCTTCAGGTGATCAATGATCTGAAAAATAATATGACTACTCCTGTGGCCATGGGAAATAAAGAGGCCTATGCCCAGGAACTGAAAGGCTACGGCGTAGGAGGCAAGGTGTGGGGCGAAGATCTTCAAAAGGCTCATGCCTATGCTTCAGATGCAGCGTATAAGACCACAGACCGGCAGACCTATCAGGCTATGGAAGCTTTGATCCATAACCTGAACACTATGAATTCCCGCGCCGGCGCCCAGGTGCCGTTCAGCTCCATTAACTATGGCACGGATACGTCACCGGAGGGCCATATGGCGGTGCGCAACCTGCTTTTGGCAACCGAGGCCGGACTTGGCGCCGGAGAGACCCCGATTTTCCCGGTACAGATCTTTAAAGTAAAGGAAGGGGTCAATTACAACAAGGAAGATCCCAACTATGATCTTTTTAAACTGGCCATTAAAACAAGCGCTCAAAGGCTTTTCCCAAACTTCAGCTTTATTGACGCGCCTTTTAACCTGGAGTATTATAAACCTGGAGATTATAACACAGAGGTAGCTTATATGGGCTGCCGTACCCGTGTCCTTGGAAATGTCCATGATCCTTCCAAAGCCGTGACCTGCGGCCGGGGAAATTTAAGTTTTACATCCATAAACCTTCCCCGTCTGGGAATTGAAGCCAAAGGGGATGTAAAGAGATTTTATGAGCTTTTGGATGACCGTATCGATCTGGTGATCCGCCAGCTCCTTCACCGTTTTAAGATCCAGTGTACAAAGCGGGTGCGCAATTACCCCTTCCTTATGGGACAGGGCATTTGGATCGACTCTGAAAACCTGGACATTGATGACAGTGTAGCTGAGGTGCTGAAAAACGGCACATTAAGCGTAGGTTTTATCGGCCTGGCGGAAACATTAAAGGCGTTGATCGGAAAGCATCACGGGGAAAGCGAGGAGGCTCAGAAGCTGGGCCTGGAGATCATCGGCCATATGCGCCAGCGTATGGATGAAGAATCACAAAAGACCGGATTGAACTTTACCCTGCTGGCAACCCCGGCAGAGGGCTTAAGCGGCCGTTTTGTTGCTATTGATAAAAAGATCTACGGGGAGATCCCCGGGGTCACAGACCGGGAATACTATACCAATTCCTTCCACATACCGGTATATTATCCCATTAAAGCATTTAGAAAGATCGCCCTTGAGGCGCCTTACCACGCCCTGACCAATGCAGGACATATCAGCTATGTGGAGCTGGATGGAGATACCTGCAAGAATCTGGAAGCCTTTGAAACCATCATCCGGTATATGAAGGAGCAGGGGATCGGCTACGGTTCCATTAACCATCCTGTGGACCGGGATCCCGTATGCGGATACACCGGTGTTATCGGCGAGGTTTGTCCCCGGTGCGGACGCCGGGAAGGGGAGAGCGTCAGTGTGGAAAAGCTGAGAGAACTGCGCAAAAAATTTCCAAATGTACCCTATTATGGATCATAATACACATGGTCAAAATGCATGAGATTAGAAAAGGAGGATTTTATTATGAGTCAGAAAGTTGTTATGAAAGAAGAAATGGTTGGAGAAAATGTAGGATTTGACCGTATCCGCAGAATTACCGGCTATCTTGTGGGAACTACAGAACGTTTTAATAATGCTAAGAGAGCTGAAGAGAGAGACCGCGTAAAGCATGGAATGTAAATTAAAGGTCAGCGGCATTATCGATGAGTCTATTGTGGATGGCCCGGGGTTAAGGTTTACCGTGTTTACCCAGGGCTGTCCCCATCACTGTCCCGGCTGTCATAATCCTCAGACCCACGATTTTGACGGCGGGTCATGGATGACCGTTGATGAGATCATGGAACAGTTTATGGAGGATCCCCTTCTGTCCGGAATGACATTTTCCGGCGGGGAACCTTTTTGTCAGCCGCGCCCCTTATGTGAACTGGCAAAAAGAGTCCGGGCTGTAGGTAAAAACATTGTCATTTATTCCGGCTATACCTTTGAACAGCTTCAGGATATGGCCCGTAAGGATCCTTATGTGGGAGAGCTTCTTCAGCTGTGCGATCTTTTAGTAGACGGCCCGTTTATTGAGGCCAGGAAGGATTTGGATCTTTTGTTTAGAGGCAGCTCTAATCAGCGCCTTTTAGATCTTACACATTATCCTCTGGCCCGTGATGTGAGTCATGAGATGGATCCCTAATGATTTTTTCAAAGCTCCATGGATATGTCTCAGTCTGCGAGAAAGCCGCTCAAATATATAAAAAATATTTTGAGAAATACTATTGACAAATGAGTCAAAAGGATATATGATAACAATATCAGTAATGATTACTGATATTGAAACGCAGACACTATTAAATTAATCTATGCAGGCTGTCTTTTAGGTGGTCATGCCTGCAGTATAAAAAGGAGAGTAAATCATATGAAAAAGTTTGTATGTACAGTATGTGGTTATGTTTACGAAGGCGAAAGCGCACCTGCAGAATGTCCGATCTGTCATGCACCTGCAGAAAAGTTTAAAGAGCAGACCGGTGAAAGAGAATGGGCTGCAGAGCACGTTGTAGGCGTAGCTCAGGGCGTAAGCGAAGATATTCTCAAAGATCTTAGAGCAAACTTTGAAGGTGAATGCTCTGAAGTTGGTATGTATCTTGCAATGGCAAGAGTTGCTCATAGAGAAGGCTATCCTGAAATCGGTCTTTACTATGAAAAAGCTGCATGGGAAGAAGCTGAACATGCTGCTAAATTCGCTGAACTTCTCGGCGAAGTTGTTACCGACAGCACAAAGAAAAACCTTGAGATGCGTGTAGATGCTGAAAATGGCGCAACAGCAGGCAAGACAGATCTTGCAAAACGTGCAAAAGCTGCAAACCTTGACGCAATTCATGACACTGTTCATGAGATGGCAAGAGACGAAGCTCGTCACGGCAAAGCATTTGAAGGACTTCTTAAGAGATATTTTGGCTAATATTTGTGAGATCTCCAGGGGATAGCTCTTTAGAGCTGTCCCCTTTTTTTCGATTTGCGGATACGGTGTATTTTAAATTGACAAATTCGAAAAATAAAACTATAATAATAATCAATATCATTACTTTATTGTTTCTTCATGGATTGAGCCTGACGCCTGCGTACAGGGACGCCTGGCCATTGCAGAGGAGATTTGACCCTAAAAGGAGGTGTGCCAATGAAAACCGTTAAGTACAGCCGCCAGCGTGAGGCGATCAAAAAGTATCTCATGTCTTCTACCGATCATCCCACAGCGGAGATGGTCTATGAGGCGATCCGGGAAGTTTGTCCCAATATCAGCCTTGGAACGGTATACCGCAACCTTACCTTCCTTGTAGAGCATGGAGAAATTATCCGCTTAAGCTGCGGAGAGGGCAGTGACCGCTTTGACGGCAATACATCCAAGCATTACCATTTTATCTGTAAACAGTGCGGATGTGTGAAGGATCTGACGATGCTGCCTATTGATCATATTAATGCCATTGCCGGCGAACATTTCGATGGGACCATTGAAGGTCATTATGCATATTTTTACGGGACCTGCGCCCAGTGTTTGGCGGCCCGTGATGCTGCTGTATAAGATGACTGTATAAGAAAAATGCCAGGGGGCAGGCCGTTTCATATGAAAGACGGCCTGCCCCTTTTGTATCCGATCTCCTCTTTTTTTAAAGACTAAAAGCAGCGGAAAACATTCATCCTTTGACAACGGATATAAAGTGATATAGAATAATAAAATGACGCAAAGGACAGCCCAGTAAAGCAGAGCAGAAAGGTTTTAATGATGAATATTAAAGATATTGCCCAAATGTCCGGTGTATCCAGGGCTACGGTTTCCAGATACCTGAATCACGGATATGTTAGTGATGAAAAGAAGCAGAAAATCAAAGAAGTCATTGAGAAAACAGGATATGTGCCGTCAACCCAGGCTCAAATGCTCAGAACGAAACAAACCCGGCTGATTGGAGTGATCATCCCTAAGATCAATTCAGAAACCGTTTCCCGGATCCTTAAGGGGATCGGCCAGGTTTTGGAATCCAGGGGATACCATATGCTTGTAGCCAATACGGAAAATCACTATGAAAAGGAGCTGGAGTATTTAAAGATTTTTGCCAACGACCGTGTCGATGGAGTGATTCTCCTCGCCTCGATCCGCACGCGGCAGCACCATAAGCTGTTGGCCCAGCTTCCGGTCCCGGTGGTCATCGCAGGACAGGAGACTGAAAAATATTCCTGTGTTTTTCATGATGATCGGAATGCAGCCAAGGCACTGACTTTGCGGCTTCTGGAAAAAGGCTGTAAAAATCCTGTGTTTTTGGGAGTGACCGATGCGGATACTGCCGCAGGCATGAACCGCCGCCTGGGCTTTGAGGATGCCTTAAAGGCCCACGGCCTTTGGAGCGACCATATTCCTGAACGGGCGTGTGAATTTGATTCAGCTTCCGGATACAACAGGATGAAGGAACTTATTGACAGCGGGATCCGGTTTGACGGAGTCCTGTGCGCAACGGATAATATTGCTGCAGGAGCCTTGAGGGCATTGCGGGAAGCCGGTATCGATGTGCCTGGACAGATCAAGCTGGCAGGCTTTGGAGATACTCAGCTGGCGTCTTTAGTCACCCCTCCCATGACTACTGTTCATTATCACTATGAGGAAAGCGGAAAAGAGGCGGCAGAGATGGTCATGGAGCAGATCCGCAGCGGGACACGATGTGTGAAAAGTGTCATGCTGGGTTATGAAATCGTTCCCAGAAATACTCTTTAAATAATTTGTTGTTATACCCATTGACATTTATAAAATCAATGGGTATTATTATATTAATATGTGAAATCGATTTCACAAAAATAAAAATGTAAAGGAGAGTGCCAACATGGATTACCAAAAAACGGCCCGTCAGGTATTGGAAAAAATCGGCGGCAGAGATAATATTATTTCCGCTGCCCACTGCGCTACCCGTTTGCGTCTGGTGATTAAAGACAACGATGTATGCGACAGTAAAGCCGTGGAAGATATTGATGGTGTTAAGGGCGTCTTTTTCGCCCAGGGACAGCTTCAGATCATTTTCGGAACCGGTATTGTAAACAATGTGTATGATGCTTTTATTAAAGAAGCAGGAATCACAGAAAGCTCCAAAGAAGAGGTAAAGCAGGCGGCGAATGCCCGTCAGAATATTTTCAAGAGAGCCATAAAGACTTTGGGAGATATTTTTGTGCCCATTATTCCGGCCATTGTAGCCAGCGGTTTCCTCATGGGCATTATGGAAGCCCTGAATTTTATGGTCAGCCACGGCTTTGTTAATATCAGTACCACAAGCTCGGTGTATGTCTTTGCCCAGTTATTTTCAAATACAGCATATACATTTTTGCCGATCCTGATCGCCTATAGTGCAGGAAAAGCTTTTGGCGCCAACCCTTACCTGGCGGCGGTTATTGGTATGATCATGATCCATCCGGACCTGCAAAATGCCTGGACAGTAGCCACGGAAGGGGTACATGCTACCCAGCCGGTATTTTTCGGATTGTACAGCGTGGATATGGTAGGTTATCAGGGCCATGTCATCCCGGTGATCATTGCTGTATGGGTTCTGGCATTTATTGAAAAGCGGCTTCATAAGATCGTTCCGGCCGCCTTTGACTTGTTTGTTACGCCTTTGGTCAGTGTTTTTGTTACCGGATACCTGACCCTTGCAGCGATCGGCCCGGTATTTGTTACTGTAGAAAACTTTGTCATTAATGGGATCCAGACGATCCTCACCCTGCCTTTTGGTCTGGGAAGTCTTGTCGTTGGTTTCCTTTACGCCATTACTGTAGTGGCAGGCATCCACCATATGTATACGACCATTGATATAGGCCAGCTGGCTGCCTATAACTATACTTACTGGCTTCCTCTGGCATCTGCCGCAAATGTGGCTCAAGGCGCCGCTTCCCTGGCTGTGGGGATCAAAGCAAAAGATAAAAAGGTAAAATCCCTGGCTCTCCCTTCATCCCTCAGCGCGTTTATGGGAATTACCGAACCGGCGATCTTTGGTGTAAACCTGAGATATTTTAAACCTTTTATCTGTGCCTGTGTCGGCGGCGGTGTAGGCGCGATGTATGCTTCTATCGTAGGCCTTGGCGCAACAGGCACCGGTGTGACAGGAATTTTCGGTATCCTGTTGTGCCTGCACGATCCTTTAAATTATATTATTGCCATGTTGATTGCGGCAGGAGTTTCCTTTGTCCTTACATGGCTGTTTGGATTTAAAAATCCAAAACCCGAGACAGTACAGTCCCAGTCCCGGGAAAATGCTTTAAGCCATTCACAATCCGCGGCAAATGAGTCTTCGGCTTTAGAAAGCGGGGAAACAGAACATGCGGATGAAAATGGAGATCCTGGAAAACATCATGAAGAGTCTGGCGGGAACGGGGATATAGTATTTGCTCCCATTAAAGGTGAGGTCATCCCGATGAAAGATGTGCCGGATGAAACATTTGCCGCGGAAGTCCTTGGCAAAGGGGCAGCCATTATCCCGGCCCAGGGAAAAGTTTTTGCGCCCTTTGATGGAACCGTAAGTCTTGTTTTTGATACTAAACATGCCATTGCCCTGACCAGTGACAAGGGAACTGAACTTTTGATCCATATTGGAATCAATACAGTGGAACTTAAGGGACAGTATTACCATGTTCATGTAAAAGACGGCGACCGGATTACGATGGGACAGCTGATCGCAGAGTTTGATATGGAAGACATCAGCCGGTCCGGGTATAACCTGACCACACCGGTGATCGTCAATAATACGGATGAATTTAAGTCTATTCAATTGCTGAAAACCGGAAATATTAATGAAAAAGAACCCATGCTCCAGTTGGATCGGGAATAATGAGGAAGGAACATTTGTTATGAAAACATCTTTAACAAAGGAGCTGGAAATGTTTACCCGGACTTTGGAAGAAAAGGCCGGGAAACTTCCCGAGGACAGCTGGCGGCTGAAATTTCATGTTATGCCTCCTGTGGGATGGCTCAACGATCCTAATGGCCTGTGCTGGTTTCATGGAGCATACCATTTGTTTTTCCAGTATTCTCCCTCAGATCCTAATGGTGCTTTAAAATATTGGGGCCATTATGTTAGTGAAAATATGCTGACCTGGGAATATAAAGGAATTGCCCTGTATCCGGATATGCCCTATGATTGTAATGGTGTGTATTCCGGCAGCGCCCTTGTGGAAGGGGATCAGGTATGGCTTTATTACACCGGAAATGTTAAGCTTGCCGGAGATTACGATTATATCCATAATGGCCGGGAGGGAAATACTGTGGCTGCAGTCATGGATGCCCATGGCCGTATCAGCGATAAAAAGCTCCTTATGAAAAATACCGATTATCCATCAGATCTGACCTGCCATGTACGTGACCCGAAGGTGTGGAAGGAAAACGGCCGGTATTTTATGGTCCTTGGGGCAAGAAAGCAGACAGACCGGGGCTGTGTCCTCCTTTATTCCTCCCGGGACCGGATTTCCTGGACATTGGCCAATGTGGTGGAAACCAGAGAACCTTTTGGTTATATGTGGGAATGTCCGGATGTTTTTCTCCTGGAGGGACAGCGGGTGCTGTCTGTTTCCCCCCAGGGCCTGGAGCCTCAGGGACTTGACTTTGCTAATCTTTATCAGTCCGGTTATTTTATGGTCCGTGGGAATCTGGATGGCGAGTATGCTCTGGAAAATTTCCGGGAATGGGATCGGGGATTTGATTTTTACGCACCTCAGACTTTTGAAGGAAAAGACGGACGGCGTATCCTGATCGGATGGATGGGAATGCCGGATTGTGATTATGTCAACCATACTGTAAGCCGGGGATGGCAGCACTGTATGACCATTCCCAGAGAGCTGACTTTAAAAGACGGGCGGATTCTGCAAAATCCTGTCCGTGAGCTGGAGGATTGGCGCAGGGAGGAGCGGGCCGATGCCTGGAAGCCCGGCAGTCAGGTCCAGGCCGGAATGTGCAGTGATCTTATGATCGAAAGCATGGACCAGGACAGCTTTAAATTTTGTATTGACGATGATCTGGTGATAAACTATGATAAAGATAAGAAAATTTTTTCCATGGAATTTTTGCCGGATTCACCGATCAGTGGCGGCCGTACATTCAGAGGTGTTGCTCTGGATCATTTTGAAAGCCTGCGCATTTTACTGGACACCTCTGCCCTGGAACTTTATATTAATGAGGGGCAGGAAGTTTTTTCCACCCGCATTTATCCTGACTTTTCAGAAATGGGAGCAGATGGCCATTGGGTGACATTTTTAGAAGGATCCGGGAAAATGACTCTGTGGAAACTGGAGGAGACCAAATGAAAGACAAATTAATGGCCATTGGTGAGGCCCTGATTGATTTTGCACCAAAGCAGATCGGTGTTCCTTTAAAGGATGTTTCTGAATTTAAGAAAGCTGTCGGAGGGGCTCCGGCAAATGTATGCGGGGCATTTTCCAAGTTGGGAGGAAGGTCGGCCATGATCACCCAGTTGGGAAAGGACGCCTTTGGAGACTGTATCGTAGAAGAGCTGGAGGGCTTTGGCATTGATACAGCTCACATTTTAAGGACTGATGCGGCCAACACGGCGCTGGCTTTTGTATCCCTGGAGGCAGATGGGAGCCGGGACTTTTCCTTTTACCGAAAGCCCAGCGCGGATATGCTTTTCTCAAAGGATGCTTTGAGGGAGGAATGGTTTAAAGATGCCTATGCCCTGCATTTTTGCTCTGTGGCTCTGGTGCCGTCACCGATGCGGCAGGCTCATGACACAGCGATTGATATGGCCTTAAAAAATCAAGCCATTATAAGCTTTGACCCTAACGTGCGCTTCCCTTTGTGGGAGGATCATCAGGCTCTTAGAGATACGATTCTGGAATTTATCCCCAAGGCCCATATTGTCAAGATTTCGGATGAGGAACTGGAGTTTATCACCGGATACCGGGAAGTGGAAGACGCGGCAGACATTCTATTTAAAGGCAATGTTGCTCTGGTCATTTACACAAAGGGAAGTGACGGGGCTGTTGCCCTGACCCGGTTCGCTAAAGCTCAAGTGCCTTCCAGAAAGGTGAAGGCTGTGGATACTACAGGAGCCGGGGACGGATTTATCGGTTCTTTCCTGTACCAGCTTTATCGGGACGGTGTCACTGCCGGAACCCTTTCGGAACTGACTGAAGAGAAGATGGCGGAATATATTACATTTTCCAACCGGTTCTGTGAATACAGTGTTTTTGGAAACGGGGCTATCGCTTCCTATCCTACACTGGAACAGTTAGAGGATTATGTAAGGGAAAATCCCTGAAATGGATAAAATCAAGCTCTTGCTAAATGGATGAGAAATCACCGTTTTTAAGCAAGGGCTTAATTTTTGTTTGTGGAGAAGAATGGATTTTTCTTGTAAAATCATTTGAAACCAGTATAATGAAATATGACGAAAATGTTTTATAGGGGAGTATTACAGAGTGAAGAAAAAGAAAAAAGGTGTTTATCCTTTTATTTGGCGCTGGGTTATTTCATACATTCTGGTTTTTTTTATTCCGTTGATTTTTGGATTCATGATTTATAATTATGCTCATCGGGAAATTGAAAATCAGATTGAAAATTCTTATATGCAAAGGATTAATCATCTGGAAAGCACTATATCTGTGGCGTTTGATACTGTAAATGGCAGATGCTGGGAGTTGCTAAACCAGGTGATAGATAATTCTATTATCTATGCCGATGAATTTGATTCGGTTCAAAGACAGTTTTTACCGGAAATACAGCGAAACATGTTTGAGACGAAAAGTGGGAATAATTATATTTCAGAGCTGTATATTTACTTGCCAAGGTCAGACTATATGATTACGGATTCTGTTGTATATGAATATTCAGGCATCTCTGATGTGCTAAAAGTTCAAAATGGCCTGACAGACAGAGAATTTAGCCAGATTATAGAAAAAGAGAAAAAATATGGATATTTTTATATTTCGGAGTCAGAAAACCATTCCGCATTTTTGATTAATGGAACAAAGGATGCTGTGATTTTAGCCAGGCTGGATTCTCAGGTATTGATAGAACAAATGGAAATGATGGAGTCCGATACATGCCTGGTGGATGATAATAACCGTATGCTGACGGTAGACGGATGGACAGAAGAGTCACTTCCGGCCATTTCAGATAGTGGAAAATACCATGTATATGATCAGGGGAGTGAATATATCGTTTCTATCCCTGTTTCCGGAGAAAATTGCAGAATTGTGAATATTATCCCAATGAGCCAGTATTTACAAAGTCTAAATCAATTTAAAAAATTAATTTATATTTATTTTGGAATTTGTGTTCTTATAGGTATCGGGGCAATTATTTATTTCCTTAGAAAAAATTATAATCCTCTTAAAGAAATTGCGGATGCAATTATGGATGACAGAAGCCAGTTGGGAGATTATTCGGCTGTTCAAAAACGCATCCGGAAACTTGTTCAGGAAAATAAAACTTATGAAAGATATGTGGAAGAATATCAAACGAATAAGATGAAGGATGCTGTCCTTATGCTTATTAAAAATGTTCATGCAGATGAGTCAGAACCGTTGGATCAGATGAAAAAATTGCAGGACAATTTGTCCGGTAAAAAGCTGGTTCTGGTAGTAATTGAGCTTGAAGAGGATACCGGACCGGTTACTCAGGAAAAGGACGCAAGAGCATTATTGCGCTTTATTGCCGGAAATGTTGCAGAAGAACTTTTGAGGGAAAAGTATGATGTATACACGGCCCAGGAAGGACAGAATGTTTACTGTCTGGTATATTTTAGCGATGATTTTGACGAAATTAAAGTCATTGAAACCATAACAGATAAAAGCCGGCAGCTTGTATCAATGTTTAAAGTGCGTGCTGGAGAAAGTATTTTTGTTAATATCAGCAGAGTTTATTATTCGCTTGCGGATTTTTCTCATTGCTGGGATGAAATGATGGATTTGGAGATATACAAAGAATTTAAAAATGATGTGCCTGAAGTCCTCGTATATGCAGATATTGAACAGGAAAATGACTGGCAAACATCACAGCAGCGTATATGGCTGAATATTGAAAGGGCAATTCATTGCAAAAACTATGTTGAGGCTGAAAATCTTGTCCAAAATTTAAAAATCGAGAAAATTCAAAAGGAGAGCAGTCTGGATGAAAAATCTGGTCCCCGGATGAATGTGGAGGATATTAAAGCGTATATTGCCGATCATTATCGGGAAGAAAGCCTTAATGTATCTTCCATAAGTGATCATTTTCATATTAATGTTTCTTATCTTTCTCAGTTTTTTAAGAAAAAGATTGGCATGGGAGTATTGGATTATATAGTAACACTAAGGATAGAGGATGCAAAAAAATTGCTTGCTGAAGGTTATACTGTAACAAAAACGGCAGAAATGGTGGGTTATGCCAATACAAGACCTTTGATTCGGGCTTTTAAAAGGATTGAAGGAATGACGCCCTCTGAATTTATGGAAAATCTGAAAAATCAATCTTAGTAAAAAAGCGGCCTATGTGCCGCTTTTGCTTATATTATGGCCTTTTAACGATGGTTATGTTTAAAATTTTAGCCTGTTTTAGCACTAAAATTTTGGACATATAAAAAGGTGGCTATTTACATTCGCAATGCGGTTTGCTAAGGTAAAGCCAACATTAATGTTTGTGTTTCCGGAGACACTTTATATTATGTATATGCATAGACGCGAGGCAGTGCATAAGAGCAAGGGTTGCGAATTTGAAAGGAGTGTCAGACAAATGAAAAGAAAATTATGGAAAAATTTAGTGGGAACAGGATTAATCGTTTCAATGGTTTTACCGGTAATCGCTTGCGGTGATGGAAATGCTGAAAGCTCAACGGCGTCGGTATCCGAAAACGGAAATTCCCAAGAGACTGCGGCTTTTTCCTGGCCGGTACAGGATGAAACATTATCAATATGGACTTTATGGGAAAGTAATTACCTCACCAGTATGGAAGATATTCCTACATTTGCTGTTATGGAAGAAGAAACCGGGGTTCACTTAGATATTACTACAGTAAGCTATATGGAATACGCGGAAAAATATAGTATTATGCTGGCTAATAATGATTATCCGGATATTATATGTGATGGGGTCGGAGGAACGTCATCCTATCCCGGAGGGATCGAAAAAGCAGTTCAGGATGGAGTGTACCTGGATCTTACAGATCTGGTAGATCAATATATGCCCAATTATAAGAAAATACTGGAGGATTATCCGGAAATTAAAAAGGAAGTTACAACGGATGATGGCAGAATCTGCGCGATTTATACGATTCAGACAGACAATACAGGAACACCTACCGCTCCGCCTAATGGGGCAGGCTTGGCCATACGACAGGATTGGCTGGATGAACTGAATCTGGAAGTCCCTGAAACGATTGACGATTGGCATACGGTCCTTACAGCGTTTAAAAACGAAAAAAATTGTGAGGCTCCTTTGATGATCGGCAGTACAGGAACGATTGAAAATGGCGCCTTTATTACAGCTTATGGGGTTGCGCCTGAATTTTATCAGGCAGACGGAACCGTAAAATATGGACCTATTGAAGATGGCTATAAGGATTATCTTACAACAATGGCACAGTGGTATGAAGAAGGTTTGATTGATCCCAATTTTGTTGCCAATGACGCATCCAGCAATGCGCCATTTGAGTATTCCGCATCTGACCGGACCGGCGCATTCTCTACAGCATACGGATTTATGGGTACTGCTTTCTATTCCGATATGCATATGGTGGATAATGACCAGTATTGCCTTACGGCTGTAAATAATCCGGTCCTTAACAGTGGTGACACACCGGAATGTCTGACACTGCCTACCATCTCCGCTTCATCTTATGCAATCAGCACAAGCTGCGATAATCCGGAATTGGCTGCAAGATGGCTGGATTATCAATTCTCTCAGGATGCTTTTATGTTGAACAGTTTTGGTATTGAAGGGGAAACGTATACAGTAGGTGAAGATGGAACAGTGACGCTGGCAGATAGCGTTATTCATCCGGAACAAGAGGGTATATCATCCTCAGATTACTTCGCAACTTTAGTGCCTGCCTATAATTGGCCTGGATTGATTTCTATGGAAACACAGGAAGATTTTGTAGGGGATGAGCTTCGCCTGGAAGCAAGAGATGTTTGGAGCTCAGATGGGACAGACATGGTGATTCCATCCAGAGTTTCCATGACCTCTGAAGAATCCAGTGATTATATGGCGGCCTATACATCGATTCAAACTTATGTGCAGGAAATGACAACTAAATTTATTATGGGAACAGAATCCATTGATGACCAATGGGATAATTATGTCAGCACTATAGACTCTCTTGGAATCGATACATGTATACAATACCAGCAGGCAGCATTAGACAGATATAATGAGCGTTGATGGGATGGAGGCCGAAAATGAAGAAAAAAGCAAAAAATTTTGTCAGTGATTTAAGACATAATAAAATATTATGGATAATGCTTCTGCCTGTCATTGCATATTATATTATTTTTTGCTATCTGCCCATGTTTGGTATTGTCATCGCCTTTGAAGATTTTTCTCCGGCATTAGGTGTTTTTAAAAGCCGCTGGGTAGGACTTAAAAATTTTGTTGATTTTTTTAGCGGAATTTATGCATGGCGTTTAATTAGAAATACATTTTTAATGGGCCTTTATGATATTGCGGTGAATTTTACTGCTCCCATTATTTTCGCGTTGCTGCTGAATGAGATTGGAAACAAATTTTTTAAACGATTATCTCAGACCATTAGTTATATGCCATATTTTATTTCTGTTGTTGTTGTCTGCGGTCTGGTAATTAATTTTACCAGCAGCAGCGGCGTGATTTCTACCTTTGTGGCATGGATCGCTGGAACAACACCGGAAAATCTTCTGGCTAATCCTGCATATTTCAGGGCTATTAACGTGTTGTCCGGCCTTTGGCAGGGTTTAGGCTATGGCAGTATCATTTATTTAGCAGCATTAAGCAGTGTCAGTCAGGAACTTTATGAAGCTGCCCGTATTGATGGAGCAGGATATTTTCAGCAGATGCTTCATATTACTTTACCGGCAATCGCGCCTACCATTATTTTAATGCTGATTATGAGGATTGGTATGATCATGGGAACTGGCGGAGATAAAATACTTCTTTTGTATTCACCTGCCACTTACGAAACAGCAGATGTGATCAGTACATATACTTATCGAATGGCTTTTGACGGGGCAGGAAATTATGGATTAAGTGCGGCAGTAGGCTTATTTAATTCAGTAATTAATACAATACTTCTTCTGGCAGCTAATGGTATCAGCAAAAAGTTTTCGGAGACAAGCTTATTTTAGTTGGGAGGTGAAACAGTGAAGCACAAAAGTCTTTCCAGAAAAATATTTTTAGCGTTTGATTATGCTTTGATTACACTGATTATTATAATTTGTATCATTCCTGTATGGCATGTTTTTATGGGATCTTTTAGCCAGCCCAATCTTTTGGAAAGCAACGCAAAGCTCTTATTAAAACCATTAGGTGATTTGACCCTTGTCGGATACCAGTATATTTTAAATTATAAAAATATTTGGGTGGGTTATGGCAATACGATTATTTATACGATTTTGCAATGCCTTATAACGGGATTTCTCACATTATTGGCAGGATATGTTTTATCCCGTAAAAGATTTAAATACCGTAATGGGGTTATGGCGTTTATCGCGTTTACTATGCTGTTTAATGGAGGTATGATCCCAACTTATATGGTTGTCCGGGAACTGCATATATTAAATACCCCCTGGGCTCTGCTTTTGCCCAGTGCCATGAATGTGATGTATATTATTATTATGCGTACCGGGATTGAAACGATTCCGGAAACCCTTGAAGAGTCAGCCCGTCTGGATGGCGCCGGTGAACTTGCCATAGCCTTTAAGATCATGCTGCCATTAAGTAAGGCGTCTTTTGCTGTAATTATTTTGTTTACAGCAGTAATGAAATGGAATGAATGGTATCCTGCGTTGTTATATATTTCTGATAAATCCCTTTATCCTCTGCAAATGTTTTTAAGGGAGATCTTGACAATGAATAAGGATATTACCAGTGGAACGGATATGTTAAGCAGCATGTCAAATTATAAAGTGATTATACAATACTGCTCTATTGTAGTAGCAACAGTACCGATTTTGTGTGTGTATCCTTTTGTTCAAAAGCATTTTGAGAAGGGAATGCTGATCGGATCTATTAAAGGATGAATCAAGAAAGAAAGGATGAGATGTATGGGAGAAATTGTTTTAAAACCTGGGGTATCGGTTGTAGGAAGCGGTGATATAAGACGGCCTGACGGGATGATTTTAAATGAAAGAGGATTTTATGACCAAAATTCACACATCATGCCGGAAAATTTTATTGAAACTGGCGGAATGATCAGTGATGATGAATATAGTACCTGGATTGAATATGTACCGGATAGCTATACTGGGAATGATCCGGTTCCCTTGGTAGTTTCCTGCCATGGCGGCGGTCAGAGCGGATGGGGCCAGGCTTATGGAACAAGCTGGATGAATGTGGCAGATCGGGAAGGCTTTATTGTCGTTTTCCCGGATGCAAAGAAACAACATGCATGGCGAGTGAACCGTACGCCGGACGATAGGGATTTGGACAGTCCGGATATTCGTTTTTTAAAGGCATTGATTGAGAAAATGAAAGAAAAATATAATATCGATGACCGGAGAATTTTTATGCAGGGAATGTCCATGGGGGATTTGGTGACATTGCAGTTTGCCCGGACCCATGGGGATCTGCTTGCCGGAGCCGCCTGTGCCGCCGGCCCGGCTGAAAAGACAACTTTATTTACAGATCAGGGAAACACCAAAAAACATATCTGTCCGGTGCCTATGTTTGAAAGCCGCGGTGAACACGACAGTATGGAGGGCCATGAACAAAGGTTTATAAAAAATAAAGCCAATTTGGATTTTTGGCGTCAGATTAACGGCTGTACGACTGATCCTGAATTTGAAATCAATATGGATAATAACTATATTTATTTTCAGGGAAACGAGGCAGATGTAATTTACAGAGATGTAAAAGCCCGGGGACATGGACAGACCTTTGATGATGCAGATTTTGTGTGGAGAAAGTTCTTTTCACGATTAAAACGTGTAAATGGAAAAATTATACGAGATAAAAGTGTGAAAGAAATAAGAGGCGATGATAAAGCAGTTGTTTTTGCAGAGCAGTGTTCAAAGATTTATGTAAATAACAAGATTATTCCATTGGAAGGCCCGGTTCCATATATTGTTCAAGATATTTTAACTTATCCTCAGGATGTGCCGGAACCTATTTTGGAAAATTTTAAAAAGATGCATTTTGATTTTGAACCGGTATTATATGTTCCCGTTGCAGGGATTGCACAGGCTTTTCAGCTAAAAGCCAAGATTTCCGGAGAAACGGCTGAAATCATATTGCCGGATGGAAAACACTTGAGATTTTCAGCAGGTAATGTAGGATGTGTTTGTGATAATACAATATATTCCATGAATAGGCAGGCAGAATTTAAAGACGGATACTTATTTATCTCGGCAAAATGGTTTGCAGCTATGTTTTTAAATCGCTTTGTTATTGAGAATAGAGGCGTATTATACATTTCAGACCATTATGGTGAAATGACCTGGGATATGTCAGAATTTATAAAAACTTTCCTGAAATAAATGATATTGTAAGGAGTCTCTGCTCTATGTACGAATAGCTATCCATAGAGCAGAGGCTTTTTTAAATTTTCGGAAGCCTTGGCTGAAGATACAAGGCAGCCAGGCCGGTGAAAAGTCCGGTAATGATCCCGCTGACGATCAGGTAAGGATAGTAAAAGAACACATAGCCGGATCCAAGGACGAGGGCGGCCACAATGATCTGGCCTGTATTGTGGGCCAGGGCGCCTATAATGCTTGTAAACCACAAAAGCTTTTTTCCAAGGAAATGATGGAGGATGGCCATGACTAAAAGGCAGGCAAGACCTCCGGCCAGACTGTAGAAAAAAGACATCATCTGTCCGGCGAAAATACTTCCAAGAAGGATGCGCGCCATAAGGACAACAAGGGCGTCCCTCCAAGTGCCATTGGCCAGAAGGATCAAAGTCACAATATTGGCCAGCCCCAGTTTAATGCCCGGGATTGGAACTAAAGGCGGGATCAGGGATTCTAAAAGAAATATAGTCAGGGCAATGGTTGAAAACAAAGCAAGGGTTGTAAGCTTTTTAACGGATTTCACTTTTGTACCCCTCCTTAGTTGACCTGTACCGGGAAGATGCCAAAGACTGTGTCAAGTCTCAGGGGGATGCCCCCTTGGGCAACAGCATCCGGCCCATCGGTGTCTTTGCCGGTAATGCGGATGACTACTTCATTGGGAAGACAGGTGATAGGAGCCGCACTGTCGGAAATATAACCCATATGAACACATACTTTATCCGGACAGGAGGCCTGGATAATGGCAATCCGTCCCGGCTCTACACGGATGGTATTGTAGGCGCCGTTTTCTCCGGCAACAGTAAATTCATAGGCTTCCCTTACCTGATCCAGATCAATAGTTTCAATACATTCTCCATGGTGATAGATCCTGGCGATCCGTCCGTCAGGATGGATATTTTGCAGAAGGAATATGGCTCCAATTCCTGCGGCAGCTAAAATAATAACGATCAGGATACATATTTTTATTTGCTTAGACATGGATCTTCCTTTCTTATCGTTTTTTCAGATGCAGACGTAACCGGAATCTCCCGGGAAATTTCAGCCTGCCCGGGATTGAAAAACTGGGGGACTGAAAATAGGCAGACTGGGGTTTTACTGTCCTAACAATTACATTGAGTATAATATACGGGAAATTATTTTGTCAATTCCTCTGGCGGTGCTTGTAAAAACGTGTTATTCTATTGGGTGGGAGTTGAATATGATTTATGAAACGTGATGATATTATTATACAGAAAGCCATTATCCATATCCTGGATGCCTCTGTCGGCATGCCGGTGCTTTCCGACCGGGAGCTGTCCTGCGGCCCGGACCTTTATGATTTTTTCAGGGCTCATCTGGAGAAAATCACTGAAAGCGATGACGTAAAGCAGTGCAGCTTTTCGCCGGAATCGGAGATCCGGGATGAACTGTCTATGTTTGAACCTGAAAATTTTACAGAGGTGAGCCAGAAGCTGGCGGCCTTTTTATATTCTATTATGAACAGTAATATAGACATTCCCTCCGCAGACCTGGCGGTGCTGCTGTTCCGGTTTGAGGAGCAGGACTACCTGGGGATTTTAAAGATGAATTATAAATCTTCATATACCCATCTTACGGTGTCTGACCTTGGTGAAAATACAAATAATATAATTAAGCAGAAGGCTTTGCTGCCTTCAGAGGGGCAGAAGCTTTCTGAGGCTGCGGTGATCCGACTTTCCGATCTGGATATTATGCTTTTAGAGAAAAAGTATGAGGTAAACGGAGTAAAGACCAACTACATGTCTGAGCTGTATTTAAAGTGCCATGGCAAGCTGTCCCAGAAGGCCAGGCTCAACATTGTAACTAAGGCTGTGGATCAGATCAATCAGAAATATTTTGATGAGGAAGATGTACAAAGATCCATGGAGACGAAAAAAGTGCTGTATGACGCCTTTGAGGAGGCCGGCGGTCTGAATGTGGAAACGGTGAAGGAAAAGCTGTTTGCGGAAAATGAGGACATGCGCAGGGATTTTGAAGAAAAAATCGAAAAATATCATATAGACGCGGAAGAAATCCGTCCGGTGAACAAGCAGACCATTAAAAAGTTTGAACGTCAGTTTATAAAAACAGATACAGGTATTGAGATCAGTATCCCTATGGATCAGTATGATAACCAGGATATTGTGGAGTTTATTACCAATTCAGACGGAAGTATTTCCGTGCTCATAAAAAATATCAGCCATATGACCAGCAAATAGGTCACTGTTTACGGAGCGGCCGTAAACCTGCGGTGAAACCGCGGAAAATCTTAATGAATTATTTAGGATTGGGCGGTTGATATTTAAAACATTAGTTTATATAATAGATGTATCCGGGTGGCCGTTTTTCTGTCTGAACGAGTACATATCCGGTACGGGAACCTGTGTTTCCGTGAATTTTATGCCGCAGGAATCGGATAGATTTCCGGCGGTGATTTTTTCAAAGGAGAATTTAGATGCCCATTAAAATTGATGATAATCTTCCGGCAAGACAGATTCTGGAGGATGAACATATTTTTGTAATGACACAGAAGCGGGCGCTGACTCAGGATATTCGCCCCTTAAAAATCGTGATCCTTAACCTGATGCCTACAAAGATCGAGACAGAAACTCAGATCTTAAGGTGTCTGTCCAACACACCTCTGCAGATTGAGATCGACCTGCTTCAAACATCCACGTACACATCCAGACATGTTTCAGAAGAACATATGCTGGCATTTTACAAGACTTTTGATGAGATTCGGGATCATCGTTATGATGGAATGATCATTACCGGAGCCCCGGTGGAGATGATGGAATTTGAAGAGGTAGAGTATTGGGACGAGCTTTGCCAGATCATGGACTGGAGCGTACAAAATGTACATTCTACGTTTCATATTTGCTGGGGAGCCCAGGCCGGACTTTACCACCATTATGGGATCCAGAAGCATGTGCTGGAGAAAAAGATTTCAGGTGTATTTAAGCACCGTATGCTAAATCCAAAGTCCAGGCTTTTTAGAGGAATGGACACATATTTTAATGTTCCCCATTCCCGCCATACAACAGTTTACATGGCGGACATCCAAAAGGTCCCCCAGCTTAAGATCATGGCTGTTTCCGATGAGGCCGGCGTTTATCTTGTGAGCAATGAAAGCGGTTCCCAGTTTTTTGTTATGGGACATTCAGAGTATGATGCAGACACATTGAAAAATGAATATTTCCGGGATTTGGAAAAGGGGATGGATCCGGAGATACCAAAGCATTATTTCCCGGATGACGATCCTTCAAAGGATCCGGTGCTTACATGGCGGTCCCACGGACTGCTGATCTATTCAAACTGGCTGAATTATTTTGTTTATCAAACAACACCCTATGAGCTGTAGCAGGATTCGAAATGTTCTGTGATGCCTGTAGGGTATCCCCAAAGTCGTATGTATCTGCCTGAGAACAGGCAGTGCAGGAAAGAAGAGTGTATGGAGAAAAAAACATATACAGGCCTTTCCCAAAAAGAAGTCCAGGAACGTATTGGAAAAGGTCTTGTGAATGAAACCAATACAAGTGTATCAAAAACTACAGGAGAGATCATTCGTACCCACTCCCTGACCTACTTTAACTTTTTAAATATCTTTCTGGGATGTCTTGTGATCATTTCCGGTCAGATCAAAAATCTGACCTTTATGGCCATTATCATCATTAATACTATTATCGGTATTTTCCAGGAGCTGAAGGTTAAGAAGCTGGTAGACGGCCTTTCTGTGATCACGGCAACAAAGGCTACCGTGGTGCGGGATGGTGTGCGCAGTGAGATTCCTATTGACCAGATCGTTATGGATGATGTGATCGCTGTGGAAAGCGGCAATCAGATCAGCGCAGATAGTATTGTTCTGGAATCTACCGGTATAGAGGTTAATGAGTCCATGATTACCGGTGAGTCCAGGCCGGTAAAGAAAAAGCCGGGGGATACGCTGTATTCCGGCAGTTTTCTTGTGGCCGGCAGCGGTCTTGGAAGAGTCATCCACGTAGGTAAGGATAATTATGCTACTGAGCTGGCAAACCAGGCCAAAGATAAAAAGAGAGCTACCTCGGAGATGCAGGATTCCATTAAGCGGATCATTAAGATCGTAGGTTTTATCATTATTCCTGTCGGCGTCCTTTTGTTTTTGTCCCAAAGACGGGTGGATGGAGCGACGCTTTCTGACGCCCTGGTAAATACTGTCGGCGGCGTGATCGGTATGATCCCGGAGGGACTTGTGCTTTTAACGAGTATTTCCTTTATCCTCGGCGTGGGACGGCTGGCCGGAAAACGTGCGCTGGTCCAGGAAATGGAAGCTATCGAGGCACTGGCCCGGGTCAATGTGCTTTGTACGGATAAGACCGGAACGATTACTACCGGGGAACTTCAGGTGACGGAGCTGATTCCTCTGGCAAAAATGTCTGTTGAGGAGATCAAGACTGTTATGAATGAAATCTCCTTTGCCTTTGATGATGTAAATAATACCCAGACGGCTTTGATGAATTATTTTACAGATACAAAGGAATGGACAGTGACAGATGCTATTCCGTTTTCCTCAGCCCGAAAGTACCGGGCGATCAGCTTTGAGGGCCATGGAGCTTATGTTCTCGGGGCTCCGGAATTTATCATGAAGGGAAATGAATCTCTGGCACAGAGGGTAGAGGTTTATTCGGAAAAAGGCCTTCGTGTCCTGCTTCTTGCCAGTGCCCAGCGGATTTCCAGCGAAGAGGAAACGGTGGAAGGTGTCGCGCCGCTGGCCCTGATCCTTATTTCTGACTGTATCCGTACAGAGGCCAAGGCAACTTTTGAATATTTTGCCAGCCAGAATGTGGCGGTAAAGGTCATTTCCGGTGATAATCCGGCAACGGTGTCCCATATTGCCGTGGAAGCCGGCCTTAAAGACGGCGAAAAGTATGTCGATGCCACCCAACTGCCGAAAGACGATGCGGATCTTCGGGATGCGGTGGAAGATATTACGGTTTTTGGCCGGGTAACTCCGGAGCAGAAGCAGCGGATCATCAAGGCTTATCAGGCCAATGGAAAGATCGTAGGCATGGTAGGCGATGGCGTCAATGATGTTTTGGCATTAAAGGATGCGGACTGTGGCATTGCCATGGCTGCCGGTTCTGATGCAGCCAAGCAGGTGGCCCATATTGTGCTGTTGGATTCGGACTTTGCGTGTATGCAGGATATTGTCCGCGAAGGCCGTATGATCATTTCCAATATTGAGCGTGTCAGCGCCCTGTATTTGACAAAGACTATTTATTCCGTGCTTTTGTGCGTGATCTTTATCATTATCGGACGGGCCTATCCATTTGAACCTATCCACTTAAGTCTGATCAGTGCGGCGGCCATTGGCCTGCCAAGCTTTGTCCTTGCCTTGGAACAGACAGAGACAGTGACCCAGGATGGATTCCTGAAAAATGTCCTGAGAGTTGCCCTTCCGGGAGCCCTTGTCATGGTGATCACCATGCTGATCAATCAGGTGTTCGGCATATTCTTTGCCCTGGATTCGGATATTTTGTCCACGTATAACCTTCTCGTGGCAGGCTGGATCAGCATGATCGTCCTGATCAAGGTATCTAGTCCTTTGAACCTGATGCGCAAGATCCTATGCATTGTCTGCGGCGTGATCCTGGTAGGCGGCATTTTGTTCTTTGGGGGATTTTTCAGTGTCACTACGATCTTCCAGTGGCGTATGCTGTTTGTCATTCCGGTGATCTTAGTGGCTTATCCGATGATGAATGGGTTTATGACCTTAGTGCGTATGATTACCAGATGGCATGATAAAAATAAAAAACTGGCCTTTGAAGGCGAGTGAGAAATGCCGTTTTTGGGGTCGGGATGATCGTTGAGGTCATTCCGGCCCATGGCTTTATCAGAGTTAAACTGATACAGTTAGGGAGCGCATGTTTGCAGAGAAGATTTATAAGTCCACTTCGGCTATCAAGGCTAAAATTGCATTTTGGGGTGTAGTTGGATCAATTTGGGATTTTTGTTTTGGCAATTGTAATCATAAAAATGCCACTGCTTTCCCGGTTGTCTGCTGAACTGAGTTGCTATGCACTGGCAAGCCGGTAAGAAGCAACTGAGCGGATACACTATACACGGGCGGTTTAAAGCAATCCGTGTCTCATGCCCATTTGTCGGGCAACTCATTTTATAATGTAAATGATGAAACGTCTGTTTGATTTTTGAAAGGAGAAGCTTATGAAACTTACACCTGACGGAGCACAAAAGTTAATTCACTCTTTAGAGGAAGAACGGAAACAGCTTGTAGATCAGATTAATAAATTAGCACTGTTTGTTGTGGCTGTATCTGAAGGGAACCCGGAAGAACTGCGGCCGGAGTTTGATTTTACGGCGACTGTTGACGGGATCCGCAGTATCGACGAGAAAATCCGGAAGATCAAACATGCCAGAAATGTGTTTAATACTACAACAGTCCTTCCGGAAGAAAAGATGACTGTAGATGAAGCTTTAGTTCTTATGGCCACGTTAAATAATAATTATGGTTACTTTGCCGATCTTGGCAACCGGCAGCCGAAAACAAGGAACCGGACCCAGTATAAAGGCGAGATTGAATATACCTATACCAATTATAATATTGGGGAGGCCAAAAAGCTTGCCAAAGATATGTATGAAAGAATTTTGGAAATTCAGTCAAAGCTGAACCTGGTCAACAGTACATATAATTTTGAAATTGATCTTTAAATAAGTCTTTTCCGTGATATGAAGAGATTCAGGAGATAGAGCGCGGAGAAATCCGCGTCTCATGCCCGTTTGTTGGGTAACTTATAAAGTGCAGATATTATTATTTGAGGTAAATGTTAAAGTTTATGGTTTATGTATATGTTTATCCTTAAATTATTCATTATTTGTTATGGTTAAAGGTTGGCTCAGCGTAGATTTTTAATTGTTCGGGATATTTTCATATCAAAAAACTTTTGGGTGCCAAGTACGGTTAGAGGCATCCTTTTTTATTGAAGAGCCAGGGCCAGTGAATCATAATTGTATAAGTGATAACAATCAACGGTGAAAACATCATTATAAAAAGAAGGGGCTGTGAAATTTTGGGAAACTTCCTGTTTTTTCACAGCCCTTAAATGTTACTATATTTCCATTGTTTTAGTCACCTTAATACAGCCAAAAACTCAAATTTCTTTATCTTTGCACGCTTGTGCGGCGCTCCGGTCTGCATTGCGTGTGGGCGCTGGACACTTCCAGCCCATATTAATTAGTTAAGCTCCGCAATACGGCTGACGCCCACATAAATCTGGCTGATCTTATACCAGGTGGGATAGTCCACCACACCTGTGGCGGGAAGGTTAAAGATTTCCTGGAATTTTCTTACAGCCGCCGCTGTGGCCGGACCGTAAATACCGTCTGCGGCAATGGTTGGCAGGGCGGGATAGTTTTGGGCGATCCGGTTAAGCTGCTCCTGCATCTGGAGTACCTTTTCTCCCCGGGAGCCGATCGTCAGGTTGCTGCCGGGCCAGGAGGAGGGGATACCGCTGATCTGAGGCGCGCCGTTAATGTAAATGGTGTCGCCGTAATAATGGCGCAGGATCTCAATAGCTGAGTATCCCTGATCTGCCAAGGTCTTGGAACCCCACTGGCTCATCCAGTCCGGACATGTGACCCGCTGGCCGTCACAGTATTGGGTCAGTATAGGCTGGCGTACATTGGGCCTTGAGAGAAAGTTGGTAAAAATACTGTCCACCACCCGGGAGATGTTTTCAAAAATGTTGCGGCCATAGACAAAGAAATGGTCATAGGCGGTGGAGGAGGTAATGGTGAAATTATAGCCTTTGTTCCGGTACCACTCCGTATACACCCGATTTAGTGTAAAGGACATAATAGCCAATACATTGGCGTAAATGGCGGCCTCCGGCCATGTGGCATAAATTTCGCTGGAGGCCACATTTTTAATATATTCCCCGTAAGGAACATAGTAGTCATTGGCAGCGGCATCGCTGGGCGGGCCATCATGGACGATGACTGTTTCGGGAACAACGACGCGGCTTAAAACGATCTCGCCGCTTTCATTAACCGGCTTGATCTCATCCTCCGGGATCTTTGGGGGATATTCCCCATAGAGTGTGTGGGCCGGGATGACAATATCCCGGCCGGCAGGATTGTTCCGGGAGGGGGCCATTTTAATATCCTGAATGGCGGTCTGTCCGGATAAAAGCTGTGTCCCGGCAACCACCAGATCCTCATAACCCGGGGCTGAGACTGTAAGAGTGTATTGGCTGTAAGGCTGGTTTGCTTCCGGTTCAAGAGAATAATCCCGGTTAGGGGTGGGAAGCTCTATAGTGTCTGTCTGGCCGGAATCATTTGTGGTCAGCTCTTCAATCACCTGATCCGGATTGCCCATGTAGGAAATACGGATTCTTGCCCCAGCTACAGGGGTGAAGCCTGCAGCTGTGGTAATGGATATTTTCAGACGCCCAAGGGATTGAGTGTTGACCTGGGCCGGTCTTAAGGCTGTGGGAGAGTAAAGTAAGGGATCGTTCATGGAAGACTCCTTAAAATGTATTTCATAAAAGTATATGAAGATACCAGGGCCAAATTGACATGTTTTACTGGCACGGGTGCCCGGGGCGTCTGCCTGACGCAGATGAAATCCCGGGGGTGACTTTAAGGATCGAAATATTAGCAACAGATTGGCTGGCTGAACTGCTGCAAATATTAAAAAATTTTATTACAAAATAGCTTGTAATATTGTCCAGAGTGTGGTATACTTTTGAAAGTTTAAGAAAGAGATGGGTTTACAAAGGGGTGAATCGTATTTTTATACATTATACCCTGGTCCCTTCTTTTTTTTTGAATAAATATTCATAAAATGCATATTTATTCGCTATATATCCCTATAAAATGCATATACATGCAAAAATGAAAAAATAGACGGAAGGGTATATGGGAACTGCGCGAAAATCATGAAAGGAACAGGTGAAGAAATGAAAGCTTTTTTAATCCTTGCGGATGGGCATATTTTTGAAGGCAAAAGCATCGGATCTACGAAAGAAACCATCAGTGAGATCGTATTTAACACTTCCATGACAGGCTATCTTGAGATCTTAACAGACCCGTCTTACGCCGGACAGGCAGTTGTTATGACATATCCACTCATTGGCAATTACGGAGTTTGCTATGAGGATATGGAAGATGAGCAGCCATGGCCTGATGGTTTTATTGTCCGTGAGATTTGCGGAGAACCCAGTAATTTCCGCAGCGAAACAGCTCTTGAGCAGTTCTTAAAAGCCCATGATATTTCCGGTATCGAAGGTATCGATACCCGTGCCCTGACAAAGATCTTAAGAACTCAGGGAACTATGAATGGCATGATTACAACGAATGAAAATTTTGATCTGGATGAAATCCTTCCCAAAATCAGAGAATTTAAAGCAAAAGATGTGGTACGCCGTGTGACTTGTAAGGAGCCTCAGTTTGTGCCGGCAGATGTGCCCCAGGACTGGACAAAGGAGCATTTTAAAGTGGCTCTTATGGATTTTGGCGCAAAGAAAAATATTTCCAGGGAGCTGGCAAAAAGAGGCTGCGATGTGACGATTTATCCGGCTTACACCAGCGCTCAGGAGATTTTAGATACCCATCCGGACGGCATTATGCTTTCTAACGGTCCCGGGGATCCAAAGGATTGCGGTCCGATTATTGATGAAGTAAAGAAAATGTTTGATTCCGATGTGCCTATGTTCGGCATTTGCCTTGGGCATCAGCTTTTAGCCCTGGCCAATGGGGCCGATACCCGCAAGATGAAATGGGGACATCGTGGCGCAAACCATCCGGTGAAGGATCTTAAAACCGGACGGGTGTATATTTCCACCCAGAATCATGGCTATGTGGTTGCCGATCGTACTGTGCCTGAGGATGTGGCTGAGGTAAGTTTCAGAAATGCCAATGATGCCACCACAGAAGGTCTCCACTACCTTGGAAAGGATGTTTTTACTGTCCAGTTCCATCCGGAAGCCTGCGGCGGCCCTCAGGATACAGCGTTCCTCTTTGACCGTTTTATCAATATGATGGAGGTTTGTAAAAATGCCGAAGAAGAATAATATTAAAAAGGTTTTAGTCATCGGTTCCGGCCCGATCATTATCGGCCAGGCAGCAGAGTTTGATTATGCAGGCACACAGGCTTGCCGTTCCTTAAAAGAGGAAGGCGTAGAGGTAGTCCTTGTCAATTCCAACCCGGCGACCATTATGACGGACAAAAACATCGCAGATAAGGTATATATTGAGCCTTTAAATGCGGAAGTTGTGAAAAAGATCATTATTAAAGAAGAACCGGACAGCATCCTTCCCACTCTTGGCGGTCAGGCAGCGTTAAATATTGCCATGGAGCTGGACGAGGCCGGATTTTTAAAAGAACATCAGGTAGAAATGATCGGTACATCGTCTGAAACTATTAAAAAGGCAGAGGATCGTCTGGCATTTAAAGAAACGATGGAAAAAATCGGTGAGCCCTGCGCACCCAGCGAAGTGTGCACCACTCTTCAGGGATGTATTGATTTTGCTGAAAAGATCGGCTTCCCTGTAGTTATCCGTCCGGCCTATACTCTTGGCGGCAGCGGCGGCGGTATTGCCCATACTATGCAGGAACTTCATGATATTGCCAGCAACGGCCTGCGTTTAAGCCGTGTGGGACAGGTTCTTGTAGAGCGGTATATTGGCGGCTGGAAGGAGATCGAATATGAGGTAATGCGGGACAGCTACGGCAACTGTATTACAGTCTGCAACATGGAAAATATTGACCCGGTAGGCGTTCATACCGGTGACAGTATTGTTGTTGCGCCTTCCCAGACTTTGGCCGACAAAGAGTATCAGATGCTCCGTACTTCCGCTTTAAAGATCATTACCGAGCTGAACATCCAGGGCGGATGTAATGTTCAGTACGCTTTAAAGCCGGATAGTTTTGAATACTGTGTTATCGAGGTAAACCCAAGAGTGAGCCGTTCTTCCGCGCTGGCCTCCAAAGCGACCGGTTATCCTATTGCCAAGGTGGCTGCAAAGATCGCCTTAGGTTATGCTTTGGATGAGATTAAAAATGCTGTGACCGGAAAGACATTTGCCAGCTTTGAGCCTGCCCTGGACTATGTTGTTGTTAAGATCCCTAAATGGCCTTTTGACAAATTTGTCAGCGCAAAGCGTACTTTGACGACACAGATGAAGGCCACCGGCGAGGTTATGAGTATTTGTACAAACTTTGAAGGCGCCCTGATGAAAGCTCTCCGTTCTCTGGAGCAGAATATTTACAGCCTCCATTATGGAGATTTTGATCAGCTGACAGATGAAGAGCTGGAAAAGCAGCTGTATGCGATTGACGACCATCGTTTGTTCTGTATTGCCGAGGCGATCCGCCGGGGATATTCTCTGGAGCACATCCATGAGATCAATAAGATCGATATGTGGTTCCTTTATAAGATCCGCAATCTGGTGGAAATGGAAAAACGCCTGAAAAATGAAGAACTGACGCCGGAGCTGTTAAAGGAAGCAAAACGTCTGGAATTCCCTGACCGGGTGATCGGTGAACTGACCGGTATGTCTGAGGCTCAGATCAAGTCCATGCGTTATCGGAATGATATTATCGCTTCTTTTAAAATGGTAGATACATGTGCCGCTGAGTTTGAATCTGAAACTCCTTACTATTATTCCTGCTTTGGCAGTGAGAATGAAGTGGAACGGGATGAAATGCGCAAAAAGATCCTTGTTCTCGGCTCAGGTCCTATCCGTATCGGCCAGGGGATTGAGTTTGACTACTGTTCCGTTCACTGTGTATGGGCATTAAAGGAATGTGGCTATGAGACGATTATCGTCAATAATAACCCGGAAACTGTAAGTACGGACTTTGACATTGCCGATAAGCTGTATTTTGAGCCATTAACACCGGAGGATGTGGAAAATATCGTCCGCCTGGAAAAACCGGATGGAGCTGTGGTTCAGTTTGGCGGCCAGACTGCGATTAAATTAACTCAGGCAGTGATGAAAATGGGCGTGCCGATTCTTGGTACAGCAGCAGAGGATGTAGACGCGGCTGAGGACCGTGAGCTGTTTGATGAGATCCTTGAACAGTGCAAGATCCCGCGTCCCCAGGGAACAACTGTTTATACCACAGAGGAAGCTTTAAAGGCAGCCAACCGTCTGGGTTATCCGGTGCTTGTGCGTCCTTCCTATGTTCTTGGAGGACAGGGTATGCAGATCGCGGTCAATGACGGAGATATTGTGGAATTTATGCAGATCATCAACCGGGAAGTCCAGGAACATCCCATCCTTGTGGATAAGTACCTGATGGGTAAGGAAGTGGAAGTGGACGGCGTATGTGACGGCAAAGATGTGCTGATCCCCGGAATCATGGAGCACATTGAGCGGGCCGGCGTTCATTCCGGAGACAGTATTTCCGTTTATCCGGCACAGACCCTTTCCGATAAGATCATTGAACAGATTGAAGATTACACTGCCCGCCTGGCACGGGCCCTTCATGTAAAAGGTTTGTTAAACATTCAGTTTATCGTTCATGAAGAACAGGTGTATGTGATCGAGGTGAACCCCCGCTCCAGCCGTACCGTGCCTTATATCAGCAAGGTCACAGGTATTCCTATTGTAGATATTGCCTCTAAGATCATTGTAGGCAAGACTTTGGCAGAGCTGGGCTATGCGCCGGGACTTCAGAAAAAGTCTGACTATATTGCCATTAAGCAGCCGGTATTCTCTTTTGAAAAGCTTCGGGGCGCTGAGACAAGTCTTGGACCGGAAATGAAGTCTACCGGCGAGGTCCTTGGTATTGCCAAGACCTTTAATGAAGCTTTGTATAAATCCTTCCTTGGGGCAGGGATCAATCTTCCACGGACAAAGAAGATGATCTGTACCGTAAAAGACAGCGACAAGGCGGAGCTTGTTCCTATCGCTGCCCGGTTTGCTGCTATTGGCTATACGATTTATGCAACGCGGTCTACGGCAGATGCCCTCATGGCCGGAGGCGTGCCTGCCATTAAGATCAAAAAGATCTCTGACGGTTCACCCAACGCCCTGGATCTGATCCTGGATGGAGAAGTGGATCTGGTCATTGATACACCTACTCAGGGCCATGGCATGGATAAGACAAGAGACGGTTTCCTGATCCGCCGAAACGCTATCGAAACCGGCGTTACCTGTCTGACCAGCCTGGACACAGCAAAAGCCCTGCTGACAAGTATTGAAAGCGAAAACATGGATACGCTGACGGTTGTAGATATTGCATCTATTTAAGTATGTACGGTATCCGTTGAATATGAATAAAGCCGTCCTGGGGGGAGCCTGATCTTAAAATCCGGCTCCCATCCGGGGCGGCTTTTTCATACGGGTAAAATGGCAGTATGTTTTTACGTTACAGGCATAGTTGAAAAATTGACACATATAATATACATGGCAGAACATATCAAGCCTTTCAGATAGGAGTGTGGTTATGGGGGAAGAGATTCATTTTGTAAAAATGGAAGGCGCAGGAAATGATTATGTTTATGTGGATTGTTTTTCCCAGTTTGTAAGAAATCCCCAGGCGCTGGCCCGATGGGTCAGCCGCCGCCATTTTGGGATCGGCAGCGATGGTCTGATCCTGATCAAGCCATCGCCCCGGGCAGACTGTTTTATGGATATTTATAATGCGGACGGTTCCCGGGGTCGGACCTGCGGCAATGGGCTGCGGTGTACCGCCCGGTATCTTTGGAAAAAGTCCGGCAGATCTAAAAAAGAATTTACTATTGAGACCCTTTCCGGCATATGCCAGACCAGGCTTTCTAACATCAACCGCCGGAAAAGCTGGGTGGAAACTGATATGGGAAATGTTTTTGTGAGAAATATTTCTGTGCCTCTGAATGGTGTGTCAAGGCTGCTGCCCGCCGGGGTTTTTCCTCAGTGGGCCTATTTGGTGGATGGGGGAAATCTCCACTGTGTTGTTAAGCTGAAATGCTGTCATGAAGGATGGACCCCGGTTCAGGCTCTGGAGCAGGTGGATCTGAAAAGAACAGGGGATTTTTTGGAACATTATGAAGGCTTTCCGTCCAGGGTGAATGTAGAACTGTGTGTGGATGGCCCATCGGATTGTAATCCGGCAGGACAGATCTTTGCCAGAGTGTGGGAGCGGGGAAGCGGTGAGACGATGGCCTGCGGCAGCGGAGCCTGTGCCATTTACCAGGCATTTCATAAGATGGATGGCTTGACGGACTGGTGTATTTTTATGCCTGGCGGCCGGCTGCATGTGACCCAGAGAGATTCCAGGCTTTGGCTTGGTGGCATTGCGGCAGATGTTTTTGAGGGAAATTTAAATTTTTAGTAAATTCATGGTATTGTATTGCATCTTTACACAAAATGCGCTATGCTTAATATACTACAAAAGCCGATAAGGTGTAAGGTACGGAGGTGGAACCGGTGGTCAGCAAAACGGTGAAAGTCAATAATAGTCTGGGGATTCATCTTAGGCCGGCGGGAAAGCTGGCAGATGCCGGAATGAAATTTTCCTGCGCCATTCATTTGGTCAGGAATGAGAAAGTTGTGAATGGAAAAAGTCTGCTGAGTATTTTAAGCCTTGGCATAAAAAAGGGATATGAGGTTGAAATCCAGTGTGACGGAAAGGATGAGCAGGAAGCCCTGGATACTTTTGTTAAGATCCTGGAAGAAAGCGATGCAGGGGACGCTTAAACCCTTCCCCCAGGGAATTAAAATAGGATAAATATATAAAAGCTATGACCGGTTTCCATAATAGATCCCGGCCATAGCTTTTTATTTTTTCGTACTCTCATCGGGCCTGTCTTTTTAGTACCGTCAGTTTTTTAGGGCCTGTCAGTCTTTTTAGGGTTTCCGTCCTTTTTTGGAGCTTTGTCATCTTCCCCTGTGCCCCTGCCTTTTAAAACTCTGTAGATCAGGGAAATGGCGTACAAAAGCACCGGAACAGCTACAGTGCAGAAAATAGAGGCCCGCAAAAGCCCCTGGGCGAGAGCGCCGTCCATCAGGGAAAAAATCAAAGTGCTTAAATATAAAAGAACAAGAAGGATAGCGCCTAAAAGGGCGATCCATCGTTTGATCTTAGTAAACATAGAAAAACTCCTTTTCAGTGTGTTTTGCGCGACACAACGTCACGCTTGCCTGCGCAAGCGCAGCCCGCATGACCTTTTGTCCCTTGTCTCATGGTATTATTCTACATAACATGAAGGTAAAATGCAAGAGTCGGAAACAGCAGGTGTTTCCGGCTGCATCCATATATGAGAAAAGACCGTACTGGGGACTTTATTTCTGCTTCTATATGGGGCCAAAATCCAATTCACTTCGGCTGCCAAATTGATTTTGTTGATTATAGCCGTAGAAGTTTACGTATAACTTTCCGCCCTTTTGGGAAAACTGTAGAAGCAGCCCGGCGGACCGGGGCCCGGCCAAAAACGTCCGGCCGGGCAGGCGAAACAGGATCAATGGGAGGAGAAAGCTATGAAAAAATTTTTGATCATTTGTTGTGTCATTTTTTGCGGAGCATTACTGCTTTTTGTTCCGGAAAAAAATTATCAGCAGGAGATTTCCGATAAAATCTTAAGGTTTCATGTAGTGGCTAACAGTAATTCCATGGAAGATCAAAGGCTTAAGCTTATGGTCCGTGACCGGATCGGGGAGTTTTTGCAGGAACCTTTATCTTTATGCAGATCTTTAAAGGACAGCGAAGAGACGGTAAAAGCTCTGCTGCCTCAGATCCAGGCTGTGGCCGGGGAATATGTGGAAAGCCTGGGCTATGATTATCCGATCCGCGTGTATTTGAAAAATGGATATTTTCCGGAAAAAACTTACGGGGATATGACCTTTCCCAGAGGATACTATGATGCGCTGACTGTGCATATCGGCAGCGGCTGCGGGAGAAACTGGTGGTGCGTTTTGTTTCCAAACTTGTGTTTTACTGATGCAGTGACGGCAAAAGTTCCGGAGGAATCTGCCCAGCTGCTGAAAGATGAGCTTCAGGAGGATACCTATGATGCACTTTTTCAGGGAGAAAAAGTGCAGCTGCGCTTTAAATTTGGGGAAATCCTTCAGGACCTTTTTATGAATTTTGGTTGAATAATCACACCATATACGCTAAAATAGAAAAAGCAGCAGACGGAAACAGTTAAGATGTCTGAACGATCATATATTTGTTAACGTTTGTCTGTGTGTACCCTATAAATGTAAGGTACATAGTATAAAGTAAAAAAGAGGTTCTAATAATGAAGGAAAAACTGACAGTTGCAGTATTATTTGGCGGACAGTCATCAGAGCATGAAGTATCCTGTATGTCTGTTGTTAATGTTGTATCTGCAATGGATAAGGAAAAATACAATATACTTTTAATCGGCATCACCAAAGACGGCCGGTGGCTTTTGGTGGATTCCACAGATAAGATCAAGGATAATACATGGAGAGACAGCCAGGTTCAGGCGATTTTAAGTCCGGATGCTTCCGATCATGGCATTTTGTGCCTGGATGAGGAGGATGTGCAGAATATCCATGTGGATGTGATCTTCCCGGTGCTCCACGGCATGTACGGCGAGGACGGAACGGTTCAGGGACTTTTTGAGCTGGCCCGTATTCCTTATGTGGGCTGCGGTGTTTTGGCGTCTGCCGTATCCATGGATAAAGTGTACACAAAACTGATCGTAGATACGCTGGGAATCCGTCAGGCAAAATATGTGGTGATCCGGCATACAGAACTGGGAGATATGGATGCCTGTGTGAAAAAAGTAGAGGCAGTTTTAGATTACCCGGTATTTGTAAAGCCTTCTAAGGCCGGTTCTTCCCGTGGCGTGACTAAGGCTTCCGATGCCGCAGCTTTGGCAGAGGGCCTGAGAGAAGCAGTGCGTCATGACTGCAAGATCCTTGTGGAGGAAACGATCGTAGGACGGGAGATCGAGTGCGCCGTCCTTGGGGGCTACGATCCGGTGGCTTCAGATGTTGGCGAGGTGCTTTCAGCAGACACGGATCTGTATTCCTATGAGGCGAAATATTTTAATCAGGAGTCTAAAACTGATCTTCATCCGGTATTTCCGGAAGGCGTGCTGGATGAGCTTCGGGATGACGCGGTCCGCATTTTTAAGGCAGTGGACGGCTATGGCCTTTCCCGGGTAGATTTCTTCTTGGAAAAGGATACCAATGAAGTGATCTTTAATGAGATCAACACTATGCCCGGATTTACCGGTATCAGCATGTATCCCATGCTGTGGGAAGATAAGGGCGTGGATAAGTCCCGGCTGATTGACGCGCTGATCAGTCAGGCATTTGAACGCTATGGTGCATAAGGAGGACGTTGTTGTGTTAAAGGATGCTCCCATTGGCGTTTTTGATTCCGGGGTGGGCGGACTTACGGTGGTCCGGGAGATCATCCGTCAGCTTCCATCGGAAAATGTGGTTTATTTTGGGGATACGGCCCGGGTTCCCTACGGAAGTAAATCCCAGAAAACAATTATCGAATATACGCGCCAGATCATTCATTTTTTAAAAACAAAAAAAGTGAAAGCCATAGTGATCGCTTGTAATACAGCCAGCGCTTATGCCCTGGATACAGTAGCGCCGGAGGTGGACGTTCCCATTATCGGCGTAGTACGCCCCGGAGCATATACGGCAGCCCATACTACAGTCAGCGGAAATATTGGAGTCATCGGCACAGAGGGCACGATTAACAGCGGTATTTATTCCTCTGTCCTTCATGAGTATAATCCCGGATTCCGGGTCATCGGCAAGGCTTGTCCTTTGTTTGTTCCGCTGGTGGAAGAAGGTTTGTTAAATGATTCCGTTACAGACGAGATCGCATCCCGCTATCTTCAAGTTTTAAAGGACGCCCATGTGGATACTTTGATCCTTGGATGTACCCATTATCCATTGATCCGAAGCACCATCCGCAGGATCATGGGGGAAGGGGTCAACCTGGTGAACCCGGCCTATGAGACAGCCATCAGTCTCAGGTGTTTATTAAAGGAGCAGGGAATCTACCGGGAAAGCGGCGAGCCGGAATACCACTTTTTTGTCAGTGATGGAACCGATAAGTTCAGTGCTTTTGCCAATTCCATCCTTCCGGTGGAGCTGGTGGAAACGCGGCTTGTACCTATAGATGAGTATTAAAACCGGAAAAGGAAGGATTTTTACCTATGACAAAGGATGTCATTGTGTCCATCAGCGGTCTGCAGATGGATATGGATCAGGAAATGCCTGTGGAAGTGATCACCATGGGAAATTACTATTATAAAAATGGTAAGCATTACATATTATTTGATGAAATGTCGGGAGAGGAAGGCACCCCGACGAAAAACACCATCAAGATCGGCAGCAATCGTGTGGATGTGATCAAAAAAGGGGAAAACAGTGTTCACATGGTATTTGAGCCGGATACAAAAAATATGGCCTGCTATCAGACACCTTATGGAAATCTTATGGTGGGAATCAATACCCTGGGGATTTCCCACAGTGAGGATGACTTAAATATTAATACCCGGATCGATTATGCCCTGGATGTTAATTATTCCCATTTATCCGATTGTTCTATTGAAATTAATATAAAATCAAAAAATGATAAAAATTTCAGACTGCACTAAAGGAGAGAGGTATGATGAAAATTAAAAAAGCGGTGATCCCCGCAGCAGGTTTAGGCACACGTTTTCTTCCAGCCACAAAGGCTCAGGCCAAGGAGATGCTGCCGATTGTAGATAAGCCAACGATCCAGTATATTGTGGAGGAAGCAGTTGCTTCCGGAATTACAGACATTATTATTGTTACCGGAAGAAATAAGAAGCCGATTGAGGATCATTTTGACCGCTCTATGGAGCTGGAGATGGAACTGGAGAAGGCACAGAAACAGGATATGCTGGATCTGGTGCGCCATATTTCCGAAATGGCCAATATTTACTATGTGCGGCAGAAAGAGGCCAAAGGCCTTGGTCATGCAGTGCTTACTGCCCATAACTTTATCGGCAATGAACCCTTTGCCGTTTTGCTCGGCGATGATGTAGTGGAGGCGAAAAAGCCCTGCCTGGCTCAGATGATCGATATTTATAACGAGTACCGCACCTGTGTGCTTGGCGTTCAGAAGGTGGACGAAAGCGTTGTTAATAAGTATGGCATTGTGGACTGCAAGCAGATCGACGAGCGGGTTTATAAAGTCCGTGACCTGGTAGAGAAGCCAAAGATTGAGGAAGCGCCTTCTAATATTGCCATCCTCGGACGGTATATCCTTACGCCGGATATTTTTGACTACCTGAGAAATCAGGAGGCCGGTGCCGGCGGAGAAATACAGCTGACAGACGCTTTGCGGCGTCAGGCTAAGGACTGTGCTATGTATGCCTATGACTTTAAAGGAAAACGCTATGATGTGGGTTCAAAGATCGGCTTCCTTCAGGCAAATGTTGAGTTTGCCCTAAGAGATCCCCAGCTTCGTCAGCCCATGATCGAATATTTAGATCAGCTCCATGAAAACATGGATGATATGATAAAAGTAGACTAAGTGCTGCTGTTCATCCGGTGAGCAGCAGCAACTAAGCGATGGGAGGAATCGATATGTCAGATAATCTTATTATTGCCATTAACAGACAGTATGGCAGCGGCGGAAAGGAGATCGGCACCTTGCTTGCTAAGGAGCTGGGGATCCCTATCTATGATCAGGAGATCCCGGAACTTGCTTCTAAAAAAAGCGGCATCCGGAAGGATTATTTTGAAAAGGTAGATGAAAAGCCCACGGACAGCTTTTTGTATGCCCTGGCCATGAACACTTTTTCCATGAACGGGACTGTAAACCCCTTTGACCATGCCCTTTCCAGCGACCGGCTGTTTAATATCCAGGCAGAGACTGTGCAGGGTCTGGCAAAGAAAAGCTCCTGTGTGATCATTGGACGGTGCGCGGAGTATATCCTGCGGGATGAGCCAAAGCTGGTATCTGTCTATGTTTGCGGCCAGATGGAAAAGCGGGTGGAACGTATCTGCCGTCTGTATCAGCTGTCAGAAAAAGAAGCTCAGAAAAAGATCATGTCCATTGACAAAAAGCGTGACAGTTACTACGGCTACTATGCAGGAAAAGATTGGAGAGCCTGCGCCAGCTATAATTTATCTCTGGATTCCGGAGTTTTAGGCACAGAAAAAACAAAGGAAATGATCAAAAAGTATATTGAGGTAAGATTTGGCTCATTGGAAGTGTAAAGGCCCATCTGTTCACGGCGGCGGTGATCGTTTAAAGGTTACGGTTTACTGGCCTGCCAGTAAACCGTAACTGAATCGCTGCCGATTACATAATTTTTACCAATATTATATTTAAATTTCCCCGAAAATGGAGTATACTATTTTCGGAAGTATTTTTCCACGGTTTTGGAGCCAGCGGCCCTGGCAGGGGATTAAGCGATGGTTTCAAATAGAGAATAATTGAAGTATGGAGGAATAATCATGTTAGTATCAGCAAAAGAGATGTTGACAAAGGCAAAAGCAGGTCATTATGCAGTTGGTCAGTTTAACATTAACAATCTTGAGTGGACAAAATCCATTCTCCTGACAGCTCAGGAATTAAATTCTCCTGTAATCCTTGGTGTATCTGAAGGCGCAGGAAAGTATATGGCAGGCTATAAGACAGTTGTAGGCATGGTCAATGGTATGCTTGAGGAACTGAATATTACTGTTCCAGTAGCTCTCCATCTGGATCACGGCAGCTACGAAGGCTGCTTAAAGTGCATCGAAGCCGGATTCTCATCCATTATGTTTGACGGTTCTCATTATCCCATTGAGGAAAATGTGGCAAAGACAAAAGAACTGGTTGCTATCTGCAACGAAAAAGGTATGTCCCTGGAGGCTGAGGTTGGTTCCATCGGCGGCGAGGAAGACGGCGTTGTAGGTATGGGTGAAGTGGCAGATCCTAAGGAGTGCAAGGCGATCGCAGATCTGGGCGTAACTATGCTTGCTGCAGGTATCGGCAACATCCACGGCAAATATCCTGCAAACTGGAAGGGCTTAAGCTTTGAGACTCTGGACGCTATCCAGCAGCTTACAGGGGATATGCCTCTTGTTCTTCACGGCGGCACAGGTATCCCTGCAGATATGATCAAGAAAGCGATTTCTCTTGGCGTTGCTAAGATCAATGTAAATACAGAGTGCCAGCTGGCATTTGCCGATGCGACACGTAAGTATATTGAAGCCGGAAAGGATCTGGAAGGCAAGGGCTTTGACCCGCGTAAACTTTTAGCTCCAGGCGCAGAAGCGATCAAAGCAACTGTAAAAGAAAAGATGGAATTATTCGGTTCTGTTGGCAAGGCCTGATCTGGACCGGTATAAAAAAGCTGCGGGGCAGGGAATTTTTCTCTGCCCCGCAGCTTTTTTCAGGGGACTTTAATGACCTGGCCGGCGTAGATCAGATTGGGCGTTGTAATATGATTTAAGGCGGCCAGCCGAGCTGTTGAAGTGTTATACCGGGCGGCAATGGCGCTTAAGGTATCTCCCGGACGGACAGTATAGTACAGATACCGGGCGTGATCGGTCCGGCTGTTTTGCGTTTGTATATGGAGGATTTCTCCGGCATAGATCCGATTGGGATCTTGAATCCGGTTATCGGCAGCGATCCGGGCCACAGTAGTGTGAAAACGGCTGGCAATGGACCACAAAGTGTCTCCGGGCCGGATCGTATAATCAACAGTGATCCGAGGATTTTCCGGAGCCGGTCCGGGAGATGGTCCCGGTGCGGGAGAGGAAATATAAATGTCAGGGGTAAAACGATTTTGGTCCACATTTCCATTTATTCCGGATATACGACCTGCATCTGAATACTGCCATCCGGTCCAGCTGTTCCAGATCCCTGTGTCTGAAACTTCATTTGTATCATACTGGGCGGCCCACCAGGGATAGGATGCAAAGGAAGCGTCAAGACGGCGGGCATTGGAAATATCGCTGTAAATGACCGGCCTGGAACCTGTGTATTTTTCCAGGCTTTCAAGAAATGCACCGGCAATAGCCCGGATTTGTGCATCAGACAAGCCGGAGAGATCTTCAAAATCCATAGCCGGACGGCACTGGAAGGTTTTTCCTTCCATCAGTGACGCAAAAAAGTGGGCCTGGCTTCTGGCCTGAGCTTCATTTCTGGCAGTGACATAAAGATAAGCGCCTACGTTTAATCCGGCGGCCCGTGCCCGGGTATAGTTTCGTTCAAAAAAAGGGTCCGTGTAGGCCATACCTTCCCCGGCCCGTATATAGACAATGCGTATGCCGGATCGGTATACCTGGTCAAAATTAATATAACCCTGCCACTGGCTTACATCAATGCCGGGGATAAGATCCCGGCTGTCCGGAGGCGTGGCGGCCTGTGCAGGTTTTCCGAAAGAAAAAATAAGGGCTGCCATAAAGATAAAAGACAGGAAAAGAGAAAATACTCGCTTTTTCATTAAAAAAATCCTTTTTCTTTCATCTTATGATGAAAAGCGCCAAAAGGTGTTTGTCGTCTGTGGAACCACAGCCCGCATACCCTTTTGACGCTTTGTATTGTACGGATGAACAGGTTTATCAAAATGGGACCTGTCCATCCAAAGGATTTTTTTGTCGATTAAACGGCAGGAAATTTCATTTCCTTATACTTTTTATAGGCTTCCTGAACAGAGGCCTGATTTTTCATAAAATCAATCCGTGTGGCAATGATTTCATCCAGGTGCAGATCCCGGGACTCGTTTACATTTCTGTCACGGCACAGGCCGTTTTCTGCAAGAACAAATTTAACTTCTCCATTTTCGTCCCGTACCAGATCGCCGCCGGCGCCGCATACGGCACATTCAAATGGGAACTGGATGCCGTCCCAGTGAGGCTCGCCTTTAAATACAAGGGAAGAGTGGCAGTTGGGGCACAGACCCATATCCGGATCACCCAGCCAGGTGCGTTCTTCGTAAGGAGTATTTACGGATTTTACAATGTTTTCACCCATTTTGTGAGCTCTTTCAATCTGCTCCGGACGTAAAAGGACATTGCCCGGGCGGCCGTTGCGGGTGGACATCATCTGATCCACCACTTTAATGGACTGAGTGAACATGGTCGCTCCGATACATTCCAGGGAAAGGGTCTGCCAGTCATGGCAGGAACCGCCGACAGCGATCACACCGGCAACCAGGTGGGGATCTCTTTTAACCTTGCCGATTTTGATCAGGAAGGAAAGCTCGTATGCAAGGAATCTTTGAGCAAAACGAAGGTAAAGGGAGCTTGGCATAAGATCATAGGTAGGACATCCGATGATAATGGCGTCCTGTTCACGCATGGCAGTAACGATCTTATCCATGTCATCTTTTTCCTGAAGGACGCATCCTTTGTAGTCTCCCTTGCCCATAGCCACATCGCCCATGCTCATGGTACATGCTTCGCAGCCAAGGCATGGCTCAATGTGATAGTCAAATAAGTTAATGAGAGAACATTCTCCTCCGGCTTCCTGAACTGCCGATAATGCCTCTTTAACCAGAATCTCGCTGTTGCCGTTGTGTCTTCCGGCGACAATACCCATAACTTTCATAAACTTTTTCTCCTTTAAAGTAATTCCAGGGGGACAAAAATCCCATCGCCCCAGGCGGTGCTTCATGGATTTTTGCGCGTCACTGTTCAGGTGGCCGAACAGTGACATATGTGTGCTGATGATGCTAGTATAACATTGTTAAAGAAAAAACACAGTAGTCAGAATTGAGAAAATAGTTGAATGTTTTTTCAAATTTGTATCACATTGTTAAAGCTTTGCGTCAGCTTGACAGATCCGGCAGACGGGTGAAAGATTGCCCCATGTTTTGTGAACAGCAGGGCAGAACAAATACTTGCATTTCCTTATTTTTGGTAATAAAATGATAATAATAATTCAGGATGGCAGGATAAAGTGGGCAGGAAGATATGTGCTGCCGCCCTGAGTCGTTACAAATAATAACTAAAAATCCAGACAGCAAAAAGTGAAGAAAAACAGGAGTTGATTTATGAATTTGTTGAGAAAGCGTCATGCCGGGATCATCCGTGCCGTGACGGTCGCAATAGCAGTGCTGCTCCAGCTTATGGTTACCTGCATTGCCGCGGTCCTGCTGCAGGAGTATGCTTCATGGTTTTATCTGGTTTTACAGATCTTTAGCATTTTTCTTGTATTTATGCTTGTGAATGACGGACAGTCCTACAAGTCCTTCTGGATCATTATTGTCCTTCTCCTTCCGGTATTTGGGTTTTTCCTGTATTTTATGTGGGGCAGAAAGCGGACGAACAGCAAGGAATACCGCCGTTACCGGGATGTTGTGGCAAAGGGACAAAAGTATAAAAAACAGGATCCGGATATTATCGAGACCTTTAAGGAGCTTCATCCCAATAAGGCTCAGATCAGCAAGCTTTTGATCCATTATGGATTTCCCCTTTATGAAAACACGGAAGTTACCTATTATGATGTAGGTGAAAAGAAATTTCACGCTCTTATGGAAGATCTGCGCCATGCCAAAAGATTCATTTTCCTGGAATATTTTATTATTTCAGATGGAAAGATATGGCGTGAGGTCAAAGATATTCTGGCCCAAAAGATTCAGGAGGGCGTAGAGGTAAGGCTCCTTTTTGATGATTTTGGCTCTCTCATGATTAATACAGAGGAGTTTCGCCATGAGCTGGCAGTGCTGGGAATACGGTTTGGCATTTTTTCACCGATCCATGAAGGAACATCCCGGCTGACCTTTAATTACCGAAATCATCAAAAGATTGCTATTATTGATGGAAATATCGGCTATACGGGAGGCATTAATCTGGCAGATGAGTATGCCAATATCATTACCCGGTTTGGTCACTGGAAGGATACGGCAGTGCGGCTGGAAGGGGACGGTGTGTGGGGATTGACCAGCATTTTCCTGGAAATGTGGGAATTTTCCAAGGGCTATGAAGATCTGGATTATACCAAGTATCATCCAACCTGCTCCATACAGTGCTGCGGATTTGTCCAGCCGATGGCTGACGGGCCGGCAAATAATCCTCATAATCCCATTGAAGAAACGTATACTCACATGATCAATAAAGCCAGGAACTATATTTATTTTACAACGCCCTATCTGGTCCTGGATCAGAAAATGGTGGATGATCTGTGCCGGGCAGCCCACAGCGGTGTGGATGTGCGCATTGTCACCCCAAGGATGTATGATAAGTGGTATGTTTATATGGTTACTGTGTCAAACTATGGCCCCCTGCTGGCTAATGGGGTAAAGATCTATGAATATAAGCCGGGATTTATCCATTCAAAGACAGTGGCCATGGATGATGAATGTGCGATTTGCGGCAGTATTAACATGGACTACCGGAGCTTTTATCTCCACTATGAGTGCGGCGTGTTTATGAGTGAAAATCAGGCAGTTTTAGATATTCGGGATGACATTTTGACAACGATTAAAAAGTGTGAGCGCATTACTTATGATATGTGGAAAAAACGTCCGATCCACCAAAAGATCATCCAATGGTGCCTGCGGCTGTTTTCTCCGATCCTGTAAGCTCAGAGCGGATAAAACCGGATATATCCGGAGCTTATAAAAATCGGGTCCGGTAGCCGCAGCGGCGGCACAAAGGTTCATGGAGGGTATGGGCCTGAAAGTCCTGAAGGAGACGTTTGCTCCTTGGGCCATTAAGGATGTCCTGAAAACTTTGGGAAAACAGATTTCCTAAAGCCAGCACCCCTTCACCGTCCAGACAGCAGGGGACCACTGTGCCGTCACATAAAACGGCGGCATGGCTTTTGAGTCCAAGGCAGGTTCCAAGGCTTCCGTAGTCAGGCGCCGTTAGAGAAGGCCAGTCAAATTCCCGGTCAAAGCTCAGGTAAATATTTTTACTTAAAGGCGCGTCATTGACGGTATAAAGGGCCGGATCAAAAGAACCGGTAAAGGAAAAGCTTTCAGCAAGTATCTGAAGGATTTCCCTGTTCCTGATGTAAAAAGGCCGGGAGGCATCCTTGGGATCCAGGTTCCACAGACGGAAGGCCGTGATTCCGTGATCCGGAGAAAAATCCCGGGCAAAGTCGATGGTTGACATAATGTATTCCCGGAACGTCATATTTCCCGGGAGATGACTGTTGGCTTCAAAACTGTGAAGGGAAATATTGATCTGGCGCAGAGGATAGGATAAAAGCATATCTTTCCGCTTGTGGAGCAGTGTTCCGTTGGTCGTCAGATTCACATAAAAGCCAAAATCTCCGGCAGCTTCAAGAAGCTGATCCAGTTGGGGATGAAGCAGCGGCTCGCCTTTGACATGGAGATAAATATAATCTGTCCAGGGACGGATCTGTTGGAGCACATGGACGAAACGGTCCGGTGTCATAAATCCGGGAGCACGTTTTGTGGCAGGACAGAAGGAACAGGACAGGTTGCACTGGTTTGTGATCTCAATATATATTTTTTTAAAACGTTTTTTCATAAAGCATATCCCTTTCTGCAGCCGGCGAAGTCTGGGGCCGGGGCTGCGGGTATTTTTTAGGGCTTTAAAGTAACTCTTTAACAGTATACACGGTACGGAATATGAAAACAAGAAAGAAATCAGGAGGAATGATCCCTATGAAAAAAGTATTGACTATTGCCGGATCGGACTGCAGCGGCGGCGCAGGGATCCAGGCGGATCTTAAAACAATGGCTGCCCATAAAGTGTACGGCATGAGCGTGATCACTGCTCTGACAGCGCAAAATACTACCGGCGTTTACGGCGTTTTAGACGCAGGCGGAGAATTTGTAGGAAAGCAGATGGACTGTGTGTTTACGGATATTTTCCCGGACGCGGTAAAAATCGGCATGGTGTCTAATGTGGAAACGATTGAAATGATCGCCGAAAAGTTAAAAGAATATAAGGCTGAAAATATCGTCATCGATCCGGTGATGGTATCCACCAGCGGCTGTGCCCTTATGAGTCCGGATGCAATGGGCGCTCTTATGGAAACCCTGCTTCCCCTGGGGGATGTGATCACCCCCAATATTCCTGAAGCGCAAAAGCTGTGGGGCAGTCCCATTGAAAGCACGGAAGATATGGTCAAGGCGGCCAGGTATATCAGTAAAAACCTTTCCGGCAGTGTTTTGATCAAGGGAGGACATTTAACAGAAACATCGGATGATCTTCTTTATCATAACGGGGAGATCACCTGGTTTCGGGGAGAACGGATCAACAATGACAATACCCATGGTACCGGATGCACGCTGTCCTCTGCTATTGCCTGTAATCTGGCCCTTGGCCATGATATGAAAACCAGTGTGGCCAATGCCAAGGCGTACATTACCGGGGCTTTAAAAGCCGGCCTGAACCTGGGTAAGGGCAGCGGGCCTTTGGATCACGGGTTTTGCCTGACGACCCGCCTGGGCTAAGGCGATGCGCCCCGTCGGACATAAACCGGCAAAGCCGTCTTTGATAAAATTACATTAAGTCGGAAAACAGAACATAAGCCTGATCTTCCCGGATTTACCGGGAGGTCAGGCTTTTTAATATGTCCGGGATCCGGCGGCTTTTGCTGTGGATCCGGTGGATCGCCTCGTTCATATGCTCAAGATAGTGGGCATCAGAATTGGTAATGATGCGGCATTTTTCTAAATAAGGGTGCTGGCGGATAAGCTGCGGAAGGTTTTCCATATTTTTTATCTCTACACAGGTAAAACGGCTGTCCGGGGGAATAAAGCCCAGGTTAGATAAAAGGCTTGTAGAGTCCTTGTCAATATGGGCAGGGATCATGATCCCGTGGTATGCGGCTGTCAATTCATAAACATTATCAAAAGAAATATTTGTGGCATTAATAAGCAGATGGGGATAGGTCCCTATAACCGTGTCATCTGAGGCACAGATGCACTGGCGTCCGAAAATTTCTTCATTATTGGGAAAAGGGATGAGCTGCCCTTCCACATAAGCGTCAAAGGCCATAGCATCCTTTAATGTTTCAAACAAACACACCACATGAACCTCTTCCCGGGTGGTCAGTTCCATCCCCGGGATCACAGTCAGGTCATAAGCTCTGGCTGCCTCTATCACCCCGGGACAATTTTTGCAGGAATTATGATCTGTAACAGCAATCACATCCAGACCGATCAAGGCGGCAAGACCTGCAATGTTGGCCGGTGTCATATCTTCATCGCCGCAGGGAGAAAGACAGGAGTGGATGTGAAGGTCATAAGACAGAGAAAGCATAAGGATCCTCCCTTTTTAGCCGCATTTTTCCGCCTGAAGGAGCTGCCAGACCTTTAAGGCTGCTTCAAACACCGGCATTGGCGTGGAAAATACGGGAATCCCTTCCTGGAGGGCTTTTTTTTCACAGGTTTCATCAAAAGCAGCGCCTTCCGCTAAAATAATACAGGCACATTCTGTCAGAGACGCTACGGCCAGGGTATTAATATTGGCCATGACAGTGACCCAGGCAGCGCCTGAAGGCGCCCGGCTCATGGCGATGCTGAGCAGGTCGCAGCAAAAGGGGATCGAAATGGCCCCGGATGTATCTTCCGGAATACATACAGGGGAAAATATCCCCTGTTGGATCAAGGAACGGACAGTCATAAAACAGGCCTCCTTTATGATGATGCCCCGCCGGAGACGGCAGGAGGGTGGGCGTATGTTAATAAGAGATCAATAATACGGGCAGATATAAGCGCAGTGGACACAGTCTCCCTTTCCGGGGCATTGAGATATGGAGGATGGGCGGGACGGAGCAAAAGCAGGCGTCTGAGTTCCGATAGAAGAAACAGACTGGTCCGTGTCAGCCTCCGGTTCCACGGATGTCTTTTTCTGCACCCCTTCATTTTGTTCTTCAAGATGCGCATCCAGAAGGGAAACCTCGCCCATAAGCTTTTCAATGTACTGGCGTACAACCTTTGTGCTAATGGTCTGATCATCTCCGGACTGACCAAAGCTGTCTAAAAGTGCCATATAATTTTCCGCCAGCTCATGAATATGATTTTTTAATACAGGAATACAGGCGTCCTTTGTAGCATTGCCGCGAACAATATCCTCAGCCAGAGCACGGCAGGTAGGAGCTCCGCATGCGCCGCAGTCCAGACCGGGAAATTCATTGCACAGGGCTTCTACCTCTTTTAACATACGGATACTTTCGGCAAATGTTGCCCCAAGGCGGAATACCGGCTCATACTCTACCGGCTCGGTCCAGAACATGGGCGGATCCGGATGATCTTCCAGATGATTTAGGGAAACCGGAAGATATTTATTTAGATGCTTAAGCTTTGCCTTAGCCACATAAGGATTTTCCACAGTCAGGACACCGCCGACGCAGCCGCCGTTGCAGGCGTTTAGTTCGATAAACTGAAGATGGCCGAACTTTTCATCTTCCAGATCCTCCAATACCCGGATCACATTTTCAATGCCGTCAGCAGCCAGATAACTGTCTGTGATCAGACCGCCGGCCTCTCCCCCGGCGCCGCCCCAGCCAACGCCGATCCTTCCGGCCATGGCAAGGTCTTTAGGGTTTTGTCTGGCCCGCTTCATAAGGGGCAGGAGCATAGGATACACATCCTTAATGGCAAGGACATGGTCGATCTGGCTTTTTTTGACTCCCAGAGGAGAGTGGACATAGGTTACTTTGGAAGGGCAAGGAGAGATAAATACGATACCTATATCCTCAGGATCCAGGCCGGTTTTTTCCAGGGCCCGCTGTCTGGCCAGCCGTGCGGCAACTTCCACCGGCGGGTTTAAAGGCAGGAGATGGTCGATAAGGTTGGGAAAACGAACCCGGATGAGCCGGACGACAGAGGGGCAGGCGGTACTGATCAGAGGCCATTTTTCCCTGTGTCCGGCCACATAATCCCGGGATGCGGCGCTGACCAGCTCGGCGCCTGCAGCCACTTCAAATACATCGTCAAAACCCAGAAGGATCAAAGCGGTCAGGACGATGTTTATATCGTCCAGGTGATTAAACTGGCTGTACAAGGTTGGAGCCGGAAGGGCTACAGTGTATTTATATTTTTTCAGTACATCTGTGGAATCTCTCCGAATAAGCTTGGCATGATGGGAACAGATGCGGACACATTCGCCGCAGTCAATGCAGAACTTCCCGGTAATAACAGCCTTTCCGTGACGGACACGGATGGCCTGGGTGGGGCAGCGTTTGATGCAGTTGATACATCCCATGCACAGCTCTTCATCAAGATAAACCGAATGAAAAAACTTATCCATATCCTTCACCTCCTGATTTCATTAGGCTATTTTTATGACCATGGTGACTGTGGTCCCTACTCCAAGGGTAGAGTCAATGGTCATTTCATCAGAATATTTTTTCATATTGGGAAGGCCCATGCCGGCGCCAAAGCCCAGGTTGCGTATATTATCCGGGGCAGTGGAGTATCCGGCCTGCATGGCCTTTTCCACATCCGGAATCCCAGGCCCGGTATCTGCCAGAACAAGGGTTATATCCTCAGGACCGATGGTCACGGTAATCTCACCGCCGTTGGCATGGATGACCATATTGATCTCCCCCTCGTACATGGCAATGGCTGTTTTCCGCACAACTTCCGGAGGGACCCCAAGCTGTTTCAGCTTTCTTTTTACATTACTGCTGGCTTCCCCGGCTCGGGTAAAATCATCGGGAGAAACTGTATAGTGGAGAATCAGCTGGTCATTCAATTAAAGCACCTCCCCGGAGCCCGGCGGTATAAAGGACACCACAGGCGGAAAACATGGGGAGCTGGGTGGATAACATGGCAATATCCCTTTGGTCAGCCAGTTGGATCATGTTTTCATCCGGAACCTTTCCGCGGACAAAAACAAGGCAGACAATATCCATCATTTCTGCTGTTCGGATGACCTGAGGATTGCACAGGCCTGTGATCAGCACGGACTGATCCTTGACAAAAGCAAGGACATCGCTCATCATATCTGAGCCGCAGGCGGTGTGGACTTCCCTGGCCAGAAAACGTTCTCCGCAGAGCAGCCGGGCGTCAAGAAGCTCTTTAATATCCTGAACTGTCATAAAAAAGTATACCCCCTTTGGATGTGTTGACTTAATATATTCAGTATAGCATCCGTATTATTTGATTTCAACAAATAGTTATTGTTAAATAGGTAACATTTATGATCTATTTACAAAAATTTTAGGGAATTTTTAGAGGCAAATTCTAAAAATGGCAGAAATTTAACAAAAAATACGCAATTCTTATATAGAAAATTGTCAATAGTAATGTTATAATGGAAATGCTGTGAACACCTGTTTCTGGTTAGTGTATAATCAGAAACCCTTGTTAAAAGGCAGCAAAAAGAGAACGTAATGGCCGGAAATATCCGGAACATTGCAGATGACTTAATAATTTATGATTTCAAGGAGGGATTTACTTGAGTTCTACGAAGCAGACGGTTCCTTTTAACGGAACAAAGGCGCAGGAAGAGCAGCTTATCAAAGTCATTGCAGAACTTAAATCAGAGCCGGGCGCTTTGATGCCGATCATGCAGAAAGCCCAGGAAATCTATGGCTATCTGCCCATTGAAGTGCAGACGATCATTTCCAACGAAACGGGGATTCCACTGGAAAAGATTTACGGCGTGGCAACATTTTACTCTCAGTTTGCCCTGAATCCAAAAGGAAGGTACCAGATTTCCGTCTGTCTCGGCACGGCATGTTATGTAAAGGGATCCGGCGATGTTTATAATAAGCTGATGGAGCTTTTAGGCATTGTAGGCGGAGAATGTACACCGGACGGGAAGTTTTCACTGGATGCCTGCCGCTGTGTAGGCGCCTGCGGTCTTGCGCCGGTGCTTATGGTGAATGATGATGTATACGGCCGTCTGACCGTTGATGATATTGCTGGTATTCTTGCAAAATACCAGTAGACATCATGATGACAGAAATTGCGTTAAATGTGCTGGATGTGGCCCAAAATTCCATCCGTGCCAAGGCCGCGCTGATCCGTATCAGTGTAGCTGCGGATACGGATCGGGACCGGATGGAGATCGTGATCGAAGATAACGGCTGCGGTATGACGCCTGAGCAGGTCTGCCAGGCCCAGGATCCGTTTTTTACTACCCGAAGTACCCGGAAGGTGGGGCTGGGAGTGCCATTTTTTAAATATTCGGCCCAGTGTACCGGAGGGGATTTTTATATGACTTCACAGGTAGGAAAAGGAACCAAGGTGACGGCGGTATATGTGCTGTCAAGTATTGACCGGATGCCCCTGGGGGACATGCCGGGGATCATCCATACATTGATCACATTTAACCCTGAGATTGACTTTGTGTATACATACACTGTAGACGGACGGGGATTTACATTAGATACCCGGCAGGTCCGGGAGATCCTTGAAGGGATTCCTTTGGACACCCCGGAAGTTTCGGCCTATATTGAGGATTTCCTTAAGGAAAATACCCGTGAGGCTGACCGTGATGTCCGTCTGTAGATGTGGTATTCGGCGGCAGGAGAAGATCCGGAAAACCAGGGATTTTTCCTGCAGCCCAAAATGAGAAGGAGCGTGAATTTATGAAATCACTTGCAGAATTAAAAGCGATCCGTGAACGTATGCAGGGACAGGTGGGGATGCGTTCTGAAGACGATTCACAGACCCGTGTTGTTGTGGGGATGGCTACCTGCGGTATTGCCAGCGGCGCCAGACCGGTGCTGAAGGCCCTTTCCGATGCGGTTCAGGAAAAAAAGCTTTCTAATGTTATGGTCACACAGACCGGATGTATCGGTTTGTGTAAATATGAACCTATCGTAGAGGTGATGGAGCCGGGAAAGGACAAGGTAACTTATATAAAAATGACTCCGGAAAAAGCGCTGGAAGTTGTGGACCAGCATTTGATCCGAGGCCAGGTTGTGACCGAATACACCCTGGGCAATATAAAACTGTAAGGAGGTCTGGCCATGTATCGTTCACATGTATTGGTCTGCGGGGGTACCGGATGTACATCCTCCGGCAGTCAGAAGATTATTGAGGCCCTGGAAAGAGAACTTGAAAAAAACGGACTGACAGATGAAGTGGCTGTAATTAAGACCGGATGTCACGGCCTTTGCGCAGCAGGTCCTATTATGGTTGTATATCCGGAAGCCTGTTTTTATTCCATGGTTCAGGAGGATGATGTTCCGGAAATTGTATCTGAACACTTATTAAAGGGAAGAGTCGTAAGCCGCCTGCTGTATAAAGAGGCAGATTCTCAGGGTGAGATCCGTTCTTTAAGTGATACGGACTTTTATAAAAAACAGACACGGATCGCTTTAAGAAACTGCGGTGTTATCGATCCGGAAAATATTGATGAGTATATTGGCACCGGCGGTTATGAAGCACTGGGCAAGGTGCTGACGGAAATGACGCCGGACGAGGTGATCCAGACCATTTTGGATTCTGGTTTAAGAGGCCGGGGCGGTGCCGGATTCCCTACAGGACTTAAGTGGCGTTTTGCCTCCGGAAACCGGGGAAATGTGCAAAAGTATGTGTGCTGCAACGCGGATGAAGGGGATCCCGGCGCTTTTATGGACCGTTCGGTTTTGGAGGGAGATCCTCATGTTGTGCTGGAAGCTATGGCCATCGCCGGATATGCTATTGGTGCAGACCAGGGCTATATTTATGTCCGGGCTGAATATCCCATTGCTGTAGAGCGCCTCCGTATTGCTATTGATCAGGCCAGAGAGTACGGTCTTCTTGGAAAAAATATTTTTGATACCGGATTTAACTTTGATGTTGATCTTCGCCTTGGAGCCGGCGCCTTTGTGTGCGGCGAAGAGACTGCCCTTATGACATCGATTGAAGGAAAGCGGGGCGAACCCCGTCCCCGTCCCCCATTCCCGGCAGTCAAAGGGCTGTTTGGAAAGCCGACGATCTTAAATAATGTAGAAACGTATGCCAACATCCCTCAGATCATTTTAAACGGGCCCGAGTGGTTTGCCTCCATGGGGACGGAAAAGTCCAAAGGCACCAAGGTATTTGCTCTTGGGGGCAAGGTAAATAATACCGGTCTTGTGGAGATTCCTATGGGGACAACTTTGCGCACCGTCATTGAGGAGATCGGCGGCGGCATCCCCAATGGGAAAAAGTTTAAAGCCGCTCAGACCGGCGGCCCCTCCGGCGGATGTATCCCTGCAGAACATTTTGATGTGCCTATTGATTATGATAATCTGCTGGCCATTGGCTCTATGATGGGTTCCGGCGGCCTGATCGTTATGGATGAGGATAACTGCATGGTGGATATTGCCAAGTTCTTCCTGGAATTTACCGTGGATGAATCCTGCGGCAAGTGTACCCCATGTCGTGTAGGCACAAAGCGTATGTATGAGATCCTGGATAAGATCACTAAGGGCCAGGGAACTTTGGAGGATATAGATAAGCTGGAAGAGCTGTGCTATTACATTAAGGACAACGCTCTGTGCGGCCTGGGTCAGACTGCGCCTAATCCGGTGCTCTCCACCCTCAGATATTTCAGGGATGAATATATCGCCCATGTAGTGGATAAAAAATGTCCGGCAGGGGTATGTAAGGAACTTCTTTCTTATAAGATCGACCCGGATAAGTGCCGGGGATGTACCCTTTGTGCCCGTACATGTCCTGCGGACGCTATTGAGGGCAAGGTTAAAGAAGTCCACTATATTAACCCGGATAAGTGCTTAAAGTGCGGCGCTTGTATGGAAAAATGCCGTTTCGGCGCCATCTATAAAGAATAATGGAGGAGTCTGACATGGAAAATATTACAATGAAAATCAACGGTGTCCAGATCAGTGTGCCTGCCGGCTCAACCATTTTGGAGGCAGCCCGGATGGCTCATATTAAGATTCCCACACTGTGTTATTTAAAAGAGATTAACGAGATCGGCGCATGCCGGATCTGCGTGGTAGAAGTCAAAGGGGCAAAAAGCCTGGTAGCGTCCTGCGTTTATCCGGTAAGCGAAGGCATGGAAGTGTGGACCAATACGCCAAAGGTACTGGATTCCAGGAAAAAGACCCTGCAGCTGATCTTATCGACTCACCGGAAGGAATGTCTTTCCTGTGTCCGCAGCGGAAACTGCGAGCTTCAGCAGCTTTGCCAGGAGCTGAAAGTAGATGATGAGAATAAGTATGCGGGAGAGATGCATCCGTCTATGGTAGATGATTCCGCACCTCATATGATCCGGGATAACAGCAAGTGTATTTTATGCCGCCGGTGTGTCGGCGTTTGTGAAAATGTTCAGGGCATCGGTGTTATCGGTCCCAATGCCCGTGGATTTTCCACATATATCGGACAGGCTTTTGATATGGGCCTGGGCGAGACCAGCTGTGTGTCCTGCGGACAGTGTATTGCCGTATGTCCCACAGGCGCTTTAACGGAAAAAGATAATACGGATCAGGTGTTTGCTGCCATTGCCGATCCTACAAAGCATGTGTTTGTCCAGACCGCGCCTTCTGTGCGGGCCGCTCTTGGAGAAGAGTTTGGTATGCCTATTGGCACAAACGTAGAGGGAAAGATGGTAGCTGCCCTGCGCCGCCTTGGTTTTGAAAAGGTGTTTGACACAGACTTTGCCTCGGACCTGACGATTATGGAGGAGGCCCATGAATTCCTTGACCGGGTGAAAAACGGCGGCGTGCTGCCAATGATCACCTCCTGCTCTCCGGGATGGGTAAAGTATTGTGAACATTACTTCCCGGATATGACAGAAAATCTCTCATCCTGCAAGTCTCCCCAGCAAATGTTCGGGGCAACTTTAAAAACATATTATGCCGGGAAGGCAGGCATTGATCCGAAGGATATTGTCAGTGTCAGCGTCATGCCCTGTACGGCGAAAAAGTTTGAGATCGGACGGGATGATCAGGATGCTGCCGGCGTGGCGGATGTGGATATTTCTCTGACTACCCGGGAGCTTGCCCGGATGATCAAGCGGGTCGGTCTGGATTTTGAATCTCTTCCGGAAGAGACTTTTGATGATCCTTTAGGCGAGTCGTCCGGCGCAGGGGTGATCTTTGGCGCCACCGGCGGTGTCATGGAGGCAGCTTTGCGTACCGCAGTGGAGTCCCTTACGGGAGAAACACTGGAATCCCTTGATTTTACCCAGGTCCGGGGAACTGAAGGAATCAAGGAAGCCACCTATCATGTAGCCGATATGGATATTAAAGTCGCTGTAGCTTCCGGCCTTGGCAATGCCAGGACTCTTTTAAATAAAGTAAAGTCCGGCGAGGCTCAGTATCACTTTATTGAGATCATGGGATGCCCCGGCGGCTGTGTTAATGGCGGCGGGCAGCCTCAGCAGCCTGGCAGTGTGCGGAATTTCACAGATATTCGGGCATTGCGGGCAAAGGCCCTTTATGACCAGGATGCGGCTATGCCTATCCGCAAGTCTCATGAGAATCCGTCCATTAAGCGGCTTTATGAGGAGTTTTTGGGAGAACCGGGCAGCCATAAGGCTCATGAGATCCTTCATACTACTTACGTGAAGCGGAGCGTAAACGGTTAAGATTTGAAATGCGGAGGTCGCCGTGTTTTTCGCCCATGGCGCAGCCCCGGCCTCCGGAATATGAAAATTCAGTGCCAGGGCATTGCATAAACACAGTGTCCCTGGCTGTTTATTTGTGCGATACGCCTGCCAAGCAGCCGGGCGGTGTGCGAGCAAAGCTTGCACAGCAGCCCGGATATTTGGCAGGCAACGGCAGTGACCGGCTGAGCCGGGAGCGGCAGGGATACGCCTGCCAAGCAGCCGGGAGCGGCTGCAGTGAAAGGAGGAGTGGGAAAATGTTGGAAGAAAAATTAATGTGGCTGAAACTCTCAGACCGGATCCGGGATGAGCTGATTCAGTGCCGATATGAGGGGCGTTGTGTTGAAGAGTATGAAGCCTGGGCTGAGGCAGTTTTGGCTATGCCTGAGGGGAAAGAAAAGGAGAATTTGAGCAAACGGCTTCTTCTTGCCTTGGAATCTGCGCCTTTTAAAGACGGGTATGATCTGGAAGAGCCGGAAGATTATGAAGATATTTGCCGTACATTGCCGGAGGAATCCCAGGTGTGCATGGACTTTGACCGGGAAGGCTACCGGGAGCGGCTTCGGGGCGCATGGTATGGGAGAGCGATCGGCTGTCTTTTAGGTATTCCCGTGGAATCCTGGCATAAAGACCGTATCCAGGGCTTTTTGCAGGACAGCGGACAGTGGCCGCTGACAGAATATATGCGTTCCGATATAGATGAGGATGTCAGAGCCAAGTATGGGATTATGGATATGGATCCGGGACAGTCTTACGACCGGACACAAATCTGCTGGCGGAATAATGTATATGCTTTTCCGGTAGATGATGATACCAATTATACTGTATGCGCGTTGCGCCTTATAGAAAATTGGGGAAAGGATTTTTCTACTGAGGATGCGGCACAAAACTGGCTCCTGTCCGTGCCTGTGCTTCATACCTGCACTGCAGAACGGGTGGCGCTCCAGAATATTTTAAACGGAGTGCTTCCCCCTGCTTCCGGAGCATACTTAAATCCTTATCGGGAGTGGATCGGCGCTCAGATCCGGGGGGATTTTTTCGGCTATATTCATCCGGGAAATCCCAAAGCCGCAGCACAGATGGCCTGGAGAGATGCCAGAGTCAGCCATGTAAAAAACGGTGTTTACGGGGAAATGTATGTGGCCGCCCTTTTAAGTCTTGCAGGTGCATGGGTTCCGGCCAGCAACTGGAAGGATGAAAATATGGCCGGATGCCTTTTGTGCGAAAATGCTCTTTTACAGATTCCGCCAAAGTCACGGCTGGCAAAGGATATTTCCAGAGTCATCTCTCTGTACCGGTCTGATGCTTCTTTCGACAGCGCCATAGAGCTGATTCATGGGCTTTATGATGAGACAAAGGGGTTTGACTGGTGTTATGTCAACCCTAATGCCATGATCGTTACGGCCTGTATTTTGTGGTATGCCATGGATTTTTCCACCGGGATTGCCAAAGCTGTGGAAAGCGGTTTTGATACCGACTGCAACGGCGCCACGGTAGGGTCTGTCCTTGGGATGCTGGGAGGCTTCTCTGCCATTGATCCGAAATGGCTGTCCGGTCTGGACCCGGTGCTGACTACCAGCGTCCATAAGTATGAGCATCTGTCTTTGGAAGAAGTGGTTGACCGGACTTTACGGATTATAGATAAAGTATGAGATTTATGCTGAAAAGGAATGAAACTGGTGTTGGAATTTGTACGGTGTTTACTAAGGAAGAGGCTCAGACATTTTTTCAGGGCATGGTGTCTTTGAATCGGTCTCAGGATATGCTGCCTGGATACTGTAAGGTGCTGTTGTGTAAAAATGAGAAAGCTGGGGGCGATGCTTGGGTCATCCCCGCGTCCCCCTGTTTTATCGGTATGTGCGGCATGAACTGGAACGAAGAGTATAAAGGCGTTGAGATTGAATATATGCTTTTGCCGGAATACTGGCATCAGGGACTGGGAACAGAAATCGTTCGAAGAATGTTGGCATATTTAGAAACATCCCGTATTTTTGAAAATAAGAATACTGAAAGAACCGTGATCGCAATTACAGATCCCGGCAATAAAGCTTCTGAAAAAATCCTCAGAAAATTTGGATTTTCCTGTGAAAAAACATACACTGTTTCCGATGGAAGTATGGCAAGATTATATAGGAAGAATTAAGGAGGGGGAAGGTGGATGAGAAAAAAATAATCCTGACGTTGTAGGGAGCGAAATCATTATATATCAGACAGAAGACGGACATACGAAAATTGATGTTAAATTTGAAGAGGGAGAACTGGAAGAAAATGCAGTTGTTCGGAAATTCCGAACAACTGCTGCTGATGGAAAAAAATATAATATGAGTTGCCCGATAAATGGGCATGAGACACGGATTGCTCCGCGACACAAAGTCACGCTTGCCTGCGCAAGCGCAGCCCGCATGACCTTTTGTCGCTTGTCTCATTTAATTCTACCTTAATTCTTATTAAACCCATGCATCCAGTTTCCTTTAAAGAAATAGAAAAGGAAGATAATAGAACTTAGGCACCAGGTAAGGGGATAAGCCCAAAAGATCACATGAATATCCCTTATAAAATGGATCGTTGCGGTAATGTATGTAATACGGATGACACACCAGCATACCAGCATGACCAGCATGGGGACAGTGGCTTTCCCGGCGCCGCGCAAAATACCGGCAACACAGTGGGAAAAGGACAAAAGAAAGTAAAATAAAGTCACTGTCCGGGCCTGAGCCGTGCCGTAGGCGATGACCTGAGGGTCATTATTAAAGGCTGCGATAAATAAAGGCGCCAAAGCGTAAATACACAGTCCAACCACTTCTGCCAGGATAACGGAACAGATGATCCCAAAGCGGGCTCCCCGTTTTACCCGGTCAAATTTTTCTGCCCCAAGGTTTTGTCCGATAAAGGTTGTCAGAGCCATGGCAAAGCAGGTAATGGGCAGGAAGCCAAAGCCCTCGATCTTTGAATATGCGCCGCAGCCGGCCACAGCCATTTTCCCAAAGCTGTTAATGTTTGACTGGACAATAACATTGGCAAAGGAAATAATGGAATTTTGAAGTCCTGAAGGCAGACCATAGGAAATGATCATTTTCAGGTGGCGTTTGTGGAAACGAATCTTTTTTAGCTGTATCCGGTAATCTGTCTGGATCCTCATAAGACGGAACAGACACAAAAAAGCGCTGACGAACTGGGAAATAATCGTGGCAAGAGCTGCAGAACCTACACCCCAGTGAAAAACGCCCACAAATAAAAGGTCCAGTACAATATTGATAATGGACGAAATGATCAGATAGATCAAAGGATGGCGGCTGTCACCTACCGACTGCATAATACCTACAAAGATATTATACAGAACAAAGGCAATGGAACCGCAGAAGTAAACCCGGAAATAGACTACGGAGTTCGCAAGGACATCTTCCGGCGTTCCCATCCATATGAGGATTTTTGGAGCCAGGATCAGGCCGATGATCGTTAAAAGGGTGCCGGCTACCAAGCCAAAAGCCACATCTGTGTGGATCGCCTTTGATAGATTTTCCTTGTCCTGGGCACCGAAATATCGGGCGATGACTACACCGGCGCCTACGGAAATTCCGTTAAAAAAACCTACAAGCAAAAAAATAAGACTGCCTGATGAACTTACGGCAGCCAGGGCGTCACTTCCCAGAAAATTTCCCACGATCAGGGAATCGGCTGTGTTATAAAGCTGCTGAAACAAATTGCCGAAAAAAAGCGGGATAGCAAAGGTGACGATTTTCCTCCAAATGGCCCCCTCAGTCATTAAGGTGGCGCCGCCGGAGGATGCAGCTGCTTTTGAACTCATGTTCCATCATCTCTTTCTTGATTAAATTTTCTTAGGTCCCTGTCCACAGTTCAGGGACTCTCTTTTTGTTACGGGATACATTTATCGCCGTATAAGCCTTAATTATTATATCACTATTTTTTCATATTAAAAGTATTATTTAAAAGAAAAAAGGAAATCCTATACCAATAACATGAAATGGGAAGTCTTGTTCAATCAAATGCTTTCTGGAGAAAAACACTTGTCCGCAGGAGAAAAGATTGTGAAGAAAAAGCAAACATCTTAACATTGATTTTACAAAAACTTTATAAAAGTCCATGAATAAATTTTACAAGACCCTCTTATACTGTGTTTGTACTTGATGAGAGGACAAAATAAAAACTTACATAAATCATTCTTCTTCAGGTACAGCCGCAAAAATCTGAATAAAAGAAGAAATCAGAAAAAGAAGAGAGGAATTTTAACAATGAAGAAATTTATGAGTCTTGCAATGACAGGAGCTTTAGTTTTAGGTATGGCTGCATGTGGCAGTGGAAACACAGAAACACAGGCACCGGCAGCAGATTCAGCAGCAGAGTCCACAACAGAAGCAGGAAGTGAAGCTTCCTCAGAAGCAGCTTCTGAAGCTGGCAGCGAAGCAGCAACAGAAGCAGGTTCTTCCGCAGCTGCCGATCTTCCGGAAGATCTTTCCGGTATTATCACAGCAGCCGGTTCATCTGCTTTAAAGCCTTTAGCTGATGATGCGGCAGCCGCATTTGTTGAAATGTATCCGGATGTGTCCATTACTATTGATGCCGGCGGTTCTGGAGAAGGATTAAAGCAGGTTGCTGAAGGCACAGTAACGATCGGAAACTCTGATGTTTATGCCAATGAAAAACTTGATGAAACTCAGGCTGCTGAGTTAGTGGATCATCAGGTATGTGTTGTAACTATGGCTACGATCGTAAACCCGGATGTTGTTGAAGCCGGCGTAACAAATCTTACAAAAGATCAGCTCATCTCCATTTTTACAGGTGAGACAACAAACTGGAGCGAGGTTGGCGGACCGGATGAAGATATTATTCTTGTAACACGTCCTACATCCTCCGGTACACGGGCAACATTCCAGAAATATGCTCTTGACGGCGCTGAGGAAGCTTCCAACGCAGCAATGGAAACCGATGATTCCGGTGTATTATTACAGAATGTTAAGGATACAAAAGGCGCTATCGGTTATGTGGCATTATCCTATCTTACCGGTGACGATACAGGTGTTGAAACACTTGCCATTGACGGTGTAGAGCCGACTCTGGAAAACACATACAACGGCACATATCCGGTATGGGCTTTCGAGCATATGTACACAAAGGGTGATCCGGATGAAGTAACAGCTGCTTTCTTACAGTATATCATGTCTGATGATTATGGTACTCAGATGGAAAGCCTTGGCTACGGTGTATCCTCTAAGATGACTGTAACAGACAATCACTAATAACAGCTGCTTATGACAATAGATAAAGAGGCATAGATTACGGGGCGGGTTTTAAAATACTCGCCCTGTTTAATGAAACCAGGAGGTTCTATGGAAACGACAAAGGCAAAAGGTATGTTTGCAAAAGAGTATGGATGGCGGGGCCTTATGACCATCTGCGGTCTGTTTGTAATCGTGCTTACAATTATTATCGGTGCTTTTCTTGTATATAAAGGTTCAGATACATTTTTGAAATTCGGACATTCTATTTTTGAGTTTTTGGGTTCCACAGATTTTAATCCGGTTGACAGTGTTGAGGGCGGCGGTACCGTCGGCGCGCTCATTTTTATCGTCGGTTCTTTAATGACCTGCGGCCTTGCTCTGCTTATAGCGACACCTTTTGCTGTAGGCTCTGCAATCTTTATGATTGAAATCTCCCCCAAATTTGGCGAAAAATTTTATCGCCCGGTTGTTGAAATCTTTGCAGGTATCCCTTCTGTAGTTTACGGATGGGTAGGCCTGACCGTATTAGTGCCAGCGATCAAGGCTGTGTTTGATCTTCAGGTCGGACATTCTGTTTTGGCGGCAGGTATTGTGCTGGCAGTCATGATCTTCCCTACGATCACCAGTGTGGCGGCAGACGCCATTCATTCTGTACCAAAGGATTGCCGTATGGCGGCTTATGGCCTTGGATCTACACGGTGGCAGACCACCTACAGAATTGTGCTTCCCGCAGCTTCTTCCGGTATCATTTCCGGTATTATTTTAGGTCTTGCCCGGGCTTTTGGCGAGGCTTTAGCTGTGGCAATGGTTATCGGACAGACGACATCGCTGCCGAAAAGTATTTTCTCAAGAACAAAAACATTAACAACAGAGATCGCATCCCAGATGGGGAATGCCATGGAAGGCGGCGAAATGAAGTCCGCCCTGTGGACAATGGCCCTTCTTCTGTTTTTGATCTCACTGCTGTTTATTTCACTGATCCATCATTTTTCCGGCAGAAAAGAAAAAGCGGATAAGGAAGATAAAAAAAGTGTAAGGAAGGTGGCAGGCAATGAACAATAAAATACAGCGTTCAAGAAATGTAGACAAAGGTATGACCATCGTTTTTTATGCTATTGCGGTTTTTTTCTTTCTCCTGTTGGTAGCTTTTGCCGGTAAAGTTATTATTGGCGGCCTTATGGGGGCTCAGCCGGAAATGTTTGCTTTTGCCAGAGACGGAAGTATCGGCAACCAGCTGTTTAATACTATTTATCTGGTTGTGATCGCCCTGGTGGTGTCTGTACCGATCGGCGTGTGTGCCGGTATTTATCTGGCAATGTATGCAAAACAGGGAATATTGACAAAGTTTTTAAGAATCTGTATTGAAACCCTGTCATCCCTTCCATCCATTGTTGTAGGTTTGTTTGGCTATCTTGTATTTCTTGTATTCATGGGCATGGGAAGAAGCCTTATGGCCGGCGCCCTCTCTGTATCTATACTTACACTGCCTTTGATTACAACAACAACAGAGGATGCGATCAAGGGGCTCCCTCAGGGGTATCTCCAGGCAAGTCTTGGCCTTGGTGCAACAAAATGGCAGTCCATTTTCCATGTGCTTTTGCCGGCATGTATTCCAAGGATCATGACCGGTGTGATCCTGGCAGCAGGTCGTGGCTTTGGTGAGGCCGCCGTTTTACTGTATACAACAGGTTCCGGAAGCGATTTGCGGTGGACAAACTGGAATCTTTTTTCTCCCACATGTCCCCTTAATCCCATGCGCCCGGCAGAAACATTGGCTATCCAGATCTGGAACCTGCAGACTAACGGACAGGATCGTGCCCTGGCAAATCTGGCATCGGCAGTGCTGCTGATCCTTGTTCTTGCATTTAGCATTGGAGCCAATGTATGGAGCAATCATCTGGCAAAGAAGAGCTCCGGAGAAAAAGCCTGATAAGAAACGGAAGCATAAGGAGAAATAAATCATGGGAAATATTAAATTTGATGTTAAGCAGCTGGAATTGCATTACGGCGATTTCCACGCGCTTAAAAATGTAAATATGCAAATTAATGAACATGAGATTACCGCTTTTATCGGACCGTCCGGATGCGGTAAGTCTACGTTCCTTAAAACTTTAAATCGTATGAATGACCTGGTGGAAAACTGTAAGATCGAGGGTTCTGTATGCCTGGATGGCGTGGATATTTATAAAAATATGGACGAGATCACTCTCCGCCACAGAGTTGGCATGGTTTTCCAGCAGCCCAACCCATTTCCAAAGAGCGTTTATGATAATGTTGCTTACGGCCCCAGGATCTTTGGTATCCGCAAAAAAGCCAAGCTGGATGAAATCGTGGAGCGGAGCTTAAGACAGGCGGCTATCTGGGATGAATTAAAAGATCGTCTGCATAAAAGCGCTCTTGGTCTGTCCGGAGGACAGCAGCAGCGTCTCTGTATTGCCCGCACCCTGGCTGTAGAGCCGGAGGTTATCCTTATGGATGAGCCTACATCTGCGCTGGACCCGATTTCAACTTCTAAGATCGAAGATCTTGCTCTGGAGCTGAAAAAAGATTATACGATCATTATCGTAACTCATAATATGCAGCAGGCTGCCCGTATTGCGGATAAGACAGCGTTTTTCCTGCTGGGACAGATGATCGAGTACGGAAATACTGAAAAAATGTTCTCTATGCCGGAGGATCCCAGGACAGAGGACTATATTACAGGGAGGTTCGGTTAAATGCGTATACAATATGATCAGGAATTGGAAAATCTTCACAATCTCTTGGTGGAAATGGGTAATCTTTGTCAGGAAGCAATTTTCATGGCAGCCAGGATTTTACAGGATGAGAATACTTCAAAGGAAGCTGTAGATGAAAAGGAAAAAGCAATTGACAAAAAGGAACGTGAGATCGAGCATCTTTGTATGCACCTGATCCTGCGTCAGCAGCCGGTAGCGTCGGATTTAAGACGGATCGGAGCTGCATTAAAGATGATCACAGATATGGAACGTATTGGCGATCAGGCTGCGGATATTGCAGATCTTTCCCGCTTTATTTCCGGAAAGGAAAAGCAGGGGGAAAGTGAAGGCCATCTGTGGGAGATGGCTCAGGCCACAGTAAAGATGGTAACAGACAGTGTTACATCCTTTGTAAATGATGACTATGATCTGGCGCTGCAGGTGATGAAAGCAGATGACGCTGTAGATACATTATTTGAAAAGATCAAAAAAGATATTATAGATATGATCCGCACTCAGCAGGTAGATGCGGAAGGTTCTCTGGATCTTTTAATGGCTGCAAAATATTTTGAACGTATCGGCGACCATGCGGTAAATATTGCCGAGTGGGTAGAGTATTCCATTACCGGAGGACATGAAAACAAAGAGGACTAAGTCTGTATTATGCGGGGACTGTTTGGCGGCGCCTGATTTTGCGTACAAAAACATCCTGTATCCCGGATATTAAAAAATTTCATAAAAAAATGAAGAAGCTGCCGCCGGAATACCGGCAGGCAGCTTTTTTCTATTGAGTTTTTTTCTCCTTTATGCGAAAATAAAGCTGTACGTTACATTGGACTCAGGATATATGGGGAGGTTTACATCCTATGAAGGTTATTGATTTTAAAACAGCAAGCTGCAAGCATTGTTATAAATGTGTCCGCTCCTGCTCTGTGAAAGCCATACGGGTGACCAATGCCCAGGCTCAGATCATGAATGATTACTGTGTGCTGTGCGGTCACTGTCTGGAGGTCTGTCCCCAGAACGCCAAGACCTTTGCCAGTGATCTGGATGTGGTCAAGGGGTATCTGGCCCGGGGAGAAAGAGTCGTTGTGTCTATAGCTCCGGCCTATCTGGGGATTTTAAGATTTACCCATCCCGGCCAGGTGGTGGATGCCCTGAAGCGTCTGGGCTTTTATGGCGTCCGGGAGACGGCGGAAGGTGCGGCCTATGTGACAGCCGCTTACAGCCGCCTTATGGCAGAAGGAAAGATGAAAAATATTATTACTACCTGTTGTCCCAGCGTGAATGATCTGGTGGAAAAATATTATCCGGATCTGACGCCTTATATGGCGCCTGTGGTCTCACCGATGGTGGCTCACGGGATGCTGATTAAAAATATATACGGGAGCAGCACAAGGGTAGTCTTTTTAGGACCATGTATTGCGAAAAAGGAAGAAGCTGAAGGCGATGTGCGCACCCGGGGCTATGTGGACGCAGTCATTACCTTTGAAGAGCTGGAGCAATGGCTGGAAAGTGAAAACATCCGGCTTTCTCAGTGTGACCGCCAGAAGATGGATAATCCGGATCCTAAAGTAAACCGTCTATATCCGGTGCAAAACGGTGTGATCACATCGGTTTTGAAAAACCGGGAGGTTTCCCAGGCGAAGGATGGATCATCCCCGGTTCAATATCAAAAGCTTTTTGTGGACGGGATCCAGGCCTGCCGGGAGCTTTTTGAAGGCATGGAGCGGGGAGAGTTTGAACACTGCTTTATTGAGGCCAATATGTGCGAAGGCGGCTGTATTAACGGCCCGGCAGTCAACCGCTCCCATGTTTCCCGGTTTAAGGCAAAAATGAACATGGAGCAGAAGGTGGAATATGAGGATCCGGGCTATGAGCCATTTCCCCAAAACCTGCATATTGAAAAAATGTTTTATTCCAGAGCGAATAAGGACCGTTTACCTACAGAGGAAGAGATCCAGGTGATCTTAAAGGCTACAGGCAAGTATAATAAGGATCAGGAATTAAATTGCGGGGCCTGCGGCTATCCTACATGCAGAGATAAGGCCATTGCCGTATTCCAGGGCAAGGCAGAGCAGGAAATGTGTCTGCCCCACGCTTATGAGAAGGCTCATTCCATGGCTAATGTTGTTATGGAGACCACGCCGAATGCTATTTTTATCCTGGACAGTGACTTAAAGATCCTGGAATTTAACCGGATGGCTCAGAAGTTTTTCGGAATCAGCAAGGAGGATGCCCTAAAGTCCTATGTGTTTGAGATCATGGAAACACAGGATTTTGACCATGTGCTCAAATCCCACACCAATATTTTGCGCCGCAGAGTGGACCTTCCTCAGTATGATTTAAAGACCCTTGAGACGATCGTGTATATTAAGGATATGGATGGCCTGCTGTGTATTTTGCAGGATGTGAGCAGGGAAGAGGAACGTTTGGAGAAAGAGTATGATAAAAAGCTCCAGATGGTCAGCAGCGCTCAGGAAGTTATTGATAAACAAATGATGGTAGCTCAGGAGATTGCCGGTCTTTTAGGGGAAACGACGGCAGAGACAAAGATCATCTTATCCCGCCTTGGAGATCTCATTCTTGCGGAGGATAATCAGGAGTAGAAAAAATTCACTGAAAAAGAGCAGATTCAGGAACATTTCCCGAATCTGCTCTTTTTTTAAAAGCGCTTCCATGTATCTCTCATAAATAAAATGAGGAGAGGGAAGATCTCCAGTCGGCCGGCTAACATGTCAATGGTAAGAATAACTGTGGAAAAGTTTGAAAAGCAGCCAAAGTTTTCAATAGGACCAACCTGTGCCAGACCGGGACCGATATTGTTAAAAGTGGCGGCTACGGCAGTAAAATTAGTGACCAGATCCTTATTATCAATGCTGATCAGGAGCACAGAGACAGCAAAAATCAGGAGATAAGTCACTAAAAACACGTTGACAGACCGGACGGTGTCATGTTCTACGACCTTGCCGTCTAACCGGATCTTTGTAATGTTTTTAGGGTGGATGATCTGTTTAAGCTCCTTGCCAATGGATTTTACAAGGATGATCAGACGGGAAACCTTGATTCCGCCGCCGGTGCTCCCGGCACAGGCGCCGATAAGCATTAAAAGGACAAGGATGCCTTTGGGAACCGCAGGCCACAGATCAAAGTTTGTGGTGGCAAAGCCTGTGGTCGTAATAATGGAAGATACCTGGAAAAAGGCATGGCGCAGGGCCTCGCCCACGGATCCGTACATATTTGCGATAAACACAGTGATCACAGCCGTAGAAGCGGCAATGATCCCAATGTACCACCGGGCTTCCTCACATTTTAATGCCTGTTTTGGTTTTTTCATTAAGAGCATAAAGTAAACGTTAAAGTTAATACCAAACAGCATCATGAAAATGCCGGTGACCACCTGATTATACGCCGAGTAGCTGGCCATGCTGTCATTTTTTATACCAAAACCACCGGTACCGGCGCTGCCAAAAGTCGTACACAGGGCGTCAAATAAAGGCATGTGTCCTATGAGGAGCAGTACGACCTGGACAATGGACATGAGCATGTAGATCCCGTAAAGGATCATGGCAGTGGTGCGGACCTTTGGAACAAGTTTGCTCACTGAAGGTCCGGGGCTTTCTGCCTTCATAAGGAACATTTGATAGCCCCCGTTCATGGGAAGGATCATGAGCAAAAATACAAGGACGCCCATGCCGCCCAGCCAGTGGGTAAAGCTCCGCCAGAAAATAATACTGTAGGGAAGGCTTTCCACATCAGCAAGAATACTGGATCCTGTGGTGGTAAAGCCGGAAACGGTTTCAAAAACCGCATCCACTACATTCGTGATTGAGCCGCTGAAAATAAATGGCAAGGCCCCGGAAATACTTAAAAGGATCCAGCTTAACGCAACAGCAACAAAGCCCTCCCGGGCAAAAAACACCTTGTTTTTCGGTTTTTTGTAAGTGAGCAGTAAGCCTAATCCAAGGCAGATGCCAATACATATAAGAAAAACCCAAACTTCATTTTCACCGTAAATGACGGACACAATACACGGGAAAATCATGGCAAATGCCTGAAAATTAAAGATCCAGCCTAAGATGTATCGTATAATGGAGTAATTCATGTTGATCTTCCTTTGTTATTTTGCAACGATCCAGTACGGCATATCTTTTTTTGCCGAGCTGAACTGTTGCGTTATTTTTTCAAAATATCGCTAATATCCCGAAGTCCTTTCTGGGTGGTCACAACCATAACTGTGTCTCCGGGGAGTATGTAATCCTGGCCTCTTGGAATAATGATCTGACCATTTCGGTTAATGCAGCACACAAGAAGGTAATCCTTAAGGTTCAGGTCCATTAAAGGCGTCTGGGTAACAGCGCTTTCCTGGCGGATGGAAAATTCCAGGGCTTCAGCCTGGTTATCCAGGATCTTATACAATGTTTCCACGTTGCTGCCCATAGAGTTTTGAGCGCCTCGAACATATTTAATGATTTTATTGGCCGTGAGATATTTGGGATAGATCACGCTTCCAATATCCAGACCGCCGATAATATCATTAAAAGCAATATGATTTACCTTGGCAATGACCTTGGCTGTGGAATGTTTCATGGCAAAAAGGGACAAAAGGAGATTTTCCTCGTCCAGTCCGGTCAGGGAAATAACAGACTGAGCGTGGGGAAGCCCTTCCTCCATGAGCAGAGCCTGATCCGTGCCATCGCCGCAGATGATATTTGCCTTAGGCAGCAGCTCAGACAACTGATCGCACCGGGACCGGTCCTTTTCAATGATCCGCACCCGGATCCCCATATCCAGCAGCTGGGACGCCAGATAGTAGCCGACCTTGCCCCCGCCGATGATCAACGCAGTCTTGACCCGGTGGGTGACAACGCCGATTTTGCGGAAAAATTCAGCGGTATCCTTTGGGGAAGCCATGATCGATACACTGTCGTTATCCTGAAGGACAAAATTTCCGTTGGGGATAAATACTTCCTCTCCCCGCTCTACGCCGCACACAAGGATATTGCATTTTAAACGGTCAGAAATATCCTGGACGGACATGCCTCCAAGGCCAAATTCCGGCTTCAGCTTAAATTTCATAAGCTCTGCCCGGCCTTTGGCAAAAGTATCGATCTTAATGGCAGATGGAAAGCGCAGGATCTTGGAAATCTCCAGGGCTGTGGTCAGTTCCGGATTAATGATCATGGAAATGCCTAACTGACGCTTGATAAATCCGATCTCCTTGCTGTACAGAGAATTACGCACCCGGGCAATGGTATTGCACCTGCCGCTTTTTTTTGCGATGACACAGCAAAGCAGGTTCAGTTCATCGGAACCAGTCACTGCAATGAGAAGATCGGCGTTTTTAATGCCAGCCTCCTGCTGAACATTAAAACTGGCTCCATTCCCTGTTAAAGTCATAACGTCATATGTGCTGGAAACCGCCTCCAGCTTGGATTCGTCTGTATCAACAATGACGATATTATGGTTTTCGGCGGAAAGCTGTTCGGCAAGGGTTGCCCCTACTTTACCGCACCCGATGATTATAATGTTCATCTTTTTTCAAGTATCCTCCTGTTTCGTGAAAAAAGACACCGCAAATGCCATAAGCCTGCGTGCCTTTTAACCATTTCTCATATGAATTTCAATCCTATTATAGCACAGCTTTATTAATAGTAAAGCCTTATCCAAAGGATTGGCTATTCTTCATAAATAACCTCTGTTTTTTATCCATCATCTATGGTAAAATAACATAAAAGCTGAGGGTCAGATCCCCAGGGGAACCCTATTGGCGGCTGCAGAAAAATTTAAAAGGGGGTTTACGGATGAAGGTCAGTACGGAAATTGCCTGGAAAAGTTTAAACAAATATAAGGAAGAGCTGTGCGGGGACAAGGTGGAAGTATTAAAGATGGAGGATTCTGATGTGGTGATCCTGGCTGATGGTATGGGCAGCGGGGTGAAGGCCAATATCCTTGCCACCCTGACCTCAAAAATACTGAGGACCATGTTCGCTTATGGTGAACCTATTGAGAAGGCAGTTTCCACCATTGCCAAAACCCTGCCTATTTGCAGTGTGCGCCAGATCGCCTATTCTACATTCAGTATCCTTCAGGTGTTCCACAATGGCGATGCCTATCTGGCGGAATTTGACAATCCGTCATGTATTTTTGTGAGAAATCGGACTTTGGCGCAGATCCCTTTTGAAGAGCGGGAAATCGAGGGGAAAATGATCCGGGAATGTCGTTTCAGGGTTTTTCCGGGGGACTGTTTTGTCCTTATGAGTGATGGGACGATTTTTGCCGGTGTTGGAGAAATATTAAACTTTGGCTGGACCTGGGACAGTATGGCCGAATATGCGGTAAAGTGTACGAAGAAAACATTGTCCGCGTCCCGGATCGCCTCCATGCTGTCCCAGGCCTGCGATGATCTGTACATGCAGCGGCCGGGAGATGATACCACAGTGGCTGTGGCCCATGTGATGGAGCAAAAGATCATCAGCTTGTTTACCGGACCGCCAAAGGATATGGATGACGATGTGAAGGTCATGAAGGCATTTATGGACGGGGATGGTAAGAAGGTTGTCTGCGGAGGTACCAGCGCCAAGATCGCCGCCCGGTATCTGAACCGGAAAATTTCCAATAATAATGACGGTACAGCCCAGGTGCCGCCGACCTCATCCATTGAAGGACTGGATCTGGTGACGGAGGGGGTATTGACCCTAAACCAGGCGGTCAAGCTGCTCAGAGAGTATGCCAAAGATGAAGTGGATCCGGAAATCTTTATTGCCCTGGATGAAAATAATGGGGCCGCCCGTCTGGCAGATATGATCATTGAAAACTGTACTTTGTTAAAGTTATATGTGGGAACTGCTGAAAATAGTGCTCAGGGAAATCTTGTGCCTGAGATCAGTATCCGGAAAAATATTGTGGAACAGTTAAAAGAAGCGGCGGAAGCTTTAGAAAAGACCGTGGAGATCACCTATTATTAAGAAGATCACCAAAAAGAAACGCCCCATCAGGCTCTTCTTCACAACGAAGAGCGCCTGATGGGGCGTTTTTTGCGGTGTGACCGCCAGGCTTAGCCAGGCATTTCCCGCCAGGGGCGGATCGGTTAAAGTTACCTTACCGGATGGGCATGGCAGCCAGCATATACATAACAATAAAGTGGCAGAAGCTTCCACCCATGACAAACAGGTGGAAGATTTCATGGGAACCGAAGTTTTTATGGCGTCCGTTAAAAATCGGCAGCTTCAAAGCGTAAATAATGCCGCCCACGGTGTAGATGATGCCTCCCGCAAGGAGCCATAAAAAGGCGCTTCTTGGCAGAGCGTTTAAAATCTGGGTAAAGGCCAGCAGGCAGGTCCATCCCATGCCGATATAAAGGACTGAGGATACCCACTTTGGACAATTCACCCAGATGGCTTTAAAGACAATGCCCAAGATAGCGATTCCCCAGATGAGAGCTAACATGCCATAGCCTACAAATCCCCGGATGGCAATGACACATACCGGAGTATAAGTTCCGGCGATCAGGACAAAGATCATCATGTGATCCAGTTTTTTCAGTCGCTGATTGATTTTTTCATTAATATCCAGGGAATGATAAATGGTGCTGGCAGCATACAGAGCGATCATGCTTACAATAAAGATCGTCAGGGCGATGACATGGATCCGATCCGGAGACGATGCTGCTTTTATAATAAGGGGAAATGCCGCCAGGAGGGCCATAAGCCATCCGATAAAATGTGTAATGGCGCTTCCGGGATCTTTAGGGATAAATTTCATATAAATCACCTTCCTTATGGATGACCTGTGCCGGGGATTTTTTATCCGGCTCAGGGTAATATTACTATATGAAAACAAACATAAGATTATACATAGTTTTAAAAACCACATGTAATATATTACAATACTACCACACTGCATAAGGAAATGCAATACCTGGAAATGAGAAAATCTGCCGCAGGTTTCCCGGGGGCCGGTATCTGAAGGTTTTTAGATTTTGCTCCAGGATCCGGGGGAGATTTAATTTGACAGACCTTCGTTCATCTGTTATTCTATACAAGTTACGCTTTTGAGACCGATACTCTTAGGGGACAGGGGAACAGCTCCGGCTTTAGGAACGTTTTTTGGGATGTCCCCTTGTCCCCTAAGGGCAGCCTATATGGAGGTAAATATTTTGAAATTTGAAGAATTAGGAATTAGTGAAAAAATCGTCCGTGCTGTGACAGAAATGGGATTTGAAGAAGCAACACCGATTCAGGCCAGAGCGATTCCCGTAGTTATGGAGGGAAAAGACATTATTGGACAGGCCCAGACCGGAACCGGAAAAACGGCAGCTTTCGGCATCCCTTTGCTGGAACGGATCGATCCTAAAGATAAGCACGTTCAGGCCATTGTTTTATGTCCCACAAGAGAGCTGGCCATCCAGGTGGCAGATGAGCTTCGCCGTCTGGCAAAATTTATGCATGGAATCAAAGTCATTCCCATTTACGGAGGACAGGATATTGTAAAACAGATCCGCTCTTTAAAATCCGGCGTCCAGGTGATCATCGGTACACCGGGCCGGGTCATGGATCACATGCGCCGCAAAACGGTAAAATTCGATCATGTTTCCATGGCAGTGCTGGATGAGGCGGATGAAATGCTGAACATGGGCTTTCGGGAGGATATTGAAACCATCCTTGAGGCAGTGCCTAAGGAGCGCCAGACTGTGCTGTTTTCCGCTACAATGCCTCAGCCCATTATGGATATTGCAGCTCAGTATCAGAAGGATGCCCAGCTGATCCGTGTGGTGCGCAAGGAGCTGACAGTGAAAAATATTGAGCAGTATTATTTTGAAGTACGTCCAAAATCCAAGGAGGAAGTTCTTTCAAGACTGCTGGATATTTATAATCCTCATTTATCCATTGTTTTCTGTAATACGAAAAAACAGGTGGATGAGCTGGTTACAGGACTTCAGGGCCGGGGATATTTTGCGGAAGGCCTTCACGGAGATATGAAACAGCAGCAGAGAGACCGGGTCATGAACGGTTTCAGAAATGGCCGTACAGATATTTTAGTGGCCACAGATGTGGCTGCCCGGGGCATTGATGTGGATGATGTGGATGTGGTCTTTAACTATGATCTTCCCCAGGATGAAGAGTATTATGTACACCGTATCGGCCGGACCGGGCGTGCGGGAAAGACCGGACTGGCATTTTCCTTTGTTGTGGGCCGTGAGGTTTATAAGCTGAAGGAAATCCAAAGATACTGCAAGACAAAGATCATTGCAAAACCGATCCCATCCTTAAATGATGTGGCCAGCACAAAAGCGGATATGATCTTTAAAAACCTGGGAGAAATGATCACTCAGGAGGATCTGTCCTCTTATGTATCTATGATTGAAAATCGCGTCAATGAGGAAGACTACACAGCCATGGATATTGCCGCCGCATTTCTTAAAATGGCCATGCGGGACGGAACCGATGTGGACAGCGCCATGGAAGAGGATGAGTTTGGGGATACCGGTGCTGAGGAAGGTATGGTGCGCCTTTTCATTAATGTAGGACGCCAGCAAAAAGCCCGCCCGGGAGACATTCTTGGCGCGATCGCGGGAGAAACCGGCATTTCCGGACGGCTGATCGGAAGCATTGATATGTATGATAAATATACATTTGTAGAAGTTCCAAGAGAATATGCCAGAGATGTGCTCCGGGCCATGGATCATGTAAAGATCAAAGGCAAGAGCATTAATATTGAGCCGGCAAACCGGAAATAAATCCGGCGCGGCAGCCTCCCAGCCGACCCAATATTTTCCCAGCGCAACCCATGGTTGACAAATTTCCAACCGCTCTTGGTAGTTTTACAGTGAAGGCTGTGCTAAAATGGTTTCATACCTGAAATAAGGAGGAAGCCTATGCAGCTGAATGATAAGATCCTTTTATTAAGAAAAAAGAAAGGCTGGTCCCAGGAGCAGCTGGCAGACCAGGTGGGCGTGTCAAGACAGTCGGTTTCTAAATGGGAAAGCGGAAATGCCATGCCGGATCTGGATAAGATCGTTGTGCTCAGCCGGATCTTTAATGTAACTACCGATTATCTCTTAAAAGATGACGCGCCGCCGCAAAGCGGCAATCCCGGAGAAAACGATGCCGCCGAAGCCGGTGATCCCGGGGCTTTTACCCAGGGTACGGCGGTGCGGTTTATGGGAATGGGGGAAGCCCAAAGCTATCTTGTCATGGTCCGGCGGTATGGCCTTTGGGTCAGCTTTGGGGTCATGCTGTGTATCCTGTCCCCATGTCCCCTGGTTCTTCTTGGCGGCCTTTCGGAAACCTTTCTTCCCCAAATGGGGGAAAATGCAGCGGGAGTCATTGGGGTAATCATTCTGTTGTTTATGATCGCAGCAGCGGTCCTGCTTTTTATCGTATGTGAAATGCGTTTTAAGCAGTTTGATTATATTAAGGCCCGAGGTTTTTTACTGGATGGAGAAACCGGTGTATGTGTGGCGGAAGAAAAGGAAGCGTTTGAGCCCAAGTATACTATTTTTATCGGCACAGGGGTAGTCCTTTGCATTTTAGGCATTGTGCCAATAATGTGTGCGGCGTTGCTTCCGGAAGGTCCTGTTCAGGAAATGGCCGGATGTATGGCAACGGTCTTTTTGCTGGTCATGGTTTCTGTAGGCGTGTTTTTGTTTATCCGCATCGGGTTGATCTATGAGGCGCTGAATCTGCTTTTAAAAGGGTATGAATAAAAATGTTAAGCCCCGGGTCTTATGGAGATCCGGGGCTTTTGAGCGTTTATGCTACCGGCCGCTGAGTCCTATGAAGCTTCAGCCACCGCAAAGTATCTTTTAATGTTTCTTTTAAGGACCGTGGCCGGTATCCCAGTTCACGTGTGGCTTTGTCGTGGGAAAAATGTCCGTTGCTGGTGAGGGTATACAGGGAGTACCGGGTATAAAGAGGCTTGCTGTGGCGTATCTTTGCCCCCAGTCCTAAAAGCGGCGCGGACATTTTGGCCATCCACATAGGAATGAGGGGAACTTTTTTTGTTCCGGTCATGGTTTTTACGCTGTCCAGCATTTTCTTCATTTCTAAATGTTCATTAGATAAAATGTAACATTCCCCGATTTTTCCCTTATACACAGCCGCAAGACATCCGGCGGCCACATCCCGTACATCTACAAAATCATAGCCGCCCCGGACACATGCGGGAAGCTTTCCGGTAATGTAATCCCGGATAACAGCGACCATGTGGTTGCGCTGGGTATCGTAAGGACCGATGATCCCGGAAGGGTGAACGACAATGGCCGGAAGGCCAAGGGATACATTGTCAAGGACAAACCGGGTGGCTTCTGCCTTGGTTTTTGCGTATCCGCCAACAACCTTATCCGGAGAGAAATCTTTGGTTTCAGTCATGGTTTCATTATTGGGAAGCTCAGGAATCGCGTGGACGGAGCTTACATAGAGAAAACGGTAGACAGAATGGCTTAATGCCGCGGCAACCATATTTTTTGTGCCATCCACATTAACAGCACGCATCCTTTCTGTGACTTCAGATGCGGTAATATCAATAATACCTGCCGTGTGGATCACAATGATACGGCAGTCCTTCGTATTTTCAAACAGAGGGACCAGGGAAGGAATATCTGTTACATCGCCGTAATACCAGTGGATAGATCTATCCTCCTTAAATGGCGGCTCTTCACCGGGAAGAATCAGTCCGCGGATCTCCTGAATCTGAGAGGAATGACTGGCAAGCTGCTTTTTTAATAAACGTATAATGGTGCTGCCCAAATGGCCATTGGCACCTGTAATAATATAAATGTCTTTCATAATAAACGCCCCCATTTTATAATAACTGGTCGTATAGTGACCGGCAACATTTTATACAATGTGTTGATTATCTTTATATAAATTATTATAATATAGAAGAAAATATATTTAAATCATCAATACCCGGGGAAGTGTCAGTTAATGAACAATCGGGCTGTATTGTGTTGAAATTGAGGTGAATTTTTTGTGAACGATAAAAAGGACAGTGCCAGAGTGCGCATGACCAAACAAATGCTGCGCCAGGCGTTTACACAGCTTTTGCTGGAAAAACCGATTCAAAACATTACAGTTCGGGAATTGTGCGAAAAAGCCCAGGTGAACCGTGGAACCTTTTATATTCATTATAAAGATATTTATGATCTTATGGAGTCTATTGAGGAGCAGATGACACGGGAGCTTGGCAGCGTATTGTCCAATCTTGATGTATCTCCGAAAAATGTAAAGGGGCTTGTGGAGCCCTATCGGGAAGTTTTTGAGTTTTTAAAGCAAAATTCAGATATGTGTACGATTCTTCTCGGGGAAAACAGTGATTTTGCTTTTGTAAACCGTTTGATCAATATTGGGAAGGAATACTGTCTAAAGCAGTATATGGATTGTTATCCTACGGCAGATAAAAAGCAGACCGAATATTTTTACAGCTTTATTTCCTCCGGCTGTATCGGTCTGCTCCGTCAGTGGGCGGCCAATGATTTTAAGGATTCGGCCACATCCATTGCTGTTATGGCGCAAAATCTTATGCTTGGAGCGGCAAAGGCCCTCCAGATGCCTATGAAATGGGTATAATGAGTGGGATTTGAGATATTTTAGTATTTCGGGGCGCTAAACGACCGTATAAATAAATCGCTGCAAATCAGCAGGGAAAGGGAGGTTTTAGGAACATGGGAGATAAAGATTGGAAGCTTGAGCTTGTAAAGGAAGCCATAAAGGCCAGGGATATGGCCTATGCGCCCTATTCCGGATTTAAGGTGGGCGCGGCCCTGCTGTGCCAGGATGGATCTGTTTATCCCGGCTGTAATATAGAAAATGCTGCATACACACCCTCAAACTGCGCGGAACGCACTGCATTATTTAAGGCTGTCAGTGAAGGAAAAAGGTCCTTTAAAGCTATTGCCATTGTGGGCGGCAGCTCGGCGCAGAATGAAGAGAGCCCTTTGGATCAGGAAAAATCTTTGAATCAGGAGAGGACTTTAAAACAGGAATGTCCCCCCTGCGGCGTCTGCCGCCAGGTGATGGCTGAATTTTGTGCCGGAGATTTCCTGATCCTTTTAGGACGGCTTAATGAGGACGGTCAGCCGGTGTATACAGAAACGACCCTTGGAGAGCTGCTGCCTATGGCTTTTGGGTTGGAGAAATAAGATCAGGAAGCGAAGTATGTGCTTTTTAAAGAAATCATGAATCAACAGTGGGAAGCCGGGCGGCATGCATATTCGACCGCCATTTTATCCCACTGCACCCCAAAATGCAATTTTAGCCTTGGTAGCCGAAGTCTCCCAACATCATCCCTTTCTTGTTTGCTTATAACGCACAAATCCACATATCTGTATGAGACTGAGCGACACTCCCCATGAACAGCCCCTATCCTTTCACGAAAGAAATTCGGTTACTGTTTACTGGCAAGCCAGTAAACAGTAACGAACAATAATATTTGCAAAATCCTTAGAGTGTGATAAAATTAAGCTGACATGGCGTCCGCCTGCAATCATTAACAAGATGAAATGGAGATTTATCGAGATGGGAAAATATTTTGGAACTGATGGCTTCCGCGGTGAGGCAAACGTAACATTAACTGTGGAGCACGCATTTAAGGTTGGCCGTTTTTTAGGCTACCATTATGGTAAGGAGCACAAGGCAAATATTGTCATCGGCAAGGACACCCGCCGGTCCAGCTATATGTTTGAGTATGCTTTGGCAGCAGGCGTCACCGCCAGCGGGGCAAATGCCTACCTTCTCCACGTAACCACCACCCCCAGTGTATCTTATGTAGTACGCACAGAGGATTTTGACTGCGGCATTATGATTTCCGCAAGCCATAATCCCTATTATGATAATGGTATTAAGATCATTAATGCCCAGGGACAGAAGATCGAGGCAGAAGTTGAACTTCAGATCGAGGACTATATTGACGGAAAAATCCCTGAGCTGCCTTTAGCTACCCGGGAAGATATTGGCCGGACCGTAGATTATGCTATGGGCCGGAATCGTTACATCGGCCATTTGATTTCCCTGGCCACACGCTCCTTTAAAAATAAAAAAGTAGGCTTGGATTGTGCCAATGGTTCGGCTTCCGCTATTGCCAAAAGCGTTTTTGACGCTTTAGGAGCAAAGACATTTGTGATCCATGCAGAGCCGGATGGAACCAATATTAATAAAGACTGCGGTTCTACCCATATTAAGTCCCTCCAGAAATATGTCGTGGATAATGGCCTTGATGTAGGCTTTGCTTATGACGGTGACGCGGACCGGTGCCTGGCTGTAGATGAAAACGGCAACCTGGTAGACGGAGATATGATCATGTATGTCTGCGGCTGCTATATGAAAGAGTGCGGCAAGCTGGCCAATAATACGGTTGTTGCCACAGTTATGTCCAATATCGGTCTTTTTAAAGCACTGGATGAGGCTGGTATTTCCTATGAAAAGACAGCGGTAGGAGATAAATATGTTTATGAAAATATGATGACTAACGGCCATTCCCTTGGCGGTGAGCAGTCCGGTCATATTATTTTCAGTCAGTATGCCCGCACCGGCGATGGGATCTTAACCTCCATCCAGTTAATGGAAGTAATGCTTGAAAAGAAAATGAGCCTGTCGGAACTGACAAAGCCGATCCATATTTATCCCCAGCTTTTAGTGAATGTAAAAGTTGCAGATAAAGCAGCGGCTATGAATGATCCTAAAGTGACAGAGGCAATCCGGGAGGCAGACAAAGAGCTGGCCGGAGATGGACGTATCCTTGTGCGGGAAAGCGGCACTGAGCCGGTGATCCGTGTTATGGCAGAGGCAGGAACAGATGAGCTGTGCCGCCAGTATGTTGATCGGATCATTGATATATTAAAAGCAGACGGACATGTGATCGCCTGACCGGAAATGGCTCGGCCAAAGCCGGGCTGAAACAGAAGGAGCAACTATATAAGGGGACAGAATTGTAGCAGGAAGGGTGATGCCGGGTGAAATTAAAGATAAAAAGAATCAGCAAAGGACTTTTGGCTGCGGCTCTGGTTTTATCCATGGCAGCCGGCTGCCAGCATAATGAAACAGAAACCATAACGGATGCCAGTCAGGAAACGGCGGCCCAGACGACGGGAAATTTAGCCAATGGCCAGACGGTGATGAAGGATACAGTGATCGCTGTATCCATGCCGGCTGCGTCAGAAGGCTGGGATTACGATGCTGCCAGGAGTGCCGGCGCTTATCTGTCCTCTATAAGCAGTGATACGCTGGGATACATTTTATTTACGGCCTCATCTGCCCAGGAGCAGTCCGACCAGTTGGACAGTCTGGTGGGGGAAAATATCCATGCCGCGGTGGTTTATCCTGTAGATGATTCCCAACCCCTCCAGGGCGCGGCAAATCTTAAAAATTCCGGCGTGCCTGTTGTGGAATTTAACGGAGAATTATCCGGGATCACCCCGGACGCTTCTGTAACCATGGACGAGGGCATTTTAGGAAGAAATGCAGCGCAAAGTATAGAGGATGCCGGCTGTGAAGGGATGAATGTACTGATGTTTACTGATGAGGGCAATGCACAGGAGGCAGAGCGGACACAAAGATTTGAAAGAGCATTGCCCTCCGGAATTTCCACTATTTCTGTGGCCACAGGCTGTGCTGACCGTGATGAGGCAAATGAGGCGCTGACCGACTGGCTTAGCGGCCAGGAGACAGACACTTTAGCTAATGTAGGGGCTGTCTTTGCTTCCGGAGAGGAATCCCTGTTAGGGGTTCTGGAAGGGCTTGCTTCCTATGAGGCGGCAAACGGCACAGCATTTCCTAACTTAAAGATCATTGCAGGCTGCGGCAGCAGCAATGACCTGCTGTCCTGGCTGAATGATAATGATGCGTATTCTGCCCAGACATGGTTTTATCCTTCAGAGGCTATTAACACAGCCATTGACCTGGCCAGAGATATTACAAACGGCAGCTCTGTGGCGGATACAGCAGCTGTGGAGGCTGTCCGCGCGGATCATTCCTCGGCAGGCTCCTATATGGCAGGATTTGACGGATCAGGACGGTGAATCTTTCTGCCTGTTTTTCTGCTGCTCAAAGCGGCTGCGACAGATAAAGCAATAAGGCGGTGCCAAAACCTGGCGCCGCCTTATTGCAGTACGATATTTTTCTGGACCGGATAAGCGGTGAGGAAAAGCATCATGGGCAGCCGGTCTTTTATCTATCCGGAAGAAGGCTGCGCTGCAAAAGAAATTGAAGCACTTGTAATAAATCCAACCATTACCCCCATCACACCAGGATGCCTTCCGGATCCCCGGGACACCCTGATATGATGGGGGTTTATTTCAGGCACGATCAGCCTGGGTATAAGGGTCAGATATTATCTGCGACTGATCCGGGGATCAGGGAGGACTCGGACAGGTCCGGTGTCCCGCTGATGGAAACGGCGGCCGGCTGCTGGGCCTGGGAAGTGGTGCAGCAGTCGCATTTTTCTTCACATGCCTGTTTCAGGCAGCCCTCACATTTTGGCGGGCCAAGTTCCAAAGGCTTGATGGACAGCTCCAGGAGATCACCGCAGACAAAATCCATGCAGATGGTGTCATCATTGGGCTGGATGCTGGCCTTAGGCACAACAGCCTTGCCGTTGTGGGGAATGAGATATTGAGAGTAGTAAATACTTTTTACATAAACCGTCAGTCCGATGGTGATGGTGTTTAAGGACAGATCCATGTTGAGGATTTTTGGGATAGCGATCATATTCAGTCCCTGGTGCATAGTATTGTTATCCGATGAAAAGCCCACATACTGGATCACCGGAGTATTGTTTGACTGAGTATTGACAGAAACCCCGTAAGGCGCGAAAATCTCCAGTTCTACACTGGATGGATTGGTGTCCTCATCCATGGCGTCATAGCCGTCTGCGCTGCTGTCAGAGGGCAGGTAGGCGGCTGTCAGGGTTTGGGTTCCCAGGCTGCGGCCGGCACAGTCGTAAAAGGTGATCTGGAAAGTGACGGACAGATTGGTCAGGGTGACCAGATAACAGTTGGGACGGCCATTGATCTGGGTAACTGTGGTGGATGCAGTTTCAGATTGGCTTTGGGCAATGTTTATGATCTGGGCGGAAACGCTGGATATAGCTCCTGAAGGCGGGGTAATATCAATCGTCCGGCACAGATTGATCCCCAGCTCATCATAAACTACAGGCGCCAGTAAGGTAAGCACATCCGGGTCCCCGCAGATCGGATGGACACATACGTCCTGGCAGTCTTTATTTTCTGAAACCCCGGTGCTCACATATCTTTTTGGACAGCTTTTGCAGCCGGAAGTGTTGCTTTTAGCCATGATCCTAATCCTTTCTATAATATTTTCTTAGTTCTATACTATGCGTTTTTCCAGGTTTGGTTCACACATCTCTCCACACACAAATTTAATGGCAGGCGGACATATAATATACAAATGTTTTGTACCGTGTCCGGACATGATTCGGATATATGAGTGTGGGAGGAAAGAATGAATACCATTTATGAACTGCCCCATGGGCGGAAGGTCATGATTTATATGGAAAATAACCGGATCTTATTGCTTTTTACCCCGCTGCGGCCGGGACAAATGCCGGTGGTGCGCCATAATGACTGTCTTGGGTGGCTTTTTTCAGCGGTTTGGCAGGGGCATATTTATTATGTTTATGAGAATTTCGGACATCAGATCCTTTTTGGATGTCTGGATCAGGAAGGAGCCCGGGTAGTTTTAAGCCCGGTGTCTGACCGTCAGATGTATGAAGCTCCCGTACTGCATCCGGTTGGCGGGCAGCTGTATTTGTTTTATCAGCAGTGCTTTGAAAATTCCCAGAGACGGCTTTTTATGGCAGATCCGTGGCATCCGGAGGAGGCTTCCTGTCTATGGGAGGGAGCGGAAAGCAGGATTTATGTAAACTGGTATGAGTTAGGGGAAAAGGAATTCATGGCTTTGAGCCGGGAAGGGGAAGCTGCTGCAGCCTTTGTCTGGTGCCGGGAGGACCGTCAGTATCAGGTGTGGGAGGCGGAAGATCCATCCCGGATGAAAGCAGAACGAGACCAGTGGAAGGCGAAATGGGACCAGGCATCCCGGGATCTTGAACAGGCCGGGCTCCGGGAAGCCCAGTGGAAACAGGAGGGCCGGGAATTAAAGCGCCGGCTGGCTGATACCCAGGCTAAGTATGCCAGTACCCAGGCCCAGCTGGCCAGCGCCAAGACCCAGTATGATCAGCTGGCCCAGACTGCAAGGCAGCTGCAGAAGATCGGAAAGCATTGGCGGGATAAATATATGGCGGTGAAAGACCGGGAAGCTTAGTGTCTGAAACAGACAGATGTCCGGAATATTGACCGGCCGGATGAACTGTTCATAAAAAATCAATATTTTTTATGAAAGCCTATCTTTTTTTCTTTGGCAGATGTTATACATTATAGAAGAGATGATTTATGTGAGTGTGGTGTCTCATGCCCATTTTCCGGGCAGCTTATTATATGATGAGACAAAATTTCCAGGAGGCTATCGTGGATGGTGATTTAACTTTAATACGAAAAATGAAGCAGGGAGACAGGGAAGCTTTTGAGACCTTTGTTCAAAAGTATTACGGAGAAATCTTAAAATACTGCGGCTGGCACTGTCAAGATCCGGAAGAAGCAAAAGATCTGACCCAGGAAACCTTTGTTCGTTTTATGGGCGGCCTGTCCGGCTATCATCATAAAGGAAAGGCAAAAAATTATTTATATACGATCGCAGGGAATCTTTGCAAAGATTATTACAAAAAATCCAGGAAAACTTTAGGAGGAGACCGCTTTGGCATGGGAGCCTTCAATGGTCAAAACCCTCTGTATACTTTGGATGACGGGAAAGAAAATGGAGAGAAAGCCGTCCCCGGGCCGGAGTCCCGGGTGACGGACAAAATCCTGGTGGAGTGGGCCCTGGGACAGCTGTCGGAAGAATTTCGGGAAATCGTGATCCTGTATTACTTTCAGGATCTTACCCTGGTTCAGATTGCCAGGGTGCTGGGGATTGGCCTGCCTCTGGCAAAATACCGGTTCAGACAGGCAAAAATCAAACTGAAAGCGCTGCTTGAAGCTGAAAGTGCTGATTGAAAAGGAGGATGATACGTCATGGATCTGGAAAATGTATTAAAAGAATACAGACAAGCCCGGGCATTAAAGCCTGAAAAAGAAAATATGGAAGCAGCAGTGGAAGCTGGATGGGGTGCTTTTATGCAAGGAGAAGAAGTTCAGATACTTTCCTACGCCGGCTTTTTAAGGATGCAGTTTCGGGTCATGAAAAAACGATGGTGGCTGTTCCAGCTATTGGTCCTTGCAGGGATCGGTTTTTTTTATCCCACAATGGATGGAGCATGGCAGGCGCACCGGACTCTGGGGGTGGCTGCTTCCCTGTTTGTGATCCTGCTGATCCCGGAACTTTGGAGAAACCGTTCCGGTCAGGCTATGGAGGTGGAGGCAGCTGCTTACTATTCTTTAAAGCAGGTGTATGCAGCCCGGATGCTTCTTTTTGGCATTGCTGATGTTTTTATGCTCACCGGATTTATTGCTGCGGCATCGATGACGATGAAGCTGGCCATGACAGAGCTTTTGATCCAGTTTCTTTTTCCAATGACAGTAACGGCATGTATCTGTTTTGGCTTTTTATGCAGCGAAAAATATTTTTCCGGCACCGCCGCTGCTGGCATGTGTCTGATCTGGAGCGTTGTATGGTGGATGGTTCTTTTAAATGAGCAGATCTACGCCGCGATTACTATGCCTGTATGGGTCGGACTGTTTGTCCTTGCTTTGGTATTTTTTGGATTTTCCATGGTGCGGTCTGTAAAAAAATGTGAAGCGGTCTGGGAGGTGAAAGCAGATGGAATTGAAATTGAATAATGTGACCAAAAATTTCGGGCAGATCCAGGCAGTCTGCCATGTGGATCAGACGATGAACAGCGGCGTATACGGCCTGCTGGGTGAAAATGGCGCAGGCAAGACGACTCTGATGCGGATGATGTGTACCCTGTTGACGCCTACACAAGGAAACATTACCTGTGATGGCCGGGATATTTTCCGCATGGACGGAGAATACCGCAGGATCTTAGGGTACCTGCCGCAGGATTTTGGTGCCTATCCGGAGTTTACGGTAAAGGATTATCTCCTTTATATGGGAGCCCTAAAAGGTCTGAGACCGGCTGTGGCAAAAAAACGGGCCGGGGAGATGATGGAGCTGACCGGACTTTCATCGATTTCCGGCAGAAAGATGAAAAAGCTGTCCGGAGGGATGCGCCGCCGGGCAGGGATTGCCCAGGCTATGTTAAATGATCCCGGAATCCTGATTTTAGATGAACCCACTGCCGGGCTGGATCCCAACGAGCGGATCCGGTTCAGGAACCTGATCAGTGAATTAGCCCAGAATCGCCTGGTATTTCTTTCTACCCACATTGTGTCTGATGTAGAATATATCGCTAATGAAATCTGGATGATGAAAGAAGGCGGTATAGTGTGCCAGGGGACAGCCCGGAATCTGATCAATTCCATGCCGGAAAATGTATGGGACTGTTTTGCAGATAAAGCCATGGTGCCAATGCTTATGAAAAAGTATAAAATTTCCAACATAAAATCAGAGCCGGAAGGAATCGGGCTTCGGATCATTGCCAGCCAAAAACCGTTCCCCGACGCCAAAAAGGTCCAAGCCTCCCTGGAGGATGTATTTTTGTACTATGTGGGAGATGAAAGGGGAGGCGGCCATGATCTTTTATGAAATGAAAAAGATCCTTTTAAAAAACAGCGCCAAAGTGGCTCTGATTTTTCTGGGAGGGGTAACACTTTTTATGATCCATATGGCCATCAATGGCGTATGGTATGTCGATGAGTCCGGCATCAGCCATTACGGTATAAAGGCGGCCAGACTTTTGGAGGAAGTCAAATCCCAGTGGGAAGGCCCTTTGACGACAGAGCATCTGGCCCGGGTCATTGAAACAAATAATAAGGAAAATGCCAGTCCTCAGGCCATGTCTGATAATATTGATCAGCAAAACATTTCCTTTGGACGAAAACAGGGGTACTCGGATATTTTGCTGCTCCTTGACAAGGCTTTTGGCACCTTTGACCAATTTGATTATTATACGGTGAATGAGCTGACAGTTGAAGATGCGGGAAACTTTTACACTGGGAGAGTGGAAAGTGTACGCCAGTGGCTGGATGGAGAAGCAGGGGAAAGATACACGCAGCAAGAAAAGGAATACCTGATCCGTCAGTTTGAGAAAGTAAAGGTTCCCCTGTATTATGAGGCGGCGGATGGCTGGGACCAGCTTTTTTACCTTTCTCCTAGCCTGATCACAGTCATTGCCCTGGTCATCGGTTATTTAGTGTCCGGCATTTTTTCCTGCGAAAAGCAGTGGAAAGCAGACGCCGTCTTTTTCACATCCTTTCATGGAAAGAAAAAAGGGGTAAGGAGCAAGCTTTGGGCCGGGCTGGCCATTACGGCAGGGACTTACTTTACTTCCATGGCTATATTTACCGGGGGAGTCCTTGGCTGCATCGGCACCGGAGGAGCAGGGACCATGATCCAGGCCCAGTTTTTCGGCTGCGACAGTCTTTATAATATGACTGTATGGCAGGAATATGTGGTGATCCTTTTGGGAGGGTTTTTAGGCTGCCTGTTTTTCGCTCTTTTAGCCATGGCGGTGTCTGCCGGGACAGGCTCCTCCATCCTGGCAGTGACGATCCCATTTATTTTTATATTGCTCCCTAATTTTCTGGCAAATTTGGCGATCCCCGGTCTTGACCAGGTTTTTGCGCTGCTGCCGGATCAGCTCCTACAGATGAACCTGGTCATTTCCGGGTATCATCTGTATCCGGTGGGAGGAATGGTTTTTGGGGCCGTGCCCCTGTTGTTTATGATTTACGGAGGACTTACTCTGGGGCTGCTCCCCGGGATCTATATGCTTTACACAAGGACGGTGGTTAGATGAACAGATACAGAAGAAGAAAAAGATCATGGTGGACAGGCCTGCTGGCAGTGTTGGTGATCCTTTGCGGGATTTTTGCCTGCTGGGTGGGCTTTACATGGGACCGGTCCGGGGATGGATTCCTTGGGATCTTTCAGACCCAGGCTCAGGAGGATCGGCCGTGGAACCTGATTTTGGTCAATAAGGATAATCCGATCCCAAAGAATTATTCGGTGAATCTTTTGGAACTGTCTAACGGGGAGAAGGTAGATGAGCGGATCTACCCAAAACTTCAGGAAATGTTTGACGCGGCCCGGGCAGACGGGATCTATCCGGTGGTCGTGGCCGGATACAGGACCCATGAGGTGCAGCAGCGGCTTTTGGATGAAAAGATCCAGGCTTACAAAGATGAAGGCTATTCCAGGGATGAGGCAAAAAAGCTGGCCGAGTCCTGGGTGGCTGTGCCGGGAACAAGTGAGCATGAGTTAGGGATCGCTGTGGATATTAATGCGGATACCTCTTTGTGCACCAGTGATGCCCTTTACACCTGGCTGGCTGACAATGCCTATAAATACGGCTTTATTTACCGTTATCCCCAGGATAAGACCGATATTACCGGAGTCATTAATGAGCCCTGGCATTACCGGTATGTAGGCGTCGAGGCGGCAAAGGAAATTTACGACCAGGGAGTATGTTTGGAAGAGTATCTGGGGACGGAAGATGGATGATAAACTTCCTGTAGAAATTTTCCACAGACTGTGATAAAGTAATCGTGGCGCCATTTTCGTGTTGGAAAAGGGCGCTTTATGTCGCGATGAAGGAGAGAGAGAATATGTCTGTAGAAAATGATCTGGGAAAGGATAATATCCGCCGTCTTGTATGGCGTATTGCATTTCCCAGCATGCTGGCTCAGTTTGTCAGCGTTTTATACAGTATTGTGGATCGTATGTACATAGGAAATATCCCCCAGATCGGGGATGTGGCTTTAGCCGGCGTAGGGGTATGCGGGCCTGTAGTAACCATGGTCGGTTCGGTAGCCTTTTTAGTAGGCATTGGCGGGTCGCCCCTTATGAGCCGGCGTATGGGGGAAGGGCGCATGGAGGAGGCAAGGAAGATTTTATCCAATGCTTTTGTCCTTCTTTTAGGGCTGGCCCTGATCCTTACCGCAGCAATGATCGCCATCCGCCGGCCTATGCTTATGTTGTTTGGCGCCAGTGAAATGACCTACCCTTATGCGGACATTTATTTTACCACCTACTTATCAGGGACGGTTTTTGCCCTCCTTTCTACGGGAATGAACCAGTTTATTATTGCCCAGGGATTCGCAAAGGTAGGGATGATGTCTGTGATCCTGGGGGCGGTCTTAAATATTATTTTAGATCCTATATTTATTTTTGTCCTGGATATGAGCGTATGCGGGGCTGCGGTAGCGACAGTCCTTTCCCAAATGGCCAGCTGTATATTTGTCCTTGCCTTTTTGTTTGGAAAAAAGGTGCCGGTAAGGATCACCTTTGGCGGCTATAAGGGCCGGATCATGGGAAAGATCATGGTCATGGGCTTTACGCCGTTCATTATTATTGCCATTGACAATGTAATGATCATTGCGTTAAACGCGGTGCTGGCCCGGTACAGTGCGCCCGGGGACGGAGATATGCTCATTACCTGTGCTACTATTGTCCAAAGCTTTATGCTGGTGGTGACCATGCCCTTAGGAGGCATCAGCAGCGGGACACAGACCATTTTAGCTTACAATTACGGAGCCGGACAAAAGGAGCGAGTGATGATCGCCCAAAGATATATCGTCCTTTTATGTGTGGCCTATACTGCCCTTTTGTTTATCGCTGCCCGCACGGTGAGTCCTTTATTTGTGCGTTTGTTTACCGCTAACGCCCGGATCGCCCAAACGGCTGTGTGGGCCATTGGCATTTCCACCATGGCACTGATCCCATTAGGCGCTCAGTATGCTGTGGTAGACGGATTTACCGGCCTGGGACAGGTTCGATATGCCCTGCCCCTGTCCTTTTTCAGGAAGCTGGTATATTTTATCCCATTGTTTATCCTTCCTGTCTTTTTTGGGGCAAAGGCGGTATTTTTTGCAGAGCCGATTTCAGATATTGCAGGGCCGGCAGTCACGGCCATTCTTTACAGCCGGGTCATGCCCCGTTTAATGGAAAAACGGTAAATGCCCGGACACGGATGAGCAGTTGGGGTCAGATTCATTATTGACGGACTCTTTCCTTAGAAGTATACTTTATTTAGATCCCGGGGACATGTGATCCCCGGGAAATACTGGAGAGGAAAGACGGGGCCATGAGTGTTATATTATCTCTTTACAGCCAGGCAGTTTATAAGGAGATCCTCCTCCCGGCTGTAAATAATGCAGACCATTCGGTCATTCTTAACAAAAATACATTTTCCCTGCAGGACGATATTGTCCTGAAAATGGAGATCGTGGACCATCAGTGGCATTTTTTAAAGGATGACGGTTACGCCATCTATAAAAATAATGCGCCTTTTTACGGCCAGACGATCCATGATAAAGACATGCTCCTGCTTACAGATCAGTATGGCAGGCAGCTGACGATTCTTGTGCGGGAAACTCAAAATTCTTTCACTGTTTATAAAAAATATTCATTAAATCATATTTCCCAGTTGATCATTGGCAATAAAAAGAATACCGGAGCGGCCATGAACTATGACTATCTTGGCCTGGTGTCCAAGACCCATGCCACCTTATTTTCTTCCGGCGGCCAGTGGTTGATCCGGGACGGAAGCCGGGACGGAGAGCCAAGCAGCAACGGCGTTTTTATCAACAATATCCGTATGAAAGAGCAGCGCGTCCTGTGTTTTGGCGATCAGATCAATATCCTCGGACTTCAAATGATCTTTTTAGGCAATGTACTTGCTGTAGATGATTCTGTAGAAAATCTTAAGATCAACGAATCTTTGCTTGAGCCTTTGTCGGCGGCCCAACTGGCAGATATGGCTGGAAAGTCCGGTTTTTACGGATTTTTAGGCCGGACAAAAAATTATTTTCACCGGGTCCCCAGAAATATTGAAGGGATCGATGACACTCCGGTGGAGATCGAGGCCCCGCCGGCGCCGCCAAATCCGGTCCAGCAGTCTGTCCTTATGACGATCGGACCGTCTTTGACCATGGCTGTGCCTATGCTTTTAGGGTGTGTGATGGCCATTGTTGGGCAAAGTTCCAACAACGGTTCCCCATCGATTTTTATGTTTACCGGTCTTGTGACTGCGGTGACTTCAGCAATTATCGGGACTATCTGGGCGCTGGTAAATATCAGCCAGCAAAAGAAAAACCGGGAAGGGGAAGAACATGCCCGGGTTGCGGCTTATGACCAGTATTTGGATCAGATGGTGGCAACCATACGGGAAAAATACGAGAAAAATGGTACGGCTCTTTTAAATATGTACCGTCCGGCAGCAGAGTATGCTTCTTTTGACCGGCAAAATCCTCTGCTTTGGAACCGGAACAGTACCCACAGGGACTTTTTATATCACCGTCTGGGCATTGGCGTTTTGCCCTTCCAGACACCGATCATCATACCAAAAGAGCGGTTTACGGTCCGCAAGGATGAACTGGCGTCCCGCCCGGCTCAGATCAGGGAAACTTATAAAAATCTTCAAAATGTTCCTGTAGGGGTGGATCTTATGGAGCATCCTCTGATCGGTATCATCGGCGGCCAGGGCATGGCGGGAGCCTATGAGGTGGCCCAGGATCTGATCCTCCAGATCGGCGCCAATAACTGCTATACCGATGTGAAGATCGGCCTTGTATATGACCGGGCCAGCAGCCGTGAGGCAGAAAGCTTAGGCTGTGTAAAGTGGCTTCCCCACGTATGGTCGGAAGATAAAAAGGTGCGTTTTGTGGCCGACGATCCGGTAGGAGCGGCAGATGTCTTTTATGAGCTGGCCAGGGTCCTGCGTCAGAGAGCGGAAAATCAGGATCCTATAAAGACAGAGACGAATGTGCCAAAGCCCTGGTATGTACTTTTTATTACAGATCCGGATGTGCTTGAGGGCGAACTGATCGCCAAGTATCTGTTAGAGCCGGAAGCTGCCTGGGGCGTAACAACAATTCTTTTAGTAGAGCGGTATGAGCAGCTTCCCAACAGCTGCGAGTTTATCATACAAAATGATGGAGAGTATAAAGGAATCTACAGTGTGCGGGACGACCGGGCGGACCGGATCCCGGTCGTCTTTGATAAAGTGGATAACCGCTCTCTGGGAAATTTTACCCGGCGCCTTTCCTCTATTGAAGTGAATGAAGTGGAGACTGGCGGGGAAATCCCGGCGTCTCTGACCTTTTTTGAAATGATGGGTGTGGAGACATTAGATCAGATGGATGTGGCTTCCCGCTGGCGGAAAAACCGTACCTATGACAGCATGAAAGCTGTCATCGGACAGAAGGCAGGGGGAGCTCCGGTGTATCTGGACATTCATGAAAAGTTCCACGGTCCCCACGGCCTTGTGGCAGGAACCACAGGCTCAGGTAAGTCGGAAACCCTTCAGACCTATATTTTATCCCTGGCAGTTAATTTCAGCCCGGATGACATTGGATTTTTTATCATTGACTATAAAGGCGGCGGCATGGCAAACTTGTTTGAACATCTGCCCCATATGATGGGAACGATTTCCAACTTATCAGGAAATCAGGTCCATCGGGCTATGGTATCTATTAAAAGCGAAAACCGGCGGCGCCAGCAGATTTTTAATGAGCATGGCGTAAATAATATCAATCAATATACCCGCCTTGTTAAAAATAATGAAGCGACCCTTCCGGTGCCGCATCTGTTTATCATCATTGATGAGTTTGCGGAATTGAAAAGGGAAGAGCCGGACTTTATGCGGGAACTGATCAGCGTTGCCCAGGTAGGCCGAAGCCTTGGGGTCCACCTGATCCTGGCAACCCAAAAGCCCAGCGGTACAGTGGATGATAATATTTGGAGCAATTCCAAGTTCCGCCTGTGCCTTCGGGTCCAGGATAAGCAGGACAGCAACGACATGCTCCATAAACCGGATGCCGCTTATATTACCCAGGCGGGCCGGTGCTACCTGCAAGTGGGCAATGATGAACTTTACGAGTTGTTCCAGTCCGGATTTTCCGGAGCTGTGTATGATGATTCACCAGGCGCGGGAAAAACAGATATTGCCCGGCTGTGTTCCCTGAACGGGAAAGCCGCCTTAGTAGGCAACCGGATCAAGATCCGCCAGAAGGAGGCCAGAAAGTATCAGTGGCTTTGTCAGCTGGCTTCCATGGTGCGGGATTTTGCAAGACGAAATGACTATGATTTTATCCATCCCTTAGATAGTGATATGATTCAAAGAGCCTGCCAGTATTTGTTTAAGCGGCTTAAAGAGCAGCATTTGGATTATCCGGAAAATGAATATAATACCCGGCGGCTGGAGGAATTTCTGCAGATCTACCGCCGTGCCCGGTCTTCAAGTACCAACCGGGTGGAAAGTATCGTGGATCGGATCATAGAGATTTCCGGGGAGGAAAACTTAAAGCTTCCGGAGATGAAGGAAAAGACCCAGTTAGATGCAGTGGTGGAATATTTAGAGCGGATGGCGGCAAGAGAAGGCTATACCCACAAGTTTGTCCTTTGGCTTCCTGTGCTGCCTCAAAAGCTTTATTTAAAGGATCTGGTCATGTATGCAGAAAATGCATGGCATGACGGCAAGTGGCCGGAAGAGGGAGCGGAATGGTCCCTTAAGGCAGTGGTCGGTCTGTGCGATGATCCGGTGAACCAGGCGCAGATGCCGTTAGTGGTAGATTTTGCCCAAAATGGCCATCATGCAGTGTGCGGTACTGTAGTTACGGGAAAAAGTACATTTTTGCAGACCGTGATTTATTCCCTGGCCCACAGATATTCTCCCACCCATGTGAATATTTATGCCATTGATTTTTCCAGCCATATGCTGGGAGCCTTTGAGGATCTGGCCCATGTAGGCGGAGTTTTATATGAAAATGACACAGAGAAGATCGCCCGTTTCTTTAATATGATGGCCGGTATTTTAAAGGAGAGGAAATCCCTTTTGCAGGGGGGCAATTATGAGCAGTATGTAAAGACCCACGGTGTTGTACTTCCGGCCATTCTCCTGGTCATTGATCAGTATTCTGCTTTTCGGGAAAAAACGGCCAACGCCTATGAAGATATTTTGATCCAGCTGTCCAGAGACGGGGCAAGCTACGGTATTTACCTGCTGATTTCTTCCGCGGGTTTTGGCCCGTCAGAGATCCAGAGCCGTATCGGAGACAATATCCGCACAGTGATCTGTCTGGAAATGGGAGATAAGTTTCAGTATTCTGAGGCTATGCATATTTCCCATCTGGAGGTGCTGCCGGAGGCTGGCGTTAAAGGACGGGGCCTGGCCCTTTGTCCTTCCGGTGTGCTGGAATTTCAGACCGCCCTTTGCCTTGAGGCCCAGGACGATTATTCAAGAAATGAAGAAATCATCCGGGAGTGCCAGGCTATGAATGAGTCCTATACAGGACGCAGGGCAAGGCCTGTGCCCCAGATTCCCCAAAAGCCGGAGATTTCCCAGTTTATGGCTTTGGAAGATGTGGAAAAGGCGGCAAAGGATCCGGACAAACTTCCCATGGGGTATAATGAGGCTAATGCCCAGATTTACAGTGTGGACTTAAGCCGGACCTTCTGTTATATAATCTCCGGAAAAACCCGCAGCGGCAAGACGAATGTATTAAAGGTACTGGCGTATACGTCCGCCTTAAAGGAAAACAGCCGCCGGGTGGTCATTGATTTTTCAGGACGGCTTAAAGGTTTGGCAGAAACGATCCAGGCTCAGTTTATTGATGATGATATAAAACTTTATACATTCTGGGAAAAACTTCTGCCGGAATTTGTTGCCAGAAATAAGAAAAAACGCAGTGCGGCAGATGACGGTCTGGATGACAGAGAGATTTTTGAAAAAATGCAGGAAGAGCCTCCGTATTTCATTTTTATCGACCGGCTGACAGATTTTGTTGAGCATGTGCAGCATCCGGCAGAGGGCGTAGGCGCCATGATGGGTTTTATGGAAAATATTACAGATAAGGGAAGCCTTCACAATGTCTTTATGTTTGCCTGCATGAATCCGGAAGATACTGCCCGTTTGGCAGGAATCCGTCTGTATGAAAATATGGTGAGGAATAAGTGGGGCTGCCATTTAGGGGGCAATGTTTCCGGCCAGCGGCTTTTGAATTTTGATTATATTCCATTTACAGCTCAAGGCAAGCCAAAGAAACCGGGAATTGCCATGATCCCGTCCACAGACGGGGAAGCCCCGGAGGCTCCGGTGGTGATCGTTCCCCAGGTACGGAGGTAGTTTATGATTTCCAATGTAACTTACGATTCTTCCCGTGAGGAAATGGCCAGGCTTTTAACGGTTTTTCATGAGGAGGCGGCCCGTATGACCCGGGAGCAGTGGCAGATAAACGGGTTTTCTAAGGCTGATGAATTTAAACGGTTTTTACATGAACAGCCTTTGGTGGATCTGGCCTGTATGGAGGCTGCTACCGATGGGGATGTGGCTATGTTGGAGGACTTTCGGAAGCAGTACGGGGAGGCCCTGCTCATGGTCATTGCCGATGGCACCATGTCGCCGATGAAATATCTTAAGCCCTCCATTATGCCCGGCTCTCTTTTGCTAAGACCTGCGGATCCTATACAGCTTTGCCAGGTGGTCCGGGATTTTATCCGGGCATATCTGGAAAAGCTGGGACGGGAGGATGTCCGGGACGCTTTTGTGGTGGAAAGCAGGGATGGCCGGTTAAGAGTTCCTTATGATCAGATCAGCTATTTTGAGTCCAGGGAGAAAAAGATTTTCTTAAGGGCAGGCCATAAGGAATATGGATTTTATGATACTATGGATCATCTTTCCCAGATCCTTCCGGAAGATTTTATCCGGTGCCACAGAAGCTTTATCATTAACCGGAAAAAAATCGAAAAGGTTGTTTTAAGCCAGAATACTGTAGCCATGGCGGACGGACTTATGGTGCCGGTATCCAGAAGCTACCGGGCGGATGTGCGCCGGATCTGGGAGAAAGAGACTTAAGGCGTAGGCGGCTGCGGAGCTGAAAGAAGACCATGGATGTGAGGAAATAAAAATGGAGATTGCAACACTGGATGAGATTTTAATGATGGCTGCCGGCGCCGGGCTGGAAAAACTGATCCTTCCCCGGTTTGGGGAGGCAGCGGAAGTACCGGCGGAAGATTTTTCCGGGCGCCGGGAACTGGTCCGTGCCCACAAGCTTTTGGCAGAACTTATGGCCAGAGGATGTGTTGTCCCGGAAAATGGCCGGGCTGTTTTGACGGGAGAAATGGCGGATTTTTTTGAATGTATAAAAAGCGCTTCAACTATGATGACTGTCTGGCCAAAGGATCGGGAATTTTCCCCGGCCTGGGGGTGGATCGGTAAGGATCGTGCCGGTGTGGCCCGTTTGGAAGGGGTAGCTGCCCAGCCGGGAGCCTTCCGGCTGTACTATGAGACAACAAAGGACTGGTGCTATGAATTTTGCCAGTGGATCGGAGAGTCCTTTCAGGATCGTGACGGCCCGGTGACGGTCCAACCCTTTGACGGGGACTTTATCCCTCCGGCTATGATCCTGATCCAGAGAAAGATCCTCTGGCTGTGGGACGCCTGCCCTGCCGGTCAGCCAGAAAAGACCCTCCGCCGCCTGATGCTGGTGGCGGAGGGGATGGAAAATCTTCTGGTTTATGAGGAAGGGGCCCGGCAGGAGCAGGCTCCGGCCGGCCCGGGGCTTTTTAAGCTTTATTTTAAACGTTTGCTGGGAGGTGACTGGGGATGATCCTGGTGGATATTTATGTACCCTCTGTGGAACAGACCTATGATTTTAATATTGATGAAAATGCGCCTGTTGCTTCGGTTATTGAGGAGGTGGCGGCTATGGTAAGCCAGAAGGAGCAGTGTATCCTTCGGGGGGATGCCAACGCCCTTGTACTGTGCAGCCCCCTGCTTCAAATGATGCTCCCTATGGATAAGACCCTGGCTCAGTGCGGTATTGATACGGGGCATCCGCTGATTTTGGTGTAGTTCGATCCATTCGTCAGAAAAAACGGTAATTTATCAGGAAAACAGGACATTTTAGAAAAAATGAGTTATAGTAAAACCATGAAAAGCAGCAAGGAAGGGAGGCGGTCCTGGTTTGAAGGTTTCATTTTTGCACCTGCGGGAAGGCGCGGTTCAGATGGAAGCACAGGCTGCCCGGATTGAGGCAGTATCCGGACAGATGGAAAAAATCATATCCTTATTACAGTGCCAGGCCTCCCTGGCTCCGGTTGCAGGGAGCCTGAAAGGGCGCCGGGAGCCTTTGGCTGATCAGATCCGCACCTTAAAGACCATGGCAAAAGCCCTGGAATCGGCGGCAGACCGATACGGCCAAAGTGAGACCGCCATTGAAGAGCAGTATGAGGAAGGCGGCGGACAGGTGTTTGCCACAGGGTATGTGGCATATACGATCCCCAGACTATACATGAACGTCATTGGGGGATCCTAATGGAGGTGTAAAAAATGGCAGATCTTTTGGAGATCAATGTTTCTGCATTATCCTCAGATATACAGTCTTTAGAAGGGCTTATATCTTCGGGCACTTCAGATCTGGGCAGCTTAAAGGAAAGTATAGAAAATTTAAGCAGTACATGGTCCGGTCTGGCCCATGATACCTTTTATGAACAGGTGTCCCAGGATCTTGCAGTGATGGAGGAGGTTTTTTCATCCCTCCAGGCTTATAAAGAACATATGGAATATGCAGTTAAAGAATACAATCAGTGTGAACAGGATGTTTACGATATGGTAGCATCCATTCCGGTATAGGAGGTGTGTCTATGGCATCAGGTTCAGGCGGCGTTTATGAAGGCATAACGGTAAAAGTATCCGGGGAGGCCTTAAAGACGGCAGCTGAAAATGCCCAAAGCCGTATTAATAAAATGGTCCAGGTCTTTGAATCCATAGACCGGCTGGTGGCCAGAAGCTCATCCTACTGGATCGGCGAGGCCGGGGATGCCCACCGGAGGGCCTATGAAAGCCGGAAGGAAGAGATCCAGGCAGCTTTAAAGCGGCTGAAAGAGCATCCCGGCGACTTGCTGAGCATGGCGTCTGTATATGATTCGGCAGAAAGCGCAGCCAGGGATCTGGCGGCAGGGCTGCCTTCAGATGTGCTCAGTTAGAAAGGGGACAGGATATGGCACAATTAAGCAAGACCACCATTGAGATCAATTTTAAAAATGCCTGCAATCAGGCATCCCAGCTGGAGCAGCTTGCTCAGGAGCTGAACCAGATCGCAGCCAGCCAGCTTTCAGGAACTTTACAAAGCGTGGCCGGTTCCTGGAAAGGAGACAGCGCCAATCTGTTCCTTCAAAAAGGAAATTCCCTGGTGGATCAGATCAGCGCCAGCGCCCAGGCGCTTAAAGACGCAGCAGCCAGCATTAAGACCATTGCAAAAAATACTTACAATGCGGAGATGCGGGCTCTGGAGCTGGCAAGGATCCGGGAATCAGAGCAAATATAGCAAGTCATTGATCCGCGATAGCGGAAGGATAGAAAGAGGAGGATTATATTATGTCACAATTTCAGGTAACAGCAGCAGAACTGAACCGTCAGGCAGAAACATTGACTCAGTTAAATCAGAGCCTGCAGGCACAGATCACAGCCTTGGAAAATACAGAGGCTTCTCTGATGACTATGTGGGAAGGCGAAGCCAAGAATACATTTCACAATGCATTTCAGACAGACAAGGCTAAGATGACTAATTTTAAAACAGCGATTGACCAGTATGTTACAGCCCTTCAGAATATTGCTCAAAAATATTCTCAGGCAGAAGCAACCAATGTGAACACTGCAAGCACAAGGACTGTTTAAAGGAGGAGAATGATCATGGAAGGTATCTTAAATGTAACACCGGAAAAGCTTATTTCAACAGCACAGGAATTTTCAGCCAGCGGACAGACTGTCAGCAGCCTGACTCAGCAGATGACCACCATCGTTCAAGGGATGAGCAGCTCCTGGCAGGGGGAAGCGTCCACTGCATATATTAATAAATTTAATCAGCTTCAGGATGATATTGAGAAACTTAACCGGATGATCCAGGAGCATGTAACAGACCTGAATGAAATGGCAAGAGTTTACCAGGAAGCTGAATCTGCCAACGTAGAAGTGGCCTCCGGCCTGCCAACGGATGCTCTTGTATAAGACAGCATATGCGGTAATGCTTATAAACCGCGGGAATAACCTTCAGCAAGCGGCGCCGGGATGTATCCCGACGCCTTGTTGAGCCTATGGAGGAATTTAAGCATGAGCTTTACAGTTATTTCGGCCGGTGTGACCAATCATGGCCGTGTCCGGTCCAATAATGAGGATAACCTGTATTTTTCCGGAAAATATCTGGCGCCGGGAACGCTGGATCTAAAGACCATCATGTGCAGCAGCCAGGACACGGAAGATCCGGTATGCGCCGCTGTATTTGACGGCATGGGAGGAGAAAATGCCGGTGAAAAGGCATCCCTTACGGCTGCATCTGTTTTTGCTGCATGCGTAGACCAGCTGGATACAGTGATCAAGGCTCCAAAGGATTTTCTTAAAGAAGCCTGCTATACTATGAATCAGGCTGTGGTGGATCAGGCCCGGTCCGAAGGCCTTGGACAGACCGGGACTACGGCGGCGATCCTGTATTTGTGGCAGGACATGGCCTATATTTGCAATGTGGGAGACAGCCTGATCTTCCGGCTGCGGGAAAATGTGATGAAGCAGATCAGCAAATCCCACACCAATGCGGAATTTTTAAAAAGTCAGGGCCTGGAAGGGAGAAAACCGGTGCTCACCCAGTTTATCGGTGTGCCGGAGGATGAGATGACCATTGAGCCCTACGTGGCCAAAGGCCGCCTTCTGGAAGGGGATCGGTTCCTTGTGTGCAGTGACGGCCTAACGGATATGGTCTCCATGGAAGATATTGCCACCTGTCTCTACCATGCCCCCACTCCCCAGGACGCTGTAGCCGGCCTGGCCGACATGGCCCTAAACGCCGGAGGAAAAGACAACATTACTTTGATCGTCTGCGAAATCCACCCCACCTTTACGAATCTGTAAGAAAATGATACAATGACTATTATATGGTCCGCTGACAGTTATGACCGGTCTGTCCGGTATAATGCAGTTAATGATACGATCCGGACGGATGGAAAGCGGACTGTTTTGATAACTTGGGATTTCTACTCATAGAATAACAGGAAGGGAATAGCTATGGCAGATGTCATTTTAGAAAATATATGGCCGAACTGGCACATTGAAAAGCTGATCGGCACCGGCTCTTTTGGGGCGGTATATAAGGCAAAGCGTACCGGTTTTGGCTTTGAACACGACTTTTATTCTGCGGTGAAGATTATCCGGGTTCCTTCTGAGGATTCAGAGATTCGGGGACTTTTAGCCGATGGGATGAGCACCCAGCAGGTGGCGGCCTATTATGAAAGCGCTCTTAAAGGCCTGGTCAGTGAGATCGAGCTGATGGAATCCTTAAAAGGTTCGCCCAATGTAGTAACCATTGAGGATTATGAGGTAAGGAAAAATGCCGATGGTATTGGCTGGACGATTTATATCCGTATGGAGCTTTTGAAAAATCTCAACCAGTACCGGACCGAGCATCCATTAAGTGTGGATGATATTGTCCACCTGGGGATTGATATGTGTTCTGCCCTGGAATACTGTGCCAAAAAACAGATCGTTCACCGGGATATTAAACCGGATAATATTTTTGTTAATGAATTTGGGGATTTTAAGCTGGGGGATTTTGGCATTGCCCGTCATTTGGAAATGACCAGCGCCCACCTTTCCCAGAAGGGAACCAGCAACTATATGGCGCCGGAGATTTACCGGGGGGAGCCTTATAACGCTACCGTGGATATTTATTCACTTGGTATTGTTTTATACCGGCTTTTAAACCGGGGACGGCTGCCTTTTATGCCGCCCTACCCTAAACCGATCTCCTATGAAGATAATGAAAATGCCATGGCCCGCCGTTTAAACGGGGAGCCGATGCCGGAACCGGCGGAAGGGGGAAAGCTGCTGGCAGATATTGTCCGCAGGGCATGCAGCGCGGATGTGAATTTCCGCTACAATAACCCTACGGATATGAAAAATGATCTGATCCGGTGGCAGGTATCCGGGCAGCACGCTCAAGGCGCCGGTGTGGAAACCGGGATCATTCCGCCTTTGGATGTGGAAAATTCAGGCAGCAGAAGCGCCACAAGTGATTTTAATCAAAGCGGCCAGCCTTATGATCCGGGACAGTATGCCCGGCAAACGGGCTATGCTCAGCAGACCGGATACGCTCAGCAGACGGGCTTTGCACAGAATCAGGAACAGACGGGATATACCCAAAACCATGAGCACACCCGATATATGTTTGGGGAGGGCCGCGGCCGGGATGGTGCCGGGGGCAGCCCCTACGGCGGCAATAACGGCTATAGCGCCGGCGCAGACGGCGGCTACGATTACGGCGGCTCTGTCAATGGCAGCGGGGCTTTCGGAAACGGCCAGGCAGGCGGAGTAAATGGCCCAAACGGCGTCAGCGGAAACGGCGGTTTGGCCTATGGAGGAAACCAGGAAAAGAAATCCGGCATCCGGCCATGGCAGATCCTTCTTTGCTGTCTGACAGGGGTCATAGTCCTGTTTGTGATCGTTTATTTCTGCATCCCCTTCGGTCATGGGGAAACATTGTTTAATAAGACCATATATGCCATTTCAGATACAGACACCCGGTTTGACAGCGCCATGTCTAAAGGAGATCGGGCCTACGAAAAGGGAGATTACCAGGAGGCATTGTATTTTTATCAGGATCGGGCTTTGGAAGAAAAGCCAAGATCCCTGGAAGCATGGATCGCTCTTTTGCGGACCCATACCGCAGATACTTCTGTATCTTCAGATCAGACATGGAACAACATGATCAGTGATCTGGAATCCATCGGAAATCTCCAGTCCTCACCGGATGAGACCGGACAGAAGGAAATCGTGGATGCGGTAAATGTTTATATGGATGCCAGAGGCCAGGAGCTTTTAGATAAGTTTGACCAGGGGGATACATCCAATGCCCAGGCGGATGTTATGGCATTTTTTGACCAGTATAATCAGTGTACTCAGGCTGTGGCGGGGAAGGCGGACTGTTCCGGCGATAATGCCCAGTGGTATTTGTCTTTTTATAATGCCCTGTCCCAGATCAGCGGATGTGAGGATTATGCTAAGACCCTTTTGGCCGAAGGCAGCCAAAAGTACCCGGAGGATGAAAATCTGGCGTCTCTTCAGGGAGATGTGGATCAGGCAACCATTGCTCTGGGATATGATGATATTAATGATGCACTCTCTACAGGAGATTTTGATACAGCCTATGCAAAGGCTGAGGAATTATATGATACCATTGGAGAGGAAGAATATACAAATCTTGTAAACAGCATTGATTATATTAAAGAGCGGACCAATTACTTAAATTCTTTAAAATCCATGCTGGATTCCGGAGATTACAGCGGTATTGCCCATGCGGTAGTCCAGGAGTCGGACAGCGGCGGCATCAGCTCATGCTATCTTATCGACGGAATCTATAAAAATACAGTCAGTGAAGGTACAGGCATCCTTTATGACAGCAATGGTCTTTACTATGGAGGCATTAAGGATGATAAACGTTATGGCAGCGGCATCCAGGTGAAATGCTATTCTGATGGAAGTTATGAGATTTTAGATGGAAACTGGGACGGCCAGCCTAACGGAAATTGCACCTATACCTGGTGGATCAGTGACGGAACTCAGGCCACAGTAACAGGAAACTTTACCGACGGGTATGAGGACGGGACCATGACTATTGCCTGGCGTCAGGATGGGCAGGATTTTACAGCCACCTATACAGCCACCATGGGGACTTATACGCCTATTGAGCAGGATGAAAGCGGCGCATATATTTATGCTATTGCTTATGATGCGGAAGGTTCATCTTACTGGTGGTCCACTACCCAGCTTGAAGGTAATGGATGCTTTGTAAACTGATCGTTTAGACCGGTCTGCCTTTTTGGCAGATTCCGGCGATTCTGATGTGAAAAATCAAGGGACAAGGGAGGGACAAAGGGATGAATACATTAACCGTCCGGTGGTCTGCCATGGATGGGGCAGCCCAGAACATGGATCAGATTGGAAAGCGTCTGGGGACCATTGCTTCCAGTATTTCTAATACCAGCCGGAACTTAAGCTTTTCCGGGGCATCTTCCGGGAATCTTTCCCGCAGGTTAAAAACCATTTCCCAGGATCTTTCGGGAGAAAGACAGACCATATCCAGCTTGGGAAATGTTTTAGCTCGGGCTAAAAGCAGGTATCAGTCCTGTGAAAGTGCCATTAGCGGAGAGACTCAAAAGGATGGGCTGCAGGCCGTTCTTCAGATCATAAGAAATCCTGCCATTTTGGCAATGCTGGATAGTAAAGATGAAAACGGCGTTTCTATGGTGGAAAAACTGTTAAAAGACGCAATCGGCGAGTTTGGCGCCCTGGGCAAGGGTGCCGGCGGCGTGCTTGACCTTCTTGACGGGGATAAGAGCAATGGAGAAAAGGCAGTAGATGCCGGCTCAGCCAGCGCAGGCATTTTAGGAGTTATTGGCTCATGGATGAGCCAGGGCATGAAAAAAGATGAAATCATGGACTATCTTTTAGGTATTAATGAGAAAGTCATTCCTGAGGACACTACGTTTTGGAATGCCCTTAAAAAGGAGTTTTCCGAGTATGCCTTTGAAAACAGCGATGATATGACCAAGGCGGCAAAAATCGGAGACCGGCTGTCCGTAGGTGCAAAATGGGCCGGCGGTATCCTTTCTTTGGCCGGAAATGCTTTTGATAATTATGAGGAGTATAGTGAGGAAGGCATTTCTGCCGGTCGTGCTGTAGCAGAGACCGTGACAGAAACCGCTGTGGATATTGGAACCGATGCGATCCTCACTGCAGGCGTTACTGCCGGACTGGCAGCGTTAGGGTTTACTGCGGCTCCGGCTTTGGTTGTTGGCGGCGGTGTCGTCCTGGCCAAATGGGGCCTGGATTGTTTATGTGAAAATTTATGGGGCAAGGACTTTACGGAAACCGTTTCCGATGGCATCCTGGATATGGGTGAAGCTATTGCGGACGGCGCAAAAGACCTGGCTTCCAATGTAGCTGACGGGGCTAAAAAGGTGTGCGATGCTGTAGGAGATGCTGTAGGCAAGACGGCGAAGAATATTACCGATGGGGTATCCGCTGCCTGGGGATCTTTTACAAGCTGGGCCTTTGGCTGATGTAAAAACAGGATTGGAGAAAAGCGATGAATATTGAAAATTTGCTCCCTATTGGAAGCGTAGTTTTACTTAAAGGCGGGGTTAAGCGCCTGATGATCTATGGTGTGCGCCAGACGGATAAAAAGAGTCAGGTGGAATATGATTATATTGGCGTGCTGTACCCGGAAGGAAATATTGGGGACGATTACCAATATTTGTTTAACCATGATGATATTCAGGAGATTTATTTTAAAGGCTTTGAAGATGATGAGCGAGCCCGTTTCATAGAAAGGCTGAAGAATTATTATGACCGTGCAGACCATCAGTGAGCTTTGGGGCTGGCGTCCGCCTGCAGAGTGGGAGCTTAGGTTTATTGAAAGCAGTGTAGGCGGTGGACAGAGAAAAGACAGCAGATCCCGGATGATCACCGGGATTTTATGTCTTATGTTTGCATTTTTTATCCTTTGCGGCCTCGGAACCCTTACATTAAAAGGCCAGGCATCCATGGCCATGCTTGTTCTTTTTGGAATCATTGCTCTACTAGCAGTTGTGGGGGGCGTATCCTTGCTTACCCGGTCCGGAGAAAATCAGGCTGTCCCTGCAGATGTAAGACTTGCAGGCTGTCAGGTGTTGGACGCCTTTTGCATCCGGACGGATCACCGGGTAGACGGAAACAGCATCAGCCGGATCCGTGTCCGGGACAAGGTCGGACAGGAGTGCGCCCAGTGGCTTAATGCTCCCCGGAGCCTGGCCCGCAGCTTTGATGCCCAGGCCCAGCGGGAGCAGGTGCCTGTGCCGGTGTTTCCGGTGCTCATTGCCGCCTGGGAGGGGCAGTATCGTGTCCTGCCGCCGGTTGGGCCGCGATGACGACGGAGGGCGGTTTATAGCCTGAAGGGCCGCAGGGGCCGCCGGGGCCGCCGGGGTGCGATGACGGCAGAAAGCGGCCGAGGGCGTCAGCGGCAAAGAGTGCCAGTGGGGGTTGCGGCTGTCAGGCAAACATTCCAAACAGAAAAATGAGGAGATTATTGAAATGAGGGAAAATGCTATTGAAAAGATCTGGCCGCGGTGGCAGGTGGACAGTGTTCTTGGAAAAGGATCTTTTGGCACTGTCTATAAGGTTGTGCGGAAAACCTTTGACCAGACCTTTTGCGCAGCAGTAAAGTGCATCCATATTCCTGATGACGAGTCCCAGATCCGGGAGATGCAGTCTGACGGCTTAACCCGGCAGGAGGTTTCTGATTATTACAAAGAGGCAGTCCAGGGCCTGGCGGGGGAGATTTCCATTATGGAATCTTTAAAAGGCGCCTCAAATATTGTGTCTATTGAGGATTATGAAATTGAGCCTGATGAGAATGGCGTGGGATGGAATATTTATATCCGTATGGAACTGCTGGAAAATCTCAATACATTTCGCCAGCATAATGAAATGAGTACGGCACAGATCGTTCAAATGGGAATAGATATTTGTACTGCCCTGGAATACTGCGCAAGAAAAAATATTATTCACCGGGATATTAAGCCGGATAATATTTTTGTGTCCCAATTTGGACAGTTTAAATTAGGTGATTTCGGGATTTCCAGATATTTGGAGGGAACCCGCGCCACCATGTCCCAGAAGGGGACAAGTACATACATGGCTCCGGAAGTTTTCAGGGGCGAGCGGTATGACGCTACTGTGGATACATACTCTCTCGGGCTTGTGCTGTACCGTCTTGTGAATAGCGGGCGTATGCCTTTTATGCCTCCGGTTCCGGCGCCGATCCGTTACGCGGATATGGAGGCGGCCACAAATCAGCGTTTGTCTGGCTGTCCATTGCCTCCGCCAACTGGCTGTGATCCACAGCTGGCAGATATTTTGTGCAAAGCAGCCCATCCGGACCCGGAAAAGCGTTATGAAAGTCCCACGGCCATGAAAGGGGCGCTTCAGGAATGGATGAAGCATTGTTCATCAATCCAGTGTCAGCCGTCTCCTGCAAAGACCGATGGGACAGCTGGCGGGAATATTGTCTCCGATTTTTCGGAACGTCTAAAGGATACAGAGCAGACAGATCCTATTGATGATGCAGATGATACAGAGCATACAGTACATATGTTTGCAGGGGAATATAGAGAAAAAAGACCTGGGGAAAAGCCGGGGCCAACCAGGGCTGCCGGATCCGAATCAGATTCGCGGTCACAGACAATGGAAGGCGGGCAGCCCCGGGCCCCTAAGCCCCAGAGGACCCAGGACCAGCCCCAACCCCCTAAGCCTCAGCCGCCACGAAACACATATGAGTCCATCAGGGCTGAAAATGTGGCAATACCAGGGGATGAGAAAGGTGAGAAAGAAGATAAAAGGGTACTTTCATTGATCTTTTGCATTTTAACATGCGGTTTTTCAGGACTTGCCCTGATTCTTTGGTTTCTTTCCGCGATTTCCTGAATAGGTGGGAGATTATAAATGGATGAACGGAGATTATAGATGGAGATAACAGCACTTATTTTTAATGTTATAGTGGGCATTATTTGTCCTGTTTTGTGGTTGGTTTTGGGAATTATCTTTTGTATAAAAGGGATAGATACAAAAAAGTCGCTGGCTCTTATGCTTTCAGCATTTAGGGTTCTGGCAATCAGAGTTTTTTCCAGCATTTTGATTCCATTAATAGTCTTTGGGCGTGTGCCGGGAAGCTATTTATATACAGCGCCGTATATAAACATTGCCTGTTGTATCGCCATGGGTGTCATTGCTTTAAGTTATAAGGGAAGTCTTGCGGGGCGGATCGTCTCTGTTGGTTTATTCTTTTTCGGATGTTTGCTATTCGTATTAAATTTTCTGATTCTGGAATACTTACTTGGAATGGGGGCATATTTGGGCGATCTGTTTTATACGTCAGGCGTTCTTGTATTTATTTTCGGAACCGGGAAAAAGCAGGAACATGGAGCAGTTTGATCCGTTGAACTGCTGCGTAGACATTCCCTGTTTTCTTTTCACAGTAAATATTTTACCCCTTAACGCATATGTTGTCATAGAACGTTAAGGGGTGATTTTTTTGCCGATTAAAATCTTTGTAGACCAGGGGCATAATCCTTCCGGTCATAATACAGGCGCCGAAAATTCCGGAATTTATGAACAGGATATTACTTATAATGTGGGAATCTATCTGGCGGAAATGCTTCGGGGCAACCCTGAGTTTCAAGTACGCCTATCCCGGCCGACGCCGGAAACCATCCTGGGGACCAACAATGCTACCAGTCTGAGGGAGCGGGTAGCTATGGCCAATGACTGGCCGGCCGATTATTTTATCAGTATCCATGCCAATTCTAATGTAAATCCCAATATTGAAGGTACAGAGGTTTATGTATATAAAGCTTATACAGAAAGCTACTATTTAGCAGAGCATGTGCTAAACGGGATCGTGGAAGTGGTAGGCACTAAAGATAATGGTGTCCGGGTGAATCCATCCCTGTATGTGCTCCGGCGTACCCGTATGCCTGCTATTTTAGTGGAGCTTGCTTATCTCTCCAATTTTGAGGACCGCCAGCGGCTCATTGATGAACAGTACGGCTTTGCGGAAGGTATTTACGATGGGCTTCTTACTTATTTTGGGCTGGTTTCCTAAAATAGATTTATTGCCCGATAATTGGGATTTCCATAGCTTCCCAAAAAAACAAATATGAAATTTGCACCTTAAGATAAAGTTTGCTTAAAGTATATACAGGCGCACCACAATAATGTGTAACAAAAAATTAATAATTATACAATAAATATCGACTTTGTGTAACAAGTATGTTATAATTAAAACCGGATACTTAAGGAGAGTAACTGCCTGGGAAAAGATCCGTCATTGGTTGTACAGGATGTGCGGATCTGGTGATGCGCCTGGAAAAAGCAGGGGGATCCGACGGGTCAGTTACGGTGAATGTACTAAAGAAAGGAGTTTATTCATCATGCAGAGGAAAGTTATGCGTACTCTGAAGGCAGCAGTGGCCTTTTCGATGGTATTTTCATTAAGTGTACCGGCGTTTGCCGCCAGCGACAAGGAGCAGGTGGAACAAACACTCGAAGCTTTGGAAAGCCAGAAGGAAGCATTGCAAAGCCGCTTGTCCCAGTTACAGGCAAGCAAGTCTGACACAGAATCTTATATTGCTTCACTGGATCAGGAGCTAAATTCTGTATATTCAGAAGTAGCCAGCCTGACAGCTCAGTTGGAACAGACAGAGACGGATCTGGCTGCTACCCAGCAGAAGCTGGAAGATGCCAAAGCAGACGAGCAGGAGCAGTATGATGCTCTAAAAGCCCGTATCCGGGCTATGTATGAATCTGGAGATACATCATTGTTATCTGTATTTTTACAGGCTAAGGACATATCTTCGATTCTTAATGCGTCTGAGTATGTTTCAAAGATTTCAGATTATGATGCCAATCTGCTGACCGATCTGAACGAAACTCGCCAGCAAATCGAAGATCTGGAGTCCCAGCTTGAAAAACAGAAAACTCAGCTGGAGGATTTAAAAGCAGAAGAGGAAAGCCGGCAGGAAGAGCTGGAAATGGTAATGGAAGCCAAACAGGCAGAATTAAGCTCCATTACAAGTGATATTGGAGATGCCTATGACACAATGGCTAATACTCAGGAAGAAATTGAAAATAACCAGCAGATTCTTGCAGCTATTGAGTACCAGGAGGAGCTGGACCGTCAGGAAGCTTTAAAACAGCAGCAGGAAGAGAAAGCTTCGACAGAACAGGCATCGGATGAGACTACGGCCGAGACTGCGGCCCAGAGCAGCCCATCCACCGAGGAAAGTACAGCCGCTAAGGAAACCACAGCACAGGATACAAAAGATCAGAGTGCGCCGGATACATCCGCGGCAGGAGAAACATCAGAAACTGCATCAAAATCTGATCCGGTGGCAGAAACAGAAGTTTCTTCCGGCACAAACACCAGCGCTCAGGATACAAGTTCAAGCGCCCAGAGCGCGGCATCCGCCAGTACATCTGCTGCGGGCGTTGCTACAGGTTCACTGATCTGGCCTTGTGCCAGCGGCTATATTTCTTCCCATTTTGGCGGAAGGACATCCCCAACAGCAGGGGCATCCTCCAACCATAAAGGTGTGGATATTGCAGCTTCTACAGGAACATCCATCTATGCAGCTGACGGAGGTACAGTAGTCACTGTATCTTACAGTTCCGCAAGGGGAAATTATATTGTAGTCAGCCATGGCAACGGGTTATCTACACTGTATCAGCATTGCTCTGCGATTTACGCATCTGTAGGCGATAAAGTCAGCCAGGGCGATGTGATTGCAGCTGTGGGAAGCACCGGTGTTGCCACAGGAGCCCATCTGCATTTTGAAGTATGGGTAAATGGCGTGCCGGTAGATCCGGAAAATTATATTTAAAAAAAATCCGGCGGTTGCGGCGCCAGCGGCACACTGTCGGGATCCGGCGGCTGATTCGGCGGCTTGTTGCGATTAAGGAGCCGCGGAACGGAGACTGGGGTTTTAAATAGGGCGCATCTGGTGATTTTTCCCCAGGCAGGATTTAAATCAATGGCCAAAAGAATTTACAGCTTTTGGCCATTTTTTTTCGCGATATACCTGGCAAGCGGCCGACATGCTTGCATGAGGGGACAATTGCCAGGCAACGGAAAAACAGCGGCCGCGCTTGCACGGGCAAGACTCTGGTAAAAAATACTTGATATTTTTCCGGAAAACATTTATTGTTATAGTCACATGGAAGATATATGTTTACGGTCTGGCGGGAAATAGCAGGCTGTAAACATGGCTCAAATCCCGCAAAGGGATTTCCTTATGCCGTGAAAGGCACGGCAGAAAAATTGTAAGGAGGACCTATGAAAAGTTTTTTCAGAAGATATTATGTGATCGAGCTGACTCCTATGAAGTTCCATAAATTTTATCATTTTGTGCTGACACCGGTAAATATTTTAATGACCCTGTATTTACTGATTTCAGGCTTTCTTCATCCGGAGGACGGGGATGTGATCACCACAGGATATAATGTGATCCTTCTTGCCTGCCTGATCTTAACCTTTATCGGATGTTTTAAGCTGAAAAAGTATGCCTGGGCGGCCATTATGACCGGGTTTGTCCTGGAAGTGATTTATGAGCTTTGTTATGTGATCCTGCTGGCGCCTTTTGGCACTGATGCTCTGATCTTTGCTGTGAGCCAGGTATTGTGGAGACTGGTTTTTACTGTACTTATGGGCATTTATTACATTAAGCGGATGCCATTGTTTTTTGACCCGATTCCTTATGATGAAGTGCCTGAGGAATTAAAGCCAAAGGATAAAAAGAAAAAATAGGAGCGTTCGGCTTTTGAAAATGATGTCCAAAAGAAAGGAAGATAGGAATGTTTTTAACAGACGATCATATCCATACACGCTTTTCCTTTGACGGAAAGGCAGAGCCGGAAGCAGTGTGCCAACAGGCGGTAAGACTTGGCCTGGGGGAAATTACGATCACGGATCATATGGATATTTATTCAGATAAGCCCTACGGCCATATCCTGGACTGCCCGGCCTGGTATGAAGAACTACACAAAGTCAGGGAGATGTATGAAAGGCGTCTTAAAGTTCATATTGGCATTGAGCTGGGCCAGCCTCAGATCAATCCCGGTCAGGCAGAGGCATTTCTTAAAGCTTACCCGGTGGATTTTATTATTGGTTCGATCCATAACATAGAAAATGACCTGGACATTTATTACTGTGATTATAATACTTTGGACTGTCAGGCATTTTATGGCCACTATATTCAATGGCTTCTTGATCTGGCCCGGGATTATGACTATGATGTTTTAGGACATGTCACTTATCCGTCCCGGTATATGTTTGAGCAGACCGGAAAGCGGCCGGATATGAGGGTGTTTTTTGAAGAATTTCGTCAACTGTTTAAAGTGGTCATTGAAAGAGGAAAGGGCATCGAGCTGAATCTTTCCGGCCTGGCAAGAAAAAGCGGCGCGCCTATGCCTGAGGAGGAGCTTCTAAAGCTTTACCGTCAGTGCGGCGGGGAAATCATCACCATTGGCTCTGACGCCCATGTGGCGGACCAGGTGGGGACTATTTCCAGGGCCGGTCAGGAGATGCTTAAAGCCGCAGGATTTTCTTATGTGACATGGTTTGAAAACCGGATCCCTCATTTTGAAAAGCTGGACTGATTGAAAAGCCGGAGGTAACCCTGGATCAGGGGCGAGGGAAACATTATTTAATAAGGGAGGTTTGTCATATGCGCAGAGTTAAGGGTGTGGAACAGAAAACCCATACAAAATTTCTAAATTTTTTTGAGCTGGACATGGAAAATGAAAATGGAAAGCACAGCCCCTATTATGTGGCGTCCCGGGCAAAGACAGTAGATGATCTGAAATTAAAGACCCGGAAAAATACCCCGGATGGTGTGATCATTTACAGCCTTTACGGTGAGGCCCGGGATAAAGTGGTGCTTATCCGCCAGTACCGGTGTCCTCTGGATGGATATATTTATGAATTTCCAGCAGGGCTGGTAGATGGGGGGGAGACCTTTCAGCAGGCCGGTGTCCGGGAATTAAAGGAGGAAACAGGGCTGACCTTCACCCCGGTGGATGCGCCGGAAATGTTTTGCAAGCCGTTTTTTACAACCATCGGCATGACGGACGAGTCCTGCGGTACTATTTACGGCTATGCCAGCGGCACCCCATCTAGGGATGGCCAGGAGGAAAATGAGGAGATTGAGATCGTCCTGGCAGATAAGGCTGAGGTACGCCGCATACTAAAAGAAGAAAATGTGGCGATTATGTGCGCTTATATGCTTATGCACTTTCTGGAAGCAGAACCCGGACATGCTTTTGATTTCCTAAAAAACAGCGGGGAGTGAGGCAATGAACAGATACAGCACAGGGCCTTATTACAGATACCGGCCCGTTTACCGTATGACCCCGGTAAATACGGCCATTATCGTCATTAATGTGGTCCTTTTTCTCATTATTGAGCTTGTAGGCTCCACCCTGGATACTCAGCTGATGATCCGCTTCGGCGCTTCCTACTGGCCGCTGATCTTGTACGATCACCAGTATTGGCGGTTGTTTACCAGCGCGTTTTTGCATTTCGGCCTGGAGCATTTGATCAGCAATATGCTTGTCCTGGCCTTTATCGGGGATAACCTGGAGCGGGCCTTAGGTTCGGTCCGGTATGGGATTTTTTATGTTTTGTGCGCGTTAGGTTCAGGGACTGTTTCGTTTTTGGTCAATATGTTCCTTCGGGAAAATGTTGTATCCGCGGGAGCCAGCGGCGCCATCTTCGGCGTAGCCGGAGGAATTTTGTATCTGGTGATCAGAAACCGGGGACGCCTGGAGGATTTAAGCTTTTTCCAGATCGGAATGTTTATTTTGTTTACATTATATAACGGTATGCGCAGCAGCGGCGTGGATAATGTAGCCCATTTTTCAGGATTGATCATCGGCATACTTCTGGCCATGATCTTGGCGGCCACAAGACGTCATAAAAGCTTGTGAGTGGTTGAAAAGTGGCGGGTTTTGTGGTAGATTAGTAGTGAGGTGGATGAGATGGTACAATTAAAGAGAATTTTATTGAAATTAAGCGGCGAGGCCCTTTCCGGAGATAAAGGTTTTGGCTTTGACGAGGCCACTTGCCTGAGTGTTGCCCACCAGGTAAAACAGCTTTTGGATCAGGGGATCCAGGTGGCTATTGTTATTGGCGGCGGTAATTTCTGGAGAGGAAGGAACAGCAGCAAGATCATAGAGCGGACTAAGTCAGACCAGATCGGTATGCTTGGTACAGTGATGAATTGTATTTATGTGTCTGAGATCTTCCGCACATTAGGTATGGGCACACAGGTATTTACCCCATTTGTCTGCGGGGCATTTACCCAGCTTTTTTCCAAGGACAGTGCCCTGGAAGCGTTAGAAAGCGGCAAGGTGGTCTTTTTTGCCGGGGGCACAGGCCATCCCTATTTTTCCACAGATACAGGGACGACCCTTCGGGCCATTGAGATCGAGGCGGATGCCATCCTGCTGGCGAAGGCTGTGGACGGCGTTTACGACAGCGATCCAAAGACAAATCCGAATGCAAAGAAGTTTGATAAGATCAGCATCCAGGAAGTTGTAGACCGCAGGCTCCAGGTTGTGGATCTGACATCCACGATCATGTGCATGGAAAATAAGATGCCCATGGTTGTTTTCGGCCTTAACGGTGAAAACAGCATTGTAAAAGCTTTAAGCGATGAATTTAACGGAACGTATGTCACCGTTGACTAAATAATCTAGGAGGATTCTATTTATGGATGAGAGAATTAAAACTTATGAGTCAAAGATGAAAAAAACTCTGGAGAGCCTTGACAAAGAGTATGCATCCATCCGGGCAGGACGTGCAAACCCTCATGTTTTAGACAAGCTTGTTGTGGATTACTATGGTTCTCCCACACCCATCCAGCAGGTGGGCAATATTTCCGTTCCGGAGGCACGGATGATCGTGATCCAGCCTTGGGAGTCAAAACTGATCAAAGATATTGAAAAAGCCATTCTTGCATCCGATATTGGTATTACCCCGACAAATGACGGCAAGAGCATCCGTCTGGTATTCCCTGAGCTTACTGAAGAGCGCAGAAAGGAACTGGCCAAAGATGTTAAGAAAAAAGGCGAAGGTGCGAAAGTTGCTGTCCGCAATATTCGCCGGGATGCCAACGATGCATTTAAGAAGATGAACAAGGCAAAAGAAATTTCTGAAGATGATTACGCAAACCTGGAAGAAGGAATCCAGAAGATTACAGATAAATACATTGCCGAAGTTGACAAAGCTGTAGAAGCTAAGACAAAAGAAGTGCTGACCGTATAAAAGGGAGGCTGCTGCCGGAAAAGCGGCAGCAGCCTTTATTGCTGTTACCCGTAAAGCCCGATTATAAGGAGGGAGTGCTATCAATGGAGAGAGAAATTGACGGTAAAATTTTAAATGTTCCGGAGCATGTGGCTATAATCTTGGATGGAAATGGCCGATGGGCAAAAAAAAGACTGATGCCCCGTAATTACGGCCATGCTCAGGGCAGCAAAAACGTGGAAAAAATGTGTGAAGTGGCATGGAATCTGGGGATAAAGTATCTGACAGTGTATGCTTTTTCCACAGAAAACTGGAAACGCCCCCAAAAAGAGGTTAATACCCTGATGAAGCTGCTGCGGGACTATTTGACGGATTGTATTGAGCGTACATCTAAAAATAATATGCGTGTCCGTATTCTTGGGGATAAAACCGGCCTTTCCGATGACATCCGACAGGCCATTGACCGTCTGGAGGAGGTTTCCGCAAAAAATACCGGGCTGAATTTTTCTATTGCCTTAAACTACGGAAGCCGTGATGAAATGGTCCGTGCTATGCGTAAAATGGCCAGAGATGTGGCGGATGGGAAATTAGCGCCGGATGCTATTACGGAAAATGTATTTGAAGGCTATTTAGATACTGCGGATATTCCGGACCCGGATCTGATGATCCGTACCAGCGGTGAGCAGCGTTTGTCCAATTTTTTGCTGTGGCAGCTGGCTTATACGGAATTTTATTTTACAGATGTGTTATGGCCGGATTTTAGCCGGGACGATCTGGTGCGGGCCATAGAGCAGTATAATTCCAGAGACCGGAGATTTGGAGGCGTCTGATTATGTTTTTTACTCGGCTCATCAGCGGCATTGTGCTGCTGGCGATTATGATCGCCGCCATGATCCTGGGCGGGAATGTGTTATTTTTTATCACAGCCCTTTTGGCCTTTATAGGTTTATATGAGCTTTATAAAACATATAATATACACAAAAATATGTTAGGCTATACAGGGCTGGCCGGGGCTGTGATCTATGCGGCTCTGGTAAGAATCAGTATTTTTTACGGGGAAGCTGAGCTGCCTATGGCTGCCCTTATTGCAGCCTTTCTGCTGATTATGTTTGTCTATGTGTTTGCCTTTCCGAAATTTAAGGCAGACCAGGCTGCTTTTGCTGTTTTCGGGCTGGTGTATGTACCGGTACTTCTTTTATGTATGTATCAGGTGCGGTGTTTGGAGGACGGATTGTTTTTGACCCCATTGATCTTTGTTAGTGCCTGGGGAAATGATACGTGTGCCTATTGTGTGGGCCGTTTGATAGGACGGCACAAAATGGCTCCGGTGCTCAGCCCGAAAAAAAGTGTGGAAGGAGCTATCGGCGGTGTGGCCGGGGCTGTGATCCTTGGAATCTTATACGGGTATTTTCTTAAGGAGCAAATGTCAAGCCTGGAAAGTCCGGTGGTTCTTTGCGCCATTATTTGCGGTGTCGGAGCGCTGATCGCTATGGTTGGGGATCTGGCGGCATCTGCTGTTAAAAGGAATCAGGGAATTAAAGACTATGGTAAGCTGATTCCGGGGCATGGCGGTGTTATGGATCGTTTTGACAGTATTTTATTTACAGCGCCGGTGGTTTATTTCCTGGCTTTATTTTTAGGATAAACAGCGTAACCTGTTCAGCTGGGGCCGGGCATTTAATGCTCCGGCCGGAAGAACGTGATTCAGGAATGGAAAAATCCCATGGCCAAAGGCGATTTTAAAAGGATTTTTGCATAGAACCGTTTGGCTGGCAGAAGGGTTACTAAACGGCAGAAATGAGGTGTCGCGATGAAATATATTTCGATTTTAGGTTCTACCGGTTCCATAGGGACTCAGACCCTGGATATTGTGGAAAATAATAACGACCTGTGTGTCCGCGGACTGGCCGCAGGCCGCAATGTAAAACTTTTGGAGGAGCAGATCCGAAAATTCCGCCCGGTGGTGGCAGCCCTTTGGGATGAGAAGGACGCAGCGGATCTTCGCGGCCGTGTGGCGGACCTGCCGGTAAAGATCCTATCCGGCATGGATGGTCTGATCCAGGTGGTCACAGAGGAAATGACTCAGATCGTTGTTACAGCTATTGTGGGAATGATCGGGATCCGTCCCACAATGGAGGCCATTAAAGCAGGAAAGGATATTGCCCTGGCCAACAAAGAAACACTTGTTACAGCAGGCCATCTGATCATGCCTCTGGCAAAGGCCCACGGGGGGCAGATTCTTCCGGTGGACAGCGAGCACTCGGCTATTTTCCAGTGCCTTCAGGGCTTTGAAAAGTCTAAGGTGCGCAAGATCCTTTTAACCGCTTCCGGCGGCCCTTTTAGGACCCGGACACGGGAATCTCTTAAGGATATTCAGGTGGAAGATGCTTTAAAGCATCCCAATTGGGTCATGGGGAGAAAGATCACCATTGACTCAGCGACTATGGTAAATAAAGGTTTGGAAGTGATGGAGGCCCGATGGCTGTTTAATGTGGGACTGGATCAGATCCAGGTGGTGGTCCATCCGCAAAGTATCATCCATTCAGCCGTGGAATATGTGGACGGTGCAGTGATTGCTCAGCTGGGGACTCCGGATATGCGCCTGCCGATCCAGTATGCATTATTTTATCCTAAACGTCGTTATTTAAACAGCAAGCCCCTGGATCTGTTTCAGGTGGGAACCATGACTTTTGAAGCCCCAAGACTGGATGTGTTTGAAGGCCTGGCATTAGCCTATGAGGCGGCAAGGGCGGGCGGTTCTATGCCCACAGTGTTTAATGCGGCCAATGAACGGGCTGTGGCCAAGTTTTTAAATCGTGAAATCGGATTTTTAGATATTGTCAGGATCATACGTCAGGCCATGGAGCATCATCAGGTGATCGTAAATCCGGATCTGGATCAGATCCTTGATACAGAACAGCAAACCTACGATTTTATTGAAAGCAGGTGGTAATTTGGGGATTATCCTCGCAATTATAATATTCAGCGTGATCATTATCATCCATGAGCTGGGCCATTTCCTCCTGGCAAAGCAGCACGGCATCACAGTCACAGAGTTTGCTGTGGGAATGGGGCCGAAGCTGTGGTCCTTTAAAAGGGGAGAAACAGTGTATGCTCTGAAAATGATCCCTTTTGGCGGTTCATGTATGATGCTTGGCGAAGACGAAGATGCCCCGGATGAAGGCAGTTTTAATACAAAATCTGTGTGGGCCAGGATGAGCGTTGTCCTGGCAGGGCCTATTTTTAATTTTCTCCTGGCATTTATATTTGCCATGATCATTTTGGCAAATACCGGATTTCAGAATACTGCCGTGGGGACGGTAGAGGAAGGCACTCCTGCCGCCGAGGCGGGCCTTCAGGCCGGGGATGTGATCACACGCATTGGAAATGAAAGGGTCCATCTGTTTAAGGAATTAAGCCTATATATGTACCTTCATCCAAATGAGCCTTATCATATTACCTACAGCCGTGACGGAGAGTCTATGGAAACCACAATAACTCCGTTTTTTGACGAGGAAACCGGCTCTTATCGGATCGGTATTGTCAGTGCTCCTTATGAAAAGGCAAATATTGTGCAGCTTTTTGAGTACGGCTTTTATGAAGTCAAGTATAATATTACCACAGTGATCAAAAGCCTTGGCATGTTGTTTACCGGACAGCTGACCCGGGATGATGTGGCAGGACCGGTAGGAATCGTCACCATTATAGATGACAGCTACCAGGCGTCAAAATCCTATGGTGTGATGAATGTTTTTCTTGTAATGAGCCAGTTGATCGTTATGCTCAGCGCCAATCTGGGCGTCATGAATCTTCTTCCCGTTCCGGCCCTGGACGGAGGACGCTTTTTATTCCTTGTAGTAGAGGCTATCCGAGGAAAGCCGATCAATCGGGAAAAGGAAGGGCTTGTAAACTTTATCGGATTCGCCCTTTTAATGGTGCTGATGGTATTTATTCTGTTTAACGATGTATCCCGGTTATTTACATGACATGGGAAGTTTTCGGGAAATCTTGAAGTTTTTACAGAAGGATCTATATTTGCCCCGCTGCCTGGCAGCGGGGTGTTTTTTCGAAATAAACAGCCCTGCCAATGTTAAAAGTGTTCCGATCTATCTATTCCCATAAGTGAACGGTTATAGTATAATAGAACCAGCGACAAATCGGAGTTTGGAGAAATAAATAGGGACGTATTTATTAAAAATGTGATCTAAGGAGGAACAGGCTATGCTGCTCAGGCAAATGAAATATTTTGTCGCGGTGATCGACTGCAACAGCTTTACAGAGGCCGCTGAACAATGCTACATTTCTCAATCGGCTATTTCCCAGCAGATTCAGTCGCTGGAGCGAGAACTGGGGGTAGAGCTGATCCATCGGGAAAACCGGAGATTTACCATCACGCCTACAGGTCAGCATTTTTATTCCCATTGCAAGGCTATCCTGGGCCAGGTGGACGATATGATCCGGGAGACGAAGCGTCTGGGCCAAGACAAGGAATTACAGCTTCGCATTGGGTATCTGCGCTGTTACAGCGGGTTGGAACTGTATCAGGCGGTAGCGGAATTTTCCAGGCTGTACCCGGAGGTTTCCATTAATATCGTCAACGGTACTCATGAAGAACTCTATGATCTGCTGCGCTTTGGCGGCGTGGATCTGGTGCTGAACGACCAGCGCCGGGCGTTTTCCAATAAATATATCAATTATGAGCTGATGCAGTGCGGATGTTACGCTGAGCTCTCGACGAATCATCCTCTCAGCGGACAGAATCAGGTCCGCCTGGAGCAGCTTCAGGGCACCCCTTGTATCCTGATCGCTTCCCGGGAGCAGCGGAATACAGAGCGGGAATATTATCAGAATACTTTGGGCTTTGGCGGGAGCTATCTGTTTGCGGATAACCTGGAAGAAGGACGGCTTCTGGTTTTGAGCAACCGCGGTTTTCTCCCGGTGGAAAGTGTGGGGACTCTGCCTCCTCCGAGCGCTTCTATTCAGCGGCTCCCCATTTATCAGGGAGAACAGCAGATCATGCGCAACTACTGCGCATTTTGGCGCAAGGATCAGACCAACTACTACATGGAAGAATTTGCGGATCTTTTGAAGAAATTAATGACCCGGGATAAGCAGGGCGAATAAATCGGCCATCAGAATCAGAGCAGAAAGAAGCTGACAGTTAATGAGAAAACTGCCGGCTTTTTTATTTCACATAAGCTGGGCTAATGGAAATCTTCCAGAATCCAGATTGAAAGAAAATCGCCCAAATTATACAATAAATATTAACAAAAGATACCTTTTTGAAAATACCAGAAGGAGGAATACAAGATGATGCAAAAGAGAAAAGTGGATTTCGGCTTTGGATGTATGCGCTTGCCCACCTTGCAGGCGGATGTGCCGGACTCTTTTGACTATGAAAAAATTGAGCAGCTTTTTGATACCTTCCTGGCGAAGGGGTTTACCTATTTTGACACGGCCTATACCTATCATGGTTACCATGCCGAGGAAGCAGTGCGAAAGGCGTTGGTAGAGCGGCACCCAAGAGAGAGTTTCCAGTTGGTGACCAAAATGCCGCTGCGGGATTTCAAGGATGAGGAGGATTTGGAACAGATCTTCCATGAACAGCTTGCCCACTGCGGCGTAGAGTATTTTGACTATTATCTGCTGCATAACATGGGCACTAATGTCTATGAGAAATGTAAGAAGTATCATGCTTTTGATTTTGTGGCGCGGAAGAAAGCGGAGGGAAAGATCCGCCAGGTTGGAATGTCCTTCCACGACACGCCGGAACTGTTAGAGGAAATATTGGAACAGTTCGGGGAAAAGCTGGACTTTGTTCAGTTACAGATCAACTATGTGGATTGGGAGCAGCCAAATGTTCAGTCCCGTCGGTGCCTGGAAGTGGCAAGAAAATACGGTAAGCCTGTCACGGTCATGGAGCCCTGCAAAGGCGGCACCCTGGTAAACCTGCCCCAGGAGGCGGAAAAATTGCTCCGGCAAGTCCGGCCCCAGGATTCCAATGCCAGTTGGGCGCTGCGCTTTGCCGCAAGCCAGGAGGGTGTCACCCGGGTGCTTTCGGGAATGAACTCCTTGGAACAGGTGGAGGATAACTGTGCTACATTCCGGCACTTTGAGCCAATCACACAACCGGAAGAAGCGGTTATTGAAAAAGTGCGTCAAATCATTGAGGCGAACACGCCCATTCCTTGCACGGGCTGCGCTTACTGCACGCATGGTTGTCCTAAACAGATCGCCATTCCGCAGTATTTTGCCCTGTATAACAGTGTGTCTCGCACTACCGGCAGTTTTTCCAGCCAAAATGTGTACTACAATAATATTTTCCTTAAGCATGGCAAGGCTTCCGACTGCGTCGGCTGCGGTCAGTGCGAAAAAGCCTGCCCTCAGCACTTGCCCATCCGGGAACATCTGAAAGAAGTGGCCGGGAAATTTGAGACGGTGTAGCTGCAGATCAACTATCTGGACTGGGACAACGAAAGCATCCAGTCCCGGAAGTGCTATGAAGTGGCCAGAAAGCACGACAAGCCTGTTATTGTCATGGAACCCATCAAGGGCGGCACGCTGGTCAACCTCCCGAAAAAGGCAGAGCAGCTTTTCCGGTCCTGCGACCCGGTAGTTTCCAACGCCAGTTGGGCCTTACGTTTTGCCGCCAGCCACGAAGGCGTCATGATGGTGCTTTCCGGCATGAACAGCATGGAGCAGTTGGAGGACAATATCCGCACCATGAAGGATTTCCGTCCCATGAATGAGGAGGAGAAGGCACTTTGCGCCCAGGCAGCCCGGATCATCCAGGGGGAGCTTACGATCCCATGTACAGGCTGTGGCTACTGCACAGTGCAGTGTCCCAGGAACATTCCTATCCCGGAATATTTTGCCCTGTTCCAGCACGGTTACATGACTACCCAGATGGTCTACTACTACAACCTGACCCAGACCCATCCCAAGGCCGGGGATTGTATCGGCTGCCGCTAGTGCGAAAAACACTGTCCCCAGCATATTGAGATCACCCGGAACTTGAAAGAAATCTCGGAGAAGTTCGATGGCTTTAAGGGATGGCGTTAAAAGAAAAATCTGACTGGATCAGGCCCCATTGTTTCTAACAGCTTTGGCATCCGTATTAGGAGCGCCAGAGCTGTTTTCGCATAAGCTGCGCTAATCAAATATTTTTAAAAGTGAAATTGCTGATTTTCTTAGTAAAATAGAAGATAGAAAATAGAAAATAAACCGGAGGTATTACCTATGAGCAAAACATTGATTGTATATTATTCCCGCAAGGGTGAGAACTATGTCAACGGCAGTGTGCGGAACCTGCCCAAGGGAAACACCCGCCCGGAGCTAAAGGCATATCCGGACAGCCTGGATGGGTACGACACCATCTTTTTGGGCTTTCCTAAACTGGAGCAGGGTTTTACCCGTGTATAGCGTTTGAAAAATGAGGCAGAAAACTACGCTATACACAAATAGAAAGACATACTGTGTATAGCGATGATATAGATAAAGAGTGAAAGTCAACTCTAAATATGAAAAGATATTGTTGGATGTGTTGCTTTCCTGCGACAGAAAGAGATTTCCACTAGGATATTCAGATATCGGTGCAACGATGAATACCTATATGTACCTGAGAGCAGAAGATGTTGCGGATGAATTGTAGCCAGCAAAGAAGGAAAAGTTCAAAGGAGAGAATCCTGTTTCTCAGAAAATGTTCCGGGCAATTTAATATAGAAAGAACACATTGGTGCTCTGCTAGAGTAGGGATATAAAGTACTTTAGTGGAGCTTTTTATGCGACTGGATAAAAGTATGTAGTGGCAATGTGATTTTCTTGTTATAATAAGACATACGGAGTTTTTACTTCGAAATTTAGTTTTTGTAGAGGACGGAGGTATATATGGCAAAGAGAAAAGTAGCTAGAAATTCATTGAAGGGCTATAATTATCAAAATTATATATTTACGCTTTTCTTGGCAAAGATGGATACAGAACGCCATATTATAAAAATTGAATCAGAAGCACTTGATACGAAACAGTTCGATGACATTTATATTGAAATGGATAATGGAATCGCTTATCGTATTCAAGCGAAAAATTATGCAGGAACTAAAATTGATGATATTGTTATATCGGAACATATTGTAAAAATTAAAACAAATGAGAATCAGTACAATAGAGAAGATAATAATGTGATAATTATTAATACAGATCAGATTGTAACCGATACAAGTTTTATGGGATTACCTGCGATTAATAAAGATGGAATCAATATAATTCCGTTAACCGAAGAGCAAGTTACGGAATACTTGGATGATTATTATCAAACGGAAGAAAGAGAACTTCAGATAATTCAAAAGGGGATTGAGTTTACTTGTGCAGAAAAATTTACCGTGGGAATATTTGACCTTCCAGAGTTAATTACGTTATCAACAGATTTGCAGCATCAGACGATTGTTTTGCGCAAAGTGCCAGAATGTATCGAACCCGGTATTACATTTTATATAGGAAAGCCGGGAGTTGGGAAAAGCCATTTTGTAGATGAATTAAAAAATGTTTTTCAAGATTCCATTGTGTATAGATTTTGGATTGGTCCACAGGATGAGCAACTGAGGAGAAGATTACAATTCGATAAATTTTTGACGGAGCTGGGACTATTAGTTTTTAAAACACCAAGGAGTTTCACTGTCGATGAACTTATTACAAAAATGGTCAATGATGATCAGATTATCATAATTGATGGTTTGGATCATGTGGAGAATTATAATTTTTTGGAATTGAAAAAATATATAGATTTTATTAACAGGTTAATAAATGCACAAGTACGAGTTGTAGTACTTTCTCGTCCTTTAAAAACGGAAGTGAAATGGAAGAAAACAGAATTACTCAACTGGAATTCTGATGAAACAAGGCTATATCTTGCAATGGCACATGATATAACAGATTACACGGTGCAGAAACATATATTGAAAGTTGCTGAAGGTTATCCAATCATCACATATTTTTTAGCTGAACATTATAAGAAGAATGGAAAAATAAATTTAGATCAGTCGGTTGATAGTCTGAATCAGTATTATGATAATCTTTTGGAGAATGTAGACACAAAGTCATTATTGTGCATATTTGCAGCTAATAATAGCTTTTTTACGTGGAACGAGCTTTCAGATTTTTTATCCGAAAGCGGTTTTTATGACGTGTTAAAAGAATTTGTTTTATCTCATCAATATTTATTTGAGATAGTAGAAAACAGAATTTCTCTTCTACATGATAGCTTAAATACATATTTGCGGGAATTGCTACCTTCATTTAAGAAGCAACGGGATAATGTTTTGAATTTCGTAAAATCTAGTCTTGCAGATGGAAAGTTTGAATATATGGCAAGGCTTGCATCTTTTGATTTAGACGATGAGTTTTTAGATGGTCTCCTTGTAAAATACAGTGACTTTGAAACTTTCAAACATTTATTGGGTTCAACCTTAGACTATAATTCTATTACAAGTTTTTATAATCAATTGCAGAGGATATTAGAAACTCGAGAGAATTGTTTAGATATTTATCAATACTATTCTTTTTCCTTAATATATCAAGTAGCTACTCGAAATGATTTAATAGGGTGTGATGGATTAATTTATCAAATACTATATTATCTTCATGAGCATGATTCAATCGAGAACCAGATTTTTAGCTCAGGAATAATGTGGAATTTATACCTTGCCTGTAAACAGGAAGAAGATATAACCAAGAGATATATAGAATCTAAAAATTACAGTGAAGGCCAGTTTTATGAACTGATTCGGGCTGTAAATGATGAAATTACATTTTATGATCGGTTAGAAAAGAAAATATCATTTGAGGAAATTGAAGGAACATTACAAAATGCTGGGACTAATACTCAAGAGAAGGCAGATTTGCTTGAAGAATATTTGATTAGTACATGGATTCATGGAGGTTCTAAGGAAGTATTCCATGACTTGTTTTTAGAATATCTCAAAACAGAAGAAAAAACACTTTTCCGTACAGCTTTGAAAAAATACGGCTTAGGTGATTTTGAGGCTGAGTTTGTCCCTCATCGAGCTAAAATACGGCTTCATGAATTAGGATTCTTTGGAGATGAGAACTTATATCGTGGAATGACTTTGATGGAGAAAATAAAGGAATGCGCACCTGAGGGATCATTTACAGTGGTTCCAGTCACATTATCAGTAGTTCGTTTGGCAAATTATGAACATAGAGAAATAGATATTTATTCTGTAAACTATGCTTGGACAATGTATGGGCAGCGAAAAGATTACAGTGTTTATACTATAGATGATGCCTTGATTATTTTTGAAGAAAAAGGGTTAATTAAAGAAACAGAATCTGTTGAACTGATTTGCAAATTGATGTCACAATCAGAAAAGGGGATTCGCCATTTGATTAGTTCGTATATTAACAAGAAAGGTTCGGAGTGTACAAAAAGATTAATACAGGCAGGATACTTTAGAGACAATTCCTTCAAGGCAGATATTTTTGATCTATTACCAGAAAATATTAATTGTTTTTCTAAGCAGTACCTGAAAGCGAGAATCGATGATATGCTATATTTCAGTAGGTATTCCAAAACTGTTGAAGGGAGTGATATTTGCTATGTGTTGGAATCCAATTATTGTGATATGGTATTAGATGCTTTGGAATATTACGAATACAGTATATTTGGAAATATAGATGATATAATTGCGCAAAAACTTATAAATCGAGGAATAAAATATTTTAGTAAGAAGAAAAAATAGGTTATTTGAAATATTCAGTCAGTTTATGGATGTGTCTTTGATATATTTACCTTGCCAAAGATGTGAATTAACTCAATAATATATGGAGAATTTATTTGGCTAGTTCCAATACAAATCCGGATACATGAGGATGCAGTATATATCAGTAATGATTGCGTTTTCCCGGTCGGATGGACCGTGGAAACATTGATGGAGCGTCATCGGTCACAGCCCTATAATCCCAATATTGCTAATGGATTTTTTCGGGCTGGATATGTAGAAACATGGGGACGTGGGATAGAAAAAATATGTGAAGCCTGTAAAAAACACGGTGTTCCAATGCCGGAATATACGCTTCATTTAGAAGATATTATGGTGAAATTTACGCCTTTAGGACATCAGGAGATTTTAAAAGATCAAAATGTCCTAATAAATGTCCCATTAAATGTCCTAATAAACGATCCATTAGAGAAAGAAGTATTATCAGCAATAGAAGAAAACTCTCATATAACACAGGCGCAGCTTTCCACAAAACTGAATCGCTCTGACAGACAAATAAGAAGAGTTTTAAAAGAACTGAGAGAAAAAGGGATTATCGAGCGTATCGGTAGCCGCAAATCAGGACAATGGATTGTAAAATAGGATTTTACTAAGAGAAAAGATATGAAGAAAAAACTTCCGCTTGATCGAGAAGAGCGACGAAACAGGTACTTGCTTCCACTCAAGTGCCTGTTTTGCTATGCTGAAAAAAGTGAATTGAAAGATATTATGAAAATGGAGAAAACTCAGGAACAGGAATACACTCTCATGCTTAAGCGGGAATATAGCAATCCCTGTTCGAGCCCAAAGAAATTCATCCTATTTTGCTGCAAGTTGTTGTTTCTGGAATCTAAGAATATAAACTGGGAGGCTAACGTCTGGTTTACGGAAAGACTGAATATTTCATCAGAGAGATATAGCCGCAGTAATGCCGTGGAGAGTTTTTCCTTTTTAGACATTCATTTTCATGAGAATCGTCAGGGCTTGCAAAGATACCTGAAATATCTTTTGACAGTTACGTCTTTAAATTTAGGAACCATTCGTATTCATCATACCTATATTAAAGACTTTTTAAGATTTCTAGAAGATGGTGGAAAGGTCATAACAGATATTGATCGTAATTCTATGGAAGAATATTTAAAGAGCCTGTCCATGAGTCGTATTACAGCTCAGAGTTATAATAATAAGCTGAAGATCATTTCAACATTTTTACATTATCTGCATGTGACAGATTATATTGGAAAGTTTTTAAATCCGATTCCACTGTATTATAAGAAGAGTTATCCGGGTGTAAATGAAATCGATAACTTGGATCAAAAATTGGATCTGCTGATAGTACATCTTGGAGAATTTCCGGAGAATCTGCGGATTATGAGCCTCATCCTGCTTACTACAGGTATAAAAAAGGGACAACTGTTTCTTTTGAGAAATACAGATTTTTACTATAAATATGAAAATAGTTGGATGAAGGTACCGGATACTACCAGAAGTATACCAATTCCGGATATTTTGCATTGGCTTGTTCTGAGATATTCGGATAAAAACCACATACCCGTGGAAAACCTGCTTTTCCTGAATAACGGCAAAAGGTTTACTGCGGAAGGGATTTCAAGATGCGATTATGAAACAATGCAGAAAGTCTGGTATCTTGACGGATGTGTATGTGTTTAAAGGTAATGGCTACCAAAAAGAAGTGTGTAAAGCATTTTATAGAAGCGGTACCTCGATTCAGGTAATCCGTGATTATATGGGGTATCAAACAGATGAAATTGTAAAGAAAAATATCGGATTGCTGGATGAAGAACTGGTGAAAAAGTCGATGGAGTATTATGCAAAAATGGAAAGCAGCCTGGGAGGAAATTTACTGATGGCAAAATACGATAAGATGAATGAGGCTAATCGGCAGGAAAGCAGAAGAAAAATTGAACTTGCTGTAGAAGAAATACGCAGAGCTGCTTCACAAGGTAAAGCGCTATCGGTGTCTGAACTTTCACAAAACACAGGACTGTCCAGAGGTTTCTTTTACAAAAATGAAGAAGTAAAGTCTGTGCTGGAGGAAGAGCGGGAAAAGATAGATCAGGGTAAATTGGTGCAGATTAAGCGGGAAGTTCGCGAGAAAAGCATGGAGAAACAGGTGGAAATCTATCAGAATGAGATAAAAAATAGGAGATCAGATTATCAGAAAGCATGAGAATGCTGAAAAAGTGTGTATTGTGTTAAAATGCTAAAAATAGGCATTTCTTATAAATCAACCGGTTTTATATCCTTAACTGGCGGGGCACTATGCCCATGGCCATGTTCACCTTCTTGGAGCATTTCGAACTTTCCGGCAAACGTATCCTGCCCTTCTGCACTAACGAGGGCAGCGGTATGGGCTCCAGTGAGCGGGATCTGAAGAAGGTCTGCCAAGGAGCCAAGGTGGAAAGCGGTCTGTCCATCCACGGTGCTGAGGCCGCAAATTCCCGCAGCAAGGTGGAAGCATGGGTCAGAAAGCTTGTGTAAGGATGTCTTTGACGGCAGCCGGCATACCTGGCGGCTGCAGCTTATATGCCGCCTGGCAAAGCAGGGGGGAAAGCAGCGAATTACAGAGAAAAGAGCCTCTACATATTATGGTAAAACGATACGATGATATTTATAGAGTTCGGTTGCCGAACATCACCCATCTTGTCTGCCTCCTCACTTACTGCAGCAATATGGCGGAAGCGGGTATGAATCCAAAGACGCTCTGTTTTGGCAGGGCTTTTTTTTGCCTTTCAATAACTGAAAGTCTTTGCTATAATAATCGTGATAATAGAAACTCGGAGAATATCAATATGGAAGAAAAAGCAATTGCTATAAAAATAGAAATCGTATGTGATTATATAAAAAGGCTTGAAAAACTATAGAAACCTTTGAGCCTGCTCTTGAAAATAATGATGAATTAGTTGATTTGAATATTGAAATAGCGAATGTTTTTGATGAAGAAATACCTCAAATTAAAAATACCATTCTATTACAACATGGTACAGAAATACGTGATGCCAATACAACTATTGGACTTTTAAAATTATATCTTGCTAATCACGGTATTAGGTATGAGCAAAAAGAGGATGAAAAGAACATTCAAATTCATAAATTATCGAATGTTTGAGAGAAAAATCAGATTTTCAGAAGATATGATTAACAGTAATGATTTGATGGAAAAGAAAAGCGCTTTAGATTTCATAATAGATGCGCTACAATATTTAGTTTCTATCCAAGAAGGAAATAGAGATAAGCAGTATGCGGCATTAGCAAAAAATGTTAATGAAGATAATAATAGTAAAGTTTATGCAGTGATAAAACAAGAAGTAAATGATCTTATCAAATGAATATTTTGATATACGTCATAATGATTACTTAAATGCTGCAAAAGAAAAAAGAGAAGCATTATCTGATTCGCAATTTATAGAATACTTATATAATAGAGCCTATTCATTACTCTATTTATTGCGTTTGAAAATAAATAAAACTCAATACACTATATTGCCTTGCGAAAGGCGTTTTTTATATACTTAGAGTGCTTTTCATTTGTCCCGGCAGTATTATTTTTTGTAAACACCGGTTACGATGAAAAGACAAAAAAACACACGTGACAGCTTGAAATATAAAAAATTACAGGAGGAGACAGAACATGAGTAAGATCGCGTTTTTAGATATTGATGGAACGATCCGGGCCTTTGACGGAACTGTTCCTGAGAGTGCCATAAAAGCGATTCATCAGGCAAGAAAAAACGGGCATCAGGTATGTATAAGTTCCGGAAGACCTTTGGATCAGATTGAAAAGAGGATCATTGATATTGGCTTTGACGGAATCATATCCGGAACCGGAAGTTATGTCGTGTATGAGGGAAAGTGCATACGTCATGAATATTTCCCAAAGGCATTATTTTTGGAAATGGTAGATACATTTCTAAAAAATCAATGTGTTATGGATTTTCAAAGTTATAATCGGACCTGTGTTTTAGAATGTCAGAAGGACGCATTTATAAAACTCGGAGAGGATCTGCAGGCCATGCTTGGCGAGGGCGCGGCAGCGCTGGCTGAGCCGCCGGATACAGAAAAATGTGCAGAAAATCTGGATAAGGTGGAAAAAATCATTTATTTCAGTGATGATTTTCCTCTGGAAGAAGTGCGAAGGCGATGGGGCCATGGGATTTATGCTGTCCCGGTGTCCTTCCCAAATCCGAGAAAATGGGGCGGAGAATTGTCCCCCATAACAGTCAATAAAGGGGAAGGCATTAAGAGCATTTTAAAGCTCAGCGGACATAAGGTGGAAGATGTGGTCGCTGTGGGTGACAGCGACAATGATATAGAAATGATCGCCATGGCAGGTTTGGGCATTGCCATGGGCAACGGTACATCCGGGGTCAAGGCAGTGGCAGATGCAGTCACCGATACAGTGGAAAATGACGGGTTGTATAAAGCTTTCCAAATGGCCGGGATGATTTAAGGCGGCATCAATTTCGAATACAAAAATAAAAGCTTTGGATCAGAGAAAGCACAAGGAGGCTTTTCTGATCCAAAGCTTTTTTATCAGTTCTTGTCAGCAGGATATTTTTTTGGTTCAGATGGCTGAATTGCCGCAATCAAACTGCATTTCATAATAATGAGCGTAAATTCCTCCAAGGGCAATAAGTTCATCGTGGCTGCCCCGTTCGGCAATTTTATTGTCTGAAACTACAAGGATCTCATCAGCATTTCGGATGGTGGAAAGCCGGTGGGCGATAGTAATGGTTGTCCGGTTCTTTGCCAGCTCTTCCAGACTCTTTTGGATCCACCGTTCACTTTCATTATCCAAGGCACTGGTGGCCTCGTCCAGGATAAGGATCGGAGGATTTTTAAGAAATACCCGGGCAATGGAAATACGCTGTTTCTGGCCGCCGGAGAGACGGGTTCCCCGCTCACCTACAAAAGTGTCATAGCCATCCGGAAGAGACATGATAAAATCATGGATATTGGCTTTTTTAGCCGCTTCAATAATCTCTTCCATGGAGGCGTCCGGCTTGCCGTAGGAAATATTTTCCTTGATTGAACCGCAGAACAAATATACATCCTGCTGGACAATGCCGATCTGGCTTCTCAGAGACTTTAAGGTCAACCCCCGAACATCCTTCCCGTCAATGGTTACCTTGCCGCTTGTAATATCATAAAAACGGGGCAGAAGATTGCAGATGGTGGTTTTCCCCGACCCGGAAGGCCCTACAAGAGCAATGGATTCACCGGCAGGGATTGTAAAGGATACATCGGAAAGCACCAGAGTGTCGTCATCTGAGTAATGGAAGGATACATGGTCGTAAGATACCTCTCCTTTAACATTTGTCAAAGGAGAAGCATCCGGAGCATCCTCAATATCCGGTTCTGTCTCCATAACTGCGGTAAAGCGGCGAAAGCCGGAAAGGCCTTTCTGTATCATTTCCGTCAGTTCCACAAGAATCTGTATCGGGCTGATGAAAATTCCAATATAAAGGGCATACATGGCAAGGTCTGCCACATCCATCTGACCATGGGCAATAAGATAACCGCCGAAGACCAAGGTGACAAGATACATCATACCCTGGAAAAACAGGTTATAGCCCATGAAATTTCCCATGCATTTATAGTTGGCGTCTTTGGAAAGTAAGAATCCATGGTTGCTCTTTTGAAATTTCTTCCGCTCAATATCTTCATTGGCAAAAGACTGGACCACGCGGATACCGGCCAGGGTGTCCTGAAGGCTGGAGTTTACATCGCCAATCTTGCGGCGATTATCCATAAAGGTTTCCTGCATCCGTTTGTTCTGGCTCATGGAGAAAAGAAGCATAATAATGACCAGAACAAGGAGGGGAATGGCCAGACGCCAGTTGATCAGGAACAGGAAAATAAAGGACCCTACGATCTTAATAATGGAAATGAACAGATTTTCCGGGCCGTGATGGGCAAATTCCGCAATATCGAACAGGTCGGACACAAGTTTGCTCATCATTTGGCCTGAATTATTTTGGTCATAGTAAGAGAAGGAAAGCTTTTCGTAATGATCAAAAAGCTGCTGGCGCATATCCCTCTCCATATTTGCACCCATCATATGCCCCTGATAACTGACATAATATTTACACAGACTTTGGATGATGTACATAATGAGCATGCCAATAGCTAAAGGAATCAGGGCCTTTAAGATAACCTCTTTGCTCTGGGTAAATAAAGAATTTGTAGCCGTGCGCAGGATCTGAGGATAGATCAGGTCTACAACACTGATAATGGTAGCACAGAGCAGGTCAATGAAAAATACAGCCTTGTAGGGCTTGTAATAGCGTATAAATTTCTTTAAAACGTCCATGTCTTTTCCTTTCTGTAATATGATTTTTCCTATGTATGACACTGGGGATCACTTTGTGATGCCCCGGCTCCTGCGGATTTTTGCCGCAGCCGGCGCCACTGGTGTCCGGTGTCTATGTTATATTATCAATATTTTCTGAATAATGTCAATGAAAGAATATTGTGTATTTCACCGGGACCGGCCAACCTTTGACACGGCTGCCTGTTTCATTGTCACTGACTTTTTGGAAGGACAATAGGGCAAAAAAATACTGCCACCCCATAAGAGTGGCAGTTTAAAAATTCTCTGACTTAAATCTTGTGATTAAGTGGTTTTTTATGAAAATTTTTCTGCACCGCTTTCCGATCCAGTCATGGTCTTGTTGCCAATGCTCATTTGCCTGGGACTATCCACATAGGCGGGAGCCTGGCGGTCCAGGGTACCTTCTGTGGAGGCAACGCATGCGGCTACGATCAGGTCACCGGTAGAGTTGGTGGCTGTGTGGATCTGGTCTATGATCCGGTAAATACCGGTAATAAGCCCGATAACTTCCAGAGGAAGTCCCATAGATGCGATCATGGTAGTTCCAATTACAAGACCGATCTGAGGTACAGCGGCGCAGCCAATGGAAAGCAGAGTTGCCTGGAGTACGAGAGAGGCCATCTGGCCGATGGTCAGGTCAACACCAGCGACCTGGGCGGCGAAAACAACGACAATACCAAAGAAGATGCCGGTACCGTCCATATTGGCAGTGGCTCCAAAGGGAAGGACGAAACTGGCGGTTTCCTCCGGGATACCAAGTTTTTCTTTGGCGTTTTTCATGGACACAGGAAGGGCGGCCATGGAGGTACAGGTGCTGAAGGCTACGAGCCAGGATTCAAAAGCGACCTTCAGATATTTGATCGGATTGACCTTGGCCACAAAAATAAGAAGGGGGACATAAACGATCAAGGTGTGGGTCAGGGCCGATGCATAGTCGGTGACAATGAATTTGAAAATATTGCCCAGGATGGATGTGCCGTAGGTGGCCATGGCATTGACCATGAGGCCGAAAACACCCACCGGGATATAGTAAACCACAATATCAATGATCTTGTACATAATATCAGCGCCAAGCTTAAAGGCGTTTTCTGCCTTTTCGGCTTTCTTGCCCATAAGCATCATGGCTACGGCCACAAAAATGGAAAAGACGATGATCTGGAGCATGGAGCCTTCTGTAAAGGCTTCAAAGACATTTAGAGGGATAAGATCCAGAAGGGTGTCATAAATGCTTGGCATTTCAGTCACTGTCACACTGTCTACCGCTTCTGTTAAGACAACTCCGTCACCGGGACGGATGATATTTACAAGAACAAGACCAATGGTAATAGCAATGGCGGTTGTCAAAGTAAACAGGACAATGGTTTTAATGCCGATACTTCTTAGCCGCTTAAGATCCTTAAGTTCTGCCACAGCAGAAACAATAGAGAAAAATACTAAAGGTACGATGACCATTCGGATCAGGCGGATAAAAATATTTCCCAAAAAGGACATAAAGTTGCATACTGAAGCGATCCAGGCCACATCCGTGCCGCCTAAAAAGCTTAAGATCAGTCCCACGATAACGCCAAGGACAAGGGAGATCATAATGATCTGCCACATTTTTATTTTTCGTTTCTTTTTAACTTTTGCTGCTTCCATAATCTCTTACTCCTTTCATTAACGCAAAAGGCGTATAAAACGGATCATCTCCATTTCATACGCCTTTGTATTTGCCAGTTTGATTTTTATCAGAGCCGTGCCAGTACCTTCCGGTAGGCTTCAAAAGTAAAGTCTAAGATCGAATCATCATGAACCGCGGACACGCTGTAGCGATTGGTCGGCTTGTTGTAAATGCCTTCCATAAGGAGCATATAGTCGATCTTTTTGCGGGTTTCAAAATCGGATGTCTGAATATCCCTGAATTTTTCGATCTTATGCTCTGTAAGAAGGATATTAAACACAGTTCCCAGACCAACGGTCTGCATCGGGATGCCAAATTCTTTGAAAATATCCTCCAGACCCTTCCGCAGTTTGTTGGTCTGTCCTTCAATATAGTTAAACTTTTCTTCCAGCACTTTAATGGTTGCCAGTCCTGCTCTTAAAATTAATGGATGGCCGTTGTAAGTTCCGCTGTGGAAAAGCACATCTGCCGCACTGGAACGATGGCTGTTAGATACGTCAAAAACGTCTGAGCCGGTAAGAGGAGCGGCTTTCATTAAAATTTCTTTTCGGCCGCCTACAACACCCATGGGAAGTCCGGCGCCGATGACTTTGCCAAGGCAGGTCAGATCCGGTTTAATATGGTAATACCCCTGTGCACCGCCCAGTCCTGCTCGGAAACCGGTTTTTACTTCATCAAAAATCAAAAGGATGCCAAGACGCCGGGTCACTTCCCTTAAACCGTCCATAAATTCCTGGGTGGCCGGACAGTAGCCGGTGAGGATCGGCTCCATAATGACAGCAGCCATATCATCCTTATGCTCTTCAAGGATCGCTGCAGTTGCTTCCAGATCATTAAAGGGGAGGATGATCGTATTTTCTTTCTGGAAAGGTTCCAGGCCGCAGGACTCAGGAATCGGTTCCGGCCGGCGTACATCCCCTTTCGCTGAGTTTACGCTTAAAAGTACCTGGTTATATCCGCCGTGATAATGTCCTTCAAATTTGCCGATCTTGTATTTTCCGGTAAAAGCGTAAGCCAGACGAAGAGAAAACAAGGTGGCTTCTGTTCCTGAGTTTGTATAGCGGACCATTTCCAAACTTGGAAAATGTTCCTGGAGCTTTTTGGCCATTTCTGCCTCCAGGGCGTGGGGCGTGCCGTAAAGGATGGAGCCATCCTGGATTTGTTCCATCATGGCTTCCTTAACTTCCGGATAGCCGTGACCCAGGATAAGAGGGCCGTAGGATGCCAGATAATCCACATATTTGTGACCATCAACGTCATAAAGCCACGGGCCATTGCCCCCTTTCATATGGAGGGGAAAAGGATCAAAATATTTAATGTTTGCCGAAACTCCTCCTGGGATCACCTTTAATGCTTCCTCATGCTGTTTTTTTGAATTGGGAGCAAATGCTTCATATTCTTTCCAAATTTCTTCTAATGTCATGATTTAATGCCTCCTGTTTTTGTAAAAATGGCTCCTTTTCGGTGCTTTGCGCTCCACAACGTCATGTTTGCCTGGGCAAGCTCAGCCCCATGACCTTTTGTCGCTAGTCTCATATTATGAAAAAGGCGTGTGGATCGATTAATGAAACCACACGCCTTTGTATGCATAATATTTACTTACGGCAGGACGGATATACTTTTGACTTTCCTTCTGCCTTTTTAGTATGAAGCTAATTTAGCACATAAAAAGAAAGTTGTCAATATATTTATTTCAAAAACAATAAAAAAAGAAATAAATATTTCATTCTATGAAAACTTCCATTTCAGACCATATGTTTTCCATTTGAGCAAAGTGTTTCTCGAGAGCCTTATTTTTCCTGCGGCCCAGGGTAATGAGAAGGGCGTTGATAATGGCCTGAGGCGCAATAAAGGAGTCCAGGTAGGTAAACAGTCGGGTTCTGGCCAGAAGATAGCAGTCAGAGTACCGGATCAGGGGGGAAGTCATAAAATCTGTCAGAGCGATGATAAAGCAGTCCTTGCGGGAGGCATATTCTGTAAGCCGGACGGTCCGGGCAGCATACCGCTTAAAGGAAAGAGAAAAGACAACATCTTCCTTTCCCAGGCTGCCAAGGAGCTCCTCATTATTTTGAAAATCCTGGATCAAATACACCTGGGGGACGGAAAGCTTCAGGTAATATTGGAAAAAAAGGCCCAGTCCCACTGCGCTTCTGGCGCACAGGATCACTACTCGTTTAGCCTGGGCCAGAGCGTCGGCAGCTTTAAAAAATGCTTCCATATCCAGTTCCTTTAACGTTTGGGACAGATTATCTGCCTCCTCGCTAAAAACCTGGCGGACGCCGTCCTCTTTATCATTATAGGCGCTGTAGGAGAGGGTTAATCTTTGGCGGGTATCCATTTTACTTTGGGTGTGGTCCTGCATGACTTTTTGCAGGGCACTGTAACCGCTAAATCCCAGAAAGTTGGCAAAGCGGATGATACTGGCTTCACTGACCCCGGCCTGACAGGCCAGCTTTCCTACCGTAAGGAAGCTGGCGGCCACAGGATTTTTTAAAATATAATCAGCAATCTTTTTATAGGTTTTACTCATAGCGTCATAGTTTTTGGCGATTTGAGTGTATATATCATTCATTAGATGTGTTTCTCCCTTCATGCGACATATTTTCCTCCGGATCCTCCGGGCTTTTTGGAGCATCGGGAGATCCGCCTCCTTCACGAAATGCCCGGATCTCTTTCAAACGGGCGGCAACTTGGGCTTCCTTGCCCTGATCTGTGGGATGATAGTAGGTATGACCGGACAGGCTATCCGGCAGACAGGTCATTTTTGCCAGCTTTTCTTTGGTATCATGGGCATAAATATAGCCTTCTCCATAGTGGAGCTCTTCCATAAGCTTAGTAGGAGCATTTCGGATATGAAGCGGCACCGGCTCAGCCGGACGTTTCTTAATGTCTTTTTTAGCTGCTTCGCAGGCTGTATAAAGCGCATTGGACTTAGGTGCCATAGATAAATACACCACTGCCTGGGTCAGGTTGACATCACATTCCGGCATACCGTTGAAATGGCAGGCCTGATAAGCCGCCACAGCGATGGAAAGGGCCTGGGGATCGGCCATTCCTACATCTTCACTGGCAAAACGGATCAGCCGACGGGCAATATACAAAGGATCCTCCCCGCCGTCCAGCATCCGGCACATCCAGTACACTGCCCCATCCGGATCACTGTTGCGCATGGATTTGTGAAGGGCAGAGATCATATTATAATGTTCCTCACCGGTTTTATCATAGAGGAGGGAACGGCGGCTGGTACATTGGGCAATGACCTCATCGGTCACTGTCATTTTTTCAGCGGATATTTCTCCGTTAAGCACAGCCATTTCCAAAGTGTTTAAGGCTGTTCTGGCATCCCCGTTGGCAAAACGGGCGATCACTTTAAGCTGATCCTGGGAAATTTCCACTTTCTGATTACCAAATCCGGAAGGACTTTTTAAGGCATGGTTTAAAAGCTGTAAAATGTCATCCTCCTCAAGGGCCTTTAAAACAAAGACCTTGCACCGGGATAAAAGAGCTGCGTTGATCTCAAAGGAGGGATTTTCTGTGGTGGCTCCCACAAGGATGATGCTGCCTTTTTCTACATAAGGAAGAAATGCGTCCTGCTGGGCCTTATTAAAACGGTGGATCTCATCTACAAAAACCAGGGTGCGCACCCCCATGTAGCGGCTGCTCTGGGCCCGCTGCATCACCTCTTTGATTTCTTTAATGCCGCTGGTAACCGCAGAAAAATCAATAAAATCAGCTTTTGTCTTATTGGCAATGATCCGGGCCAGGGTTGTCTTTCCCACTCCGGGAGGCCCCCAAAAGATCATGGAAGATATTTCATCCCGCTCAATAAGCCGCCGAAGAAGACGGCCAGGCCCTACCAGATGCTTTTGTCCCACAAATTCATCCAGACTTTGGGGGCGCAGCCGACTGGCTAACGGGGATGTTTCCGGCCGGTCTTCCATATTAAAAAGAGACATTTGTTCCATAATAGACACCTCTCAATGATGACCCCAGGGTCAAATCTGATTTCTATTGTAGAACTACATAAAATCCTTTGTCAAGTCGCGGTTTTGTACGTGTAACTGTTCACCTGGCCAAAGGATCGGGTGGGCGCCTGGGACATTGGTGTTGCCTGAAAACCTGGGATAGTGTATAATATGATGATACCACGGAGGGTTCCGGGGGATTATGAAAGACAAGATGTTTTATGCCGTGAAAAGCTGCGGCATAGTTAAAGAAAGGAGATTTTATGGGAATTGTTAAAGCGGCCCATTTGATCTATGATTATATTACAAGGGACGATGAAACGGGAGCAGAAACCGCCAGCCGAGCCATTGATGATGTGGATCTGGATATTGCTGCCGGGGATTTTATTGCTATTTTGGGACATAACGGCTCAGGCAAGTCGACTTTGGCCAAGCATATGAATGCCTTGCTTTTGCCTACAGGGGGCGCTATTTGGATCAAGAATATGGATACAAGAGACCAATCTGTTACCTGGGACATTCGCCAGACGGCTGGTATGGTGTTCCAAAATCCGGATAATCAGATCATCGGAAGTATCGTAGAGGAGGATGTAGGTTTTGGCCCGGAAAATATCGGCGTGCCTACAGACGAGATCTGGGAGCGGGTCAATGCCAGCCTGGAAGCTGTAGGCATGACAGAATACCGGAATCATTCCCCAAACAAACTGTCCGGAGGGCAGAAGCAGCGGGTGGCGATTGCCGGGGTCATGGCTATGCGGCCGGAATGTATTGTTTTAGATGAGCCAACAGCCATGCTGGATCCTAATGGACGAAAGGAAGTATTAAAAACCGTAAGCCGGTTAAATAAGGAATCCGGTGTGACGGTGATCCTGATCACCCATTATATGGACGAGGTGATCCATGCAGACAAGGTATTTGTTATGGATGACGGTAAGATCGTCATGGAAGGGACTCCCAGAGAGATTTTTTCCCAGGTGGACCGGTTAAAAGAACTGCGGCTGGATGTGCCCCAGGTGACAGAACTGGCCTATGAACTAAAAAAATCCGGTGTGCCCCTTCCGGATGGAATATTGACCATTGATGAATTTGTCCGGGCCCTGGAAAAGGTGAAAATGCCGGCAGATGGCAAGGCTGCCCCTGGCAGGGGCGCATCGGCAGACGGCAGGGAAAATCCGCGGAAGGGCGCAGCGGCCGGAGGGGAAGCCCGGGAAAAGGACGGTGATGAAAATGTCCATTAGGTTGGAAAATGTGAATTATATTTACAGTCCTGACAGCGCTTTTAAAAAGCAGGCTTTAAAGGATGTAAGCCTGGAGATTAAGGACGGAGAGTTTATCGGCCTGATCGGGCATACCGGTTCCGGAAAATCGACTTTGATCCAGCACTTAAATGGTCTGATCAAAGCAACCAGTGGGCATATCTACTATAACGGCCAGGATATTTATGATGATAAATTTAATTTGAGGGGCCTTAGAGCTCTGGTAGGGCTTGTGTTTCAGTATCCGGAACATCAGCTTTTTGAAGTTACGGTGTTTAAGGATGTATGCTTTGGACCGAAAAATCTCGGCCTGTCTCAGGAAGAGTGCGAGGAGAGGGCAAGAGAGGCTTTAAATATGGTTGGTTTAAAGGAAAAACATTGGCAAAAGTCTCCCTTTGAGCTGTCCGGCGGTCAAAAGCGCCGTGTAGCCATCGCGGGAGTTTTGGCCATGCACCCGGAGGTGCTGATCCTGGACGAGCCTACTGCCGGCCTGGATCCTAAAGGGCGAAACGATATTTTGGACCAGGTGGCAAAGCTCCACAGGGAAAGCGGTATGACAGTGATCCTTGTGTCCCACAGCATGGAGGATGTGGCCCGGTATGTAGACCGGCTCATTGTTATGAACCGGGGAAGCGTTTTTGCCCAGGGAAAACCTGCGGAAGTTTTCCGCCATTATGTAGAGCTGGAGCGTATCGGCCTGGCAGCTCCCCAGGTGACTTATGTCATGCATCGGTTGGCGGACAAAGGGTATCCGGTAGACAAAGATGCCACAACTGTTGAAGAAGCTGTAAAAGAAATATTGGCCGCGCTAAAAGACGGCGGGGAAGGAGTCTCTCATTTATGATTCGAGATATAACTATTGGACAGTATTACCCGGCGCCGTCGGTGATCCATAAGCTGGATCCCAGAGTGAAGCTGGCGGGTACTGTGATCTTTATTATAATGATCTTTTGCATTAATAATCTGGCAGGTTATGTGGTTGCCACCGCTGCTCTGGCTTGCCTGATCCGGCTGTCAAGAGTGCCGTTAAAGTATATTTTAAAAGGTCTCAAGGCTATTTTTGTCATCCTGCTTTTTACCGTAGTCCTGAACCTGTTTCTGACCCCGGGGACCCCGGTAGTCCAGTGGAGCTTTATCCGCATTACCCAGGAAGGGATCCTCATGGGGCTGAAAATGGCTGTGCGGTTGATCTACCTGATCATCGGCTCATCCATTATGACGCTGACGACAACGCCAAATCATCTGACAGACGGTCTTGAAAAAAGCCTTGGGCCTTTAAAAAAGATCCATGTGCCGGTTCATGAGATAGCCATGATCATGGCTATTGCCCTTCGTTTTATTCCTATTCTTATGGAAGAAACCGATAAGATCATGAAAGCCCAGCAGGCCCGGTGCGCGGATTTTGAAAGCGGAAATGTGCTCCAGAGAGCAAAGAGCCTTGTGCCGGTGCTCGTGCCATTATTTATCTCGTCTTTCCGCCGGGCCAATGACCTGGCCATGGCGATGGAGGCACGGTGCTATCGCGGCGGCGAAGGCCGGACGAAAATGAAGCCGTTAAAATATTACCGGAGAGATTATATTGCCTACAGTATTATTTTAATTTATATTGTTGTTTTAATCCTGCTCAATATTTTCTTCGGCCCGGTGGAGGATATGCTGTTTGCCGCCCTTGGGCTGGCCATATAGGGAGGAATTATGAAGGAAAGAATCTACCCCCCGCAGACACCGCTGCGGCGCATCCTTTTGGTGATCGCTTATGATGGAACCAGTTACTGCGGCTGGCAGGTCCAGCCGAACGGCATCAGTATCCAGTCAGTGCTCCAGGCGGCTATTGAGGATCTTGTGGGAGAAAAAATCATGCTTACAGGAGCCAGCCGGACCGATTCCGGCGTCCATGCCCTAGGTCAGGTGGCGGTTTTTGATACCCATATGACAATTCCTCAGGAGCGTTTTGCCATGGCTCTAAATCAGAGACTTCCGGAGGATATTGTGATTCAGGATTCTGTGGAAGTGCCTTTGGATTTTCATCCCAGATACCAAAAAACATCAAAAACCTATGAGTATCGCATATTAAACCGGAGAAAGGCGCTGCCTTGTCAGCGGCTGTACAGTTATTTTGTCCCTCAGCGGCTGGATCTGGAAAAAATGCGCCAGGCTGCCGATTATATTTGCGGGACTCATGATTTTAAAAATTTTGCATCCACAAAAACAAGTGTCAAGGATACGGTGCGTACCGTGTATTCCCTGGAATTGATCCGGGAGGGCGATATGATTACCCTGCGCATTACCGGGGACGGGTTCCTTTATAATATGGTGAGGATCATTGCAGGAGCTCTGCTAAAGGTCGGTTTTGGACAAAAGCCGCCCCAGTATATCCGGGAAGTCCTTGAAAGCAAGGAGCGGATCATCCCCGGTCCTACAGCTCCGGCTCACGGGCTGACCCTTATGGAGATCCGGTATGAGGAGGGATATGGCCGATGAGTAAGCCAGGTGTGAAGGGCGGCTGTGTCCTGTGTCCCAGAAGCTGTCATGTTGATCGGGAGACCGGCCTTGGATTTTGCCATATGGGCCGGACGCTCCGGATCGCCCGGGCTGCTCTGCATATGTGGGAGGAGCCCTGCATTTCAGGAAATGCCGGATCCGGCACTGTCTTTTTTTCCGGCTGTACCCTCAGATGTGTATTTTGCCAGAATCACCAAATTTCAACAGAAGGCTGCGGCTATGAGATTTCTGTACATCGGTTAGCTGAAATTTTCCTTGAACTTCAGTCCCAGGGCGCTTGGAATATAAATCTGGTGACACCGACCCATTTTGTTCCCCAGATCATCCAGGCGTTGAAGCTGAGCCGGGAAAATGGCCTGAAACTTCCTATTGTATATAACACCAGCGGGTATGAAACAGTGGATACTTTAAAAATGCTGGAAGGCTATGTGGATATTTATCTTCCGGACTTTAAATATACAGATCCGGCCCTGGCAGAAAAATATTCTAAAGCAGCCGATTATTTCTCTGTTGCCGCTGCCGCCTTAAAGGAAATGGTGCGCCAGGTTCCAACAGCCATGTTTCAGGGGGAGCGTATGGTGAAGGGAGTTATCGTGCGCCATCTGCTTTTGCCCGGATGCCTTTTAGATTCTAAGAGGGTGGTTCGGTATTTATATGAAACCTGGGGAGATCAGATTTATATGAGCCTGATGAATCAGTATACACCTTTGCCGGGCATTGAGAAAGATTTCCCGGAACTTGCCTGCAAAGTCAAAAGAAAGTCTTATGAAAAGCTGATTGACTTTGCCCTGGAACTGGGGGTGAAAAATGCCTTTATCCAGGAGGGTGAGACGGCTAAGGAAAGCTTTATCCCGGATTTTAACGGCTCCGGGGTTTATGAAAAAGCTGTGGAGGCGGTTAAAAGTCCAGACCAACGGTGATTGACGGAAAACCTTTATGTTTCCCGGAAATGTTGGAAAAGTATAAAATATTCGTAAATTTTTCCTTGACATGCCCCGGGTCATGCCATATAATAATTAATTGTGACGATATGTTTATAGATACTGCGTGCCATTAGCCCCGGAGGCAGTATTTCTATCATATAAGATACAAAGAAACATAGTTTATGCCAAAGAATGGATTTACCATGAGGAGGTTCAATCATGAAAAGTTATGTGGCAACTGCATCTTCAATTGAGAGAAAATGGTATGTAGTAGATGCTACCGGACATACATTAGGACGTTTAGCTTCTGAAGTTGCTAAAGTATTAAGAGGTAAAAATAAACCTACATTTACACCAAGCATGGATACTGGTGATTATGTAATCGTTATAAATGCAGAAAAGATCAAAGTGACCGGCAAAAAGCTGGATCAGAAGATCTACTACAATCATTCCGACTATGTAGGCGGTATGAAAGAGACAACCTTAAGAGAAAAAATGGACAAAAAGCCGGAAGATGTGATTTATCTTGCTGTTAAGGGTATGCTTCCTAAGGGACCTTTAGGCAGACAGATGATCAAGAAACTCCATGTATATGCCGGAGCAGAGCACGGACACGAAGCTCAGAAACCGGAAGTACTTGAAATCAACTATTAATAAATAGAGAAGGAGAGAATAACCGTGGCAGCAGTAAAATATTACGGAACCGGAAGAAGAAAGAAAAGTATTGCCAGAGTATATCTGACACCAGGTACAGGTAATATCACCATTAATAAAAGAGATATTGATAATTACTTCGGTCTTGAAACACTGAAGGTTATTGTGCGTCAGCCTCTTGAAGCTACAAGCACAACAGATAAGTTCGATGTATTAGTAAATGTTCGTGGCGGCGGCTTCACAGGACAGGCAGGCGCTATCCGTCATGGTATTTCCAGAGCTTTATTAAAAGCTGATGCGGATTACAGACCGACATTAAAGAAAGCTGGTTTCTTAACCCGCGATCCTCGTATGAAGGAAAGAAAGAAATACGGCCTCAAGGCTGCCCGTCGCGCTCCGCAGTTCAGCAAGCGCTAAACTTTATCAAAAGTGGTCAAAAACCCCGGAACTACGCGGTTTCCGGGGTTTTTCCTTTTCAAATGGTTTGACGC
>DVFP01000014.1 GCA_018713145.1 Candidatus Scybalocola faecavium
GCGGTGGGAGCGACTGAAAGAAGAATCCAACGCAAACATACAGAGTGAGGAAGGGATCCTGAAACGACAGATACGATCGATCCAGACGGAAGGCCACTTTGGAGACATCAAGGGAAATGAGGATTTCCGAAGGTTCAATTACCGCACGGCAGAAAAAGTATATAAAGAATTCATGCTTTACGTGATCGGAAGAAATGTGATGAAATACCATCGATTCATACATAAGAAGATCGAAAAATATGAAGGTAAGAAGGAGCAGAAAGCCGCTTAGGAAAAAGAGAGCTCGCCAAAAGGGCGTGAGGGGGATTTTTGCGCCCAAAAACAGGATGAGTATCAATAAAAAAGACTATCCAATAAAAAACAAAGGCTCGAAAAAGCTTGTTTTTTCAGGATAGTCTTTTTTAGGGCCATCAAGCCGCCAAAAACGGTATTATCCTACAGCCCCACAGCAACTTCGGCCTAATTTGCGATTTTTCCGTTTTTGACAGAACTAGACTTAAAACAACCCTGGTCGTTCCAAAGGCCACGCCCCATTTTCTGTACAAAATACCCAAACGGGAGAAAAAGCAAAAAAAATGGTGTTCAGATCCGTAATCATCAGAATCATAAAAATTCATAATAGTGTTTCCGAAGCCGCTTTATTCGCCTGAGCGTTCGCTCCGTCAGGCTTCGCTGTCGATTTTTCTGCCGAGGACTTTGCCCCAGCAGGCTTAGCGGCGGCTGCCGCTGGTTTTGCTGCGGCAGGCTTTGCCGGCAGCGGTGAAGCTTTAAAGGTTTCCGTGTCCATATGATCCTGAGGGGCTGTATAACCGGGTACAATGGACAGACATTTTTTCGGGCATACGCTGACACAGTTACCGCACTGAACACAATCAAAACGGTTAATGGTCCATGTACCGGCCTTCCGGTCTACTGAGATTGCCCCGGGAGGGCAATTGCGCATACACATACCGCAGCAGATGCACAAATCTCCCTGAATCTCTATGTGTCCTCTGGATCTTTGAGTAAACTTCGCCGGTTCATAGGGATAACCCACAGTAGCCGGCTTTGAAAAAAGATTTTTAATTGCCGTCCGGGCAAAGGTCAGAAACTTCACATTATCCATGCTTATCACCTCTCTGTACAGCTAATGCAGGGATCAATGGTCAGGATCAGCAGCGGCACATCTGCCAGCTGGCACCCTTTAAGAAGATCTACCATAGGCGGGATATTGCTTGTGGTGGGCGTTCTTAAACGGAACCGGTCAAGGAACTTAGTGCCGTTGCCTTTAATATAATAGATCGCTTCGCCTCTGGGCTGTTCGATCCGGGCAAAATACTCTCCCGACGGATTCCCTTTAACAGGAACATTAATATCTCCTTCCGGTATTTTTGCAATGGCCTGGCGGATCAGGCTGAAAGACTGGAGAATCTCCTTTAAACGTACCTGGCACCGGGCATAGCAGTCGCCCTCTGTAGATGTAATAATATCCAGATCCAGATCCCCGTAAGCCTCATAGCCCAGACGGCGGCAGTCATATTCCTCGCCGCTGGCCCTGAGCATCGGGCCTACAGCGCCTAAAAGCCGTGCCTTCTTCAAAGGCAAAACGCCAACGCCTTTTAAGCGGGCCTGGACAGAATAATCCATTAAAAAGGTATCCATAATGGGGACAAAATCTTTTTCCATGCTCTCGATTGTATCGGCAATCCCCTTTAACATAGACGAATCCATGTCCTTGGATACACCGCCCACACACATAACAGAAAAAATGATCCGTCCGCCGGTCGTGGCATCAAACATATCCAGTATTTTTTCTCTTAACCTCCAGGACTGCATAAAAAGACTTTCAAAGCCCATGGCATCTGCTAAAAGTCCCAGCCACAGCAAGTGACTGTGGATACGGCTCATTTCCTCCCAAATAGTGCGCAGGTAGGCAGCCCGTTTGGGAACTTCAATATTCATAACATTTTCCACCGCTTCACAGTAGCCCATGCCGTGGCCGCAGCTGCAGATTCCGCAGATTCGCTCTGCAATGTAAACATATTGTTTAAAATCCTTCTTTTCCACCAGCTTTTCCAGGCCTCTGTGAACAAAGCCGATGCTGGGGATGGCCTCAACTACTACCTCATCCTCCAGGACAAGATCCAGATGCACCGGTTCCGGAAGCACCGGATGCTGGGGGCCAAAAGGTACGATACTTCTTTTTGCCATTTTATCACCCCTTCTCTTTAAACGGTGTCTCTTTGTCAATACGGTACAATCTGCGATGGTAATCCAGACTGAGATTTTCAATCTTCACTCCAAAAAGTTCAGAGGCTTCATTTTCCTGAATAAAAGCACAGGAATACATCTGGGTGATGCTGGGAATTTTATCCTCTGTTCCTACTACCAGCCGGAGGGTTACCATTTTATAATCTTTACAAAACGAATAGCTCATTTCATAACCGTTTTCCACACGGACTGCGCATATCTGAGCCAGGCGCCAGTCTTCCATCTTCATAGTGATCACCTGGGCGAGAAACTCATCCATGGAAATCGGCCGGATCTCATTTAAATTATCCATATGTCCTCCTACTCTTTTCTACCCTTTTTTTCTGCCTTAAAGACCTTGCGCTTTTCATCAAGGATTTCCAGTGCCTTAACCACACCGTCAATAATGGATTCCGGACGGGCGGCACAGCCGGGAACATATACATCCACAGGAATGACCGTATCGATCCCGCCCCGGATATTATAACATTCTTTAAATACACCGCCGGTACATGCGCAAATGCCTACAGCTACAACAACCTTGGGCTCAGGCATCTGACTGTAAAGCTGGCGCACTACAGGCTCCGTCTGGCTGTTCACACCGCCGGTGATGAGCAAAATATCGGCCTGAAACGGATCTCCGGTATTAATAATGCCAAAGCGCTCAATATCATATTTAGGGGTCAGACAGTCCAAAACTTCAATATCGCAGCCATTACAGCTGCTGGCATCATAGTGGAGAAGCCATGGAGATTTTGACATTACTCCCATACTCAAATCCTCCCTTCATTTGATCAGCATAAGGATCAGTAAGTTTAAACCACCTGCCAGTAAGGTTACAAGCCAGCATCCATATAAAAGATGCTTCCATTTTAAACGGGCTGTAGCATTATCCCACAGGATTTCCAGGAATAAAATGAATAGGCACACTACAATAGCTATAGGCCAGCTCCACCAATTTTTGTTAATGATAAACAGGCAGAAAATGCCAAGGATCAAAATCATTTCATAATATTCCGCAATGTTCATGATTCCTAAAGTCGTTCCTGACATTTCTGTGGTAATACCTTTGACCATTTCCTGATGAGCGTGATGACTGGTAGAAAGGTCAAAGGGCGATTTACGGAACTTAATGGCTGCTGTAAACATAAAACCAAGGAGCATCCCAGGCATAAACACTACAGGGCTGACAGACATTTTGATAATATCTGCAACCTGGAAGGAGCCGGAGGCAAGATAAAAGCCCACGGCAATAATTAATGTTAAAGGTTCATAGGCCATCATCTGGATCATTTCACGACCGGAGCCCATATTGGCATAAGGCGATGAGTCGCTGGATGCGCCGATCACCAGAAACATATCCGCCAAAGATAGAATAAACAAACACATTAAAATGTCTGTTCCGCTAAAGAGCATACATCCAGCAATGACAAGAAAGACCAGATAGCTTAAATTTAACAAAAGCTGAACATTATTTACAGCAATCATCTGCTTGGAAAACAGTTTGCGCAGATCAAAAAAAGGCTGGAACACAGATGGTCCCTTTCTGCCCTGCATCCTGGCGCTGATCACACGTTCCACGCCGTCGATGAGGGCTCCAAAAAACGGAGCAAGCAAAAGATAACCTATAACAAAGGCAATTCTCATTGTACGGCACCTCCTATGATCAGACAAAATACCACCACTAAAAGACTGGCGGAAAGGTAAACGCAAGGTTTCATCAAGTGACGCATACCAAATTCAAATCTTAAATACCAGTTGCTCAGATATAAATGGGTGGACTCTCCCATGCTGTTGACAAAGTGACGGTTATCGCCTTCATTTACACCGTTCATGTAAATCGGCACCAGTTCTCTCCGTGCCATACGGGTAACAAAGGCCATTATTGTAGGTACAATGAGCACAGAAACAAGCATCACTGCCATGGTTGTCAGTACGTTCATGGAAAGCACTGTATAAGAATAACCAAATAGTTCTTCCAGGATCGGGTTTGCGACCTTGGTAGCTAAAAGCGGGAACAAAAGGCACATGAGAAGCATGGCTCCTGCATGGATAAACATGGACATATATTCATCTTTACAAGTAACATCCTTTACTTCTGTCCGTGCATGATGCTGGGTCGTCAGCTTGGACAGCCATTTGGTCCAGTAAAACATTGTTGTGGCACTGCCATAGGCAATGAAAATAACCAGAAGGACATTTTCCGAATCCACAAAGGCTTTTAAGGCAACCCATTTGGAAATCAGCATACCAAAAGGCGCCAGATACATGCCGGCAATACCGATTCCCATAATATAAGTCAGCTTAGGCAGCCTCAGGAGCAGACCATGCATATCCTCAATGTCTCTTGAGCCAAGACAGTTTTCGGTAGCTCCTACAGACTGGAACAGCATAGACTTACTTACAGCATGGAAAATCATTAACAGCACAGCGCCCCACACTGTTTCTTCCACACCGATACCTGCACAGGCAACGATCAATCCCAGATTGGAAATGGTAGAAAATGCCAGAACCTTTTTGGCATCGTTTTGCGCAATGGCCATCATGCTGGCTGCGATAAATGTAAATCCTCCGATGAGGGAAACGGTCATTCCCACGGTTGTTCCGTGCATTGCAGGTGCCAGGCGGATCAACAAATACACGCCTGCTTTAACCATAGTCGCACTGTGAAGCAGGGCGCTGGACGGCGTCGGCGCCACCATGGCCCCTAAAAGCCATGAAGAAAACGGGAGCTGCGCGGATTTTGTCAGGCCCGCTAAAGCCAGACACGCTAAAGGCAGCGCACTTCCGGCCGTAATGGCGTCTGAGAGCTGGACACTGCCAATATTAAAGGCAAGAAGGGCAATGGCTACAGAAAAGCCAAGACCGCCAAGCAGGTTCATCCAAAGTGCGGTAAAGCTGTTGTGTATTGCTTCGGTGGTCCGGGTATAGCCAATAAGCAGGAATGAGATCACACTGGTAATCTCCCAGAAAAAATACATCCAGATCAGACTTTGGGACAAAACAAGGCCGAACATGGCTGATAGAAATAGAAACAGCATTGAAAAGAAAAACGGCTGCCGATCCTTAAATTCTTTGTGGTGGTGATGGTATCCTTTCATATAGCCTACGGCATAAATGCAGATCAGGCTGCCTACAATGGCAATGATCATGCACATGAGCATAGAAAGGCCATCCACCATCATATGATAGCCTTCCGGCATTTGTGCTGTAAACTCCACATACATAAGCAGTCCGGTCTGGGCAATGGACAATAGGATCACAAGGATCCTTCTGTACTTAACACCCATGTAAATGATCAGACACATTAAAAACAGATCCACCACGGTCATTGCATGATCGACCAATTCTGTATTTAGATACAGATGTTGTGTCTGAGCGCCTCCGGCAATCCATACCCCCAGGGTGATCAGCGACAGGATCATAACGCATCCGGCGCCAATGTACACCACAATTCCCCGGATCTTAACTTCCCTTATGAAAGGAAGGATGACGGCCATTAAAGCGGGAACTGCGATCAAAATGGGAATCAGATCCATAAAAAAACCTCCTGTTCTTTTGTATATTGCGTTATAAATATAACAATCTTACACTAATAGTTATATTACTTTTTTTGAGATTTTACAAGTGCTTAAAGAGAATGCACTAAAAAATAAACAAAAAAAGATAAGTTTTGTCTAAAAGTAAACAAAACTTATCTAAATATTAATATGCTGAATATTTGTCCATGAAACAAGTTAAGCACTACATAAAAAGCAGCCTTTAATTTTTTCCAATAACCACAGAGGCAAAGCCAGGCTTAAACATATCCTCCATGGTAAAACCTTCCAGGGGGCATACTCTTGGCTCGTTTTCATTTCCAGCAAAGCTGTTAAAGGGGAGGCCCTTTTCATAATCCGCTTCTTTTGCCGCCCGGATGTACAGAAGAAAATCCTCTTTATGCATGATCTGAGGATTGTGTGCGCCAATATAACCGTCTGCTCCCAAGTTATACATTTTCTCAAGGACATGAATATAAGTATCCATATCCGTACTTTCCGGCGAAAACAGCCAGACAAAAGCTCCAGCGGCATCTCCCACAAATAAAAGATTTTTTTCTTTGTAATATAGAGAAATTCCTCCCTGAGTATGTCCCGGTGTTTCCATAACCATTAAGGTCGCCTGGCCAAGATCAAAAGTATCCCCCTCTTTTACCGGGACTAAATGGCCATAATCTCTTGAAATATAGGCATTTTCATCGAAATCTTCAGGAAGGCCGTTAAGATGCTCCCCGGTTTCATAGTTTATGCTGTCTTTTGACCGAAGAGCATTTTCTCTGCGCATTTGGGGTTCATTGTGCTGGCGGCAAAGATCCATGTCCTTTGGGTGGATAAAAATATCCTCATGAAAAAGACCGTTTCCTCCAGTGTGATCACAGTGGCCGTGGGTGTTAAATATGTATAAAGGCAGAGATGTAATGGAACGGACCGCCTCTTTTAAATCGCCAAAGCCATACCCTGTATCAATTAAAGCTGCCTGTTTATCTCCTACGATCACATAAGAAAAAACGTTTTCCGGGCTGCCGATACGATAATAACCCTCCATTTTTTCAATGTTATAATAATTTTTTGACATATTTATCCTCCTTTGCAGCATGTCATTCCAGCTAGATGGGCTGTTATTATATTCTTTCCTTTAAAAAGATCCCCCGAGCATTTTTATAAAAGATCCCTTCCGCCAGTTCCGGCTGATCTTTTAACTGATCTTTAAGCGCTTTCAAAAGTTCCATCTTCTGTCCGTTGGGGGTGTAGGGATGATCGGAGCCGTAAAAGATATGGCTGTCCGGGACAAAGTGCCGCAAAAGATCCAACAGGTATGGCACCGGATTTCCCGCAGTGTCAAAGTACAGGGAAGCAAAGGCTTCCTTCACATCAACTTCCGGCATAAGCCCTTTGGGGGCAAGGATCTGTGTGATCCCTTCAAAGCGCTGGAAAATGTTCGGCAGAAAGGCCCCGCAGTGAGGAACGACAAATTTTATCCGATCATATTTTTTCACCAGTCCTTTGGCGATCAGATTCATCACAGCCCGGGTGGTGTCGCACATAAATTCAAATAGCGGCACCGGCCCGGCGGTAAATATCCCCTCTTTTAAAGGCTCGGGGCGGTGAGGATGGATGATGACAATAGCATCCTGGTCGTTTAAGTATTGAAAAAGAGGTTCCATGGCTTCTTCGCCTAAATAAAGTCCCCTGCTGTTTGATGCCAGTTTAATGGCATCGGCCCCAAGGACTTCCAGGGCATATTTTGCCTCATCCAAAGCCCCTGAAACATCCGGCAGGGGAAGGCAGGCGGCATAGCCAAACCGGTCCGGATACTCTTTTTTCACACTGACCCCATATTCATTAATCTCACGACACAGCCTGCAGCTTTCTTGTGGATCCCCAAAATAGGGCTGAGGTGAGGACAGGGATAAGAGAGACCAGACAATCCCCGCCTGATCCATAAAATGTAAGTGGCTCTTTGCATCCCATTCCGGTGTAGGGAAGCCATCCTCTAACAGAGCATTGTGCTTTTTTAATGCCCTGGCATAAACTTCAGGGACAAAATGGCTGTGCATATCAATGATCTTATTTTCAGTCAACATAGGGCTCCCCCTTTAAAACCGATGGACCCTTTTTGCCAAAGATTTTATCTTCAGCGTAAACAATGTTCGAAAAGCCTCCATATTCCGGTAAATAATCCGGACGGCGCTTTGCTGCCACATAAACCCTTTCACCGGTCATGCTTTTTTCTTCAATGTGGTCATCGGTCCGGTCCATGATCTTTTTACACAGCATAATAGCATCATCCACAATAGATGCAGGTACAGGCTCCTCTCCATGTCCTCCATAAAGCCGGTCAAAATCTTTTTGGCGGGTTTTTAAAGATAAAAGACTTTCGTAATATTCTTCTACTGTTGTAGATCCATAAAGACCTAAAAGAGTGTTCAGGTTAATGGCATCCCCGGAATAAACGGTACGGTCTTTCTCATCCAGAAGCATGATCGTTCCCCGGGTATGTCCCGGTACGCCGATAACCTCCAGGGTCAGACCGCCTAAATCAAAGAAATCCCCATTATAAACCGGATAGGTTTTTACAGGCACCGGCAAAATCACATCTTCGTCCTGAAGAACGGTCCGTTTTTCAGGAGCCATCGGTGACGGTGCGGATACATAGCCCATGCGGGATTGGGCGGAAGCGGCAAAATCCGTATACATCAGGCCAATATCATCCGGGTGGATAAAGCACCGGCCATATTCGAAGGCTGCCCCTTCGTGATCCGGATGGCCGTGGGACAGGACAAGAAACACAGGCAGCTCTGTCAGTTCTCTCACAAAGCTTTTTAAAGAGCCTACACCGGAAAGGCCGTCAAAAAGCAGGGCCCGCTCCTGCCCCTGGATCAGGTAGGCATTTTCACCGCCAAGGCCGGTGATTCTTGTCACATGATCATTGATCTGCTGGGTAGTAAAAAATTTGTTTTGCATAAAGATCCCCCTTATTTTAGTGTTTTACGGTCAATCAGACATTTTTTTCATGCAAATATGAGAAACGTGTTTATTTGACCTTGGTATTATTCTATCATGTATGCATCGTAAGGGGCAAGACAATGCACTGGAAATTTCTCCGGACCCGTGGTAGAATATTACTGTCCATCGGTACTGTCTTCCGAAATCTTATAGATGTAAAGATTTATGTACAAAGTACCGGCGGAAAACAGTGACATCCGGAAATTACGGTTACCACAGTAAAAATTTTGCAAGGAGACGATAAGATGCATGAGCTGAGTATTACAGAAAGTATCCTTGATTATTCCTTAAAGGAAGCCAGGAAGGTACAGGCCACCAGGATCCGGGAGATCCGTTTGCTTCTTGGCCCGTTTTCCGGCATTGTTCCTGAATGTATACAAATGTATATGGAACTTTTGGCAGAAGGGACCATTGCCCAGGGAGTAAAGATCCGGGCTAAAACACTGCCCTTAAAGGTGCGGTGCCGGGACTGCGGCAGGGAAAGCGAGATTACCCGCAGACATATTGCCTGCCCTTTTTGTGATAGTCTGCGGCTGGAAATCTTATCTGCCAATGATTTTATAATAGAAAGTCTGGAGGTTGATACAGATGGAGATCAAAGTCCTTCATCAGGTCATGGAGTGGAATAAAGACGTAAGTGACCAGGTCCGCGCCACATTGGCGGATCACCGCATTTTTATGATAAATATAATGGGAAGTCCCGGAGCCGGGAAAACAAGCCTGATCACCGCCCTCATCGGAAAGCTTCGTTCCCGCTTTAGAATCGGTGTTATTGAGGGAGACATTGCCGGACAGATTGACGCGGAAAGAATTTCTCAGCTGGATATTCCGGCAATCCAGTTAAATACAGATGGTGCCTGCCATATTGAGGCCATGAGCATCCAGAATATCCTGCCTATGCTTCCGCTAAATGACCTGGATGTGATTTTTGTGGAAAATATTGGCAACCTGGTATGCCCTGCAGAGTTTGATATTGGGGAGTCTCTTCGGATCACTATTTTAAGTATTCCCGAGGGAGACGATAAGGTTGAAAAATATCCTCTTATGTTTACAGATACGGGCTGCCTTGTGCTGAATAAGTATGATATGCTTCCTTATTTTGATTTTAATGAGAAGCGGGTGGAGCAAAACTATGAGACCGTTAATCCTAATGCTCCCCTTTACCGGGTCAGCTGCCGCAGCGGCCAGGGGTTAGACCAGCTTTGCGGCTTTTTAGAGGAAGAAATCTCAAAGGCTTTAACACATTCCCAGGATAAGGCTCTGGAAAAAACGTTATGATAAAACGTGTGCATTTAACCATCCGGGGAATCGTCCAGGGCGTCGGCTTCCGCCCTTTTCTTCACCGGACAGCTGCCGCCTGCCGCCTTACCGGATGGGCAAAAAATACATCCGGCGGAGTGGAAGCTCAGGTGGAGGGTGAGGAAAAAGCTATAAATGCTTTTATTGGGCAATTAAAGTCCTCTCCTCCACCGATGGCCCGTATTGAGGAAATTACGGCAAAGGATATTTTACCCTTAAAAAATGAACGGGATTTTGTTATTTTGCCAAGCAAATCACTTTCAGAATCCACCCTTATTTCTCCGGATATTGCCACCTGCCGGGACTGTGAACGAGAGCTTTTTACCCCGTCGGACCGAAGGTATCAGTATCCTTTTATTAATTGTACCAACTGCGGCCCCAGATTTACCATCATTCGGGATCTGCCTTATGACCGGGAACAGACGGTGATGGCGGATTTTACCATGTGTCCCCGGTGCGACCGGGAGTATCATGATATTTCAGACCGGCGCTATCATGCCCAGCCGGACTGCTGTCCAAGCTGCGGCCCGAACGTATTTTTCCTGGATGGCAATGGTCAGTCGGTGCCGGGGGATCCTCTTGCCCAGGCAAGAAAGTATCTCTCTCAGGGTAAGATCATTGCCGTAAAGGGGATCGGTGGGATCCATCTGGCCTGCGATGCTTTAAATCCCAAGGCAGTCGCTTTGCTCCGCCAGAGAAAACACCGTCCCGGAAAGCCTTTGGCCCTTATGGCGGCTTCTATTGATGAAATAAAAAAAATATGTTATGTTTCTCCCGGTGAGGAGGCGCTTTTAACAGGAAGCGCCAGACCTATTGTATTATTAAAGAGAAAAGCTATAGATATGCCGGAAGGCATCTCTTTTAGCAGGCGTTTGGGAATCATGCTTCCCTACACGCCGGTCCATCTTCTTCTCTTTTATGGAGACAGTCCGCAGATCCTGGTCATGACCAGCGCCAATAGATCCGGCTGTCCGGTGATTACCGACAATGACCAAGCAGTGGAGATTTTATCCGGTATTGCCGATGGGTATCTTTTAAATAACCGTCCTATTGAGAACCGGTGTGATGATTCGGTCGTTCTGGTTTCCGGAGATAAAAACTGTTTTTTCAGGCGGAGCCGTGGCTACGCGCCTGCGCCGCTGACCTTTCCGGGTCATGATTTTTCCGGCATCTGCGCTTTTGGAGCGGAACAGAAAGGCTCCTTTGCCCTTGGCCGGGATGAGCATGTGTTTTTAAGCCCTTATATCGGGGATATAAAAAATATGGAAACTTTTGACCACTATCTTTCCATGAAAAAGACCTATGCCCGCCTGTTTAAAATAAAGCCAAAGCTTCTTGTGTGCGACCGGCATCCGGATTACTTTTCCACCCGCGCAGCCCGGGAAACAGCAACGGAGGAGCATTTGCCTCTTCTTTCTGTATGGCACCACCACAGCCATATGGCTTCCTGTATGGCGGAAAATGGCCTGGATGAAAAAGTGTTTGCCTTCGTCTGGGATGGGACAGGTCTTGGAGCGGACAGTACCATCTGGGGCGGGGAATGTCTTAAAGGGGATTTTAAAAACTGTGAACAGGTTGGAAGCTTACGCCCTATTGCCCTTCCCGGAGGGGATAAGGCGGTAGAAGAAATCGGACGGATTGCAGTCTCCCTTTTATGGGACAGCGGACTTTCTCTTGCGGCAGCCCCTCTCACAGAAGAAAAGGCCAAGCTGCTCACCGCTATGTTAAACAAAAATGTGTCTTGCCCTACAGCCAGCAGTATGGGGCGGCTGTTTGACGGCGTAGGCGCTCTTTTAACCGGTATCGACCGGATTTCTTTTGACGGGGAAGGGGCCATGAAAGTGGAAGCCCTGGCAGATCGTGATCCTGATTTTAAGAAAAATGATTCACCGGTCTACCCGCTGGATTTTTATATGGATCAAGGGGTGCGCCGTTTTGATACCCGGGGCCTGATCCGGGGAATCATGGAAGATCTTTACCGACAGATTTCTCCCTCCATGGTTGCCCGGCGTTTTATGGAAACCCTTTGCTATATGGCCCTGGACCAGACTTTGGCATTAAATCGGGAGCATCTTCCCGTTGTTTTATCTGGCGGAGTTTTTCAAAATGCCTGGCTTTTGTCCGGGATGAAACAGCTTTTGACACTGTATGGTTTTCAGGTGTATACCCATGACCGGGTATCTCCCGGGGATGAAGGCCTATCTTTAGGCCAGGTATTTATTGCCAAAGCTCAGCTTAATGAAGGAGGTTTTTTAAATGTGTCTTGCCATGCCGATGAAAATACAAAAAATTAACGGAAACACAGCTACAGGTGAAGCCGGCGGACTGACGGAAAATATACGGGTAGATTTTATGAAAGATCTTAAGCCCGGAGATTATGTGATGGTCCATGCGGGATTTGCTATTGAAAAAATGACAGAACAGGAGGCTCTTGATAACCTGAAGTTTATGGAGGAACTGAACAATGCTTTATGAGAGCGCCTTTAAAAAGCCGGAGAATGTCCAGGGCATTTTAAAAAAACTTAACCAGCTTAGCCAGGCTACCGGACCGGTAAAGCTTATGGAAATCTGCGGAACCCATACCATGGCTATTGCCAGGACCGGACTTAAGACCATCCTTCCGGAAAATATCCGTCTTATTTCAGGCCCGGGCTGTCCGGTATGTGTTACCCCGTCAGGAGTTATGGATCAGGTGTTTGACCTGTGTCAGGATCCGGGGATCATGATCACCAGCTATGGCGACCTGCTTAGGGTGCCGGGAACAGTCCGGGGAGACAGCCTTTTGCGGCGCAAAGCCATGGGCGCCAATGTAACAGATGTGTACTCTCCTGTAGACGCCCTGGCTTTAGCTGAAAAAAATCCTGATAAAGAAGTGATCTTTCTTGGCGTTGGATTTGAAACAACAGCGCCGGGAACCGCTGCCTGTATCCTTCAGGCTGCCCAAATTAAGCTGAAAAATTTTTCTGTTTTATGCCTTTTAAAAAACACGGAGCCTGCTCTGCGGACTTTGATCCAGGGCGGAGATTTTTCTGTCAGCGGATTTTTGTGCCCCGGACATGTTGCTGCCATTACCGGCAGCAATGCATTTTCATTTCTGCCTGAGGACTACGGCCTTCCGGCTGTAGTGGCCGGCTTTGAGGCAGCGGACCTGCTTTATTCCATTTTAAAGCTTATGGAAATGCTGGCAGACCGCAAGCCTGCCCTTGTAAATGAATATATCCGTCTTGTACGGCCGGAGGGAAATCCAACGGCCCGGGCAATGATGGCAAAGGTATTTGAGCCTGAGGATAGTCCGTGGCGTGGCTTAGGGCTGGTTAAAAACGGCGGTCTGAAAATCCGTGAGGAATATGCTGCCTTTGACGCCGGACGCCGCTTTGGCCTTGTCCAAAAGGAAGGCCAGGATATACCCGGATGCCGCTGCGCGGATGTGATCCGTGGTATCCTCTCTCCTGCCCGGTGTCCTTTGTTTAAAACGGTATGCACCCCATCAGACCCGGTAGGACCATGCATGGTTTCTTCAGAAGGCTCCTGTGCGGCGGCTTTTCGGTATGAGTGGTCTCAATGATGAAAGGGAAGAAAATTATATGGAAGAAATCATTACATTAGATTATGGCAGCGGCGGAACAAAGACCTCAGAACTGATTGAGTCTATGCTGCTTCCTGCCTTTGACAATCAGGCTTTAAATGTTCTTGGCGACGGTGCGGTCCTTGACGGAAAGGAAAAACTTGTATTTTCCACAGACAGTTTTGTAGTCTCTCCCTGGCGCTTTCCGGGAGGAAATATCGGCAAACTGTGTGTTTGCGGCACAGTCAATGATATTGCCATGGCCGGAGGCCTGCCGAAATACCTGAGCTTATCTTTTATTCTTGAGGAAGGCTTTTTAGTATCCGATCTGAAGGAAATCATTGCCTCCATTGCGGAGGAAGCAAAAAAAGCGGGAGTTATTATTGCCACCGGAGACACAAAGGTTGTGGAGAGAGGCAAAGGAGACGGGATTTATATTAATACCAGCGGTATTGGTTTTGTGCGGGCTTTAGGCCTTGGAAAAGACCGGATCCTTCCGGGGGATGCAGTGATCTTAAGCGGCAGCGCCGGGCGTCACGGAGCCAGTGTCATGATGGCACGCACAGGGCTTTTAGGGCAGGATCAGGGCCTGTCTCCATTAACCTCAGACTGTCAGATCCTTACAGATCTGGCCGGCGCCGCCCTCTCTTTGGGACAGGTACGAATCTTACGGGATCCTACCCGGGGCGGTGTTGCTACGACTTTAAATGAATTTGTGGAAGATACGAATCTTACGATTGAATTAGATGAAACAGCGATTCCCGTTGATAAAGATGTGGAGGCAGCTTGTGATCTTCTTGGCCTGGATCCTTTATACTGCGCCTGCGAAGGCCGTATGCTGGCAGTCTGTGTTCCGGAAGCCGCCGGGGATATTGTGGCAGCGTTAAGACAGCTGCCCGGCGGCGAAGGGGCCGCCTGTATCGGAACAGTAACCGACAGCCGTCCGGGAAAGGTGGTTTTAAAAACCGCCCTTGGAGGGACCCGGCTTCTTGGAAAACTCACTGGTCAGCAGTTGCCCAGGATATGTTAGAAGAAATCTGCCGGTAACGCTCCGGGATCATAAACGGTAGCCAAAGACGCTGCCCCACTCAAAAAACCTGCCAGCAAGCTGGCAGGTTTTTTAGACTTAAAATACATATTCTTTTCCTTCTGCGTCAGATTTGTAAATCGCATCCAGGATCTGAGTAACAACATAAGCCTGCTCCGGAAGAACTAACGGATCTTTGCTTTCATCAATAATGCAGTCGATCCACTGTTTTGCTTCCAGTGCGCCAGGTTCAGAAGCGCCGCCTTCAAAGTAAGCAACTTTACCGGAACCGGAAATATGCTCTTCCATAAGAAGGTTGTTTTTGCCTCTGTTGTAGATCAGTTCATCCTTAGGATAGCTGGAGCCGGAACGGATCTCAGCGCCGGCCTTTGTACCGCAAAGGGTTGTGGACGCTTCTCTGGATTCAAGGATATTCAGCGCCCAGGATGCCTCAAGGACAATGGTTGCGCCGTCTTTCATCTTAATGAAACCAAAAGCGGAATCCTCAACTTCATAGGTTTCAGGATCCCATGGGCCAAAAGCGTTGCCTTCAACAGCCTGAGGCAGATGACCAAGCTTATAATAAACAGAACCAAGTACCCGGTCCGGTTCATAATTATTCATGCACCATAAAGTAATATCCAGGGCATGAGTACCAATATCGATGAGCGGTCCGCCGCCCTGAAGGGCTTTGTTGGGGAATACGCCCCATGTAGGAACAGCTCTGCGGCGAACAGCATGAGCCTTAGCGTAATAAATCTCACCAAGTTCGCCTTCTTCGCAGGATTTATGAAGGGCCTGGACTTCCGGTCTGAAACGATTCTGGTAACCGATAGTAAATTTCTTTCCGGATGCTTTCCATGCATCGATCATTTCTTTAGCAGCTTCCGGATTATGAGCCATAGGCTTTTCGCAGATAACATGCTTTCCGGCTTTAAATGCTGCAACAGTAATAGGGCAATGAGCAACGTTAGGTGTCAGTACGTTGACTGCATCGATTTCAGGGTCTGCCAGTAATTCATTATAGTCGGTGTAAACCTTGGCATCAGGTGTACCGTACTCTTTTGCTGCTTTTACAGCTCTCTCTTCGATCAGATCGCAGAAAGCAACAATATCCACACGGTCCTTCTGTGTTCTCAGAGAAGGTAAATGTTTCTGGTTTGCGATACCACCGCAGCCGATGATACCGATCTGAACTTTGCCGTTTTTCATAGTTTTTTGCATCTCCTTATGTAATTTTGACCTATGTATCCCAGGGACATGCATGCCCTGTACAGCAAGTCCCGCAGGGAAGATAAAACAGGACTGTTTTAAGACTTTTAGACCTGAAATCTTCTTAATAGATCAGCACCTATATATTAGCATTTTCTGTTATAATTTGCAAACATTTTAACAAACTTTACTTAATTTTGCCAAGGCGGATCATCTTTTAATATTTCCAAAGTCCATAGGCTCCCGCCTCCCCCAGCTCGTCCTCGATTTTCATAAGGCGGTTATATTTTGCGGTGCGCTCTGCCCGGCAGACAGCCCCGGTTTTAATGTAACCTGCGCCGGAAGCCACTGTAAGATCAGCAAGAAAAGTATCCTCGCTGTCACCCAGACGGTGTGAAAAAATCACCTCATATCCCATCCTTTGGGCGTAGCGGGCTCCGGCGACAGCTTCCGTCAGAGTTCCGGCCTGATTTGGCTTAATCAGGACCCCGTTTCCTGCCCCCTTTTGAGCGCCCATATGCATCCGGGAAACATTGGACACAAAAAAGTCATCGCCTGCAATGATCACTTTACTGCCAAGTCGCCGGGTCAGCTCACACCAGCCCTCCCAGTCATCCTGATCCAGGCCATCTTCAATAAAACGGATAGGAAATTTATCACATAAATACTCATAATAATCGGTCAGATCTTTTGTGGTCATGTCCATATTTTCCTTATCACATAAATGATACTTTCCATTCACCCACAACTGAGGGGCCGCCGCATCAATAGCCAGGACCACATCCTTTCCCGGCTGATAGCCGGCCTGGGCAATGGCCTTGACTACCAGAGCCAGGGCTTTTTCATTGGAAGAAAGCGCCGGAGCATAGCCGCCCTCCGTCCCCACAGCCAGACTCATTCCCTGGGATCTGAGGATCTGTCCCAAATGATAAAAAATTTCCGCACCGATGCGCACCCCTTCTTTAAAAGACGAGGCTCCGGAAGGAATGATCATAAATTCCTGAAAACTTAAGCCGCTGTTACAATGGATGCCTCCGCTGATCATGTTGATCAACGGTAATGGCAGTGTGTAGGAAAAGCAGCCGCCCAGATACCGATAAAGGGGCATGGATAAACAGGCAGCCGCCGCCTGGGCACAGGCCATGGAAACGCTGAGAATTCCATTGGCCCCTACATTGGCCTTATTATCTGTGCCATCTAAGGTAAGCATTGCCCGGTCAATGCCTGCCTGGTCAAAAATACACATTCCGCACAGTTTTTCCCTTAATAGTTTATTTACGTGGGACACTGCCTTTAGTACACCTTGTCCAAAATACCTTTTTTCCTGCATATCCCTTAGTTCCATAGCTTCATAAATTCCAGATGAGGCGCCGGAAGGAACAATAGCGCTGCCGCAGGCGCCGCACTGAGTATAAACTTCTGTACAAATGGTGGGATAGCCTCTGGAATCTAAGACCTCCCGGGCATAAATACTTTTGATATAGGGCATAAAAAAACCTCCTGGTATTGCTTTACCGGATAGTATATGCGAATACCGGAGGTTTTATTCTAAAATATCAGCAGTTGGAAACGGTTTATCTTAAGAAGCCTTCCACGATTTTTTCCTCGGCTTCAGCCTCGGTAAGTCCCAGGGTCATAAGCTTTGTGATCTGCTCTCCCGCGATCTTTCCAATGGCCGCCTCATGGATCAGGGCTGCCTCTGTACTGTTGGCTGTAAGTTCAGGAACAGCCTCAATCTTTGCATGATCCATAATAATGGCATCACACTCAGAGTGGCCATTGCAGGCTGTATTTCCAATAATTTTAGAAACAAATTTCTGGTAAGAATTTTCCTTGGCCACAGCTCTGGAGATTAAGTTTGCACCGGAATCTTCTCCATCCAAAGAAACATCAAAATAGCTTTCCGCCGTTTGATTCCCATGGGTCATAAGACGTTCGGTAATCACGATCTTAGCGCCTTGGGCCAGTTTGGCATGGGTTTTTCGGATCGTAGAATCTACGCCTTTGATCTGGACAGTTTCCATTTCCATATAGCTGTTTTTAGCCATCTCCACATTGGTTTCCGGATTCATGATCTTCTCTCCGGAGCCATCTCCTGTGCCATAATGCTTCTCCACATATTTTACCTTGGAATTTTCTCCGATATAGAAGGTGTGGATACCGTCATGACGGCTGTCGGATCCGCCGCAGTTGGAAATACCGCAGCCGGCTACAATCGTTACATCACAGTTTTCTCCAATATGGAAGTTATTATAAACGACCTCAGACAAACCGGACTGGCTGATGATAACCGGAATATGGAGACTTTTATTTTTTGTCCCCGGTTTAACATAAATATCCAGCCCGCTGCCGTCCTCTAAAGGGATAATGTCAATTTCCGCAGTGGACTTGCGGCCAATGCTTTTTCCGTTTTCCCGTATATTATAAGCGCCCTCCGGAATGTCATGGAGTCCGGCAACTTCTTTTAATAACTGTAATCTGATCTCATCCATGATAATACCTCCCGTCTATCAGCAATTTTCATAATATTTACACTCGCAGCTTACCGGCCGGTCGATCTGACCAAAGATCTTAGGAAGCATCTCATCTCTCGGCCCCATGTCCCGAAGCCTGCCGTCAGCGATCATAACGATCTCATCAGCAATATTTAAGATCCGTTCCTGATGGGAAATGATCATAATACTTCCGTGGTTTTGTTCATGAAGTTTTTCGAAAACATGGATCAGGTTTTGAAAGCTCCACAGATCGATCCCGGCCTCCGGCTCGTCAAAAATAGTCATCGCAGTATTTCTGGCCATCACTGTGGCAATCTCAATACGCTTTAATTCCCCGCCGGATAAGCTGGCATTTACCTCACGGCGGATATAATCCTTAGCGCAAAGACCCACCTCAGATAAATATTCGCAGGCCTTTTCCACATCAATATGTTTTCCCGTAGCCAGCTGGATCAGGTCAAACACAGTGATTCCCTTAAAACGCACCGGCTGCTGGAAGGCATAACTGATCCCGGCCTTTGCCCGATCAGTAACGCTTAAGTCCGTAATATCCTGTCCGTTCCAGAAGATACGTCCTTCTGACGGCTTTTCAATTCCGGCAATGATCTTGGCAAGAGTAGACTTTCCGCCGCCGTTTGGGCCGGTGACCACAACAAATTTATTATCTTCAAGCTTTAGATTAATATTTTTAAGTATTCCTTTTGTTTTGCTGTTTTCATCCACATCATAAGAAATATTACGCAATTCAAGCATTTTTTCAACGCCTCGCTTTCTATATTTTTCAGTGAACCTTATGTCATCTGCAAAACACCTTGATTTTCTTCTTTTGTCGGAGAAAAAATAACTTCTTTTGGGTGTTTCGTATTTCAGGTATAACCCATGTGTATTATAAGACAAAAAGGATAAAAAAACAAGCCGGACAACCATGTGTTTGGCCGGAATGATAAAAAAAGCCAAAAACTCTTGCGAAAAACAGGGATTTACGGCATAATCATTAGAGCGCAAAACTAAGAAAAGAAAGAGGCACAGGACGATGAATACCAGGAAAATGATTTTTTTTGATATTGACGGGACTTTGATCCCTGAAGGCATAAATAAAGTTCCTGAAACCGCAAAAACAGCTTTAAAGGGGGCCAGGGAAAACGGCCATCTTTTATTTATCAACACAGGACGCACTTACTTTAATATTGATCCTTTTATCCGGGAGCTTGGTTTTGACGGATATGTATGCGGCTGCGGCACATATATTTACTATCACGGCCGGCAGCTTTTGGCAAAGACCATTCCTCATGACCGGTGCGTACAGCTTGTGAAAAAAATGCGAAGCTGCCGTATTCCCGGATTTTATGAAGAAAATGACCATATTTACTTTGATTGTGACGCCAAGGCCCCATCCCGGGAAATGATGGAAAATATCCGCCGCACCTTTGGCACGAAAGCCTATGACCTTCCAAAGGATATTTACGATTCCTCATTTACCTTTGACAAGATCCTGGCTTATATCCAGCCGGATAGCGATGTAGAAGCGTTTCGCAGCTACAGTGATTCTTTCCTGGAGTATATCGACCGGGGCGGCAACATGGCGGAGATCATCCAGAAAGGGTATTCTAAAGCCACCGGCATCCGTTTTTTATGCGACTATCTTAAGATTCCTTTAGAGGACTGTTTTGCCATAGGAGACAGCACGAATGATCTTTCCATGCTGGAATATGTGCCGAACAGTATCGCCATGGGAAACAGCGATGCCGTTGTTTTAGAAAAATGCAGCTATGTTACAGATTATGTGGAAAATGATGGCATTTATCATGCCTTAGAACATTTCGGGCTTTTAGAAGGCCATAAATAGAAATGTGTATTGTTGGCGGGAAAATACCTGTCCCATAAAAACAGCCGGGAAACATTTCCTTATCCACCCCGGCCCAGGCCAGGGAGCTTATGGGCATACGCCCATAAGCTTAATTACTGCCCCGCTGCCGCTCTAACAGGCGGCGGCCGGGACATTTTTTCCAGTCAATACGCCACATACACTGAGGGCAGTGGAGACATTTTCCTGTATCCCGTCCTGCCAGAGCATCATTAGCCCAGGAATAATTGACTAAAGTTCCCCGGCCAATATCCACCATATCTACTCCGGTCACATCTAAAACCTCCTGTGCCTTTTGGGGACTGTCAATACTGTTGACGGCAAAGACCGGCACATGGACGGCTTTTTTTATCTCACCGGCACCATAATGGACATCCAAAAGGGGATAATCCTCCGGTTTCACCGGATCCATCTCAAAGTTAAATCCATAAGAAGCGTCAATAAAATCGATTCCGTGCCGGTCCAGCCACCGGGCATGAGCCAGGGCATCCTCCAGTGTTGGTTCAAAAACGCCAAGGCGGATACCAATGATAAAATCGTCCGGCACCTGGCTGCGTATACCATCCAGGATCATTTCAATGATCTTCATAGAATCCGGATTAAATTCATCGGTTCTTTGATTGACTCTCCGGTTTAAAAACTGGCACAGAAGGTAGCCGTGGCAGCCGTGGATCTCTATGCCGTCATATCCGGCCAGGACTGCCCTTTTAGCAGCGTCTGCAAACTGACCGATCACCTGATGGATCTCTTCTGTGGTCATAGCCCGTCCATGACGGGGTCTGTCCCGAAATACACAGTCATATTCACTGGGGCAGACAAGATCCTCCCCTGCGCCAAGAACGCCTGCGTGATGGAGCTGGATAAAAATGGGCACACCTTCATCATGGACGGCCTGAGTAATCTTTTTTAATCCCGGGATCTGTTCATCTCTCCAAATTCCCAGCTGGTCCATGGATAAACGTCCGTCAGGACTGACACAGGCGGCCTCCTGAATGATCAATCCTGCGCCTCCCCTGGCAATAGACTGGTAATGGCGGATATTTTTTTCCGTCACCTGTCCACTTTCATCCGCCCAATGGTAGCACACCATGGGCGGAACACAGATCCGGTTTTTTATGGTCAGATTTTTGATCTTTAATGGATCGGATAATAAAGCCATCAGATCACCTCCAGCATTTGCGCCGGATTTTCTGCTGCTTTTACCTTTCCGAAAGCTTTAGCGATCACGCCGTTTTCATCGATCAGATATGTGGTACGGACTACACCCATGACCTTTTTCCCATACATAGTCTTTTCCTTCCACACATCATAGGCCTCGAGCACCTTAAGTTCTGTATCGGAAAGTAAAGTAAAAGGCAGGTTATACTTATCGGCAAACTTTCTGTGAGATGCCACACTGTCCTTGCTTACGCCAAGAACAACAGCGCCTTTTTCCGTAAACTGGGGATACAGTTCCCCAAAACCGCAGGCCTGCTTTGTGCAGCCCGGGGTATTATCTTTGGGATAAAAATATAAAATCACTTTTTTGCCTGCAAAATCAGACAGTGAAACCATGTTCCCATCCTGGTCCGGCAATGTAAATTCCGGTGCCTTTACTCCTGTTTCAAGCATTGTTTTCACCTTTTTTCGTTTTTTTCATAATCAGATTAATGGTATTCGGATTAATAGTTACGCCCTGGATCTGTTCCGGAAGGATCTGAAGGATCTTGTCAAAAAACATTTTAACATAACGGATTTCCGGCATTTTCCCATTTTCATTGTCAGGCTTGCTCCTCTGGATCTTTTCAAAAGCCCTTCCTGTTTCTATATCTGTAAATACAGGGCAGTATTTTTCCCCATTTGTTAAAGTAACGATGGGAAATTGTATCTGTTCCTTAGGATCTTGTCCCTCTTTGAAAAACACAGGCATGGCCAGCCATCCCTCTCTTAAGTGGGCCATAAGTTCTTCCTTCATCTGCTTTAACTCTTGTGTATCTTTTTGTCCATCCGGGCGCCGTTCCTCCTGGCATACATAGGCTGCCGTGAGAAGCAGCTCGGGATTTAAAATCGGCTGTTTTGCTTCCGGAAGTTTAGAGTAATCCGGCTTAGGCACAAGGAAATTAAGCTGGACGATTCCGTCATTTTCCGTATGTACAGCGTTTACGCCCATAAGGTACAGATCAAAAAAGGTCTGATGGAACTGGCGGTTAAGAAAACGCTTGGCGGTTACCGGAATCTTTTGTTCTTCAAAATCCTTGACTGCCTGATCGGCAGAAGCCTTTGAAGTATAAATATATACCATATCGTCGTAAGTCTCACTGTCACACTGAGCATATGGCATGTGTGTCACGGAAGAATAAAGGAGATACATCTCCGGTGAAGTCCATATGTGAACTGCCGGACGGCTTTGTTCCAGGACAAACTCTTCCTTAAGCCGTTTACATATCGCCCATAATGGAAGGCCGATCGGTGTCTGTCCCCAGTCAACGATCACTGCAGAGATCCCCCTTGGGAACAGGTTCAGGTAAAATGGCGGAAATTGATTATGGGGAATGTCCTTGGCATCAAGCTGGATCTTTTCACGGGACAGCTTCTGAGCCGCGTTTTTTGCCCCCTCTAATGTACTGAAAATAAAAATCTGCCGGTCACCGGTCTTTGTATTTTTTTCAGTATACAAATTTCCTGTTGCCTTATGGATCAGGGCATAACACTCTTTCATGGCCCACAGCTTAATAATCACCTGGTTTTCAAAAAATGCCATACGCTGTCCGAAAAAAATCTTCTGCCGGTCATCTTTGGCATGATTTTGCATAAAGACCACAGCCATATGATGCAGGAGAATGGTGTCCTGCACAGAAAGCTCCTGGTAATGTTCCGGCAAAAAAGGCTTTTTATCTGCCCCAATGCCAATCAGCGTTTCCTGTAATTCTTTTTGTCTGTCTTTTTCCATAAATTCCCCTTTCCGGCAGCAGTTCAGCCAGGTGGACTGCTGCCCTTTCCGGACGTTATGCCGCGAAATTTTTATTTTACATTTGCCTTCAGATAAGCAATATCCTCTTTCAGGCAGTCCATGCGGGTGCCCTTATATGTATACTCCCGCTCTACGATATAAGCATCGCAGCCTTGGGCGTCAGCAGCGGCCTTGATTTTGTTCCAGTCATTGATTCCCTGTCCGGTAGGACAGTCCATCTGCATTTTCTTTTCATTAGCCTGTCTCTCTTCTTCAGAAATCACCGGACGGCCGTGCTGGTCCAGCTTGCGGTCAGCGGGATTTCTCGGTGCTTCCGGTCCGATGACCCGGTCGGTCTCTTTGACATGGATCAGCTTGATCCGGCCGGCATGATCGTTAATAAACCGGACGGTATCTTCACCGGCAGCAGAACACCATCCGGCATCCAGCTCAAAGCCTACATATTCCGGGTCTGTGTTTGCCATAAGTGTTTCGATCACCTTTTCTCCGTCAAACACATTAAATTCCTGGGTATGATTGTGGTAGGTAAGCATAAGCCCTGCTTCTCTGCACGCTTTTCCCAGATCATTTAATGTTGCGGCAAATTTCAGAGCGCTTTCATGATCCGGAATATACTCCATGGCGATCCCAATATATTTCATGCCAAGGGTCCTGGCGTAAGGAACCATTTCCAGGATCTGGCCAGAATGGGTGTGCAGGGAAATAGCGTCCAGATTTTTTTCTTTAAGGAGCGCCTTCATCTCTTCCACAGGCATCTCAAAATTAGTGGCAAAAAGCTCCACACCGGCGTATCCCATGTCTGCAGCAGCGCAGATCTGGTCTTTTGTCAGTGCCGGATCAAACTCTCCAAAAGAAAACATTTGTAAATAAACTTTATCCATAAATAAAACCTCCTAAAATCATATGCCTTGCCTTTTGTCGCTTGTCTCATCCCATTAAAACAGCTCCAAAATAGGTCACGGTGTTTTGCCCGTTAATATAGTTCAGACCAGCCTTTGCCGCCAGATCTGAAACAAAAATCCCATGAGATTCCAGGGATGGAAATGCTTCATTAGGATGCCGGCAGGGTTCATTGGTCTTAACAGCGCAGGTTTCACACCGGTGGCATCCGCCGGCAGAGAGCACCAGCATTTCCCGGTCATCTTTTTGATCCCGTGCTGCTTCCTTTACAGCATGAACCGCTTTAACCAGAACATCTTTAAAATACCGTCCGGCTTCCTCCATGCCTTCAAAATCATAAGAATCCTCCAGAGGGCTGATCGTCTGTATAATGATCCCTTCCTTATACTTTTTCACTTTTTGGATACATTCCTCAATAGGTCCGCAGTGAGGAGGACAGACCCAGGTGCGGCCATATTCACCGCAGTAATTCAGCTCACAGTTTTGTCTCAGCCCCGGATCCAGCACAATATCGCTGACCCGGATCATGGCGCAATGACTGGCGCCGCATTTTTCTTTTAAGTCATTAAGAAATTGTTGTGTTATTTCCATAACTGATCCTTCTCCTTAGTATTATTTGGGGCAGCCGGCCAGCTTCCGGCCGGTGCGGCCATAAATTTGATTTAAATCCGCTTTTATCGGATAATGGTGTTGCTGCGGCATATGGCCCGTTCAAGCCTGGCAGCAAAATCCGGATGTTTTACATCCGTTTCGTCTAAAACAATAATCCCCATCTCCCTGGCTTTCAGGTAAATGCCCAGCCTCCGCTGCTTTATATCACTAAATGTGACCATGACCCGGATCACATGCCCCCGGCTGATCCTGTGGCTCACCGCATACAATTCATTTACCGCATCTGCATCTGTGGAATTTTCCGACATTTTACAGGAAATGACAACAGGGATACAGCCATACATAGCCGTTACATCAATCTCATTTCCAATAATATCCTGAGTATCATTTCTGTTCCAGTCCACCTTCAGGCTGTTTTTTACATCGTGAAACTTTTTCGAGGACCGTAAAGCATAATAGGTCATAAATTCCAGCCATACCCCATAGGTTGTGAGATAATTTAGAGCTGCCCAGTCCTTATAGTCAAAACGGACCTGATCCTTTGAAATATGCAGATCCCGGATCAGCTGGGTCCTGGTGAGAAAATGGAGAAGCTTTGTATCCGGAGCGCCTTTTTTATGCTTCTGACTTTGGGAAAGAGGCGCCTGAAAATGGAGGGTATGCCGGTCTCTCATTCCAGCCCCGTTTTTCTGGAGCCAATTACAAAGCTGGGACCATGAAGAAACATTTTCCAAAAGCTTTTGGCTGGCAGCCATAATATCCGCCTGATTTTCATCCAGATAACCGCCGTCAGCGCAGGCCAGGATCTTTCCCCCGGCTCCCTCGATCAGATCGCTGATTTCAAAGCAGTGGCATCCGTACCGGCGGGACGGTTCATTAATACAGATGATCCGGTTGTTGGGAATGTCTGAAAATAAAAGGTCTAAAGATGCCTGACAGGAGCATTTGTAGGAAGCCACCGCCGCCAGATCGCTGCTCCCGGTAAGATCGATGGTAATCTCATCCTTTTGATTTTCCCGGATATATTGGGAAAGCTTTTCCTCCAAATCCCAAAAATTTCCCCTGTCGCAGGTGCCCAGTTCCAGCTTAAGCCTGGGGATATACTTCCGGCAGGCCAGATAAGTGTTATAAACTGCTGTATGGGTAAATGAACGGGGATCAAAATAAAACATAACAATATCCGGCTGTGTTCCTAAAACTGCCATCATATTATCTAAGATATTTTTATGATAAAACTCAATCAGTATCCGCATACGCACCGCCCTTTGGGATCAGATCCTTAATCGGGATCCCCCTGTATTGTTTCCGGTGAAATCGAATCTTTAAACCTTTTACCGGTTATGAGCCGTTTATAAAACTGCTCATAAAAGTCCTCCATCGGATCATAAGGCGTCAGATAAAAAAGCTCCAGCACAAACATATCTGTCTTTTTCATAAGTTCCTCATTCCCGGACATTTGAATAAGCTTTTCCAGATCCATAAGAAAGTAATGCCAGTCACAAATATATTGGTCATAGGTTTTTTGATTCGGCGTATCCACCCATTTTTTTACTTTTATTTTCGTCCGGTTTTCTTTTTTACATTCATGGATCTGGAGAAAATATTTAAAGGATTTTCCCTCATAATAACGGCCCAAAGGGAACAGGCGGCAGACACCCGGACGGTCCTGATGGATGCTGCAGCGCCCATCAGTGCTTAAAAAGCCGCAGGCCCCAGTGGTTTCCTGCATTTTTAAATTTGGAAGGATAATCCCATCCACAATGTTTAACTCGATCTTATCCGTTAAAAGTTGCTCAAAAGAAAGCTTTAAGGCTTTTGTCAGCCTGAAAATATCCATAGGATCCAGTATCACGGAGCGGCCCATGTTCCTGCAGCATGCGCTGCATCCGGCACAATCCCCGCTTCCGAGTTTTGCCATATCCTCCGGTCCTAAAAGCCTTCCATCAGAGATCTCATCCAAAGATACATTTCTTTTCATGGCTTCACCTCAAGTTAATCAAAAGTCATAAAAAAGCTCAGGCCGCTGTCATTATCCGCAGCCTCAGCCGCTACGATATTTTTATCTAAAACACTGACTGCAGCCCCCATATAGACGCCGTCTTTTTCCATGGCAAACAGATAATATCCCAGCTTTCCGCTGTTTTTGGTGATCTGCTGAGCAGGCTCATCAAAGATCAAAGCCAGGGTCGTCTCTGACTCAATGTCTTTTTTATAAGTTACCCGTTCATAGCTCTGAGATTCCAGCAGCGCCCTGGCGTCAGCTACACTCATAGGGGATACGATCCACAAATACACCAGTGTGACCAGAAAAAAGGAAAGAAAGCTTCCACAGGCCAGCACAGACAGTTTCTTTTGTCCCTTTGGCTCATAAAGGCTGAAAATTCCTAAAATGATCAGGGTAACAAAATAAAAATAGATGATAAGCATATAAGGATTTTGGATCAGAGCGAAGACCATAAAAATCGTAGCCCCAATAAGGATCAGAACACAAAAAATAAAGTTGATCTTCTGCCCTGTGGTCATATCTTTCTGCCACTGGCGGCTAAACCCTTTAAATGGTCTGTGCCAGTGTTTTTTCTGCTTTTGCTCTTCTTCCACATAAATGCCGGATTCTTTAAGCAGCTCTTCCTCCTCCTGGCCTTCTTTCTTAGGATACCCTCCTTGGATCAGCCATGCGGCCAAAAAGGACGCGGGAAGAACCAGCACATAAATAAAAGGGGTATGGAGCACATCTCCGTAAATCCTGTACTGGATCATATATAAAAAGATACATACACCCACATATAATACACAGGCAGCGATAAATGTACCCCATTTTTTCAAAAAACTATGTTTCATGGAGGCCTCCTTATTTTTAGCCATCTTGTTCCATCAGGAACTCCCTCACCTGATCCAGATCTTTAAAGCAGGCAAAAACATTCTGTAAAAATGCTTCATCCGGCTGCCACAGATCCGGCACCATAATGGTCCTGCATCCGGCAGAACTGGCGGAAAGGACGCCGTTTTTAGAATCCTCCAGAGCATAGCACTCTCCAGGGGCCTTTTCCATACGGCTGCATGCCAGAAGATATATATCCGGACGGGGCTTGGACGCTTTGATCACATCTCCGCCAATAATCTCTTTAAAGTACCCGCGTATACCTGCTTCCTCCAGGTTTCGCAAGACGTCTTTTGTCTTTGTTGATGAGGCAACAGCAATACTGTAGCCGTGATCTTTCAAATATCCAAGCAGCTCATACAGGCCTTTTTTCACCGGTACTTTGTGATGTTTGTGGAAGTCCTCATAAAAAGCATCCACATGTTTACGGATCCCGGCAGCGTCATAGTCTTCTCCCAGATGCTTTTTCCAAATCTGATCCGATGCCTCATGGTTCATACCAAGGGTTTCCATGACCAGATACCCAAGCTTTCCTATCCCATAGGCCTCTCCGGCATAATCATAGGCTTGGATGCACAGCCGTTCTGAATCAAACATCAGGCCGTCCATGTCAAAAATCACGGTTTTTATATTTTCCATTGTGTTATCTCCATTCCGTGTTATCTCCATTCCTAAAGTATAAATGTGCGGGCCATATCCTCATAGCCGTAAAGCTTCATCACCCTTACCAGGCCGTCCGCTACTTCTTCCCGGGAAAAGTCCGCTGCCTCAAGGACATCATCTTCCAGATCATTTAAGTGATCGTAAAAAAGTAGGGCCATCTGAAAGTGCCGTGCCTGGTCTTTATCCAGCAGATCCCACAGCTGGTTTTCCGCATCATTGATCCGGCCTTCATTGACCAGATGGATCAGCTTTTGAAACTCCTCATCCTGGGTCGTTTCCGGCAGGACAATCTCCTCTTTTGACTCGGTATCCCGGCCTAAAAGAAGGGTAAGCACTGCCTGGATCATTTCATGGATCATACGCATAATATAATCGTCTTTTACCATGGGTCATACCTCCGAAAATCCTGGGTTGTTTTCACTTTATTTATTATAGTGGGAAAAGAGCGGCTTGTAAAGAAAAAAACGAAGACACCCTACTTGAGTATCTTCGTTTTATTTGTTGAAAAATAGGTTTGATCCATTTCCACAATAAAGACTCCCCAATCCGGATTCTTCCTTTTTTCCTGCCCAGTCAGATAATACTGATATTTATAAAGCATTCTCAGACCTTTTGTATCATATTTTTCCATTTTATAAAGATAGTAAATAACTTCATAGGACTGAAGCAGTTTCATATCGTCAAGGCCGGTTTCCAGTTCTTTTGCATGGCAGATCAAATGCATCGGCAAATTATCGTTTGCTGCAAAATACAAATATTTTTTCACGGCCATATATGCTAGAGATCTGATTTCTCCGCGATCTTTCGCATTATCTCTCTCAGGAATATACCCGGAATAAGGTGCCATTCTGCTAATCTGAAATTCAAGCAGACATCGCTCTCTTTCTGTTAATTCCCTGTCTGTATGAATCTGCAGTTGCTTGGGTATTCCACGAATCTTATGATCTACAAAATCTTTGATTTTTCCATCAACCAATTCTTTATATACAGACTCATGTACTGAAAGATTCGAAAAAGCATCAAATAGTGGATCCAGCCAATATTCTTTGTATCTATCAAAAGCAATGGCTTTTGCTCCTATACGACTTCTGTCAGGGACAATAAAAAAATTTGCATCCAGAAAGATCGTCTGATTACAATTTTCAAACAGGCTTTGCAAAGCAGGATTTATTTCTTTTGTTCTTACCTGCACTTTACTCACCGCCTTCAAAAAGATCATTCAGGTCTTCCAAGTCTTCTCCAGACACAGATAATTCATACCCTAAATCTTCCGGTGATTTTCCAAACAGCATCAGCAAATCAACAAATTCATCATCTGTAACCGCTCCTTCTTCATAGTTCAGAAGAATCGTTTCTAATGCCGTACTGGAAACGCCTTTTCTCCGGGTCCGATGATTCAACATAGCATACTTTTCAGAATCAAGTGTCCTGAAAATACGTCCATATACACTATTTTCATCTCTATCATTGATTTCATACAACTTCTCAAAGAAATCTTTATTAATATAATTTTCTTCAAATAACCTATGCACAATGGCCCGGTAGGGCAGCCACCATTCACACTGTAATCTTGCAATAAATCTTAAAGTCCGCAAATAGAAATCCGAATTGATCTGATCTGTTTCAAACTCAGAAATAACTTGTGAATGGAGAGTGTCCCACGGAAGCAATAACTCAGCAGCAAAACGATCAGCCATTTTTTCCACTAACGGATCTTCTTGTTCATCATCTGTATAGGATTTCCCGGTTTTAGTCACAAAATGATATAACTCATGGGCAATAGCAAAAATCTGTTCATCAAAACATAAAGATGAATTTAATCCCATAAACACAATCGGTTCATCTTGCGTCTCGAATCTGGTAAGGGTAGCATCCGTATGGGAACCTTCAGATGCCTCAAAGGGATATTCACAAAGAATGATATTGTTTTTCTCCAAAAGCATAAAAATATCATTGGCAATTGGTACATCTCCAAAAACACCAAAAAGCTTTCTTACATCATTTGCGATATTTTTTATTTTCTCAATTTGTTCAGGGGTTAATATAATTTCATTTTTCATGATGCATCGCCCTTCTTAACATAATCTGTTTTTTTACTGCAAGCATCATTTCAAATAAATGATCTACACCATCCTGCTCCTGGGAGGTGAGATTAGAGCCCCGAAATGCTGTATATACAGTTGGCTTTGTATGATCCTCAAATAAATCGCTAATATCAAAGTTTAGCACCTGAGCCAGTTTTTCTAATTGGGGAATCGATGGAATGTATTCCTGGCGTTCAATCCGTCCAATCATCAGACGATTAATCTCTGTTTGTTCGCTAACCATCTCTTGTGTCATTCCCATCTCCAGTCTGCGTTTTTTTACAAGTTTTGCCAACATTTCCTGGGATAACTGTTTCATAACAACGTCCTCCTTCCCACCATAGTATGCATTTTACAATCTAATGATACTTTAAATATCATAAAAAGTCAATTTTTATTTTTTCTTTCAAAAAAGATATTAAAATTAACATTTTCAGTCCATAAACTGTAAAAGACTTGTCCTGGCAACGCCTGCGTAGCACAAAGCATTAAGGGCAAGAAGCAGGAACGCAAGGATAGTATAAAGGAGCAGAGGCGCGATTCCGGTCATAAGAAGGATCCCACCCGGCACAAATACAAGGATCATTCCCCCAAATACAGTGATCATCGGCGCGGCTCCCTGCTTAACCACAGTGGCCTCATTGGTCCATGTAAAATTAGGGAAATGAATGTTTAAAAACGTCCCGCCAACAGCAGCCAGCAAAGTATACAGCAGGGGAATGACTACCGCGAACACAGTATCGCTGATGCCCAGCTGAAACCGTATAGCACAAAGGATGGATGCAAACAAGGTACAGGGCACCCCAAGGATGAGATTTACGGCAATCTTGGCATTAAATACAGTTACCGGCCGCACCGGAAAGCTGGCCACCAGCCACAGATTATTCCCCTCCAGGGACAAAGCCGCGCTGGTAGTGCTTGTGATGGCTGTGAAAAATCCGATAAGCAAAGGAACAAGGGCTCCGATCATGCCGCTGGCTCCGGGGATATTTAACATACTTTCAATATCATCAATAAAAAACAAGGCAATGGCCCCAACAATAAGAAGAATGTAAATCAGGGCCGTATTCAGCACATAAATGGTGGAGGAAAAATACCGTTTAAATTCCCGGCTCAGCAGTGCGCCAAAGGCGGATCCGGTTTTAAGCCGGGTCATTTTAAAGTTTCCTTTCACCTTATGCGCTGTCAGAGCCGCATTTAACCGGTTAAACCGCCATGCGATCAGGACAATGATCACACCTGCGACTCCAACAGATACGGCCAGGTAGCCTATATATGCTCCAACAGAGCCATCCAGACCGGAAATAAAAAGGGATGTCGGGGGATAAAGCTTTGTAACCATGTTAATGATCACTACATTTACCTGCATGAGCATTTCCTCATCCATGGAGGACATATTAAAGGAATAATACATGATCCCCAGAAAAGCGGCAGCGCCCAGCACCATGACCACAATATTTTTATACTTAAACCGGGCAGCAATAAAGCTGATCAGTATACCGATCACTGTGGCAATGGCCAGAGGGATCAGCGGGACAAAAAGCATAGAAAAGACCACGGCTAAAATAAAAAATACTGAAGGTGAGCACAGCAGGGAATATACCACTAAAGACGGCACCATAATAATAGCTGTAATCACAAGCTCATAAATGAATAAAGAGGCAAAACGGCTGACAATGATGGCCCAGTTAGTTACCGGCAGAGACATGAGCAGATCATTATCCCTGGCGCAGAAGATAAAGTTGCTGGCCTTAGCCATAGTGGTAAATAAGATCATAATACTGGCCACAGTCATCATCAGGGGCATCACAGTGTCTGCCATGCCCATAAGGACATAGGCAAAGGTCAGAAATCCGCTGTAAAACATAAAAATAATGCTTACCAGGGCAAGGACCAGGGCCATGGATAGGATTTTTGTAGCCTTTTGTCCCCGCTTAGCACCATACTGTCCGGAGAAAATGATCCCCCGAAGCTGGATCTTAACAAGCTTTAAGCATTTTGACATCATCCCTCGCTCACCTCCATGAATACGTCCTCAAGGCTGCTGTCTCCAAGGACAGTATCCATATCACCGCAGACCACCAGATGGCCATTTTTTATAATAGCGATCTTATTGCACAGTTTCTGGGCCACCTCAAGGACATGGGTGGAGAAGAAAATGGCGCAGCCTTCCCGGCACATTTCCTTCATAAGATTTTTTAATGTCAGGGATGCCTTAGGATCCAGCCCCACAAAAGGCTCATCCAGGATCAAAAGCTTTGGCCGGTGGATCAGCGCTGAGATCAGCACAAGTTTCTGTTTCATGCCATGGGAATAGGATGAGATCAGATCTCCAAGATTTCCCGTGATCTCAAACATATCCCCGTATTTTTTGATCCGCTCCTCCCGGTCGTTTTTGCTGACGCCGTAAATGTCTGCGATAAAGTTCAGATACTTAATCCCTGTAAGATATTCATAAATGTCCGGATTATCCGGGATATACGCCATCTCCTGCTTACACTGGATAGGCTGGGATTTAATGGATTTCCCGTCAATAAGGATCTCACCCTCATTAAAATCCAAAATTCCGGCCACGGCTTTTATGGTTGTCGTCTTTCCCGCCCCATTGTGGCCGATAAATCCGTAAATATCCCCATCCTCAATGGTCAGGTTCAGATGATCCACGGCAACCTTTCCGCCTTTATAGATTTTTGTGTAGTTTTTAATTTCCAGCATCATAACTTCCTCCTGGTAAAAAATTCTATCTGTCAAGCCTTTCGCCAGACATTTATATATTTTAGGATTGCGTGAGCGCGAAAGTGCAGAGCCATCCGTTGCTCATGCATTAGATAAAGGGAACAATAAGCTGGCACAAAAGATCCCTTTCTTTTGGCTGACGCTTAATTCCCCGTGATAGCTTTCCATGGCCCGGACCACGTTGGAAAGGCCAAGGCCCTCGTGGCCGGGCTTTGTAGAGGTTCCCGGCTCAGGTAAAAGCCGGTCCCCGGAAACGTCCTTTACGGGATTTTTTATATAAATGGTGAGCATGTCATTAAAACAGGCTGACTTTATTTCAATAAATCCATGTTCTGTTTCTTTTGCCGCGTCAATGGCATTATCCAGGAGATTGGAAAAAATGGTGGTAATATCCATGTCCCTGATAAAATCAATGTTCATTCCGTCAATAAAGATCCTTTCCTCAATCCCCATGGAAGCGGCCCGAAACAGTTTGTCATTTAAGATCATGTTCAGCATCCGGTTGGATGTGTAAGATTTTAGCCCCAGCCGGTCAAGAAGCTCTCCCATATCTTTCGCGTACTGGCTGCCCTTTTGAACATCGCCTGACTCATAAAGCTGCTGGATAGCATAGATGTGATTGCGCATATCATGAATGACCTTCCTGGAATTTTGGATCCGCTGCTCCATAGCCGCATAATATTTGTATACGATCTCATTCTGCCGCCGGGCAAAGGCCAGCTCCCGTTTCATTTCCTGATTTCTGGAAATATCATAATACAAATACAGGCAGTAGAAATTAACGCCTAACGTCAGAGCAATATGCAATATAAGAATCCCGTAGCCATAACGGTTATAAAATCCGCTTCCGGTGATGAGCATAGTCATCATGCTGAACAGGCTGAATATGGGAATCAAAAACAGGCCGGACAGCTGACGCTTTGACACATCAGACATGCTGCGCACCCGAACCACCTGGATGATGAGCAAAGTATAAACGGTTTCCAGAGCAAACTTAATAATAAAGATCAATGTCTGGATCCAGTAGGCGCCCAGGAAATAAAAGTTCTGTATTAAAAATCCTCCAATCGTCACCGCCATAAGCTGAATAATAAACAGCAGGGTAATATAAACCACCTGATAAAACAAAGGGATCCTGCCACGGCAAAAAAACATCTGGCTGACCAGAGCGTAGATCCCCGTTAAAAGGCCTATGGAAATAAAGTCATTGTGAAAGATCACAGTGGCAAATACTCCTGCCAGTAACAGACCTATAGCCAAAACATAAAATATTTTCGCCGGATGGCGGTTCCTTGGGGTTTTAAAGGCAAACAGGACGGGAAGAGCCACGATCAGGACCAAATCCAGTACAGACAAAGCAGCAACGATTATTGGCATATGACTTTCCCCCTATCCCATTTGTTTTTCAATATATTCACACAAAATCTGACGAAAACCTGCCGCTTTTTTCTGAGACAGCAGGACCCGGTCCCCGTTGGTCATATAAATATCGTTGCCTACAACAGACCGGATGTGATATAAATTGACCACATAGCTTTTATGGGGCATTTCAAAACCGTAATCCTGCATTTTATACAATACATCCGTAATACGGCCTTTCATCATCAGCTCTCCGCCTTTTATGCAGATGCGCACCTTCCGGCTGATAAACTCAAAGTAAATAATATCCTTTACATCCAGCACCACACTTCCCTGGAGAGTATCAAATTCCACCCGTACCGGAACCGTTTCCTCGCAAATATAGTCAAAGGCTTCCTGAAGGATCTTATATAAGGCCTCCCGTTTCACCGGCTTGACCATATAGGAAAAGGCATGGACAGAAAATGCCTGGCCGGCAAATTCCCGGTAACTGGTCACATAAACGATCTTTACCTTTTTATCATATTCCCTAAGCCTTCTGCCAGTTTCAATACCGGAAAGGCCGGGCATATCAATATCCAAAAAGATCAGATCATAATTTTTTCTGTTTGATAAAAAGTCCCTGCCGGATAAGTATGTATCTACCCTGCATGAAATCTGAGGCATTTTCAAAATATCCTCTTTCATCTGACGGATAGTCTCAGGACTGTCATCACACACCGCGATCCGAAACATACGCTGCCTCCTGGTAAATGATCATTCAAAGATCATGGTTTTATCTTACCCGTTTAAAAAGATTTTTCAAGCTGTGATGCACAAAAGGCGTTAAATCATGTATAAAAGACAACAGCTTGGCCGACTAAGCTGTTACCTGTCCTCGATCCCGGACGCCCGCTATCTTCTTGAGCATTTTTCAGCGTCAATGGCAAGGACAAGCATGAGAGCCATCAAGGCATCCTGAGGGTTTTCCACCTCGATCACATAAGTATCCGTCCAGCGGAGAGGCTCCTTGGCTACAATGGCGACCAGCCGGTCATCAGCCAGGATACGGTAATCCCATTCCAGAAAATTTCCTTCTACATGCCAACCGTTACAGTCAATATTGTATTTAGGGGTGAAAAAAGAAAATTCTTTGGAAATACATCCGATATACTGTTCTCCCATATAAAGCTCAAATCTGGGCAAAAAGGTGAGCACCACTTCCTTAACTGTGGCAATATGCTCTCCTACACTGTTTATAATATGCAGGCAGTGTCCCCAGGAAAGCTGGCCCTGAACCGTAAATACTGTATTTCCTTCCTCATCATAAATATCATAGCTGTCAAACCATGAAAACATCCTTTGCTTAAATAATAATTTTACACTCATACACTCATAATCCTCCTGAAAATATGATTTACAAAAAAGCAGAGCCTGCCTGAAAATTGCGAAAGGAATCTTCAAACACGCTCTGCAACTTACCTGACTGTTCCAGTCTTTATTATATGAGGGAACAGTTTCTGCGTCAATATAGTCTTTTTATTTCATACCTGGATCCGCTCGGCAATACTGTCATCAATGGCGATCCGGGTATGGGCAAATCTTACGAGAAAAGCTTTGCGGTCTTTTCCATTCGGCTGGCCACAGGAACGCCAAAAGGACACCGGGTTTCACAGCCTTTGCATCCGATACAGTCTTTTGCGTTGGCTGAGAGCTGGTCATAATGAGCCCGCAATGTTCCGGGAATCTCATCCTGCATCACAGCCAGATCATAAAGCTTGTTTACCATGGCAATATCTATGCCGGCCGGACATGGGGCACAGTGGCCGCAGTAAGTACACTGGCCATAATAGGCATGAAGGGGTGCTTTGGCCAGAACACTGGCATAGTCTTTTTCCTCTTCTGTCGCTGTTTCATAGGCCACAGCCGCGTCCACATGGGCGATACTGTCAAATCCTGCCATAATACTGGCCACTGCGGGACGGGTCAGAACATAATGAATACACTGGACCGGAGTGAGAGCCACCCCAAAGGGAGATGTTTTTGCAGAGAATAAACGGCCGCCGGCATAGCCTTTCATTACCGTGATCCCTACCTGATTCTGCTCGCAAATCTTATAAAGCTCTGCTCTTTCCGGATTTATGCCCTGAAGAGATTCATCATACTGATCTTTAAAGTAATCGTCAATATTTTCGCTGGCCGGAAGAAGATCAAAGGCTGGGTTTACGCTAAACAATATCATTTCTACGATGCCGCTTTGAGCCGCCAGCTTAGCCACCTGAGGATTGTGGGTGCTCATACCGATGTGGCGGATCACCCCGTCCTTTTTCAGCTGACAGACATATTCCAGAAATTCCCCATCCATGATCTGGTGAAATTCCCGCACCTCATCCACAAAATGGATCATTCCCAGGTCAATATAATCAGTACCCAGGCGGGTCAGCAGATCCTTAAATGCTTCCTGAACCTTATCCAGCTGACGGGTGCGCACATACTGTCCATTCTGCCAGGTAGAGCCTATATGCCCCTGGATGATCCACCGCTCCCGCTTTCCCGCAATGGCCGCGCCAATATTTGAACGCACATTAGGTTCGGACATCCAGCAATCTAAAATATTAATACCCGCTGCCTCACAGTGATCGATAATCTCTTTTACTTCCCGGGCATTGTGCCGTTCCAGCCATTCCGCCCCCAGACCGATCTCGCTGACGGATAAGCCTGTTTTTCCAAGTGTTCTGTAATTCATATATAATCCCACCCTTCATAATTTTATTTTATATCTAAAGTGATCCGCATATCGCAGGAATCGCAGCCGATGACCGTCTGCTGGCCTTCATTGGACAAAACGCCCACCTTGCCGCCGCAAAAGGGGCATATCTTGTGGATCGGTTTTCCTTCCCTGGCATCCTGCATCCATGCGGAAAAATCTGACAGATTTGTACCGGATCCGCTACATTCCTGCGTCCAGTTTCGGCTTAAAGGTTTGCGAAGGAAATGATCTTCATCAAAGATCACCGTATCCCCGGAAGAAATATTGCGCTCATAAAGAAGGTGATCCGGCATTTTACATTTTTGGCTGCCGCCATCCGGCGATACTAAAGTAACCACCGCCATGACCGGCTGATTTTCATCCCGCTCCTCGCAGCCATAGTCCAGATCTTCCTCTATTTTATCAACAGTATAGATCACATCTTTTCGCCTCCTGATCATTTCTGATTTTTTCGCTGCGGATAAATGCTGTCAGCTGTTTCTGATTTTTTATAACAGTAACCTTTGATTGGTAAAGGTTTTGGATATTGGCGTAGTTTTTCCGATACTTTTTTGTTCTGCCATCACGGAGGATCCAGCGGATAAACTCTCCATCCAGCTTTTCCGGGCAGCCAGTGAACGCGGTCAAGAAATAACACCGGGATATGGTAATATTTTCCCAAACACCGGGCCAGGGTGGACTTGCCGCAGCCGCTGTAGCCGATGATCGCAATTTTCATGGCAAGCTCACATCCTTCATTAACTTTTCCACAAATTCTTCATCCCTTGCAGTCAATTCGGCCCAGGCAGGCGTGAAACCGCATTTAACAGCATTGCCTGCAGATTTTACATTACACCAGGCGGCGCAGTAAAAAGGCACCTTTCCCAGCTTTAAAATTTCCAAAGCTAAGTGGCTGGTCAGGGCGCTGGCAATTCCCTGGCGGCGGTAATCCGGCAATACATCCACTCCGATCTGATACATTGTCTCACAGTCTGCGGAAGCCCCTGCAAGGCCCACCAGCCTGCCCTGATCATATGCGCCGATAGCAATTTTATCCAAAGACTTACGGTCGGCACATAGAGCATTGCTCCATTCCTTTGTATACAATGCGCTAAAATCCTCAGGGGTCAGCACTTCCATAGGATATGGGCAAGACAAAGCTTTAAGCTTATCTAAATCCGGTAGAAAATACTCCGCCATGAAACATACCTTTAACCCAAAAGGCTCTAAAAGCTGATTTAGCCGGTAAATCTCCGGGGTTTCAAAAGCATGGGCAGGGTCCGCTCCCTTTAGAAAAGTTTCCACAGCTTCCCTGGTCCTTGGACTGACTTGAGCTACAATATTGCTTCCATAGGAAACCATATCACATTCCAGAGGCAAAGGAAGATATTTTCGTGATTTACAGGAAGCCCTTGAAAGAGTCACCACAGGACTGTTTTTCAAAAAATCCTTTGGCTCACAGTGACAATCTATAGCAGACTGACTCAAGGCAATTTTGTGTATTTCATTGTTGGTCATTTTCCAACCCTCCCATCATCCTTCCAAAATCCGCTGCACAGCCTTCATATCCATAGGATCTACAATAAAATCCGCCTCTGGTTTTTCTTCCTTTGGTGAAAGATTTGAGTAAATGTAAAGGGTTGCCAGCCCGGCAGCCTTTGCCCCCTGCACATCACAAATGCCGTCATTGCCTACCATGATCCCTTCATTTACAGGAATCTGACACTGGTCGAGCATGATTTCATAAAAGCGGATGTCCGGTTTTTTCACACCATAATCGGAAGAAATAAAGACTTTATCAAAAAGTTCCAGGATACCAAGCGCTTTTACTTCGTATTCTGTAAAAATCCGCTGGGCATTTGACAAAAGAATCAGCGTCTTTCCCATGGCTTTCAGTGACCGGAGCATTTCTTCCGTTCCATCATATAAGCGCACATATTCTGTGGATAATACCCGCAAAAACTGCCCTGCGTGGACAGCCAGAGTCTTGTCCGCTTCCACAGATTTCTCCTTAAACAAAGACAAAAATACATCCTCGATCTGAATTTCGGGAAATGCTTCATGATTGATATTCCGGCTAAATCCTTCATTCCCCAGATGAGGCGCTTCCTGTGTCAGCCTTTTATAGGCTGCCTTTAATTCTGAAGGTTTATAATGAGCGCCATAATAGCCGTAAAAGAGCGCCAGCTTTTCCCATACAAAATCCTGTTCCTCATCTGTGCGGATGTCTACCAGCGTTCCATATAAGTCAAAAATACAATATTTATACATTGATTAACTCCTTTTATGAAATTTCAAGCCGGGCATTTTCAAGCAGCCACCGGGCAACACCATCCTCATCATTGCCTGGAATTATGGCGGTTGCATGGGTTTTTAAAGCATCTACCCCATTGGCCACAGCATAAAATTCATCTGAAATCCTGCACATTGGCAGATCATTTATCGCATCCCCAAAAGAAATGATCCGCTTACAGCCGAGAATAGATTTAAGCCTTAAGATGCCATTTGCCTTAGACGCCGCTCGCGGCATGATCTCGCACCAATATTCCGGACGGTAAATTTCCTGCTGCAGTGTACAATGGTAATCCTTATGATCACACAGTCTCTGATACAAAGGCATTAATTCTTGTTTTTCACCAATACAGGTAAAGTAATAAATTTCCCCATCGTATAGTCCTTCTTCATCCTTTAGTGGACGCAGACGCCGATCTCCTTTTTTTAAACTTAAATAATGTTTAAGCCCCTCATTTTCATTTCCTGCGACCCAGGATACCCGCTCCCGGCCATCAATAAGCCCATAAACCAGCGGCCGGATACCGGTCTGGCAAATTGCCCGGATAACATATCCGGCCTGTTTACTGGTAAATGTCTGACAATCTAAAATTTCTCCGGTTTGCGGCCGGACAATAAACGTTCCATTATAAGTGACTGCAGGAAGCCTGAGATCTAATCCTGCGGTAACAGGCCGGGCGGATTCCAGGGAACGGGCCGTGGCATAAGTAAAAGCCAGTCCTCTGGCTACGAGAGTATTCATCACCGAAAGAGTAAATGGAGAAAGCTGTGTATCAGAGTTTAGCAATGTACCATCTAAATCTGTTATGTATAATGTATCCATAGTTATTTCCCTGTTTTTGCATATAAGCTAGGATAAGACAAACACCCCGGAGCAATCTGTGATCTTAATAAATTCCAGGTCCGGAAACGCCAGAATCAGCTTTTCTTTTACCGGATAGATCTCATCTTCATCCCACAGATCACCGCTTTGGATACGGCACTGTTTTAGAGCGTTTTCGTCCTCAAAAGCTACATCGCCAATATAGATCCGCCCCTGATCTGTTAAATGCTGGCGCAGCTTATGAATGAAATCGATCTTTGCCCCATCGTCCAGGTGATGGATGGCGTAAGTGCAGATGATCCCATCAAAGCGTTGATTTTCCAGCTCTGTAGGCAGTCCCTGGGTAAAATCATACTGGAGCAGCTTTGCCCCAGGCATTTTTTCTCCTGCGATGCGGATCATTTCCCGTGAAAAATCAATGCCCCAGATCTCATATCCGTCATTATACAGTTTCGTTGATAATACCCCGGTACCAAAACCAACATCTAAAATCTTTTTTCCAAGCTGCTGTCTTATTTTTTCATAAATGGTCCCAAGGACCTTTTTATATCCGGCAAATGGATAAGTATCCGATGTTTCGCTGATTCGGACACTTTCGTCATATCCATCGGCCCATAAGTCAAAACCTTTGTTGTCTAACATAACTCCTCCTACTGTTTTTGTTGTTTTATATCCAAGTTAGCCACAGCGTCAGCGGATATAATGAACCCTGGCGGGATCGTACCGATCCTGCTGAGTCTTTTCCTCTGCCGGGTAACCGCAGGCAACAAAAGCAAAAACATCCAGTGTCTCTGGAATATTCAAAGCTTTTCTGGCTTCCTCCATCCGGTCCGCAATTGGGGCAATGCCCATCCACACAGCGCCCAGGCCCAGCTCATCTGCCTCCAGGAGAAGATTTTCCACTGCCGCGCTGCAATCAATTTGAGCGTACTCGGGACGGATACAGTCCCTCCGATAACATACGGCAAAACCTACCGGAGCTTCCCTAAGCATTCCCGCATAAGGGCTGCAGTCAGCCATTGCATTAAGTCTTTCCCGGTCCGTAACTACATAAAATTCCCAGGGCTGCTGATTGACCGCCGATGGCGCAGCCATAGCCGCCCTGAGCATGAGAGTCATCTTTTCTTCTTCTACCGGCTGACCGGTATATTTGCGTATACTTGTTCTGTGAAAAATTCCGCTCATGTTATATCCTCCTTTTGGAATCTGTCTTAATTTCTGTTTTTAGCCGCCAGCTGCCAGAAAGCTACAGCGCTGGCTGCGGCTACGTTTAATGAATCCACCCCATGGGACATGGGGATGCGTACCGTATAATCACAATCTGCCACTGTATCTTCCGCCAGCCCATCCCCTTCCGTTCCAAGGACAATGGCCAGCTTTTCCTCAGCCATAATCTGAGGATCATCAATAGAACGGGAATGGTCATTCAGCGCCATGGCTGCGGTTTTAAATCCCAGGGAATGAAGCCACTCCATGGCCGGATGGGGCCATGAATATTCATCTTTCATATAGGCCCATGGCACCTGAAATACTGTACCCATACTTACTCTTACTGCCCTCCGGTAAAGAGGATCGCTGCAGGCCGGCGTCAGTATGACCCCGTCAATATATAAAGCGGCAGCAGACCGGAAAATCGCCCCAATATTGGTAGGATTGACAATATTTTCCAATACGGCAATCCTTCTTGCCCCGGCGCACACCCGGGCTGCGTTCTGTGGTTTTGGCCGGCGCATGGCACATAACATCCCACGAGTCAGTTTAAAGCCGGTCAGCTGTGTTAAAAGATCAAATTCCGCTGTAAATACAGGAATATTTTCACACCGGTCCAGCACTGCCTTTGTATCCCCGGTCAGCCGCCGCTTCTCCGCCAGGAAAGAAATAGGCTCGCATCCCGAATCCAGGGCCAGCTTGATCACCATAGGACTTTCCGCAATAAAGATTCCTTTATCCGGCTCATGCCGGTTTAAAAGCTGTCCTTCCGTACACCGGGCATAAATATCCAGTCTGGGATCCATAAAATCTGTGATTTCGATAATATCAGCCATAAAATACCTCCGCCGTTATTGAGATGCAGGGACAGATTTCTCTTTTTGTCCCCGGGGTACAGATCGTTTCATCTGTTTGAGCATTTCTTTTACGTCCTTTGGAACACGGTATGACTCCCGGATTTTTTGGATAGCTTTGTTATGGGTAAAATCATCCAGGCGATTTTTCGTAAAAAGCACCAGCGTTTTATCCGGATACTTAATATAGGCAATAGATATTGCCCAGGCGACAGCCATTTTAACATAATAGCCATCGTGACGGATCTGCTCTAAAAGCTCAAGGACCCGGTCAATAAAATCATCCGTAATGAAAAAATCCAGCATACATACAACACCAAAACGAATCAGGTACTCTTGATCACTGTGAATATATGGAATGAGAAACTCAAACCATTTTTCAGGATCTTTTGCCATAAATTTATAGGTTGCACAGCAGCAGTCACAGATTCCCCAGTTATTGATCAGAGGAATAAATGCCTCAAGTTCTTTTTTCCGTCGACTGTCATCCATTTTGCCATAGCCGATCATCATTCCCCGGATCATCAGCTCCTCATAAACTTCCGTATTCGCCTCGTCAGCAAACTGATCATAATTTTCCCTGGCCGCTGTTTTCGCGATCTGACGCAGCTTAGGCACACGGACGCCTAAAAGGTTTTCCAGGCCGGGTACCAGGGATTTATGAAATTCCCTGTATTTTAAATCTGTATTTGCTTTAAGCTCCTCCCGGACCCATGGGGTAATGTCCGGCGAATCTTTCATCTGTGTCATTTGGATACCTCCGCTATAATTTTAAGTGATATTTATAAAGGGAATAGCTTTGGCCGGTACGCTCGTCCACCTTGTCCTCTGACCCGATCCAGGTAAATCCAAGGCTAAGGGCAAGGCGTATAGACGCCTGATTTCCCGGGCGGGAAGCATATATGAATTCCCTGGCATGAAGCTGTTCCCGGCAATACCGGATAAGGCCCTCCACGATCTGACGGCCATAGCCCCGCCCTGTGTAATCCGGGCCAATGCAGATCCCGGTTTCACAATATACTGAAGGCTCCAGCTCATGAACTCCGGCAAAACCGATAGCACTGCCAGTAGATTTTTCATAAACAAGATAAGTATCATAAGTTTTCTGAGCTTCTATGGTTTTCCGGATCTTAACCTTTGCTTCCTCCTCGTTCTCCGTAATCTTCCAGGTCATATATCTGGCACTTTCCGGGTGGGACCATACATTTTTATACATATCCTTCCAATCGGAAAACCTGGCTTTATCAAGGATCAGGTCTTTTGTTTCGATCATCGTTGTATTCCTTTCAAGAACAATATTATTTCATGAATGAGTGCTGACCATTAAAGCAGTCATGGACGCTGCGATCACTGTATCAACGTAATTGATCATATCTGAAATCTGTTTATTTTGTGGTTCTTTTTTCAGATCCTTTAAGCGTGTCTTAAGATCATCTCTTTCGTATTTTGAAAAATACTGGTTTAGATTTCCGGTTTCCTTTAAAAGGCTTACCAGCGCCGCGTCAGCGAGAGAAATTTCTCCCTGCTGAAGCACTTCGGCTTTGAAACTGTTAATCAGGTTGTTTTTATAAGTTTTATCCGGGATAAAAAGCGTTACACTGCCAAACAGGCCGCCTTTATCTTTTTCTGCTTTGTGCTGTGAATCTAATGCCTCTCCAATACTCACGGTCAGATCTTTCATTCGGCTGCTCATAGTCACAATATAATCACTCATGACTTTTTCTACAAATCTGGGTTTTTTCTGAAGATATGTATATAACGGCTCAAGATAAGCAAAATCCTGAGGCAGCTCACCTTCAACAGTGATTTTCTTCTTTTTTTCCATAGTAATAACACCGGCGCCAAGCAAATCTAAAAGGCCTGCGATAACAAGGCCTGCATTACAGTCCTTTGCCCGCATGACTGGCATATGGCCATCGTCATTTACTGCTAAAATATAATAATCCTGGGAAATAGATCTTCTTTCCATAACAAATTCTCCTATACAACAAACGTTCTCTTACTCTTTTTAGTCTTTCTTTTTGCGTACCTCATCCCGCAAAAGGGTATATTCAATCAAATTATAAATTAATGGGCAGACCTTTTTATCATCCAGATAAAGAAGCCGGTCTGTTGGCAATTCTCCGATAAAGATACCTTTATGATCCAGCTTAAGTCCGGCGCCAAGGTGTTGGACTGTATCCAGCACCTGAGATTTTTTGCGCCTGCCCATCCGCCCGTTGTGGTAAAATTTCACACTATCCTCTGTCAGGCAGGCGTATTTATCCAGATTATACTGGAGCACATTGTGGCTGGTTTTTAACGTATCCACAGCTACATTCAGCAGGGTATAGCTTTTTCGGTTTTCCCCGCGGAAATCCGGGTCCGTGCCAAAAACGGACATGGAAATCAGCTGCATTTCCCCAAAACGATCTTTAACAAGAAAGCTGCGGTAAAGCCCATGAAAATGGCCGCCGCCTCCATTCACATAGTCCATATCTCTCAGGCCAACATCCTGGATGAGTTCAAACACAGGACATTCATATGGCGGAAGAATGTGATCCGTATCCAATAAGCACTGGAACAGATTCACCGAAAAAGATTTAAGCCACGACGGCGATTCAAGGCCAAAGATCCATGGGCCTTCATCATTATACTGCTCCATTAATGCCTGTTCGTTAAGCTCCTCCATGGTAAACCGGACAAATTCGTCCTCCGAAGAAGCGTTGCTCTCCTCCAGTTCAGGAATCATCTCTTCCCCTAACATTTCCTCATAAGTAGGAATATGATCCATATAGATATAGCTGTCCGATTCCTGGTCATAAACCGCCGCTTTCAGCTCCACCCCATTGGTGAGGAGAATATACCTTCCGCCAATAAGATCACAGTACCGGATCGCCTGGTCTGCAGTCTGATCGGTTAAAAATGTCTCTTCATTTTTGCACTCAATAACCCCAATGGGATAAAGCTCTCCTGTCATTTCATCCCGTCCGTGAATGATCACATCCGCCCTGCCCCGGCTTCCCTGGATGTAATAAGACATGGGAACCTCCAGCCAAAACATATCTTTAGGAACATCGTATTCTTTTTCATAAAATGCCGTTATCTTCTGTCGGACCATTTCCTCAGGGGTAACCTCCACCAGCTTTTGACGATATGGATCATAATAACAGTCTTTTCCTTCCCTGCGGCAGATCACAGGCAATGGAATGGCCCTTAGCTGATCCTTGATTATCATAGTGTGTACCTTTCCCTTTCCTTAATAAATCATGCTAAAAATAAATGCCAAGATCCCCCCGCCTAGCAGACTGATCAGCGTTTGCTTTGGCGAGGTATATAAAATTGCCGCAGATCCGGCAAAAATAAGGATATTGATCAGGCTTGTAAAATCAAAATACCAAAGGCCTACAGAAAAGCAGCACTGGATCATTACCCCAAGGATCAGTATGTCAATTATAAGAGAAACAGCAGTGCTGCCTTTGCCATACCAGCACACCAGAGCAAAAAATGGTGACACAATAGTCAAAACATACCAGATCATCATATAGGATAAAGGATTAAATCCGCTGAAAAAAATAGTGTATATATGGTAACTGGCACACATACCTGCGAAAAACAACAACACATTCAGTCCTGCCTTTAAAGGTGATCGGCTGAATATTGCCACTGCTAAGGCAATAAGGAACCAAACTGCAAAATCCGAGAAAACATTTCCCAGATCCAGTATTCCCAGCACATTCTGCCACGGAACCGTACTATCAATACTCAAATTATCCAGCCATTTTGAAAAAATCCCCAATCCGATCCCAAGGAGAAGGATCAAAAGACTGGATGCAAATTCCACCGGAAGCCGTTTTGCCTTTCTGGGAAAACGGATCTTATTCAGCCATTGGGTCATTTTCTAGTTCTCCTCTATCTTCGTTGACGCAACAATCTGAGTCCGCTCAGCCTGAACCTGTTCCTGACGGGCAGTGATCTGACTGTTTAACAGATTTAATCTTCCCATGACGTTTTGAATCTGAGCATAAGTTTCATTTGCCCGTGAAAGAGAATCCTCAATTTTGTTGCGAACTGTCCAGTCTACAAAAAGGCCGTCAAAAAAGTAATCTGCAAAATGAAGAAAATCCCCCACTTCAGGATGAATATCCGCAGCTATTTCTTCTTTTACATCTGCCAGCTCAGTTCGGAAGTTTCGCAGGGCATTTTGCAGCTGCTTCACATTTTCCTGAACATTATCCAGCTTATCATACTTGGCAATATCCGCCAGGATACCTCCGCCAATAAGATCTACAGTGCTCCAGCTTTTGGCACTGTTCAGGTTTTCAATAATTCTTCCGGCAATGACCTGAGCTGTGCCTCCAGCCCGGATAGCCTCCTCGACCTCTTTTTTCTGACCCTTTAAGATACCATCTTGATGCTCCAGTTGAAGAATCTTTTGAGCTGCTTCGCTTCCGGACGCTTTAATCTGGGCCAGCTTTTTCTCAAAAGCCTTCTCATATTCCTGCTGGCACCACCGAAGATCATTTATAGTCTTTTTACAATCTTCAATATCCTTATTAACGGCACGCAGCTCCCCTTCTGCGGCATCGTATCTTAAAGCGGCCGCATAGGCTTCTGTCTGCTCCTTTGTCAGCTTTTCGCCCATCTTTCCGGTGATACGATAAAAAAAAGCCTTAAGGCTCCGGCTCTGAAGCTGGTCCACATCTTTTTGCTCATCCATCTTTTGACGCTCAAGCTCATATACCCGTTTTTTTAATTCAGACTGCTGGATTAAAAGATCCGACAGCTTGGCATCGGCCCTTTTTTTCTCTATGATTTCCTGCTGTAAACGTGAAAGCTCATGATCGTAACCGCTCATCGTCATCCCCCCATATTTTTGATAGGTTCATCATACCATATATCCGAAACCAGAACAACTGTTTATGTCCGCACAAATAATCAAAAAACTCGATTTTATCGAAGGGCATCTTGATGAAAGACTTGATGTTTATCGGGTTGCTAAGACAGCCGGATTTTCCAGGTATCATTTTCAAAGAATTTTTAAAGGGGAAACCGGGATGGGGCTATATGAATATATACAGAAAAGACGGCTGGCCAATGCAGCGCTTTTGCTGCGCAGCTATTCCTTACCTGTTATCCACATTGCCCTGCAGTATGGCTTTGACTCTCAGGAAGCATTTACCCGAGCATTTAAAAAAGTGTACGGACTGCCTCCCGGCCAGTACCGAAAAATTTTAAATCATGTTATATATGGAGGTTTGGATCAAATGGATGAAGAAAAAATAAAACACTGGATCACTACCGGAACAGCTCCGGACAAATACAAACTGTTTATCGACCACACCACTTTTCACACTGGCACCCGGTCGGCCTGTATATGTTCAATAGATGAAAATTACGGCCCGGATGAATACGCAACGATTATGCAGCAGTTTAGCGCAGCCGATTATCGCGGAAAGCGAATTTAAAATAGAAAAGGAATACCCTTCTCATCCTGAAAATCTTTCCTTTGAGGATTAATGAGGGACTATTACAGAAAGGAGGCATTTTATATGTCTATTGCGGGACTTTTAGAAAACTATACGCTTCTTTTATTGTATGGCATCGGCAAACGAAAGATTACCCCAGGGCAGCTTTCTCGTCCGGAATATAGTTCAGGGATCATCCTTGGTGCTATAGAAATGCTTATTAAGCAGGGCTGCATTATCCAGGCTTGTGATTACCGATGATTCCGGCCTTAGCTTCCTATCATTTTTGCAGAGCCAAGGACAACTGCATATTTTCTATCCGAAAATTGCCTCTTCTGAAAAATTATGCTATGATCAAACAGGGATCTCACCGCCAATTTCAAACCGCAGAAGATTTGGAGGCCATACATATGATAAAACCATTTGAAAATATAACAATCAAATACAGTCCTGGAATGGTACAGATTACTTGTGATGATGAATTAAAAGATTATTTAGATGAAAAAGGCAACGGAGCGCTGGAATTGAGCGGCTATATCCTTGAAGAATATGAAAAATGCCAGGGGAAACCGTTAAATATCACTCAGGATTCCCTGGCGATAGAAATTCTGGCCCACACATATATAGATTCCTTTTCCAGGGCAATCTCCAAAGCAAAAACAATCCTTCCGGATGTTCTCGAGCCTTCAGTAGAAAAGCTTATGGAAAATATCCGCAGACACACCGGGATCATTGACTGCGGAGAAAAACAAACAGACAATAATCGGTGGATATGGGATATGCTGACCCCTTATAAAGGCCTGATTTACGGTATCCTTGGGGATCGGGCCTGACATATGCAGGAGGTAGATAAATTAATGAAGATTAAGCAGGCTACAATGTGCGATTTTGAGAAAATCATGTCTTTTTACAATGTGATGTGTAAAGTCCTGGGAGAAAAAGATTTCTTGCCTGATGGAGATAAAGGTGGATTTCCCTCACAAGACATGGTAAGGGATGGGGCTGTCGGATAATACCGTTTTTGGCGGCTTGATGGCCCTAAAAAAGACTATCCTGAAAAAACAAGCTTTTTCGAGCCTTTGTTTTTTATTGGATAGTCTTTTTTATTGAGACTGTGAAGAAAAGTCTGTAAATAAGATTCTTCTATGATAAGACTGGGTGAAAGGCTTAAAATCGAGCTTTTCACCCTTGTGTTATATATACCATCTGGCTGATGGCATGTCAATAACAGGCGGCTTT
>DVFP01000015.1 GCA_018713145.1 Candidatus Scybalocola faecavium
TAAAAAAAGAAAAGACCTCAAAACTACGGGATACCCCGTAATTTCAAGGTCTATTTTCATTCTTTATTTGGCTATCTTTCAAGAATAACGTTTTTGCCCCAAAACTGGATAAACGTTATTGTCCTCTGACAAACGGCTATCAGGCTTTCTTCTGAGCGATCGCAGCCTGAGCAGCAGCCAGTCTTGCGATAGGCACACGGAACGGTGAGCAGGATACATAATCCAGACCAATCTTGTTGCAGAACTCTACAGAGCTTGGGTCACCGCCATGCTCGCCGCAGATACCTACATGAAGGCTTGGGTTCACCGGTTTACCTAAGTCGATTGCCATCTTCATCAGTTTGCCAACGCCAACCTGGTCAAGTTTAGCAAACGGATCGTTTTCAAAGATCTTAGCATCATAGTATGCATTTAAGAACTTACCAGCATCGTCACGGGAGAAACCGTATGTCATCTGAGTAAGGTCGTTTGTACCGAAGCAGAAGAAGTCAGCTTCTTTTGCGATCTCATCAGCTGTAAGAGCAGCTCTTGGGATCTCGATCATTGTACCAACTTCATACTTAAGATCAACGCCTGCAGCAGCGATCTCAGCATCAGCTGTTTCAACAACAAACTTCTTCACATATTTTAATTCCTTAACATCGCCTACTAATGGGATCATGATCTCAGGTTCAACGTTCCAATCCGGATGAGCCTTCTTAACATTAATAGCAGCGCGGATAACAGCTTTTGTCTGCATCTTTGCGATTTCAGGATATGTTACAGCCAGACGGCATCCACGATGACCCATCATCGGGTTGAACTCATGGAGAGAATCAATGATTGCTTTGATCTGCTCAACAGTCTTGCCCTGAGCGTCTGCCAGTTTCTTAATATCTTCTTCCTCTGTAGGAACGAACTCATGAAGAGGCGGATCCAGGAAACGAATTGTAACTGGGTTGCCTTCAAGAGCTTCGTAAAGAGCTTCGAAGTCTCCCTGCTGATAAGGAAGGATCTTTTCAAGAGCAGCTTCTCTTTCTTCCTCTGTTTCAGCACAGATCATTTCACGGAAAGCATCAATTCTGCCTTCACCGAAGAACATATGCTCTGTACGGCAAAGACCGATACCTTCAGCGCCAAGCTCACGAGCTTTCTTAGCATCTTCAGGAGTATCAGCATTTGTACGAACCTTCATGGTTCTGTATTTGTCAGCCCATGCCATAATACGGCCGAACTCACCAGCGATTGTAGCATCTACTGTAGGAATAACGCCATCGTAAATGTTACCTGTTGTACCATCAATGGAGATATAATCTCCTTCATGGAACTCTTTGCCGCCAAGTGTAAATTTCTTATTAGCTTCGTCCATAACAATATCGCCGCAGCCGGATACGCAGCACTCACCCATACCACGGGCAACAACGGCCGCATGGCTTGTCATACCACCGCGAACTGTCAGGATACCTTCTGCGGACTTCATACCTGTAATGTCCTCAGGAGATGTCTCAAGACGAACAAGAACAACCTTTTCGCCTCTTTCAGCCCATTCTACAGCGTCATCTGCTGTGAATACGATCTTACCGCAAGCAGCACCAGGAGAAGCACCAAGGCCCTTGCCCATAGGAGTAGCGGCTTTTAAAGCGGCTGCATCAAACTGAGGATGAAGCAGTGTATCAAGGTTACGAGGATCGATCATAGCAACTGCTTCTTCTTCGGTTCTCATACCTTCATCAACAAGATCGCAGGCGATCTTAAGAGCAGCCTGAGCTGTTCTCTTACCATTACGTGTCTGAAGCATGTACAGCTTCTTATTCTCAACGGTAAATTCCATATCCTGCATATCTCTGTAATGATTTTCCAGAGTTTTGCAAACTTCAACAAACTGTGCGTAAGCTTCAGGGAACTCTTCTTCCATCTTTGCAATAGGCATAGGAGTACGAACACCGGCAACAACGTCCTCGCCCTGAGCATTAACAAGGAATTCACCCATGAGCTTCTTCTCACCAGTAGCCGGGTCACGAGTAAATGCAACACCAGTACCGCAGTCATCACCCATGTTACCAAATGCCATGCTCTGTACGTTTACAGCAGTACCCCAGGAATATGGAATATCGTTGTCACGACGGTATACATTAGCACGTGGGTTATCCCAGGAACGGAATACAGCTTTAATAGCGCCCATAAGCTGTTCCTTAGGATCATCAGGGAAGTCAGAACCGATCTTCTCTTTATATTCAGCTTTGAACTCAGCAGCAAGTTCTTTTAAATCATCCGCAGTCAGTTCAACGTCATATGTTACGCCTTTTTTAGCTTTCATTTCGTCGATAAGCTCTTCAAAATATTTCTTACCAACTTCCATAACTACATCAGAATACATCTGAATGAATCTTCTGTAGCAGTCCCAAGCCCAACGAGGATTGCCGGACTTTTCAGCAATAACATTAACAACGGTTTCATTTAAACCAAGGTTCAGGATTGTATCCATCATACCAGGCATGGAAGCTCTTGCACCGGAACGAACGGAAACAAGGAGAGGATTCTCTGTGTCACCAAATTTCTTTCCTGTGATTTCTTCCATCTTACCGATGTATTCATTGATCTGAGCACGGATTTCATCGTTGATTTCACGACCGTCCTCATAATACTGTGTACAAGCCTCTGTTGTAATTGTAAATCCCTGTGGTACAGGAAGTCCAAGGCCTGTCATTTCAGCAAGGTTTGCACCTTTGCCGCCAAGGAGTTCACGCATGGATGCGTTACCTTCGCTAAACAAATAAACCCATTTCTTAGCCATTTGTTTTATTCCTCCTAAAATGTATTTTGTTTGTTTATATATAGTCATATTTTGATCCCGTCCGTCATAATACAGACAGATATGACCATATAAAATACCAAAAATAATATGCAGGCAGCAAGCCTTTCCCGGCCCAGCCGCGTCTGCACGCAGCCGGCCTGCGCCTGGCAAGTCCTGCCTTTTTTCGCCAGGCCTTACCTCACGGTCTCTTCGTGACCGTTCGGTCACGGGCTTCGCCCGATAGGACTTTCCCGGCTCAGCCGCGTCTGCACGCAGCCGACCTGCGCCCGGCAAGTCCTGCCTGGCTCATTGCTTCGTGAACATTATAACACAGTTGTGGGGGGTTTTCAAATTTTTTTTTTGTACATTTTGTAGATATTTGATAATATCTCTTGTTAAAAAAGTATATTTTCTCATGAATCACTCAAAAAAGCTGTAATTTTGCTTTGATTTCAAAAAAAATTTCAGAGGTTTGGAAAAAAAGGGCAAAAATCTGATCTATGGTTCTTCCTTAAGTTTGGGTATTGGGTTTGAAGTGTGTCAAACCAATATATTCGGTCATAAATGGCATTTTCTCATATATGGGGGTAGTCAAGGGCTGACCCTTCTTTTTTAAAGCTCACACTCGCGGCAAAGGATGCATCTTCCAAAGGACCCTGCGCACCCGAAGCAAAAAACAAATGACACGGAATACCCAGTCAATAACCATGGCGATCCACACGCCAATGGCCCCATAACCAAAGATGACCCCGATCACATAGCTGAACCCAAGGCGGAAAACACACATGGAAAAAATAGAAATTGCCATAGGGAATCGTACATCATTGGCTGCCCGGAGGGCATTTGGCATGGTAAAGGATAATGGCCATAAAAATATGGCTGAAATATTGTGGATACATATCAGGATCAGCGCCAGGGTATAGGTTTCCTCTGACATATTATAAGCCGATAGGATCACCGGCAGGATCAGGAACAAAACAAGGTTCAGCGCCCACATCATAATATATGTATATTTCATAAGCTTTTTCAGATAATAGCGCACCTGAACAAAATCTCCTGACCCAACGCACTGTCCGATGACCGTTACCAGAGCCAGCCCCATAGCCTGGCCGGGCATAATACAAAATGCGGCCAGGTTATTTCCCACCGCATTGGCAGTGATCTGGACCGTGCCAAAGCCTGAGATCATGCTCACCAAAAGCACCCTTCCCAGCTGGAAAAAGCTGTTCTCCAAACTGTTTGGGATACCAATAGATAAGATCCTAAGGATCAGACGCCGATCCAACTTAAAATGCAGCAGTTTTTCCACATAAACTTCCAGCGTCTTTTTATGAAGAAGCGCAATAACGATCACTGCTGCCATAGCCCGGGATATAGTTGAGGAGGCGGCCACACCGTCCGCTCCCCGATGAAAAACGTAAACAAAAACTGCATTTCCTATAATATTCACTACATTCATTAAAGCTGATATATACATGGAAATCCGGGAATTGCCCTGCGCTCTGAAAAGTGCCGCCCCTGCATTATAAACAGCAATAAAAGGATAGGAAAAGGCAGAAATCAGAAAATAAATCAAAGCACTATCCATAACCGCCTTTTCAGTGCTGCCAAAAAGAAGATGGAGCAGCGGGCTCCGCCACAAACATACGGCGGCCATCATTACAATACCAATCGCTGCAGTAATATAGACAAGCTGGCAGGCTGCCTGACGGGCCCTTTCTTTTTGCCGGGCACCTAAAAGCTGGGCCACCACCACTGCCCCGCCGGTGCCGAGAGCAGCAAAAATATTAATGATCAGCACATTGATCAAATCCACCAAAGCGACTCCCGAAACCGCCGTTTCCCCGGCTGCCGAAACCATCATAATATCTGCCATACCTACCATGACTGATAGAAACTGCTCTATGATCAAAGGGACGATCAGCTTTTTCAGATCAGCATTAGTAAACAACAGATTTTTAGGGGTATTTTTCTCTCTTAATTTTATCATAATCATCTCCCTTACCCGTTCAGCCGGATCAAACGGCTGAATCACTGTCATCGTCTGTTTTTAAAAGTCCGAAAAATTTTGCCGGACAAACGTAAGGAACGTGGCTAAAACGGCCACGTTCCTTAAAGTCCCATGATAAAAAGATAATGCTGCCCCTAAAGCAGACCCTCAAAATTTTTCTATAAATCAGGCAGAGACACCGATCAAAATGCCAAACGTTCTTCCAGATAGCTTTCCAGCTCATCGATTTTAATACGCACCTGCTCCATCGTATCCCGGTCACGTACAGTAACACAGCCGTCATTTTCAGAATCAAAGTCGTAAGTTACACAGAAAGGTGTGCCGATCTCATCCTGACGGCGGTATCTCTTACCGATATTTCCACGGTCATCATACTCACAGTTAAACTTTTTAGAAAGCTCCATATAAATCTTTTCAGCAGGCTCGGCAAGCTTTTTGGATAATGGAAGGATTCCTACCTTTACAGGAGCCAGTGCCGGATGGAAGTGAAGTACGGTTCTTACATCCCCTTCGCCAATCTCCTCTTCATCATAGGCACCGCATAAAAATGCCAAAACCACACGGTCAGCGCCTAAAGATGGCTCAATCACATAAGGAACATATTTTTCCTTTTTGGCATCATCAAAATAAGACATATCCTCACCGGATACCTTCTGATGCTGAGTCAGGTCATAGTCTGTACGGTCAGCAATACCCCACAGCTCGCCCCAACCAAATGGGAAAAGGTATTCAATATCGCTGGTAGCCTTGGAATAGAAAGAGAGTTCTTCCTTTTCATGATCCCGGACACGCATCTCCTCATCTTTCATGCCAAGGGATTTTAACCAGTCAATACAGAACTGTCTCCAGTAAGAAAACCATTCCAGGTCTGTATTCGGTTCACAGAAAAATTCCAGTTCCATCTGCTCAAACTCACGGGTACGGAAAGTAAAGTTACCGGGAGTAATCTCATTTCTGAAAGACTTTCCGATCTGGCCAATACCAAATGGGATCTTCTTTCTGGATGTTCTCTGAACATTTTTAAAATTGACAAAAATACCCTGGGCAGTTTCAGGACGGAGGTATACGGTATTTTTAGCATCCTCGGTAACGCCCTGGAAAGTTTTAAACATCAGGTTAAACTGACGAATATCTGTAAAATTATGCCTGCCGCAGGAAGGACAGGGAATGTTGTTTTCTTCGATAAACTTCATCATTTCCTCGTTGGACCAGCCATCTACAGAGCCCTCATGGGCAATGCCTTTTTCTTCCATATAGTCTTCAATAAGCTTGTCTGCCCGGAAACGCTCATGACATTCTTTACAGTCCATCAAAGGATCTGAAAAACTGCCCAGATGACCGGAAGCTACCCAAGTCTGAGGATTCATTAAAATCGCGCAGTCTACGCCTACATTGTAGGGGTTTTCCTGGATGAACTTTTTCCACCAGGCGCGCTTTACATTATTTTTCAGCTCTACGCCGAGATTACCGTAATCCCATGTATTTGCCAGGCCTCCGTAAATCTCGGAACCCGGGTAAACAAACCCTCTGGCTTTAGCCAGAGCAACAATCTTATCCATTGTCTTTTCCATGATCTTATCTACCTCACAATTTATTTTTATGTACCCGGACAACCACAGGCAGCCGTTTGCCTCTCCAAACAACTGCACCATATGCCTGCGCCGGGAAATTTTCATGAATAAATGATAACCGCCAAGGTACCGTCACAATCAGCCACAGACCGGTCCGTTACCGTTACATTTTCAGACACATAGGCGATTTTTCCTGGAACTGCCACGAGAACGTCAGAAGAAACCATAATTGCTTTATAATTGTCAAGATTTTCAATAGACGCCGCCGTTCCCACCGGTTCTCCCTGAGAATCCGTACAGCTTAATGCCAAAGCCTCCTGCGGAAGCTTTGCTGCATCTACGGATATGAGCTGTCCGTAATTAAATTCCGTAAATATCTCAGGACTTTCATAAGAAAGAATCACCCGGGCTGTGCCATCTGAAATCTCCACCTTATCGACGGTAATGGCACTTTCGTCTTTCTTTTCTGAAGCTGGAGGATGATCTTTGTTAAATGCATCCACCTCTTCCTGCACATATGCAGTAAGATCCTCCAGGGAATAATAGTCTGCGTCAAATGGCTCCACGCTTAGCTCTGTAACACTTCCATCCCTATTGACAGACAGAGCATTTTGCGAAAAATCGGATAAATCTGCCGTACCGTTGCACCCTGACATTAAAAACAGAGATGCCCCGCATACAAAAATCCCTTTCTTTAATCTGATCATATACAGGCCTCCTTGCAGGCTTTTATTATTGTAGCGTTTCTCCCTTTAATTTTCAACCTATTTCTTAGAATTTATTCCAGCTTATAAAAGTTCCAGCATATCCAGGGATTTAAATTTTCGGTCAATATGCAGGCGTATGAAATGCTCCATTACATTTTCCAGGTCTTGGAGCACCTCCGGGCTGACAGTAAAGGAATACAGTTTTTCAACCGGAGAAGAAATAATATACTGCATCGTATATAGGGTAGATGGATGGAGCTTTTTAAGGCCATGTTCCTTCCCCTGGCATTTTTCGCAGACCACGCCGCTGCGCAGAAAGCTAAACCGGGTAAGATTTTCCCCGCTGCCGCACAGACAGCAGGAAAAACATTGGGGATACTCTCCCTCAAAAACAAACACTTTTAATTCATAGATCCGGCGTACAAGCCTAAAATCAATGATCTTCCGGCACAGGACCCGCAATGTCTGATATAAAAGCTTTAAAAGCTGTGTCCCATCAATGTTTTCCCTGGCAAAATAGCTGGCAAATTCCAGAAAATAAAAGCCATAGCAGGCAGCCTCCAGGTCTTCCCGCAATTCCATAAAATAGTTGGACACCTCTGCCCCCACAAGGGTGTAGGCATCCCGCCCCGGGATCAAAAAGAAATCTCCGAAAACAAAAGGCTCTGTAGCGGCCAGCATAGGACTTTTCGGCCGCCGGGACCCTCGGGAAAAGGCAGTGATCTTTCCCCGTTCAGTCGTTAAAAGCACAAGACGCTTATCATATTCTCCCACAGGCATGGCCGAGATCACCATGCCTGTAAGCTTTAACTGTTCTGTCATGGATCAATACTCTTTCTTATCGTATCCAAAATTCCTGATGAGATAATCACTGTCCCGCCAATCTTTTTTTACCTTAACCCAAAGCTGAAGATTCACATGACTGTCCAAAAGGTTTTCAATCTCCTGACGGGCCTGGCTGCCGATCTTTTTCAGCATACTGCCGTTTTTCCCGATAATGATCCCTTTGTGGGAATCCCGTTCGCAAATAATTGTGGCATCAATATCCATCATAGGCTTTGGGCCTTTCCGTTCTTTCATCCGCTCAATAACTACAGCAATGCCATGGGGGATTTCTTCATTTAAAAGGCGAAGGGCTTTTTCCCGGATCAGTTCTGCTACGATCTGACGTTCCGGCTGATCGGTAATCGTATCTGCATCAAAAAACTGAGGTCCCTCCGGTAAATATTTCATGATCACCCTAATGATCTCATCTGTATTTTCTCCTTTTAAGGCTGAACAGGGAACGATTTCCGCAAAATCGCACACATCCTTATAAGCGTCAATAAATGTAAGGATCTCCTCTTTTTTCACTGTATCAATCTTGTTGATCACAAGGATTACCGGTGTCTTTACCCGGGACAGCTGCTGGGCAATATGTCTTTCTCCCGCACCGATAAATGTCGTTGGCTCTACCAGCCACAAGATCACATCCACCTCAGATAAGGTACGCTCCGCAACAGTAACCATATACTCTCCCAGCTTGTTTTTAGCCTTATGGATGCCCGGAGTATCCACAAAGACGATCTGTCCCTCATCACTGGTATAGACCGTCTGGATACGATTTCTGGTAGTTTGAGGCTTGCTGGACGTAATGGCGATCTTCTGTCCGATCAGACGGTTCATGAGAGTGGATTTTCCCACATTTGGCCGTCCGATCAGTGTGACAAAGCCGGACTTAAATTTTTTTTCCATAAACTCCTCCTTCTAATGCAGCCCGCACCTTAAAACAGCGCTTCCACAGTGCCAAAAAGCTGACGGTTCTCATTAATCTGAGACTCACTGCCAATAACGCACACATTGTTCTGGTTTACTAAATCCTCTACCAGATCAGCAAATCCCCGGATAATCTCTACATTGGCAGAAAGCATTTCATCTCTTGTTTTCTGCAGGTCTTCGTTCGTTATTCCTGAGAAATAAGCCCCCAGAGATCGGCCGGCTGCGGCGAAAGGCTTCTGAGGCGTATCTGCTCCGCTGACTGCGCCAATGATATATTTAAGCATATCTCTGTCGCTGACCTGGAAATTCCGGAGATAATTGCCACATTCCCGGTAAATATCCAGTGTTTCTTTAAGATGAGGATCCCGATAAGATGCAAAGTAGGCATTTCCGTTTCTTGAGAAACCGTTCATGCATCCATAGGCGCCGCCTTTGACTCTTAAATTGATCCACAAATATTCGTATTCCATGATTACCTTTAACACATTTAATGCCCCATGGAACTTAAAGCCGTCTTTAACAAAATTTCCCGCCATAACATCATACTGGACCATGCCAGGGGTGATGAAACCTTCATTTTTAGCTTCCGGTGTCCACACAAAGGTTTCCTTCTCAGGAATGACCGATGTCAGATGATCCTCCAGACCTGTAATGGCCTTTTCCAATACCGGAATATTTTCCGGTGTAGATGTATAATCCACCATCAGATTATCCTTCCGGAAAATAAAGCCGGCTGTTTCTTTTAATGCGGCGATAACCTGGTCTGCCTGATCTGAAAAATCCTTTGACAGTTCACGGACAAAATGGTAATAATCTACACCGCTGACCTGTTCTCTGAAAGCGCCTGCTTCTGAGAAGTAGGAGGTTGCCCGGCTTACAGCCACTGCGCTGACTGAGGAATTAAAGGACATCTGGAGACGGGATACGTTTTCATCAACGATCTCTTTCAGACGTTTTTTATCCTCCAGTTTGGAAGTAAACAGCATTTCCTTGATCAAATCTGCCATTTTATCCAGATTGTTTAATAACGCCCGGCCGCTGACCTCAAAGCACGGATAATATTGTCCGGGGCCTTTTCCCCCGTAAATCGATGGACTTGTATAAACACCGCCTGTGTACATGCTGATCTCATTATTTAAGCCTTCATAATCGTAATTCTCAGTATCAATATTTCCAAGAACAGAGGATAACAGGCCCACATATGGGATCAGACGCTGCGGGATCCCTTCCATGTTAAAGATCAGCTTCAGATAGCCGATGCCGTTTGTTTCATAATTATGGAAAAGACCTTTAAAGCCGTTAAATGTCCGTTCTTCATTGACAACGGGAATCGGTGCCTTATCAATATCCTCTAAAGACAGCATGGGAATCTTCTCCAAATCTTCCTGGGAAGACGGCGTTTCCTGATATTCCCTCAGATGCTTTGTCTCGTCAATGATTTGGCGAATTTCTTCCGGACTCATGGCTGCCTTTTTCTCTGCCAGCATTTCTTTTAATTTCTTTTCATTTTCTGTTGCCAGGCCCTTCTGAGGCTTCAGTACCAACAAAGAGGAATGAGGATTATCCAACAACCAGGAGCGGATCAGATCTTCAAAATATCCTGTGTCTGCTTTTTCTCTTAATTCATCAAAGACTGCAAAGCATTTTAAATGAGTGAAAGGCTGTTCCTTATCATAAAGCCAGCTGTCCATCATCTGGATGCCATACATAAGGCCTCCCGGGATCCAGCCGTAATCCCCTTCCCGGAACTTAAATTCCATAGTATTAAGAGCTGCTTTAATGGAATTTTTGTTGATCCCCTTTTCCGAAATATTTAAAAGAGTCTCACGGATGGTCTTAAGGAATTTTTCCTTATCCTGAACATTGGCATTTTTTACAATAATGGACATACAGGGCTGGCGGATGGATTTTTCATACTCACAATAAGCATCCTTACAGATTCCGCTTTCAATAAGCGCCTTTTTTAAAGGAGCTCCCGGGCAGCTCATAAGGGCGTAATCCAACACCTGGAAAGCCACATACATTAAAGGATCCAGACTGTCCTTTAAAACTACATTATACGCCAGGTAGGTATTATCTTTTTCGTCCTCGTCACTGCTTAAGGAGTAGGTATGCTCCTCTTCCCGCATATGGTCAAAGGGCTTTTGCAGGGCAACCTGAGAATCCACCTCCAGCCGGTCAAACTGACTTAAATATTCCCGGTCTATAAAATCCAGTTTTTCATAAACGTCAAAATCTCCATACAGATAAATATAACAGTTGGATGGGTGATAATATCTGCTGTGGAAGTTAAGGAATTCCTCATAGGTTAAATCCGGGATATTTTCCGGATCGCCGCCGGATTCCTGGCCATAGGTGGTATCCGGAAACAGGGAGGATATGATCTTTCTGGAAAGAACCTGATCCGAGGCAGAAAACGCCCCTTTCATTTCATTATAAACAACGCCGTTATAGGTCAGTTCTCCGTCTTCACTTTCCAGGGAATAATGCCAGCCTTCCTGCTGGAAGATCTCTTTATGGGTATAAATATTCGGATAGAAAACGCTGTCCAGATAAACATGCATAAGATTCTGGAAATCCTTATCATTACAGCTGGCTACCGGATACATAGTCTTATCCGGATAAGTCATGGCATTTAAAAATGTATTTAATGACCCTTTGACCAGTTCTACAAAAGGATCCTTTACAGGGAAATTTCTGGAACCGCATAACACGGAATGTTCCAGGATATGAGGCACACCGGTGCTGTCCTTTGGGGGTGTGCGGAAAATAATATTAAAAACCTTGTTTTTATCCTCATTAGACAATACAGCCACTCTGGCGCCGGTTTTATTGTGGACCAGCATGGCAGCCTGAGATTTTACTTCATCAATATATTCTGACGAAACCAGCGTGTACGCCGGATGAATATGTTCAAAATTTTTCTCCATTTTTTCTCCTCCATAAATTTTCTTTCTGCGGCTGGCGCAGAAATCTCTCCATACGCAATGCGCTTCATGCACAACGCTGTACTAGCCGCTCTGCGGCTATTATAGCATATAAACAAAATTTTTCCAATGAAAGAGTTAAGGTTCTTTTCAGGATGGGGATATTTGCCGTGCATCACTTATAAAACAACAGCCGTATCCTGTAAAGGCGGATACGGCTGTCTGATTTTTACTGATGTTTACTTATCCAATGTGTGACATCGTCTTTAAACTGTTCCCAGGCGTCCTCATGTTCTACAAAATACAAGGGACACAATTTTCCGGTCACATCGTAATGACGGATTACATTATCCACAGGAACCTCCAGATACTCACACAGCCATCCGGTCAGCTCCACAAGGGAATCATACGTGGCATCATTAAACTTTCCGGTTTCGTCCGGATGACACACTTCAATAGAAACAGTGTCATGATTCCGGTCATTGGAGGCATAAGCCACTTCCGAGGTTGGAACACACTGGATGATCTCGCCCTCCAGTCCGACAATAAAGTGGCTGCTGGCATAGGTCTCATGACTATCCTTAAGGCCTTCAAAATAGCTTCGGTTCTGTTCTGCTGTGGAACCGGGATTTGCCACATAATGGATCACGATACCGGTAATCTTATCTGTCGCTGTCTGGGGCCTGGAATAAGGGTTTGGCGTCAGCAGCTCCACACTCATCTGAGGCCGGTACTGGTCTACGTTTCCAATCCCATAGACAGATACTTCCTCGGTTTCTGATCTGCGTGTAAGGATCAGGATCACAGCAAGGACCGCAATGACAATCACCAAAGTGATCATGATCACCGGATACAGCCTGCGGCTGTTTCTTCTGTTTTCTCTTTTGTTCATACCCCACTGTCCTTATCCGCCCCATGGCGTAAGCTGCTGTCAAAGTTTAGCTCTGCAGTCTTGATCAGTGATCAACGCTGTAGTTTGGAGCCTCTTTTGTGATCTGGATGTCATGAGGATGGCTTTCCTTTAAGGACGCAGCGGAAATCTTTACAAAGCTTCCGTTTTCCTTTAATTCCTCAATTGTCTTTGTACCACAGTAGCCCATACCGGCTCTTAAACCGCCGATCAGCTGGAATACTGTATCTTCCACAAGACCCTTATATGCAACACGGCCTTCAACACCTTCCGGTACAAGCTTCTTTGCGTCTGTCTGGAAATAACGGTCCTTGCTGCCATTTTCCATAGCAGCGATAGATCCCATACCCCGGTATACCTTATACTTTCTTCCCTGATATAACTCAAAGCTTCCCGGGCTTTCATCACAGCCGGCAAACATACTGCCCATCATACACACGTTAGCGCCTGCGGCGATAGCCTTTGTAATATCTCCGGAATACTTAATACCGCCGTCAGCAATAATAGGAATATTATACTCTTTAGCTACAGAATAAGCATCCATAACCGCGCTGATCTGGGGAACGCCGATACCGGCAACAACACGGGTCGTACAGATGGAACCAGGTCCGATACCTACCTTAACGGCATCCACACCTGCCTCGATCAGTGCTTTTGTTCCGCCGGCTGTCGCAACATTTCCTGCAATCACCTGCAGATCCGGATAAGCATCCTTGACCATACGGACAACTCTTAATACATTTGCAGAATGTCCATGTGCCGTATCAATAACGATCACATCCACCTTAGCCTTTACAAGCGCATCGACACGATCCAGAATATCGGCAGTGACACCTACGCCGGCGCCGCACAGGAGACGGCCCTGGGAATCTTTTGCAGATAAAGGATATTTGATGGTCTTTTCAATATCTTTGATTGTAATAAGTCCCTTCAGATTGAAATCATCATCCACGATCGGAAGCTTTTCCACGCGGGCTTTTCCAAGGATGTGCTTTGCTTCTTCCAAAGTCACGCCCTCTTTCGCTGTCACAAGATTTTTAGTTGTCATGCACTCGCGGATTTTTTTAGAATAGTCTTCCTCAAACTTAAGATCGCGGTTTGTAAGAATACCGACAAGTTTCTTTCCTTCTGTAATAGGGACACCGGAAATCCTGAACTTTGCCATAAGCTCGTTGGCATCAGCAAGAGTATGCTCCGGAGACAGATAGAACGGATCTGTAATAACGCCATATTCTGAACGTTTTACCTTATCCACCTCATCTGCCTGAGCCTGAATAGACATATTTTTATGAATGATACCGATACCTCCCTGTCTGGCCATTGCGATAGCCATCCGGTGTTCGGTTACTGTATCCATGCCGGCGCTCATCAGCGGAATATTTAACTTGATCGTGCGAGTTAAATGGGTGGTAACGTCAACCTGGTTGGGAATAACCTCAGAATACGCTGGAACTAATAACACATCATCAAATGTAATGCCTTCACCGATAATCTTACCCACGATTTCTTCCTCTCTTTCTCTTAAATAAAATAAACTGTTGCCCGGGCAAAATGTGTTTCGCCCTATATACAATTCGACAACTTACTATAGGAATAATAAGTTGTCGAATAATGTAGCAATTTAGTGTTTACAAGTTTAACAAATCATACTTTAAAAGTCAACACAGAAGGTTATTATAAATTCTTAAGAGTTTTATTAGCTGAGCTTAAAATATCAAGGTATTCTATCAGTATTATTAATATACTTTCAATATTTATAAACTGCCCGAATCAGCCTCTGTCCGCCTAAAGTATGTGTTTTTCTGATTTTATGTTGGTTTTTATGCTTCTTTTTTTACTTTGCTTGGTGAATAATTATACATATTATCCAGCATCTTCTCTGACGGTTCAAAAATCACTTTAATACGTCCGTTATCTCCTGAACCTACATAAACATAACGCTTTTTGGATTTATCCCTGGAAGAAAAGTCATAAACTTTTGCCTCTCCGTGCTGATAAGGATCCAGCCAATGAGAGCCCTCCATCGCCAAAACCTCCATGGATTCAAAATTAACGCTCAGCTTTCTCTTCCGCTTAAAATCTCCTGTCAGCTGGTCAAAATCCAAGTCTCCGGATGTAAAAATATATTCATATTCTACCTTCTGAAAACGGATGACAAAATATTCAAGAACAAGAATAACAAGGGCAAAAATAAAAAGGCCCGGAAATGCTGCAAAAAAACCCAACACAAAAAGTGCAGCAATCAGAAATGTAACGATCCCGCAAATAACACGGACAACAATATTTCCTGTAGTTGTTTTCCGCTTTACGATGACTTCGGAGAATACATCTCCAGATGAACTTACCATAGCTTATTCCTCCAATAGTTCCTTTGTCTGTCCCATCCTGCCCTTTTTATCACAAGACAGGGGACATCCTTCTTTGATATTATACTTTATTTTCCACAGAATATAAAGTAGAAAATAGGAATATTTTGAAAAAAATGACCAAATTCACAACTGTCCATTCCCCCAACAGTACATTAGATCCCCAGACTCTGAAACAATTACAGGATCGCCCCCGGCACTGTGATGCTGGCTGAATACAAAAAAGCCTTTGCGGTTTTATACTGAAAACCGCAAAGGCTTTTACTATCCGATCCGCCTTTACAGGGGAATATCTCTCATGAGAAATTGTAGTCCGCCATCATGCGTCCCTACAGATTACATCATGCCCATACCGCCCTGAGGAGCTGCAGCAGCCGGTGTCTCAGTCTTAATATCAGCAACAACAGATTCTGTTGTCAGCATTGTAGAAGCAACGCTTGTTGCATTCTGAAGAGCGCTTCTTGTAACTTTGGCAGGATCGATGATGCCGGCATCAAGCATATTGACATATGTCTCATTCAGTGCATCATAACCAACGCCTACTTCGCTTTCTCTTACTTTATTGATGATGACAGCGCCTTCAAGGCCTGCATTTGCAGCAATGTGATACAGAGGAGCTTCCAGAGCTTTAAGTACCACGTTAGCACCGGTCTTTTCATCTCCTGTAAGGCCTTCTGCCATCTTAGCAACCTTCTTAGCTGCATGGATGTATGCGGAACCGCCGCCGCAGATCACGCCTTCTTCAACAGCTGCTCTTGTTGCGGCCAGAGCATCTTCCATACGAAGTTTCTTTTCTTTCATCTCTGTCTCAGTGGCAGCACCAACACGGATAACAGCTACACCGCCGGACAGTTTTGCAAGTCTTTCAAGAAGCTTTTCTTTATCAAATTCAGAGGTTGTTTCATCAGCCTGAGCTTTGATCTGAGCAACTCTGTCTTTAATTGCCTGAGCATCGCCCATACCGTCAACAATGATGGTATTTTCTTTCTGTACTTTTACAGATTTTGCACGGCCAAGCATGTCAATCGTAGCATCCTTTAATTCATAGCCAAGTTCTTCAGAAATCACCTGACCGCCGGTAAGGATAGCAATATCTTCCAGCATAGCCTTTCTTCTGTCGCCATATCCCGGAGCCTTAACAGCAACAACGGAGAATGTACCTCTTAATTTATTTACAACTAATGTTGCAAGAGCTTCACCTTCAACATCCTCGGCAATGATCAGCAGCTTAGCGCCTGTCTGAACGATCTGCTCAAGAAGAGGAAGGATCTCCTGAATGTTGCTGATCTTCTTATCTGTAATAAGGATATATGGATTTTCAAGATTTGCTTCCATCTTTTCCATATCTGTGCACATATAAGCAGACAGATAGCCTCTGTCAAACTGCATACCTTCTACAAGATCCAGCTCTGTTTTCATTGTCTTGGACTCTTCAATAGTGATAACACCGTCATTGGTTACTTTTTCCATAGCGTCAGCAACCATTTCTCCGACAGAATCATCCCCTGCAGAAATTGCAGCGACTCTTGTGATCTGGCTCTTACTTGTAACTTTCTGGCTCATTTCTGCGATAGCTTCTACAGCAGCGTCTGTAGCTTTCTGCATACCTTTTCTTAAAATGATCGGATTCGCTCCTGCTGCCAGGTTCTTCATACCTTCATTGATCATTGCCTGTGCTAAAACAGTTGCTGTGGTTGTACCATCACCGGCAACATCGTTTGTCTTTGTGGCAACTTCTTTAACGATCTGAGCGCCCATATTTTCAAAGGCATCTTCCAGCTCGATTTCTTTTGCAATGGTCACACCATCATTGGTAATCAACGGAGTACCATAAGATTTGTCAAGAACTACGTTTCTTCCCTTAGGTCCAAGGGTTACTCTAACTGTATCTGCTAACTGATTTACGCCGCTTTCCAGTGCCTTTCTGGCGTCTGCACCATATTTGATCTGTTTTGCCATGATTTATTCCTCCTGAATCTCTAATAATGTCTTATTTAAAAAATACAGTCCTGAATTATTCTACAACAGCAAGAATATCACTCTGTCTTACAATGATATACTCTTCGCCGTCAAGTTTAACTTCAGTTCCTGCATATTTGGAATAGATAACTTTAGAACCAACTTCAACCTGCATAGTCACTTCTTTTCCGTCAACCATTCCGCCGGGACCTACTGCAATAACTTCAGCTTCCTGTGGCTTTTCTTTTGCCTGGCCGGTTAAAATGATGCCGGACTTTGTTGTCTCTTCTGCAACCAACTGTTTTAATACGACTCTGTCTCCTAATGGTACTAACTTCATATCTAAATTCCTCCTTATAAATTGCTTCTTCAATCTTATTAGCACTCACTTTACTCGAGTGCTAACCGATATACTTATAATATGTTTTTTGCCTTCTGATTGCAACCATAGACAGGTTGTATTTTCGTGGATTTTTATCTTTTTATCTCATTTTTTCTCTTATTTTCTCTTATTTACTTCATTTTTTATATTTTTATAATTATTTGCCGTCACCCATCATCCAACGAGATTCCTTCCGCCTTAGTATTCCCTGCCTTGTCATATTCCAAACCGCCTATGACAGACACACCGGCCGCCGCTCACATACAAAAAAAGCAGCCGGTTGATCCCGACTGCTTCTTCCGCACATTTTAAATGCCTTAAAAATATTATTTTCCGGGCTTATAAGAACTTTTCAGTGAAACGATCCGGTTAAATACCAGATGATCCGGCGCAGAGTCTTTTGTATCCGCGCAGAAATATCCCTGACGGACAAACTGGAAACTATCCCCGCCTTTTGCCTGGGCAAGAGCCGGCTCCAGATAACATTCATTTAATACTGTCAGAGAATTGGGATTTAAGTTTAAAGAGCCATCCTCTTTATTATAAACGCCCTTCTCTTCATCCACCAGATTTTCGTACAGGCGAACCTGAGCCTTCACAGCATAAGGCGCTGCTACCCAATGGATGGTTCCTTTGACTTTTCGTCCGGTAAAACCGCTGCCGCTGCGGGTTTCAGGGTCATAGGTACAGTGGATCTCCGTCACTTTGCCATTTTCATCCTTCTTATAATCCGTACATGTGACAAAATACCCATTCATCAGACGCACTTCATTTCCCGGGTAAAGGCGGAAATATTTCTTTGGCGGCTCTTCCATAAAGTCTTCCCGCTCAATATAAAGTTCACGGCAGAAAGGCACCTGACGGGTTCCCAGGGCTTCATTCTCCTGGTTATTCACCACATCCATATATTCTACCTGGCCTTCCGGATAGTTATCAATGATCAGCTTTACCGGATCCAGTACCGCCATGACACGGCTGCGCTTCAGCTTAAGATCTTCACGGATACAGTATTCAAGCATGGCATAATCAACGCTGGAATTACTCTTAGATACACCCACCAGTTCCATAAACATTTTAATGGATTCCGGGGTAAATCCCCTGCGGCGCAAAGCGGCAATGGAAACAAGGCGGGGATCATCCCAGCCGTCTACAATATTTTCTTCTACAAGCTTTTTAATATACCGCTTTCCTGTGATCACATTCTGAAGGTAAAGTTTGGCAAACTCGATCTGCTTTGGCGGATGGGGATATTCCAGCTCGCGAACAACCCAGTCATATAAGGGCCGATGATCTTCAAACTCCAGAGTACAGATCGAATGACTGATTCCTTCAATGGCATCTTCAATGGGATGAGCAAAATCATACATAGGGTAAATGCACCATTTATCCCCTGTGTTGTGATGCGTCATATGAGCCACCCGGTAAAGAACCGGATCACGCATGTTGATATTTGGGGATGCCATATCGATCTTTGCCCGGAGCACCCGGCTGCCATCCTCAAATTCACCATTTTTCATCCGTTCAAACAAATCCAGATTTTCTTCAACACTGCGGTTGCGGTAAGGGCTGTCCTTTCCCGGCTCTTTCAATGTTCCCCGATACTGACGGATCGCATCAGCGCTAAGATCGCACACATAAGCTTTGCCTTTTTTAATCAGCTTTACAGCAGCTTCATACATCTGATCAAAATAGTTGGATGCAAACAGCACTTCGCCGTCATACTTTGCGCCCAGCCACTCAACATCTTCGATAATCGACTGAACAAACTCGGTCTTTTCCTTTGTAGGATTCGTATCATCAAACCTTAAATGAAACTTACCGCCGTATTTTTTTGCCAAACCGTAATTTAATAAAATAGACTTAGCATGTCCGATATGAAGATAGCCATTGGGTTCCGGGGGAAAACGGGTACAGATTTCATCATAACAGCCGTCTTCCAGATCCTTATCTATAATTTGCTCAATAAAATTTTTAGAAACAACTTCATTTTCCATATTTCTTTGTTTCCTCCCTGAGTTATTTTCCTTCACCGGATTTTTTCCGGTGCTCTTTATTATCTTTTTATAATAGCATAGGTGCCCTCATGGGGCAAGGGTGAACTGCTGCAGTTTTTTAATTTGTGGGGCAAGAGGCAAAAGGCCATGGAGGCCGGTCTTGGGACAGGCTCACAAATTATACGTTTAATTCAAGCTGAATATTTACCCGATCGTACTCCATATAATCTACCGGAACTTCTTTAAACCCTGCTTTCGCGTATAAATGCATAGCCGCAGATAAAACCGTATTAGATACGATCATCAGCTTTTTTGCCCCATGCTCTTTTGCATAGTCCATGCACGCTTTTAACACCGCCGAACCGGCGCCCTTGCCTCTGTACCGTTCATCCGTGGCAAGTTTACATATTTCCCAAACCTGACCGCCTGCAGGATTCACCATACATGTTGCAATAGCCCGGCCCTGTTCCACGGCAAAATACACTGCTGCTCCTTTTTCGAGAAAATCCTCCACATTATCCAGCATTTTCACATCCTGGGGTTCTACTTTAAAATATTTTTTTATCCATACCAAATTCAGCTGTGCAAAATCTTTCTTATATTTTTCTTGATATGGTATGATTTCCATACTCCCACACTCCTTATTCTACGGATTATGCCCTACCGCCTCAAAAGCGGCCCGGTCGGGCAAAATATCGAAAAGCAAAAAGCCCGGCGACTACCACCGGGCTTTTTGCAAATATGAGAAGCTGCCTAGGGGACTTGAACCCCCGACCTCCGCCTTACCAAGGCGACGCTCTACCGACTGAGCCAAGGCAGCGTGCTGTGCGAATCAGCTTCCTAAGAATACTACATTTTCATTTTCCTGTCAATAACTAATTTACATTTTTTTAAAGTTTTTTATATTGTGTGTCGAACATATGTATGCTATCATGATTTTAAATAAAATAATGGAAAGCAGGTTCACAAACTATGAGAAAAAGACGAACATATTTCTTGACCTTTATTTTGATCCTGTGTCTGCTTCTGTCCGGCTGCGGCACTCCTGCCCCGGTCAGTGACCAGAACAGTACCGGATCCGTCACTGCCAACCCCCAGTCCTTCGCTGACATCGAAAAGGATACTGATTCCGGGGAAGGCTCCGCTCCCCAAACCACCTTATCCGAGACGTCAGCCCCTGCCGTCTCCGGGGATCCGACCACCGAGCAGCTTTCGGTCCACTTTATTGATGTGGGCCAGGGAGACAGTATCCTGATCCAGGCCGGCGATGAAAATATGCTCATTGATGCCGGCACAAATGAAAGCGGCTCCGTTGTTACACAATACCTGACAGACCTGGGCATTTCCCATTTAGACTGGGTCATCGGCACTCATCCCCATGAAGATCATATTGGAGGTCTGGATGATGTGATCCTCAGCACAGATGTTGACCGGGTCATGATGCCGCCAAAGGAACATACAACCCAGACTTTTGAAGATGTTCTTGATGCTGTTGAAGCGAAAAATCTGACCATAACATTGCCTGAAACCGGTGATACCTATCCCCTGGGCGATGGCCGTTTTACTGTTCTTGGGCCGGTGGCAGACTATGGTGATGATCTGAATAACTGGTCCATTGTCCTGCGTCTGGATTATGGTGATACCAGCTTTTTGTTTACCGGCGATGTGGAAAGCACAGCTGAATCGGATATTTTAAACTCTGGTCTTTCAGTTGATGCGGATGTCCTTAAAGTAGGCCATCATGGCAGTGATACGTCTACGTCCCAGGACTTTTTAGATGCTGTGTCCCCAGATTTTGCCGTGATCAGTGCCGGAAAGGGTAACGATTACGGACATCCCCACCAGGCCACTCTAAATAAGCTTTTGGCAGCTCAGGTTAACCTTTGCCGCACAGACCTTCAAGGCACGGTTATCATTACAAGCAACGGCTCAGATCTGGATGTTTCATATGAAAAGGAAGCCGGCGAAAGCGAGCTTGGCACCAGTCCTGATGCTTCCGCCAGCGAGATAGAGGCAGGACCTGCTGTCACTTCTGAAACACAGCAAACCCAGACAGCCGATCCTGATATAAGTATCCAGGTCCATATTACCCGCACCGGTGAAAAATATCACAGTGCCGGATGCCAGTATTTAAAAAATTCTGATATTCCCATTTCCCTGGCCGATGCCAAAGCTCAGGGCTACACTCCCTGCTCCAAGTGTCATCCGCCTCAATAACTGATTTCACCATTCCTTAGGTCTGCCCAGTCAATGGGCAGGCCGGATGGAATAGATGATTCTATTTTTTCTTTTTCTTCCTCCGGAAAAATACTATACAGCCGGCAATAGCCGCAGCCAGTGCCAGGATCGTCCAGTTTTTATATGTATCCATATATTTTGTCACAATATCCCAGGAGGCCCCGGCAAAGGCGCCAAGATAGACAAGAAGAATATTCCACACCAATGTTCCTGCTGCGGTCATAGCCATAAACGGCCCCATAGCCATGCCGGACATTCCTGCCGGAATGGAAATCAGGCTTCTTAATATGGGAATACACCGACAGAAAAATACGGCTTTTCTCCCCTTTTTCCCAAACCAGTCCAATGTCAGCTCCACATCTTCTCTTTTAAAATGGAGCAGCCTTCCCACTTTTCCGTCAATCATCTTCATGAGCCGCTCCCTTTTTAGCAAATGGCCCGCAAAATATAAGACAATGGCTCCAATACAGGATCCGATCGTCGCTGCTAATATTACTCCCCATACTCGGAGGGCCGTACATGTTGTTAAAAACCCCGCAAAGGTCAGGATCACCTCAGAGGGAATCGGGGGAAAGATATTTTCCAGCGCAATCAACAGGATAATCCCTGCGTATCCAAACTGTTCTACCAGATGTACGATCATCTGCTCCATAAAAAAGCTCCCGGAAATCCTTTACATTAAATATATGGATTCCCGGGAGAAATATGCCTTTCTTTTTATCTGCCCAGACCTTCGGCCTTTTTGCGGATACGCTGTATCGCATTATCTACGGATTTCTCATTTTTATTTAGTTTTCGGGCAATCTGAGCATAGCTCTGCCCATCCATAAACAGATCCATCACCTTTTTTTCCAGAGGGCTTAAAACATTTAAAAGTCTTTCTCTGGCCTGTTCCCGGTTTTCTTTTATAAAAAAGTACTCCTCCGGTCCCGCGCCGTTTTCATATAATACGTCCATAAGCACCGGAGCATTTTCCCCATCTTCCGCAGGCTCATATAAAGAAACATATGAATTTAAAGGCTGATGTTTTTGCCTTTGGGCCGCCTTTACGGCAGAAATAATCTGACGGATAATGCAGATCCGCGCAAAAGCAGAGAAATCCCCGCCCACATCCGGATCATAGTCCCGGATCGCTTTCATCAGACCGATCATTCCCTCTTGGATCAGATCGTCGCTTTCTCCGCCAATAAGATAAAACTGCCGGGCCAGTTTCTTTACCAGTCCTTTATATTTTCCCAAAAGGTAATCCATACCGGCAGTTTGACCCTGCCGGATACTCCGGCAGATCTGTTCATCTGTCATTTTATCAAACCGGCTGTCCATATTTTTCTCCTGATTTTTGATCATCCAAGCCTTTGCCGCACAATCTCATAGGCCAGTACCCCGGCTGCTACAGAGGCATTAAGTGAATCAATATCTCCCTTCATGGGAACAGAAATCGTAAAGTCACATTTTTCTTTAACCAGACGGCTTACACCGCTGCCTTCATTTCCGATGACCAGGCCGATGGGACCTTTAAGGTTCTGGCGGTACATCAGCTCTCCGTCCATGTCCGCGCAGGCAAACCACAGTCCTTCCTTTTTCAGGCTCTCAATAGCAGCCGCCATATTTGTCACTCTGGCAACAGGCGTATAGTTTATAGCACCGGCAGAAACCTTGGCAACAGTAGGCGTCAGTCCCACAGCCCGGTTTTTAGGGATAATAATGCCGTGGGCGCCGGCCAAATTGGCAGTTCTTAAAATCGCGCCCAGATTATGGGGATCCTCGATGCCGTCTAAAAGGATGATAAATGGATCTTCGCCTTTTTCCCTTGCCAGCTTAAGAATATCTTCCACCTGAGCGTAAGCATAGGCGGCACAAACAGCGATCACCCCCTGATGATGCTTCGTCTGAGACATTTGGTCCAGACGCTCTTTAGAAACAAAATGAACCATGGTATCTCTTTTTTTCGCTTCTCTAAGGATCGTGTGAATAGGACCATCCTGGCATCCATCCAGGACAAACAGCTTATCCACTGTCTTTCCTGAGCGGAAAGCTTCGATCACAGGATTTCGCCCTTCAATTTTTGACTCTTCGTATCTCATTTTTCCTCCTTTTTACTGCTGCCGTGCTCGGCTGTACCGGTGTTTTTTGAGGGAATTTCTCCCATTGTCTCTAAACCGAAACGGATCAGCTCCAAAATCCTATCATAATCCTGCTTCAGATATAAATAACCCACCAGAGCTTCTAAACCTGTAGCCATTCGATAATCCGTCATTGTGGCATGTTTTGCCATCGTATAGGACTTGGCATTTCTTCCCCGCTTATAAACCGATAGCTCTTCCTCAGACAATCGGGGCTCAACAGCCTTAACCAATGCCGCCTGGGCAGAAGCTTTGACCAATGTGCTGGAACGCTTATGAAGCTTATTGACCGGAGCATTGGATCTTTCAACGATCAGAGAACGGATCAATACTTCAAAAACCGCATCTCCCAAATAAGCCAGGGTCAGGGGAGAATAAGCTCTCACATCCACCGGTCTGAGTCCAAAAAGCCTCTTAAACTTATCGTGAAAGCTTTCAATTTCTTCATGCCCCGGCTGCCCCTGTACATCAGATGCCTGTATCTCTATGCTCTTTTCCATTTGACACCTTCCCTTGTATCCTCCAGGATAATCCCCTTTTCCAAAAGCATCTGGCGTATCTCATCTGCTCTGGCAAAATTTTTCGCCTTTCTTGCCGCCTGACGTTCCTGAATCAAAGCTTCTACATCCTCATCCAGCATTTCTTCTTTTTTATCTGTAATGATCCCTAAAATATCACAATATTTTACAATAGTATCCAGCACTTTATTTACAAAGTCCTGTGCACTTTCCGGCTGCGCCTGGATATTGGCCAGTTTTACCATTTCAAAAATGGCCGCAATGGCATCTGCCGTATTAAAATCATCATCCATGGCTTTATCAAACTTCTGGCATAAAAGGTCAAGGGCCTGAAGCTGGGTATTTTCCTCTTCATTTAACGGACGTTCCTGTCCTTTCAGGTTTCTCAGCCGGTCTACTGCCGTCAGGATACGCTCAAGGCTGTTTTTTGCCGCTGCCATAAGTTCCCCACTGAAGTTTAAGGGGCTGCGGTAATGGGCACTAAGCATAAAAAATCTGAGCACTTGAAGATCATATTTTTCTCCGATTTCCCGAACTGTAAAAAAGTTGCCAAGAGATTTGGACATTTTTACATTGTCAATATTTAAAAATCCATTATGCATCCAATAGCGGGCAAATTCTTTGCCATTGCAGGCCTCGCTTTGAGCGATCTCGTTTTCATGATGAGGGAAAATAAGATCCTCCCCGCCGGCATGAATGTCAATCTGGTCCCCCAAATACTTTTTGGACATTTCCGAGCACTCAATATGCCAGCCGGGGCGGCCGTCTCCCCATGGTGATGGCCAGGAAGGCTCTCCTTCTTTTTTAGGCTTCCATAAAACAAAATCCAAAGGATCTTTCTTTCCTTCTTCGCCGGTCACTTTAATATCTCTGTGTCCGGCTTCCAGATCATCAATATTTTTCTTTGACAGTTTTCCATAATCCTTAAAAGAACGGGTTTTAAAATAAACAGTCCCATTTACCTCATAGGCGTGTCCTTTATCGATCAGAGTTTGGATCATTTGGATCATTCCTCCGATTTCCTCTGTAGCCTTGGGATGATGGGTGGCTTCCCGCACATTAAGGTCAGCCATGTCCTTTTGGGCTTCTTTAATGTACCGCTGAGAAATCACAGAAGGATCAACACCTTCCTCATTGGCCTTTTTAATGATCTTATCATCCACATCGGTAAAATTAGAAACATAATTTACCTCATAGCCCTTGTGCTCCAAATAACGGCGCACAGTATCAAATACGATCATAGGGCGGGCATTTCCTATGTGGATCAGATTATATACCGTAGGGCCGCATACATACATACGAACTTTTCCTTCTTCTAAAGGAACAAATTCTTCTTTTTTCCTTGTAAGTGTATTATATATTTTCATGATCTTTACCTCCAATTAAGAATGTTTTTCAGTCTCCGCATGTTCCTGTGCTTTTTCCTGGAATCCCTCCCAGTAGTCGGTTAAAACAGATAACTGGCTGCGAAGCTGACGATTTTCCTCTTCAAGAGAAGCTAATTCCATAGCTACCGGATCCGGAAGATCGGTCTGGTTTAATTCCACCTGAGGGGCTTTTACACTGCTGCGTTTTACCACCTTTCCCGGGATGCCAACCACCGTAGAATTCGGCGGCACCTCTTTTAAGACCACGCTTCCGGCGCCGATCTTGGAATTATCCCCGATCTTAAAAGATCCCAGTACCTTGGCTCCGGCACTGATCATAACATTATTCCCAATTGTGGGATGCCGCTTTCCCTGTTCTTTACCTGTGCCGCCTAAAGTCACACCCTGGTACAAGGTTACATTATCCCCAAGGATCGCCGTTTCCCCGATAACTACACCATGGCCGTGATCAATAAAAAGTCCTTTTCCGATCACTGCTCCCGGATGGATCTCTATGCCTGTTTTTCTTGCAGTTCTCTGAGAGATCCATCTGGCCCAGAAAAAATGACCTTTAACATATAATTTGTGAGCCAGGCGGTAATAAAGAATCGCTTTAAAACTGGGATATAAAAAAACTTCTGCTGAAGATTTTATAGCCGGGTCCCGATCACGGATGATCTGTATCTCTTCCCGTACATATCGGATAAAATTCAGCATCTTACCTTCTCCTCCTTTTACTTTCATGGAACATGGCTGGCGATTTTAGCCAGACGCCATGCATCCGCCATGCCAGCTCAATGCAAACAAAAAAACTGCCTCGGTTAGAGGCAGCTTGGGCTACGGTTCCACTCTAATAGGTTGAAAACGGATTTTCACTCTGTGCTGATGGATCAGCTGGACTTAACGCATACCAACGGGCTCGGAATACTGTGATTTCCTCCGGCCGGCTCATGGGCGCACTTCTTAAAGTTCCTGCAAAAGCCGCTTTCAGCCAGCGGCGGCTTCTCTCTGATGCGCTTCCTTTAATATCTTCCCAATCAATGCCTTTATTCTGAATAAGGTCCCTGTTTTTCAAGGACACTCTGTTTCTATAGAATATGAAAAAAAGGAAAATTTGTCAATAGTTTCCCAAAAGAAATCTCAGTTCAAAGTAACAGTTCATCCAGCTAAACTGTTACAGGTCAAAATCAGCGTTCACAGCATTTTACTGAAGAAGGCAAATGGCCTGAGCGGCAATGCCAAGCCCCTCCCCGGTAAAACCTAATCCTTCTTCTGTAGTCGCTTTTACATTTATATCAGCCACAGGAATTTCCAGGGCATCTGCCATGTTTTTTCTCATTGCATCAATATATGGCCGCATTTTAGGCCGCTGGGCAATCACTGTTGCATCAATATTTCCCACACAGAATCCTTTTTCCTTAAGGAGAGCTCCCACATGCTTCAGCAAAACAATACTGGAGATCCCCCGGTATCTTTCATCTGTATCCGGGAAATGCTTTCCTATATCATCCAGCCCTGCTGCCCCTAAAAGGGCGTCCATAACTGCATGAATAAGCACATCTGCATCAGAGTGTCCCAAAAGGCCTTTTTCATAAGGGATTTCCACCCCTCCTATAATAAGCTTTCTTCCCTCTGTCAGTCTGTGTACGTCATATCCCATACCTATCCTCATGCTATTTTCCTCCATCAATCTTTATCCTGCTGCCGCATTTCATGCAGCATATAAATTTCTGTTACAGCACTATTGTATCACGCACCTTTTCTTATGGCAATGAAATACAAAAGGAATCCTTTTTCCTTAGGATTTCCCGGGAAATTTCATACAAACAGACGTTATGATCCTCCGCCTGCCGACTTCTGCCCGCACCGGGTACCCAGGGCCAAAACCCCGGTAATGTTTGTTTCCAGCACCGGTATGCCATAAACATATTCCCTGCTTAATGTACACTTATATACGTCTTTCATCCGACGCACCTCATAGGCAAGATCCCAGCCCATGATGACATAATCCGGCTCGCAGGCATTATCCTTTTCATATTGCTCTACATCCTCTTTTAACTGTTTTAAAATGTTTTCCATATAAAGACTCCCCATCTGATCACATCTTTGATTCCCAGCCTGCAGGCAAAAGCTTCGCCCCGCAAAACCGCTGTTTTATTTTAAATATATGCGACCAGGAAAAATTCTATGTCTTTTAGACCAAAGCGCTGTCACATTTTTCCCTTGCGGCCATAAATTATTAGGGAAAGGAGTGATAATAAATGTCAAATTGCTGTTGGATTATTCTTTTATTACTGTTGTGTAATGGAAATAACGGCTGCGGTCTTTCCGGCAATACACGTTCTTCCAACGGATGCGGCTGCCATACCAGCGGATATATGCCAAACTGCGGCTGCCACACAAACAACTGTGACTGCTGATTTTATGTGACTAATGACCTGCAGGCCTGATGATCTTTTCAGGGCAGGCCGTTATCTGACCAAATAAAGCCCATTAACGAAAGAAACCCCGGGCCCGGCTGCTTTTGCCAGCCGGGCTCAGGTAAACGTCACCTTCAGTTCTTGATAGTCTTACTTAGTATCCCATGGATCACATCTGTTGAAAAATTTTCAAAAAAAATTTATAAAAAATTCTTGACAATTAATACAATTTAAGATATTATATACCTACGTTCAAACGGTTTCACCGGTTGAATTTATGGGGTCTTAGCTCAGCTGGGAGAGCATCTGCCTTACAAGCAGAGGGTCACAGGTTCGAGCCCTGTAGGCCCCATTTTAAACGAATATGGCGGAATAGCTCAGTTGGCTAGAGCACACGGTTCATACCCGTGGTGTCGTTGGTTCAAATCCAATTTCCGCTACTCTCTGACCATCGGTTTCGATGGTCTTTTTCTTTTCATGAGGTCTGCGCAGCAAACGCTCAGACCTGGCTGAATAATTATGAATTTTTAAAAAATTCAAAAAAAAGCTTGATTTTTTCTTTTGAACGTGATATGATAACTGTGCTGTCGGGGTGTAGCGAAGCTTGGTATCGCGCAACATTCGGGTTGTTGAGGCCGCAGGTTCAAATCCTGTCACTCCGACTTTCTTCTATAAAGAATATTCGGGGAACCGGATATTCTTTTTTTATCTCTCCTTCTGCCTTCGGTGCACTTAACTTTCTTTTCCTGCTTACATTTTATGATCCCCATATTCCAAGGCGTTTTTTCTATGAGATTTCCCTTGAAAATCCTTCTTCTGTACAATTTGCCATAAAAAATTTTTTCAAAAATCAATCTGCACAATTTTTATTTTTTAATTTTTTTATGTTTGTGAACACTTATGATCGGATTTAAGTATAATAAGAATCGTAAACAAACCCTCCCCAATACATTGTTTTGTTTATAGTTTTTTTGTTACCCCCATAAAAACAAAAAATACCTTCTCCTTTAAAAAGACAGCGAACGATGCTGTCTTTTTTATTTTCCCCATAAGACATGTAATGATTCAGCCGTATAAATCCCCAGAATCGTTACGCTACAGTTTACTGGCTTGCCAGTGGACTGTAACATGGTTACAATAACGCCTAAAATTATTCAAACCAAACGCTTGTTCTTATTTAAACTTCATGTTATAATATTACATTGTTTCGGGTCTGACCCGAGTTCTTAATGTGCACCGGAATTTTCCAAAGGCACATGCACTGCAGCACAAGCAGTTTCAGATCATAAATCCCAGCCGCCAAAAGAACCCAGAGCTTTTTGGCAGCACACATTAAAGGAGTTTTTATATGTCAAAAAATACATACGATGCTGGCAGTATTTCCGTGCTGGAAGGCCTTGAGGCTGTAAGAAAAAGGCCGGGAATGTATATCGGCAGTGTTTCCCGAAAAGGACTGAATCATCTGATCTATGAGATCGTAGATAATTCTGTGGACGAGCATCTTGCCGGTTATTGTGACCAGATCCGGGTTTGCCTGGAAAAGGATGGTTCTGCCACAATTTCCGATAACGGCCGGGGGATCCCTGTAGATCTTCACAGTAAAGGGGTTTCCGCGGAAAGAGTTGTTTTTACTACACTTCATGCCGGCGGAAAATTTGATGATTCTGTTTATAAAACCAGCGGAGGTCTCCACGGCGTAGGCTCTTCTGTTGTCAATGCCCTCTCCGCTTATCTGGATGTACAGATCTCCCGGGACGGCTATATCCACCACGACCGATATGAACGGGGCATCCCTGTCATTCCTCTGGAAAACGGACTGCTCCCTACAATAGGACGTACAAAAAAGACAGGTACTACCATTAATTTCCTTCCGGATGGAGAAATTTTTGAAAAAACCCGTTTTAAAGAAGATGAGATCAAAAGCAGGCTCCACGAAACCGCTTATCTTAATCCAAAGCTGACCATTATTTTTGAAGACCGGCGTCAGGAACCTGCAGAGCATATGGAATTCCATGAAGAGGAAGGTATCATCGGCTTTGTGCGGGATCTGAATAAAAATAAAGAATGTATCCACGAGCCCATTTATTTTAAGGGCGAATCTGAAGGAATCACTGTAGAAGCAGCCTTCCAGTATGTTAATGAATTTCATGAAAATGTCCTTGGATTCTGCAACAATATTTATAATGCCGAAGGAGGCACCCACATTACCGGTTTTAAGACCATGTTCACTACAGTAATGAACAGCTATGCCCGGGAACTGGGGATCTTAAAAGAAAAGGACGCCAATTTTACAGGAACAGACATACGAAACGGCATGACCGCAGTGATCTCCATTAAACACCCCGCCCCCCGCTTTGAAGGGCAGACAAAAACAAAGCTGGATAACCAGGATGCTGCCCGTGCTACCAGCAAAGTCACCGGCGAGGAGATACAGCTTTATTTTGACCGTAATCTGGATGTATTAAAAAATGTCCTTGCCTGCGCCCAAAAAGCGGCGAAAATCCGCAAGTCGGAAGAAAGAGCCAAAACAAACCTGCTGACCAAGCAGAAGTTTTCCTTCGATTCTAACGGAAAGCTGGCCAACTGCGAAAGCAGGGATCCCAGCCAGTGTGAAATTTTTATTGTAGAGGGAGATTCCGCCGGCGGTTCGGCAAAAACCGCCCGTGACCGTAATTTTCAGGCCATTCTTCCGATCCGGGGAAAAATCCTCAATGTAGAAAAGGCAAGCATTGACAAGGTTTTGGCTAATGCGGAGATCAAAACCATGATCAACGCCTTCGGCTGCGGATTCTCCGAAGGCTACGGCAACGACTTTGATATCACCAAACTGCGCTATAATAAAATCATTATCATGGCTGATGCGGATGTGGATGGCGCCCATATCTGCACGCTTCTGCTTACTTTATTTTACCGCTTTATGCCGGAGCTGATCTATGAAGGCCATGTTTATATCGCCATGCCCCCTTTATATAAAGCAATGCCGGCCCGGGGCAAAGAGGAATATCTTTATGATGATAAAGCTTTGGAAAAATACCGAAAGACTCACAAAGGTTCCTTTACCCTTCAGCGTTATAAAGGTCTTGGTGAAATGGACGCGCAGCAGCTTTGGGAAACTACGTTAAATCCTGAAACCCGCATCCTTAAGCTGGTCGAAATCGAAGATGCCCGTATGGCTTCTGATGTTACGGAAATGCTCATGGGTACAGATGTTCCGCCCCGCCGGGCTTTTATCTACAGCCATGCTCAGGATGCTGAGCTGGACATTTAATCGCTGGAGGGATTTTCCTGTCAGAAAAGCAAACGGATCCATTTATGGATGAGATGTCACTGTTCATCCTGTAAACAGTAACATATGATCAAAGAGGTTGAATAATTTATGAATAAAGAAGAACAGATCTTGCGCACCGAGTATTCGGAAATCATGCAAAAATCCTATATTGATTATGCCATGAGTGTTATTATCGCCCGTGCCCTGCCGGATGTCCGGGATGGTTTAAAGCCTGTACAGCGGCGCACCCTTTATGACATGAACGAACTTGGCATCCGATATGACCGGCCTTATCGAAAATGCGCCCGTATTGTTGGCGATACCATGGGTAAGTACCATCCTCACGGAGATACCTCCATTTATGAAGCTTTGGTGGTTATGGCCCAGGATTTTAAAAAAGGCCTTCCCCTGGTAGACGGCCATGGTAATTTTGGTTCCATCGAAGGCGATGGCGCAGCTGCCATGCGTTATACTGAAGCCCGGCTGGCAAAAGTCACCCAGGAAGCCTTTTTATCGGATCTGGATAAAGATGTGGTAGATTTTGTCCCTAACTTTGATGAAACTGAAAAAGAGCCTTCCGTTCTGCCTGTGCGTATTCCAAACCTGCTGGTCAACGGTTCCGATGGTATTGCTGTAGGCATGGCCACCAGCATCCCGCCCCACAATCTGGGTGAGGTTATCGACGGGGTAAAGGCCTATATGGATAATAACCAGATTACCACCCGTGAGCTGATGCATTACATTAAAGGCCCTGATTTTCCTACCGGAGGCATTGTCATTAATAAAGATGAGCTGGAACAGATTTATGAGACCGGCCAGGGAAAGATCAAACTTCGGGGACGAGTTTCAGTAGAAAAGGTAAAAGGCGGCCGGGAACGCCTTGTCATCAGCGAAATCCCCTATACCATGATCGGCGCCAATATCGGCAAGTTTCTAAATGATGTGTACAGTCTTGTAGAAACAAAAAAGACAACGGATATTGTAGATATTTCCAACCAGTCCTCCAAAGAGGGCATCCGTATCGTCCTTGAGCTGAAAAAAAATGCAGACATTGAACAGCTGACCAATATGCTGTACAAAAAAACCCGACTTGAAGATAGCTTTGGCGTTAATATGCTGGCCGTTGCCAACGGGCGTCCGGAAACTCTCGGTCTGAAAGGAATCATTGAATATTTTCTGGATTTCCAGTTTGAGATCGCGACTCGGAAATACCGAAATCTTCTTTCCAAAGAACTGGAAAAGAAAGAAATCCAGGAAGGACTTATGAAAGCCTGCGATGTCATTGACCTGATCATTGAGATCCTGCGAGGCAGCCAGAATCTCAAGCAGGCTAAGTCATGTCTTGTAGACGGTATTACCGAGGGGATTCGCTTTAAAACAAAGGCATCTGAGAAAGCGGCTTCAAAGCTGCGCTTTACAGAAAAACAGGCTTCCGCGATTTTGGAAATGCGTCTTTACAAGCTTATCGGTCTTGAAATTGCCGCATTGGAACAGGAACATGAAAAAACACTGAAAAATATTGCTTCTTATGAAGATATTCTGGAAAACCACTCCAGCATGTCCAGGGTGATAAAAAAGGAACTGGATCAGATCAAAAAAGCCTATGCTGTTCCCAGAAAAACCACTATTGAAAACGCAAAAGCCGCTGTTTATGAAGAAAAGAAATTTGAGGAAATGGAAGTCGTATTTCTCATGGACCGGTTCGGCTACTGTAAATGCATTGACCCTCAAACTTATGAACGGAACCGGGAGGCTGCAGAAAGTGAAAACAAATATGTTTTCCGATGTATGAACACAGACCGAATTGCTGTATTTACCCATACCGGCCGGCTCCACTTGATCAAAGCCTCCGATGTGCCTCTTGGTCGTTTTCGGGATAAAGGCCTTCCGGCAGATAATCTGTGTAATTATGACAGCTCCGGGGAACGGATGATCTATGTGGACGCTTTAAGCCATGTTATCTCCTCCAAACTTCTTTTTGCCAGCAAAAACGGTTATCTGAAGGTTGTATCCGGAGAAGAATTTGATGTAAGCAAACGGACCATAGCTGCTACAAAGCTTATGGAAAACGACATCATGACAGGTATCTTCCCCTTAAACGGAGAAAAAAATATTGTCCTTCAGACAAAAAACGGTGTTTTTATACGATTTTTAACAGAAGAAATACCGGAAAAGAAAAAAGGAGCCATCGGCGTCCGCAGTATCCGCCTTGCTGACCAGGACAGTGTGGAACATCTTTGGCTTTTAACAAATCCTTCTGAAGAATCCATCCAATATAACGATAAAACGATCCCAGCGACTCGGATCAAGCTTTCAAAAAGAGATACAAAAGGCACAAAGCTCAGACTGTAAAATAAAAGACCGGTTTCCGCCGGTCTTTTATTTATGCACTTTAACAATAAAGGCAGCGATGCCTGACCTGCACATTTCTCTTACTGAAGCAGGTTAAAAATATTTTCCCGCCCCTTTGCTGCCAAGGCTTCAAACATCTCCCGCTCCTGAGGGGTAAAGCCTGCAAAAAACGCCTGTTCACAGTCTTTATCTGCCACAATAAAATCATCCATGGCAGACTCTGCCTTTTTCATTAATTCAATAGAACAAAGCTTCCCTTTAGAATCTCCGGCCTTTTTTTCTTCGGTTTTGATCAAGCCCTTTGAGGTCAGACGACTAAGACATGAGGACAACTTTTTCCCTGTCATCCCGCTAACGTCCTCCAGGTCTTTTTTCCTGCAGGGCATGGGCAGATCTGCAATACAAAGCATAACCCAGGCGTCCTCAAAAGTCAGGTTATTCCTCAAAGCCGCCGGGCGGAGATAATATTCCAAAAGTTTTTTCTCCCGGTAAAGATTCTTTAAATTTCCTGTTCCTCTTAATGCAGGAGGACAGACCCGGACCCTCTCTTCCCCCAGTTTCTTTGAGCCGGGAAAAATGGAAGGAGGAACAATACCGTCTCCCGCTGCATCCAGCAAAAACCGATACACCTGAAGGCGGTTTTTTTCATAGTCCGTTTCATCCAATATGTGCTTATAAAAATTATTATAATACTCAAAAACCATACGCTTCATGTGAATGGATCTGGGCAGGCTGAAACTCTGGCTGACCAGGGAGCCTTTCGTGCGTACATAATAATAAACCGGTGTACACAGCACATAAATCGTCTGGGCATGGCGGATATATTCCAGGTTAAACATAAAATCTTCACACCAGCTGATAGCCAGATCCATACGCAAACCATACTTTTCCATCATCTCACGCCGGTAAAACTTGTTCCACAAAACACCGTAGTAAAAATCAGCAGGCTTCTCCAACATATAGGCAGCAAACTTTTCCACACTCATAACGCCGCCATTTTCAATATCCCCTTTTCTGGAAACCCGCTCTCCCGCAACCCGGTAAAAGTCACTAATGACCATATCACAGCCGGATTCTCTGGCAGCCCGCACCATGAGACGAGTTGCATCCGGAGTAATCCAATCATCGCTGTCCGCAAACTGGATAAACTCTCCCCTGGCCAGGCTGATCCCCTGATTTCTTGAATCAGATACACCGGAATTTTCTTTATGGATCACCTTGACCCGGCCATCCTTTTTTAAATATCCATCGCAGATTTCTCCCGATCCGTCGGTACTTCCGTCATCGACCAGGATCAGCTCAAATTCCTTATATTCCTGATTTAAAATACTGTCCACACAACGCTTCAGCGATTCCCGGGCATTATAAACAGGGACAATAATACTCACTACAGGATCCATCGACAAACACTTCCTAAACAATCCTATGTCCTTTTACAAAGGTATCTTTTACGTTATAATCACTATCCAGAATAACGACATCTGCATCTTTTCCAGGCTCTAAACTTCCGATCCTGTGCTCAAGTCCGATGACTTTTGCAGGATTTTCCGTAAACATAGGCAATACCTGAGCCAAAGTTTTCCCGGTAAATGCAATAACATTTTTCAATGCCTGTCCTGTGGTCAGCGTACTTCCCGCTCTTGTTCCATCCTTTAAACGGGCGTCTCCGTCAACCACAACGACATCGTTAACACCCAGCTTATAATTTCCATCCGGAAGGCCGGCGGCCATAATAGAATCCGTAATCCCTACCATCCGATCCATGCCTTTCATTTTTATCAGAAACCTTACTGTCCCGGGATGCAGATGGCGGCCATCACAAATAGCTTCACAATAAATATCCGATTCCAGCACAGCACCCATAATAGCAGGAGCGTGCTGATGGACCAGCTTCATTGCATTCATCACATGAGTCCCTGAAACAGCCCCATTATGAATACACTTCCATGCTGTTTCATAATCCGCGCCGGAATGTCCCATAGCCACGGCAATCCCCATTTCCTTAAAGGCAGGAATCGACTCCGCTGCTCCGGGAACCTCCGGCGATATAGTAATATACCGGATATTTCCTTCTGCTGCCTTCTGATATTCGGCAACAAGTTCCACATCCGGCAAACGCAGCAAATGTTCCGGCATAGCGCCTTTATATTCCCGGGACAAAAATGGTCCCTCCAAATGAATCCCCGCCAGGTTTGCGCAATTTTTATGCTCTTTTTTATGAGCCACAGCCTCCCGGATCGTGTAGAGCGTCTGCTCGCAGGTATCTGTAAGAATGGAACACAGCCAGGATGTTGTCCCCTGAGACGCAAAAAAATGTCCCAGCCTTTGAAAATCTTCCCGGGATGCCCCATTAACATCCACACCGGCTCCGCCGTGGGTATGTATATCAACAAAACCGGGCACCACATAGGCCCCCCTGGCATCATAAACCACATCCCCCTGATCCGGCTCCCTGTTGGAACAAAATCCTTTGATCCGGCCATTTTCCAAAAGCAGTCCGGTTTCTTCCATCCTTCCGGAAATATAAACCCGGCCTCCCTTGATCCATGTTTTCATAATTTCAAGCCTCCAATGATGCTACATTTTGTAACTTGATTATACGCTGGGACAACTCTAATTTCAATAATCCACGGATAAATTTCCATATATTTAACTTTATGTGCAGATTTACAGACAGGTCTGCACATAAGCTGTGCAGACCCACAAGATATTTTAGAAATGCAGACTTTTCCGAATCCGTCCTGTCAGACTTGCTGCAAGAAAGATCTTAACCCCATCTCCTATGAGGAAAGGAAAAACGCAGATCAATAAAGATGGCCATAAGGCATTTCCGGTTATCCACATAAACCAAAGCGTCCCAAACAGATAGCAGATTGCAAGCCCTGCAGCCATTGCAGCGCAGCATTTTCCGAAAGATGTCCCCCATTTACTGGTAATGGCTCCTACGATCAGGGCGTCCAGAATATACCCTAAAATATAGCCTCCGGTACTTCCAAACAAGACGCCTGCTCCGCCGGAAAATCCGGCAAATACCGGCAGTCCGCACAGACCTAAAAGAACATACACGATAATACTTAATGATCCCCCAACCGGTCCCAGCACTGCGCCGCATAGATGGACAGAAAACAACGCCAGATTTATAGGTACCATAGGCAATGGTATCTGGATCTGGGAGCATATGGCCGTCAGCGCGGCAAAAACAGCGCAAAACACGATTCTTCCTACAGATAAACTTTTTGATCGCTCCATAATAAAAATCAACTCCTGCTTTTTCTGATACCAGTATATTATAAGTTGCCCGACAAATGGACATGCAACACGGATCGCTCCCCATGACCTTTTGTCGCTTGTCTCATATTATATCGATGAGTGAAAAGATTGTCAACCATTTTATATTTTATAGTTTACAATTAACATATAAAAAGGAAGAGCAAAAGTCACCCTTCTGCCCTTATCCTTATCCTTAATCTCCGGCATTCAGTCCTTCCCGGATAATATTCGCTGCCGCATTTTCAATATGCCTGCTGGCCAGTTCGGCTGCCAGTTCCGGGTCCCGGTTTTTAATCGCCTCCAGAATCGCCTCATGCTCTTCCTGGCACAAAACAGCTCTCTGCCGGCCCTTTAAGGCCCGTTGGCGCACATTTTGTATATACTCATGGAAATCCCGCAGCACGTGATTTAAAATAGGACTGTCGCAGGCCCGGTATAATACCTCATGGAATTTTCCATCATACTGATACAACTGATCAAAATGTTCATGCTCTAAATGGTACCTGGTCATAAACAGGATCTCCTGAGCCTCTTCCAACTGCTCCTTTGTAATGTGCTGGGCGGCCCAGCGGGCACATAAGCCTTCCAAAAGCGCCCGGATGGCATAAATATCTTCTACATCCTTGCGCTTAATACTGCTGACATAAGCCCCTTTATTCGGGACTGTATGAACCAATCCTTCCAGCTCCAGCTGGCGTATCGCCTCCCGCACCGGCGTCCGGCTGACGCCATATTCCTTTGCAATAGTATTCTCCCGCAGCTCTTCATGATCCTTATACTTTCCGGACAAAATATCCGTCCTTAGCTGTTTATAAACCTTTCCGCGAAGGGAAAGCCCGTCGCCGGGCTCTCCCATAATGTCCAGATGTGTCATGCCTTAACCATTCTCCATTCATTTATGCTCCAAAGTTTTATTGCAGGCCGTACATGCCCGGTCAATGGCGGCCAGCAGCTCATCGTCTGTCAAAACCGTCACACGGCCTCCCGCATACTCTGAATCCACCCATTCCTTTACGTGAGCCACTATAGGATCTGTCTTTTCAATAGCATCCTCACCTTTTAGTTTAAAATAGGTATTGATCCAGTGAGCGATCCCTGCCAGACCGGAAGTGTTGGAAACTGCCACAAGCACCGGACGGTTCAGGAATTTCTCAGTATCAAAAATATTATAAATTTCTTCGTTTTTAAGAAGTCCGTCTGCATGGATTCCTGCCCGGGTTACGTTAAAGTTCTTTCCCACAAAAGGCGTTCTGGAAGGGATCTTATATCCGATCTCCTTTTCATAATACTCTGCCATTTCCGTAATCACCGTTGTATCCATGCCATCTAAAGTTCCCTTTAGCTGAGCATACTCAAACACCATAGCCTCCAGCGGCGTATTTCCCGTACGCTCGCCAATGCCAAACAGTGAACAATTCACGCCGCATGCGCCATAAAGCCATGCTGTTGTGGAATTTGTAACTGCCTTATAAAAATCGTTATGGCCATGCCACTCGATCATTTCCGAAGGCACACCGGCATGTGTATGCAGACCGTAAATGATTCCCGGGACACTCCTAGGAATAGCAGCGCCGGTAAAGTTGACGCCAAAACCCATCGTATCACAGGCACGGATCTTAACAGGAATGCCATACTCTTTTCCCAGTTTTTCCAGTTCAAGGCAAAACGGAATCACAAAACCATAAATATCCGAACGGGTAATATCTTCCAAATGGCACCGGGGCCGCACGCCGGTTTCCAAACATTCCCGCACAACACTTAAATAATGATCCATAGCCTGGCGCCGGGACATTTTCATTTTATAAAAAATATGATAATCCGAGCAGCTGACTAAAATTCCCGTTTCCTTAATCCCCATCTCTTTAACCAGTTCAAAATCCTTCTTGTTGGCACGGATCCATGCCGTCACCTCAGGAAATTCATAACCCCGGGACATACATTCATAGGCTGCGTCCCGGTCCTTTTTACTGTACAGGAAAAATTCACTCTGCCGGATAATCCCTTTCGGACCTCCCAGACGGTGCATATAATCATACAGGCGGACGATCTGTTCCGTAGAATACGGAGCCCGGGATTGCTGGCCATCACGGAATGTTGTATCTGTGATCCAGATATTTTCCGGCATATTAATGGGAACTACTCTCTGGTTAAACACAATCTTGGGAATCTCGTTATACGGGAATAAATTTCTAAATGTATTTGGCTCATCCACATCCTGTAAGGTGTAAAAATGCTCTTCAAATGCCAGCAAATTATTATGTGGATTTACAATGATATTGGGATTATCCATCGGTGAAACATCTCCTTTACATGGCTTCCATGGTCTGACGGATCGCCCGGATAAAATCAAGGCTGTTCAGAACCGTCACATCCTTAAGTGTCGTGATCAGTGCCAGGTCTTTTGTCATTTTTCCGGACTCAATGGTATCCAGAGTTGCTTTTTCCAGCTTATCGGCAAATGCCATCAGCTCCTTGTTTCCATCCAGTTCACCACGTTTGCGCAGTGCTCCGGTCCATGCGAAGATCGTTGCCACAGAGTTTGTGGATGTTTCTTCGCCGGCAAGATGCTTATAGTAATGGCGCTGAACAGTGCCGTGGGCAGCTTCGTACTCATAATAACCGTCTGGAGATACCAGTACGCTGGTCATCATGGCAAGAGAACCAAAGGCAGAGGAGATCATATCGCTCATAACATCTCCATCATAGTTTTTGCATGCCCAGATATAGCCGCCTTCTGACTTCATCACACGGGCAACAGCATCATCGATCAGGGTATAGAAATACTCAATGCCTGCTGCTTCAAACTTCTTTGCATACTCTGCATCATAAATTTCCTGGAAAATATCTTTAAAAGTATGGTCATATTTTTTGGAAATTGTATCTTTTGTAGCAAACCACAGATCCTGCTTGGTATCCAGGGCATAATTAAAGCAGCTTCTTGCAAAGCTTTCAATGGATTTATTAATATTATGCATTCCCTGAACGATGCCGGCGCTGGTAAAGTTATGAACAAGCTCTCTTGTCTCATTGCCATTTTCATCGGTATATACCAGCTCTACCTTTCCCGGTCCCGGAATCTTCATTTCAGAGCCTTTATATACATCTCCGTAAGCATGTCTTGCGATAGTAATAGGCTTTTTCCAGTTCTTCACACACGGCTCGATCCCTTTAACAACAATAGGAGCGCGGAACACTGTACCGTCCAGGATAGCACGGATCGTCCCGTTCGGGCTCTTCCACATCTCCTTCAGATTGTATTCCTTAACACGGGCAGCATTGGGTGTGATGGTGGCACACTTTACGGCAACACCGTATTTTTTTGTAGCCATGGCAGAATCTACGGTTACCTGGTCATTCGTTTCATTTCTCTTTTCCAGGCCAAGATCATAATATTCTGTATTCAGATCAATGTAGGGCAGTAAAAGTTCATCTTTAATATACTGCCACAAAATACGTGTCATCTCGTCGCCGTCCATCTCCACCAGCGGTGTGGTCATCTTGATTTTCTCCATGATTTTTGGTTTCCTCCTTCTTAGGCCATTCTTTTAAGGCCATAGAGGTATCCCCTTGTGGGATTTCCTCCTTCTTAGGCCATTCTTTTAATGCCTGTACTTTAGTATCATTGTATTATTGTATACCATTTTGTCAGGGATTTCAAGAACAAGTGGAGGGGAATGAGAAAAATAATAACCATTCCGCCAGCTGAGTTGTTGTACAAGGTAACTATCACAAAATTAGATATGGTTATTTTCACAAAATAGGATGTATTTAATTTTAAAAATATGCTATACTCTCAATAGAATACTAAAACCTAAACGCCTATAATTCCAGCGTTTTTTGAAAGGGGCGATCATATGAATCTGAGAAAAATCAGTTTTGGAAATTTCAAATGTTTATATAAAACATGTTTTGAGCCGGGAAAGATCAATGTATTTATCGGATCCAATGGTTCCGGAAAATCTACGATTTTAGAGGGAATCGGTTTGTTAAGCGCAGCTATGACCGATCGTGTTGATTCCGCCAGCCTTCAAAGAAAGGGGGTTCGGCTCAGTGTTCCGGCTCTTTATAAATCAAATTTTAAAAGTCTTCCCCGCCTGAAATCTACCATTGATCTCTCTTTAGAGTGGGATAACGGCAGCAGTCAGGATATTTATCGTTATGACGTCCACTTAACAACGCCAACGGATACAGAGTATTGGAAATACCATTCTGAAGCTTTTTTTCAAAATGAAAACAAACTATGGGGACGCAGCAATGCCTCCACCCAACAAAGCAATAATTACATTGGATTCTTTCTCATTGATGATAATCCGGATTTAAAAAACGGACGTAAAATCGCAGAGGCATTTTCCGCATATGGTATTTTTCAACCAAATACTGTGACTTTACGCGGCACTGCCCCTGACCCCACTCAAACAAACCCTATCGGTCTTAATGGAGGGCGCCTTGCAGAGGCAATAAAGGCACTTATCCACTCCCAGGATGGCGAACTATTTTTTGGTGATTTATATATGGATGATATTCTTGATATGATCGACTGGGCAGATAATATTACGGTTTCTTCCCCTAAAAAAAGCAATATCAACGCTAATATTCCAACAACCCGCGATATTATTGAATTTACAGACCGCTACATGAAAGATACCGCCCAATTTACCGGATACGATGCCAGTGAAGGGGCACTATATGTGCTTTTTATGCTGACACTGGCTATGCATCCCAAGGGACCGTCTATTTTTGCCGTGGATAGTTTCGATCATGCGCTCAATCCCCGGTTAGCAAAGAAAATGATAGAAGTTTTCTGCCAACAGATTTTGCGGCAGGGGAAGCATGTTTTTCTAACTACTCATAATCCGCTTGTATTAGACGGCTTAAATCTAAATAACGATGATATACGTCTCTTTGCGGTAGATCGGGATAAAAACGGATACACGCAGATTCAGCGCATCACAGTCTCACAGGAATTAATTGATGAGGGGCAGCCATTGTCCCGGCTTTGGATCAATGGCCGGTTGGGAGGTGTTCCCACTCTGATATGAAACATATAGGAATTATTTGTAAAGGACCTACAGATTATATTATTTTAAAAGGAATCATTGATAAAATCACCGGTGTTGAAAATAAATATGTTATGCTCCAGCCGGAAAATGACCTGACAGGAAAATATGGAAATGGATGGAAGGGCGTCTGGAAATGGTGTCACGATAATGCCTCGATCCGTAAAAAACTCATGAAGGACATTCAGCCTGCCTTAGATTTTCTCGTTATTCAAATGGACGGTGATGTTTCCCGCAAAGAAAAATCGGCTCACTGTTGGTGCAAAACAACTCAATGTATTCATAAGGGAATAAAAAATCCCATAGAATGTGATATTACACCTGCCGGAAAAGCCGCCTGCCCTATACAGCTTCCCTGTTCAGACCATGAAGAATCTGTTTCAGGATATATAGCCCATTTAAAAGGTCTGCTCACCACATGGCTCCAGGATACAGACGATACATGTATTGCAATTCCTTGCGACAGCACAGAGGCATGGATCGTAGCCGCTTATGACCAAACGGCTGGAATTGAAAAATCAGCTGGACCATGGGAACATATTATAGCCCGCAAAAAATCATACCATAACATTCGGATCCCTGGCCAAAAGAAACGTTCCCGCATATTTGAGCAATTTGTTCCTACAGTCTGCGAAAACTGGCCGAATGTCATACAGCTTTGTGAAAGCGCTTATGATTTTCAATGTTCTATCCTAAAACTCATGTAAACTAAATATACAATAAAATGGACTGTGAAAACCGGAGTTTCTCAACAACCTCTATTTCACAGTCCATCTTATCTTTTAAAATCCTTTCTCTTTCAGCCAGGAGGAAGCTAACATCGCCCATTGGGCCGTATGCTCAAATAAAGGAGAATCCTCTGTTTTCCCATCGTAAAGTCCGCCGCCGTGAGGCCCCTCCTCAAAGGTATGGATTTCATAAGGAACCCCATGGCAAGCCAGTTCATAACAAAACAGCAGCGCATAGCGGGGATCGTCCTTATGGGTTTGAAAAACAAACATAGGCGGGCAGTCCGACCGGATATTTCGTATAGGATCTGACTTGCATTTTCGGGCCTGAACCTTTGGATCATACTGTCCGACACTGCCTCCCATGCCAGTTTGTGCAAAAGCCCCATATAGGATCAGAGCCGCATCCGGCCTGGAAGAAACCCCCGGACATGATTTCTCTGTATTTTTATCTTCCTGGTCAAACATGGTTGCCGCTATAGCGGAAACAATACCACCGGCAGAAAAGCCTCCAAAAGGTATCTTAAATGTTCTGACAAACGCAGGATCAATTTTTCTCCCTGCGTTGCATCCCCATTTCTGAAAAGTACATTTAAAGTTTTCAGTCCATTTAAATAAAAATGAGGTTTTAATTGGAGCTGAAGGTACTGAAGCTGAGCCTTCTGCTTCTCAATAGTCTGCTCATAAAACAAAAGCTTTTGTTTCTTGATTTCTGATACCATAACTTCCAAAGTTTCATTGACCTGTTCTAATTCCTCAAAGGAATTTTCTCCCTCCATCCTCGCATCCCACATGCCATCCCGAATCTGGTTCATCACATGGATTACCTCTTTTAAAGGGAAGATGACACCTTTTCGTAAATATCTGTAAATCATGAATACAAAAATAAGACTGCAGGCCGTCAAAACAACCATCAATAGCTGAGGTATACCCATATAGGTAAACAATGTCACAGGAACAGACATACACACCCAAAGATCACTATTTTCAACACGGTTGCCGTATATATAACAGTTTCCATCAAGCACCCGAAAAACCTGGGCATAATTTTCCGTTATTGATGGCAAATCACCATACTTATCCGTATCTTCCTGCCCGAAAATCTGGCCATCCCATACAAACATAATATCATCTGCCGATTTTACAGTCTCAGGAATCTGTTCTTTCAACCATTGAAGGCTGTAAAAAGCAGCAATGGACGCATTTCCCCGGATCCTCAGCCATATTCCATAGACATTTCCATTAATTTCTACAAATGTCCATTGTCCGTCTCCGTTTTCTGATGAAAAGAACGATGATACTACGGTTTTTAACTCCCTCATATCATCATAAGATATGGCTCCAGTATTGGTATAATATCGGGCGTTGTCCAGATTTCCATATAAAAGAATATATCCGGCTAAAGTCTCTTCAACCCGTAGTTTTGACTTTAATTCAAAATCCAGATCATAGACAATATCATAAACTTCTTCAGGTCTTAATGTTCCTGCCAATTTAGCGAAACCGTTATCATTAGCATAAATATCGTCAATATAATTGGAAATTTCAGAAAAATCTTCACTGCACCGTCCCACATACTCTGCAAGGACGCTTTCTTCCGAAGTGCGTATGGCTTTCTGATAGCCGGTAATAAGAAAAATATCAATAATCAGCAAAAAGAAAACAATGATCAAACAGATAATACCGGTAAAAACAGACAAAAACCGGTTTAATGAAGCCCTCTTTTTCATTCTATTTTGTTCCTCCCCATCAACTTCTGCCAATATCTTAGAAAAATCCCCATATGATCTTTCACTGTGCCTTAAAAATTCTATCACAAATGTCCATTTTTCACAATGACACCCATCCGACTATTTTCCCATATAATAATGTAAATCCGGAAAATACTGCCGCCGGCTTTTCAGGCTGCAGTGAAAGCATCTGTCATGAATACTGTCCGTTTATATGTTCACAGGAATATGCCCCATGTTTCCCCATACACCGGGAAAAACGTGGGCATTGCTGTTTTAGATACAGGGATATTCCCTCATATTGATTTTACCATGCCCAGAAACCGGATCGCTGCCTTTAAAGATTTTGTCAGGGGACGCCGCCAGCCCTATGATGATAACGGCCACGGCACTCATATCTGCGGGATCTGCAGCGGCAGCGGCATGGCTTCCCGGGGAAAATACTGCGGCATTGCCCCGGACAGCCATCTGATCGTAGGGAAAATACTGGATAATACAGGGAACGGAAGTATTTTTTCCATTCTTGAGGCCATCCGCTGGGTCATTGACACAAGACAGCAATATCACACCCGGATCCTGAATATTTCCATTGGCACAGAAACCCTGGAAGGGATCCGGGAGGACTGTCCTTTAGTCCAGGGTGTTAATGAGGCCTGGGATGCCGGTCTGGTGGTGGTGGCTGCCGCTGGAAATAACGGGCCTATGCCTATGTCTGTAACTGCACCGGGAATCAGCAGGAAGATCATTACCATAGGCGCTGCTGATGATTACAAACAAATTTATCTCCGTGGGAAAAAGATCAGCAATTATTCCGGCCGGGGCCCCACCCGTGAATGTATCCAAAAGCCGGATGTAGTAGCCCCGGGCTCTGAGATCATTTCCTGCAGCAATCGTATGTCCGGAAACAGCTTTACCTACACCAGCCGCAGCGGCACATCCATGGCCACCCCTGTAGTCAGCGGATGTATCGCCCTGCTTCTTGAAAAATACCCGTCTATGACCAATAAGCAGGTAAAGCTTCGCCTGCGCTCCTGCTGTGATGACCTGGGATTTCCAAAGAATCAGCAGGGATGGGGCATGATAAATCTTTCAAAACTGCTTTAAAGCAGTTAAAAATTGTTTTTCCCCTATTTTACTCAGGTCTAACGGCTTGTCTGAATTTTGCGGCCGCAGCAAACAAAGCCCGGACAGAGGATCTTGTTCCAATCTGTCCGGGCTTTTCCGTAAGCGGTTCCCAGTATGATATGGATTCGGTGCCGAACAGGCGCCACCGGCGCCTGGCGTTCTAAAAACACCTCAAATCCGCTCATTTTATTTTTCAGGCCACAAAACCTCCGGGTACTCGCCTTTTTGCTTCATATCCTCAATGGCTTTCACCACCACAGGTTTGTCCTCCCGATAGGTTACGCCGTACCACCGATCCTCACAGGGCAGAACCTCTACGGTCGCTTTGCCTTCATCCAATAGCTGGCCTACTACATTGGGAAGGAAATATTCGCATTTTTCCGGATTGGTTTTCAGGCCATTTTCCAAAAAACCGGGGAAGCGCTCTTTTAATTCTGTAAGCATACTCTGGTTAAAGCCCCACAGATTCATAGAAACAATGCTCCCTTTTGGAATATCTGTCCATGTCTGTCCGTCATCTTCTGTATAAGCCGCGCCATTTTCCCGTTTTTCAATCCGGGTGCGCTCATGAATTCCCAGAAGCATTCCCTTGTCATCTGTGGCGCATACGCCCCGGGATACATAGCCAAAATCCGTCAGCGTATTTTCCACCCGGTATCCTACCATAGCATACCGATACTTGTCATCGTCCGGATGAGATACAAGATAATCATAAATGACTTTAAAAGCCTGCTGACCATAATAATCATCTGCATTAATGACTGCAAAGGGGCCATGAATACTGTCTATACAACTTAAAACAGCATGGCCGGTCCCCCAGGGTTTTACCCGGCCTTCCGGCACGCAAAATCCTTCCGGAATATTGTAAATATCCTGGTAAACGTATTCCACTTCCATATATTGGGAAACTTTATCGCCTACCCGCTCTTTAAAATCTTTTTCCAGTTCCTTTTTAATAATAAATATGACCTTTTTAAAGCCAGCTCTCATGGCATCGTAAATTGAAAAATCAATGATAATATCGCCCTGGGCGTTTAAAGGATCGATCTGTTTCAGACCGCCATAGCGGCTGCCCATACCTGCAGCCATAATTACCAGAACAGGCTCTCTCATCCTCTTCATCCTCTCTTCTTAGTGTATTGCCGTACATTATACGGCATAGGGGAATCCCTTATCCGGGATTTCCAATGCTCTTTTATTATAAAGCATTTAAATGGGGATTGCTATCCCAAAACCTTTTACTTATAGATTTTTTTAGATTTTGTGATAATATCCAGCAGCGGTTCATGGAGAATGTCGGAAAGGATCAGCAAGGATCCCATAGACGGACGACACATTTTCGTTTCCCACAAATGAATCGTGTTGGTACTGACACCGATCTGATTGGCCAGCTCCTGCTGAGTGATATTATTTCGGATCCTGTACTCCTTTAATGAATAGCCCAACTCTGTCATTTTGTAAGTTTCTTCAATCATATTTTCATCTTCCCTCCATATGTAATACTGTTTTCCTAATGCATTACATATTTTAGCATAAACAGATTGAATTATTTGTCGTTTCAGGGCGAGTGGCTAAAAATTATCTCAGCTTTTTTACAAGATACAAAATCGGCGGCTGATTGGCTCTGTTGTGGTTTTCCAGACGAAAAACCTCATAAAATTTCGCCGGAAGTCCATGCAACAATTCATCGACATTTTCCATTTCTTCCCTTCCCCCTTCATGGCCCCAATAAGCCAGGATGCATCCGATACCGTCTTTTTTCAAGGCTTCCAGGCATTTTTTTACCGCCGGGACTGTTGTCGAAGTTTGCGTGACAACGTTGCCTTCGCTTTGGGGGAGATACCCCAGGTTGAAACAAAAAGCAGAAACCGGTTCATGTACATATTCATCTACCTGATCATGAGACGCCAGATAAAGCTTAGCTCTGGTGTCCATATGTGACGCTTCAAGTCGCAGCTTTGTATTTTTCAAAGCCTGCGGCTGAATATCAAATCCATGGACACAGCCCTGCTCTCCCACCAACCGGCAAAGGAATTCCGTATCATACCCATTGCCCACAGTGGCATCTATAACCGCGTCTCCTTCCTGAATATATTCCTTCATAATATCGTGGTAAATGTCTACCATTTTCTTTCCAAAAAACATATCATCTTTCCTTTCATTGGGATTACATTATTATTGCCGTGTCTCCTACGGCATAGAGGTATCCCCTTGCAGATATTTTTTGTGTCACACTGGGTACCTTGTGCATAGTATAAAGCAAAAGCAAAAATCAGGAGGAACTGATATGAGTGATTTAGCAGCAACCAGCTGTTGCAACAATGATTGTGGATGTGGAGTTGATACATGCGGAGGTAATAATTCCTTGTTATGGATCATCATCCTTTTATTCTGCTGCGGCGGATGCGGCGGCAATGGCAGCTTCCTTAACAGCGGCGATGACTGCAGCTGCATCATCATCATCCTGCTTCTTTTGTGCTGCTGCGGCGGCAACGGTCTGTGCGGCTGATCCTGCGCGGCCACAGACCGGTAAACGCCGGTCTTCCCTTCTAAATTTTTTTTGGCCGGAGGCATCGCCTCCGGTCCTTTTTATTGTACCAAGCTGCAAAAACAACGACCAGCTCTATTTTCACATTCCTGTCATTTTTTTATACAACTTGAACTTTCAGATGAACTCCAATGACAAAGTAGCAATAGATACCTTGAAACGAATAGGCTACTTTTCTCTTTTTGGCGGTTATAAACATTTGTTTCGTATTCCATTAACAAAAAATGAATTACTACCATACAAATTATGGTAAATGTCAGCGCTGCGAAGGTCAAATTCCCCCGCAGCTTATCTGTGTCAATTATTTTTATGTCCCGTCAGCTTGTTGCGGGGCAATTTACTTTTCATACAATCCAAATCAATCTCATAAACCGTATTATCTTCAATGATCAGACAATCCTGGGGATCTTCATTTTCCGAATCTATAGGATTTTTTAAATCTTCCAAAATCATCGCCTCCTGTTTTTATTCAAAATTCCCCATAATCTAACATATGCTCCCGGTTCAAAAAAGTCTTTCCAGGCACAAAGCAGCAATTCAGCCAGCTAAACCGTTACAGCATAAGCCATTATCATTTCCGTTTAACGCTTGACACATTACCGCGTTAATGTTTTAATATACATAAACAGTTTAAGGCGGCGGGAAAAAGAAGATACGCCGTCCTCTTTCCGGTAATATGGACTGGCAGGCGGGCAAGCGTGCCAGTCCATATTACCGGAAAAAGATATACGGATAAACGGAAAGGAGAACCGTAATGATCGGAACTATCGTTAATACATTGACTATTGCTATCGGAAGCCTTTGCGGAGGGCTTCTAAACAAAGGGATCCCTAAAAAATATGAAACAGCCATGTTAAATGCCTGCGGTCTGGCTGCCTTCGGGGTTGGCATTAACGCCATTGCCAGCAACATGCCGGACAGCAAGTATCCTGTATTATTTATCGTCAGCCTTGTGCTGGGCAGTCTCATTGGAACAAAACTAAGACTGGATGACCGTCTCAACGGATTTATTGACCGACATTCTAACGGAAAACTTGGCCAGGGGATCGTCACCGGGGTTCTGATCTACTGTATCGGCTCTCTATCCATTGTCGGACCGGTTATGGCTGCTCTAAATCAGGACCATACCTTTCTTTTTACCAATGCATCCTTAGATCTGGTCACCTCCACAGTCCTTTCTTCCGCTTACGGTATCGGAATGATCGTGTGCGCCGGGATTTTGTTTTTATGGCAGGGAAGCATTTATGTGCTGACCAAATATGTATGGGCCGACTTTTTCAGCACAGACCTGATCTGCGAGCTGTGCATTGTTGGCGGTTTTCTCATTGCCTGCACTGGTCTGGGTATATTAAACATAAAAAAATTCAAGGTTTTGGACATGCTTCCATCCTTGCTGATCCCGGTAGTCTTTTTTATAGGACGGATCATTTATGGGATAATCCTGTAAAAATAACAGCCGCCAAACCTTTAATCCAGGGTTTGCTGGCTGTTTCATTAATATTTCTTTTTCAAAGATGCACATAGCCTTAAGTGTCTTTCATATACTATTATTAATCCCACAATAAGTAAAGGATGTGATCGCCGTCAGCCCGTCTGCAAAGCTTACGCCTCTGGATGAACAGACCTTTGGAAATATGTCTCAGATGATCAAGGCCTCTGTGCCCTATATGTGCCCACAGGCTGCCGGACCTATGGCCATGCTGGCACGTTTCCTGGAGCTTCAAAATACAGTAAGATACTTTAAAAATCCAGGAAAGATCCAGGCATGCGGGATCGGCAGCCGCCGGCCTTCTCCTGAAGAAATGCTCTGCGACCTTCGCAAATACTGTGATGGCAATGAAGCCAGGATCATTGATACCCTTTTAAATGCTATGAAGCTTGGGAAATTTTATGAAAAATTTAAAGACATGGAAAATAATCCGGATTTAAGCCGGCTCATCCGGATGATAAACACTTATTCCAATACTTCCGGAGAAACGATCGAGCCTTCCCAGGCCGGGAAATGCCAGAATACCGGCTTCGGCGGCGCTCCCCCTGCTGCTTCAGCGATCCACGGAGGTGAGACCATGAAATCATCTTTTGATCCGGAACAAATTTTAAAAAATATTAATCCGGAATTATTCAAAAATTTTGATATGAATAAGTTTAATCAACTGGTTCAAGCTGTCAATTCCGGAAATTTCCCAAAAACTCAGGGCAGCACATTTCAGGGAAATAACGGATCCTCTTTTGAAAACAGTCATACAGCTTTTGAACCGCCGGTTTCCGGCTTTAATGAGGAGCAGCTTAAGTCCCTGCTTACTCCGGAACAGTTAAATCTTTATGAATCCTTAAAAAAATCCATGACCTGAACCATAGATGATGAACCTTTGATCACGAGGGCTCGTCTTTAAACAGACCAGATGCCTGGGAAGCCGTATTTTTCCCAGGCATCTGGTGATTCAGTCATCTATTATCCAGGACCGCAAACCTGATCTTCTATTCCTTCCTGCGCTCCGTAACCTTGATCAATGAGCGATTTTTCCGCGTATCCGCTTCATCGCCGCAAAAAAGCACAGCATCTGGACAGCCGCTGTGATCAGCCAGGAAACCGGATAGGAAATGTAAAGGGTATCCAGGGATCTGGACCAGGCAAAGGCGGTGAAGATCCATACTACCCGAAAGGCGCAGGCTCCGGTAAGGGATACCAGCATAGGGATAATCGAATATCCCAGCCCCCGCAGTGAACCTACAGTCACATCCATCATACCGCACAAAAAGTAAGTGGTACATATGTATTTCATACGCAAAAGGCCAAACCGGACCACATCCGCCTCTGAGGTATAAATACCTAAAAGAGGCCGCCCAAAGAAAAGGGCCAGGTTACCCAGGCAAAAGCCTGTGATAACAACCATAAGCAGGCACAGGCCAAGGATCTTATATACCCGCTTGTAAAGGCCGGCGCCGGCATTTTGGCTTGTAAAGCTTAAGGATGCCTGATAAAAAGAGTTCATAGCCGTATAAATAAATCCTTCAATATTGGCCGCTGCCGCATTTCCCGCCATTGCCACAGAACCAAAGGAATTTACCGAGGACTGGATCAGCACATTAGACACTGAGAAAATAGCGCCCTGGACACCTGCTGGAAGACCGATGCGCATCATTTGCAGAAGCTTACGCTTATGGATCTTAAGTTTCTTTAAAGTAAGCCTTACACAGGTATCGGTCCGGATCAGGCAGATGACCACAAGAACTGCGGAAATCGTCTGGGAAATAATGGTAGCCAAAGCCACTCCGGCAACGCCCAAATGGCATACAATAACAAAAAACAGGTTTAAAACCACATTAACTATCCCAGCGATCACAAGGAAGTACAAAGGCCGCCGGGTATCACCTACCGCCCGGAGGATCGATGCTCCAAAGTCATACACCATAACCATAGGCATCCCGATAAAATAGATTCTTAAATATAAAGTTGCCAGATCGATCACATCATCCGGTGAGCCCATCAGCTCTAAAAGCGGCCGGGCCACGATCTGGCCGATAAAGATCAGCAGAACACCAAACACAGCGCCGGTCAAAATAGAGGTATGGACGGTCTTGTGTACTTCTTCATACTCTCCTGCTCCATAATGGCGGGCTACAAGCACATTGCTTCCAATAGAGATTCCAATAAAGACATTTACGATAAGATTAATCAAAGATGTGTTGGATCCCACAGCAGCCAAAGCCTGGCTGCCGACAAACTGACCGACAACAACAATATCTGCAGCGTTAAACAAAAGCTGCAAAACGCCGGAAATCATTACCGGAATCGTAAAAACCAGCAGTTTCCCAACTAAGGGGCCGTGGCACATATCCATTTCATAGGATTTTTTCTTTGTACCTGACATTTTTCTCTCTCCTGATATAAATCATTTTTACAGTCGGCCCGGTAAGTGCTCAGGTCTGGCTGAATGATTACGTTAGTCTTCAAATTCACAATGAACGGTCCATAAACTTTCCTGGTCATCGATCTGTGTGACAACCCCGTGGAAATTGTTCAGCTTGTCTTTGGCCGGAATATTGCCAGACATGGCCACTGCCGGATGGATCGTATAGTAATACATTGTTCCCTGAAGGGTCTTTAGAACCGATTCCCGCACTTCAATGGAATCTCCAACTTTTACAAGTCCCGGCCGTTCCATACGAAATTCCATATGCTTCATTCCATCACCTTCTTTCAGTCCTCCCATTTCATCCTATAATAAAATACCACGAAAATCCTGACAAAACAATAGGCGGACAACGCCTCAATGTTCCAGCTGTTTATTTTATTGACTTATCTTTTCCAGTCCGTAAAGAGCGGCCCCTACAGCCCCTACGATCTCCGGTTCACTGCATATGAAAAGCTCTGCTCCCAGTTTTTCTTCCACAGCCCGCACAACCCCCGGGTTTTTCGCCACGCCGCCGGTCATCATAAACTCCGGCTCAAGGCCCACTCTTCTTAAAAGTCCCGTGGCCTTATTGGCAATGGCATGGCACACGCCATCAGCAATATCGGCCTTTTCTTTGTTGTTAGCAATCAGGGAGATCACCTCAGATTCGGCAAATACGGAACACATGCTTGTGATCTCAAGCTTTTCCCGGGATGTAAGGGCGATGGCGCCCAGTTCGTCCAAAGAAACCTCCAGGGTCCTGGCAATCATTTCCAAAAAGCGGCCGGTTCCGGCGGCACACTTATCATTCATGACAAAATCCGCCACCTCGCCGTTTTCGTTTAACCGGATGGCCTTGCTGTCCTGGCCGCCAATATCCAGAATGGTTCGGATCTTTGGATTAAAATAATGGGCGCCCTTGCCGTGACAACTGATTTCTGTAATATTTTCATCAGCAAAAGGGATACTTACCCGTCCATAGCCTGTAGATACGATCCATGAAATATCTTCGCTGGACAGTCCGGCCTTTTCAAGGACCTCCTTAAATGCCCGCTGTGCACTGTCCCCGGACTTTGCTCCGGTGCGCACCACACAAAAGCCCCGAAGCTTCCTGTCCTGATCCATGATCACCGCATTGGTCGAGGTAGAACCGCTGTCAATTCCCATAACATACATAGACTGATTTCCTTTCCTGCGGATCTTTCCGCTGTGTTTTCCTCCAATAGATTCTAAAAACGCTTCAATCCGTGTCCGGATCTGGCCGATGCTTTGCCGGGTATAATCGGTTTCCAGCAAAAGCATGGGCCGATCCAGCCATTCCCGGATCCAGGCATATTCATAGGCATAATTATCGCAAAACTGGACAGTATGATAAATAATCCCATCCACACTGCCGGCCCATCTTCGGATCAGTTCATCCCGGTTGGCCGCCTGTTCCATGCGCATACATGGAAACTGGCTTAAAAGTCCCCGGACATATCCGGTCATGACCTGATCCGCATCAACAAGAAGTTTTCTCCCAAGGCCTGTACAGGTCAGATCAAAAGCCACATTGGCCCGGTTTTCTGCCAGGATCTCCTTAATGGTATCATTGGCTCTGGCGCCGATGATCCCTATATTTACAGTACCGCTTTTTATCTGATACTGATGCTGATCCTGTATCCTCTTTATATATTCAAGGAATTTTCCTTCATCAAAAGTCTTTCCGGAAAAATCCTCATATTCCCGGATCATGGTCCGGATCCGTTTTTCATAAAGGGTAATCCCCGCATCCTTTGTGATCCTGGGGGTATCCAGCATATAAATAAACTTATCGGGAAATTCTTCTTTTAAAATATCATATAATCGCCGGATACTGTCACAGCATGTTGTCAGGATCACCCCTTCATAATCTTTGGAGATCATTTCCTCCAAAACCCCTTTGGCAAAACTGCAGATATTAGGGTGCATCCGGATCTCTGCCTGGTTAAAATTTGTCACATCCGGCTCGATCCGCTCCATAGTCACTCCCATGGACCGAAAAATCTCCACAGGGGCGTATTTACAAATATAACCTAACATATCTTTTCAGCATCCTCCCGTATCTCCTGATCTTTTTCTCCCGATTCCAGCATTTCCAAAAATGCCTCCAACCGGGTACGGATCTGTCCGTCGTGACTGTTGCGCCGGTCAATGCCATCCCCATCCAAAATCAGCATGGGAATATCCATTTCCCGCATTTTCTCTTTTAAAAGGAGACTCCCTCCGGAAGACTGCTTGCAGCCCCAATGACAAAACTGGATTACTGCATCCGGATCAAGCTCCTTTGCCATCCGCTCTACCATTTGAGCTTTATGGCTGTAAGACCCGTTAAACAAATTAAAAATCAGCTTTTGTGCCAATGCATGAAATGGCCGATCCACATCCATATGAATCATAGAGTCCATAGTCATATCACAGGCGATGATCTGATATTTTTGATTTGTATTAAAATAGCTTTGCAGTGTTTCCTGATAAAACGGGATCAAATGCACCCAAAAAATCTTCTTTCCCTGAAATAAAGGATAGGTTTCAATATCTTTATTCATAAAGCGGATCAGATCAAGAAACTCCTGGGTTCCGATCATCAGATGCATCCCCATCATCATATACAGGTGATGGATCAGTTCTCCCGGATAATATCTCTGACTTTGAAGTTTAAAAAAATGGGCCAGCTCTTTCCGGGTTTCATTTTCAATCTGGAGATGTTTTTTCAGCTTTTCTTCAGAAAAAACAACGCCAAAACGTTTCTCCAGTTCATGAGCAAATGCTTCAAGCTGCTGTGCCAAATATTCCACAGAATCCTCGTCATCCCGGTAAGGTACATCCAAAAAAGTGAAAGGCACACCCTTTTTCTTCTCCAGATACCGGAACGTATTCAGATTACCGTCACAGGACAGGGAGGTGGTCACCGCATATTCCGGCACCGGCACAGCCCCGCTGTCAATGGCGCCTACAAAGGTTTTATGGTATGAACATAAGGTAGGCGCAATACCTGTATCCTGAGCATAATCAATAAAAAAGTCCTCCAAATGGTACCCGCTGAAATAGCAGGAAAGGCACTCTATGGACAGGGTACTTAACCCAAAACATTCCATGATCTCACAAGGCGCAAAAATATTTCCCCACACATAGCTGTCTGGCCGTCCTAACGCATCAGCCACAAAGGACATCATCATTGCCTCCAGTTTTTGATAGCCTTTGGCAATGCCCTTCTTTGGCAGCAGTTTCATCCGCAGTTTATTTGCCTTAAAGCCAAAAAGCATTTTCCCCCAACTTTCACCGGGATGCTCTATGGTCTGTTTTTTTACATAGTCAATATACTGGTCAGCGACCCACATGGTCTTTCCTCCTATTCTCGATCTCTGTTTTCTTAAGCGGACATCAATCTCCGTGATCCATCTTCATATGCTCTGCCAATAATTCCAAAAACAGCTTCATCTGAGGCGTCACAAATTTATTCCGATGATATACAAGCTGGCTCCACATGGTAATTTCCTCACATTCTGTATGTAAGACTGCCAGATCCCCATTTTTTATATGATCCCGGACAACATATTCCGGGAGAAAGGAAATCCCTTTATTTTTTAGTAAAAAACGAGTAATCACATCTGTGTTTCCCACTTCCCAAACCGGATGAAGCTCAATTCCTTTTTCTGCCAGAGACTGCTCCATGGCATAACGGTAGCTGATGCCTTTTTCCGTAAGATAAAGAGGTTCTCTAAGCAAACGGTCAATCGAGACCTCCTTTTCCCCGGCCAGCGGCGACCGGGAAGAAGAAACAAAAAATATCTTTTCCGGCTGTTCTGACACTTTGATCCATTCCGGGAAATAATATTTTTTGTCAAGAAAATATAAAATATCAATATCATTTTGGCGGAGCATTTGAAACAGGTCCGGCACTAACGCAGTATGAGTGCTGATCTCCACATGAGGACATCTATGGTTAAACTCCATGATCACATGGGGCAAAATACTGATCACAAAGGATTCACAAGTACCAATGCGCAGTTTTCCTGCGATTTTCTCCGGCTCCCGGACAGTGCTTTCCGCCTTTCGTATTGAATCCAGGATTTCCAGCGCATAGGGCAATAACCGCTCTCCTGCCTGTGTTAACCGAGCCTGCTTGCCGATCCTTTCAAATAAAGGCACCTTAAGTTCATTTTCAAGCTGTTTGATCTGCATCGTCACTGCCGATTGGGAATATCCTAACTGTTCTGCTGTTTTTGAAAAATTTTGCACCTCTGCAATACGCACAAAGGTGATCAGATTTCTTATTTCCATAACTGTGTTATTTTAACTCTCATATTCAAAAATTTTGAACGCTTTCATAAAATCCATGAATTTCACAACCAACGATTTTTATGGTAGCATTGTTGCCAGAGAAAGTCAAGGAGGCTATACAATGAACACAAAAGGGCAAAACAAACAGATTGGTGCTTTGATGAAAGATTTTGTATCATCCACCATTGATTTTTATAACCATATGGACAGTTATCCCGTATGTCCGCCGGTCAATATAGAAAATATTCACCTGCTGGAAGCACAGCCGATCCCTCATAAAGGCCGTCCCCTCCAGGACGTCTATACAGAAATGCTTAGTAAGATCTACTCTTCTACTCTTTTAGGGCAGCACCCCCGCAGCTTTGCATGTGTTCCCTCTACTGAATCCCTTCTTTCATGGATGGGAGATACTATGACCAACGCCTGGAACCCTCATGCCAGCTGCACTGTAAATGCTCCTGCAGCGGATCTTATTGAAAAAAAGCTGATCCGCTGGATGTGCGATCTTGCCGGATACCCAAAGGAAAGCGGCGGTCTTTTTGTTTCCGGCGGATCTATAGCAAATCTTACAGCTTTAACTGCAGCAAGAGACGCCAAATTAACTCATAATGAATACAGCCGGGGTGTGGCGTATGTTTCTGACCAGACACATTCTTCCGTTGCCAAGGGTCTGCATATTATCGGTTTTTCCAGGGATCAGATTCGAGTGATTCCTTCAGATGCTTCATTTGCCATGGATATTTCTGCCTTGAAAGCCGCCATCATCCAGGATATAAACGCTCACAAAATACCATTTGCCGTAATTGCCTCAGCCGGCACCACTAACACCGGCACTGTAGATCCGCTGCCCCAGATTTCCCACATTTGCCGGAAATATCATCTGTGGATGCATGTGGACGGTGCTTTTGGCGCTTCGGCACTGGTATCAAAGCAGTGCAGGAAAAATTTATCCGGGATCCATCTTTCTGACAGTTTAAGCTGGGATGCTCATAAATGGCTCCTCCAAACCTATGGATGCAGCGTTGTCCTGGTCCGTGACAAGTTAAGTCTGGCTCACAGCTTTTCTGCCCATCCGGAATACTTAAAAGATGCTCAATCCTCTGATGACAGCATCGAATTTTGGGATCTCGGTCCGGAACTGACGCGCCCCGCACGAAGTTTAAAGCTGTGGCTCACTCTGCAGGTTATGGGAACAGACGCCATGGGAAAAATCATTGATCATGGCTGTGCCCTTGCTCAGCTTGCCCAAAATCTCATCCAACAATCTTCCGAGTGGGAAGTTGTCTCTCCCGCCCAGCTGGGGATCGTTAATTTCCGCTATATTTCCCACGGAAATCTGTCCGGTCGGAAACTGGACCGGATCAATCAAAATATTGCAAGGGAAATCACTCAAAGCGGATTTGCCCAGATCTTTACCACAGAGCTTTGCGGAAAAAAAGTTTTGCGCATGTGTACCATTCATCCGGAGACAACAGAACAGGATATTTATGATACTATCCGATTTTTAAAGAACACAGCCGCTGTAAAAGAATCCTCTCTAACCGCCCGGACAGCTTAACAGCTGCAATCGTCTGTTCCTGTTCCTCTGTAAACAGCAATCCCGGTAAGTTATGCTTCCAGGACTTCCAGATGGACATTGCCCCCTGGCTATGATATACTAATGGTGTTTACTAAAAACATAACATTCCAGTAATTAAAAAGGGGGAATCTCATGAGTGAAAACGATTTGTTGGCAGCAATAGCCAACATTGTGCAGGCACAGGTGGCGCCGATTCACCAGAAACTGGCGGAGATGGATCAGAGGTTTGATGTCATCGACCAGAGACTGGCGGAGATGGATCACAAGTTTGATGTCATCGAGCAAAAATTTGCGAAAATGGAACAGCAGATCAATACTTTAAGCCAGCAAGTAACATCCATTCAGCTTACCATTGAAAACAACATAATTCCAAGGCTTCAGACGATCGAATCATGTTATCTGGATACTTTTAAGCGCTATCAAAAGGGCGTTGACCAGATCGATGACATGCAGTCAGACATTGACACACTGAAAAAAACAGTCAAAAGCCACAGCGAAAAATTGGAAAAAACAGCATAGTATCCAGGTACATAAGTCATACTTCACATCACAAATAATACAAAAGAGAAACTCCCTTTATCTGTTTATCATGTCTTTAAACTGGGTTGTAATAATATAGCAGGGACGGCGCAGAAAAACTATGCCGTCCCTGTTAATATTATACCCTATTTTATACATACTCCTTTTCTCCGCTTTTATAAATCTGGAACAATGTACTCCCAAACCCGTATAAGATCAAAAATGAACCAATGGTCAGCATTTTCTGCACAGAGGCTTCCTCCGGTGTGGCCATAGAAACACAGCCGGTAAAAAATAAAAGCACTGCTATAAGGAACATTCCGTATTTTTTTATCCTGCATCGCTCTTCCCGGAGGACCCTTTTCATCAAATACACCGCTGCTGCCAAAAACAAGATTCTGATAAGCATGCTTCCGGACACAAGCAGGACACTGTGGTGGGTTGCCAAAAACACCATGACCACCATAAAAATCATATAAACCAAAAGCTTCTGTTTTTTCCGCTTTATATCCCAAGTATTTTCCATTCCTGTGTCTAAAAGCTTTTTTCCGCTCCAAACCAGCCCCAGGATAGCAACAACCGCGCCAATACTTTGAACAGCAAATTCAGGCGCCAGTAAAAAGACATAAGCCGGCGATCCCATTTATGCTGAACATGATATTTATTATGATCCCCTTTGGCGCCGTTATCGCTTATTCATCCATTTTCGCCCAGGAAAAAGGGCTTTCTGCATTAACACCGTTTTTCTACATTTTCCTTGTGGCCGGAATGTTAATATCAAAATTCTCCACACAGAAAATGATCGACGCGGGACGCCACGCTATCCTTGTAGTATTCAGCCTTGTTGGTTTGTTTTTCACCATGGCCAGTTATCTGTTCCTGGAAACAGGGATCCATTTATTTATCGCCGGATTTCTCCTGGGTATCGGTTACGGAATCCTTCAGCCTTTATTCCGGTCCTTTGTTACCGGAACAACACCAGCGCCGAAACGCGGCGCCGCAAACACTACATATCTGCTGTCCTATGATATTGGTATCGGCTCCCTTCTCATGGGAATGTTCCAGGAGAGCATCGGCCTTTCCGCCGGATTTACCATTACATGCGTAACCTATGTGATCGGCGGACTGATTTACGCTTTATATGTGGATAAATACTACTCAAGACTTGTATTAAATCTTAAAAAAGAAAATCTTATGTAGGAGGAAAAGCTCATGAGCAAAATATCCTGCGCATCCAGGAGCGCAGAAATACAGACCGTGACCATGCTATTGAACTGATCAAAAAAACAGATAAGGACCGGGCCGGCTATCACAATTACTACACCAACACCAAATGGAGAAGAGCGGAAAACTACGACCTGTGCCTTTCCAGCAGCCTGTGCGGTACAGAAAAGACCGCTGATCTTCTGGAACAGCTAGTCAGGGCATCAATAGATTTTCATAAAGCTTAAGATCCACGTCCTTAAATACATCAAAGATCACCCGGATCGGGGGCATTTTCTCATCCAAAAAACTTTTCACCGTTTCAACAGCGATCCTTGCTGCCTGGTCATTAGGGAAATGAAACTCTCCCGTGGAGATACAGCAAAAAGCAATGCTTTTACAGCCATTCTCCACAGCCAGCGCAAGACAGGAACGATAGCATGATGCCAGAAGCTCCCGGTCCTTTTTTGTTACATGGCCATAAATAATAGGCCCCACTGTATGAAGGATATATTTGCTGGGAAGATTAAACGCCGGAGTGATCTTAGCCCTTCCCGCAGGCTCCTCATACCCTTGTTTATTCATGATCTTATCACATAAAAGCCGAAGCTGGATACCGCTTCTGGAATGGATCATATTATCAATACAGGAGTGAAGGGGATGAAAACAGCCCCTTAAAGCGCTGTTGGCCGCATTTACAATGGCATCCACCTTCAAAGTGGTAATATCGCCCTGCCACACAGCGATCCTTTCATCGGCCCCAGCGGGAGCCAGCTTTTCACTGTCAACAACGCCTCTCATATCCCTCTCTTTCTGCAAATATTCATCCTGCACCTTTAAGAAATTCTCAGAAACAGGTTTGGGCATACGCACATTCATCAGGCTTCGCAGCAGGTCCTCCTGCCCTTTTTTATCCTCTGGGATATGGATATTTTTATATTCCGGTTCTTCTGCCAGCAGCTCCCGGATCAGAAAAACTCTTTGTTCATCATGAGTCATTGCGCTTCTCTCCTTTCGATTTGTCAGTAACCGTTCAGACTTCCGGACGGCTGCGTTTATTCATATTTTTAAAGTTACATTACTTGTTCTCCATTGTAACTATTTTTGTTACATCCATTTATAAAATAACACACCCCTCTCCTTGTGTCAAGAGGGGTGTGAAAGGTTTCCACGCTCATCCGCCGGGCATCTTCTTTTTCCTGAAGTTCTAAAATTTTATAAAAATGTTCCTTCATCATGCTCACGCTGCATTGTAGATCCCCGCAGCTTTCATTTCCCGAATACTCTTTCTTCTTACAAAATAGAAACAGATCACCTGCATGACAATGGTAAAGATCCAAGATCCGGGATAGGAAATAAACAGGAAGTATAAGGACCGGTTATGTGGGAAAAATGCGTAGATCCACAGGATCCGCGTGCCCACTGTACCAATGATGGACAGGATCATGGGAACACCGGAATGGCCCATACCCCGCATAGAGCCGGGAAACAGATCCATGATCCCGCATAAAAAATAGGGCACTGTCGTAATGGATAAGATTTCAAGGCCGCACTGGATCACTTCCGGGTCTGTAGTATAAATCGTCAGGATCTGGGAACCAAACACGTAAGCCCCAACACCCAGGACAACAGAAACTCCTACAGTCAATATCCCACAGTCTAAAAGGACCCGGTCAATACGCTTCTGCTTACCAACACTGTAGTTCTGGCTTGTAAAGCTCATGCAGGCCTGAGTCACTGCATTCACAGACACATATAAAAATCCAAGGATATTATTGGCTGCCGTATATCCGGCCATGGCAGTGGACCCAAAAGAGTTTACCGAGGACTGGAGCAGAGCGTTGGAAAAATTAATGACCGTACTCTGAATACCTGCCGGGATACCTACCTGGAAGATCCATTTCAGATAGCTCCAACGAATCTTAAGTTTTGAAAATCTCAGCTGATAGCTTCCCTCAGTTTTATGAAGGCACCGCAGAACAAGAATACTTGAGATCATCTGAGATGCTACAGTTCCGATAGCCACACCGGCCACCCCGAGAGGAATGACAATGACCAGCAACAGGTCCAAGACCACATTGGCCATACCGGCCACAGCAAGGAAGATCAGGGGACGTTTCGTATCGCCTACAGCTCTTAAAATCGCTGCGCCGTAATTATAAAGCATAAAAAATGGCATTCCTAAAAAGTAAATGCGCATATAAACCGCAGACAGGTCGATCACATCTGCCGGGGTGTCCATAAGGGCCAAGGCTCCCCGGGAAATCCCCACTCCTACAAGCGCCATTACAATACCGCTGATAATCGCAAAGGCAATGGCTGTATGTACGGCTTCTGACATTTCCTTATCGCGGCCCGCTGCATAATATCTGGCGGAAAGGACATTTGCCCCCAGGGAAATGCCAATAAACAGATTGGTAAAAATATTGATCAGGGCCGTGGTGGAGCCTACTGCCGCCAGGGCCTGGCTGCCGGAAAAACGTCCCACCACGATAATGTCCACCGCGTTAAACATCAGCTGCAAAATACTTGAAAGCATCAGCGGCAGCGCAAATGAAATCAACTTATCCATAATCGAGCCATTACACATATCGATTTCATATTTATTCTTTTTCAACTCAGATTCCTCCACTCATTTTAGTCATTAATCACAGATGTTTTTTTTTCAGTATGGATCATCTATGAACACCTCCTTACTCACTTTACTCATACAATACCTTCATCTGTTCATCGGCAATTTTCAGCCCTTGAACACATTGATTATTTTCCCGCTGAGGCTTACAGATGTAAAAATCTTTCCCATCCTCATCCGTCAGGATCATATTATAATCCCTGACAGAAGCATCATCAGTATCCGTATACGAAACTGCCGTAATATCCCCCTTAAAGCCCACAGAGTCCAGGATTTCCATAAGCCTTTCACAGCTTCCGGGATCAGCGGCTTCATAAAATTCTTCCTGCAAATAGACAATACTGTATCCTGTATATCCTTTTCCTTCATAGGTGACACTTCTGGCAGGCGGATCAGCTTCTATATAAAAGACGCCATCCTTATCAAGATAGTCCTCATATTTCGAGCCTTCCGGTCCATCCTTATCATAAGACACACTAACGGGAAGTATAACGATACGGTGCAGGCCTATATTCGCCCGGGTCTTTTGCCAGTCATCTGATGAACTATCTTCTGTAATGTAATAAAGATACATTTCATAAATATCCATATCCGTATAAACTGCCACCTTATACCCCTGTGCTGTTACTCCTTTACCGCCCCGGTGGCCGCTGCTGCCTGCAGGCCAGGTTTTATAGGAAACCAATTCTCCCTGGAATACATTTTTCATATTTTCAATAGCAGAGCGAAGCTCTTTTTCGCCGATTTCAGAAACCACGTGGCTGGAAAACAGTTTTATAATATGATCTGATGCCCCTCTTTCAATATCACTCATAATAATTTGGCTTTTGATCCTGTCAACATCGTCCCGGGCCCCATCCGCATCCTTTGCAGCAACCTGGTCATCCACAGATCCCTTTAATTCCTCCCAAATCCGATCCTGGGACTGGGTATACGCATACCTTTGATATAGGCTGCAGGAAGAAAAAAATACTGTCATACTCACTATCATCAAAAGCGTGGAAAATATTTTCAGGAAATTGCCCCATCTTTCATATCTTTTCATAAGCCCTCCCCAATCATTAGACCTATAATAAACTCCTGTTCTCCCTTACATTGTATCATATCTCCATGTATTCTTACAGCATTTCACTAAAAAATGGCGCAGACAATGTTACCACTATCTGCACCATTTTTATGTGCTCTATATTATGATTACTTCATAACAATATTAATGATCTTTCCAGGAACATAAATTTCCTTTACAATATTTCCTGTCAGTTTTGCAGCGACAGCTTCCTTGCCGGCAGCAAGAGCATCGTCCTTAGAAACATCTGCGGGAAGCTGAATGACAGCCCGAACCTTACCGTTGATCTGGACGGCAATATTAACCTCATCATCTTTCATTGCTTCCTCATCGGCATTTGGCCACTGGTTATCAAAGACACTGTTTTCATGGCCAAGCTGTTCCCAAAGCTCCTCACCAAGATGAGGCGCAAAAGGAGCAATAAGGATTGCTGCGGTTTCCAGTGTCTCCTTATCAATGCCGCCTTCCTTCTTAGCCAGATCCGTCAGCTTGTTGGTATATTCCATAAATCCGGAAATCACAGTGTTCAGGCTGAACTGTTCCAGACGGGTGGAAATATCATAAATCATCTTATGGCGCAGCTTGAGCATATTCTTTGTAGGTGCAACATTTTTATCCTTGTTGTCCATCACCATATTCCAGTAACGGTTAATAAACCGGTAAACGCCTTCAATGCCCCGGTCGTCCCACTCGGAATCCAGTTCCGGAGGTCCAACAAACAGCTCATAAAGTCTTAAAGAATCGCAGCCGTAATCCCGCACCAGATCATCCGGGGAGATAACATTTCCTTTGGATTTGCTCATCTTGATGCCGTTCTTTCCGGTGATCATACCCTGGTTAAACAGTTTGATAAACGGCTCATCAAAATCGATCACGCCAATATCATACAGGAACTTTGTATAAAATCTGGAATACAACAGATGGAGCACCGCATGCTCTACACCGCCGATATACATATCTACCGGAAGGTATTTATCCGCTTTTTCCCTGGATACAAGTTCTTTGTCATTCTTATTATCCACATAGCGAAGGAAATACCAGGAAGAACCTGCCCACTGAGGCATGGTATTTGTCTCTCTCTTTGCCGGGCCGCCGCAGCATGGACAGGTGGTGTTGACCCACTCATCAATGGCTGCCAAAGGTGATTCTCCGGTTCCTGTAGGCTGGTAGCTTTCTACCTCTGGAAGGAGCAGCGGAAGCTGATCTTCCGGAACAGGCACGCAGCCGCATTTCGGGCAGTGAACGATGGGGATCGGCTCACCCCAGTAGCGCTGACGGGAAAATACCCAGTCACGGAGCTTGTAATTGGTCGTCTTTTTGCCAATGCCCCGTTTTTCAATAATTTCCGGAGCTTCTTTCTTTAACACAGCAGAATCCATGCCAGTCCACTCACCGGAATTGATCACAATACCGGACTCTGTATACGCCTGAGTCAGGTTTGGATTTTCCTTGCCATCCGGAGAAATGACCTGGATAATAGGAATATTAAATTTTGTTGCGAATTCAAAGTCCCGGTCATCATGAGCAGGTACGCACATGATCGCACCGGTACCATAATCTGCCAGTACATAATCAGACAGCCAGATAGGAACCTTTGCTCCATTTAACGGATTAATGGCATAGCTTCCGGTAAATACACCGGTCTTTTCCTTATCCTGGAGACGATCTACAGAAGACTTTAAGGATGTCTGATAAATATAATCCTCCACAGCCTGGCGGGTTTCATCTGTTGCCAGAGATTTGGCCAGCCCATGCTCCGGTGCCAGTACCATAAAAGTTGCACCGTAAAGAGTATCCGGCCGTGTCGTATACACAGTGATCTTCTCATCCCGTCCGTCTACGGCAAAATCGATCTCCGCGCCATAAGACTTGCCGATCCAGTCCGTCTGCATTTTCTTAACCTTTGCCGGCCAGTCCAGCTTATCCAGGTCATTTAACAGACGGTCCGCATATTTTGTAATCTTAAGCATCCACTGTTTCAGATTTTTCTTTGTTACATCAGCACCGCAGCGCTCACACTTACCGTTGACAACTTCCTCGTTAGCAAGACCGGTCTTACAGGATGGACACCAGTTAATAGGCATCTCTTTTTCATAAGCCAGACCGGCTTTAAACATTTTAACAAAAATCCACTGAGTCCATTTATAAAAACTAGGATCCGTGGTGTTTACTTCCATATCCCAGTCATATACAGCGGCAATTTCCTTGATCTGACGCTTAATATTGGCAATATTCTCTGCAGTAGATTTTTCCGGATGTACACCCATTTTAATGGCATAGTTTTCTGCCGGAAGGCCAAAGGCATCCCAGCCCATAGGATGAATCACATAATAACCGTTGAGCATTTTGTAACGGCTCCAAACATCAGAAATTACATAGCCTCTCCAGTGGCCTACATGAAGGCCGTTTCCAGATGGATACGGAAACATATCCAGGCAGTAATATTTAGGTTTTTTCCCATCGTTTACATTCACCGGGTACTTTTCCCAGTGGTCACGCCATTTTTTTTCAATCACCTTGTGGTTGTATGGTTTTGCCATGATTAATTTTCCTTTCTCACTATATTATTGAGGTCAAATTACAATTCAGCCTCATGATACCACGAATTTCTTTGCGCCTTCGGCTTGCTTTCACTAAGTGGTCCCGGCGGGTTACAGCAAAAACCCTTTCGTCTCTGAAGCTTTTACTAACTTCAGAGACGAAAGGGGAAAATTCTTCAAGATCCCGATTCCGCGGTACCACTCTGATTTGCCAGACAGGCATGCCTGACACACTCTTTATCCTATAACGGGGATCAACCGCTGCAAACTACGCATGTATATCCTTACACTTCACCTGCAAAGCTTAGAGGCGAGTTGGGAACGACTCATACTGTCTCGCATCATACGACAGCTTTCTGAAATGGAGCCAATTCTTAATACTCCTCGTCATTGCTTTCTACATTTTTAAATGCATGGATTAATTTTATCACAAAGCTGGGTTTTGTCAACTGATTTTTCTCAGACTGAATTTACCCGGGCTGTAACTTTCATGATTTCTTTCAGGATAAATTTTTTCGACTGTAAATTTCGAAGGATCCGTCCCCCGCTTTAGCCCTCATATTGGTCTGAATTTTCCGATGCCTTGACAAAAAGCGCTGCCGGACCTCTTCCCCAGGCTTTGACCAAAGCTTCATTTACAAGAGTCTTCGTCTGCCCGTCATGAATGTATAAGACCATAACGCTGTAATCATCTACTTTACGTCCCAATGCCCCTTCTATAATCTCCCGGCTCCGCTCCACATCCAAAAGTTGGGAATAAAGCATCTCCCCTGCAATATTAAAATCTGCATATTTAGATACGTCCTGATTTATTGCCAATGCATCAAACATAGCATACTCCAGTTCAAAAGCCAGAGCTTGAGCATAAGTATCCGGCTCCGTTTCACCGTGCGCCTCAAAATCACTGTAAGGGCCTTCCACTGGAACCGACTGATCTATATAAAAATCCCTGTTCACAATATGGATCACCGGTACGTCCCGGCTTCCGGCCACCTCCACTGTTGTAATCCCATATCTTCTTGGAATCAGTCTTTCTGTTTTTTCAGCAATATATTCAGCAAACTCATAACTTGTCATTATTTTCATTCCTTTCCGATTCTTACTGTGCCCATCTTTGCAGCCTGCCGCCGCTTATCGTAACAGTTTATCATTACTCCCCTTAAAAAGCAAGACAACTGCCTTGCCATGAGCCGGGGATATATGCTACCATAATAAACGCATATGGGATGATCCCATAACAAAAAGGCAGGACGATCCTGCGGAAAGAGAGGAGAAAAAATGAGCCGATTAAAAGATATTTTAAACCAAATTGATTTATATGTCCCCCAGGCAGAATCCAATCAGCCAAATCCGGATCTGAATGAGAAAAGCCTTAAATCCATGTATGCCAAACTTACCGGACAGGGCAGGCCAACCTACCGGACGATGCCCCTTGCCCCGGCACCGGGAAATCATTTTCCAAAGCCTCAGGACCTGGATCACCTTGTCAGTCATTTTTTCAGTCAGCTGGAATTTTCCAGGCATACTCTGCATCCTGTAGAGCTGGCAGCCATGGCCTATAAACGCATCGTTGATATGGCCCCTTTTACTGATAATAATGAAAAGCTGGCCCAGGAATTTATGAACCATATTCTTATCGCTTACGGTTATCCTAAACTTTCCCTTCCCCTTAATCTCACAGATGGGTATGACACTGCTCTGACCGATTCGCGGACACATAAAGATATGGATATTTTTTCGGAATTTGCCGCCAAAGCGGTTCTTGCGCAAATCACCGGGGCACAGCAGTAAATACTGCCGCCCCGGTGTTATAATCTCTTAATCAAAGAGCCCATCCGGACCGTAAATGGCGGAAATTTAATTCAAAGGCCCTATAACTTCTCCATAAGTTCCTTCCGGCATATCCACGGCAAAATTATCAGCGATCAAACGCCCTGCAGCTCCAAAACCGTAAATATCCTCCAGGCGCCGGCTATCCTTCATAGACGGACTGTATAAAAGGAGCGGTACCATTTCCCGGGTATGATCCGTGCCTTTAAATGCAGGATCATTGCCATGATCTGCAGTGATCATTAAAAGATCATCGTCCTTCAGCTTTGACATGACGATTCCCAGCTTTTCATCAAAGCGTTCCAACTCATGGCCATAGCCTTCAGGATTCCGTCGATGGCCCCAAAGGGCGTCAAAATCCACCAGATTTACAAAACACAGACCGGAAAAATCTCCATCCATCTGCTCAATCGTCTGATCCATGCCATGGACGCTGCTTTGAGAGCGAAAAGCCCGGGTAATTCCTTCTCCTGCAAATATGTCATTAATTTTTCCAATACTGATCACATCATAACCGGCATCCTTTAAAGCATTAAGCACTGTAGGCCCAAAAGGCTTTAACGCATAGTCGTGGCGGTTTGCCGTGCGCACAAAAGCGCCCTTATGCTTTCCTGTAAAAGGCCGGGCAATGACCCGTCCCACCTTCCACTCCGGCTTCATAGTCAGCGTTCTTGCTATCTCACAGCACCGGTAAAGTTCATCCAGCCCAAAAGTTTCCTCGCTGGCCGCAATCTGAAGTACCGAATCTGCAGATGTATACACGATCATGGCCCCGGTTTTTATATGTTCTTCCCCCAGTTCATCCAGGATGGCCGTACCGCTGGCAGCCCGGTTGCCAATGACTTTATGGCCGGAAGCTTCTTCCAGCTCCCGGATCAGTTCATCCGGAAAGCCTGTATCTGTAAAAGTCAAAAAGGGCTCTGTGATCAAAAGTCCCATCAGTTCCCAGTGCCCGGTCATCGTATCCTTACCGGTGCTGCCCTCATTCATCCGCGCCTGATAGCCATGGATCATCTCAGGCTTTGGCCCGTGGATCACAGGATGGAGCCTGCTAAGGCCCAGGGATAAAAGATGTGGGATCCGAAACACCGGCATATGTTCATCAATATGCCCCAAAGTATCCGCTCCTTCATCTCCATACGAAGCCGCATCTGCCATGGCGCCAATACCAAAAGAATCAATAACAATAGTAAATATACGACGGTATTTCACAAAAAACCTCCTTAACCCCAGGCCCGGGCAGCCTCCAGAGCAACGCGCATCATATCATCAAAGCTGGTTTCCCTTTCCTTTGCTGTTAGTTCTCTATGGTCTACAAAGGAATCGGAAATAGTGAGCAGACATGCTGCTCTTCGCCCAAGGATCCTGGCATTATGAAATAACGCATAGCTTTCCATTTCCACACAGGCACAGCCGTGTTTTTCATAAAACTCCTGGTATCCGTCCACATTATCCTCATGATAAAATACATCGCTGGAATGAACCCGGCATAGATTTAGCGTCAATCCCAGCATTTTTCCTTTTTCCAGGATCACATCATTTAAACTTTGCGTCGGATATTGGATATGTCCTTCCACCCCCGCCTGGGCCATGGCAAAGGTAGATTCGCTCCACGCGCTTTCTGCAAGGGCAATATCCATCACTTGGAGAGAGGAGGTGTAAGACCCTGCACTGCCGATACGGATAATATTTTCCACATCATAAAATTTATACAGTTCATATGAATAAATACCAATACTGGGCATTCCCATACCGGAACCCATAACAGAAACTCTGGTATCCTTATAAGTACCGGTAAATCCTAACATGCCCCGTACAGAATTAAACTGTACCGGATCTTTTAAATAAGTCCGGGCAATATACTGTGCCCGTAAAGGATCTCCGGGCATTAAAACGGTTTTAGCAATACTTCCCGGTGTTGCCTCATTATGCGGTGTTGCCATAAATATCCCCTTTCTTTTTATAAAACACAGGCCACAGCCCTCGGAACAACTCCCGGGCTGCGGCCTAAAGATGATTCCATCTCCAAAGCCATTTTGGAAAGCGGAACCTGATTTTAATTTTCAATTCCGGTCATAGAAATCCGGGAAATCAATTCTCTTCTTTCGCGTTTTCAGCAATAACCTTTTCCTGCACATCTGACGGTGCCTGCTCATAGCGGCTGAAGGAATATGCAAAATCTCCCCGGCCTCCGGTCATGGACCGAAGATCTGTGGAATAGCCGTAAAGCTGTGCCAGCGGAATATCCGCAACGATCTCTGTCCTTCCGTATTCTGCAGGATTCATACCAAGAACACGGCCTCTGCGCTTGTTAAGATCACCCATAATATCCCCTGTATAGCTGTCCGGAACATAAACGCTTAAGGAAGCAATGGGCTCTAAAAGAACCGGTGACGCCTGCATAAATGCGCTCTTAAAAGCCTGCTTTGCTGCTGTCTTAAAGGCCATCTCCGAAGAATCTACCGGATGATAGGAGCCATCAAACAATGTGGCTTTAATACCTACTACAGGATAGCCGGCTAATGGGCCGCGATTTACCGATTCGGCAATACCTTTCTCTACCGCCGGGAAATAGTTTTTCGGAACAGCGCCGCCTACAACCCGTTCTGCAAATACATACGGCGTCTCCAGATCGCCGGATGGCTCAAATTCCATGGCAACATCACCATACTGGCCATGGCCGCCGGACTGTTTCTTATATTTTTCCCGAACAGAAACCTTTTTACGGATCGTTTCTCTATAAGGAATCCTTGGTTTGGATAAAACGATTTCTACTTTGTATTTGTTAAAAAGTCTGCTTACGACCACATCCAACTGCTGGTCACCAATACCGTACAGGAGAGATTGATGATTTTCCGCGTCATTAAATACACGCAGGGTCAGATCCTCTTCCATCATCTTGGAAAGGGCCTGGGAAACCTTGTCTTCATCCCCCTTGTTCTTTGCCGCATAACGTTTGTATGTATAAGGTGCAGACATTTCCATCTTGTCGATCACCAGAGGATCACTCTTTAAGGATAATGTATCTCCTGTCCCTGTGTTGCTCAGCTTTGCAATAGCTCCAATATCTCCCGCCTTAAGTTCGGGAACTTCGATCACTTCCTTGCCCCGCATAACAAACAGCTTATTCATCTTTTCCTCGGTGTCTTTATCATAATTATAAATCACTGAGTCATTTTTCAATTCGCCGGAGCAAACCTTAATAAGAGAATAGCGGCCAATAAAAGGATCCACAATAGTCTTAAATACATAAGCGGAAAACGGACGTCTGGAATCGTAATCCACGTTATACTCTTTATCTGTTCTTGGATCCTTGCCAAAGATCTTAATATGGTCACGCATAGGCGACGGCAAAAATTCCACACAAGTGGTCAAAAGATTTGCTGAAGCATAGCCTAACAGACCGGAACCGCACTGTACAGGTACAACGCTGCCTTCATTAACATTAATACGGAGCGCGTCAATGATCTCATCTAATGTAAATTCCTCGCCGCCAAAATACTTGTCCATAAGCTCCTCGCTGGTTTCCGCCACAGCTTCCAGGAGAGCTTCCCGGCATTCTTCCAGATCCGGCTTAACATCCTCAGGAATATCTCTTGCTTCCCACTTACCGCTGGAAATAAAACGGCGGCCTGCCATCTTGACCACATTCACTACGCCTGTAAACTTACCGTCCTCATGGATCGGAAGATGGAAAGGCGCGATCTTCTTTCCATACAGCTCTCTCAGCTGATTAACAACCTTCATGTAATCTGCATGTTCATCATCCATATTTGTCACAAAAATTGTGCGTGGGATGCCATACTTTTCACAGTAATTCCAAGCCTTGATGGTACCGGCTTCCACACCTGCTTTTCCTGAAACCACAATAATGGCTGCATCTGCTGCTGATAAAGCTTCCTCGACCTCACCAACAAAATCCATGTATCCGGGGGTATCTAAAAGATTAATCTTCCAGTATTCCCACTCCAGGGGAACAACCGTCGTGCTGATTGAAAACTTTCTGCGGATTTCCTCTTTATCATAATCACTGATCGTGTTTCCATCGTCAACCTTACCCTGACGCTTTGTCACTCCAGCTGCATAAGCCATAGCTTCCACAAGTGTCGTTTTACCGCAGCCGCCGTGTCCTAAGATCGCAACGTTTCGTATGTCTTGAGTCTTGTATACCTTCATGTCATCTTCCTCCAATACTGTTTTTGATAAGGTTCTGTATGTAAGCAGAAACCATGTATACATTTTACTAAATCGTCAGAACTTTTTCAATACTTTTAGTGAAATTAGACAAAGTTCTTGGAGCTGCCCCATGGACAAACTCTATCCCCTCATCCTTTTTCCAGACAAACATATATTTATTCGCATATACCTCAATCTTTGTCCCATCACCAAAAAGATCTTCTCCTGAAATCTCCCCAATACTGTAAAGGAACTTTGTGACACCAGCAAGGATCTTTTTGGCACACGGTGCAAAATGCAGCGTATGAAAACGTGGGATGATGGCGTGGTCAGGGGCTTGGCTTTGGCACCTTCCAGCAGATACATCATAACGGGCAGCCCTTGACTACCCCCAAATACGCCAAAATCCCATTTATGACCGAACTTTGCCCTTTATTCCTGCTTCCACATAGGCAAAACCTCCCCTCCTCATGGAATCTTCTTGCAATTTCCCCCCACAAATGCTAACATTTTACAAAGAAAGCCCCGCCAAGTGACCGGACAGACGGCATGCTTGCTTGCACGGATGACCGGGCATTTGGCGGGCCAGACGGTATAAATTTATTCTGGAGGATATACATATGACCATTTCAACCATAGGCTTTGCCGGTCTCGGTCTGATCGGCGGCTCTATCGCAAAAGCCATCCGCCGGGTACACCCGGATATGAAGATCATTGCTTTTGATACAGACCGGGACAGTCTTACCGCAGCCTTGCTGGATAAAACTCTAAATCAGGCCCACGACCATCTTTCCGAAGCATTTTCCCAATGTGACCTGATTTTTTTATGTGCCCCTGTCAACAATAATGTAGGAAATTTAAAGATTCTGAAAAACATCACCGGCGGCCAATGTATTTTTACAGATGTAGGCAGCGTCAAAACTCCTATTCACCAACAAGTTGCAGCCCTGGGCATGGAGGACTGTTTTATCGGAGGCCATCCCATGGCAGGCTCGGAAAAAAGCGGCTACAGCCATGCCAGCGACCGGCTTTTGGAAAATGCTTACTATATTCTTACTCCATCAGACAGCGTATCCGAGGAAAAGGTGGAAGCTGTATCCGAGCTGGTCCGCTCCATCAGTGCCCTTCCTGTCGTATTGGATCCCCAACGCCACGACTATATTACAGCAGCCATCAGCCATCTGCCCCATATGATCGCCTACACTTTAGTCAACCTTGTCCGGGATTCGGATGACGCGCAGCAGCATATGCGCATGTTAGCTGCCGGAGGCTTTAAAGATATTACCCGTATCGCTTCCTCTTCCCCGGTGATGTGGCAGCAGATCTGCGATGAAAACCGGGATCATCTTTTAAAAATCATGGAGCAGTATATAGAAAGCCTCCAACAGGTTGCCCATTCGATCCAAAAAGGGGAAAAAGACCATCTCCTTGAACTTTTCGGCCAGGCGAAGGACTATAGGGACTCTATTCCAAAATCCAAAGCCAAGGGCAGCCTTCGTCCGGCATATGAAATCTATGTGGACATTATCGACGAATCCGGAGCCATTGCCACTATTGCCACTATTCTTGCCACTAACGGCATCAGCATTAAAAATATCGGCATTGTCCATAACCGGGAATTCCAGGAGGGCGTCCTGCGCATTGAATTTTATGAAGAAGATGCCGTTGACAAAGCGGTGACCCATTTAAGGAAGTTCCATTATACCGTTTACGAAAGGAATTAGTATTATGATCATTCATCCAGTCCGCCGTCTCAGAGGCGAAATCACAGTCCCGGGAGATAAGTCCATCTCCCATCGAAGCATTATGCTCGGAGCCCTGGCCAAAGGGACAACGACAGTGACCCATTTTCTTGAAGGGGCAGATTGCCTTTCCTCCATTGAATGTTTTAGAGCGTTAGGGGTGTCTGTAGAAAATGATCCGGTACAAAAAATTGTCCGTATCCAGGGCCGGGGGCTTCACGGTCTCCAGGCTCCAAAACAAACCCTGGATGCCGGCAACAGCGGCACCACCACCCGTCTGATCTCCGGCATTTTATCCGCTCAGCCGTTTACCACTATCCTTACCGGAGACGCTTCCATCCAAAAACGTCCCATGAAGCGGATCATCACCCCTTTATCTATGATGGGCGCTCATATTGAAAGCCTTAATGGAAATGACTGTGCTCCGTTAAAAATTACCGGAGCCGGCCTCCATGGCATAAACTACACTTCTCCGGTAGCTTCTGCCCAGGTAAAATCTGCCATTTTACTTGCAGGACTTTATGCTGACAGTCAAACATCCGTCACAGAACCGGCGTTGTCCAGAAATCACAGCGAGCTTATGCTGACTGCCTATGGCGCCCATGTTTCTCACAAGAAAAATTCTGATGGAAGCCATAAAATTTCCATTGAACCGGCCGAGGAGCTTTATGCCAGGGATATACAGGTTCCGGGAGATATATCTTCTGCAGCCTACTTTATTGCTGCCGGACTTATTGTTCCGGACGCATCAGTTACAGTAAAAAATGTCGGTATTAATCCTACCCGGGACGGGATCCTTCAGGTCTGCCGGGCCATGGGTGCCCGTATAAACGTGGAAAACATCCATAACGAAGGAGCTGAGCCTGTGGCGGACATTACCGTATCCTCCAGCAGTCTTCAGGGTACAGTCATTGGCGGGGATCTGATTCCTACCCTTATTGACGAAATCCCGGTGATTGCCGTCCTTGCATGTTTTGCCCGGGGAACGACCATTATAAAAGATGCTCAGGAGCTTAAGGTAAAGGAATCCAACCGAATTGATACAGTGGTGGAGGCTTTATCTGCTATGGGTGCGGATATTACCGCCACAGAAGACGGCATGATCATTCATGGCGGGCATCCTTTACATGGGGCGAACATTCAAAGTCATGACGATCATCGGATCGCTATGGCTCTCGCCATCGCTGCTATGAACAGTGAAGGCCCTGTAGAAATTTCCGGTGCAGACTGTATCCGCATCTCCTATCCGGAATTTTTCACGGATCTGAAACAGCTGACAAATGCCTGAAAATCCGGCAAATTTATGATAAATCTATAACGATTCCCGGCAGCTATTACCATTAATATAGCTGCCGGATTCCTTTTAGGTAAAAAACATGTCTTTCGCAGATTTTCATACATAAATTCCAATCTTATTGAAAATTGTCCAGATTTATTCTCTGTTTTTCACAAATTTGTTCATCGTGTTGTATTTTTCACAAAACCGTATTGAAAAAAATCCAGAAATGTCTATAATAGAAATTGTCAAAAAAATATCAATCATAACAGTTCAGATAACCAACTGTTACGATCAGTCCCTGCAAAAAGCAGAGATAATACAGGGGAGAAGGATCCCTAAAGGGATACCCATATGGCCTTAAAAAGATGGCCAAGAAGGAGGAAACCCCTAAAGGGATACCCATATGGCCTTAAAAAGATGGCCAAGAAGGAGGAAATTAGTAATTATGGCACGTTTTACTTTACCGAGAGATTTGTATCATGGAAAAGGAGCTTTAGCAGAGCTTAAAAATTTAACCGGAAAAAAAGCCGTTGTTGTTGTCGGCGGCGGTTCCATGAAACGCTTTGGATTCTTAGATAAAGCTGTAAACTATTTAAAGGAAGCCGGCATGGAAGTGGCATTATTTGAAAATGTTGAGCCGGATCCAAGTGTTGATACTGTTATGAAAGGTGCAAAAATGATGCAGGAATTTGGACCGGACTGGATCGTTGCCATGGGCGGCGGATCCCCTATTGATGCTGCAAAGGCTATGTGGGTATTTTATGAATATCCCGATACATCCTTTGAGGATCTGATCACTCCGTTTTCATTCCCTACACTCCGTACAAAAGCTCATTTCTGCGCTATTCCATCAACTTCCGGTACAGCTACAGAAGTTACAGCTTTCAGCGTGATCACAGACTATAATAAGGGAATCAAGTATCCGCTGGCTGACTTTAACATTACTCCCGACGTAGCGATCGTTGATCCGGAACTGGCTGAAACAATGCCTGCAAAACTTACTGCTCACACAGGAATGGATGCGCTGACTCATGCGATCGAAGCTTATGTATCTACGATGCATTGTGATTACACAGATCCGTTGGCCCTTCATGCAATCAAGATGATCCACAATGATCTGAAGAAATCCTATGATGGAGATATGGACGCCCGTGACCGTATGCATAACGCTCAGTGCCTGGCTGGTATGGCATTTTCCAATGCCCTTTTAGGTATCGTTCATTCCATGGCCCATAAAACCGGTGCCGCTTACAGCGGCGGACATATTGTTCATGGCTGCGCAAATGCTATGTATCTTCCAAGAGTTATCCAGTACAACGCAAAGGTAGAATCTGCTGCTGTACGTTATGCTGAAATTGCAGACTTTATCCAGCTTGGCGGAAATACTGTTGAGGAAAAAGTTGCTGCTCTTGTTGCTGAGATCAAAGCCATGAACGAGGCCTTAAATATTCCAAAATGTATTAAGGACTATGAAGGCGGTATTATTGACGAAAAAGAATTTATGGATAAATTATCCCAAGTTGCCACATTGGCTATTGGCGATGCCTGCACAGGTTCCAACCCGAGGATCCCGTCTCAGGAAGATATGGAAAAACTGTTAAAAGCATGCTACTACGGAGAAGATGTTGATTTCTGATCCACATCTCCCATTCCCTAAAAAGGCATATTGCCTGAATCATATTTTGTAAATTTCCACATAGAAAGGGCTGAGAAGAGGAGGAAAATGCTCCGTCTCTCAGCCCTTTTTGTGGTTATAGCAGTTTTTTCGGACAGTATAGCCCTTGTCCCATCATATAACATTAAACCGTTTCCAGGTGCCCTTACGGAATCGTACCCAGAAAAATACGGAGCGGATGACCCAGTCCAGGCACATAGCAAAGGCGATCCCAATCACGCCCATATTCAGCCATATGCCAAAAGCTATGGAAAATACTACACGGCATCCGATCGTGGAAAATACGCTCACATACATGGTAAACCGCACATCTCCCGCTGCCCTCAGCCCGTTTGATAAAGCACCGGATAAAGGATAAAAGCAGGCATTAAACACATTGTGGATCACGATCAAAATAAATACCAGCCGGGTGCCTTCCTCAGAAAGGGCATAACCTCTAAGGATCAACGGCGATACGACCAGGATCAGCGTATTCCATAAAATAGACGTTATAAATGTGATCCGAAGAAGCTTTTTCATATAATACTGAGCTGCGTCCCTGTCCCCTGAGCCCATACACTGTCCTACTACGGTTACAAAAGCCAGTCCCAGAGCCGTTCCCATAAGGGCCGCCATTGACCAAAAGCTTTGGGCCACACCATTGGCCGCAATCTGTACAGTGCCGAATAAAGCGGTAATGCTGCTTAAGGCTACTTTTGCCAACTGAAACAGTCCATTCTCAATACCGTTTGGCACGGCGATACTTAAAATCCTTCGGATCATTCGTCCTTTCCAGGCAAAAATGCTCTTTATTTCCAGCCACACTTCATTTTTCCTCTGAAAACATAAAGCTGTCATTACTACGGCAGAAAAAACTCTGGCTGCAAGGGACGGATAAGCAACGCCTGCCACGCCTCCATGCAGGATAAAAACACCGATGGCATTTCCCGCAACATTGATCACATTGGAGACCACTGAAATATACATAGTCGCGCTGGTTTTCCCCATGCTCCGGTACATCGCCGCCCCTGCATTATAAATAGCCAGCGCCGGATAAGAATAAGCGGAAATCCTAAGGTAAGTGACACAGGCATCCATAACATCCCCTTCTACTTCTCCAAACAAAAGTCTTAAAAGAGGACGGTTAAAAATCAGCACCAGGACCGTCACAGCCACGGAAAAAACCACAGAAATCATCATAAGCTGTCCGGAAGATAAGCAGCCTTTCTCCTGATCCCTGCTGCCGATATACTGGCTTACCACCACCGCTCCTCCGGCAGCTAACGCGGAAAAAAGAAAAATAAATACCGTGTTAAACATATTTACAAGGGAAACCCCCGAAACAGCCGCTTCTCCTGCATAGCTGACCATAAAGGTATCTGCCACACCTACTAAAACAGCCAGCAGCTGCTCAAAAAATAATGGAACAATAAGCTTTTTCAGATCTTTGTTTGAAAAAATCTTTCTTTCTGACGGAATCTGCTCCTTTGGTTCTATAAGACGCTCCGCCCATACTGATACTTTCACTTTATCTCCTCCATAACAACGGATCCGGGGGCCTGCCTCCATCCCTGAAATTTCTATGGCCATTATACAAAAAAGTCCCGGCCAAGTCTAATACCCCCTAAACATACTCATAAATACAGTAAAAGCATGGCTAAAAAATACCGGCAGCAGGCCAAAGGACCGCAAAAATGCGCTCCATCGGCCTGCCGCCGGCAGAAAGTCAGCATGAATTTATAAATTCTACAAAAAGATCGGATTGCTCCAGGCCCGACGTCCGGTGGAATCAATACACTCTACCCGTACATAGGTTTCATCCCCTCTAAGCCGCAGGATCCCGTAATCCACATGGTCCCCTCCATTTTCGGAAAGGATGGTAGCGCCGGCCCCTACATAATTTCCAGCAATAAAATTTATCCGCTGGACAGGGCTGCAGGTTACAAAGGCTACCTGATCATGGATCCCCCAGTCAAAGATTTCAGGGCCGCAGGAGGAATAAAAATTCCCCTCCACAATGGATCGGGTAATACTTTCCCGAGTAAGTTTGGGCGCTTTTACCATAATATAACCGCCGCAGGAATCATACAATCCGGGATGATTATGATTGTCATCTGTGGCCACGCCCCAGATCTTTTTCCCTTCTCTAAGTAAAGTATCCCAATACGTCGTATCATAACCTGTACCGCTTTCAATCTGGGTCCCGTAATTTAAGATCTCAATAGCTGTCAGACCTTTAGTGTCAATAAAATCTCCCTCTCTGACTCTGGACCATATGGGATGATTATAAATAGCAAAACATCCTCTGGAAAGAAGTTCATCAGTGAGTTCCTGAGCTCCGCCGGATGTATCCCAGGGCTTTTTATAGACCCTCAAAGGTACTTCCTCCATATGGGTATAAGGCTTTATTCCCTCCATAACCTCAGGACCAAGGATCCCGTGAATATGGTGGGTTTTTCGGCAGCTGTCATTATCCTCAAGGAAAACTGCCGCCGCCTCTACTGCCGGCAGGATGATAAAACCATCATCATTAAGCTGATCGCTGAAATCAGTAAAAATGTTGTGATCACTGATCGCCAGAAACGAATAGCCGTGACTTTTATATAAGTCCGCCACCTGTTCCGGTGTCAAATCTCCATCTGAAACGGTGGTATGACAGTGAAGATTTCCCTTATACCACTGTCCTTCTCCATGGAATCCGGAAATGTCCATCCTCTTTTCCCCCTTTAAAGTTTCAGGCTCCTGCGGATACGGTTCCACATCGTCGCCTGAAAATAATCATAAGCTTTGTCATAAACAAACAGGATCACCTGAGCCCCCGCGATCAGTCCGGCCATGAATATGGGAGAGATCGGACCCGGATAAATGATCTGGGGCAGGAAAAATAAAACAGGCAGAAACATGGCATTAAATACAATATAGCGCACTGCCCAAAAAACGGCGGTCCGATGGCGCATGTTCCTGGAATCCCCAATTTTTTCAAATGCAAGCTCCCGTATATAAATATAAAGGCTCATGCCGCCATAAGTAATAATATATAATTTGTTCGGCGCCAGGAAAAAGGCCAGCAGGATCCCTGCTGCCAAAAAAGCAGCGCCAGGGTACAGGCCGCACTCTCTCACAGCGATTCCCGTACAAAACGCTGCCGCAGCCATAAAAAATAAGGTGCTTGGCTCAAAATACCCTCCGATCAGGGTCAGCACCATGGCTACAGCCAGCAAAAGCCCTAAAAAGGCAATCTTTTTTGCACTTACATGCATGAGCACAAATCGCCTCCCATACACTCACAGCAGGTGTCCGCAAGCCACAGGTCACAGCAGCAGTTTCCCGTACTAAACGGCGGCCGGCCGCCGTAATTTTGACCTGCACCCTGGTAGCGGTTTGTCCGCCACTGCATCTGATTTAAAAAGTTCCGGTATTCCGGATTGCCCGGATCCATATTCACGGCTTGATTGGCATCATTCATGGCCTGAACGTTATTTCCAATACCGGCATTCGCTACAGCGCTGTAATAATACCACCGGGCATCCCGGTTACGGATGCCGCTGAGAACATTCAGAGCGTCTCTGTAACGTCCGTTATTGATAAAATTTCCCGCCGCAGTCAGCTCTACATTAGAATCCCCGGAGCCGGAATATCCGCCGCCGTAGCCGGAGCCACCGTAGCTGGAACCGCCATACTCGGAATTTCCCGAGCCGGAATATCCGCCGCCTCTGGATCTTTCATCCATAATCTGCTTATAGGCATCCTGGACTTCTTTGAATTTCTCCTCCGCCAGGTCAGCTAAAGGATTATCTCCGTAAGAATCCGGATGATATTTCCGGCTCAGATTGCGGTATGCCTTTTTTATTTCCTCGTCAGATGCGTTGGGGGACACCCCAAGCACACTATATGGATCTGTCATTAATAACTTCCTTCCTTTACTTTCTCATTTTGCACTTCCCGCTGCACTTTTTGCAATGGGATGGGTCGCCCTGATCTTTTTCCCTTTCCTGCGCTCTTTTATCAAACTTTTTCCAGACTCCGGCATATAAAATATTGCGCAGGATTTGGGCATCCTGTATACAGGGCAATTTTTCAAATTCTATTGTACACTCTGCCATCATGAGATTCAACATGAAATTACATTCTTCTGTGAAATTTTCGTGACCAAAACGGTCTTTTAAGGCATTATAACTGCCGCTTTCTATGTCCTTTTCCACATCATCAAAAGCGTCCATAATATAAATAAACTTTCCCAGGAAAAATCCCATGCGCTTTAAAATATCCTCCCAGGCATCCGCTTCATAGACAAGGATGGTTTCCATGATCTTTCCAAAGCATCCGGCAACCCGGTCAATACTTTTCTCCCCGGCCTTTTCCAATTCATGGAGACGGTGGAGCCAGTAGCCAATGGCCCGGCCTTTTTTAGGATATTTTTTCTTTAATTTTTTATATATCGGGCGCAAAATCCCCGCGCCTACACATCCTGCCCGGCTTCCCTCATCCTTCCAGTCATCCATCAGATGATGGTAGGTTAAAAGCATATTCATATCTGCCCCATACTGGGTAAATTTATTCGTGAGCATCTTCTGAGGCCGCACAGGATGGGCTTTGCACCGGTGCTCCTGTACCTGGGGCTCACATTCGTATAAGCTGGTCAGCAGCATGATCAAAAAAGTCATATCATAGGTTAAGGTCATCTGTCCAACAAAACCGTACTTTTGTTTAAGCACATGGCAAAGGCCGCAGTAATATGCCTTATACTCGTGATATTCTTTCATTTTAAGCTCTGGCTCATTAGCTGTTACATATCCAAACATTTTTTCAATTCCTTTACTCGCAGGGATAATGCAGTCCCCAGATTTCCCGTATCCGGTCCATGATCCGCATATTTTCCAGTGTCACCACCCATGGCAGCCGGGCGCTCTCCAGTTCTTTCTGGGCAATGCAGGCTGCTGCCTCACGGATGGCATATTCAAAGCCGTTGACCTCATGAGGGAATTCCATCACCTGCGTTTTTTCAAAATTCGGGGTTAAGGCCACTTTTGTACAGTTTGTAAAATGATCCATTGTGATCTTGCCAAACTCTCCTGCGATCACCGCACCGCATCCCGTATCGGCAACTACAGATGAACTTAAGTGGGCCAGGCGGCGGCCGCCTCTATAGACCAAAGTGATGGTATTATGCTCATCTGTCCCTGCTTCTCCCAAATAAGCGCTGGTTTTAATATCCTCAATATCAAATCCCAGGATCATCGTTGCAAAGCTTACCGGGTAGATCCCCACATCAAGAAGGGCTCCGCCTCCCAGATCCTTATTAAACCACCGGGTATGGGGAAAACCCTGGGCAGGAAATCCATAGGTAGCCTCAATAAGACGCACCTCGCCAATGGCTCCGTCATCGATCCACTGGCGGACCTGTGCTACAGCAGGCAAAAAACGGGTGACCATATTTTCCATAAGAAAAACATTATGATCATATGCTACATCGATCATATGCTGTACCTGTCCTGCATTCATCCCAACAGGTTTTTCACAAAGTACATGTTTTCCCGCCTTCATGGCATCCACAGCATACGCGCAATGCATAGGATGAGGCACGGCAATATAGACGGCCTGGATATTTTCATCCTCCAGCATACGCTCATAACTTTCAAAAGCCTTTTCCACATGATGTTTTTTGGCAAACTTATAGGCCTTGCCATAATTGCGGGAGGCAATGCCGTAAACAGCCACATCATCCTTCATCTTATATACTGTATCTGCAAACTTACTGGCAATAGCCCCGGTTCCGACAATTCCCCAATTAAGCATACACATAACCTCCATCTTTTATTTTCTCATTAATTTAATACTACCATACTCTTTACTGAGGGTCAAAAGATATTTGCCAAAGTGTCCTCTCCTGCTTTCCCCTATTTTCATGGCCGCCAGACGTATCCAAAGACTTATAAGCGGACTTGTATTTTTCCCTTTTATCCGGTAAAATGAAAAAAACACTAAAAGGAGGCCTCCATGTATGCTGACCATTGATCGTTTTGAAGGAGATCTGGCGGTGTGCCAACAGGATGACGGCACGATGATCAATATAAAAAGAGAGGTTTTACCCCCGGACTGTGCCGAAGGGGATGCCCTTGAAGCAAAGGATGGCATCTATACGAAAAAAGATAATCAGCTTCGGCGGGATCAAATGAAAAGTAAAATGCAATCTCTTTTTGCCCAAAAAAGATAACCCATTTTCCCACATGTCCCACCTTCACAAAAGGTTGACAACACGCCTGGAATTATACTATAATAGCCAAAGCATAAACTATGCGCCAGGGGGGATTTTTTCTCTCCATGGTCCGAACCAATGAAAGAAAAGGAAAAGGTGAAGCAAATGAGCGAATTAATGAAAGAATGGGAGAAAATCGTTACCCAATACAGCAAAGATGCGGCATCACAACAGAAATTTTGGACAAAATACTATTCTAAAGAAAAGGATGTTTATGAACAGCTTCTTACCGAGCCTGTGGAAGTCGTAACAGGCACAGTAAAAGAGCTGGCTGATAAGTATGGCATTGAACCGGCAATTATGCTCGGATTCCTGGACGGCATTAATGAAAGCATTAAAGAGCCGAATCCTATTGAAGAACTGGAAGCAGACAGCGTTGTAACCATTGACATTGATCTGGAAAAGCTGTATTACAACATGGTTGCTGCCAGAGCAGACTGGCTTTACAATCTCCCTCAGTGGGATAATCTTTTAAGCGAAGAGCGCCGCAAAGAGCTTTACAAAGCACAGAAAAGCTCTACAACAGTCGTTAAAGGCAAAAAGATCGGCCGCAACGATCCCTGTCCTTGCGGAAGCGGCAAAAAATATAAGTTCTGCTGCGGAAGAAATAAGTAATTCAATAATATGAGACAAGCGACAAAAGGTCATGCTTTTTAGATGAGCATGACCTTTTTATATCTTTACTTAAGAACCAGATCTTCCTTTAAAGCATCCATGATCTTCTTCACAGTGCCATCCTTAAATGGGTCTGAAAGATTTGCTGTTTTTAACAGATCATAATACCCTTTGCTTCCGCCGGCACAGCAGAGGCGGAAATAATCTTCCCATGCGGTCTTCCGATCAGCCTTCATGCGGCTGTAAAATTCCAGAGCTCCCATTTGTGCCAGGGCATAGTCAATATAGTAAAACGGAGACATGAAAATATGCTGTTTCTGCATCCAGAATCCGCCATTTTCCAGAAATTCGTTGCCGTCATAATCCCGCCATGGCATATAGGTTTCTTCTAATTCTTTCCAGATTTTTCTCCGCTTTGCGGCATCCACGGCATTTTCCTCAAATACTCTGTGCTGGAACTCATCCACGCAGGCCATATAAGGAATACATGTTATGGCAGACACGAAATGGGCATATTTATATTTTTCCGTATTTTTTCCAAAAAACAGATCCATCCAGGGATAGGTAAAAAATTCCATGGACATGGAATGGATCTCGCACACTTCCATCGTAGGCCAAACCTGGGCAGAAAGGGGAAGCCTGCGGGAAGCCACATAGGACTCAAAAGCATGTCCTGCCTCATGGGTCAGTACATCTACATCCGCGCTGGTGCCGTTAAAATTGGAGAAAATAAAAGGCGCTTTATATTCCGGCAGAGAGGTACAGTAACCGCCCTGGCGTTTTCCCGGCTTTGTTTCCAGGTCAAACAGCTCATACTTTGTCATAAAATCAAAAAATTCTCCGGTCTCTTCGGACAGTTCGTGGTACATTTTTGACGCCTTCTCTATAAGCTCACGGCTTGTCCCCTCCGGAACTGCGTTGCCCTCAGGGAACACAAGCGCCTCGTCATAATAGTGCAGCACATCGATCCCAAGACGCTCCTTTTGTTCTTTAAAGAGCCGGTCACAAATAGGCACAAGAACTTCTTTGATCTGGCGGCGGAAATTTTTCACATCTTCCCGGTCATAATCAAAACGCTCCCGCTGCTGATAGATCATGTCAATATAATCTTTAAAGCCTAAAACCTGAGCCATATCACAGCGCACCTGGATCAGCTGGCTGTAAATATCATCCAGTTCCCGGGAAATAGACTCATACAGGTCTGCCCATGCTTTAAAGGCTTCCCGGCGCACATTCCGGTCTGTACTTTCCATATATTTTAACAGGCCGTAGAAATTTACATCTTCACCGTGAAAACGGGTGGTACACACAGCAGACACCTTAGCGTACTTTTGTACAAGGAGACTTTCTTTGACCTGATTGTCTACATTTTTTTCATTTGCAAAACGGATCTGGTTTTTCAGGCTCCGAATATAATTTTCTCCAAATTCATTGGAAAATTCCTGTAAAAATGGAGACTCCAAAATCTCCTCGTAAACCTTGCGCATTTCCAAATTGATCTGAGGTGTGATCTGAGCAATGGACTCCACTTCTTTTTCATAGTATTCATCGGCGGTATTTACCGTGTTGCGGATCTCAGCAATGGAACACATAGTTTCAATATGATCCAGTTTTTCATTAAGCTGCAAAAATAAATCTCTGTCAGCCGCATAATCCCCGGCTGACTTAAATTTTTCCAGAAAGTCCCGGACCTCTCCGGCAAAAACATCCACCTGGGGACGTTCATAGGTCATTTGCGAAAATTTTTCCATAATTAAGTTCCTTTCATTTCATTTATATAAAAACAGGATTCCCAAAGTTCCAGGACCGCAATGGCAGGAAATGGTGCACCCTGCTTTTGTCACAAAAATTTCTTTTACCCCCGGCTGATGCTCTTTCACCTTGCTGACTGCCAGATCGATGATCTTCTGATCGATTCCTGAATGGGTGACAAAGATCCGATCCAGTTTTATATCCTCCCGTCCGGCCATCAGGTCATCTGCATAAGCTGCAAAACACTTTTCTGTCTTGCCCCTGTACTTTTTCGTAGAGATCATCCTGCCGTCCACCAGGTCGATCCTTGGCTTAAGCTTTAAAACATTTGCCCCAAGGGCAGCGATACTGCTGCACCGGCCGCCTTTCCATAAATATTCAATCACATCTACAAGAAAGCTGGTCTGGCACTTTTCCTTACGCTCATTTATAATATCCACGATCTCCCGGGCCGATTTTCCCTCATCTCTTAAGTCTGCTGCTTCCAGCATAAGAAGGCCGATCCCGGTGGAAAGCACCCGTGAATCAATGGGATACACATGGCCCAGCTCCCTGGCAGCCATACAGGCAAAGTTGTAAGTACCGGAAATATCACCGCTAATATGAAAATGGATGATCTCATAGCCCTGATCCACCCACGGTTTCCAAAACTCCTTGTAATCGTTCACATTGGGTGCGCTTGTCTTGCTCATTTTCCCGGTAGTTTCATAATATTTATAAATATCTTCCGGTGCAGCGTCCACACCGTCCAAACACTGCCGGTCCCCGATCATCACCGGAAGAGGCATAACCTCCAGATCAAACCGGTCAAGGATCTCCCGGGGGAGATCACAGGTACTATCACCAAAAATCTTTATCTTCTCCATAATAACGCCCTCCCTGTTAAACTTCCTTAATAAATAGATTACAGATTATAAGCTGCCCCGCAAAAGGAGCCATTTGTCGGGCAACTCATTAATATTGTAAACGATATAATAAAAAATGCAAGAGAAACTGAAGCATCTGCTGTTTTAATTATATCATTTCCCTTATCCATGAGAGCTTGTCATGCAAATTTTAATATGCATTGGATAAATTCACGTGTTTTTATTGATTTACGTTAAATTATTATGTAAAATATATACAAAGCAATGAAGTGACAATGCTTAAATATAAAAATAGGAGGTAGTTCAATGGCTGATATGTTTTATGCAAAAGGGCCGGGCAACAATGGTTATATTAAAAACCTTGAGGTCTGCTCCTTTAATGAAATGGACGGCAACTGCGGTATGTTCCAGATGGCACTTTACAAAACTGCCCAGGGAAAATACTATCTTTACGGTGCATGCTTCGGCGGCACACAAAACGGCGTCATGATCAGTGAAGTCACAGACCCGTATAATCCACGCTTTGTAAAACACTTTGAACTGGTAGATCCTAAGGAATATCCTACCACTACGACACCAAAGCTTCAGATCGCTGACGATCTTATGATCTGTGCCATGTCTGCCGGCTCAGGTCCGGATGCACTGGTTGAACAAAGTGAATTAAAAAATATTAAATGCGAAGTCGGTATCCGTATTTACTCTCTCAAGGAGGATCCTGAAAATCCCAAATTCCTTGGCTACTGGGATTGCGGTGTACCTCATTCCATTGGTGTTCACCGTTTTATGTATAACGGCGGACGCTATGTATATCTTTCCTGCGAGGCTGAAAGATTTGAAGGCATGATCATGCGTATCGTAGATATTGCCGATCCTGCTCATCCTGTAGAAGTGGGCAACTGGTGGTCTCCGGAACAGTTTGTTGACGGTTATCCGGGACGTACAGTCGATCATACTGCGGCTCATGTTCCCGCATTTATGGATAAAGGCTGGATGCACGGACCGCCATATGTACGTGAAGATGGTCTGTGCTTCTGCGGTTACTGCGGCGATGGTTTATATATCCTTGATGTCAACGATGTAACACGTCCGAAGTGCGTAGGTAATTTAAGACTTCAGCCCTTATTCTCAAGCCATCTGGCTGGCGCAAGAACTCACACAGCGCTTCCCCTTCCGGGACGTGATCTGGTTGTAGTAACCAACGAAGGTGAGCGCTTCCAGTTCTTTGCACCTGGATCCATTAAGGAAGCTCAGGCCTTAAATAATATCCATATGATCGATGTTCGTGATCCATCCAAGCCTACACTGATTGCTGAGTTCCCATATCCGGAAGTTCCGAAGGATTTCCCATATCCTAACTTTAACGTTATGAACCTGGGCTGCCAGGGACCTTTCGGACCTCACAATCTTCATGAGCCCATGAGCGGCAAACCATGGCTTGAGCAGAGAGGCGACCGTGTATACTGCTGCTACTTTGCAGCCGGTCTTCGTATTTATGATGTATCCGATCCTTACTACATTAAAGAGATCGCTTACTTTATTCCGCCTAATCCAAACAAGAAGCCGGAAGAATCTTACTTCCCAGGCTTCCCTGGTCCAAGAAATGCTGTAACTGAGGATGTTATCGTAGATGACAGAGGTTATATCATCATCACAGCTTTGGATGACGGTTTCTACATTTTAAAGAGAACCGGAGATGCTGATAACTAAAATCAGCCCGGGCCAAATACTCGGGGGAAGATTCGTCAGGATCTTCCCCCAATTTAAATATCTGCGCGATACTGCGGACAGCTTATGACAAAGCTCTATGCTTCCTGCCTCCCGGTAAATATCGGCTTGCTCCAGCAGCAGTCCTTTGCCAGGCGTATCGCGCAAAAAAGAAAGACATGGATTTTCAGACCCCCGAAAACCCATGTCTTTTATTTTTTTAACAACAATAAATATATTGGAGTAAAAGCCGTTTCCACCATATCTGACCTTTAAGTATCCTGCTGCGGAGAGACTGATACATCTGTCGGCAGGACTTCCATTGCTCAGGCTCTATGCCATCCCGGCTGAAAGCCGCCTGATTGGCCAAAACAACCATCTCATCCAAAGCATCCACATCCACAAAGTCATAATCCCTGGCCACTGCCTCAAAATATTCGTGGAGGTTTTTATAATCTTTTTGATTGTATCCGATTTTCTCAAACAGATCCAGGGTATACCCGTAAATCGCCTCCACTGCCTTGCTCCGGTTTTTCTGACGGATCCTCCGGTTTCTCTGGCGCATCAGGGCAGATGCTCTTAAGAAAACAGCTGCCGCCAAAATCAGGATTACCCCACATATGATTAATATCCCCCAAAGGACTGTCATGGCCACATGGAAAAATCCGCTTCCGCCGCCCTTTGAGCTCTGGGGATCCTGACCTCCATGATTCCCGCCAATGTCTGATTCCGGGGCCGGGCTTTGGGATTCCGTCTGGGACTGGGCCGTTTCCCTTTGAGGCATATTTGTTTCCTGCTGCGTTTCACTTTCTGTCTCTGTATCAGACTGAGTCTCATCGGTTTCTGACGGATCATCAGTCAATTCAGCAGAATCATAATACGTCGGCGTCATTTCCACAGGTACCCATCCGGCTCCATCCACATAAATTTCTGCCCATGCATGGGCCTGATGGTCATAAACAATAGCTTCATACCCTTCCCCGGAAGGTGAAAAATTCCCGGGGACTAAAATATAGCCCTCCACATACCTGGCCGGGACTCCCATAGTTCTTAGCAAAAGGGTAGCTGCTGTGGCAAAATGCATACAATAGCCTCTCTGATTTTCCAGAAGAAAATATTCTGTAAAGTCCCGTCCATCCGGAAGATCCCCCGGTGTCAGGGTATACTCACAGGTACGCTCCAGCAGGGCCCGTATATAAGAAACCTTTTCCGCCAAAGTTTCCGGGAGGACCCCCTGCGTAAAATCATTAAGCATGGAACGGGTATCCGCAGGAACCTGAGTATAATGATCATAAACAAAATTTCTGTAGTTTTCTTCCAAAGTCTCCATAGAAGAGTCCCCCTGGAAAACCTGGGACGCATAAAAAGACAAATCATCAAAGGCGCCGGCCAGAGGGTAGATCATAGGAGCATAGTCAAAAGCAGACGAGGAATCTGTTCCCGAAATGTACAGATCATTAAACCATCCCTGAGGATCCCGGACATTAGCGCCGTAAGGGAAAAATTCATAGCTGCCGAAAACCGCCAGTTTTTCAATCCGCATATAGTCGGAACCAAAGTCCTGGAGCATATTATATCCCAGATTTAAAAGATCGGCTTCCTTCTGCCGGTCGATGCCATATTCGTTCAAAAATTGATCATATGCTCCACCACCCCTGACATTCCACCGATTATCTTCATAATAATCTCCCACATATCCCTTAATATATATGCCGGAATCCGGACGGTCATCCACTTGAACTCTAAGCTGCTGATCCCCATGATAATACAGATCCCCCACAGAAGCCAGGTTGCCGCCGTTGATCCCTCCCTGAGGCACCCGGTCCGCCTGTCCCCATTCACTAAATATTTGAAAATGCTCCTGTGTCCAGCTGCGCACCTGCTGCTGGTATCCTCTAAGGGTATCCTCTTCCGGCAGTCCGGCAATATTTCCCGCAAGAACAGATAAGGCAAGACTTGCCGTCAGCACCGCAGCTACAGCCACAGCGGTTCCGGCGCCAATCTTTGACGCAGCCTTTTGATCCCCACGGACATAAAAATGACCGCCAAGAGCTGTTAACGTGCCAAACTTGCCGAAACGATGGCTGGTATAGCTGCCTGCAATAAGGATACAGGCAGAAAACACAAAGACCCCCATCCATAAAAGATCAGGAACCTTCCCAACTAAAAACACGCCCAGGATTCCTAAGGCTCCCGGGAAAACTGCCGGTACAGAACTTTTAAGTCCCCAAAAGCATATGGCGCCGTACAGGATCAAAAGCACAGCAATAAAAATATAAACTTCCTGTGACAGGGTCCCTGACCACAAACCTGCGTCTACAGATCCTTCGACATAATAATCCGTTGCCAGCGTATACGCCCGCTCATAAATACTTGCAAAACCCTGTGACAGGGGATCAAACCGAAGCCATCCATAGATTCCCAGGCCCAGGGCGCACAGAACCGCGCCGCTCCAAAAAAACTGCCATTTAAAAGACAGCAGGAAAAATATTATGGAAAGGGCAAGCATAAGGCCGATGATCAAAGCCATGTTAAAAGTCATGGACAGCCCGTCAAAAAATAGAGCAAATGCGGACATCTGGCACAGCATAAATCCTGCAACTGTGACAAAAATCCATACAAGGCTCATAAACCTGCTTTTTTTGCCGTCATAATATGAAGTTTTTTCCAGAAAATGTATCCCTGTCCAATCCTCTTTCTTCATAGATCTCTCCGTCTTTTTCGATTGTCATATTTGTATTTACTGATAAAAATGTGCAAAAGCTGTCAAATCCCCAGGTCCGTCCATAAAAGTCTCTGGGATTTCCGATTTTAATATGGGGATGGGCATACAGCAGCCTGCCCATATGTTCATACACATCCTCTTCCGACTTAATGGCATGGCGCTCAATGGTCATATCATCCCGGCACCAGGCAATATAATGCCAGCATTGGACCCGGGCAAGTCCGGCGCTCATTGATAATCCGGCTTCAATAACACTGGTCATAGCCTTCAGCTGGTCCGCACCTTTGACTATTGCCTTCTTTTTTCCGCTTTTCTCTGTAGAAATTTTTGAAAAATTGAAAAAAAGAACCACCGGATAACCCACAGGTCTGGAAAATTCTTTTACCATCAATGCATCTTCCCGGGCAGTCAGCTTCCAATGGATTCTTTGAAGCCGGTCTCCCTGGCGGAAGGAACGCACATCAAACACTTCCGATGGGTCATCCCCGCTTTTTACCTTGGAAAATGTATCACTTTCACCGATAAAATCCCGGATCTTTGTACTGATCTGAAATTCCACGGGAAAAATGTACGGAAATATTGGAATTTCTAAAGTTTGTCCCACTTTTCCGGAAAATGCAAACAGTCTGAAAAAACCGCTGACCTTAAACCGCTCCATATTCACCTGGAGAACACCGCAGCAGTCCGATTCCAGATGAAAGGTCACCTGAGCGTGGGCCCTGGCGCCTGCATAAGTACAGATCCACTGTTTTTGAGAGATTTCCCCCATTTTATTCCTGTAATTGATCCGTATGCGCAGATGATTAATGGGCAGAAAGCTTCTGTTTTGAATGTGGATCTTAATAGGGATCACTTCCGAATGATGGATAAAGTTTCCGGTCATTTCCCCTGAAATTTTAATACTGCTGCGCAGATAAAAGGCACATGCCAGATCCAGTATTAAAACCAGTATCATAACTAAAATAACAACAAAGAACACCGGCTCTGTATACATAATCATGATATAAATACAAAGCGCCATTCCCAAAATATATACAGGCAAATTTTTCATAATGCATCCGCCTTTTATCGGGGTACCGGCTTAGGTACTGAGGCAATGATCCGGTCCAGCACTGTATGAGCATCATAGCCTGCAATACCTGCCCTCGCATCCAAAACGATCCGGTGACCGGCCACATCTTTAAAAATCCCGGCCACATCATCCGGAAGCACATAATCTCTCCCTGCAAGGAAGGCCGAGCTCATAGCCATCCGGCACAATGCCAGGGTGCCTCGGGGACTGACTCCCAGTTTGATCAATTCGTTATTCCTGGTCGCATTGACCAGCTGGGCGATATACTCATAGACAGCATCATGAATATACACCTGTTCCACTGCCTTCTGGCAGGACAGTAAAATAGCCGCATCCATCACAGGCCGCACATGATCCAGGGGATTATCCGCATGACGCCGCTTAATGATCTGGATCTCATTTTTTATATCCGGATACCCCAGGCTGAAGCAGATCATAAAACGGTCCAACTGAGACTCAGGCAAAAGCTGAGTTCCCGCAGATCCTACAGGATTCTGGGTGGCGATTACGATAAAAGGCGCCGGAACATCTAAGGTATTGCCGTCAATAGTCACCTTTCCCTCTTCCATGACCTGTAAAAGAGCAGACTGAGTCTTTGGAGATGTCCGGTTGATCTCATCCGCCAGAAACAGATTGGTCATTACAGGCCCCGGCATATACCGGAAAGTTTTTGTTTCCTTTTGGAACATATAAAATCCAGTCACATCACTGGGAAGTACATCCGGGGTAAACTGGACACGCTTCTGCTTTAAAGCCATGGCCTTGGAAAAGGCCAAAGCCATCGTCGTCTTTCCAACACCTGGAATATCATCCATTAAAATATGGCCTCCGGCCAAAATAGCCAGCATGACCTTTTTTATGTATACATCTTTTCCCGCAACAACCTTGCCCACTTCACGGACAACATTGCGGGGGGCGTTTGCCAAATCACTCATAAACATCCTCCTGTACTTCTATCTTAATATTCCCGCAAAATTATGGAACATTCTTTTATGGGAATACATGTACAGATTTAATTATAACAGCTTTATAGTCATTCATCTACTGTTTTATCTGCCAATTTTGCCTGTCAGCCCAGGCGGAAGCTGATGCGTGCCCAATATATTGTGAAAATCTCCGGAGAACTTTTATGGCAAAATAAGATTTACAGCAAGGCCGGTCACAAGAGAAAAGATCATACCATCTAAAAGCCACTGCTGCAGCAGCGGGATCGTTCCGCCGCCGCAGGCATACATAGGTACTCCTACCGTAGCTGCCATAAGCACGCCAAACGCTTCATTTCCCCCAAACAGGGCCGTCATGGCTGCGGAAGGCACATACCGCTGAAACAGGGCCGACAGCAGGATTCCTGTAAGAAAGTAAAGCCCGGTGGCCTTAACATTGCGCCAGAGGTTTTTTAAATAGCACAGGGCAGGGTTGGGATCTGTGTCACGGCTTTTTGATTCCTCAAAGCCTGTGAAATTAAAAAAGGGCTTATTTTTGTAAAAGAAATGGATTAAAATCCCGGCAGCAATGCCGCATATAAAACAGGACAAAATACGAATAATCAAAACATTTCTGCCCAGGGCCGCGCTGTATATGATCAGCTGCGGATTCAGCAGAATAGAGGACATCATAAAAGCGCCAAGCCAACTGTCCTTCATCCCGCTTTTTGAAAATGAAGCTGCAATCGGTATGGTTCCGTACATGCACAAAGGGGAAGCAATGCCCAGCGCGCTGGCTGCTCCAATTCCCAAAACTCCCAGCCGCTTTCCCCTTAGTGCCAGGAAAGCCTTGTGGATATAGTTTTTGGCAAAAACAGATACTGCTGAGCCTATGACCATACCAACGATCCACCATATAAAAATCTGCTCAAGTTGGACAGTAAAATAATACCATATGTAAATAAATTCCCGGTGAAGGACTTCCATCCCGCACCTCCTAATCAATGCTGGTCAACGTATATGTCCGGCTGCCAAGACCAATTTCCTGGGCGTGCTCAAGGGTCAGCAGTCCGTTTCTGGATTCAATGCGTCTGACCAGAGAATCCCCATCCTCAGCTCCGTAAACCAGATCCACACAGGCCTGATCTAAAGCTACCGGATCATAAGATGCCAGTATACCTATATCGTGCATGTCCGGCTCAGCAGGATTGCTGTCACAGTCACAGTCCACTGACAGACAGTTCATAACATTAATATACAGCATATTTCCATCCATGTAATCACTAACGGATTTTCCTGCTTCTGCCATGGATTCTAAAAATGCATCCTGATCGCCGCCCCACATACTGCCTCCGGTTCCTCCGGAATGGATATGGGACTTTCCTTCTGAAGACGCGATGCCAATGGATATATTTTTAATGGCGCCGCCAAAACCGGCCATAGCGTGGCCTTTAAAATGGGAAAGCACAATATAGTAATCATAATCCGCAAAATGTTCCCCTACATAATTTTCTGCCAGGTGGGTTCCCCCTGCCACAGGAAGGGTCATGGAACCCTCCGCATCCATAATATCCACTTCGGCAATATCCGTGTATCCGTGATCTTTCGCCAGCTGCATGTGGTAAGCCGTACTCGCCCGATCCCCACCGTAAGCAGTATTGCACTCAACGATCGTTCCATGAACAGTCTGCACCAGTTCCCCGATCAGTTCCGGCCGCAAATAGTTGCTGCCATTTTCTCCGGTACTGATCTTCACGGCAATATTTCCGTCAGGCAGCCGAACATCTAAAGCATTATAGATGGCCATAAGCCCTTCTGGACTAATATCTGTAGTCATATAAACAACAGGAGTGTCTCCAGCCCCATCTGCTCCTGCCATCCCCCCGGATGTCTCAGGATTTTCCGCATCCTGAAGGGATTCTGCCCCCTGGGTTTCCGACTCAGTCAAAGTCTCAGCAAAAGCCTGTGTCTCTGATGAGACATTATCCCGCTCCTGAGATGATTCAGCGCCGCAGCCTGCCAGCGCTGCGGCTAAAAAGCTGACTGCCATGCATAATGAATAAATTTTTTTCATAAAAAGCCTCCTCTCCAGCTTCAATGTTTCCTGCTTAAATATTCCCGATTTTTTTCCTTCTCTGTATTTTTTTGAGGAACATGGAAATATAGTAAGCCAGGAAAATAAATGTTCCCATCATTGCCCCATAATCCAAATAAAACAAAGGCACAGGCTCGCTAAAATCAAAAAATACAAACCGGGTGAGTAAAAACATATAAGACAGCAGGTTTCTGCGGATAAATACTGAAAAACCATACACAGCAACGATCCCTCCCAGGACAACAAAAACTGCCCTGGGCTTTTTGGAAGGGGCTGTGATCTTAAACAGCTTTCCTGTCATACCTGCAATCATCCCCCAATGGAGACCAAGATGGGCGGCCATAAGGACAAATCCCCAGTAAGATGCTGCCATATGCAACAGTCTGGCAAAGCCCATGCCGCCATGAATACCTAAAAAGGCAAAGACATGATTGGAAAGCATAATACCGCTGACCATAAGCCCTGCCATGGCCAGAAATACCAGTACATCCACTGCCAGCCCGAAGATTCGGGCCGGTGTATACTTTCCTTTAAATAGTGACCTGTACCAGTTTTTGTTCAGTATGTGATGGACAATAAACAGGACAAACATACCGGCGCCTGCCCATTCATGGGCCACATCCCCCCAAAACGGATACCCCATAAGAAACAGAAGAGCGATCGTCATGACTGCGTCCACTGTAATTTTTATCCTGGCCTTTAAATTCATAAGTTCCCTCCTTATTTCAGCCCAGGCCCCAACTCATAGGCCTTTTTAGTCTGCCGCGCTGATGGTAATGGTCCCTGCCATTTCAGAAACCAGTTCGCCTCCGGAAACCACATGTCCCAGTTCATACAGGGACGGATTCTGGCTGTAATCACCGTAAAACATAACCACATCACCCCAGGGTTCATAATAGGCCAGGGTTCCTGACCCGTTGGATGCTAAAGGTACATCTGCTGTATCCAGGGAATTGGGTGGATAAAAAATCTTTTCGTTGGTACTGAAATCCTCCACTTCCACAGTTAAGGGCAGCTGGTCATATAAATCCTGTGCCGCCTCACTGTCGTTAAGCTCATAAACCACTGTATGTTCTCCAAATTGTATAGTAATCTGCTGTGCCATAGTATTTGTTTTCTCCGTTTCCTCTGATGCGGCTTCCTCATTTTCTTCTGGATTTTCCACCGCGTATCCCAGCCCCTCTACCCATGCCACAATGGCTTCCTGAGACGATGAGGCATCCTCTTCATAACAATCAAAAATATTCTCTGAAATCACAGCATCCAGCGCAGCCTCGGTAATGATCTCCACGCTGTTTGCCAGACCGCCGGTGCCGTGGGAGCAAAACAGATAGACCTGCTTTCCTGAAAGATCATTTTCCTCCAAAAATGACAGCAGGGCCATAGGGACACCATACCACCAGTTAGGATACCCTAAAAAGACCGTGTCATATTGCTCCAGATGATCTACATTTTCCACAAGTTCAGGTCTTGCGTCTTCTCTCCGCTCTTCATTAGCCCGGGAAAGACACGCGTCCCAGTCGCTGGGATAAGGATCCGTGACCTGAATGGAAAACAGATCACCTCCGGTAGCCTCCTGTACCCAGCCGGCCAGCTGCTGCACATTTCCAGGGGATACAACACTGGGAGAGGCCTCAGCGTCAACATCCTCTTCCAAAATGGCATTTTCCGCCCAGGAAAAATAGGCCACAAGGACACGTCCGGCCGGGCCAGCAGTGTCGGTTTCTGAGCCGGTCATCTGGCTGTCATCCGCCAAAGCCTGTGAAGAACTTTCCGTTGTCCCGCCCGTGCTAGTGCTATTACAGGCGGTAAGGGATAAAACTAACGTTACAGCAAGTAAAAAGCATAATATCTTTCTCATAATACACCTCCGGATATAACATAACCGTTCAGAGGGCTGAACGGTTATGTGTATTTTTATTTAGTTTTATTATACTTAGACCGGACTTTTGTGTCTAATACTTGTCTTTTATCCCTTTCCATACGTTTTATCTATGGCTGACACTATGCGGGAAAAGTGCCGGAGAAGCGCCGGTTAATCGCCGGAAAAGCGGGGCTGCCGCATAATAAATTTCTTCACACGCTATACCCCACTTTTTCTCATGAGACGGACAGGGCATCTTCTTGCCCTTCTTTCGCTTGGCAAGAAAATGCCCTGTCCCCAATAGTTACATTTAAAGATTTAATCTCTTTATAATTCTACCAGTTCATACTCCCGGGTTCCAAATCCAAGATCTGCGGCAGCTTCAATGGTATGGATACCGTTGCGGCTGTTTACCCGCTCCATAAAGTGTTCTTTTCCCGGATCGTTAGAGTTTACCACCAGGTCAATGCAAGCCTGATCAATAGCAACCGGATCCAAAGATGCCAAAATACCAATATCTTTCATACAGGGATCTTCAGCTACTTCGCAGCAGTCACAGTCTACGGAAAGATTTTTCATAACATTAATAAATGCGATCTTTCCCTTAAAATGCTCCACTATGCTGGAAGCCGCATCGGCCATAGCCTCCGGGAATACTACGCTGCTGGCATGCTGCTGCCATGTCTCAAAGCGGTCATCGGTTTTTCCTGCGGAATGGATCAGCGCCTTACCTGCACGGGAAGCACAGCCAATGGCAAGCTGCTTCAAAGCTCCGCCGTAACCGCCCATGGGATGTCCCTTAAAGTGGGCCAGCACCAGCATGGAATCATAATTTAAAATATCTTTTCCCACATGATTTTCCTTTAAGATCTTTCCATTGGGAATCGGCCAGATTACATCCGGTCCCTCAGCATCCATAAGATCCACATCAAAATATTTTGTCCAGCCGTGTTCCTCCAGAAGCTTTCTGTGGGACTCTGTATGATCCCGCACACCGCCTGCTGCATCACCATAAGCCGTATTGCACTCTACGATTGTTCCATGGACTTCCTCTACCATAGGCTTCCAAAATTCCGGACGAAGGAAATTCTGATTGCCTTTTTCACCGGAATGAACCTTCACAGCCACCTTTCCCGGCAGCTCCACACCTAAAGCGTGATACATTTCAACAACCTTTTCCGGAGTTATTTCTCTTGAAAAATAAACCTTTGACTTCATTAATCAACCTCTCCTTTATTTTTCATTTTTCCATAAAGCAACTTTTCTAAGTTCTGTTTTGACGCAATGTCAACACTTACAATATAGCACACCCCTGACACGGCGTCAATATTCTTAGAAAAAAATAACCCGGGAAAGGTAACGGTTCAGTGATCCGAACGGTTATCTCTCCCGGGCTGATTTTTATTTTGCCCTATTGGGGGCAATAAATTTATTTTGTATTCTCGTCCTGAGTTTTCTTTTTGCGTACTGCCGCGAAAATGATCACGCCTGCGGAAACCGCCAAAATTCCTGTCCATAACGGAAGATTCATTACATCTCCGGTTTTAGGAATCTGAGCCTTCTGGGGCTGTGGCTCGGACTGAGATTCTTCTGTCTGAGGCTGTGTCTGGGGCTGTGTTTCCGGTTCCGTTTCAATTACCGGCTCCGGGCCTGTAAAATTGTGTTCAAACGAAGCGCTGTCCACCTTTTCCCCATGACCATTTTCCATAACAACCAAAGCCGTCAGATCCCCGTCCTGAGTATTTTTCACATAGACTTTCACATGATACACGGATGTATCATAAGTATAATACTCTTTTTCTGAAATTTCCGGACTTAATGTATACTCATATACACCACCATGAGTATATTCAATAGGGCCAACCTGGACATCCTGGCTTCCTCTAAGCGTAAAAATATATCCATTCTCTCCAGCGCCTTCAGGCATAGGCGTATCTGTTCCTAAAGCCTTAAGGCTATAGGAAATCTCTTCTTCCGGCTCTTTTTCCTGAGTATTTTCTGCCGTAAAAGTCTGATCCACAGGCAGATAAACCGAGGTTTTTGGCGCCTGAGCCCCATATGCGGAAGACCGGCCCATCATAAGAAAGCACGCAAAAAGCAGAACAAAAACGCCAAAGCGTTTACCTATTCTGGCTTTTAAAATTTTGTTCATGATCTATTCTCCTTCTTCTTTCCAGTCATATGTCTGTTTTACATCCAACCCTTTGTTCTCTCCTATGCCGTCAGGAAAATGGATCTTCCGGAACCTGATCCAGAATTCTTCCAACAAGAATATGACGGCCATTTGTAGAGTCGGAAGTACATGTGCTTAATAATACAAGACGGTCATCTACCGTCACCTGAGTATTTCTTACATGTGTTGCCTTTGAAAGAATATTTTCCAGGTAAGCCTCCCTGTTTTCTAATGAAATTCCCGGCGTATAAATGCTGGTATCATAAGCATCAGCTTCAATAAAAGCAAAAAATTCAAGGCCCCAGGATTTTCCATGATAATAAAGACTTCCATACGGGTGACTGTCAAAATAGCTTTTCTCTTTAAATTCTGCCAACTCACCAAACATGGCAGCCTCTGCCATATGATGGCCATAAATAATGGAATTAAAATCCGAAAAATCCCTGCTATTTCTGTAGTCCAGGAAGATACTGCCGCCCAGGGAAAAATTACCTTCCACATCGGTATTAATATACTTATCATTATCCTGAGCTTGCACCAAAGGATAATCAATTTGTGTTCCATAAACGGTCAGCCATCCAAACACTTCCGGATTCATGGCAACAAGCTCCTGAAAAGATAAGGAATCGTCCTCTGTGGGCTTGTACACTTCATACCGGGATGAATCGGATGTGGCATAAACCTGTTCAGAATCCCAAAGAGCATAACAGCCATATGCGAAAAGCAGCAGAAAGGCGGCCAGCACCGCAAGATTTACGGCGCTGTCCACAAGCTTGACCACACATTTTCCCAAAGAGAATTTTTTATTTTTCCTGGAATTTGTATGACAAAGCATTTTTAATCCTTTCCTTTGAATCATCTTTTAAATGATCAGCGGGCAATCTTTCTCTTTACAACAACATATCCTGCAATACCTGCAACAGCAGCGGCAATAAGGATAATGAATGGAAGGTTGTTGATGATAACGCCGGTGATGACAATTTCTCCGTCATCATATGTATTTGTAAATACTGCGCTATTGGAATTTTCACCAACTGTACCCTTAGCAGTTAAATCAGCGGTCTCATCTCCATCACCAAAGGCAACTGCTGTTTTTCCGTCAGAAATAACCTGGCAGGATGGGGTATAGCCATCATCTGAAACACCGATTTCAGTCACCGTATATGTTGTTCCTGCAGGAAGGCTTGGGAATACAAGAGTGTCATTATGATCTAATACAAAAGTATAGGGTGTACCAAACGTAACATTAACATTCTGAGAATTCTCATCATTGTTCAGTTTTGCCTTAATGGTTTCGCTACCATCATAAGTTGCCGGAGCTGTTAAGGTAATGGAGAAATTAAATTCTTTTGTCTGATCTGCATACTCACCTTCAATTAACTTTTTGATGGTCAGAGAATCTTCATCAACATCAGATCCGCCACGTTTTTCATAGATATTCGTGAATTTAATATCCTTTACCTTACCTTGATCAGAATTTTCAGCAGTGATTTTTGAAATCTCCAGGCCGTTTTCACCATTGACAATATAATATCTCACTGTGTAGGTCTGCGAATCATAGGTCATGCTTTCTTCATCAGAATCTTCAATGGTGTATGTATTACCCACCTCAGCTATCGTATATTCATATTCGCCTGCATGTGGAAATTGAGAAGCTTGTAATCCTAATAATTCAGAAGCAGCTATGTGATAAACACCATCAAGACCAACTTCACCTTTATTTGTTTCAGAAGTATAGTCGATTGTTATATTAGCCACTTCCGGTGCCCCTGGTGTAGTGCTGCTTACTGTAAATTCAAATTCTGCGTTTGGAACAGTAATACCATCGGCCATTACGAGTTCCTTTACAATGGATGGAGTTGCCTCTGGCGTTGATGTACTGCTGCCTGTATTCTCGCCATCAGCAGCAAACACGCCCATTCCGCTCATGCATAGTCCTGTGGTTAATACACCAGCCATGAATAAAGCTTTAAATCTTTTTAAGTTGATCATTTTTTAGTTCCTCCTTATTTTTTTAACTTGTTTTCATTTTTATATAAATCACAGGATGCTTTCCAGCGTCCCATGTTTATATACCTCTTCGCCGGATAATGGTCATTACCTTGCCCTTTGTGTCTGAAATTGCCACCGGGCCGTAGATCCGGCTGTCTGTGCTGTTTTCCCTGCTGTCACCCAGGACAAATACATATCCCTCAGGCACAGTTAAAGGAAATTCAACACCTTCTTCATAGCGATAAGTTTCTTCGTAAATCTCAGTTTCCTGCTGCAATGCCCCATTGATCATCAGGCCATTTTCATTAATATCTACCGTGTCTCCGGCTACAGCCACAACCCGGCGTACCTGAAGCTGCCCTTCATATTCCAGTACAATAGCATCGGATGCGGCATAATTTTTATCCAGTCGATAGTAAATCACTAAATCCCCATCCTTTAGGGCTGGAGCCATGGCCCGGTCCGGATAACGGAAAATACCAAAGACAAAAGTAAACATCATGACAAATACAGCGGCAATAATGATAATTTTCAGGAAAAGCAGCAGCAGATCCTGCCAAACAGGAGAGGAACGGCGCTCTGGCACCGGAGCCTTCTCCTTTTGTCCTTTTCCTTTTACTTCCTTTACATTGGAACTTCTGTGGGGGCCCTGCTCCATTTTTCTCAATGATAAATCGTCCATTTTACCGTTTTCTGGAAAGGCGCCGTGAGAAGAATGTGCATACACCAACCACACCTACACCAATAAACAAGGCCATGGCAGCCATCAAAGTTCCCCCGGCAGGATTATCAACAAAGCCGGTAACAGGAACTGAGTCTTTATGATTTGTTACAACAGCAGTTATATTACAATTAGGTAAAGTTCCTGTTTGTTGATCATAGCTCACGGTATGCCCCTGCGGATCACTTTCATTGACTTCATAGGTCACACCCGCAGGTAAGTTCTGGATTGTTATTGTTTGTCCATGGCTCAGTAGAATTGTTCCTACACCATTCGTAAAAGTAATATTTCCACCTTCAGGAGCATCATTAGCATCTTTCACATCCTCAAATGTTCCGCCAATATAAGCATAGGTTTGTTCACCGGTAAAAGCAGAACCATCGTTGTTTTTTAATGTGATTGTTATTTCAAAAGATGCCGTTTTATCTCCCATAGCACCGGTCACCTTTTTGCCGACGGTCAGGGATGCATCCCGGGTATTTGTAATCGTCAGGCCGTCCTGTGAATAACTGGGGGTATAGCCATCGATTTGAGTCAGTTCCTTTACTGTGTACTGCTGGTTATTACCTAAAACCGGAAGATCTGCCCATGTATAAGACCATTGATTTCCATCATCCGAAACAGTCGTTCCTTCTAACGGCTGTCCGTTTTCATTTACGCCAATTGTTACCGGATCTCCCACTTCCGCTTCGCCGTTCATAAGTTGAATCGTAATGGAATTGGGCCGAACATGATCAGCGTTGTTATTATCAACCCAGTTTTTAGTTACAGTAATATCCGTTGTATTCCGAGTATTGGTAATCGTAAAACCATTTTGAGCAGATCCGGATATAGTTGGAGTGTAATTGTCCAGTGCCTCCTCTTGAACAGTATAAGTATGACCTTCAGCTGCATACTGGAAGATTCCTGTCCAGTTTCCGTTATCATCCGGTGTTATTGTCAATGTTTTATAAACTTCCGTCTTACCATCCTGGTAAAGATTTACTGTAATGGATTCCGGACGAAGCGTAGGATCATCGTTTTCCCAAAGCTTAGTTATTGGAATGGACATTGATGATACCTGAACAACCGGTTGTTCCACATAGTTTACTGTATTCGATGTCGCTCCTGTATCCCCATAAGTGTATGTTAAAGATGCGCTATTATTGGAATAAAATCCAGGCTGACCTGAACTTGTTGTATTTCCCGGCGCATCACTTCCATTAGATCCTTTATGAGGATAGTTACTATTTTGTGAATAAGTTCCATTAGTCTGATTAGATGCAAATTCATCGTAAGCTGCCTGACTTGGCTTTACATCAAAACTAATCGAGTATGTATAATTTTGTTTTAATGTATAACCGGAGCCTAAACTGGCTGAAATCGTCTTTCCATCAACAGATACAGAAAAATTTAAACCGGCATTTATTTCTGCCTGCATCTCCTGATCGGTCAGCTGTGCCCCACTGTCATTTTTAGTAATAACTAAACGAATTTCTCCCTCAGTTGGACTCAGATCCACATACTGGCTTAATGTATCCGTAATCGTCACATCGCGGCAAGTAAATTCGGTAACCTCCGCAACAATCTTTGCAAAAACTTCGGCCAGATCATCGCTGTCCTTTGATCCATAATAATCTTTTTGATCAGCAGATGATTTATTTGCAAGTGCTCTTAAAAACGATTCATTTGCAGCGCTGGAAATACCTACAGTATAAAATGCAGACAAGCCTTGAATAGATGCTGCCTGACTGTAAGCATAATCAGCCGCTGTTGAGTCATATCCGTTTCCAGCTCCACCGGTATCACCTTGGGAATGTCTTACCCAATCACGGCCCTCCCTATGCCATCCATCATTTGGATAATAATAGTATGTGGGATCACCATCGGATAAAAAGATAACAATTTTTTGTGCATCCGCTCTTACACCGGAACTTTGGAGCACTTGGGCGGCTTCCCGTAAACCGGCCTCACAGTTCGTACCGCTTCCTGTAGTCGAACCAGAGCCAGCGCCTATATTCCGTACAACCCTGTCCACAGCACTTTTACTGCTTGTCCAGGACTGTAATACTGAAGCATCATTATATGGGGTATCTCCCCACCAATCACCTGTGCTTCCGCTGTACCCTACAATAGCCATTTGAGCATCAATATTTTCATTGCCTAAGATAGCTTCTGTCAGCCCGTTTTCTCCGCTGACCACATTTTTTAAAGCTTTTAATCGTGTTGTATTTCCCCATTTATTATTCATACTATTAGACTGGTCAACAATGAGCAAAACATCCATTTTAGGCTTTTTTCCGGTTTCACTTTTATACAAACCGGTGACATTTAAAGTAAGCGTATAAGAACCATTTTCATTTGCTTTAATGTATTTATGATGGTCCGGAACCTGATCTACGTCAGGATCATTTAGCAAAACAGACAGCGGTGAAGGGGTCTGCGCTTCCGCCATCTCTTCCTCTAAATTTTCTTGTTCCTCCTCGCCGTCTCCCAGTCCATTTTCCCCATCACTATGAGATGGATCTGTGCTTTGTGATGTATTTTCGTCAGTTCCCGGCGTTTCACCTGGAGCAGATGAATCGGACGGCTGGGTATCGCCGACAGTTGTTTCATCTTTCTGGTCCTGGCTGCCCTGGGTTCCGCCTGAAGATCCATCGTTTCCGTTATCCGGCACCTGAACGCCTGTATTATCAGGCACCTGACTGCCTGCTCCGCCGGCCATGCCATCCATAGCAGCCTCTGTGTCCATGGTTCCTCTGTCTGAGGACTGGCTCTGACTGTCTCCCTGTGTACCACTCTGAGATGACGATGCCGTCGTTTGCCCTGTTTGGGAACTGCTTTGGGTATCGCCTGGAGCTGTAGAGTCGCTGGCGCTGCTTTGGGATTGGGCTGTACTATCGGATGTCCCTGTTCCGTCCAACTCAGACACGGTCTGGGCAGGGGCTGTAAAGGTACTGCCGGTTTCCGCAGCCAGGGCGCTAAGGGAACTGCCTGCCATGGCAAGAACCAGGATCATGCACAGGAAAAGTCTGAGCAGACGGTTCCTTGGTTTTCTACCCTTCATAATTAAATTCTCCTTCCTTTCAACGATCCTCTCGTCTTTTGTCCGTTTCCCGGTCGGAAACACCGGGGCGGCATAAATTTCTGCCTTAAAGCCAGAATATAATGCCAGCGCAGGCAGATTTTTAAGGGTAAACCATAATTTTTGCTTTCCCTTTTATTTAAAGGGAGCCGAAAAAAGTCAGTCTCCGGCCCTTCATCATTAACCAAACCTGGCTGAGAAGCTCAGTAAGCTCATGGGCGCTGTTATAATTCCACTGCCTGTCCTTTTCCATGAGCTGTCCCTGCCAGCAGTTTTCCTTGCGGTTCAAAGACCGGATCATCAGACAATTTTCCCATCGTTCGGGCTCCATATTTGAAGGTATATCCCGGTGGCTGTACCACTGAGCCTTCCCTTCAAGGCAGGTTTCAGAAACAAAGAAAGGATTGTCCGTAGGAAACGCGCTGGGATACCCGGAATCATCCGAAGATATTTCCATAAGATAATAAATGCGTTTCATTTTCTCCATCAGATTTTCCAATCCGTAAAAAGACAGGCGATGTCCATACCACATGCTGTATAAATGACCGCTGGGCACAAGCTGTGCCTCCTGATCGTCAAATTCCAGCATAAGCATAGAATCCTTTATATGCATCTGCTGATCCATCGTTTTTCCTCCATTTCCAGTGATCCATCTGAGTCAGAACTTTTATAGTATTTCTACCAACCTGACCCGATGTATTTTGGGAAGCACTACATAATATTGATTATGTCGTAATCCCGGCATTGGGCGGCCGAAAAAAAGTCAGGAAAAACTTATGATGCGGCAATATAGAGTAAAGCTTATAAAGGTACATGGATCGATAAAATAAAAAAATACACGGCAAACAGGCCGGAAAAAGAAAAATTCCTTTCCGGCCTGTTTGCTGCGCAAAAAAATAATTCAGATTTAAAGAGCAGATTAAGTTTATGGACTTAAAAGTAGGATTTTCTGGTCATTTATTCAGGATACAGTGGTGGCTTTACCCCCTATTTTTTTCTAAAACCATATTGATTTATGTACAAGAATGAGTTAAAATTGCTTACAAGGGATAACCATAAAATTTAGTTTCACTACATAATCAATATTATGTTATTCTAAAAGCATATTTAATCTTTCAATCTGTTTTCTATGCTGCATCCCATCTGTAAGAATATAGATTCTTGTTGTCTCCACACAGCTGTGTCCTAAAAGATCTGCCAGCTTTGCAATATCTTTTTCCATTTCATAATACATAACTGCAAATAAATGACGAAAATTATGGGGAAAAACCTTTCTGGGATCCACTCCGGCGTCCTGACATATTTTTTTCATAGCAGCCCATATATTACTTCGGTTCATAGGCTTTCCGGATCGGGTTACAAAGATACTTCCGGATCGGATGTTCATTTTCTTTATATAGTTTTTCAGTTTTTGGCACAGCTTTTCCGGAAGGAAAATCTTTCGTATCTTTCCTTTGCAGCTGATCACTGTCTGTCTCTGCTTTAACGCCTCCACTGTCACATAGGGAAGCTCTGATACTCTCATCCCTGTTGAGCCTAAAGTTTCCATGATCATGCACATTCTGAAATCATTTTTATATTTTGCGGTTTTTAACAAGCGAAAATATTCTTCCTTTTTCAGCATACGTTCTTCCTGACAGAAAATTGCCCTTTGCACTTTCAACGGCCGCACGCAGCATTCCTGCCATCCCATAAATTTACAAAAACCGTTTACTGATGCCAGCATGGAATTTACACTGGACGGTTTATAGTTTTCCCGGATATATTCTTTATAAGCCATGACTACGGTTTTATCCACATAACCGTTTTTTTCTTTGCAGTAGTCCATAAATGCTCTTATGTCCCGCAAATACTTTTCCACAGTTGCCTGTGACCGCTCTTCACGGATGAGATATTCTCTAAACTGGTCTGTCATTGCTTCTGTTACTCTATGTGTGTTCATTTTTTCAGCTCCTTTAAATTTTGTCAAAAAGCAGCTGCATTAACTGCTTTCTACTTTATAGTTTCACCGGGAAATCTTTTCTATAACTATAACTTTCTGCCAAGTCCCAACAGGCAAAAAAAAAGCCCCTGCAAGAATTTTTCATCCTTACAGGAGCTTACATTTTTTCTTTTTATTCATTTGTCCGCCCCGGCCCTGGGGCATCAAAAGCAGGTCTTAACACAAATAGGAAGTATCGCCTCACGCAAATAAAACCCTACTGTCCCAAAAGCATACGGTCATTGGCAAATTCACCGCCGCTGGCCTGCTCAAACTTGGCAAGAAGGTCGGAAACCTTCAGGCGCTTCTTTTCATCTCCGGAAACATCATAGATGATCTTTCCGTCATTCATCATGATCAGACGGTTGCCGTATTTAATGGCATCCTTCATATTATGAGTGATCATCAGGGTAGTCAGATGACTTCTGGATATGATCTCATCGGTCATCTCCAGCACTTTTTTGGCGGTTTTCGGGTCCAGAGCGGCTGTATGCTCATCCAGCAAAAGAAGCTGAGGCTCCTTAATGGTAGCCATAAGCAAAGTCAATGCCTGACGCTGTCCTCCGGAAAGGAGACCGACTTTTGCGCTGAGACGGGATTCAAGACCAAGATCCAGAGTCTTTAGCAATTCAACAAACTGTTCTCTCTCCTTATTGCTGATCCCCCAGCGAAGGCTGCGCCGTTTGCCCCGGCGCAGGGCAAGTGCAAGATTTTCCTCAATCCACATATCGCCGGCAGTACCTTTTAAAGGATCCTGGAAAACCCGGCCAATGTATTTGGCTCTTTTATATTCCGGGTCACGGGTCACATCATGGCCGTCAATTTTTATTACACCTTTTTCAACGCCGAAAACACCAGCTACAGCATTAAGCATCGTGGATTTTCCGGCACCATTACCACCGATGACAGTCACAAAATCTCCCTTATCCAAATGAAGGTTCAGGCCAGTAAGGGCGTCCTTTTGCACCGGAGTGCCAATATTAAAGGACTTATGTACATTAATAATATCCAGCATTTAGACACCCTCCTTTTTTCTTCTGGAAAAGATCCAGTTTTTAATGGATGGGGAAACAAGGCAGATCACCACAATGATCGCTGTGATCAGCTTTGTATCATTGGCTTCGATACGAAAGCCCAGGGTATCTTCAAAGTTCAGGCGCTGTCCCAGTAAAAGAACAAGGGCAATGATGATACGGTACACGACCGATCCGATGATAACACCGGCCAGACGGTGGAAGTAGGTCCGTTTTGAGAAAATAACTTCTCCGATAATAACCGCCGCCAGACCGAAAACGATGGTGCCCACACCCATCTGAATATCCGCATAACCCTGGTACTGAGCCAAAAGGCCGCCGGACATGGCCACAAGACCATTTCCGATAACCAGCCCAAGGACGATCATAACCTTTGTATTCGTTCCTAAAGCTTTAACCATATCCGGGTTATTTCCTGTAGCTCTTAAGGCACAGCCAATCTCTGTACCAAAGAAGCAGTACATAAGGATGATCAGAATGACAGCGAAAATCAGGCCAACGATCAATCCTGACCACTTGGATGGCACACCCAGATCCTCAATCTGGGAGAAAATAGTTTCTACATTTAAAAGACTGACATTTGCTTTGCCCATAATACGCAGATTTACGGAGTACAGGGCAAACTGACACAAAATACCGGCCAGAAGATCCGGAATCTTAAATTTTGTATGAAGCACACCAGTCACAAGACCAGCGATCATACCTCCTACCGTTGCCAGGAGAATGGCCAGGATGGGAGGTATACCTGCGGAAATGTACACGGCTGACATTGCGCCGCCCAAAGTAAAACTTCCGTCTACGGTCAGATCTGCGTAATTAAGCACCCGGTAGGTCAAATAGACCCCCAGAGCCATGATCCCCCAGATCACGCCCAAAACTGCCGCAGACTGTATATTATTTAATAGCAAAGTAATCATTTGTTTTTCTTTCCTTTTTAATAAACAGTTACAGCTTTAGCTAAAATATCCTCAGGGATAGTTACGCCAACGCTTTCAGCAAAAGTCTTGTTTACGACCAGACCGCAGTTTTCCTGATTTTCCACAGGAATCTCAGATGCGCTTTCTCCATTTAAGATTCTTACAGCCTGAGCAGCCGTCTGTTTTCCAAGATCATAGTAATTAATTGCTGTTGTGGCAATACCGCCTTCCTGGATCATCGCTTCCACGGCGCAAAATACCGGAAGCTGATTTTCTACAGCAATATTATTGACTGTACCCATAGCGCTGGCAAAACCGTTATCGGATGGAATATATACAGCATCTACAGAACCTACAACAGAAGTCATGGTCTGCTGGATCTCGTTTGTATTGGAAGCTGTGGCAACCGTCACATCAAATCCGAGAGCCTCTGCGGCAGCCTGAGCTTCCTGGGCCTGGATCTCAGAGTTTGCTTCGCTGGAAGTATAAAGGATTCCTAAACGTGTTGCATCTGGAAGAATGTCGCGGATTACCTGGATCTGATCGGAAATTACCGGCATATCTACAGTACCGGTCACGTTCTTTCCAGGAGCTTCGTTACTTTCCACCAACTGGGCTTCTACCGCATCCGTTACAGCTGTAAACAGTACCGGTACATCTGTCCCGTCAAACACATTTACTGCAGACTGAGCAGCCGGTGTAGCAATGGCAAGGACCAAATCTACGCCGCTGTTTTTAAAGTTATCGCAAATCGTCTGAGCTGTACTTGTGTCTCCGGAAGCATTCTGGAAATCAATTGTCAGGTTTTCACCCTGAACATATCCGGCCTCCTCAAGGCCATCTACAAAACCTTCGTAAGCTTCATCCAAAGAACCGTGCTGCATATATTGGATCACACCGATGCTTACTGCTTCTCCTGTAGCTGCAGGAGCCTGAGAATCTGCTGAAGCATCCCCACTCTGGGTATCCGCTGCGCCAGCTTCTGTCTGAGCTGTATCCGCTTGTGTTTCGGCCTGTGAAGCTGGTGTTGTCTCGCCTGAGCCACTGGCAGAATTGCCTGAGCCGCAGGCAGTCATCAAAGATGCAGCCAATGCTGCTGACAAAAGAACACTAAGAAATTTTTTCATTTTATTCCACTCCTTATAACTTATCGCGGTGCTATGATAAAGCGCAGCTGCTGCAGACATGCTCTCCGCACTGCCTGCAGCACTGCGCTCCACCACTACACTAATGTAGAAATTTTACCGCCTTTTTTTTTAAATGTCAATGCCTGCCGTGTATTTTTCCCTTTCAGCCTTTTCACAGACCGTTTAAAAGCGCTTCTGCTTTTTCATGAACATGTCCTTCATCAGCCCCGGACGCCTCCATGCAAAAAGCGTATTTTTCAGGTATTTCCGGGAGCTTTTCCGGTATTTTTCCAAAAAAGAAATAAAAATCCAAGGAACCGTCAAAAGCCACAAGGCCGGCCACAGCAAGCTTGAGTACAAACAACAGTACCCCGGCACCGCTGCAGATGTCATTTTCCCCTTCCATGACTATACTCCCTTTATATATGCCCTTTATCCCTGTATTTTTCCCAACAATGGCATGGATACAAGGTACTTCCCCATCTAAAAGGCTATATCTGACCTTAAGTCCATCAAGAAAACCAGTCACATATTTTAAGGCTACATCTGTTTTTTCTCCATTTTCACCGGAGAACCTTGACAGATTCCTGCATATCTTTATGAGATCTCCTGAGTTTTGGGCAACAATCTTTTTGATTTTTTCTTTTTGATCCATTTTATTCACATCGTTTTCCTCCCAGATATACAAATCTCCGCCCATGCCAGCATGGCGGCCACTTGCCGGGCGTATCGCGCAGCTCGCAGCTTTGCTGCTCCCTGACCGTTGCCCGGCAAATCTCCGCTTATGCCAGCATAGCGGCCACTTGCCGGGCGTATCGCGCAAAAAAGGCTGCCGGTTTTATTTTACAGCCGGGCAGCCTTTTTGGATTTTACCATTTATACCGGGTATACCCCATTTTCCGTGTCAGCTTCAGTTGGATCTACTTTCGTCTGCTGGGCCTCTCTATATTTGAAAAATTCCTCTGCTACCTGTGGGAACAAAGCATAGGATAATACATCCTCATCCTGCTGTTTCCACCGGGCCATCTTCGCCTCGATCTCTTTAAGCTGAGGTTTAATAAGATCTGCAGGACGGCAGGTGATCGGCTTTTCATCGCCGATAGCTTTTTTCTGAACTTCCGGATTAAAGGGCTTTACCGTCTGGCCATATTCACCATGGAGCAGCGCCTTACTCTCTTTTGTGATCATCTTATAACGCTCTCCCATAAGTACATTGAGAACAGCCTGCGTTCCAACGATCTGAGATGAAGGCGTTACTAAAGGCGGCTCACCAAAGTCTTTGCGGACTCTCGGAATCTCTTCAAGCACCTGTTCATACTTATCTTCGGCATGAGCTTCCTTAAGCTGGGAAACCAGGTTGGAAAGCATACCGCCAGGCACCTGATAGATCAAAGTCTTGATATTTACGCCAAGAACCTTTGTGCTCATAAGGCCGGATTCAAGAGCTTCCTCACGCATCGGTCTGAAGTAATCAGCAATTTCAGCTAAAAGCTTCTGATCCAGACCTGTATCATAAGGAGTCCCTTTAAAGGTTTCCACCATAACTTCTGTTGCCGGCTGGCTTGTTCCCATAGCAAATGGGGACATGGCTGTATCGATCACATCCGCGCCGGCCTCAACAGCCTTCAAATATGTCATGGATGCTACACCGCTGGTGTAGTGGGTATGGATCTGAATCGGCAGGTTGGTGGATTCCTTAAGAGCAGTTACCAGCTCTGTAGCTGCATAAGGCACTAAAAGTCCGGCCATATCTTTAATGCAGATGGAATTTGCACCCATATCCTCAATGCGTTTTGCAATATCTTTCCAATAATCCAGTGTATAAGCATCACCTAATGTATAGCTTAACGCGACCTGGGCATGTCCGCCTTCTTTTACGGCTGCCTTTACTGCGGTCTCAAGATTTCTCAGATCGTTTAAGGCATCAAAAATACGGATAATATCAATACCATTGGCAATGGATTTCTGTACAAAATACTCCACTACATCGTCAGCATAATGGCTGTATCCGAGAATATTTTGTCCGCGGAAAAGCATCTGGAGCTTTGTATTTTTAAATCCGTCTCTTAACTTACGGAGACGATCCCATGGATCCTCCTTAAGAAAACGCAGACATGCATCAAAGGTAGCGCCGCCCCAGCACTCTACAGAATGATAACCCACTTTATCCATTTTATCAACAATGGGCAGCATCTGTTCCGTGGTCATACGTGTTGCGATCAAAGACTGATGGGCATCACGCAGAACAGTTTCAGTAATGCCCACCGGTTTTTTAACTTGTTCTGACATTTGTTCTCCTCCTTAATATGCGATTGTGTCAAAAGGCCTTTTCGGCCGACTTCTTTTATACCACGCCAAAGAACGCCATAAATGCTCCGGCTGCAACCGCAGTACCGATAACGCCGGCTACATTTGGTCCCATAGCATGCATCAGCAGGAAGTTCGTCGGGTCTGTCTCCGCTCCAACCTTCTGGGACACACGGGCGGACATAGGAACCGCCGAAACACCGGCAGATCCGATGAGGGGATTAACCTTGCCGTGGGTAGCCACGCACATAAGCTTTCCGAATAGAACACCTGCTGCTGTACTGATAGCAAAAGCAATAAGACCAAGAATGATGATCTTAATGGTGGTCCAGTTTAAGAACGCCTCAGCGCTGGTCGTTGCGCCAACAGATGTTCCCAGCAGGATAACGATAATGTACATCATGGCATTGGAAGCTGTTTCTGTCAGCTGTTTCACTACGCCGGACTCTCTGAACAGGTTGCCAAGCATAAGCATACCGATCAGGGGAGCAGTGGACGGCAGGATCAAAATAACAACGATAGATACTACCACAGGGAACAGTATCTTTTCCAGCTTGGAGACTGGACGGAGCTGTTCCATTTTAATGGCCCGCTCTTTCTTTGTGGTCAGCAGGCGCATAATCGGCGGCTGGATAATGGGCACCAAGGACATATAGGAATATGCCGCCACGGCAATAGGACCCATAAGTGCCGTCTGGCCAAGCTTTCCTGCCAGATAAATGGATGTAGGGCCGTCAGCGCCGCCGATGATAGAGATGGCAGCGGCCTGCTCGTTAGTAAAGCCCATTAAGATCGCAACAATGTAGGCAAAGAACACGCCGAACTGGGCGGCTGCTCCAAGAAGAAAGCTCTTGGGATTTGCGATCAGGGGACCAAAGTCTGTCATGGCGCCTACGCCCAAAAAGATCAGCGACGGCCATATGCCCCACTCATCCCCTAAGTAAAAGTAATGTAAAAGTCCGGCTGAGGTACTGCCGTCAGCAGCAGCCTCCTCGATGGTTTTCATAATATCCGGATAAAGATTCACAAGCAGCATTCCAAAAGAGATGGGAACTAAAAGCAGGGGTTCGTAGCCTTTTGCAATCGCCAGATATAAAAAGACGCAGGCTACAAGGATCATGATAAAGTTCCCATAGGTCAAATTAAAAAATGCGGATTGATGAACCAAGCTGTCCAGTGTATTTAAAATGTAATCCATTTTTTAACCTCCCATGAAAATTCCGGGAAATAATGCCCGTGTATCATTTAGTTTAATGTTGCAAGAACAGTACCGGCTTCAACAGAAGCTCCGGCAGCCACATCTACAGTAGCAATAGTACCGTCCTCAGGAGCAACGATTTCATTTTCCATCTTCATGGCTTCAAGGATCAGGACGACATCGCCTCTCTTTACCACATCGCCAACATTCACTTTAACATCAATGATCTTTCCAGGCATTGGAGAGGTCACTGTAATAGAACCTGCTGCTCCGGCCGGTGCTGGTGCAGGTGCCGGTGCAGCGGCTGCCTTAGGTGCGGCAGCGGCAGGTGCGGGAGCCGGTGCTGGCGCAGGTGCAGCAGAAGGCATTGCTACTGTCTTTTCAGCAGAAACGGCGCCGGCTTCTTCAACGGAAACTTCATAGCTTGTACCATTAACTGTAATAATATAATTTTTCATTTTAAAATATCCTCCTAAATTCAGGCTTTATGCCACTTATTCGTGCTTCTTCTCTTAATGGAACGGACAACCAGCTTATCTACAGATGTATTCATGGATGCGGCTACAGCAGCTGTGATCACGGCAACAAGCTCCAGATCATCCATAGGCTCTGACACGGCTGCCGGTGCTGGTACAGGCGCAGGTGCCGGCGCTGGTCTTGGAACTTCTTTTTGTACAGGACGGCTTTCTTCCTTGTGTCCTGCAGCGACCCGGCTCTCTGCTTTATTAATAAACCGGAACAGACTGATAATAAAGGCAATAAAGATCAGAACGATAAACACGATCCCCATGCCCAGCACTGTATTTAACAGGGCATTCTCAAGATTTTCAGCCATAGAGTATACCGGCTCCACATTAAAGGAAATCAGTGTTCCGTCTGTACCGTAATTGGCAGTGATCCTGCCGGTACGGTTCGTAAAGGTGGATTCCAGGACAAGCACTGCTCCGTCCTCATCTGCAGTTAAAGTACAAACGTCACTTTCCTGGGGATCAAAATCTCCCAGCTCATCTCTGTTATCCAGCCAAGCCTGAAATCCGGCCTTAATTTCCAGTGCCAGATCATTATCTGATGAAATCTGGCTGTTATCCATGGCAAGGAAATTCTGGATCGTTGTATCGTCCTCGTTCTGGAGCATGGAGAAAAACTGCTCCGTAGTATCCTTAAGCGCTTCCTGATCGTAGTTGGCAGTATAATCTGTCGTCTCCGTTTTTGAACAGCCGGTCATCGAAAGAATACAGATAAGCATGCACAAAAATGCAACAAGCTTTTTCATCATAGATCACCTCTTTCTAAATCGTGCCGTGCTTTTTATCAGGACGATCCTCTCTTTTGGTATACAGCATTTCAAAGGCAGCGATCACACGCTTACGTGTGGCAGCCGGTTCAATAATATCATCCACATAGCCTCTTGCAGCGGCAGATACGGGACTGTTCTGGATCTTTTCATATTCTGCGGTCTTTTCAGCGATCAATGTCTGAGCCTTGTCGGAAGCCTTGATCTCATCCGCATACATGATCTTTACTGCAGAAGCTGCGTTCATCATGCCGATCTGTGCTTTAGGATAGGCATATACCATGTCCGCCCCGATATGACGGCTGTTCATGGCAAGATATGCGCTTCCGAAAGCCTTGTCAATGACAACCGTTACCTTAGGCACTGTAGCATCTGCGTAAGCGCAGGTCAGACGGGCACATGCCTTTGCAATAGTCTTTTCTTCTTCAACTGTAGCTTTATAGCCTTCCACATTTACTAAAGTCAGGACAGGAATCGAAAAAGCATCACAAAAACGTACAAAATCAGCGGCCTTTCCGGCGCCATCTGTTGTAAGGACAGCATCTACGGTCTTTTCCACCGTACCGTCTTCCCCTAAGAACTCACTGCGGTTTGCCACTGCGCCTACAGTCATGCCGTTTAAACGGATCAGGGCTGTGACCATCTCAGGAGCATAATCCGGTTTTAATTCAAAATACTGGTAATTGTCGGCAATATCCCGAAGAATGTAAGCAGTATCCTTTACATTTTCCAGAGCAGGATCTTCCCGGTTCAGATCATCATTACAGTCTGCATAAGAACTCTCATCATCGCAATTGGCAGGGAGCAGGGAAATAAGCATACGGATTTTTGAGAGGACATCTTCTTCAGACTCTCCTGCATAATCCACGGTACCAGCCTGAACACTCTGGTACTGACAGGAGGATGTATCACACTTGGAAACATCATTATGTTCCAATGCATTAGGGGTGTTTACAAACAGACGGGCCCCCTCCCGGGTCATAAATGTAAAGTCTGTCAGAGCAGGGATCATAGCCACACCGCCGCCGCAGGTTCCGAAAATCGCTGTGATCTGAGGAATCACGCCGGATGCCATGGTCTGTTTAAAATAAAGCTCGCCAAAAGCATCCAAAGCATCTGTGGCTTCCTGAAGGCGCATACCTGCACAGTCAATCAAACCAACTACCGGTGCTCCGGTTTTTAAAGCAAGCTCGTAAATCTTTGATATTTTTTTAGCATGCATCTCGCCTACTGCCCCGTTCATCACAGCAGCATCCTGGCTGTATACATAGACCAGATTGCCGTCTGCCAGGCCATAGCCGGTAATAACGCCATCTGCCGGGGTAGGAGTCGATGCCATGTTGAAATCTGTGCTTCTTGCGTGGACAAGTGCGCCAATTTCAACAAAACTGTTGTCATCAAGCAGTAAATTAATTCTTTCTCTTGCTGACAGTTGTTTCAAATTGTTCATTTTTAGCCCTCCATAGTAATAAAATTTTATAAAAAACATCAAATTCTCTGCCGATTTTATTCTATCGCGTTTAACCAATTTTTTCAAGGAAAATTTGTTGAAAAGTCTAAGACGACTTTAAGCCAAAGAGAAAAAAAGCCCCTGTTTTCCTGAAATAAAAGGACAGATCCTTTATTTCCGAACTTTGTGAAAAATTTACCGCATAGGAATAAAGGACCGTATCTCCTACAACATACTCGATTGTCCCGGCCCGTTTTCCGGCGGTTACCGGCGCCTGGACCTGAGTAACCAGAGTTTTTACAATATCCGCCTGTTCGTCCTGTCTTAACAGCACATCCACGGTCCGGGCCTTACAGGAAACCGACACCTGATCTTCAGTTCCATTAATGACGGTGACCTGTGGCAGCGCTTCACCTTCCATGCCTATTTGGACATAATGGTAATTTTCCTTTCCATAATCCATAAGTTGGGAAACATCCTCCCATTTCCAGGATTTATTAGGCGGCCAGCCGCAGCCTAAAAGGGCAATGATAAAACTTCTTCCTTCACTGGAAACAGCGCATACATAACAGTACCCTGCGCCGGAGGTAAATCCCGTCTTGCCGGACACAGCCTCCGGCGTCATAGTTAAAAGGGCGTTTTTATTATTCACATCAAAAGACCGGTTTCCTGTTTGATCTGTAAAAGAATAGGACATTGTACGGGTGATCTTAAGAAACATTTCATTTTGGATCCCGTACCGCATGATCAAGGCCAGATCCCTTGCTGTTGTTCCGTGGATCCCACGGCTGTCCTTAGCATCCAGACCGTTAGGCGTAATAAAATAAGTGGATGTGCATCCCAGCCCTTCGGCTTTTTCATTCATCAGGGCTGCAAAACCTTCCACGCTGCCTCCAACATGCTCGGCAATGGCTACTGCTGAATCGTTGTGGGACTCAAGCATCATAGAATACAGCAGGTCTTTTAAAACATACACTTCCCCTTCCCGGATCCCCAGCTGTACATCCGGCATACCTGCCGCATAGGCGGACACAGTCACCAGCTCATCCAAGGAGGCATTTTCCAGGGCAACAATTAATGTCATGATCTTTGTTGTGCTGGCCATAGGCAAAAACTCATCCGGATTTTTGCCGTAAAGGACCCGGCCTGTATCCCCGTCCATAAGCACGGCGGCCCTGGCATGGAGAGATGAATCCAGTTCCTCACAAAGGGCCTGAGATTCCGTTTTGGCAGCAGGCAGACATGGTGCTGCAAAGCCTTTTAAATTAAAGATCAGGAGCCCTATCATCAGCCCCGCAGCCCCTATGGTTATTTTTAGTCTTCTTTTCATATTCCGGACTTCTCCTTTTCCCGGGAAGATCATTTCAACTTATGTCTTTTCCCGGAGGCGCAGATTTTAATATATTTTATGTAAATACCGGAAATGCTATGCTTTAGCTGCGGCTTATTAAGAAATGGTCGGTTAAAGATGCGGCAAAAACGCTGCCCAAGGAACACTGCAAATATTGGCGAATATTGTATATTGAGGTGATTTTATGGGGATTATTATGGCCCTGCTTATGAGCATTGCCGTAAATCTGGATAATTTTATGATCGGGATCCGCCTTGGTCTTAAACATAAGGGGATCCCCATACTTCCCAATTTGATCATTTCCGGATTTACAGGTCTTTTCGCAGGAATTTTTTCCTATATTCCCGGAAGCATCCCTGCCATAGCGGTGACAGCCGCCAATGTTACCGGGGCGCTGATGATCCTGGCCTTTGGCATTTACTGTCTGTGCAGCCGGTCTGACAGTGAAAACCGGCAAATTCCGGGACTTTCACTCAAGGGCGCCTGTATCCTTGGTATTTCCCTGGCAGCCAACTGTATCCCTCCGGCCATCGGTGCAGGGATTTCAGGGATCTCCCCCATATCCATGGCGGCCTTTTGCAGTATTTGTTCATTTTTATGCCTGCATTTTTCCAGCCGTGCCGGCATCCGGTTAAAAGAAAGTCCTTTCGTCCGCCAGCTGGAAACCATTTCCGCCCTGCTTTTAATCATTATCGGGATCATAGAATTATTATAATAAAGGCCCTGTCCCAAAGGACGGGGCTTTATATGGAAACCTATTGAATATGGCTGTAAACCTCCACTGCATCAAAAATATGATAGGGCAGGGTCGATGTGCTCCCGCAGGCCCCGGCAGTTAACAGCAAATATTCTTTATCATGGATCTGGGCCACACTGGCCAGACACAAACCTGCCTCCGGCGTATATCCGGTTTTTCCGCCCAGGATCCATCCGCCGCCGGAAAGCTGCCCCAGGCTGTCCACCAGGCCGCCGGTCTCCCGCTCTGCCTCGTCCAGCCTTCCAAAAAGGGTGCTTTCAAGAAAAATCCCCTGCTCATGGAGATTGGTTGCCTCGGTTTGATATTGGTGGGTTGTAAATATCCGGCGAAACACTCCGTTATCCAGGGCATAATCTAAAAGCAGCGCCATGTCCTGAAGCGTTGTCACATGCCCTTCCTCATGAAGTCCTGTAGCATTTTTAAAATGGGTGTGGAGCATCCCAAGGCTCAATGCCTTTTCATTCATCAGCCTGGCAAAAGCGTCCTCGCTTCCGGAAATACGGCAGGCTAAAGCAACTGCGCCATCCGCTCCTGAAGGCAGCAAGGTGGCATACAGCAGATCCCTTACCGTCACCGCCTCCCCAGGCAAAAAACCGGCAACCGAAGCATTTTGCTCCTTTAACCGGTCTATCCACTCAGGCTGTATGATAATCTTTTCGTCAAAATTATCCAGGGCCTCAATGGCTAAAATTCCAGTCATAATCTTTGTTAAAGATGCAGGATAAATCGTATCCGTGCTCTCATATTCCCGGATCGTTTCAAAATCTTCCAGACGGATGAGCAGTATATGATTGCTGTAAAGATCCATGACCGGATCTGCCATAACCTGTGTAAGATCCCCGCCGGATCCGCCTAAATGGATCGCATAGTTCTCCCTTGTACCTTCCACCAGTCCTGCCATGGGCAGGATACACACACATAAAAAGAAAATACCAGCGATCACACCTGTTTTATAAAAAAGATTTCCATGTCTTTTTTGAAACTCAATAATAACAAAAACTTCCTTTCCCTATACACGTTCCGGTTATATTTTCCCCGGTTTTAAGGGATTTATTCATGAAGCTTTTGCAATTTGGCGCCTCGGCCGGCTTGTTGGCCGCTCCGCCGCCGGACATTAAGTTTCGATTTTAAGGGCAGCCTCTTCTTCCGCCTCAGTCTTAAACTCCGCCACCTTCACCGGATCAATCACCGGAAGCTCGTCCTGGGATTTGACTCCAAAGGTGCGGAGAAATTCTTCTGTCGTTCCAAACAGGATAGGCTTTCCAGGAGCATCCAAACGTCCAACTTCAGTCACAAGATTATACTCGATCAGCCGGTTGATCACATAATCGCTGCTGACGCCCCGGATCTGCTCTACCATAGAACGGGTCACCGGCTGCTTATAGGCAATAATGGATAATGCTTCAAGCATGGCATCCGTAAGGGTATGTTTTTTCGGCTGATGCGTGAGACGGACAATATAGTCATAATAGGCGGGATCCGTACACATCTGAAAAGAATCCTCCAGCTCAATGATCTGGATTCCCCGCTTCTGCATTTTATATGTATCCATCATCTGATGGATGATCCTGCGCACGGTCTCCTCATCATGTTCCAATACTGCCGCCAGATCCTTTAAAGGGACTGCCTTTCCCATGGTAAACAGCAGCGCCTCGATGACGGCCTGGGCCTGGCTGATCTCCATAACTTTTTCCTCCATATCCTCACTCCACAACATCTATTAAAATATCGTCAAACAGGTGCTCCTGCACAATATGCAGCTTTCCGCTTTTCATCAGCTCAAGAATGGCAAGAAAGGTTACAATCGTATTCATCTTTGTTTTTTGCTTTTCCAAAAGCTGGCGAAAACTAAAGTGCTTTCTTGTCCTGGAATAATTTTCAATCTCTGCCATTTTATCAGAAAGATTGATCTCCTCCTGCTGGATTTTTCCGTACTTGCTCCGGATCGGGTCCACCTTGTCGCTGGCACGTTTCATTACAGACTTAAAGATCTCATGAAGCTTATCCAACGTCAAATCCCCCACCAGAGCGTCCAGATCCACAGGAGGTTCCTCATATTTCAGTCCCTTGGGCATGGTCGTTGGCTTAAAAAAGGCTTTCTGGGCATTGATCTGCATATCCTTAAGCTCCCCTGCCGCGTATTTATACATCTTATATTCCAAAAGCCGTTCCACCAGTTCCTGTCTCGGATCCTCCGGTTCCTCTTCCGGCTCTTTTTCCACAGGAAGGAGCATCTTGGACTTGATCCGCAAAAGCGTTGCTGCCATTACAAGGAATTCGCTCATGATCTCCATATCCTGTTTTTCCATTTGATGAATATAATCCAAATACTGATCTGTGATCAGCGAAATGGGAATATCATATATATCAATTTTGTTTACATCGATCAAATGGAGCAAAAGATCCAAAGGGCCTTCAAACACCCTTAGTTTTACGGGAATCGACATGTTATTCCACCTTTCCTTGACTTACCCGGTCCGCATGCCAAAAAATGCCCGGCAGTCTGTAAATAGCATGATCTTTCATAAGATCAGCCTTGGACTGACGGGCCTTTTTGGCGTCATCCCACAAGAAGCGCCTGTGCGATCTTCCTCAGATAATCTATATATCCGGCTTTAGCCACATCCTCCCGGACAACGATCGGCACACTTCCGATCTTTTCCCCATTAAGGAAATAATCCACCGTGCCCACAGGATCTCCGGCAGTAAGCGGCGCTGTGATCTCCGGATTTAAATGAATCTCTTTTGTAATATTTTCAAAACTTTCCCCCGTGGTGCTCAAGTAAGAAAACTGCTCCCCGTAATCACATCCTGCAGTATCTTTAACTCCGTTTTTTACCTGAACATCCCCCAGAGGCTCCGGCTTAGCATCCTTATAAACAGTACAGTTGGCAAAGCCGTAATTAAGCAGTGTTGCGGCCTCGGTAAAACGCACCTTATAATCCGGGGCAGCCATAACCACGGCGATAAGTTCCAGATCATTTCTCACAGCAGTGGCAGACAGACAATACTTGGCCAGACTGGTAGACCCGGTCTTTAAACCGGTACATCCCTCATACTGTTTTAAAAGCTTGTTCGTGTTGGCTAAAGTAAACAAAGATGAACCCTTGCCGGTTACATGAGTAATATCCTCCATCCAAATGGTAGAATACTCATGGATCTGGGGATGGTTGACCGACAGCTCCCTGGACATAATAGCCACATCTCTGGCCGAAGTATAGTGATCTGATGACTCTGTAAGGCCGCAGCAATCTGTAAAATGAGTGTTGGTCATGCCAAGTTCCTGAGCTTTTTGATTCATCTGATCGACAAAAGCCTGCTCACTGCCGCTGATGTACTCTGCCATGGCCACAGAAGCATCATTTCCCGAAGCCACCACGATACATTTAATCAACGTTTCCACCGTCTGCTTTTCTCCCTCTTCCAAAAAAACCTGGGAGCCGCCCATACTTTTAGCATAGGCGCTGGTGGTCACCTGATCCTGAAGAGAGATCCGTCCTTCATCCAGAGCCTCAAAGATCAGTATCAGTGTCATGATCTTCGTAATACTGGCCGGACTTAACCGTTCATCGGCATTTTTCTCATAAAGGACTTTTCCGGTGGAAGCTTCCATAAGCACACAGGCCGCTGCCGTAATCCCCAGGTCTGTCCCCTGATCCTCTCCGGCATAAACTCTGCCTGTTTTTGCCAGGCCTGAAATAAGGCATATCATCAGTATTATGGCAATCCATCGTTTCATAAAGACCCCCTGAAAATATCCTTATCCTATTTTAATGAAATAAGCTGGGGTTTATTCCTCTTTTTCCCCGACCTGACTATTTCTTTTTAAAAAGCCCGCCATCTGCCATGGCACACCCCCTGAAGGATCAGCGGTTGCAGCACACAAGACCTTCGCCGCCGTCAATACTTACCACAGCTCCGGACTTTAAGATCTTAACTGCGTGTTCTGCGCCTAAGATCACAGGAATATCCAGAGTAAGCCCTACAATGGCAGCATGGGAATTTTCTCCATCCTCCTCAACCACAAGGCCTGCGGCTTTTTTAATATAAGGGAGCATATCATTGTCGGTTTCTTTAATGACAATAATATCGCCCTGTTTAAAATTCTGCTCCAGCTCTTCCTTGCTGCTGCACACACATAACGGACCTACTGCATTTCTTTCACATATGCCTCTGCCTTTTAATAAAATGTGACCGGCCACATGAACTTTGATCAGGTTTGTTGTACCGGAAATACCTAAAGGCACGCCGGCAGTAATAACGACCAGTTCACCTTGTTTTACCAGTTCAGCTTTTTCCGCAGCATCCACGGCATGTTCAAATAAATCGTCTGTGTCATTCTCCTCCTGGATCAGCAGCGGTGTCACGCCCCAGGAAAGATTTAACTGACGGCATACATAATCCTCTGTAGTACATCCGATGATCGGACACTCCGGACGGTACTTGGAGATCATACGCGCGGTCTTACCGGACTTGGTTACTGTAATAATCGCTGCAGCACCCAGGTCTGTGGCCGTGGTACATGTCGCATGGGAAATAGCGTTGGTTACATCCGGACGGTCATTGCTTTCACGCATTTTAAAACGCTTCTTATAGTCAATATCCTGCTCTGTACGGACAGCAATACGCACCATGGTCTTTAATGCTTCTACCGGATACAAGCCTGCCGCAGTCTCTCCGGAAAGCATAATGGCGCTGGTCCCGTCATAAATGGCATTAGCCACATCGGTTGCCTCAGCACGGGTCGGACGGGGATTTTTTATCATAGAATCCAGCATTTGTGTCGCAGTGATAACCTGCTTTCCGGCCTCACATACCTTTTTAATGATCATCTTCTGGATCACAGGCACATCTTCAAGAGGGATTTCCACACCCATATCGCCTCTGGCCACCATGATGCCGTCAGCCACACGGATGATCTCGTCAATATTTTCCACGCCCTGCATATTTTCGATTTTTGCGATAATATTCATGGAATGGCAGTTCTTTTCCTGGAAAATACGCCGGATCTCAAGAATATCATCTGCAGTACGGGTAAAGGACGCAGCGATAAAATCAAATCCGTTTTCAATACCAAAAACAATATCATCATAGTCTTTTTTGCTGATAAACGGCATAGAAAGTTTTGCTCCCGGAATATTTACACCTTTTTTATCCCCCAGGACGCCGCCGTTGATAACCTTGCAGATAATATCTGTGGAAGTCATTTTTTCGATCTTCATGGCAATAAGACCATCATCCAGAAGAATGGTCATGCCCTCTTCCACATCATCAAGAAGTTCTTTATAAGAAATTGTTACCTGATCTTCATTTCCCGTGATTTCTTTTGTTGTCAAAGTAAAAAGCTGTCCTTTTTTAAGTTCAACCTTACCATTTTCAAATTTCCCGATACGGATCTCCGGCCCCTTTGTGTCCAGAAGTGCTGCTACAGGAAGTCCCAGTTCCTCACGAATACGTTTCAGACGATCCAGGCGCCCCTTCTGTTCAGCATGGTCGCCGTGGGAGAAGTTAAATCTGGCCACATCCATGCCCTCCAGCATCAGTGTACGGATAATCTGGTCATTCTCCAATACAGGGCCCATTGTGCAGATAATTTTTGTCTTTCTCATATAATTTCTTTTCCTCCATGATTCATGATTTTTTTTTGATAGCTGCCGTTTCCGGGAAAAATCCCGTTCCTTTGAATCAAAATTCTGTGCGTGAACAGAATTTGACACCTAATTCTACCACTTTCAGCATATTTTTTACAGTATCAATTTTCATTTTTCTTATATTTTTTCTCATTCCCCTCTGATCAAGTACAGTTAAACTATAAAAAAGCGTTTTGACACAGAATATAAAATATATTATAATATGAAAAAAAATTTTTATCACATCATTCACTCTGCTATTACTTAAACACAAAGGAGTTCTTAAAAATGAGTTTTACTTTTAACCAGAAATTACCGGTGCCTAAAGAGATCAAGGAGCAGTACCCTGTATCAGAAAAGCTGGCAGCGATCAAAGCCGGCAGGGATAAAGAGCTGATCGATGTTATTTCCGGAGCATCGGATAAATTTTTAGTCATCATCGGACCTTGCTCCGCAGATAATGAGGAAGCAGTATGCGACTACATCAGCCGCTTAAAACGTGTACAGGAAAAGGTTGCCGACAAGGTGATCTGCGTTCCCCGGATCTACACAAATAAGCCCCGCACCACAGGAGAGGGCTATAAGGGTATGCTCCACCAGCCGGACCCGGAAAAAGCGCCGGACCTTTTAAACGGTCTCATCGCCATTCGAAAGATGCACATGCACGCCCTGGAAACTTTTGAAATGCCCATTGCCGATGAAATGCTCTACCCGGAAAACTACTGGTATCTGGCCGACGTTTTGTCCTATGTGGCCATTGGCGCCCGCTCTGTGGAAAACCAGCAGCACCGTCTTGTAAGCAGCGGCATCCATGTGCCTACAGGCATGAAAAATCCTACAAGCGGAGACTTTTCCGTTATGTTAAATTCAGTAATTGCCGCCCAGCACAGCCATAACTTCCTGTTCCGCGGCTGGGACGTAACCACCACGGGAAATCCCTACGCCCATACGATTTTAAGAGGCGCGGTAAATAAATACGGCCAGTCCAAACCTAACTATCACTATGAGGATCTGATCCGTCTTTATGACATGTACAGCGAGCTTGGCCTGAAGAATCCCGCCTGCATCGTAGATGCAAACCATTCCAACTCAGGCAAAAAGTTTAAAGAACAGATCCGCATCGTAAAAGAAGTGATGCACAACCGGAAACATTCCCAGGATATTCACAGCCTGGTAAAAGGCGTCATGATCGAAAGCTACCTTGTGGAAGGAAATCAGAAAATCGGCGGCGCCAATCATGTTTACGGCCAGTCCATTACTGATCCATGCCTTGGATGGGAAGATTCCGAACGTCTGATCTACGAGATCGCCGACCGGTGCTGATCCGGTAAAATTCAGGTCTCCGGCCTGGTGCCAAAAACGAAAAGGTGCTGTCACCAAATGGGACAGCACCTTTATTATGTACATTTCTATAAACAAATCATGCTCTTGGATGGGCCTTTGAATAAACTTCCCTGATCCGGTTATTATTAAACTTTGCATAAATCTGCGTGGTGGAAACATCTGAATGGCCCAGCATCTCCTGAACCGAATGAAGGTCAGCCCCGTTCTCCACCAGGTGGGCAGCAAAGGAATGTCTCAATGTATGAGGGGTTATATCCGTCTCAATACCTGCTCTTTTGGCATACTGCTTTAATACCTTCCAGAAGCCCTGACGGCTCATAGGCTGGCCGTTGCAGTTGGTAAAAAGCACAGGTTCGTCTTCGGTGGCAATCATGCCCTCCCGGGCATTTTCCAGGTAATTTTTCAACGCCTGTCTGGCTGCATGGCCCAGGGGAATGACTCGCTCCCGGCTTCCCTCCCGTACACGGATATAACCGGATATAAGATTAACATCCTCCATCGTCAGTGAAATCAGTTCGCTCACCCGGATGCCGGTGGCGTACAGCAGCTCCAGCATAGCCTTGTCCCTAAGCTCTTTATTGCTCGTGCCTCCCGGCTGGGACAACAGAAGGTTTACTTCCTCCACAGTAAGTATCCCGGGTATCTTTTTTTCGATCTTTGGAGCTTTCAGCTGATCTGCCGGATCGTGGGAAATCACCCCCTGCTTAAGCAGGTACATAAAATAAGACTTTAAAGTTGCAATATTTCTGGATACCGTAGATGCCGCAAAATTCTCCTTTTCCATATATAACATATAGGAATTAAGATTTGTCTGGTTTACCTTTGTTATATCACAAATCCGTGCCTCCTGGAGATATGCAAAAAACTTACGTAAATCTCTCTGGTATGACAATATGGTATTTTTTGAGGATTTTTTTATATCTTTCAGATATTGGATAAATCCCTCCAAGTAAGTTTCCATTCTGATCTCCCTCATTCGTATCTTTAAGACAGGCCCCGGCATCCCCATGAGTGTCCTACTCTATGGAACCGGCCTTTTATCCTTTCCGTTTTTGACGGCATATTCCTATTATAATCAATTTTTTCTGCAAAATCAAACAAAAAAAATCCGCGAAACCTTGATAAATGCAGGGTTTTTCACAAAAAATACAAGATAATGTTAGGTCTACCAATTATGTCTACTATATCTTGAAAAAAATTTTTTCCCGGATTTCTGAACTTTTAAAGATTTTCCAAAAATGCGGCCCATATAGGGCTCACATAACATTCCAGAACACTTCCGGCAATAAACATGATCCCGGTCAATGCAAGGATTCCTCCGCTGTCCCGGTCCCACCTTCTGCGGGAAACGATCCTTCCTGTATATCGTTCCTGGGCCCACATTAAAAGCATCAGATAAGCGGGAATATACAAAAGATAATGGGGAAGCAGCGCTTTAAAAAAGACCCAAAGTCCTGTCACGCCATATTGGATGGTCATGGCAGAAATCGCCGCCCCGAAACAAAACCCAAAATAAGCCGTAGACGAATATAATACCAAACTTCGGCGGCAAAGTAAAGTGATTCCTGCAAGAAAAATAAAAATTCCGCATCTTTTTATCATAATGCTAACAAGGATTCCCACATTTGGTGAGAAATCATACATTTTTTTAAGAGTTTCCTCCATCATACTTCCACTTGAGCCGGAATTTCCCCATTCCTGCCAGTTAATAAATGCTGTTCCCGCCAAAAGTCCTCCCACAAAGAGGGCCAGCCATATCCAGGAAAGGGGCCGTCCACGCCGGATGGCGCCGGTCCTGACAGAGGAAGAAAGATCCTGCAGGGATAAAACATCTCCTTTTCTCTGTATATTTTTATCTTCTCCAGCGTCTTCCGAACGGTCTTCGGCCTGCGGTCTTTGCTTTTCCCCGTCCGGTTCCTGACTGACTTGCACGTGTTGCTCCGGACGGTCTTGTCCCCCTTCTGGTTTATATAAAGGCGGCTGCATGCCTCCGGCCATTTCCCAATCCATACTGCCCAAAACCTGTCCGCCTCCCTTCCTGAATGTTTTTTGATTGTCACAAATCCCCGGCGCAAAAAAATCCGGGGCATTATGTTTATCTGTTTATATTTATATGCCCGGCCATAAAAAAAAGAACTCCTTTTTATCGGAGTTCCTTTTTATCAAAGTCATTATTCATCCCAGTTATGATATACATTCTGAACATCATCATCCTCATCTAACAGATCCAGGATACGGTTCATCTTCTTTATATCTTCCTCGCTGGATAATGTATTCCATGTCTGAGGGATCATTGTGACCTCAGCAGATGCCATAGGGATGCCTGCGGCTTCCAGATTTTCACGAACCGTGCCGAAATCATCCGGAGCTGTAGTGATCTCATAGCTGTCCTCTTCTTCGGAAAAGTCCTCTGCTCCTGCATCTAAAGCAGTCATCATCAGCTCATCAGCATCGCCTTCATACTCTTCCTTATCTACGATAATAAGACCTTTTTTATCAAACATATAGGAAACACAGCCCATAGCGCCTACAGATCCGCCGCCCTTTGTAAAAGCGTTGCGCACGTTAGCTGCAGTACGGTTGCGGTTATCGGTCAAAGTTTCTACGATAATAGCAATACCGCTGGGGCCGTAGCCTTCATATGTAGCTGTCTCATAATTTACAGAACCAAGATCTCCGGCAGCTTTCTTAATACCTCTTTCAATCGTATCATTAGGCATATTATTTGCTTTCGCCTTGGCGATCACATCTCTTAACTTACTGTTGTTATCCGGATTAGGGCCGCCTTCTTTTACAGCCACAGCAATTTCCTTACCAATGATCGTAAAGATTTTTCCTTTTGCTGCGTCATTTTTTTCTTTTTTATGTTTTATGTTGGCAAATTTGGAATGGCCTGACATAACAACACTCCTTTTCTAAAATGTATATTTACGCTCACACTAACTTATATATTCTATCACCAAATCCGTTTGCTGACAAGTCCTTTGTTTGTTGCTATGTATCCAGCTCCAAACTGATGCTCAGCGCCTGATCCACTTTTTTTAAAATCTCGCAATCCAGATGGCATACCTTTTCCCGAAGCCGCTTTTTATCAATGGTGCGCACCTGCTCCAAAAGGATCACGGAATCTTTGACCAGGGCGTACCGGCTGGCGGAAATCTCCACATGCGTTGGCAGCTTTGCCTTATTCATCCGGGAAGTAATAGCAGCACAGATCACTGTTGGGCTGTGCTTATTTCCTGTATCATTTTGTATGATCAGCACCGGGCGCACACCGCCCTGTTCAGAACCGATCACTGGACGAAGATCTGCATAATATATATCACCACGTTTTATCATCACTGACAATCACTCCTGATAACCTTTTTTATCATTATTTCCACTGGATCTCATGTATATTCAAAGAAATCGATTCAGTCATCAAAAGTGTTTCATCAATGCGGGGAATCTGCAGGGATCCTACGATCTGGCTCCGGAAACGGTCACGGTCTCGCACACAGACATTTCCACAGCCTTTCCGTCCTTTATATAGACTCTGGGCACACGGCGTCCCACATCGCACACCAGCTCATAGCTGATGGTCCCGGTCAGGCCGGCAAGCTCATCAAAGGTGATCTCATCGTCCCCATCCCGTCCGGCCAGGGTCACTTCATCCCCTTCCTTTACGTCAGCAAGGTCCGTAACATCCACCATAAACTGGTCCATACATACCCGCCCGATAATCGGCGCCCGATGTCCGTGGATCAGTACGCTGCCCCGGTTTGATAAAAGTCTCGGGTAGCCGTCCCCATAACCCACCGGAACAGTCGCCACTAAAGTCTCTTTTGGGGTCACATAGGTATAGCCATAGCTGATCCCATGGCCAGGTCCCACTTTTTTTATATATGTAATATGGCTCTTCAGAGACATGACCGGCTTCAGATCCAGGACCTCCTTTGGCATCTCCTCAGAGGGATAAAGGCCATAAAGGATGATCCCTGCCCGGACCATATCCTTATGCATCCCGGGGGCATCCATGATTCCCGCGCTGTTGGCACAATGGCGCAGCGGAATATGAAGGCCCATGTCCTCAAGCCACTGCTCCATCTGACAATACCGTTCAAACTGCTGACGGGTAATGTCCTTGTATGTTTCATCTTCCATATCCGCGCAGGCAAAATGTGTAAACATGCCTTCCACCCGCAGGTGCTCCAGCTGACTGATCCTAAAAATCTCCTCAGCGCTTTCCCGTGTAGGAGCATAGCCGATACGGCCCATGCCTGTATCCACCTTAATATGCACAGCAAGGACCTTTCCCGCCGCTTTTGCCGCCTGATCCATAGCCCTGGCCATATCCAGGGAAAATACTGCCGGAGTGATCTCATACTCTAACAGATCCTTATACTGATCCGGAGCAGTAAACCCTAAAACTAAAATGGGAAGCCGGATCCCATGCTTTCTCAGTTCAATTCCTTCTTCTACACAAGCTACAGCCAGCCATGAAGCGCCAAGGCGCTCCAGTTCTCTTGCAAGGATCACTGCCCCGTGACCGTAGGCATTCGTTTTAATGACCCCCATCAGGCCGGTGTCCGGTCCAATCTTTTTTTGTATTTCTTTTACGTTATGGTCAAATGCGTCCAGATCGATCCGGGCACATACTCTATACGTGCTCATTTTTACGCCTTCCTTTTATCCAATTCGTCCCGGTAAATACAGTCTGCCTGACAGGCCGTATTTACCCGATACATCATTTTATGACTTTCGACATGTATTGTATAATATCTGACGCCAAAAGTCCATAGGCACCTTTCACTTCCCGGCCTTTATCTCCGGCACATCCATGGACAAAACAGCCTAATGATGCAGCCTGCAGCGGCGGGAGGCCCTGGGCTAAAAAGCCTCCGATAATACCGGACAGCACATCTCCGCTTCCGCCGGTGGCCATGCCGTCATTTCCGGACAGGTTAATATAGCTGTCCGTACCATCGCTGATAACAGTCCGGGCGTCTTTAAGCACGCAGATCACCTTATGGGCTTCAGCAAATTCCCGGCAGGCTTTAGGAAGATCCTCAGCCAAGTGATGAACCGGATCTTTTGTCAAGCGGGACATCTCCCCTAAATGCGGGGTGATTACTGTATTTTCCGGCACCCATTCCCAAAGCCCGGGATTTTCAGCCAGAAGATTTAAACCGTCCGCGTCAACGAGTAATGGAACACGGCAATGCTTTAATGTATGCTCCAAAATCTTTTTGGCCATATCATCACAGGAAAGCCCCGGACCGATCACCACAGCGTCAGCCCAGGAAAGGGATCGGTCCAACGCCCCCAGATCCACCTGATGATGATCGTACAAGGTCATCACGGCCTCCGGCAGCCGGGTAAGCAAAACATCATGATTTTCCTTTGGCGTAAACACACGGACCAGACCGCAGCCGCACCCATAGGCAGCCCTGGCGGAAAAAAAACATGCCCCGGCCATCTGAGGTGATCCGGCAATGATCAGCACCTTTCCATAGGTTCCTTTATTAGAATAAGGGCAGCGTTTAGGCAGACAGGAGGGAAGATCTTTATCTTCCAGTGCAAAAGTATGTATATGGGCCTGTTCTTCAGCTATGGCCGGAAAACCGATATTTTCCACATAAATCCTGCCTCCCAGAGCGGCCCCGGGATAAAGGACAAGCCCCAGCTTTTTCACCCCAAAGGTGACTGTAAAGTCCGCCTTTACAGCGCAGCCTAAAATCTGCCCGTGATCTGTGCTGACGCCTGAGGGCATATCTACGGCACACACCAGGCTTCCGGCAGTGTTTATAGCCTCAATGGTCCTGGCATAATCCCATTCCACATTCCGGGTCAGGCCGATGCCAAACAAAGCATCCACGATCAGTCCGGCGCCCTTTAACTCATCTAATGCTTTACATTCCCTGATTTCCATGCGCTTTAATATATCCATCTGAAGCCGGGTCTCTTGTGTGGCATGGTCTGTATTTCCTGCCATATACCAGGCCACATTATAACCCATGGTGTAAAGGATACGAACTACAGCCAGACCGTCGCCTCCGTTATTTCCGCTGCCGCACACGGCAATAACAGTCCTGTTTTCCCTGTCCTTTAAAACCTCATCTATATGCCGGGCCACGCAATAAGCTGCCCGCTCCATAAGAACCAAAGACGGGATTCCCAACGTTTGTATCGAATAACTGTCAATGGCTTTCATTTCCCTGGCATTTGCCAAACTGATCATTTTCACCACTCCTTTCCTGCCGGGAGCTCTGCCCCGGCCGGGTATAACTGTAAAGTATTTTCTTTTTTCTAAGATAAAAACAACGAATTAAAAAAGCCTGTGCTTTAAGGCTTTTTTAATTCGTTTCACCTTTGCAGGATCTTCCAGAGCCGCTAAAAAGACAGCTGTTCATCCGTTACTGCTTGTATGATGGACAGTAACGTTAATCCTCCATATACGATTTGTAACTGTATTTTTCTTTTCCCCGATTCCGGAAATTATAAGATAAAGTCATAAGACTTTCATCCAAATGAACGTTTTTCACACACACATCTTCAGATACGTGCAAATCTGTGGGAGCAAAGTTCCATATAGCCCGGATCCCCCACTCTTCCAGCTGGCTGGCAATACTTCTGGCCTGCTTTTTAGGCACTGTCAATGTGGCTACATGGATCTCATGGGTCTTGATAAAGCTTTCCAGCTCATCCATCATCTTGATCTCCACGCCCCGCACAGCCAGTCCCTCCAGTCTTGGGTTTATATCAAAAATCCCAATCACCTTAAAACCGATACGGTCAAAATCATAATTTGCCAATGCCTGACCTAGATTTCCTGCACCAATAATGATCATGTTCTGAGTCGTATCCAACCCCAGAATCTTCCCGATCTCCTCATGGAGATACTCTACATTATATCCATACCCCTGCTGCCCGAATCCACCGAAATTATTCAAATCCTGACGTATCTGGGATGCAGTAACTTTCATACGAATACTTAATTCCTTAGAAGAAATACGAACAACGCCATTTTCCAAAAGCTCTCCAAGATACCTGTAATATCTGGGCAGCCTTTTGATCACTGCTGATGATATTTCTCTGTCGCCCACACTTATGCACTCCCTTACTTCAATCATTTGTTACAGTCTACATCCATTATATAGAAAACTTGTTTCATTGTCAAAACAATCTTACTTTACTTATGCCTTTATAAATGATATGATAAATGACATGTGAATTATTACAGAAAGGCGGGATTTTTATGATACTTTCATGTCAGAACGTTTCAAAATCCTTTGGCACAGATGAGATTTTAAAAAACATCTCTTTCCATATAGAAGATCATGAAAAAGCAGCGATCGTAGGAATTAACGGGGCGGGAAAATCCACCCTTTTAAAGATCATTACCGGAGAACTTACTGCTGATGAAGGTCAGGTAGTCCTGTCAAAAGGACGGACCATGGGGTATCTTTCCCAGCAGTCCGGCGTCACTATGGGAAATACCATTTATGACGAAGTTATGGAAGCCAAAAAAGACGTTATTGATATTTACCGGAAGATGAAGTCCCTGGAACAGGATATTGCCCAGGCTCCGGAGGAATCAAGAGATGCTTTATTAAATACATATGCCCGGCTGACCCACGCCTATGAAGACGCCAACGGCTATGCCATTAACAGCGAGGTCACCGGCGTACTTACCGGTCTGGGTTTCAGCGAAGAGGAATTTTCCAAAAAAGTAGATACGCTTTCCGGAGGACAGCGGACACGGATCTGTCTGGGCAAGCTTCTTTTATCCCGGCCGGATATGATCCTTTTAGACGAGCCTACCAACCATTTAGATATGAACTCGATCGCCTGGCTTGAAACATTTTTGCAAAATTACAAAGGCGCTGTCATCATCGTTGCCCATGACCGATATTTTCTGGACAAGATCGTTACCAAAGTCATTGAACTGGAAAACCATAAGAGCCAGGTATTTTTGGGAAATTATACCGCTTACGCCCAAAAAAAGGCCCAGCAGCGGGAGATCTTATGGAAAGCCTGGGAAAATCAGCAGCAGGAAATCCGCCATCAGGAGGAAGTGATTGCCAAGCTTAAGTCCTTTAACCGGGAAAAATCCATTAAGCGGGCTGAAAGCCGCGAAAAACTCCTGGCCAAAGTGGAGCGTCTGGATAAACCGGCAGAAATCAACGCCTCCATGCATCTTGCCCTGACCCCTTCCGTCATCAGCGGAAATGATGTGCTTATGGTAGAGGACCTATCTAAGTCCTTTGGCAGCCTCAGCCTTTTCTCCCATATTTCCATGGACATTAAGCGGGGAGAAAAGGTTGCCTTAATCGGCAACAACGGGACAGGAAAAACAACGATTTTAAAAATCATTAACGGTCTGATCCCGGCAGACTCAGGCCAGGTCCGTTTAGGCGCTAAAGTCCATATTGGCTACTATGACCAGGAACAGCAGCTTTTAGCCCCGGAAAAGACCATTTTCGAAGAAATATCCGATGCCTACCCTGCCCTGGATAACACCCGGATCCGTACCGTTCTTGCCGCATTTTTATTTACCGGCGATGATGTATTTAAACGGATCAGCGAACTTTCCGGCGGTGAGCGCGGCCGTGTTTCTCTGGCAAAGCTTATGCTTTCTGATGCAAATTTCCTCATCCTGGATGAGCCTACGAACCACCTGGACATTGTTTCAAAGGAAATCCTGGAAAATGCCGTGCGCAGCTACTTGGGAACTGTCCTTTATGTATCCCATGACCGGTATTTTATTAACACTACAGCCACCAGGATCCTGGAATTAACAGAAGGCGGTCTGAGAAATTATCCCGGAAATTACGATGACTATTTAGAGAAAAAAGAGCATCCTGTCACAGCCGGAACCGGCGGCGCTTTCACCGTCATTTCTTCCGCTCCATCTTCCCAGGAGGCTTCTAAGATTTCTGAAGGGAAGGCCGATTATCAGCGCCAGAAAGAGGAAGCCGCCCGCATAAGGAAACGTCAGAATGACCTGGCACGTACAGAAAAACGTATTGATGAAATTGAAAAGCGCATGGCCCTTTTAGACGAAGAACTGACCAAGGAAGAAGTTTATACCAATGTCCAGCGGCTTATGGAGATCAATCAGGAAAAAGACGCCCTGGACGAGGAGCTGACCCGGCTTATGGAACAGTGGGAAGCTCTGGAAAGCCAGGAATGATCTCAGGCATCGTATAAAAACGGTTTTCGTATCGTCAGAGCCTGAAAAACCCATAGAAAAAGCTATGAGCAGCCCATAAAAACGGGCACAGGATACTTTTTCTATGGGTTATTTTTTGTAAACACTTCTTCCATTTTCCTGCGGACTTCATCGCAAAGGCGAAGGGTTTCTTCTTTTTTATTCTTTTTAGTATCCGGATATACCGGATCCAAAATATACAGCCGCATCACCTTTTTCCGGTGGAATATCCGCTCCAGTCCTTCCGGCTCAACATACCGGATCACGTAAGGGATCACCGGAACATTACACTCATACGCAAGGGAAAAAGCTCCCCGCTTAAACGTACGGATGCCGTTGTACCTGGGATATAAGATCCCCTCCGGATACACATGGACCAAATGGCCTTTGTTAATATAATCTGTCAGCGCCTCATTCATCTGTCTGAAAGGCTGTACCTTTCCCGGCAAAGGGATCCCTCCCAGCAGGCGGACAAGCCACCGGATACCGGGGATACAAAAATTTGACTCTAACGTGGGGATACAAATACGCCTTCGCCCCATATGGCAGGCCACAACGCCACAGTCCAGCATATGAACATGATTACACACGGTCACTCCTTTTTGGGGAAGTGTTTTCAGCCGATCCCCATGGACCACGCGAAGTCCGAAAAACACTTTAAAGATCACCGGTCCCACCACATATACCAACTGGCGCAGCAAAAAATTCACTGTAATAAATAAGCGGCTTTTTGGAAAATAATCATATCCCACCGGCGTACAAAAATGTAGCGGCGTCCACATTTTTACAATATGCTCTTCTTCCCCCGGGCTATGGGGCTCCTCTTTTTTAGTGAGCTGCCTCCGGTACTTATCCATTGGCCCGCTCCTCCCTCACTAACACTCTCTGTTCCTGGCGTTTTTCCTCAATCGCCGTCTCAAACATATCCTCCATCTGGCGGACACAGGCATCCAGAGAATACTGTTTTCCATGTTCGCTGTAAACGATCTCCATCTTACGGCGCCGCTGTTCATGGGTAATCCAGTAATCGATCCTTGTAGCCAGATCCCGGCTGTTTCCTGCTTCAAAAAGGCTCTCATCGCACAAAGCGAACTGCGGTGTAGCCGATTTTGGGCTGTTGGCAATGACAGGTACAAGACCGCCGGAAAAAGCCTCAATACAGGAAATGGCCTCAATTTCCGCATCTGCCGCATGAACATAAAGATCGCTGACTGCAATCACATCCAGCAGCTCTTCATGAGAGAAAAACCGGATCACCGGCGGATTTTTAAGCTGACGCCCGAGCTTTTTCAAAGCCTTGTACTTCGGCCCCTGTCCTGCCAGGATCAGCTGGATCTTTTCTCTGTAAGCCGACTGATTCACTGCACGGATCAAAACATCCTGACGCTTTTCATTGGAAAGGCGTCCGATCATCAAAATCACAAATTTCCCTTCATATTCCTTTGGTTTTGGGAGCTTCCGGTATACAAAATCGCTGTCCACTCCATTGGAAATCACATGGAGCCGGGCCGTATAGCCGTTTTCCCGAAGCTGACGGGCAATAAACTCGCTGGGACAGTGGATATGGCTGAAATAGTTATAAAAGAACTCTCTAAAAAAATAATAGATCCCTTTATTTATCCACCGGCTCCTGCCCATATGAAGCGTATAGGTAATGTTTTCCGGCTGCACATGGAAGGCAGCCGTACAAGGCACATTCAGCTCCCTGGCGATTTCCAGGCCTGCTGCCGAAAGATAAAAAGGCATAACAAAATGCACCACATCGACCTGACCGATTGCCTGGCGCAGCACCTCCCGGTCCGCATGGGCAATGACCATTCCCTGAGAATGGATAATCCGCCGCGCCATAGGCAGCATATAGATTTCTCTTACAACAAATTTGTTAGGCGCCGGCTTACCGGTACTTACAACAAATACTTCATGTCCGTGTTTTACCAGTGTATCTGCCAGTCGTCTTGCTGTCATGGTCGTGCCATTATTGTCGGCATCAAACTGGTCGATCACCAATAATATTTTCATAACGTTCTCCTTCCGTCGGCATATCGCCTTCTTGCTATTCTATCACACCTTCTGGTATAATACAATTATCTGGGCAAATCACGTAACAGTTCCATGAACTCAACTGTTTTTTCAAAAAAGAAAGGTGATTTTTTATGTCAAAAGGTGATTTTTTACCTGCCGTCATGCCCCATGTGCCTCAGGCCACAGGGCAGATTGCCGGTTTTTATATCCGTCCGGGACTTTTCTTGCAAAAAGGGGCAAATATCGTTCCCGGCGGCGTCAGCTTTACCATCTGCTCCACCCAGGCTGTCCGGTGTGAACTCTGCCTGTTCCACAGGGAAGCCAGGGAACCTTTTGCAATTTTAGAATTTCCCCAATACTGCCGTATCGGCAATACATTTTCCATGATCGTCTTTGGACTGGATATTTATGATATTGAATATGCTTACCGCATGGACGGTCCTAATGACCCATCGCGGGGGCTGATCTTTGATCCTGAAAAATTTCTCCTGGATCCCTACGCCCGGGCAGTAACCGGGCAAAGTGTGTGGGGTGAAAAAAAGTCCGGCGATCAGTCTTATCACGCCCGCATCGTCAACGATTACTTTGACTGGGGCACTTTTCAGGATCACCATGTGGCCTTTCCGGATATGATCATTTATGAAACCCATGTGCGCAATTTTACCATCCATCCTTCCTCCGGTGTAAGACACCCGGGAACCTTTGCCGGCCTTATGGAAAAGCTTCCCTATCTGAAGCGTCTTGGCATAAACACAGTAGAACTCATGCCGGTCTTTGAATTTGACGAGGTTGCCGAGGAACGGATCGTTGACGGAAAAAAGCTTTTAAATTGCTGGGGATATAATACTGTGTGCTATTTTGCCCCAAATACCAGCTACACCTCCATGAAAGAATTTAACCATGAAGGCACTGAGCTTAAGGAAATGATCCGGATTTTAAACAGCCACGGCATTGATGTGATCCTGGATGTTGTTTTTAACCATACTGCCGAAGGTAATGAACATGGTCCGTTTTTTTCTTTTAAAGGCATGGACAATAACATTTATTACATGCTGACTCCAGACGGAAAATACTACAATTTCTCCGGCGTAGGAAATACTTTAAACTGCAACCACCCTATTGTGCGGGAATTTATCCTGGACTGTCTGCGCCACTGGGTAGTGGAATACCGGGTGGATGGCTTCCGTTTTGACCTGGCTTCCATCCTTGGCCGGGACGAAAACGGAGCTCCCCTGACCCGTCCCCCGCTTCTGGAAAGCCTGGCCTATGACCCGATCCTTGGCCATGTAAAGCTTATTGCAGAGGCCTGGGATGCAGGGGGCCTGTATCAGGTAGGCTCCTTTCCATCATGGAACCGCTGGGCAGAGTGGAACGGAAAGTACCGGGATGACCTGCGGCGTTTTCTAAAAGGCGATGCAGGCATGGCCCAAGCGGCAGTATACCGGATCTGCGGATCTCCGGATCTGTATCCTCCGGACCGGCGGCAAAACGCCTCTGTAAACTTTATCACCTGCCACGACGGTTTTACCCTGTACGACCTGTATGCCTACAATGAAAAACATAACCAGGCCAATGGCTGGAACAACACTGACGGGGCTAATGACAATAACAGCTGGAACTGCGGTGCCGAAGGGCCATCTTCCGATCCTCAGGTCATTGCTCTGCGCCGACGTCTGGCTAAAAACGCTTTTGCCGTCCTTTTATGCAGCCGTGGCGCTGTTATGTTTCCAGCCGGCGATGAATTTGGGAACACCCAAATGGGCAACAACAACGCCTACTGCCAGGATAATGACATTGCCTGGCTTAACTGGTCCGAACCAGTCTTTGACCGAGAGCTGTTTAACTTTGTTTCCCGGATGATCCGTTTTAGGAAAGCTCATCCCGTTCTCCGCCAGTCCCCCCAGCCGGCCCCAAACGCCGCCCCGGAGCTGTCTTTCCACCACGGCGCCGTTGGAAATGACCGTCTCGGCTTTTATGACCGGCAGATTGGAATTATGTTTTCCGGACAGTCCGATGATTTTGTTTTTCTGGCTGTGAATGCCCACTGGGAGCCTCACACCCAGGAACTTCCTCCCCTTCCCCCAGGCTGGTCCTGGCATATGGAAATGCATACCTGGTGGAAGGATCCTTTTGTTTGCGAAAGCCCCTTTGACGGACGCACTGCTCTTATCGGTCCAAGAAGCGTTGCCCTGTTTACCGGCGTAAAAAATGCAAGCACCGGAAATTTTTCTTGAAATTTTAAAAATCATCAAGTATAATATTTAGCCAGTAATGCCGTTTTTTTCAACACAATAGGGAGGGATAATTGTGTCTGATTCTAATATCACCAAGTATGCTCTCGCCCAGGCATTAAAAGAACTTTTAAAAACCCGCCCCCTGGAAAAAATCAGTATCGGCAATATTTGTGAGGTCTGCGGAATGAACCGCAAAAGCTTTTATTATCACTTCAGGGATAAATATGAGCTTGTAAACTGGATCTATTATACGGAATTTATCACCCGGGTACGGGATAAAAGCTATGCCAATGGCTGGGAAATGGTGGAGGATTTTTGCGCTTATTTTTATGAAAACAGAGAATTTTACCAAAAAGCTCTCCAAACCGAAGGCCAAAACTCTTTGTCTGATTATCTGAGGGATGTGATGACTGCCATCCTTACAGAGGATATGGCCCATACATTTGAGGGAGAACCTTCTATACGCCCTTTTGCCGAATTTTACGCAGACGCATTTTTATGCGCCCTGAAAAAGTGGCTGCTTCAGAAGGACTGCGCCCCTCCTCACGATTTTGCCGTATTTTTGCAAAAGTGTCTGACCGGACTTTCCCGGGAGATTGCTGCACGGACTTCCGAATAAGGCTGGCCTTTTCTAAAAAATCTGCAGATACATAAGACCGGGCCACAGCCACTGCTATGGTCCGGTCTGTCTATTCTTCAGACGGCATAACCTGCGTTAATATATCCGTCAATGAGTTGTCAAAAATCGTACACTTTGTCTCCGGACACGCCCTGCCATGGATATGCATTTTTCCGCACTGGTCGAAACATACGGCGCACCGGTCTTTTAACACCATTTCACTGATCGTCAGAAGATCCTGATCCACATCCATGAGAAATACCGGATACTTCTGTCCCTTTCTGGTGGCAACCACATAGTCATATACCTGAGCTTTAGACTGAGGGGAACTGTCCTCATCAGGAATCACAAAGGCAAACTGAGGGTGTCCCGGCAAGATGTCTGATAGCCACCCGCCATCCAAAATATGATCTTTTGTCGAATCGTCATACCGGGTATAAATCCCGTAAAGATATTTATTTTCCCTTAAAATACTGCAATTTTCCTGCACATACCCGTCATCACCCACAGCCAGGAGAATATTATGGCATGCATCTGGGATACAAAGCCTTCACCCAGCTTTTGATCCCGTATAAATAGTATAAATGCACAATCTTTATGTGCACCGACCAGAGGCAGCACAAGCTTTGGATCTGATCCCCGGTCAAACAGTATGTAAGTAAAGATCCCCTGATCCACGCCCTGTTTTATGATCTTCTCATAATCCTGGGGACTGTGGGCCAGGCGTTCTTCATCCAGGATCAGGGAAAGCGCCCAGGGGACGCAGTACCCTTTCTCATCCCGGATCTCCCGGATCTTTCTGCTGCCGACCAGGCAACTGTTATATCCGATGTTTTTTCCAAAAGTAAATAGGGAATCCAGATCCACATGGGATACCATGTCCTCTACCGCCTTATAATAGGCACTTCTGCGGTTCTCCAGCATATCTTGGGCATCTCCCAGAAACTTTTTCTGATTTTGTCCCCGGGCCAGCTTTGCTCCCAGATCTATAAGATTACGCACAGTCCTGCGAGGGAATCTGCGTATGTCTGCCCGGACTTTGTTAAGCATACCGTCCAGCAGCACCACATTCATATCTTTAGACATGGGCATATCCCTCTTTTCCCTGTAGTTTTATATCACCAGATGTTTTCCGTCCTTTTCACTGGGCTTTTTTCGCCTTTTTAGCCTCTTCTGTCTTTTCCCACAAATCTTCAGCCTGAGGCTTCCAATTTTTTGCGTAGGATTCGCATCTGTCGCAAAGAGTATCCACATCCTCCGGAGACTCATAATCTGTTGACTTAGCACCGGTTTCCTTAACCATGGCTCTTAATTTCTCAGGATTCTCAAGCATCGGACATGGCCTTAACATATTATTATTAAACGGCTGTCCATTGTGGTATGCCATAAAGATAGGACTCTTTAATGCATCCAGAAGGCTGCAGTCATGGATATTTACGTTAGAATAGTGGATAAATACGCACGGTTCCACATCGCCTCTTGCATTAATATGCAGGTAACGGCGGCCTCCGGCGATACATCCGCCTACATATTCAGCATCATTCTGGAAATCCATGGAGAAGATCGCCTTAGAGTTTCTGAACTCGCGGATCTTATGGTAAACTTCTGTTCTTTGTTCCGGAGACGGAAGAAGTTCAGGAGCAGCGCCGTTTCCTACCGGCATATAATGGAAGAACCAAATAAACAGGGCCCCTGCATCAATAATCATGTCAAAAAATTCATCACTGGTAACATCTTTATAATTTGCGCTTGTATAGCATGTGGAAATACCAAACGGAAGCTTATGATCTTTTAACAGCTTCATAGCATTTCTCACCTTATCATAAACGCCATCTCCGCGGCGTCCGTCGTTGGCGGTTTCAAAACCTTCAAGGCTGATGGCAGGAACAAAGTTCTTTACCCGGAGCATCTCCTGGCAGAAAGCTTCATCAATAAGCGTACCGTTTGTAAAGCTTAAGAACTCACAATCGGAATGTTTTTCGCACAGTGCGATAATATCTTTCTTTCTTACTAATGGCTCGCCGCCGGTAAAAATATACATATATGTACCCATGGCCTTACCCTGGGTCACAATAGAATCCAGGTCATCATAGGAAAGATTCAGACGATTGCCGTACTCTGCTGCCCAGCACCCGGTGCAGTGGAGATTACATGCAGATGTAGGATCCAGCAAAATAGCCCATGGCACGTTGCATCCTTCTTTTTCCATAGTCTCTTCCTGAAGAGCGCTTCCGGAAAGGCTGGCGTTCACAATAAAGTTTTTAAAGAAGGCATTACGCACACCCGGATCCAGCTCCCAGATTCTTAAGATCAGCTGATACCAGTTTCCCTTTTCTTCAATGACTCTGCGGATATTTCCTCTCTGGGCTTCATACCATCCATCAGGAGCTACTTTATCTACCAGGTTCATGACCTTGGGGATATTTGTCTCCGGATCCTTGCCCAGATATTCTAATGCTTTTGTTAATGAAACGCTGATAGCCGCGTTCTTGGCTTTTTCTACAAGGCTGCTCATAATTATCTCTCCTTTAATACTCTTTTGTAGATTATAATTATCTTAAAACCAAAATTTTCAAAAGTCATGGGACAAAATTCCAAAATTGTCCAAAAAATGGACAAAAAGCAAAAAGTGTTACTGAGGGTGTTACAAAAGTTTTAAGCTTAATTGAAGTGTTTGAGCCACAGATCGGGGTATTTTTAATTAAAAACTTTCACGGGCATCTTCAGTTTTCCTATATGACAGACGCCCCGGCAAAATACCGGAGCGCCTGTCTACTTCTTATTAAACTATATTACAACAAGCCAAACGCCTGTTATAAACCTTATTGTTTTAAAATTTTTAGCCTGTCTGAATCTTACAGCCGTGTATCCCACATTCCGCAGAACGGATCAATGGGACTTACGCCCTTAAATTCACTCCGTCCCATGATTTTTTCCACTACAGCGTCGATCACATAAGGGGAATGGCAATAACCGTTAATATAAGTCTTTATCATAGGAACATCAAACAAATGATACGGATTTCCCACACTGATAAATAATGTGGGGACCTCTCTTACAAACCATGGCAGATTATTTCCTGCGCCAAACAATGTGTGCCAGTTGATCCGGGCTGTCGTCTTGTTGCTGGCATTTTCAATATTGCCAATATAAATGACCAGGTCATATTTTGCCTTAAAATCAGCAACTTTGGAATCCAAAAAGATGGTTTCAAAGGTTTCCGGAATATATTTGGTCACTTGAAATCCTTCTTTTGTGAGAAGCTGTTCAAACTGGCCATAAACACGATCATTGGAATCAAAATCGCCAAGGATCTCCAAAAGAACTTTCTTGTATTTTTTTGTATCCAAAGGCAGTAAATGCTGCACATCCTTAACAAGGGTCACGCCCATGTCGGCACATTCCTTCGCCCATTGAATATGCTCCGGCGCAGAGAGGACCGCAAGATCTTCCTCGTTTTTAAGAAGCCTGCCTTCTTCTTTAAGTTTCGGCAGCCCCATAGCTGCTTTTGTGGCAAGGATCCGGCGATTAGCGTCATTAAGCCGCTCCTGGCTTAAAATACCCTTTTTAATGCCGTCCTTCATAAACTGAATGTCCTCGTCAAGATCTTTCGTAAACAGGAGCATGTCGCAGCCGTACTCAATGGTCTGGGGCACTGCCTCATCCCTCTTTGTATTGGCCAAAAGCCCCACCATAGGAGAAGCGTCTGTGGAGATCAGACCGTTAAAGCCTAAAACGCCTCTTAAATACCCTGTGATAATGTTTTTGGAATTGGTTGCCGGAATAACTTTCTCACAAGGTTTTTTATCAAAATACTCTTCCATGGCCGGCATGGCAATATGGCCTACCATGGCAGTCATAGCCCCGTCCTCGATCAGTCCCCGATATACTTTTCCATAATTTTCTTCCCATTCCTCAATGGACAGAGAGTTTACGGATGTGACTAAATGCTGATCCCGCTCATCTACTCCGTCTCCGGGGAAATGTTTAATGGTTGGAATCACTTTGCCCTCTTCCGTCAAACCTTTAATATAGCCTCTGGCCATGGCCAGAACATGATCCGGATCACTGCCGTAGGTTCTTACATTTGTAATGGGATTTCTGAAATTTTTATCCAGGTCGATGACCGGAGAAAATCCCCAGTTGACGCCAACCGCCGCTCCTTCTACACCGCAGATCTTGCCAAGCTGGTAAGCTTTCTCCGTGTCATTTGCTGCGGAAATCAGCATCTGACGGCCCATATACGTTCCCTCACTGGCAACGCCATTGCCTCCGTCTTCCAGGTTTGCAGAAATGAGCATAGGTATTTTTGAATTTTCCTGAAGAGTATTAATCGCTGTCTGGACTTCCTTTGCAGGATTTGACCGGAACATAACCCCGCCAAAGGGATGCTGCCGGATAATGGCTTTTAACGCCTCAGGCTCATTGGTATATAAAAGAGGGCAAAAAAGCTGCTCTGCCTTTTCATCTTCAGTCATACTGTTTAATGTATCTTCCACCCACTTTACCTGGGCATCGTCCAGATAAAAGGGCTTTGCTTTTAAATCAATCATAATGCACATCCTTTCCTTTACTTAACAGGGCCGGCAAAAATGCCGGCCCTTATGATTGCTGGAAGACCAACTCTCAAGTCTGTCCAGAGATTTTATTTCTAATGTCTACGCAGATGCGGTTTTATGTCCCAGCTTTCCCTTAATGGCTGCGATCCAACTGCTGCCCTGGGCGGAAACTACATTGATCACAAGGATAAAGATACCTGTGATTACTGTAGTAATGGCAGTTCCCATCTCTGAGCTAAATACTGCTGTTAAGCCATAAGACATAAGGCACAGGGTAATGGAACCCATAATGGTTCCGATCGTATCTCCGCAAAAGCCGGCCAGCATCAGTCCGATAAATACAGGAAGGATATTGCTGAACAGTTCTCCTACTGTAGACAAAGACGAAAAGGACGCTGAACGCATATCTGTGCTGGCATAGATCACTGTGGCCATGCCAAAGATAATCCCGCTAAATACATAAGAAATAATAACATTGCTTTTTTCATTAATACCGATATTCACGCCAGCCTGCTGGTTATTGGCCAGGATCACAGCCTTCTTGCCTGTAGTCGTTCCGTAAGTATAAAAAGCATAAATGGCAATACTAATGATCAGCGGAACAAGGACCACCGGGAATGTGGAAAATGTTTTCAGGCTCATAATGGCTACCAGATTTACACCGGCGCCGTTATTAAACAGGGCGGTCAATGCTTCATAAAGCATTGCCATGCCAATGGTGGCAATAACGATCGGCAGCCGTCCGAAAACATACAGGATCCCGGTCAGTACACTAAAGGCCACGCACAGTACAAGACACAGAATAAAGAAAACAACAGGATTATTGTTAAAATTTTTAACCCATGTGCCTGCCAGGATCACGGAAAGGAGCATGATGGCTCCTCCCGAGAAATCAAATCGTCCGCACTTAAACTGAAGGCCGATCCCCATGGCGCAGGTGACTGCAACGGCAATGTCCACGATCAGTGTTTTCCACATAGCCCATGTGCCGAAATACATCTTTCCGTTGGCGTAGCACATGATCATCATGACAATATACATGGCCACCGGAAGCATAAGCGTACCTGCAATACGCTTAATGATATTTTTACCTTTACTCATAAAGCGCCTCCCAATTATTTACTGAGCAGCGAGTCCATACTTGCCTGATCAGACTGGATCAGGGCTTTAAGATCAGCATAAGATGCCACATCCACCCATTCCTGAGGAGTGATCAGTGCATTATTAACATCCAGTGTGCAAAGAAGAGATTTTTCTCTTACAGCGGCAATATCTTCAACACTGTCAATGGTGAACTGAATGGACTCAATACGTTCATTGGCTGTATAATCAGAATACATCTCGCCCTTAACAGCTTTGGCAACTAATGCTACAGCGTAGCCAATATCTTCAACAGGAGAAATACTTAAGTAGGAGATGGACTTATCATCGCCAATATCATCCATGATTGATTCCTCAGAGTCAAAACCGGATGTGATCAGCTTTGTATCCGCAGAGCATGTGCCATTGGCCTGGGCAGACTTCATTGTCGGATAAACAAAGCTTGTACCAGCGCAGATAGCTACAATAGCATCCAGGTCACTGTTGCCCTCTTCCAGGAACCAGGATTCCTCCAGAGGCGCAAATTCAAGGACTTTCATATCTCCAACAACCTCGATCGGTTCATCAGCTGTCTGGTTGTATTCCTCAATCGTCTCACGGAAAGCCGCGTCAGCTACCGGTGTGGTAGGATAAGCGTAAGATGGGAAACCGATCACTGCAACTCTCTTATATCCCTTATCAATAACTGCCTGGGCATACTGTTCTCCCGCCTTTGCGCCATCATAGTAACCATCGGCAATCGTTCCAAGGAAGTTATCATAGTCCTGAACGGCTGTTGCTGTGCCGCCGCCGGATTCCTCTGTACCGTAAACCGCGTTCATATCTGTATTGTAGCCGGCTACATAAAGATCCGGATACTCATCAAGGATATTTTGGATACCCCCGTCCTGGCTGGCCACAATACCTACAATATCACTGGTCATACCATTCTGCACTGCCGTCAGGTTACCGTTGGGATCGTTAAAAGAGTCTGCATACACAACAGTAAAATCAAAGCCAAAGGCATTTGCTACAGCCTCGCCGTAAGCTAAAGCCGCTTCATACTGAGCCCCGGAAGACAGGTTGGACAGCCACATGATGGTGCCGCCGTCAGTGTTTCCGGCACTTGCCTCCTCGCCGCCTGCTGCCGCGCTGTCATCAGCTGCTCCCGCGTCACTGCTCTGGGCCGCGCCTGTTGTGTCGGTTGTATTTCCTGAACCTGCGTTTCCGCCGGAGCAGGCTGTCAGTCCGCCCAGCACCATTGCGGATGATAATGTAATGGCTGTTACTTTTTTAAGGATACCTGATTTCATAATATGTACCTCCATTTGTTATTTTCTTTTTATATTCGCTATTTTCTTAACCTGCTCACCTTGGAAGGACTCCGCCTTTCTTGCGGCAGGTGATCAGAACAATAACAATAAATAATAATGCTTTAATGATAAATGTTGTATTGGCTGTAATGCCTACCAACGGAAGGCCTACATCCAGGATGGCAAAAGTAAACGCACCGACAATGGCGCAGGATACTTTTGACCGCATACCGCCGGACAAAGGCATGCCGCCTAAGATCAGGGCAACCATAACATCCATCTCAAAACCGGTTCCTGTTGAGTCAGATGCAGATCCGGTATACCCCATCTGGAACACCGATGCCACCGTTACGCAGCAGCCCATGATCACATAGCTGATCATCTTGTATTTTAAAAGATTAATACCGCTCTGCTTGGCCGCCACCTCATTGGCGCCGATGGCTTTGGCATTTTTGCCGAATTTGGTAAATTTAAATAAGTAGGAAATGATCAATACTTCAATGACCAGGACCACCACCATGACGATGGGATTTTTGAACATTGAGTAATCAATATTTCTTAACACGATATTTCTTGAGCCAAGATTAGTGTAAATAATACTGCTCAGGCCATTAAGCACCATCATAAAAACAAGGGATGGGATAATGGGATAAATATGGAGCAGTTCCCCGGTAGCGCCGTTGATCAGGGCAATCACTACCGCAATAGCCAGTGAAAGGATGATGCCCCATACAAGGGACCCGGTCATATTTCCCAAAAGGACCATCAATGTGGCATAAATACGCACCTGACCGCCGATACTGATGTCCATGTGTCCCATGGAATATACAAATACAGCACCTACAGACATCAGCGCAGTTACGATCACGTTGGACATTAACGTGGAAAGTTTTGCCGCGGACCAGAGGTTTTCGCCAAACATTGGCGGAAGCACTGTAAAAATGATCAGGCACACAATCAGTCCGCCGTAGGCTGCCAGGTCTGTCACATGATGCTTCATCCACGCTTTCAGATCAAATGATTTTGCTTTTGCTTCGCTCATGTTTTTCATTCTCCTCCTAAATCATATATTCAATAATATCGGTCTGCTTTAAGTCCGGAGAACGCATAAATTCTTTGGTCACCTGAAAATCCTTCATAATGATCAGCTTATCTGCCATACCGATCAGTTCGGATAACTCTTCAGAGATCATCAGGATAGCCTTTCCTTCTTTTTTCATATTTTCAATAAGGGAATACATGGCCTGCTTTACGCCAATATCCACCCCTCGGGTGGGACAATCCATAATGATCACATCTGAGCCTTTTGCTGTCCACTTGGCAAAGGAAACCTTCTGTTTATTCCCGCCGGAAAGGGTATTCACATACTGTTTTCCGCTGTTGCACTTAATGCGGAAGGCGTCAATTTCTTTATCCGCCATAGCTTTCTCATCCTTGGGATTGATAAAAGTATGGTGGGAAAGCGCTGTCAATGACGGAAGGACAATGTTATCCTGAATCGATCCGTTAAGGATCAGGGCTTCCGTATCACGGTTTTTAGAAATATACCCGATCCCGCTTTCAATGGCCTGGAGCGGTGTATGGATCTCCTTCCCGTTCCGGACCACCTTTCCGCCGGAAAGCTTTTCAATACCGTAGGCCGCCCGTCCGATCTCGTGCATACCGCAGCCGGACAACCCGCCAAAGCCAATGATCTCTCCTTTATGAAGCTTTAAGTTAAAATGCTTAATCGGGCCAAAGGACACATCCTGAAACTCCAGGGCCACTTCCGGCTGATGGGACGTATCATAATCCTCCCGGTAATACTTCTCGCCGATCTCCCGGCCTACCATCATGTATCGGATCTTTTTTACAGCATCAGGAGCATCCATTTCTTTTCGGCTTAACTCACCGATAATGTCTCCATCCCGCAGCACCGTTAAAACCGAACACTGCTCCAGGATTTCATCCATATCATGGGATACAAAAACAACGCATTTTCCATTGTCCGCCATTTTGTGGATTAGCTTGTACAAAATCTCACGGCCCTCCAGAGAAAGAGCAGTGGTCGTCTCGTCTACCACAAGGATCTCTGTGTTATCGCTGATGCACCGGACGATCTCGATAAGTTTCCGGTCCTCAAAGTTGTACATATCAATGGGCGCCTTTGCCTGGATATGGGATACGCCAAAGTCTTTAAGCATCTTATCCGCCGCCTTGTACATCTTGCCCATGTTGATCACGCCAAGATGGGAAAACTCGTCCTCTCTTCCGGCAAAAATATTCTGGGCTACCGTCACTCCCGGAATCGTGTTGGCCTCCTGAAGGATCATGGAAATTCCTTCATGCTGTGCCTCCACCATACTGTGGGGATGCCATGGCTTGCCTTTATAGAACATCTCGCCGCTGGTGGCATGCTGCATCCCGGCAACAATAGATGTTACTGTGGACTTGCCGCTGCCGTTTTCTCCAATGAGTCCGCGGATCTCCCCGCGCCGGAAGGTCATATTCACATGCTTAAGTGCTTTTGTGGGGCCGAAATCTTTGCACATATCTTTAACTTCTACTAATACTTCGTTACCCATTATTAACCTCCATTTCTTGTATTTGACTATTTTGTACAAATATATACAAGATATGCTTAAAATTATATGTGCATTTTGCCTTTTTAACAAGTTCACTGGTTTTTCTTTTCCCGTACAAAAATTAAGAATTTATCAGTTTAAGACAACAGGTTCGTCTTCAAAAAACAGGTCATATTAAAAAATGTACAATTAAAGCTTTTTCTTTAAGAGATTTTAAGCTATAATAAAGTGAGAAAACCTTAGTCTCTGACACAATGGTTGTCAGAATCCACCAGAAGAAACGAGGATATTTTTTGGAAGAACGACATGAAATTATAGAATTTGCTCCGGATATTCCCATAAAGGTTTTTATTCATAAAATCGGTTTTGTCGCCAAACACTGGCACAAAAGCCTGGAATTACTCATGGTTTTAACCGGAGAAATTGAGATTAACATTGATGGAGAAATCTCCTATTTAAAAAGTGAAGATATTATTGTCATCAATTCCTACAGTATGCATGAGCTGCGCTCTGAGGGCGCAGTCATGATTGCTGTTCAGATTGATCTGTCCAAAGTCAGCCGCCCGGGTATGGATCTGGATAATTATATTTTTGACTGCAACAGTACAAAAGATACCAGAACCTATGAATATTTTAATGGCCTGCGCTTTGGCATTGCCACCTTGATCTATGAAAATGCCCACCATATCAAGGGCTGTGAATATCGTAATGATGCCCTGATTTATTATCTTGTCTCTGATCTGATCCGGTATTTTCATGTTCCTGCCACAGAATCCGCCCTTCAGCGGCAAAAATACCTGCCACGGCTTACCCGGATCATTAACTATATTAATGAAAACTATGCAAAAAACTTTTCACTCAGCGATCTGGCAGAATCCGAAAACCTTTCTGTCCCTTATTTATCTAACTTTTTTGATAAATATATGGGAATTAAGTTTTCCCAGTACTATACAAATGTAAAACTGGAACATGCTGTCAACGACCTGCTCCACACTAACGATTCGATTGAAGTCATTGCTCTGCGCAATGGCTTTACAGAATCTCATGCCTTTGTCCGGGCTTTTAAGAAAAAATATAATGCCCTGCCCAGCGCATGGCGTAAAGAGCAGAAAAACAAAACTGCCCTTCGGCCTTCAGAAAATATAAATTACCTTACACTGGAACCCAGTAATTACCTAAATCTCCTTACCAAATATCTTGCAAAAGAAACCGGGGCATTTTTCCAGCTGCCCACGGAATCCTTTACAGAACTGTCTGTCTCTGTAAATGCTGAAAATAATATAGCCGTGCTGCACCACACCTTTAAAAAGTCCATCGGTGTAGGACGGGCCAGTGAACTGTTAAATAAAAATATCCAGGATATGCTTAAGGATCTTCAGACAAACGTAGGCTATGAATATATTAAATTTCACGGCATCCTTTCTGACGATATGATGGTGGTCAGCCGGATTAACGGCCAGCTGAAATTTCACTATACGATGGTGGACATGGTACTGGACTTTCTTTTGTCCATTGGCATAAAGCCTATCATCCAGCTTTCATTTATGCCTCATGCTCTGGCATCTGATCCGGATAAAGTCATGTGCTATATTCCATTTAATACCAGTCCGCCAAAAGACATGACGGAATGGGAGGCTCTGGTCACAGACTTTACTGCCCACCTTTTAGAGCGGTACGGATACTCTCAGGTTATTGGCTGGCTTTTTTGCGTTTGGAATGAGCCTACCACACCCCCGTCCATGTTTGGCTTTGGTCCTGGCAAAAATCCGGTATTTTTTGAATTTTATGAGCGCAGTTTTAAGGCAGTCAAAAGGGTATGCCCTCAGATTACTTTCGGATCCCCCTCCATACTTTACATTGACAACCTGGGGGATGAAAACTGGAGCCGGGAATTTCTTCAATATACCCGGGATCATGACTGTGCTCCGGAATTTCTCAACGTCCATTATTATTCCGACATTATTCCGGACACACAGTCAAACTTTTCCTTAAATGCCGCCTCCTCTTTTCCAAAGCGAACCGATGATTTTGCCTTATGGATCGGAAGCATTAAAAAGATTTTTAAAAGCTGCGGTTTTGGCCACCTTCCCATCTATCTTACAGAATGGAACTTTACCCTTTCCCACAGAAATCTTATTAATGACACCTGTTTTAAATCCTGCTGGCTTATGAAAAACCTGCTAAAAAACTATGACCGGCTGGATGCTTTCGGCTATTGGAGCCTGACGGATCTGATTTCTGAAAATGCTCTGCCGGACACGCTTTTCCACGGCGGACTGGGACTGTACACTATGAACGGCCTGCGGAAAAACGCATTTTATGTTTTTTATTTTGCCAATCATTTGGGAAATGAGTTATTGGCCAGCGGCGACGGATATTTTGTCACAAAAAGAAAAGACGGCTACGCTATTATTACCTATAATTATATCCACTATGGCAGCCTTTTTGCCAGCGGCGAACTGTTTGATATTACAGAAACTAACCGGTACTCTCCCTTTGATATGTCCCGGAAGTTAAAGATTTCCTTTACCCTGGAAAATGTGGAATCAGGAAGTTACCAGGTTCGGGAATACTTTGTCAACCGGGACTATGGAAGCGCCTTTGATCTGTGGTTAAAAATGGGCGCCCTTCCTCTGAATCCGGCAGACACTGACCTGCTTCAAGGTCTGTGTGTCCCGGGCTTTCATATGGAAAGACGCCTGACCAATAAAAATATATTAACGTACACAGCGGTCCTTGAGCCTTTGGAGATCCGGCTCACGCTGCTCACCAAAACGGAATTGGCATAGGACACAGTCCTTAAATATAACTGATAGGAATCACTTTATCCTGGCCTTTGTGGCGTAATTGTTCATTCCCCGGAAAATACGTTTCTCTTTCCAATCTGCCATGCAGCAAAAAAATACAGCACATAGACTCCCAGGATCACCAGGGCGATCATTGCCCCATTTACATACACACTTCCGGAAAGCTGTGGAAAGCCGCTGACACTTATGATTTTTTCACACATCCATGCGATCACCAGGCTTAAGGCCAGGGGCAGGACGGCAGGGAAAAAGAAAAATATAAGGATTTGACGAAACAGTGTTTGGTAAAGGACTTTCGGCCCTGCGCCAATGCGGTATAAAGCCTTATAGCGGCGCCGGTCATCATTGATCCCGGCCAGGGTTTTTAAGGCTAAAATAGCCATGGCCATAAAAATAAAGATCATGGCAATATACAAAGCTGCCACAACGATCATGGCGGAGGTGCTGTTGTCTTCCATGCGGATACACGCTTTGATCTGATAATCGCACCGCTCCTCAGGGCCAAAAGCACTGTTTTCATCGATATAGGTAAGCGCCTGGGACAGGGCCTGGGCATCAAAGGGCACATCCTCCAGGGTAAAACACCGGTACTTATAAGCAATATCCATGCCACGGATCATTTCATCCGGCACAATGACTGTATAGTACACAAAGGCCACCCTGGGGAAGCTGCCGATAAATCCCCCGTATTCTGCTGTAAGACCATTTTTCTCAAGAGTGAATCCACCCTCTATCTCCAGCTCCAGGGACATATCCGACACAAGATAAAAGCGTCCGTCCTCCGGCAGCGCATCCCGTCCAAGAGCACGGGCAAAACGGTTAAAGTCTGAAAGACTGATATAATAATCCGGAGGTCCAAACTCTTCCCAGGCTGGGGAATTCATATCATAAGCCACGGTAAAACCTACGGCCTGGGTCACAGGCCGGGTGCCGTCTGTGTACACATTGTAATCCAGCATTTCTTTTACAGGAACTTTATCCCGGATCAGGGCCGTGGCAGTATCAAAGTCATAGGCATGCTCTCTTGACATATCCAGACACCCTACAATATCAAAAGGCACCGTCCGGTCTAAGGAAGCCTGAGCGCTTGTTTTCTGAGTAAAAGAAACATTGGCCCCTGCCACGGCAAACGTAATAAGGACAGATAAAAATCCTGCCATAAGAGCGTTCGTTCCAAGCTGGGACCAAAGCTGACGCAGGAGAAAAATATTGGTTCCCCGGCTGCACAGCTTCTTATTTTTCATTAAAACATACATCAGGCACTTGGCCAAGGCCAGATGAAAGCCAAATATTCCGATCCCAAAAAGAAAGATCAGGCTAAAGATCCAGGAAGCGTTCCGGTTGACTGTGGCAGCCCACCGGTCCATTTCCCGGCTGAAAAAAAGGACGCTCAGAATCATGAGCCCCAGGCAGCAAAATCCCAGAAAAAACCACAGCCAGGGATGATCCGTGGGTTTTTTGCTTTTTTTCTCCGTTCCTTTTAGCAGTTCACGGATCGTCACTTTTCTTAAATATAGGCCGGAGGCAAAAGATGCCAGGATAAATATAACAGCCACCATAAGGACTGTCATAAAAAAGGCCCTTCCGCTGTATACGCTGAACATTGGCGGCACTTCCATAATGGAGCAGACAATGAGCATCATGGCCTGATACACCCCCAGTCCCAGAAGGATACCGCAAACCAGGGCCGCGCCGTCCAAAATAAGGGTTTCAAACATAAAAATGGTCATAACATTTTTCCGTTTCATGCCCAGGATCATATAGGTACCAAATTCCCGCTTTCGGAGCTTTAGCATAAAACTGGTGCCATAGCCCAAAACAAAGACCATAACCAGGGCAATAAACCAGATGAGCATATCCAATCCCTGTCCCAGTTCTTTTACCGTATCCGCAAAGACCTGAAGCTGGCGGTTGCAGATGACATTGTTTATTGCAAAGATCAAAGCAACAGACATGGTCACCGTTATAAAATAAACAGCATAATTTCCGGCTTGACGCCGGGCGTTTTTCAAGGCAAGCTTAAATCCCATCCATCCCACCTCCCAAGGCAGTAAGTACATGAAAAATCTGGTTTTCAAACTGCTCCCGGCTTAAATCTCCCCGGTAAATCTCATTCCATATTTTTCCATCTTTTAAAAACAGGATCCTTCCGGCAAAGGACGCCATGGCAGCATCATGGGTCACCATAAGGATGGTGGCTTTAAAGTCCCGGTTCATCTGGCAGAATGTTTTCATAAGATTTCTCGAATTCGCTGAGTCTAAAGCTCCTGTAGGCTCATCGGCCAAGATCAGAGCCGGTTCTGTGATTAACGCCCGGGCGCAGGCCGCTCTCTGGAGCTGGCCTCCGGAAAGTTCACCGGGGAATTTTTTAAGCTGGTTTGTCAGGCCAAGGCTTTCAGAAACTTTTTTTAACGCATTTTGGGTAAAGGTCAGGCCGGCCTTTTTTAGATTCAAAGGCAGCATAATATTCTCCTCTACTGTCAGTGTATCCAAAAGATTATATTCCTGAAAGATAAATCCCAGCTTATCCCTCCGGTAATCTGCCAGAGCAGCTTCACTTAAACGGATAATACTTTGTCCTTCTACGAGAATATCCCCTCCGCTGGCCCGGTCAATGGCTGCGATCACATTGAGCAGCGTGCTTTTCCCTGATCCGGAAGCACCCATGACTGCTGTAAATTCCCCCTTTTCCACGGAAAAGGAAATGCCGGATAAAGCCTGAGTCACCAAAGCGCCCCGGCCGTAATATTTTGTTACATTTTTTAATTCTAAAAGCTCATGCTTCAAAAAAACACCTCCATTTCATGGCTTAATTGTACCATGAGACGAAAGTGTTTTTTCTAACGGTTTTATAATGTTTTCTTACATTTTTGAAAGGAAGGGACCCGGCCATAAAACACAACCCGAATACTTAAGAAAAAAGAAAGGCTATTTTTGTCCCTTCTCCCTCTTTGGCTTCAATAGCCAAAGTAATATTAAGCTGATCACATAACTGCTGTACAATATAAAGTCCCATACCGGTGCTGCTGCCTGCGGCTCTTCCGCAGCTTCCCACAAAGCCTTTTAAAGTAACCTTTTTCACCTCCTGGGATAAAATCCCGGGGCCGTTATCCTTCACAGTCAAACGCTTTGGGCCAGCGGAAAGAATCACATGACTTCCTTTACAATATTTGGCACAGTTGACTAAAAGCTGGCATACAATAAAGGATACGGACTTTTTATCACTGTACAGCTTACAGTCCCCTATGACTTCTAAGCTGATCCCCGCTTCTGTCAGTAAAAGCATTTCCTGCGCAGCCGCTTCATGAAAAAGATCTGCTCCGGAAAACCGGCTTACTTTTACAGACCTGCCGTCACTTCTCAGACGGGCATAGTATAAGATCATTTGGGTCAGCTCCTGAGCCCGCTTCAATTCTCTTAAAAGCTTTACCGGATCTGAACCATTTTCCAGAATCAGTCCGGCAGCGGTTAATGGGGTTTTAATTTCATGGATCCACTGCTCCACATATTGGCAGTAATCTTCCTTTTCCTGCCTGGCTGCCTCTGCCACTGTCACAGCGCTGTGAGACACCTGTTCCATGACAGAAAAATATTCACGTTCCATCCAGCCTAAAGGTTTTGGAAGCATTTCCCCCAGAAGATACTTTTGAGGCAGGGCATCTGCCATAGTCTTAAGCCGTTTGAGCCTTTTTACGATTTTCACCCATCCGGTCAAAAGCCAGCCAAAGATCATAACCGCTGTAAAGGCCACAAAAAGAAGGATCGTTGGCAAAGGTACATTTCCCGCCCATAAAAACAGGCTGCATCCGGCAATGCTCATCATCAGAAAGCTCAGGGTGATCCCCTTGTCCCCGGCATAGGCTCTAAAGCTCATGGTCATCCCCCTCCCACAAACGATAGCCGATCCCCCGCACGGTCCGTATCCGGTCTCCGGCGTCAATAATCTTAAGCTTTTCCCGAAGCCGGTTTATATTAACATAAAGGGTATTCTCATCAATGTAAAGCCGGTTCTGCCAAAGATCCTCCACCAAAGCCTGGCGTGTACACATTTTGTGTTCCATAAGGCAGGCCATGATCCGGGTCTCATTTTTCGTCAGCTCCGTCCGCTTTCCTTTAAATTCCAGTGTCAGTTCTCCCAGATCCAGGATCAGCTCCCCGCTGGACAGACAGTTTTTGTTTTGCCGATGAAGGAGTCTGGCCATCCTGGCCAGCAAAACGGAAGAATGATAAGGCTTCCGTATAAAATCATCGGCCCCCACGCCAAAGGCCAGCAGCTCATCCTCCACCGATTCCCGTGCTGTAAGGAAAATCACCGGTATGGCATGATCCTTTCTTAAGTCCCTACAAAGTTCAAAGCCATTTTTACCGGGAAGGTTAATATCCAGCAACGCCAGATCACAGGGCAGAGTATCCACCGGCATATAACCGTTGGCCCGCAAAAGCTTCTTTAATTCCTCATAAACCACCGGATCATCTTCAATAACCAGAATCCGTTCCATCCTGTTCACACCCCCTTAATCAAAAAAAGGGCACCCATAAACTCATGTTTACCGGTGCCCGATTAAATCTTACGCAGCCTCGCTGTCCTTTAAGATTCGCTGCTTTCAGTACCGGTCTCGCTTTCAGCCTCTGTATCAGAGGTGTCGCTTTCGGCTCCGGTATCTGATGTATCGCTTTCAGCGCTTGTGTCTGCAGTGCCGCTTTCAGCTTCAGTTTCTTCAATATACAGATAATTTAAATGATGGTGGGGATCGCCAACCTCATAATTTTCCACAAGGCCGTTTACATAGTCTGTCACTGCCTGAGATGCTAAAGTTCCGGCAATATTGGAAGAATCTGCTTCAAGATCATAGGGTGTCTTACTGTCAAAAACAATCACAAAGCAGGCGTTATTTGTGTCGCTGCGATATACCATAGCATCACCGGCCTTGCGGCTGTCATCGGAAAGCCAGTCAAAATAGCTGGTACTGATGGTAAGAGACGTTCCGCCTGTGATCACGGTAGGATCGGTTTCTGCTTCCGGGTCATAGCTGTCCTTTACATCATCTCTGGCATATTCATAACACAGCTCCCGCCAGTCCTCTCCATCCTGAAAACGCTTAAGCATCTCATCTGCTTTTTCTTCTGCCGCATCTACAGCAGCCTCTTTTTCCTCATCTGTGGCATCATCTTCCACATCTGCAGGAATAGAATACAGACGATAATCAATCGTATCATATTGCTGAGGATTCTCTTTGTAAACTTCCTCTACTTCCTCATCTGTAGGCGCATTATCATCTAAAAGCTGCTGATAGTAAGCCTGATAAGTAAGATATTCTTTGACAAAAGGCTCCAAGCGGCTCTGGGTCGCATATTTTCCGAAACCTTGCTCGTAATAATAGCTTGTACTTACCCCCTGAGTAGATGCTGCAGATTCAATACTGTTGATATAAGAATCATAGTCCTCCGTCACATCATAATCAAAACCGACAGACTCCGCTTCATCGTTTAAAGCTTTTACCTGCTGAAGAAATGGTACTGTGGACTCTGTAAAATAATCTTCCCAGGTCATACTGGGATCCAAAATATATTCCTGCTCATTCAGAGGCTTGGACGTATCCAGTCCCATGTACAATAATGAGTTAGAATTCTGTGTCACATAAGAATTCACTACTGTGTTATAATAGAAGTCAAATTCTACCTGCGTCACTTTATGCTCCCCTATAGTAATATAGGTTTTGTTGAGAGCATTACTCTTTCTTACAAAATAAACACATGCAACGATCACAAGAAATACTACGATCGCGCCAATGATGAACCAAAATGTCCAGTCTTTTTTAGACTCGCTGCCATGACTGCTTCTCTGGTTCATTCCTCTGCCATAGGCAGGACTTTTTTTTGCCTTACTACTTATTCCCATGACTTTATACGGCGAATGCCATACCTCCTATCTTTGTTCTTTGCCAGTATTATCTATAATAGCATTTTTCGGCAAATTTTTAAAGATATTTCACACTTTTTTCTCAACTCACTTGTTATTTTAAAGTAATCCTGCGGAAATTCTTCTTACCTCTCTTTACAATAATGCCTTCCCCTGTAAGGGCTTCGCCGGCAAATTCCTGCTTAAAGTCTTCAACCTTTTCACCATTGACCGTAACGCCGCCCTGCTGCACTGCCCGGCGTCCGTCGGAACGGCTCTGTACAAGGCCGGATTTTACAAGGATGCTGACAATGTCAATATTTCCGTTTTCAAGATCTGATTCTTCCAACTGTGTGGTAGGCATCTGCTGGGCATTTCCTGCGGAAAAAAGATCTCTGGAGCTTTCCATAGCCGCCTGGGCCTCTTCTTCTCCGTGAACAAGCTTTGTCAGTTCGAAAGCCAGGATTTCTTTGGCTTTGTTTAACTGGCTGCCTTCCCAGTGATCCATGGCATCGATTTCTTCCAGAGGAAGGAAGGTAAGCATACGGATGCACCGAAGCACATCAGAGTCTGCCACATTTCTCCAGTATTGGTAAAATTCAAAAGGCGATGTCTTTTTCGGATCCAGCCATACAGCGCCGCTTTGAGTCTTGCCCATTTTCTTGCCTTCGGAATTTAAAAGCAGGGTAATGGTCATGGCGTAAGCATCCTTGCCAAGCTTTCTGCGGATCAGCTCTGTGCCCCCCAGCATGTTGCTCCACTGGTCATCTCCTCCAAACTGCATATTGCAGCCGTATTTCTGGAACAGCATGTAAAAATCGTAGCTCTGCATGATCATGTAGTTAAATTCCAAAAAGCTTAAGCCACGCTCCAAGCGCTGCTTGTAACATTCCGCGGTAAGCATACGGTTGACGCTGAAATGAGGGCCTACCTCTCTTAACAGGTCCACGTAATTCAGCTTTAACAGCCAGTCCGCATTATTCACCATAAGAGCCTTGCCCTCGGAGAAATCAATAAACCGGCTCATCTGCTTTTTAAAGCACTCACAGTTATGTTCGATGATTTCCGGGGTCATCATGGAACGCATATCTGTTCTTCCTGAAGGATCACCAATATATCCGGTGCCGCCTCCAATAAGGGCGATCGGTTTATTTCCCGCCATCTGGAGGCGCTTCATCAAACATAAAGCCATAAAATGACCTACATGAAGGCTGTCTGCCGTTGGGTCAAAGCCAATGTAAAATGTAGCTTTTCCATTATTTACTAATTCACGGATCTCTTCCTCATCCGTCAGCTGGGCCAGAAGTCCTCTGGCTTTAAGTTCCTCAAAAATCTTCATAAAACATCCTCCTTAAATATGATCGCAATAGGGGTAAGGTAACATCCCTCCACTAAACTCAACCCGCGCCTACGGCTTGCTTGAATTTAGTGGTCACAGCAAAAATCCCGCCCTCTTATCTCTCGATAAAAGGACGGGTCAAATCCGTGGTACCACCTTTTTTTACAGCAGGCTTACGCCAGGCTGCCTTACAGAGTACAAACCAGAACGGATCTGGTATACTCCGGCATTCTAACGGTTGCATTCCGTCACAGCCTACTTATGTCTCAGGCATAAAAACATCTGTTTTCACTGTCTCAAACACGTTCAGTGTGAAGCTCGGGGAGGTATTCACATATGCCTCGTCCCGCGCCTCTCACCTGCCGGCAGCTCTCTGTGGGCATCTGCATATCCTACTTATTCCCTTCACAGCCTTTTTTGCTGTATAAAATTAACAGTTTCAAATCATAGACACTGTCTTTAAATCGCCGCTGATCTGAATTGATACTAATCTAACACAAATTATATGCCTTGTCAAGCTTCATCTTCCGTCTCATCCGCTGTACGAAGGCCGATGGCCGCTGTGACAGGGAGGGAAAAAACAATAGCCTTTTCCTTGCTTTTTAATCCGCTTTTTTCCATGATCGCCTTCATTATGGCATTTTTTTCAGTTGACTTGGCCACGATTAAAATGATCTCTTTCTCTGCAGTAAGGGATACACCCAGGAACTTTTCCGCGCTTTTTATACCGGTCCCTTTGGCATGGATCACGGTGCCGCCTCCTGCATTAGCGCTTCTGGCTGCATCCATAACAGAATCAATACATCCCTGATTGGCAATGGCCATTAAAAGCTCATATTCTGTTCCTTTCAATTCTGATTCCTCCTCTTTTACATATTCCTGGTCCTGCAGCAAATACTGAAGCACCTTCTTTCCGCCCACACTGCCCATGGGTATAATAAAAGCAATCCCTGTTCCCGGAACATCAATCTGCATACGGTGGATCAACCCTTTTTTAAGTTTTTTCCAAAGCTGATCCGTAACAACCGAAAAGGTCACCAGCTTTTCCGAAGCTTCAATCCCCAGATAATCCAAAATCGCACTGTTGGCAGTGCCCCGTCCTAAAGTGGTAAAAACTACTGAATTTCCATAATCTTGAAAAAAGTCCTGAAATCTTTTTTTCATATTGCGGTTTGTTATAGTAACCATCATATAAAGCTTGCTCATAGGACTCCTCCTTTACAGTTCGATAATATCATCATCACCAAAGGCATCCAATGGGATAACGCCGGATGCCAATGCAGGTGTTCCGGAAAGCTCTGCTGTTTTCCGGCTTTCCTTAAGCTTATAGATCACGCCTAAAATCTGTATAGTGATCAGAGGGGTCATGGCGACCATAGCGACGACACCGAAAGCATCGGTAACAATATTGCCTCCTACAGCCTCACAGGCGCCCTGGGCAAAAGGAAGCAGGAATGTGGCTGTCATAGGACCGGAGGCAACGCCGCCGGAGTCAAAGGCAATAGCAGTAAAAATCTTAGGCACAAAAAACGCCAGGATCAAAGCCACCGCATAGCCGGGGATCAGAAACCAGAAAATAGAAATTCCCGTAAGCACACGGATCATGGCCAGTCCAAGGGAAATAGCCACACCTACAGAAAGACTCAGTCCCATAGACTTTCCGGAAATAGCGCCGGAAGTCAGCTCTTCTACCTGTTCCTTTAACACATAAACTGCCGGCTCCGCTTTAACAATAAAATATCCGATGACCATACCAATAGGAATGATGATCCAGGAATAAGGCAGATCCGCGATCACCTGGCCGAGATAATTTCCTGCCGGCATAAAGCCTACATTAACACCGGTCAAAAACAAAACAAGGCCAATATATGTATAGGCAATACCAATAAGTATCTTAACCAGTGTACGCTTCTTTAAACGCAGGGAAAAAATCTGGAATAGGGCAAAAAACACTACAATAGGCAGCAAGGATACAAAAATCTCCCCCATGTAGTGAGGGATACCCTCGGCAAACAGTTTCCACATTTCCACAGAGTTTTCCGCATCCGGGATCACTGTCTGAGTATAGGTGCCGCCGTCCGGATGATAGATCATCCCCAGGATCAGCACAGCCAAAATAGGCCCCACAGAACACAAGGCTACCAAACCAAAGCTGTCGTTTTCCGCATGTTTATCGCTTCGTATGGCAGTAAAGCCAACGCCGAGAGCCATAATAAAAGGAACGGTCATAGGCCCTGTAGTCACACCGCCGGAGTCAAAAGCAACAGCAATAAAATCATCCGGCACTAAAAAAGCCAGGATAAATACAATAGGATATAAAATCCAAAGCATATAAGACAATGGAATACCGATCAACATTCTTAAGGCCGCTGCCACAAGAAAAATACCTACGCCGGCAGCTACAGCAATGATCAGAGTATAGTTAGGAATAGATGGAACCTGCTGGGCAAGGACCTGCAGATCCGGTTCAGATATGGTAATGATAAAACCTAAAATAAAACTTACTGCTACGATAAACCACAGTTTTTTTGTCTGGGTCATCTTTGTACCAATACGCTCCCCCATAGGCGTCATAGCCATCTCTGCTCCCAAAGTAAAAAACATCATCCCCACGATCAGAAGCACGGCACCGATGATAAACGCCATAAGAATACTGTTGGGTATGGGCGCAATGGTAAAGCAAAGCAAAAGTACAATAGCAATCGTGGGCATCACTGCCCCCAGGGATTCTTTCAGCTTTTCCAATAGTTTAGTCTGTTGTAATCTCAATACGCGCTCATTCCTTTCATGATAATCGATCCATCCCTGAAAGGAATCTGTCCTTAAGGGATTTTTCAAGTCACACAGTCAAAAAGTTGCAATGTACGAAAGAACATTCCGAAAATCCCGATCCGGGAAATACATGGAAAATCATAACAATCCAGCCATCTGAACAGTTATAGAAAATCATAATATAATGGGGAATAAATAAAATGAATTTTTTCCGAAGGCCTAAGGGCCGGTCATCTTTTGAAAGATAAGAAAAATCACACTTTTTCATCTGAAACGCCGGGCAGCACCCCCGGCATATAAAAGCTCACCGGTCTCTTCGCTGCTTCGCGTAATCATCTATATACAGAACAATCCAAATATTCGGAATTGTTCCTTCTCAATACAATATTTAGTATACTATAAAATTGACGATTTGAAAACCCGTTTTTTTAAAAAAACAATATCTTATACGTGATAAGCCGTTACTGTTTACTGGCTTGTCAGTGAACAATAACGATAAGCCGGGTCTGTGCATGGACTCACATTCCCGGCTCATCTTCTTTTTCAGTAGCAGCTTGACACAGCAGCTTTCATTTTTTTTACAAAATCCGCCACATAGGGCACACAGTCCTGACCATATTCTCCGCACAGCTTTACAATAGCGCTGCCCACAATAACCCCGTCGCTGACCCGGGCCATTTCCCGGGCCTGTTGGGGATTTGATATGCCAAACCCTATGGCACAGGGAATATTCTTTTCTGCTTTCACAAGAGAAACCATCTGTCCCACATCAGTGGTGATTTCACTGCGCATCCCGGTTACTCCAAGAGATGAGACGCAGTAAACGAAACCGGAAGCCTCCCTGGCAATCATGGAAATCCGTTCATGAGAGGTGGGGGCGATCAAAGAGATCAGATCCAGTCCGTAAACCCGGCACACAGAGTCAAACTCCTCTTTTTCCTCATAAGGTACATCCGGCAGGATCAGGCCGTCCATGCCGACATCTGCAGCCGTCTTAACAAACCGTTCTGTGCCATAGGAAAATACTACATTGGCATAAGTCATAAAAACCATGGGAATCTGGACGGTTTTTCGAAGGCGCCTCACCATTTGAAATATTTTATCGGTTGTTACGCCTCCGGCCAGAGCCCGGGTACTGGCTGCCTGGATCACCGGGCCTTCCGCTGTGGGATCGGAAAACGGAATTCCCAGCTCAATAAGGTCCGCACCGGCCTGGGCCATAGCCACAACCAGCTGTTCACTGACTTCAAGGCTTGGATCCCCGCAGGTAATAAAAGGTATAAATGCTTTTTTATTTTTAAAGGCTTCTGAAATTCTACTCATAAAGATCCTCCCCTCTATATCTGGCAATAGCAGCACAGTCCTTATCCCCCCGTCCGGAAAGATTAACTACCAGGATCTGATCCCTGCTCATCTGCGGCGCCAGCTTTCTTGCATAGGCGACTGCATGAGCGCTTTCAATAGCCGGGATGATCCCTTCTGTCCTGGAAAGATATTCAAAAGCATCCACTGCCTCATCATCTGTAATCGCCACATATTCAGCCCGCCCTGTGTCGTAAAGCCATGCATGTTCCGGACCGATGCCGGGATAATCCAGCCCTGCGGAAATAGAATACACCGGCGCGATCTGGCCATACTCATCCTGGCAAAAATACGATTTCATGCCGTGGAAGATCCCAAGGCGCCCTGTGGCGATGGTAGCTGCGGTCTGAGCCGTATCAATCCCGCGGCCGGCAGCTTCACAGCCAATGAGTTTTACATCCTTATCCGGGATAAAATGATAAAATGCGCCAATCGCATTGGATCCGCCTCCAACACAGGCCAGCACCGCATCCGGAAGCCTGCCCTCCATTTCCAGCATCTGGGCCTTGATTTCCTTTGAGATCACTGCCTGAAAATCCCGCACGATCGTCGGAAACGGGTGGGGGCCCATGACAGATCCCAAAACATAATGGGTATCCGCAATACGATTGGTCCACTCACGCATGGTTTCTGATACAGCGTCTTTTAAGGTTCCAGTGCCTTCAGAAACAGGGTGGACTTTGGCCCCTAAAAGCCGCATCCGGTACACATTTAAAGCCTGACGTTTTGTATCCTCTTCTCCCATGTACACCTCACACTCCATACCCATTAAAGCAGCCACAGTAGCTGTGGCTACCCCGTGCTGTCCGGCTCCTGTTTCCGCAATTACCCGGGTCTTGCCCATTTTCTTTGCCAAAAGGACCTGACCGATCACATTGTTGATTTTATGGGCTCCGGTATGGTTTAAATCCTCCCGCTTCAGATATATTTTCGCACCTCCCAGATCACGGGTCATGTGCCGGGCAAAATACAGCCTTGAAGGACGTCCGGCATAATCATTCAGCAGTTCATTTAATTCCCGGTTAAATTCCGGATCATTTTTATAATAATTATAGGCTTCCTCCAGCTCAATAACAGCATTCATCAGCGTTTCAGGAATATACTGTCCGCCATGGACCCCAAATCTCCCTTTTGACATTAAGTGTCCTCCTTCCTTTGCCGGACCAGATTGACGATCCGGCTGATCTTTTCTCTGTCTTTTTGTCCATTTGTTTCTACACCGCTGCTTAAATCTACGCCCCAGGGATGAAGGGTGCTTATGGCCTTATCCATATTTTCCTCATTCAGTCCTCCCGCAAGCATATAAGGACGGCAAATATTTTTTAACAAAGACCAGTCAAAAACCCGGCCGTCACCTCTGCCTCCGTCCAGCAGGATCATGTCCGCGGGGCAATGCCTGGCAGCCGAAACATCATCCGGCCCCTGCACCTTAAAGGCTTTTATGATCTGTGCCCCTTCCGGAGCCAATGTCCTTAACCTGGCAATATAGCCATGATCCTCATGACCATGGAGCTGAGCCGCCCGGATTACCCCGGTCCTTAAAAGTCCGGCCACCAGAGCTTCATCCGCATCTACAAACACCCCTACAGGAATGATTTCTTTTTTTAGTATTCCCGTCAGCTCCGGAAGGACATCCGGCTCTACATTTCTGACGCTTTTAGGAACATGGATGATGAATCCGGCATAGTCCGGCATCGCCTCATTCACATATAAAATGTCCTCCCGCCGTTTTAATCCGCATATTTTAATCCGGGTCATCGTTTTCCCGCCTTCCGGCCAGATAATCCAGCATTTTTTTCTTATCCCCTGCCCGCATGAGCGTCTCCCCGATCAGGACGGCGTTTGTGCCATTTTCCTTAAGGATCTGTATATCTTCACGGGTTTTTATACCGCTTTCTGATACGAACAATGTTTCCGGAGGCGCAAGGCTGCGCAGTCTGTGACTGTTTTTTATATCCGCGGAAAAGTCTTTTAAATTCCGGTTATTTACCCCAATGATCTTTGCCCCGGCCTTTACAGCCCTTTTAATTTCCTCCGGCGTGTGAGCTTCCACCAGGGCGTCCATATTAAGACTTTGCGTCAGTTGAAGATAATCCTTGAGCTGACAGTCATCTAAAATGGTGCAGATCAAAAGCACTGCCGCTGCCCCTAAGGTTTTTGCTTCATAGATCATGTAGTCATCTACAGTAAAATCTTTTCTTAGCACAGGAATATGCACCGTTTTGGCAATTTCTTTTAAATACTCGTCTTTTCCCAAAAACCAGTAAGGCTCTGTCAGGCAGGAAATTGCAGCCGCTCCGGCAGCCTCATATTCCCGGGCAATATCCAGCCATGGAAAATCCCGGGCAATAATCCCCTTTGACGGGGAAGCTTTTTTTACTTCGCATATAAATTTAAGCTCAGTCCCGGACAGTGCCCCGGCAAAACTTTGCCTTTTCTCCAATCCAGCTCCACCTTTACCCCAGGGCCCAAACTTGTCTTCATTTGTTTCTTCTCTTTGGCACAGTGCCTCTGCCTCCCGGCGTACTATGGCTTTGGGCCGGACTTTCTCAGCCGCTTCCACCCGTTCCCGGGCACGGCCGGCAATCTCATCAAGAATATTCATTGAAGTCTCCTTTTCTTAAACTCAGCATGGATCCAGATTACTTTCCCGGATAAAATCCTCCAGTACCTTTTTTGCAGAACCGTCATCAATAAGCTTTTCAGCCATAACAACGCCCTCTTCCATATTTGGAGCAGCTCCGGTAATGTAAAGAGCAGCTCCGGCATTTAAACATACTGCCTGCCGCTTTGGCCCCCGCTCCCTTCCATCTAAAATGTCTCTTGTGATCCGGGCATTTTCCTGAGGGGTGCCTCCGGCCAGTTCTTCTTTGGAACACCGCTTATAACCAAACTGCTCCGGCGTGATCACATACGACTGAAACCATCCGTCCTTAATCTCGCACACAGAAGTAGGCGCGCTCATTGAAATTTCATCCAGCTTATCCTGTCCGTACACAACCATCCCCCGAACAACACCGAGCTTTGCCATGACCTGAGCCAGGGGCTCTACCAAAGCTTCTTCATAAACCCCCATAAGCTCCATATTGGCTCCCGCAGGATTTGACAATGGGCCTAATATATTAAATACTGTCCGGATTCCCAGCTCTTTTCGTATAGGAGCGACATATTTCATGGCAATATGGTAATTTTGAGCAAATAAAAAGCAGATATTGATCTTTTTTAACAGCCTGGCGCTGTGTTCCGGCGGCAGGGTGATCTTAACGCCAAGGGCCTCCAGCACATCCGCTGCCCCGGATTTTGAGGAGGCTGCCCGGTTCCCATGCTTAGCTACAGGGACACCGGCCGCTGCAATGACCAGAGCGCTGGTCGTGGAAATGTTAAAAGAATTGGCTCCGTCACCGCCGGTGCCGACGATTTCCAGCACATTCATATCATGCAAAAGCTTAATACAGTGGGCCCGCATCCCTGCTGCTGACGCGGTAATCTCGTCAATAGTTTCTCCTTTCATGGAAAGAGCTGTCAGATAGGCAGACATTTGAACGTCTGTTGCCCGGCCCTCCATGATTTCATCCATAACCGTCTGAGCTTCTGAAAAGGTCAGATCCTGTTTTTGTGCTAATTTTATAATCGCTTCTTTAATCATGCTTTTGCCTCCAATCCTGCTATTTTTAAGAAGTTTTTAATCATAATTTCTCCATCCTTAGTCATGACAGATTCCGGATGGAACTGAACACCGTATACCGGCAGCGCCCTGTGGGCGATGCCCATAATCTCCTGATCTTCTGACCATGCCACAACTTTCAGGCAACTGGGAAGATCCTCTCTTGCAGCGCAAAGGGAATGATACCGGGCCACAGGGATTTTTTCATCCAGCCCTTCAAATAAAGGGCACTCCCGGTCCACCACGATCTGGGAAACCTTTCCGTGCATCAGCTCCTTTGCATAAGACACATGGCCTCCAAAAGCCTGACAAATGGCCTGATGGCCCAGACACACCCCCAGTATAGGGATCTTTCCGGAAAAATGCCGGATCGCTTCCACACAATACCCGGCATCTTTCGGGTGTCCCGGCCCGGGAGAAATGATCAAAGCCTGGGGCCCCAGCTTTTCCATGTTTCCGGGATCCATGGCATCATTGCGGATAATCTTTATATCTTCATAAAGTCCTCCCACAAGTTGGTAAAGGTTATAAACAAAGCTGTCATAATTATCAATCATTAAAATCATCGAATCCCTCCCTGGGCAGCAGTCAGCGCCCCGATCACAGCCTGAGCCTTATTTCTGCACTCTGTATATTCGTTTTCCGGTATGCTGTCTGCCACAATGCCGGCGCCGGACTGAACGCAGATCTTTCCGTTTTTCTTATAAGCCAGTCGGATGGAAATACAGGTGTCCAGATTTCCCGTAAAATCCAAATATCCGATAGCCCCGCCATAAACGCCCCGGCGCCGGCCTTCCAGCTCTCTTATGATCTGACAGGCACGGATCTTTGGAGCGCCGGACAGCGTTCCTGCCGGCAGGATGGCATCTACTGCATCTACTGCATCCTTGTCCGGCGCAATCTGTCCGGATACGGTCGTGCCGATGTGCATCACATGAGAAAATCTTTGGATCTGCATGTATTTTTCTACTTTTACGCTTCCAAGACAGCTGATCTTTCCAAGATCATTCCTGCCAAGATCCACAAGCATGTTGTGTTCTGCCCGTTCCTTCTCGTCTGCTAAAAGCTCCTGTTCAAGAAGCGCATCTTCGTTTTCATTTTTCCCCCTTGGCCGGGTTCCTGCCAATGGAAAGGTATGCAGGACGCCCCGGTCCAGTTTAGCCAGGGTTTCCGGTGATGCCCCTGCAATTTCTATATGATCGCTTGTAAAATAAAACATGTAAGGAGACGGATTTGTTGTCCTCAGCACCCGGTAAGCATCAAACAAACTGCCGGTAGCTTTAACTTCCATCGGATTGGACAGCACTACCTGGAAAATATCCCCTTCATAAATGTAATGTTTTGCCTTTTCTACCATGGCACAGTATTCTTCTTTGGAAAATACATTTTCCAACGTGCCTTCCATGTGAAGAGGCTTAAAATGAGCCTTTGCCCCGCTGTTTAAAAGCTGTTCGATCCGGTCCAGAGCTTCCTCTGCCTGAGTATATGAAGCCTCCACATTTCCCGTATCCACACCGGCAATAAGAATCAGCTGCTGCCGGTAATGGTCAAAGGCAATGACACGATCAAATAGCATCAGATCCACATCACAAAAAGCGCCTGGTTCGTTAAAAAGATTTTTCAGGGATGGTTCCCCGTACTGGATATATTCGTAAGAAAAATACCCTACCAGTCCCCCGGTAAATGTGGGAAGACCTTCTACATAAGGGGTTTTATAAGCCTTTAAAATCTGCCGTATGACCTGTCCCGGATGGTCGGTATAAAAATATCTTGTTCCGGGCTTTGAAAGGATTTCCATGATATTTTCGGGAACCCGGGAAAATTCCATAGTCTGTGTGCTCTGTTCTCCCTGCTGTCCTTCTTCCGGTAAGGATATATCCCCGTCCGGCTCTTCCTCATCCTGGGGGCCGCTGCGGATCCGCAGCTTTCCATTGGTACATGTCAGCTCCATCAAAGGATCAAAACCTAAAAAGGTATATCTGCCCCATTTTTGATGACTGTCCGCGCTTTCTAACATATAGCAGTGCTTGCTGGCTGCACGTAAAGTGCGCATCACTTCAATAGGGGTAAACCGGTCGGCAAGCAATTCCCGGTAAACGGGGATTCGCCGATATGTTTTGTCTTGTGCCATTTTCTTAACTTCATCTAAAGCCGGTTTCATCTTTAACCTCCTTATATGCGGGATGGGCGGCAGCGCCGGTCGGGATGTGCGTTCGCACTAAACTCAAGCTGCGCCTTTGGCTTGCTTTCGTTAAGTGCTCTAACCGGGTTACATCCCTCCACTAAACTCGGTCTGCGCCTTTCGGCTTGCCCTCGTTAAGGATCGGGATGTGCGTTCGCACTAAACTCAAGCTGCACCTTTGGCTTGCTTTCGTTAAGTGCTCACAGCAAAAATCCGCCCATGACATAGGATCTGGGATCTTATGTCAAGGACGGATGTAGATTGCAAAATATACATTTCTTCCGCGGTGCCACCTTGATTTACGAATGGTTCGTACACTCAGCGAGATACTAACATATCTCCGGCAACTGACGTATGCCTTCACGTCGCAGGATAATGGGGAACCGGGGTTCCTGTTCACTGCGCCCTCAGCGGTCCATTTGGCAGTTTGCATTTCCATCCGGCTCTCACCTTCCCGGACTCTCTGTGGGCGCATGGCTGCTTTGATCTCCGCTTCAACAGTTTATCATATTAAAATTTAAACTGATTATATAACACGAACATAATTATTGTCAAGAAATTTTTGCTTAAAACAGAAAAATATTGGTAAGCAGGCTGAACTGCTGCAAATCCTGCATGAAAAGTTGCTGTTCGCTGGCAAGCCGGTAAACAGTAACCTGGCCATAATTGGCATTGGTCTTTAATGCTCATGTATCGTAAAGTTACATGACAGCCAAGATCCATAACACTGTCACTTCTTCTAAAAATTATTTTTATTTACTTATTGACTTTAATTTTATTTATGTTATATTTAATATAATTAAAGTTATTATGAAAGGAGAATTATTTTGGAGATAGATAAAATCCCTCAATGGATACTTGCATTAGAGCCGGAGGACGCAACATTTCTAAAGAACTTTGTTTTGAAATCAGGTTCATTAAAAGAAATCGCGCGTTTGTACGAAGTGTCTTATCCCACGGTCCGACTTAGACTGGATAAACTCATTCAAAAAATCGAATTAAGCGACCAAAAGGAGGAAGAACCATTTTCAGCATTTATCAAAGGATTGGCAGTTGACTCCCGGATTGATCTGGAAACAGCAAAAATTATTATCGAAAAATATAAGCAGGAAAAGGAGAAAAAATCATGAAGACCGCCATTACATTGATTATTTCCATTGTTATCATCATACTTCATGTCTGGTTGTGCAGAAGGAGTCCTAAATTTTGGTATTTAGGCGGCATTATTCCTCTTTTATGGATCGTATTCCTTGTATTTTTGTTTTTCAGCGGGAAAATCAATTTGAGTGAAGATTGGAAAATGATTGTTTTCCCGACACTTATTTTTTTCCTGTTTTGGATTCAAGGACACCAGGCAGCAAAGAAAAAAGAAATTGAAAAAATGAAAGCAAAAGATATTACCTAACGTAAAGGAGTGTTGAAAATGTTTGAATTAGTTATTGGATTTATCGTTGCTGCAATACTTTTTATTGCCGAATACCTTTTGTGTACAAAATTAAAAAGCCCTCTTTGGGGCGGAATTATTCCCATCTTAATTCTTGCTGGAACGATTTGGATTTTTTCCAGTGGCATAATTCCTCTGGAAACAAAATATTTGTTCCCATTTATCATTCTAAACACTTTGTTTTTTGGAGATTGGGGATCAGGCCGGGACAAATACAAGAAAATTAAGGAAGCAGAACTTGAGCGTATGAAAGCAAAAGATATTTAATAAACGCCTGACCTATCCGGCACAGCTCTAAGTGTCGGGTAGGTCAGGCAAAATTTTTTATACCTCTACAACCTCTTTATCGCACATAAGCCAAATAATAAGACTTCTTCCAATCGTTTTAGCATCCGATGATCTTTCAGGTTGGTTACTTATCTCCGTTCCCCGCTGGAAGGCGCTTCTGGTACGAAGCGCCTCTGTCATAAGATTTTTTACACTAAACTTGTTTTTTGCAGCACTACATTACTTCCAGCGCCGATTCCCAAACTAAAAAGCACGCCGCCGGCAAGACACAAAATAACGTTCATGAACCCTGAATCTAACGGGGTCATCATGGGAACCATGGTAAACAGCAGCATCCCTACGCAAAGGGATCCCACCATGGAAAGCCACAGTTTTTGCTTTCCTATGATACCTAAAAGCACATCAATAGCAACAAACACAGCGGCCATAAATATTTTGGATAGCATACACATAATGATCCCTCCCACGCCTGCTGTCCCCGGATCAAAAGGCAGTCCGGAAATGGCTCCGCCAACTAAAGTACCAATAAAAAAGGCGATAAGCATACTTGCGGCGCCTGTAAAACCGGCCAGTGTCTTGGAAATCACATAATCACTTTTTCTTGACCGGACGGCAAAAAGATTTTTCGCATATCCGCTTCTAAAATCATCCGCCACAAAAATACTGACAAAAACAGCGGCCATAAAGTAGATAAGATTAATGTTGCACATGCCTGCCATGCTCATATCCATTCCGGCGCTTTCCCCGCTCACTGAGGCAATGACCTGCCATACGCTTGTAAATCCCTGGATTGCTGTCTCCGTCCCGGTATTAGGGTCCACACTTACCGAACCGTCCATCATAGTGGTCATCACAAGGATCAATATAGGCATGACCAGGCAGATACCTGTCATTATATAGTATAAGGGTGTGGTAAACATCCTTCTGAAATCTACAGATAACATACTTTTTGTCCGTTGGCCAAAGGTAATGGAGCCAATCTGGTATTTTTCATTACCGGACAATGTTTTTTCCGGGCTTTTCATGTTATCTCCCCTCCTTTTCTTCCATAAGATCAATATAGTATTCTTCAAGACCGATCTTGGCGGTTTTTATCTCCCTTACCAAAATACTGTTCTGGTAAAGATAAACAACGATTTCTTCAGGACTTTTTGCATCATAAACCCGAAGCTGGCCATTTTCATCCTTTTCTACCCGGAAATATTTCCGTTTAAGCAGATCCATCGTCCTGTCCAAAGGTTCCGCAGCAAGGGCCACATAGGTTCGGCATTGATCTTCCAGTTGCTGCGCTGTCATTTCTTTGATCATTTTTCCGCCACGGATGATCCCGTAATGGGTGGCAATCTTTTCAAGCTCCCCAAGAATATGGGAAGAGATCAGCACCGTGCATCCCTGGTTTTGAGTAAGGTCTGTGAGAATTTCCCGCATGATCCGCATACCGTCAGCATCCAGACCGTTAATAGGCTCGTCAAGGACCAACAGATCCGGATGCCCCAGAAGAGCCATAGCAATACCGATTCTTTGCTTCATACCCAGGGAACAATTTTTGTATTTATTTGACGCAGATCCTTCCATATGGACCATTTTAAGGACCTCCTGAACCTGTTTTTCAGGATGCTTTATGCTCAAATTTGCCGCCTGGAGCATAAGATTATTCCACACACTGGAATTTGGAAAACATCCGGGAGCCTCAATAAGCACGCCAAGCCTTGCCCGCACATCCGCATCCCGATAGTCCCTGCCAAAAAGCCGCATCGTTCCCCCATCTGGAACCATAAGCCCGCAGATCAGTTTTTCCGTAGTGGACTTTCCGCTTCCGTTTTCACCGATAAAACCGTAAACAGCCCCCACAGGAACGGTCATATTCAAACCTTTAAGAGCCTGTTTTGGGCCAAAACTTTTTGTGAGATTTTTTATTTCAATGGCATTCATTATCAATTGTCTCCTTTATTGTAACTGCTCTGCCAGGTCTGCCCATTAACCGGGCAGACTGGGAGCTTTTAATATACATCGCTTCTTGAAAGAATCACTGAACCTAGGACATTGTAGATCACCGCCCAGATCACGCTGACAGCCAGACACACAAATACGGTCAAAATAGTGCTGGACAAACATGCGTAGACAGAGGCGCCGTAAAGGAAAATATTTAAAACCGGAGAATTTCCTACAATGGCTGCCACGCCGATGATCAAGATACCTGTTCCTAAAAAGAACGAAGAAGCGATAGAAATACCAAAATATCTCCGAAAGATCACATTTAAGAATGTATACAGGCTCGCCCAGCCAAGGCTCATGATCATCTTGCTTACGATAGCGATAATCAAAGCCCCCACATTCGCGGAAAAAGACATGCCCACCAAAAGGCCGGACGCAACGGTTCCCAGCAGATATGTAAGACACATACAGGCCATGGCAAATGCGCAGGTAATGGTTTTTGACATCATATAATCCTGTTTTTTCGCATGAGTGGTAAATAGCTGTTTGACATAGCCGCTTTTATAGTCATGGCCGATAAAAATCGACACCATGATGCCTCCGAAAATAAAGACCATGTTCATGTTGGCATATTCGCCCATTTCCGAAACAATATATAACGGGCTATCCGCCGCAATCACCTGCCATGTGTTAGTGTACATGGACGTTTCCACATCCGTTGTGCCAAGGATCAAGGCAGGGATCAAAGCCGCAATGGCAAGGAAAATATAAAACATAGGGGTATAGAACAAACGGTAGAAATCCACGCCCAGCATCCCCTTTAAACGCTGGTAAAAACTGGGAGACTGAAATTTTAATCTTTCTGTGTTTTCCATATTATCTGGCCTCCTTTTTTGACATGAGTTCAATATAATACTCTTCCAGTCCGATCCTGTTTTTTTGGACTTCATTGACAACATGGCCGTTTTTCAGCAGGCACTCAACGATCCTTCCCGGATCCTCCACATCATACACCCGAAGATACTCATCTTCCCGCCTTACTTTGGGAAAATGACGCAGGAGCACTCTTTGCGCTCCCTGCATATCCTTTGTCTTAAGAGATACGAAGGTCCTGGCTCTGCTTTCCATTTCCTGAGCGGAAATCTCCTGGATCATTTTTCCCTGGCGGATAATGCCATAATGGGTGGCGATCTTTTCCAATTCTTCAAGAATATGGGAGGAAATCAATACAGTACAGCCGTAATTTTTTGTAATATCCATTAAAATTTCCCGCATGATCCTCATGCCGTCTGTATCCAGCCCGTTAATGGGCTCGTCTAAAATAAGCAGGGCCGGATCCCCAAGGAGGGCCATAGCGATACCGATCCTTTGCTTCATACCCAGAGAGCATTTTTTAAATCTAAGCTTTGCCGAATCCTCCATGCGGACGATGCGCAGCACTCTGCGTATCTCCTCCTCACGATTTTCTATTCCCAGATTAATGGCCTGCATCATCAGGTTATTCCATACACTGGATCCTGGGAAACAGCCGGTATTTTCAATCAAGGCGCCTACCCTGACCCGCACGCCGGCATCCTGATAGCTTTTCTCAAACAGACGGATCTTACCCTTATCCGGGACAAGGTGGCCGCAGATCAGCTTTTCCGTAGTGGATTTTCCGCTTCCGTTTTCACCGATAAAGCCGTAAATAGCCCCCACAGGAACGGTCATATTTAAATGATCCACTGCATACAATCCTCGAAAGCTCTTTGAAAGATTTCTGATTTCAATGGCGTTCATTTTATCGTCTCCTTTTCATTTGCTGAGGAAATTTTATCCCTGATTTGTTTTATTTATGTCTCTGTTTTGTTTCTGAAATGTTAAAGTTACGAAATCCTCCGGTTATCTTGCGAAAAACACAGACTCATGCTAGAATTATTTACGGTAATTTTTACAGAGAGGAAGATCCATTTTGAAAACTTCGGATTTTTATTTTGACCTGCCTAAGGAGCTCATCGCCCAGGATCCCCTAGAGGACCGGTCCGGCTCCCGGCTTATGGTATTAGATCGGAAAACCGGTGAAGTTTCTCACCATATTTTTAAAGAAATCATTGATTTTTTAAATCCAGGGGACTGCCTTGTCATTAACAACACAAAGGTGATTCCCGCCAGACTCCACGGGGTTAAGGAAGATACAGGAGCCCATGTGGAAGTCCTGCTTTTAAAGCGTATGGAAGGGGATGTTTGGGAAACTCTTGTAAAACCAGGGAAAAAACTCCGTCCCGGAGCGAAAATTTCCTTTGGAGACGGCCTTTTAAAGGCAGAAGTGCTGGATATTGTAGATGAAGGAAACCGACGCATCCGTTTTACTTATGACGGGATTTTTGAAGAAATTTTAGATCAGCTTGGGGAAATGCCCCTGCCCCCTTACATTACCCACAAGCTGGAAGATAAAAACCGGTATCAGACGGTTTATGCCAAGTACGATGGTTCCGCTGCGGCGCCGACGGCAGGCCTGCATTTTACAAAGGAGCTTTTGACAGCCATTGAACAAAAGGGGATAAAAATTGCCAACATTACCCTTCATGTAGGTCTCGGCACCTTCCGCCCGGTGAAAGTGGATGATGTGACCCAGCACCATATGCACTCGGAATTTTACATGGTAGATGAGGAAGCTGCCAAAATCATTAATGAGACAAAGGATCAGGGCGGCCGGGTGATCGCTGTAGGCACTACAAGCACCCGCACGTTGGAAACCGTGGCAGATGAAAATGGCCATGTACGCCCATGCAGCGGCTGGACCCAGATCTTTATCTATCCCGGCTATACTTTTAAGTGTATTGACGCCCTGATCACCAACTTCCATCTGCCGGAATCCACCCTGCTGATGCTGGTTTCCGCCCTGGCCTCCAAAGAAAAGATCTTAAACGCCTACCACATCGCCGTACAGGAAAAATATCGGTTCTTCAGCTTTGGGGATGCTATGTTTATCGCTTAAGTTACTGCTTACTGGCAAGCCAGTAAACAGTAAAACTCCCTTAACGCTGCATGAAATTTTAGTCCGAAATTTTATCGCTGAAATTTTATGCTGAAATTTTATCATCCGGGCATATTGAAAATCCAACCTGCATATGCTATAATGCAAGTCCATTGCGGACGACAACGAAAAGCCCCAGTGTTCCAGCACTGGGGCTTTTCTATTCCCATATAACACGGCGGCACAGTCAGTCCGGCCGCCCTTACAATCCTAAAACAATAAATAAAAACATTAAAACCATGACCACGACAGCAATGACCTTAATGGCCGTGTCTATGCCGCCGGAAGGCTGAAACTCTCTTGGGGAGCTGAATATATCCGGGTCAGAGGGCCGCTCTTTCCAGTGAAAATCCTCCAGATAATGGTGCCAACCGCTTTCATCGGTGTAAACCGTTACGTCTGTACCGCCCAGATATTTATAAATGGGCCTGGAATAGCCCTCGCTTAAAAACTGGGTGGCTACCCCTGTTTCTGTGGCATAAATCTCAACCTGAAGAAAATAGTAGGTACGGTATCGGTCCCGGCCGTTTTTCGTCCCTGAGACAACTGCCTTGCGGGTATAACCGGTGATCCGGCCCCGCTGCCGCCGGCCGCTTTCTACAGCCCGGCGGCGCTCCCGCCGGTAAAACATGGCCCGCTGGATTTCTTTGGCCACCGCAAGCAGGGGAATCAGTCCCCCTGCTACAAAAATCAGCAGCGTCGGCTCAAAACCGCTGGTCAAAAAGCTGCGGATCACAAGGCCGTACCACAGGATCATAAAAAGGACCGTATAGGTGCAGCCCCGCATTTCCTCCTGAGCCGGCCGTATTCGCTTTTTCATGGCTTATTTTCTCAGCTCAATGCCCATATCTTCCAGCTTGGCAAGAATCTTGTCCATAACCGCATTAACATCCTTGTCCTCCAAGGTCCGGTCTTTGGCCCGGAAGGTAATGGAATAAGCTACAGACTTATAGCCAGGCTTGATCTGGGCCCCTTCGTAAACGTCAAACAGATGGAAGCTTTCCAGAATATTGCCGCCGCAGCTGCGGATCACTTCCTCGATCTGACCTACAAAGATTTCTTTCTTCATAACCATACTAATATCACGGGTCACAGAAGGATATTTTGCGATGCCTTCGTATTTCCGGTCAAATGTAGCCTTTTCAACCACTTTTGGCATGTCCAAAACAGCCACATAAGCTCTTGTGCCCAGGTCATAATTATCGCATACATCCGGATGAACTTCTCCAAGATACCCGATGACTTCATTGTCATAAATAATGTTGGCCTGGCGTCCGGGATGTAAAAATGGCTTTCCGGCAGCCGGATCATAAGTTTTCAGACCTTTCATCCCTACACGCTCTAAAAATTCCTCCACAGCGCCCTTTAAAGTGAAGAAATCACCTTCACCATACATGGCATAAACCATCTGGCGGCGTTCATCCGGATAGTCTGTAAGAGGCAGAGCCTTAGGCAGGTAGATCGTAGCCAGTTCATAAAGCTTTGCCTCCTTATTCCGGCGGTTATAGTTAATAGCCAGAGAGGTCAGGATGCCGTTTAAAGGCATGGTGCGCATAATACTGAAATCCAGTCCTAACGGGTTGGAAATGGTAATAGCCTGACGCTCCGGAGCGTCCTCAGGCATCATAAGCTTATCAAATACTTTCGGACTTTCAAAGGAGAATGTCATAGCTTCGGAAAATCCGCAAAATTCCGCGGTTTCTCTGGCTACATCCTCAACTCTTAATTTAAATGGCAGCTTTCCGCTGGTAGCCTCATCGCTGGGCAGCGTCACAGGAATATTGTCATAACCGTAAAATCTGGCAACTTCTTCAGCCAGGTCCGCAAGGCCGATCAGATCCTGACGGAAGGTAGGCACAGTGACTTCCTTTGTCTCCGGATCATAAGACAGTTCCAAAGGCTTAAAATACTCAAGCATCTGTTCCAGACTTAAGTCGGTTCCCAGAAGCTTATTTACTTTTTCATAATCAAATTTGATTTTTCTCGGTTCCTTTACTGTTGGATAAACATCCACAGTTCCGCCTACCACTTCTCCGGCGCCAAGCTCTACAATGAGCTGACAAGCCCTGTCGATAGCTTCTTTGGCATTGTTAGGATCCAGCCCCTTTTCAAACTTGCCCTGAGCATCGGTATGCATACCCATGCGGCGTCCGGAAAGACGGATGTTTGTGCCGTCAAAGCAGGCGGCCTCAAATACCATGGTCTTTACATGGTCTGTGATCATGGAGTTTTGTCCGCCCATGATTCCCGCAATACCGATAGGCTCCTTTGCGTCGCAGATCATCAGTGTGTTATGATCCAGATTTCTTGTCTGTCCGTCAAGGGTGACAAATTCCTCCCCGTCCTGGGCTCTGCGGACAATGATCTCATGGCCTTCAATCGTATCCAGGTCATAAGCATGCATTGGCTGACCATATTCTTCCATAATGTAGTTGGTAATATCGACGATGTTATTAATGGGACGGATTCCCTGTGAAGCCAAACGTCTCTGCATCCACTTAGGGGATGGACCGATCTTAATATTTTTTACCACTCTTGCCAGATACCGGGGGCAAAGATCTGTATCCTCTACATGGACTTTAATATAATCATTTACATTTTCGTCATTTTCCTTAACTTCAACTACCGGAGGATGAAAAGGCTTTTTGAAGGTTGCAGCAGCTTCTCTGGCAATACCTAAAATGCCAAAGCAGTCTACACGGTTGGAGGTGATCTCATATTCAATAACCACATCGTCCAGATTTAATGCTTTTACGGCATCATCGCCAGGCTTTACATCTCCATCCTTAAAAATATAAATGCCGTTTTCCGGAGCTTCCGGATACATTTCCCGGCTGGCCCCCAGCTCTTCAATGGAGCACATCATGCCGTAGCTTTCCACGCCTCTCAGCTTTCCTTTTTTAATCTTAATGCCTTCCTCCGGCATGGGACCGCCGTCATGACCTCCTGCTACCTTTCCGCCAACTAATACTACAGGAACCAGATCTCCTTCATGGACATTAGGCGCACCGGTAACGATCTGAAGCGGTTCTTCCTGTCCTACATTGACCTGGCAGATGATCAGTTTGTCTGCATTTGGGTGCGGTTCGATCTTTTCAATTCTTCCCACAACAATATTTTCCAGATTTTTATTTAATTCAACATAGCCCTCAACTTTGGAACCGGACAATGTCATTGCATCCGTATATTCCTGTGCCGTTACATCAAGGTCAGGCACATAAGCTTTGATCCATGATAAAGGTGTGTTCATATTCTTTCTTCCTTTCTTAGAACTGTTTTAAAAAACGAATATCGTTTTCATACATAAGGCGCATATCGTCAATCTCATATTTAAGGAGAGCGATACGCTCCAGGCCCACACCAAAGGCGAAGCCGGAATATTCTTCCGGATCAATGCCGCTCATTTCCAGAACATGGGGGTGGACCATACCGCAGCCTAAGATTTCGATCCATCCGGAACCTTTACACATACGGCAGCCTTTTCCGCCGCATTTAAAGCAGGTAACATCCATTTCGGCACTGGGCTCTGTAAATGGGAAATGATGGGGACGAAACTTTACTTTTGTCTGGGTTCCGAACATTTCCCGGGCAAATTCTGCCAATGTACCCTTAAGATCCGCAAAAGTAATGTTTTTTCCAACAACAAGGCCTTCCACCTGATGGAAACAAGGAGAATGAGTAGCATCCACCTCATCTGCCCGGTAAACCCGGCCGGGGGAAATCACCTTGATGGGCAGTTTGCCGTTTTCCATAGTGTGGACCTGAGCACCGGAGGTCTGGCTTCTTAAAAGCATATTGGCATTAATGTAAAAGGTATCCTGTTCATCTCTTGCCGGATGATCTTTTGGAATATTTAACGCTTCAAAGTTGTAATAATCCTTTTCCACTTCCGGGCCTTCCACAACTTCATAGCCCAGACCTACGAAAATACGCTCCATTTCTTCCAGGGCAATACTGTTGGGATGGCGATGGCCTACATTATTCTTTTTCGCCGGCAGAGTCACATCAATGACCTCAGACTTTAACTGAAGTTCCCTTGCTTTCCGCGCCAGAGAGGTTTTCATGGCATCCAGGGCATTTTCAATCTCTGTACGGGTCTGGTTGACCATCTGGCCAAATGCGGGGCGCTCCTGGGGACTTAAATCCTTCATAGATTTCATAATGGCTGTTAATTCGCCTTTTTTCCCTAAAAATGCCACGCGAATATCATTCAGCTTATCCAGCTCTTTTGCTTCATGGATTTTCGCAATCGCTTCCTCGCGAATCTGCTTTAACTTTTCCTGCATGATCTTTCTTCCTTTCATCTCGATTATTGGGAATATAGGGTGTATCACTGCCCCTTGCCATCTGTCCGGCTACTTAGCAGGCGTATCGCTGCAGCTCGCAGCTGCGCTGCTTGCTGACCGTTGCCCGGCAAATGTCCAGGCAGCTGTGCAAGCAAGCTTGCCCTCTGCCCGGCTGCTTGCCGGGCTATCGCTGCCGCTCGCAGCTGCGCTGCTCGCTGACCGTTGCCCGGCAAATATCCGGGCAGCTGTGCAAGCAAGCTTGCCCTCTGCCCGGCTGCTTGCCGGGCTATCGCACAAAAAAAGCCCTTATTATGATAAACATAATAAGGGACGAAAAGGCTTTCCGCGGTACCACCCTGATTCCTGAAAGACACTGCTGTGGGCAATAGTTTTTCGGCTTGTCCTGCCGCGCCTGCAGCATGTCTTAAAAAGGCTCTTTAAAATGTGTGTAACGTACACAAAACGTCATCTCCTACACACTGTGACCCCAATGGCCTCCAGCTTCAAAAATGCAGCTCCCGTGGGAAATTGGGTATATATCTGAACTTAAAGGAGCTTTCAGCCGATGACTCCCTCTCTCTGTAAGAAAATATATACTTAATACACGATCTTCGCTTTTATCTATTACTCTATTCTAACAGATTTTTTCTCACTGTCAAGGCGATTTTAAATTGATTTTGTTCCATGCCTTAAAAACAGCCGGCGCCGTACCATATGACGCTGATCATTAATCTCCTGGCAGGGAACCAAAGTGCCGTGATCCAGCTTCAGTATACGATCCGCAAAGGAGCATACATCTTCATACTTTGCGCCAGTCACCAGGGCGCATATATTATAGTAGCTGACAATATCCCGGATGCATTGGCGCACCGGGTCACTATGGCTGCGGGTCAAAAAGCGGAAGGGCTCATCCAAAAGCAAAACCTTAGGCCGCATGGTCATAATCTTTGCCAATGCAACCCTGAGTCTCTCCTCACCGGAAATATGGGTGATTTTCTTAGTCAAAAGATCATCCAGCCCCATAAACTGGATCAGCTCATTCACCTGGGACATATCCGATACCGGCCGCAGCTTTAAAGGGAAGGTAATATTTTTATACACACTCCAGTCCCATACAAAATCAAAATCCCTAAAAACAATATTGACCTGCCGATCCTCCTGGTCTACACTTGTAATATCACGGCCGTCTAAATAAATCTGTCCGCAGTCCCCGTTGGTGATCCCCTGGATCAGATTTAAAAGCGTGGACTTTCCGCTTCCTGGCGGTCCGAAAACAGATACGATCTCCCGGTCTTTGATCTTAAGATTAATATTATTTAAAATAAGCTTACCGTCAAACGATTTTTTAAGTTTTTCCAATTCCAACATGAATATATGATGCCTCCAAAATAGAACTTAGCCATCATTTTTGATGATACTATCTCATCCTTATATATTTTGAGTATTTTATCAGCATCCTTATAATTTTTCTATCACATTTTGGAAAAATAAACGTAAAAAACATGTAAATTGTATTTTTTCATGATATTATAAAAGTACAGACGTACATACTAAAAGGGAATTATCGTCCATGTAACCAATCAGCTTGCTGAACAGTTATGCATTATTTTTTAGCGGGAGGGATTCTCATGCTTAATATCATCGGCTGGATCAAAGACATAATGAATAAGATCAAGGATGACCATGTGACCGCTTATGCTGCCCAGTCTGCCTTTTTTATCATTCTGTCTGCTGTTCCTTTTTTAATGCTCCTGCTGATCCTGCTTAATCATGTGCCTATTGAAACGGAAACACTGATCACTAATATTAATGACTTTTTTCCGGCAGATACCAGCGATTTTATCAATGCCATCATTCAGGAAATCAATACAAAAACCTCTGGAACGGTCCTGTCCATTACTATTATCGCCCTTTTATGGACTTCCGGCAAGGGCATTCTTGCCCTGACCCGTGGACTGAACTCTGTATACGGCATTAAAGAAACCCGAAATTATCTGATCTTAAGAGTGGTCTCTACATTTTACACACTGCTTTTCGCTATTATGATCATCTTTACTTTGGGATTTCTCGTTTTCGGCAACCGGATCTACCTGTGGATCTGTGAAAAAATTCCTTTTTTAAACCATGTGGCTGCTTTTTTAATCAGCATCCGCACCATCTCCTCCATGGGTATTCTGACCGGATTGTTCCTTGTATTTTATAAGGTGCTCCCAAACCGAAAAGGCCGACTGTTCCATCAGCTTCCCGGCGCTGTTTTTGCGGCACTGGGCTGGATGATCAGCTCCTATATTTTCTCTATTTACGTGGATTTTTCTGCAGGACTGTCCTATATGTACGGCAGCCTGACCAGTATTATTGTCACCATGCTGTGGCTTTACTTTTGTATGAACATATTCTTTTTCGGTGCTGAGCTAAATGTTCTGTGCTTTCCGCTGGATCAGGAACACCATGACCTGCGATACTGATTATAAACCGTTTTTCCCACAGGCTGTGAAAAAACCCCCCAAAGCAGGCGGCAAGGTCCGCAGGGTTTTATGTTTTTCACAGCCTGTGCCGGATGATTACTATATTTCTCCTACTGTTGTCCCCGGAAAGTAATGCTTTAGTATCTCCTGCCAGGAATATCCCCGGCAGGCCAGGGCCCAAACACCATTTTGGCTCATCCCGGCCCCATGGCCATAGCCGCCGCCTTTTAAAGTACAGGACTGGGAATCCTCAGCAGCAACATAAAAATATCCGCTTGGAAGCAGGTTCATCGTTCCTGCATCTGTCCCATCATGACAGATCACATGGGCGTTTACCGGTGCCAGCAGTAAACGGATATTATACTCGCCGCTGATTTTTATGATCGCTTCACTGCCTTCCACAATCACAGATTTCAGGACGCCGCTTTTTGCCCTTTCATTAACATAAATCTCCCGGATTTCTCCTACAGTAGAAATTTCTTTTTGGATAAAGTTTCCCTCACTGTCTAAAACAGTGATCTGATCCGGAACTGTACGCATACGGGTCAGCAGGCTTTTATCTACAGCAGTTTTTACATCTGAAAGATTCATGGTCACCTGCCACCGGAACCAGGAAATATCCTTTTCAAAATAATCTTTATCTTCATAATCATCAATAAAACTGTGAAATGCATCCTCTGAGGACAAATCCACATCTTTGCTTCCTATAATTTGAAGCCGTCCCTCCATATATTCCGGACTCTCTCCAGACAGCCAAATATCCCCCGGACTGGAGCTGCTGCCGCAGGAGGTGGAATAAAAGTAGGCTTCTACCGGTGTCTGCTGCCACAAAAGCACTTTTCCCGCAGTTTCATCTACCGCCTGGGTGGCTCGGGGATCCTCGCCGGAATTATTATAAACCTGGGTTGCCGTACTGTCATCGACATGAGCATTCCACTGGGAAAATCTGGGGGACCTAATAGCAGCGGCAGCAAAACTCCTGGCACACACTGCCTGGACCTTAAGGGCTTCTATATCATAGGACGCAGGCATTTCACTAGGAACCACGCCATACAGATATTCTTCCAAAAGAAGCTCATTTACCAGGATAAGGCCGTCTCCCATATTGGTAATTTCAATCATTCCACGATAGGCCGGATGACCCTGTCCCCGATCCAGAGAAAGGATCTGGATCTGTCCGGAAGTTGCAGAGGTCTGGATCACCATGGACTGTCCCTGATGCAAACTCTTACTGTCAATGGTCAGTTCTGTCCCAGCCTCATAGTCGGTGCGCACATCCCGGCATACGCTCCAGAAAGGAACACTGCTGGTCAGACAGACATTTTCATGCGTATAGCCCGTATATCCGCTGGCGCTTAACAGCACCCGGATCATGCTTGTTTCTGAATCTCCGCGAATCAACGCTCCGCAGATCATTTTCCCATCCACAACAAATTCCGTATATTTATTTCCGACCTGGAGATCGCTGACAGAACGTTCCTTATCCTCACCGGTAAGATCAAGTACACGGAAATGGTCCGTCATATACACTTTTCCGTAATTTTTTATTTCTACATAATCCTCCCCTACAGAAAGGATCTCTCCTTTGATCACCGTGGATTTCAGCACGACCTGGCTTACCTTTTTCCGGGTCAGGACAATATCTCCTATAACCTGAGCCGCCGTCTCTTCCAATGGTCTGTCCAGATTAAAGGTGCGGCTGTATCCCCAAATATCCACAGTAACTGAGCGCCCCTTTGCGTCCTGTATCCATGCATTTTTAATTTTTGCCGGTTCTTTCTTTTCTTCCCTTATTGCTATCAGATGATCTTTGCACACATAAGCTGAAACCATGGCATCCATATAAGTATCCAGGGCAATACCAGTAAAATCAAAAATCCCCTGGTCTGTGACACACTGCCACATAGAAAGCCCCTCCATATTTGATGAGGTTCCGACAATGATCAGATCAACTTTCCGGACGGAACTTTCCCCCTGGGTCAGATCCCCCTCCCGCAAAGAAAGACTGCTTTCCTCCAGGATACGGTCATAAATCTCAAACCACTGGTCAGCGGGAATTTTTTTATCATCCGGTTCCGGACTTTCATAATCGATGGAAAAAGCTGAGGCAATGCTTTTTACTTCTCCGTAAGTCAGGCTGTCCATTCCGCTGTAGCCATCCTTTTCAGGATACATCCCGCAACGGTTTACCGCTTCATCTATGTAATCGGCATACCAAGACTCATTCCCCTCTTGATCCTGAACCGTCAATGCCCCATCTTCTCCCATACAGGCAAACACGGTCATTTTTGCCGCCAGGCCACGGCTGACCCACATCGTCCTGTCATTCCATATTCCATAAACAAAAAGCATAAAAACTGTAATGAGAAAAATCCCGGCCAGCCCTAAAATGACCCAAAACTGTTTTTTCATAAATTCCTTCCCCTAAAATATCGCCACTGGCTCAGACTCGTCTGGCCAGTGGCCTTAAATCTTAGGCAGCATGGCTCAATGCTAAACAAAAAGAGACGTCAAGGAGTTAGCTTGCGTCTCTTTTTTCATCTTATGTAGAAGACCCAGGGTGCCGTTCCCCGCTATTTTGACGCCTAGCCTAACGCCAGGTGGGTAATCTCGTCGGTTTTTCTGTCTTCCACTGCATAATCGGAGGCTTGACATATTTCCCGATATCAAATTTCCCGTCAAAATAAATGTAGGTTCAAAATTGCAGGGTTCTCGAACATCCCAGGAATCTCTTCTCTCTATCTGTGATTAATTATATATGATATGATAAGAAATTTCAAGTAGGAAATATTTCCTGTGCTTTTACGGAAAGCTTTTTTATTCCCCGCTCATACCGCTTCCTTGCTGTCGTCTCCCGAATCCCTAATACCGCGCCAATATCCTTGTAGCTCATATTATACAAAATGCGCAGAACCAGGATCTTTCTGTACTTTTCCGTAACCACTCCCAGGATCTTTAAATCGTCCTGAAATATTATATGGTTCTCCACAGGACAATATTCTCTGGAAAGATCCTTTGTCTGAAGGGGCGTAATATCCGATTTCAGGATCAGCTTACTGTTGCGGTCAGCAAAATAATCTGCAATGGATGATCTGAGAATGTCCTTTAAATAGCCTTCCATAGCCCTTTTCTCCATTCTTCGCATACGCTCGCCGTAGGTCCACACACGGCAATAGACTTCTTGGATAATATCATCGGTCCAGGCCGGATTCTTTACCCGGCTGCATACAATCTTCCGGACAGATCCTCCATAGGTTGCGGTAAACCATTGAAACCATTGCTTTTCGATATCATTTTCCTCAGCCACAGCATATCCTTTCTGACGTTGCCGTCTGTTGCGTACATTGTCACTGTTCACAAAGTTCACCGCAGCAGTATATCTACAGGCATTTTCAAACGGATGGACAATTATCAAAAACAATGCTAAACTATTATCAGGATATTCACCTAGCAGATTATGAAGGCGTCAAAAGGTATTTGACCACTTGACCTCTTTATACCATGGATTTTTTTCCGGCTTAGGCAGCCTTGCTTCCCCCTTCGGGCAGCATAAATAAGCGCCGGCCGTTTGGCTTCTGAAATCCTAAAAACATGAGAAATCGCTTAAATTCCCTTAAAAACCGGCTTTTTCTTGTGTTTTTACAGGACAGGTACATATGTTTTTTCACGAAAACATGAAAAGCATATCTCTCTGCCCCTGGTATCATCAGATACTCTAACAGAAAGGAAATGGACATCACCGATGAAAAATGTATCAAAAATCTTACTGGGCGGGCTGGCCTGTCTGCCTGCCGCATATCTTTGCGCCATTGCTCCCAGCCGCCGAAAATCTCCCCTTATGGAACATTTAAAAAAATATGACTATGCCCACCGGGGATTGCACGATAACCTTTGGGGCATCCCTGAAAACTCTATGGCTGCCTTTGAAAAAGCAGTAAACAAAAATTACGGCATTGAACTGGATATTCATCTGACCAAAGACCATCGTTTAGTCGTCTTTCATGATGACAGTCTTTGGCGCATGTGCCATATAAAGCAGAATATATGCGAAATGACATGGGACGAAATAAAAGAGGTACATCTGCTGAACACTCAGGAAACGATTCCCCTTTTTGAAGATGTCCTTAGCCTTGTTGCCGGCCGTGTTCCTCTCATTGTGGAACTTAAGGTGGACAAAGGCAATTATAATGAGTTGTGTGCTGCTGCCGATCAGATCCTTTCCCGGTATAAAGGTGCCTACTGTATCGAATCCTTCCATCCGCTGGCCATCGTCTGGTACAGGATGAACCGGAAAAATGTCGTCCGCGGTCAGCTCTCCTGCAACTTTAGCAGAACACCTCACAGCTGGCAGCCCGGACCCCTGGCCCTATCCCATCTGATCACCAATATTGGCGGCCGTCCGGACTTTATCGCCTATAACTATGAAGATATTAAAAATCTTGGATTCTTCCTGAATCACAAGCTTTTTAAAGCCATGACCGTACTATGGACAGTTTCCAGTGAAAAGGACAGAAAAATCCTGAAAAAGATGGGACATACGATCATTTTTGAACATTTTGAGCCATAAAAATCCCCCCGCCTGAAAACTGCCAAATCTTACAGATCTCCAGTTTCAAGCGGGGAAATTTTATTTTCCCAGGCAGAAATATAAAGGGCCTGCCTGTACGTCTATTTAGTGAACACTGCCACGGACACTGTGTGTTCCTGCCACACAGCACTGACGATCATGATTTCACAAAAATCTTACATCCATTAATATAAAGGATACTTATCAGTAAGACTTTTCACAATAGCCATGGCTTCATCCTTACCGGATTCAAAATCCTTTAAGGTTACAGCAATCGCCTGGGCGATCTGATCCATATCGTCAGTATTCATTCCACGGGTCGTGGCTGCCGGCGTACCGAGACGGATACCGCTTGTCACAAAAGGTGACTGAGGATCATTTGGGATCGTGTTCTTATTACATGTAATATGAACTTCATCCAGCATCTTTTCCGCCTGTTTTCCAGTCAGGCCAAGATTTTGAAGATCTACCAGCATAAGATGGTTATCCGTTCCGCCTGACACAATCGTCAAGCCTCTCTTTTGCAGTCCTGCGCACAGCGCCTTGGCGTTATCCACGATCTGCTGCTGGTACTGCTTAAATTCATCTGAAAGGGCTTCTTTAAATGCAACGGCCTTAGCAGCGATCACATGCATCAATGGCCCGCCCTGAGTTCCGGGGAATACGGCAGAATTCAGCTTTTTGCCAAACTCTTCTGATGACAGGATCATACCGCCTCTGGGGCCTCTTAAGGTCTTATGCGTCGTTGTTGTTGTAAAATGTGCGTAAGGGATCGGACTTGGATGGAGCCCTGCTGCCACAAGTCCTGCAATATGGGCCATATCCACCATAAGGTAAGCTCCCACTTCATCAGCGATTTCCCTGAACCGTTTAAAATCAATTGTACGGCAGTAGGCACTCGCACCGGCAATAATCAGCTTTGGCTTTGCTTCCAAAGCAATGCGGCGCACCTGGTCATAATCGATGAAGCCTTTGTCATCCACACCATAAGGAACGCAATGGAAAACCTTGCCGGAATAGTTTGCCGGGCTTCCATGGGTTAAATGTCCGCCGTGATCCAGGTTCATGCCCATAAAGGTATCTCCCGGTTTTAACACAGCCTGAAAAACTGCCATATTCGCCTGAGCGCCGGAATGGGGCTGAACATTGACATACTCTGCGCCAAAAAGCTTCTTTGCCCGTTCAATGGCCAGATTCTCCACAATATCCACGTACTGACATCCGCCATAATAACGTTTTCCCGGGTAACCTTCCGCGTACTTATTTGTGAGAGGGCTTCCCATGGCAGCCATAACCGCTTTGCTGACAAAATTCTCAGATGCGATCAGCTCAATGTTGCCGTTTTGTCTGCCAATCTCTAACTGTATCGCTTCGGCAACTTCCGGGTCTACATTTTTGACTTCATCAAATGAATACATAACTCCTACCTCCATATTTTCCATAATAGTAAAATGATCAGCACATACTCTATGATACTGATCGCCGGTATCCCTGCCGTAAACTGCACATGCTTTGTCTTATGGCGGAAAGTATACATGCCTGCCAGAACACCCGGACCGCCGCCTAAAAACGCAGTAACAAAAAACCGCTTTTCCGGGATCCTCCACTGATGCCTGACAGCCCGTGTCTTATCGATCCTGCACAAAATAAAACCATACAGATTTACCAGCAGAAGCCAGGCCGCTAAAATCCTTATTCCAATATCCATGATCTAAGCTCCTGATACAAAATGCCCGGTGCCTGTAAGCTTTCCGCTGATCGCTTTGCTTCCCAGGTCACACGGTATCACTACGATAGTAGCAATTTATCATGGGTTTGTCCAGTATATTTTTTAATTTTTCCCGTTTTTTCGTGAAAATAATAGACACAATCCGATAAAATCTCTTCTTGTGAGACAACATTTTCATTCGCACAGGCAACTGTCTTAATGAGTTCCTGAGGCAGGATCACCTCACTGGCGGCAAGGAGGATCACCTCATGAATGGAACTGGGAAGAATAAAAAAATCAGATTCAAGCCGCCTTGCACAGGCCTGAAGCACATGAGGATAGCAGATAGCAGAAGCACCGTTGATCCCGCAGTCATTGGACAGTATGAGCATATTCCGCCAAAACAGCCGGTCCGATGTGATCGCCTGATCCTCCCCCTCTGGCACAAAAGCTTCAAGCTCCTTTATGATCGTATCCATATCCTTCAGCCTGGGCGGAAAAATACGGACAGAGTTTTCCATAGCAATACCGTAAATCTCTTCTTCCGTTATCCCCCACAGATCCATTAACGTGTTGGTCACCAGCGCTGTGGAAATCCCTCCTTCATTTTTTCCTGCCAGGATCCGGTAAGTAATGGCCATATCCAAAAAATCTCTGTGGGGGCAGGTTTTCAGCAGATTCCGGTTCTTATCCCCGCTGATGAGACGGATCACAAGCTTGTCTCTTATACGGCTGAAATCATGCAGATCTCCCGGATCCAGGACTTTTTCATAAATATATCCGGCTTTGTAAAGGTTCAGTATACAGTCCATAATCTGATCCATGTCCGACCTCAGACAATACTCCCTGAACAAATCATCCACATAGATCTGAGGCCCGGCTGTACGTCCTTTACCCAGGATCCTCATAGCCTGAACCACGGTCTCGTTATTTTTCAGAACAGGGAGCACCTGTATCGTCACTTCATCACCGGTATGACTGTATATAAAATCCGCCGTGTGCTCCTGAATATAGCAAATAAATTCTGTATAATCCTTTCCTTTCGCTTCTTTCTTCATCCATCTTCTCCTTATTACTGATCAATGATAAACTGTAACCGCACAGCCGGCAAACTGCCCCATACAAAAATCCATGTAAGATCACTTTCGGCAATGAAACTTTTCCGCTCTTGAATCACTTTTTTGCATTTCGTCAGGTAAATACCCAAGTCTGGCTGAATAGTTACGATAAGTTACACTATGGGAAATATAAGAATTCTTAATCCAGATCATAAAAGTTCAGATAGGGCTCAGATTACAATCATCCCTGCAGGGCGTCCCATCTATTTTAGAAATATAAAAGCATCGCAAAAACTTTTGTTTTGTGATGCTTTTATTATACAGAAATCGTGAAATTTTTCAATCATTATCCGTCGACATATTCCGACAACCTCTGGGAGACGCTAATGGCCGCTTCTCCTTTAAGGATTCCGGAAAAACTTAATCCACGCCGGAAAGCTCCCGGATCACAGTTCCGGCAATCATGAGGCCAGCAACAGAAGGGACAAAAGCGATGCTTCCGGGAGATACCCTTTTTTTATTCAGGGAGTGGGCATCACTGCCCGGGTCCGCCCCAAGCTTTACCGGAGGCTCATCCGAAAATAATACCTTCACATGGTTAATGTTTCTCTTTTTAAGCTCCCGCCGCATAACTCTTGCCAAAGGACACACGCTGGTCCTGGAAATATCCGTAATCTTTAAACGGTCGGGATAAAGCTTATTTCCCACACCCATAGAGCTGATCACCGGAATGTCGAGAGCCTTTGCTTTCTCAATAATCAGCAGCTTTGAGGTCACTGTGTCGATCGCGTCTACAATATAATCGCAGGATCCAAAGGGAAAAGCGGCAAGGGATTCCTGATCCGCAAACATTTCCCAGGCTGTGATCTGGGCCTTTGGGTTTATATCCAGCATCCGCTCCCGCATCACCTCTACTTTAGGACGGCCTAAAGTAGAATGGAGGGCCAAGATCTGCCGGTTAATATTACTTAGGCAAACCCGGTCATTATCTACAATATGGATATTTCTTATACCGCTGCGCACCAGGGCCTCAGCCACAAAAGAACCTACCCCGCCTACGCCGAACACCGCCACACAGGCTCCGGACATCCGCTCAAAACCTTCCGGTCCTAAAAGAGCCCGGGTACGGACAAATTCATTTTCAGTCATTTTTTCTTCCATGAATATTAAACCTTTGCTTGCGCCCGATCATTTCATCAATGCGCTCAATATAATCCTTCACATTTTTTACATTTTCAATCCGCTCAATACGGTTCTCACCGGGAATAACGATTTTTGTAGCCCCGCCGGCACCGGCTGCCACAATGGTCTGTTTTTCTTCCATAATCAGAATATTATAAAGACCCTCACAGCCCTTCTTGGCATAGCCTACATTTTCCAAATTTCCGGCGATATTTTTCTGCCGATACAAATAATAAGGCTCCATGCCCATAGAAAGAGCGCTTTTAAAGGACGCCCCGATCATATGGTTCACTTCTTCCTGAGAGGTCACTTTAAATGCCTCCCGGTTTTTATTCATGTAGGCAGCCCGCTTAATGGCCAGGGAATGGACGGTCATACTCTCCGGCCCCAGAAGAGCGATCTGCCTTAACGTTTCTTCCATATCTTCCACAGATTCCTCCGGAAGCCCGGCGATCAGATCCATGTTAATATTCCCAAATCCTGCCTCCCTGGCCATGGCAAAAGCTTCCCGCACCTGATCTACGGTATGCTTTCGTCCGATCAGATCCAGTGTCTTTTGCTTCATCGTCTGAGGATTGATGGAAATCCGGTCAATGCCGTAGGATTTGATCACCTTCAGCTTATCCATGGTAATACTGTCCGGTCTTCCCGCTTCAATAGTGATCTCCCGTATAGAAGAAAAATCGTAAATAGACGACAGTTTATCCAGAAGCCGATCCATTTGGGACGCTGTCAGGGATGTGGGTGTCCCTCCCCCCATATATAAGGTAAGCAGATGTTTTTCATCGGGCAGAGACGCAAGATAATCCAGTTCCTTAAACAGAGCCTCAAGATAGTCATCCACTTTTTTCCGCCAAACAGATAGAGGAAATGAAGAAAAAGAACAATAAGCACAAATAGTAGGACAAAATGGAATCCCCACATAAAGGCTGTAGGTGGATGTGTAATCCAGATCCTTTAAAATACGGGATTCATTTCGTGCCACCCGGGTACACAGCTGATACTTTTCATCTGACAAATAGTATTCTTTTTTAAAATAATCATACATTTGCGTATCTGTAAAACCCCGGTTCAAAAGATCCATAGCAATCTTTGTGGGACGGATCCCTGTTAACGTTCCCCACGGCAGCTCTATCCCCAAATAGGAGGACAGGCAGTCATATAAAATCCGCTTTAGTGTATTTTTAGCTTCCCTGTAATCGGAAAAATCACAGGCGCCTTCCCTGACGGAAACCACTTTTCCTTCGTTCTCCAGGGATATTTTAACTTTATCCGGCAAAAAAATGACCCGGACCTGATGATCTGTGTCCTCCCCATTAAGGACGATCTTCTCGCCCGGGAAAAAGGCCATCATCAATGCCCGAATGTCATTTTCATAGCTGGATTGGTTCATAAATAGTCCAATCATTGATTCTACCTCAATCTCGCTGAATTGTTACATCTTATCTTCACTTTAACTGACAAAGGGATTATACTTTTTCTCCCAGCCAATGGTTGTAGCGCCCCCGTGTCCCGGAAGGACAGTCACATCGTCTTCCAGAACAAACAGCTTTTCCCGAATAGAACGCACCAGGGTGCCCATACTTCCAGTTGGCAGATCTGTCCTTCCCACAGACCCTTCAAACAAAGTATCTCCGCACACTACCGTATGCAAAGCTTCAATATAGTAGCTGACACCCCCCTGAGTATGGCCCGGAGTAAATAAAACCTGAATATCCGCTCCGGCTTCACGGATCACATCTCCGTCCTCTACAAGACGATCTGCCTTGTAGCTTACATTTGCACCGATCATGGCACAGGAATTTAACTGGGGAGATTCCATCACCGCTTCCTCCTGGCGATGGATATACACCGGAAGGTCATAGGCCTCCTTAAGGGGAGGGATCCCCATAATATGGTCAAAATGGCCATGGGTCAGCAAAATCGCCTTTGGGATCAGCTCTTCCCTTTGAAGATAGCGGACGATCTTATCCCCTTGGGCTCCTGGATCAAAGATCACCGTCTCCTTAGTGTCTTTATTTATGAGCAAATAGCAATTGGTGCCAACCATTCCCAGCACCATGGACTGTATTTCAAAATTCATTCCATTCCTCCATTTTTATCCCCGGGTACGCTCCACATCATAAACGCAATCCAGAGAACGCAGCTTATCTACGATTTTTGTCAGTTCTGCCCTTCCGGACACATCAAAACAGACATTGATCGTTGCTGCCTGATTCTTCCCTGTACGACTCTGCATGGCTGTTACATTAATGTCCCGTTCAGTAAAGACCTTGGCCACCTCTACCAGAACGCCGACGCCATCGTGGACATAAATATTGATTTCCGCTTTATAAAGCTCCTTGGAAGCTCCATCCTCCTGCTGCCACTCTGCATCAATGAGCCGGGCGCGGTCGGATTCGGAAATATTCATAATATTCACACAGTCCGTCCGGTGGATGGAAATTCCCCGGCCCCGTGTGATAAAACCTACGATCTCATCGCCGGGCAAAGGATTGCAGCACTTGGAAAAACGTACAGCCACATCATCGATCCCTTTAACGATAATACCGCTTTTAGACTTTTTATGGTGATCCGACAAACTGCTTTTTGCCTCAGCGATCTGACTTAAGATCTGATCATCTGTGATCAGTTTCTTGTGAACCTTATTATACTCATCTAAAAGCTTGTTAATGACCTGGCCTTCCTTTAAGCCTCCGTGGCCGATGGCAGCGCACACAGCGTCCCAATCCTTAAAGCCGTATTTGTGGAGGACCTTCTCCACGTACTCCGGCTTCGTCAGGTCACTTAATGTGAGCGCCTTAGATTTACAGTATTTGTCAATCAGTTCCTTGCCCCGGACGATATTTTCCTCTTTAAATTCTGTCTTAAACCACTGATTGATCTTATTTTTTGCCTGGGTACTCTTAACGATCGAAAGCCAGTCCCGGCTGGGGCCTTTGGAATTTTGAGAAGTAATGATCTCAATCCGGTCCCCGTTTTGAATCTTATAATCAATATTAACTAATCTTCCGTTGACTCTCGCACCTACCATTTTATTTCCCACAGCACTGTGGATGCTGTAGGCAAAGTCAATAGGGGTAGAGCCGTTAGGAAGGTTCTTTACATCCCCTGCCGGGGTGAAACAATAAACGCTTTCCGAAAACAGATCCAGGTCATTTTTCAGCAGGCTCATAAATTCCTTGTTATCGGACATGTCCCGCTGCCACTCTAAGATCTGGCGCAGCCATGTAAGCTTGGCCTCCTCGCTGTTTTCATTATTAATGCCATTGGGATCTTCCTTATACTTCCAATGGGCCGCAATACCATATTCCGCAGTGCGGTGCATCTCAAAGGTACGGATCTGAATCTCAAAAGGCTTGCCCTCCGGTCCGATAAGGGTTGTGTGAAGGGACTGATACATATTCTGCTTTGGCATAGCAATGTAATCCTTAAAACGACCGGGTATCGGCTTATACTTTTCGTGGATCAGCCCTAAAGCTGCATAACAGTCTTTAATGGAATCTACAATGATCCGCACGGCAAACAGGTCATAGATCTGATCCAAGGTCTTATTTTGATTCACCATCTTTTTATAAATGCTGAAAAAGTGCTTTACCCGTCCGCTGATCTGAGCCTTAATGCCGCCTTTTTCCATACATTCACTGACTTCGTCCACAATGGCCGACACATAGGCCTGACGCTCACTGCGCTTGGAGGCGATCTTTTCTGCCAGATCATAATACACCTCCGGCTCCAGATACCTTAAAGCCAGATCATCCAGCTCGATCTTAATCTTGGAAATCCCAAGGCGCTGGGCAATAGGCGCGTATATATCCATAGTCTCCCGGGCCTTTTCCTTCTGTTTTTCCGGAGACCAGTATTTGGCAGTGCGCATATTATGGAGCCGGTCTGCCAGCTTTACAAGAATGACCCGAATATCCTTGGCCATGGCTAAAAACATCTTTCTCAGATTTTCTGCCTGAATCTCCACCTTATCCTTCGCATAGGACAGCTGGCCCAGCTTTGTCACCCCGTCAACAATCAGGGCGACCTCCTTGCCAAACTCTTTTTCAATTTCCTCATCTGTCATTACGGTATCCTCCACTACATCATGGAGGAGACCTCCGACAATGGTCTCCTTATCCAGCTCCAGATCCGCCAGGATCAAAGCTACACTTAAAGGATGGATAATGTAAGGCTCCCCGGACTTTCGTGTCTGCCCCTCATGAGCCTTGCTTGCAATATGATAAGCCTTCTCAATCTGACTAATATCCGTGGAAGGATGATACTTTTTCACTCTTGCGATCAGTTGAGCATACAGATCCTCAGGAGCTGTAAAATCTTTTGTCTGAACCACTTCATCCTTACCTTCATCGATTACGTCTGCTTCAACTACTTTTCCATGTTCCTGAGTCATATTCTCACCACTTTCTTTTAATGTGATCTTACCGTTTACCCTGCAGTCTTTACCCCCGGGTCCGGGAAAATACAGGACCCTTAAAGGTTCTATTTTCCTTCATAGATCACTGCAGACTCTACAGGATAACCTTCAAGGCGCTGCCGGCCTTTAAGACCTGCCAGTTCGATCAAAAAGATCACTTTAACCACCTGGCCGCCCAGCTTTTCTACCAGACGGATATTGGCCTCCATGGTGCCTCCGGTAGCTAAAAGATCGTCCACAAGAACTACCTTTTGCCCGGGCTTTATGGCGTCCACATGCATTTCTACTTCAGCAGTGCCATACTCCAGGGCATATTCCTGGGAAACAGTCTTTCTGGGCAGCTTGCCTTTCTTTCGTATTACAACAAAACCTTTTCCTAATTTATATGCAATAGGCATACCGAAGATAAATCCTCTGGCCTCCGGACCTACAACCACATCAAAATCCAGTCCGTCTAAAAAACCGCTCATTGTATCAATAGCCAGGCGAAGTCCCTCCGGGTCCTGGATCACTGTAGTAATATCTCTAAAAATAATGCCTTTTTCCGGAAAATCCGGTATGCTTAAAATGTAATCTTCAAGTTTTTTCATTAGCTTTAAGCTCCTTTTTAGTTTCGGTGTTTTTCAGGTCCTAAGGTCCGGCTTTTTTATAGATGCATGAAAACCGGACCTTTAAGACCCTGGTCTCATCAGATTATTTTCTATTATATACCAAATATTCTGAAAATGGAAGATACTTCTTACTGATGCGCCTTACGGCATAAAATGCTTCAGCCGGCAAAACTGTCAGATACGGCAATAGCCGGTCACCACCATCTGTATGGATTCTCTTCCCATATACTCATTAATGTCCGGATAATAAGTCATGGCAATGTCTACGTGATTGCTCCTGCCTCCAAACATACGGCTGCACTCTTCCGGGCCGAATTCCTCTTCGATAAATGCCTTAAATGCGGGAATATCTCCAAAATACACAGCATCCATGGATGTTTTGTAATCATCTATAACTGTCATTTTTAATACATTTTGATTTTTCCCAAAAACTCTGGCACTTAAAATACGAAAATGTTTTTCCGCAAATACCGGCTTTGGATTTCCTTTTCCAAAAGGCTCCAGAAGTTCCAGCTGGCGGATAAAGTCCCTTGTCGCGTAGCCTATAGGCATGGGCACATCAATACGCACCACCGGCATAAGATCCTTTTGGGTCAAAGTTGTTTCTTTGTTCAGATTTTCCCGGAGAGCATCCAGATTATCCTCTTTTAACGTCAGTCCGGCAGCCATCGGATGACCTCCAAACCGCTCTAAGAGCCCCTTCTGCCGGGTCAGTTCCATAAACATGTTATAGGCTTCGATGGATCGCCCGGAGCCTTTGACCTTATGGTCCTCCACCCGGGTAAAAACAATCGTCGGCTTATGATACTTTTCCTTGACCCGCCCGGCAATGATCCCTACCAGACTTTCATGACAGTCTTTTAAAAGCACCAGAAGGACCTTATCATCCTTAATGGAGGAATTTTCGATAATATCCACAGCCTGTTCAAATCCGGCTACTGTAAGATTTTTTCGGCTGTCATTCAGTTCCTTAAGATCCTGGGCAATCTGAAGGGCCCGGTCCTCATCCGTCTCCTCCAAAAGATCCAAAGCAATCTTTACTGTATCCAGGCGGCCCGCCGCATTAAAGCAGGGGCCGATGACAAAACCAATATGATAAGCGCTTAACCGCGCAGGGTTTAAGGCATTGACTTCCATCAGGGCTTTAAGCCCGGCATTTTTCGTATGCTTTACCCGCTCCAATCCAAGCTTTACAATGATCCGGTTCTCGTCCTGAAGATCCATCACATCAGCCACTGTGGCAATGGCTGTATATTCCAAAAGAGCCCCTTTTTCTTCCGGTGGAATATGGCACCGGTCATACAAATGGCAGACCAGCTTAAATGCTACCCCGGCGCCGCACAGCTTTTTAAACGGATAAGGGCAGTCCGGCTGCTTAGGATTAACAATGGCATCTGCGTCCACTCTCAAAATTTTTATGGTATGATCCGGCTGCTCTTCAAAAGGAATATCATGATGGTCCGTTACGATCACCTTCATCCCTAATGCCTTTGCCCGGGCAACCCCCTCAAAGGCGGCTATGCCGTTATCACAAGTAACAAGCAGACGGGCACCGGTCTCATATGCCTGTTCCACAATACGGCAGTTCAGCCCATACCCTTCCGACACCCGATCCGGTGTATAAATCGAACAGTCTGCCCCAATCCGGGTAAATCCGGTTTTTAGGATGAAACCGGACATGATCCCGTCCACATCAAAATCTGAAGCAATGGCAATCTTTTGTTTATGCTCAACAGCTTCCAAAATCATATCCGCTGCCAGTTTCAGATCCTTAAGAAGAAGCGGATCGTAAAAATCTTTTTCTGATCCATGTAAGTATTTCCTTATATCATCTCTCTCCCGCACATCCCTGTTGACGATCAGCCGGGCAAGAACCGGGTTAATATGAAATTCCCGGGCAATTTTTTGAAAATCCGCCCGTTTTGCCGTAATGACCCATTTTTCCTTCATTCCATTCCTCCAACAGTCCTTTAATGTCAACACGCCCGGGAATCGTCCCGGGCGTGACTGCACCTTAATTTTTCTTCTTACTTCTCTTTTTCATCATACACCATAAAGTTCCTGAAATGCAAACAGATGAAAATGCACCGGCCACGATTCCTGCCATAAGAGGAAGGGCAAACTCACGGATTGACGAAACACCCAGAACAAAAAGCATAAATACCATAATAAAAGTAGTAAAAGAGGTATTGATACTTCTGGAAAAGGTCTGAGTAATACTTGTATTTACAATATCCTCCAAAGAGGAACCGGCCATAGACTGGCGGTTTTCACGGATACGGTCAAAAATAACAATGGTAGCATTGATAGAATACCCTACAATGGTAAGCATACATGCGATAAATGTATTTCCCACAGGGATCCGCACAATGGCATAAACAGCCAGGACAACTAAAACATCGTGAAGTAAGGCAATCACTGCGCTGGCGCCGATCTTAAAATCTTTAAACCGGATCCAAATATAAATGAGCATGAGAATACCGGAAATCACAACCGATAAAACAGCATTTTGACGCATCTCGCTGCTGACCACACCGCTGATATTATCCTCAGTGATCTCGCTTTCTCCCACGCCGTAATCCTGGGCCAAAGCCTCTTTTAAGGCACTGCGCTGATCCTGATCCAATACAGGAGTTTTAATAACAACATCATTGCTCTCTTTAACATTCTGAAGCTGAATGTCTGTAATGCCTGTCGTGTCTTCGATCATCTGACGCAGGGCGGCCCCATCGTCTCCGGTGACATCCACGTAAGAGTCCAGAGTAACCGTCATAGAGGTTCCACCGGTAAAGTCCAGACTGTAATTTAAGGCATTTTTGCTGCCCAGACCATTAATGCCCATGGTCAAAAGACCTGCGCCAATAACCACGATGGAAATCAGGTAAAAAATCGCTTTATGCCCGGTAAAATTAAAGGGCTTATGCTCTTTCTGACGGCCATAAAGCTTTTCACTGGTCAGGCCCATAGCATAAAAGCCATTCACAACGATCCGTGTCACAAACAATGCGGTGATCATGGAAAGGATGATACCTAAGGCCAGGGTCGTGGCAAAGCCTTTAATGGATCCTGTCCCCATAATATAAAGCACTGCAGCCGCGATCAATGTAGTAATATTACCATCCATAATGGCAGACAGCGCCTTGTGATACCCCAGCTTCATAGCGCTCTGCACCGTATGTCCCTGGGCGATTTCCTCCTTCACACGGGTGAAAATAATCACGTTGGCATCTACAGCCATACCGATCGACAGGATAATACCTGCGATTCCCGGCAAGGTCAGGGTAACATCCAGAGCATTTAAAAAGCACAGCATCATGACCAGATACAACGCCAGGGCAATGCCTGAGGCCAGGCCCTGAATACGGTAAAACGCGATCATAAAGATGACTACGATAACGAAACCGATGGCTGCTGCCAAAAGGCTGGTCCCTACTGCGTCTTCACCCAGGCGGGCGCCTACAACGCTGGACTGGACCTCGCTTAAGGTAAGCTTTAAAACACCGAGACGGATGCTGGTAGCCAGGCTGTTGGCCTCTTCATAGGTAAAGGTTCCTGTGATCACACACTCGCCGCCGGTAATGGTCTGGTTGACTGTCGGTGCGCTGATGATCTCGCCGTCATAAACGATATAAATAGGCTTATTAATATTCCGGGCAGTAGCTTCCTCAAACTTCTTGGCGCCTTCGCTGTTAAAATTCAGGCGGACCACATAGGAACTGTTCCCAAACTGGTTTTCCTGGGTCACGACCTGAGCATTGACCACATCGTTGCCATCTAACACAAGGCTCATCCCTGTGTCACTGTCTGAGGATGCCTCATAAAACTGGATTGTCCCGGGATTTCCCAGAGTTTCCAGCATTTCCTCAGCATTATAAACGCCGGGGATCTCCACATTGATCCTGTTGGAGCCTTCCTGATAAACCTCTGCTTCTGTGCTGTACACACTGACACGCTGCTGCAGTTTATATACTGTATCCCGCATATCCTCTGCCGAAGGGTTGCTTTCATTGACTTCATAGGTAATGCTGACACCGCCGGCCAGATCCAGTCCCAGTTTAATGTTTTTGGCGCTGCCCTGATGCTTTGCCCCAACACCGATGACGGAAACATATGTACCTGCTAAAATAGCCAGAACTACCAGTACAAAACCTACAATGCTCCATAATTTATTATGTCCTTTCACTTCCCGGTCCCTTCTTCCTCTTCTGCCAAAGCCGCCTTGATCATAATCGCACATTCTACTCTCTTGCGCATCAGATCACATCCGATGTCGTAGGCGTCAGTAATACTGTGGTTAAAATTATAAGCATTGGCTGCACAGCCGCCGCTGCAGTAAAAACGGGCAAAGCATTGACGGCATTTGTCCTTTGCGTACACGTTGCACAGTTTAAATTCATCACGAATGTCCGTGCGCACAACCCCTTCATCCACATTGCCCATGAGGAATTCCTCCTGGCCCACAAACTGATGGCAGGGATAAAGATCTCCCCATGGGGTCACCGCCAGGTACTCGGTGCCTGAGCCACAGCCGGAAAGCCGCTTGGCCACACAAGGTCCGCCGGTAAGGTCGATCATAAAATGGAAGAAATTAAATCCACGGCCTTCTTTGTGGCGGCGGATCATTTCCTTGGCCAGCTCATCATACTGCTCACACAGCACCGGCACATCCTCGGGAGTAATGGCATAGTCCTCTGTGGGCGGCGCCACGACCGGTTCTACGGAGATTTGCTTAAATCCCATGTCTGCCAGGCTGAGTACGTCTTTTGCAAAATCTGTATTATAGTGGGTAAAGGTTCCACGCACATAATAGTTTGTCTGATTCCGGCTTTCAGCCATTTTTACAAATTTAGGCATGATCAGGTCATAACTGCCGGCCCCGTTTCTAAATGGGCGCATATGATCGTGGACTTCCTTGCGTCCGTCTACGCTTAATACTACATTAGCCATTTCTTTGTTTGCAAATTCCATAACATCGTCATTTAAAAGGACGCCGTTAGTCGTCAAAGTAAAACGGAACTTTTTGTTGTGGATCTTTTCCTGGCTGCGGCCATAGGCTACCAGCTGCTTTACCACATCAAAGTTCATTAAAGGTTCTCCCCCGAAGAAATCCACTTCCAGGTTCACCCGGTTTCCGGAATTAGCAATAAGAAAATCCAGCGCTTTTTTTCCTACTTCATAGCTCATAAGCGCTCTGCGGCCATGATATTCTCCTTCCTCCGCAAAGCAGTATTTACAGGCCAGATTACAGTCATGGGCAATATGCAGACATAAGGCTTTTACTACAGTAGGTCTCTTTTTAAAATCCATAATATAGTCTTTGTATATATCTTCTGTAAAGAGCATCCCCTGATCTTTTAATTCTTCCACTTCATCTAAGGCTTCTTCAATATCTGCTCTCTCATACTGCCCGCACAGACGGGTAATCAGTTCTTCTCTTGAACATTGCTCATATAAAGCGATCACATCGTAGACTAAATCGTCCACCACATGGACAGATCCGCTGTTAATATCTAAAACAATGTTGTAGCCGTTGTTTTTATATTGATGAATCACACAAATTCTCCTAACTTTTTATTTTCATTACACAGGGCATCAGACACCGGCAGCGCCTGATCTACGCCTGCTCTTCCGGTGATACGTGCCGCACCACGAATAATAAGCAGCGGCTATAACACCGCTGCTTACTTAAATTTTTATTCGTTACCGGTCCTAGGGAACAGTAACTTTATTCTACCTTCAGGCACCTTGAGAGAAAATATTATTTGTTATTTTCGCAGCTCTGGTTACCTACAGTACATGATGTTTTACATGCGGACTGGCAGGATGTCTGGCACTCACCGCAGCCACCTTTAGCCATTGTATTTTTTAAAGTCTTGGAAGTTAATGTTTTAACGCGTTTCATACCGTTTCCTCCTTTAATTAATAATGATCTTGCCGGGATAGCTCTGCCGGGCCTGACTTTCCGCGGCGCTTGGTCACGGGCTTCGCCCGATGCTGTCTGAAAAAACAGCCTCTTGTGAGCAAGCTCCCATCGGCTGATTTTTTCCATCCAGCGCCCGGCGCATTGCTTCGTGGACATTATATCACATGATTTAGGTTTTTGAAAGGGATTTTTTTGATTTAACTGATCATCCCGCCTAACATAGCGCTGCCTGCACAGATGAGAATGGCAGTAATACAACTGGTCACATTAAAACCTTCTGTACCGGAAATCCCAAGGGAAATCACAAGAAGGACAATCCCATAGACAATTCCTACCAATAAGCCCCACAAATATTTTTTCTCCTTCATTCCCTTTCCGGCAGCAAAACCTCCCAGCAGACATGCCCCAATCTGAATGATCACTGTCCCCACATTAATTTTTCCGTCACTAAAATGAAAAAACCAGGCAATAAGGCTTAAGATCCCAATGGCCGCACCGGTGACCAGTCCGGCAATAATCCATGCTCTGGCCATAACAATTCCCGTTTTTTTAATATCCATGCCCGACACCCTCCTGACCTGCCAAAGCTTTCTTAGTAAAATATATGTCCGTTTTACGAAATTATGTGTTATAGTATAAACAGATTTCCGGGCAACCGCCGGAAATCCAAAAGATGGGATCCCCCGCTCCGGGGATACCTTTATGCATAAAAAATGGCCGAGAAGGAGGAAAATTATTGAAAACGATTGACCTGCATACACATTCTAATGCCTCTGACGGCACCCTGACACCGGCCCAGGTTGTCCGGGAAGCTTATGAAGCAGGCTTAAGCGCAGTGGCATTAACAGATCACGATACAGCCGATGGGCTGGAAGAAGCCGCACAGGCGGCAAAAGACATCCTTGACAGTGACAGATCCGCTGATTTTCAGTTTGTTCCCGGGATTGAACTATCCGTCTCTTATAAAAATCACGAACTTCATCTTGTAGGGCTTCATCTGGATATTCACAGTGAAGGCTTTTCCCGGGCTTTAAAAAAGCTTCAGAACAACCGGGATCAGCGCAATGAAAAAATGATCCAAAAAATGCAGTCTGCCGGCATGGATATTACCATGGACGCTTTGCGGGCGGATCAAGGCGGCGGCGTGCTGACCCGGGCAAATTTTGCCAGTTATATGCTCCACAAAGGGTATATTTCTTCTGTTCAGGAAGGCTTTGATAAATATTTAGACCGGGGTAAGGCCTTTTATGTCCCCAGGGAATATCTTTCTCCCAAAGAAGCCATTGATCTGATCCACAATGCCAGCGGCCTGGCCATCTTAGCTCATCCGCTTCTTTACGGCATGAACATGGCCCAGTTAGAAGAGGCCCTGTCAGAGCTGACCCGGTTAGGTTTGGACGGACTGGAAGCCTATTATTCCATGAATCACGACCATGATACTGTACACATGAAAACTCTGGCTCAAAGACACGGCCTGCTTTTAAGCGGCGGATCAGATTTTCACGGCGCCAATAAGCCTCATATTAAAATCGGCCGGGGTCGGGGAAATCTTTTTGTTCCTGCCCAGATTCTAAAAACCCAGGAAAACTATCTGAATACAAAAAACAGGAAATAAAAGCTCCGGTTCAAAATCAGTGACGATTTAAAAGGGCGCCTCTTCCCGTCCGGCTTTGACCGGTCAAGAAGATGCACCCTTCCACATTTTTTAAATGATTATTTTGCTAAAAGCTTCATGATCTTATTGCTGCGCTCTACAAATTTTGTTAAAGCATCTGCCGGGAGCGGTTTGTGGGCCAAAAGTGCCAAGTCATAAAGCTGCTGGCAGATCAGGTCAGTATTTTCCCCATCAGGATGATTTAAAACATACTGAACAAGGTCATTGTTGGCGTTAAGTACAAGAGTCTCTCCTTCACCGCCAAACATGGATGTATCACCCATACCGTACATTTTCATCATATCCTGCATACGGCGGCTATCCTCAGACAAGGTGATCATGGAGGATACATCTGCATCCTTCAATTTTTCTACCTTTACAGTCAGTGTTTCACGGCTGAGGGCCTTTTTGAAAATGTCTGTCAGCTTAGCAGCTTCCTCTTCCAAAGCCTTCGTTTCCTCTTCGGTAGGTTCTTCCTTGAAAACATCTGCCAGATCGGTATCAATACGTCTGAACTTTACGCCTTCCTTAGCCTGCTCCAGGCTGGAGATAAACGGCTGGTCAATATTATGTTTAAGGATAACCGCATCCAGGCCTTCCTTCCTAAACATATTAATGTACTGGGACTGCTGCTCCTCATCAGTTACATAAAATACCTGGTTTTCATGTTTTTCCTTGGCAGCTTCCAGATAATCATCCAGAGTAATGTACTTGCCTTCCAGGTTCTTATAGATAATATAATCCTTCATCTTTTCGTTAAACTTCTGGTCCTTAATACAGCCAAACTTAATGAACGGATTAATATCATCCCAGTATTTTTCATAGTTTTCCCGATCCGTCTTAAACATACCGGACAGACGGTCAGCCACTTTCTTTGTAATATAATCGGAGATCTTGCGGACAAATCCGTCATTCTGCAATGCAGAACGGGAAACGTTCAGCGGAAGATCCGGACAATCAATGACACCCTTTAATAACATAAGGAATTCAGGGATAACTTCTTTAATATTATCTGCGATAAATACCTGGTTATTATATAACTTGATCTTGCCTTCAATAGACTCATACTCATAGTTGATTTTCGGGAAGTACAAAATACCTTTCAGGTTAAACGGATAATCCATGTTTAAATGGATCCAGAATAAAGGCTCCTTATAATCCATAAATACCTTCCGGTAAAACTCCTTATATTCTTCCTCTGTACAGTCATTGGGATGCTTTGTCCAAAGGGGATGGGTATCATTCATCAGCTGAGGTCTGCGGATGATTTTTGCCCGTTTACGTTCCGGTGTGATCTCCACCGTTTCCTTTGTACCGTCTTCTTTTTCCCGCTCCTCAGTCTTTGCCGGTTCAACAATATGCTCAACCACTGTATCCTCAGGCTTTACGTCATCCTCGTCAATGGTTTCATATTCCGGCTCTTTGCCTTCCTTGGAAAGATAAATTTCCACAGGCATAAAGGAGCAGTATTTTTCAATAACTTCTCTGGCCTTATATTCATTGGCAAATTCCAGACTGTCCTCATTCAGGTACAGAGTGATCTCTGTTCCCCGCTCTGTGCGGGAACCTTCGCTCATGGAATATTCACTGTCCCCATCGCACTCCCAGTGTACCGGTTTAGCATCTTTCTGCCAGGACAGAGTTTCAATAGTAACCTTATCTGCAACCATAAACGCAGAATAAAAACCAAGGCCAAAATGGCCGATGATCTGATCCTCATTCGTCTTATCCTTATACTTTTCAAGGAAATCTGCAGCGCCTGAGAAAGCGATCTGAGTAATATATTCCTCAACCTCGCTGTCTGTCATACCAATACCATTATCAATAAACTTTAATGTTTTCTCATCCGGATTAACAATGACCTGGATCTTAAATTTTTCATTTTCCTCAAACTGATATTCTCCCATGATTTCAAGCTTTTTAAGCTTTGTCACAGCATCACATCCGTTAGAGATCAGCTCACGGAAGAAAATGTCATGATCTGAGTACAGCCACTTTTTAATGATAGGAAACAGATTTTCACTGTTAATCGATAAATTACCCTGTTTGTTCATTATCATCACTCCAATATTATCAATCATGTCCTAAGGCCGTCTTACTTTAGCCCAATAGCTGTCCGTCCCAAGGACACATTAATGATCTTTTGTTTGTTTCTGACACTTATTGTAATCCCTTCTTTATCGATTGTCAAGAAAAAATTAGCACTCAATTAAATTGAGTGCTAGTAACATGATTATCCATAAATACAAAATCCTGTCTTTTTTATTACATTTCCTCCACCGGTATCTGATTTTGCTTCATAAACTGAACTGCTGTGGCATCCCACAGGCGTTCCAGGGTCTTATCCATGACAAAAGTTTTAAAAGAGGTTCCTGTAATGCAGGTTACTTTTTTATTTTCATAGCGTATATTTAAAAACAGGCCGCTTACATCTGACGGTTTTATATTCAAATGATTATGCTCAAGAAGCCATGTAAGATTTTCATTCGAAAGGGCAAATACAAATTTAAAAGAAATGGGAAGCTTTTTCCCCCGGATCAGTTCATAGGCAAAAGGTTTCATCTCCTGCCACAGGGTCGTCTCCCGATCCCCAAGAGCCTCCTGCTCACCGGCAGAATAATAGTCCTTATGGAGCGGGCCCCCAAACTGAAAAGAAGTAAAAGTTTCAACAGAAGCTTCACATAAGTAAAACTTGTCAAAAGTGCCATGGACCAGCATTTTTGACATAAAGTCCCGCACATCCACAATATTCAGTGCAATCATCTCAAATCCCCCATTTATCTGGTGAAAAAGGCTGCCGTCACAGGCAGCCTTTTCCACAAAACCGTCCCTGTCCGGAATCGGTCATTTACACATTAATCTGTGCTTTCATTCCCAGAACATCTTTGTTTTCCTCAAGGATAGGCGCCACTACCTGATCCAGGAACTCTTCCACTTGTTCGGGGGCACGGCCGACAAAATTTTCCGGCTTCATAATGCCCTTAAGCTGTTCCATAGTCATGCCAAAGGCCGGATCTGCGGCAATACGCTCCAAAAGATCATTTGGCTTGCCTTCAGCCTTAACTACGCGGCCGGCAGCCATGGAGTGTTCCCGGATACGCTCATGAAGCTCCTGACGGTCGCCGCCGGCTTTTACCGCATCCATCATAATATTTTCCGTAGCCATAAATGGCAGCTCATTCATCAAATGCTGATGAATAACTTTTGGATAAACCACCAGACCATCCACAACGTTCATATACAGATCCAGGATGCCATCCACTGCGAGAAATGCCTCCGGAATACTCATACGCTTATTGGCAGAGTCATCCAACGTGCGCTCAAACCACTGGGTTGCTGCTGTAATCGCCGGATTAATCGTATCTGCGATCACATATCTGGCCAAAGACGCGATACGCTCACTGCGCATGGGATTTCTCTTATAAGCCATGGCAGAGGAGCCGATCTGATTCTTTTCAAAAGGCTCCTCGATCTCCTTTAAATGCTGAAGGAGACGAATATCATTTGAAAACTTATGGGCGCTCTGGGCAATTCCTGCCAAAACATTTAATACCCGGGAATCGACCTTTCTGGAATACGTCTGACCGGATACCGGATAGCAGGACTCAAATCCCATCTTCCGCGCAATACGGCGGTCTGCTTCACGGCACTTTTCATGATCTCCGTCAAACAGCTCAAGAAAGCTGGCCTGTGTACCGGTTGTTCCCTTAGAACCTAACAGCTTTAAGCTGCGGATCACATATTCCACATCCTCCAGATCCATCACCAGCTCATTCAGCCATAAAGATGCCCTCTTTCCGACTGTCGTCGGCTGAGCCGGCTGAAAATGAGTAAATGCCAGTGTAGGCATATCCTTATATTTCCGTGCAAACTTTGCCAGTTCATCGATCACATTCACAAGCTTTCTGTGGATCAGACGAAGGCCCTCCCGCATAAGGATAATATCTGTATTATCTCCAACATAGCAGCTTGTAGCTCCCAGATGGATGATGCCCTTAGCCTTTGGACACTGCTGCCCGTAAGCATACACATGAGACATAACATCATGACGCACCAGAGCTTCTCTGGCCTTTGCCACATCATAGTTAATGTCATCCTTTGCAGCTTTAAGCTCCGCGATCTGTTCATCGGTAATATCCAGTCCAAGCTCCTTTTCGGTCTCTGCCAGGGCAATCCACAGGCGACGCCATGTCCTGAACTTTTTATCCGGTGAAAAAATATACTGCATCTCTTTACTTGCATAACGCTCAGCTAAAGGGGTCTGGTATCTGTCGTTCATTTGCGATTCCTCCATTAATTTTTATTGGGCCAAACAATGTCTTTAGGCCTTAGTATCTTTTTATTTTACATGATTCCCGTATAAAAGGCAATCTATATTGTTTACAAAATTTTCATAATCTGGGCTGTGAATTAAAATTGAAACTTTCTTTTAATTATGATAAAATTTGGATTATATGACAAAAGGTAACAGTTCATCTGGCTGAACTGTTATGACAAAAGCGAGATTTCGCAGATGAAAGGATGGAGAAAAATGGTAAATCCATTTAAAGGAGACAAAGAAAAACTGGCACAGATGAACTTTCGCCAGAAAGTGGATTATATCTGGACCTACTATAAATTCTGGATCATAGCAATAATCATCGTCATTGCTTTCGTCGTTGCCTTTATCCAGGCACAGCTGGCCTATAATCCAAACGCCATGACCATACTTATGTGCGATAGCTACTGTAATGACTCGGAAACAGCTTATTCATCCATGAACCAGGAATTTTCCCAGTTTATCGGTCTGGATGAAGATGCCAAAGAACCGATCAATGTGGATGACACTTTCTTTTTTACAACGCAAAGCAGTAATTCCAACAGCGCAGCTATGGCTCAGAAGTTCCTTGCCCTTGTCATCAGCGGCGAGGCTGATCTTATGGTGGCGCCAAAAGAGGCCATTGACTACTATGGTTCACAAAATATGTTTTCGGATCTAAGTAAGGTACTTCCTGAAGATCTGTTTAACTACCTGAAAAACCAGGGACTCCTTTTTGAAGTAACTTACACGCCGACCGAGGATGAAATCGAAGACGGGGCTTCAGAGGAAACCTACTACGGCGGTATCCGTCTGGACGGCATTGACTATTTCAGTGAAAAAGGGATCACTGTAGACAATATGTGCGCTGCTGTATTTTACTCCGGAGACCACCAGTCCATGGCCGTTGACTTCCTCAACATGGTGTTTGGCTTTGAACATACCGACACTGCATCAGAAACTTCCCAAAGCCGGGAATGATCCCGGGACATAAAATGTCACAAAACCCGGGTCCCTCCAGGGCCGGGACGGCTGTTGATCCGATATATGAAAAAAAATTTCATGGAGCATTTTGCTGCTCCATGAAATTTTTTTATCCTCACAAAAAGTTTTATCCCAAAGCCACATCCAGAATCATCATGATCACAAAGCCGACGGCAAATCCGATGGTACCAATGTTGCTGTGTTCCCCCTCGCTTGCCTCGGGGATCAGTTCTTCCACAACCACATAAAGCATGGCGCCTGCGGCAAAAGACAAAAGATAGGGAAGGACAGGTTCGATAAAGGATGCCAAAAGGATCGTCAACACCGCGGCTATCGGTTCTACCACACCGGATGCCATACCGTTTAAAAACGCTTTTGGACGACTCATACCCTCACTTCTTAAAGGCAGGGAAATAATGGCTCCCTCAGGGAAGTTTTGGATGGCAATGCCAATGGACAGGCTCATTGCCCCCATAAAGGTGATCATCTCATTACTGGTAAGCATTCCTGCAAAAACTACGCCTACCGCCATGCCCTCCGGAATATTGTGAAGGGTCACTGCCAGGACAAGCATGGTTGTTTTTTTTAAAGAAGTTTTCGGTCCCTCTGCTTTTGTCGCTCCCATATGCAAATGGGGAATCACCCGGTCCATTAAAAGTAAAAATAAAACACCCAGCATCAGTCCCACAGCCGCAGGTATAAAGGCCAGTTTTTCCATATCCGAGGCCATATCCATAGATGGGATCAGCAGCGACCACACAGAGGCTGCCACCATAACACCGGAGGCAAAGCCAAGCAATGCCTTTTGAACGAAGGGCTTCAGCCCTTTTTTCAGAAAAAATACACAGGCAGATCCCAGGGTAGTCCCTAAAAACGGGATCATCAATCCGATAAATGTATTCATAAACACCTCCTTACAACTTTTCCTGCAGTCTTAACGCTATTATTTTGTGTCAAAAACTTCTGTTTCCGGGGCGACCTTTTTTTCATGTTTTTTCCCGGGAAAAATGCTATGATGATGCCACCAAAAATATTTTAGCATCCATGGTACAGTCATCACCGTGCACTGATCCTCTCCCCATGTATGATCCATCCCTATCAGGCATGAAAATAATTCCGAAAAAATCCCGGAGGCAGGAAAATGATCATAAAAAATTCTGTTATTTTTAGAAATATCGTCTGGAAAGACTACCCGGCCCTGGAACGTTTTATCGACGCCTTTACTGTCGGCAGCCGGACTCAAAAAAATCCCCGACAGCTTTTAAACCGGCTCTCCCTCTATGACAGCCTGAGCCGTGCTACCTACGCCCGGGGAGCATTCCTTGGCTCCCGGCTCATCGGGCTGATTCTTGGCCGCTGCAATACCTCCCTGCCCCATCCCGGAGCCAGCTTTTTCCGCTTTTCCACCACTGTTTCTCTGTACAAAACTGCCAGCGGCAGGGAATGTTATAAAACTTACCGTTTCTTTTTGCAAACAGACCAGCGGCTTTTATCCGCCTGTCAGGAAGATTTTCAGGGAGAGCTTTTATTTATGGCCGTTCACCCCAGATTCCGCCGGCAAGGTATCGGTCTGACCCTTTTATACTGCTTTCATACATATATGCTGAAAAGGGGGGCCCGCCAGATCTTTCTCTTCACAGACAGCGGATGCGCCTGGGGGTTTTACGATCGGCAGCGCTTTGATCGGATATGCGCCTTTTACTGGCCGGACACAAAACACCGCAGTTATTTTGCCTTTTATCTCTATAAGTTTTCCTATATTACAGGTTAAATACCTGAGTTGCAATGGCAAAATAAACCATTACAGAACACGTATCCACCAAAGTTGTGATCAGCGGCGCTGCCATAATCGCCGGGTCCAAATGGACTTTTTTGGCCAGCAGGGGCAGCACACAGCCAATAAGCTTTGAAATTACAATCGTGGCCATTAAGGACAGGGCAATGACCACTGCCATTTTTATACTGTTGTACATAATCAGTATACGCACGCCATTGGCAGCTGCCAATATAACGCCAACAATAAGAGATATGCGGAACTCTTTAAACATGACCCGGAAAATATCCCTAAAATGGATCTCGTCCAGAGCCAGTCCCCGGATGATCAGAGTAGAGCTTTGGGTCCCACAGTTTCCCCCGGTGTCCATAAGCATGGGAATAAAGGACACCAGCAGGGGGATCGCCTGAAAGGCATCTTCATAATGGGTCAAAATACTTCCGGTAATAGTCGCCGAAAGCATCAGCACCAGGAGCCATAAAATACGGTTTTTGGCATGGCCCCACACAGAGGTTTCAAAATAAGGCTTTTCGCTGGGATTCATGGCTGCCATTTTTGTAATATCCTCTGTGGCCTCCTCTTCCATAACGTCCATAGCATCATCCACAGTAACAATACCTACCATATAATTTTCCCCGTCCAGCACAGGGATTGCCAGCAGGTCGTATTTTGACAGCATTTTTGCCACTTCTTCCTTGTCGGTATGGGTATTTACGGAAATGATCTCTGTCTCCATAATATCTTCAATACGTTCATCATCATCGGAAGTCAGCAGATCTTTTGCGGATACAATCCCCACCAGCTTCCGGCTGTCCAGCACATAGCATGTATAAATCGTTTCCTTGTGGATTCCGGTCTCTTTAATGTGGGCAATAGCTTCCCCCACCGTCATCGTCCGCTTAAAGGAAACATACTCTGTGGTCATAATGCTTCCGGCGCTGTCTTCCGGATAATTTAAGATCACATTGATCTGGGCACGGGTATCCTTATCCACTGCATCAAGGATCCGTGTTACCAGATTTGCCGGAAGCTCTTCCAGCATATCTACTGTATCATCCAGGAAAAGTTCATCTAAAATAGCCTTCAGCTCTTTCTCCGTAAACATCTCTACAAGCTTGCTTTGCATCGTATTGTTCATATTGGCAAATACATCTGCCGCCTTATCTTTGGGAATGAGCCTGAAAGCTAAGGCCAGCTCCTTATCCTCTAACTCTGACAGGATTGATGCGATGTCCACGGCGTTCATCACATTGAGTATGCTGCGGACAGCCTTGAACTCCCGTGCTGAAAGAAGCTTCATAAAAATTTCTTTGTTCATTTTCATTTCCTCTTTTCTCTATTAAATTTTCATTTAAACTACACGAATGATAACTGGCACCCGCGTCCATCGCTCTCACCTCCTTAGGGTCGGAATGTACGTTTTCACTAAATTCAAGCTGCGCCGCTTTGCGGCTTGCTTTCATTAAGTGGTCACAGCAAAAAAACTTTCCGCAGGGCCGGGAGGCTTACGGAAAGTTTTATATCCATTTTTTACCGTCCAAGCTTTAGCATCACAGGGCATATGAAATTGCATTAGGTTATGCCTTTCACGACATAGCCTGCTAACCAGCGCGTTGTGTCTCCACAAATTTGCGGCAGCAATCTTAGGATTCCCAGATCCCTGTGGTAACCTCACCTACCGAAAGTATTAAATTTTATCCATGATCATTATAAGCCTGCTCCATGATCCTTGTCAATACGAAAAATACATAGCATCCATATAATATTCATTAAAGTCCGGATCATTGCCCAAACTGATTTCTTCGGTTTCCAGGGCAAGATGTTTTGCCCTTTGAAGATTGGCTTCATCCAGAAGGCAGAGACGGGCCCCTTCCAGGGAGGAATTTCCGGCGATCCGGATTTTTCCCCGGAATCCTTCCGGCAAAAGTCCTATGGAAATCGCTTTTTCCACATCCAGCCGAAAACCAAAACCACCGGCCAGATAAACGGTTTGAAGGTCCTCACATCGGACGCCGTACCGCTTTAACAAAACCTGTATTCCGGCACGGACTGCCGCCTTAGCCAGCTGTATCTCTCTTACATCTTTCTGAGTAAATACAATCGGCACGCCATCTTCTCTTTTTGCGATCTCCACCCCGGTGTCAAAATATTCCTCATCCAGCAGTCCGGTCTCATCTACGATTTCATGGGCCACCAGTTCTGCTGTAATGTCTAAAACTCCGGTTCCGCAGATGCCTACAGGCGGCTGGCCGCCAATAGTTTCCCAGGCCATGGATGTGCCGTCATAAGATACGGCGCATATTGCACCGGAAACGCTGCCTGTCCCCCAGGAAATATTTCCCCCTTCAAAGGCCGGCCCGGCAGCAGTGGATGTGGCAATCCTCCCGGACTTTCCTCCAATGACCATTTCCCCGTTCGTTCCCAGATCGATCAACATGCTTGGGCCTTCCTCCCGGTCAAAATCCGATGCTAAAAGTCCGGCTACAATATCAGCTCCTACAAAAGCAGAGATCCCGGGAAGGATAATCAGCTCAGTTTCCGGAGAAATGTTTCTTTCCGCCAGTACCGGTTCCAGCACTTTTTTTAAATTTGTCCGTATTATCCCAATATTGACAGGGGTAAACGGCGCTGTGCCAAGGGTATCGCAGCTATAGCCCATCAGAAGATGGCACATCGTCGTATTTGCGGCAACGACTATTTTTTCCACCCGTTCTCCCGGTATATCCGCCTGTTTCAGTAAAGCGTCCATGCCGTCTAAAAGATCATTGCCAATAGACCGCTTAAGAGCATCCTTTGCTCCGTCTACAGATGCCTGTATCCTTGAAATCACATCCGCCCCATAGGCCCGCTGATGGTTGATGCGGCTGTCATGGCAAAGAACCTTTCCCTGATCCAGGGACACAAGCTCCATGGCAATCGTGGTAGTCCCTATATCTACAGCGATCCCCACCCGTTCATCCTCTGATAAAGACAGTGCTTTTTCATTCCGGCCATCGTCCGGTTCCGCTTTTCCTTCACTTCCCCGGGTCAGGATTTCAAAATCGTTTTCATCTTCCGTACACAACTGTATCGTACAGTCCTGATCCGGTCTGGCAAAACAAGACAGACGCATCCCTGCTTTCAGCTCTTTTTCCGAGAAAGCCTCCTGATCTGCCTTGGTGACCTTAAGCTGCCCTTCCACTACACGGATCCGGCATTTTTTACAGGTCCCCCGCCCGCCGCAATAGGCAGGCACATAAATATTTCCTCCCTTTAATCCTTCCAGAAGACTCTCATTCTCCCGGCAAACGATCGTCCGTATTCCGGACTTGCTGATGACTTTTACGTTTACTTCCATTGATCTCCACCTTTCAAGCTTTACCGGCGCAAAGGACAGTTCTTTGCCGTACACCGGGCGCAATCATGCTGGGCATGGAATAAAGAACTATCGCCGCCCTGGACAAAAACCAGGCAGCTGGTTTTTACCGGATCAAACATATATCCGCTGGTAAGCTTCATATCCATACACAAGTCAAGACCGCACTTTTCAAAAATATATTTGTGAAATTCCATGGGAAAGTCTCCCGGAGCCTCCATACGCTTTAGTATCCCTGCCCCGTCCACCGCGCATACCTTCCGGATTTCAGGCATAACAGCCGCCTCCATGGCAAACAGATACACATCAGCCATGGCATCCACCAGCATACCCTCCAGGTAATCCCCCTGTAAAAAGCAGCGCCGGCTTTCCTCCTCCGGCCCTCTTCCCAGAGTCAGGACAGCATATAAAATCCCTGTACAATCCTTTGGCAGGGACAGACACTCATTCAGCCGGGTGTCCGGAATTTCCCGGGCAAGCATCACCCGAGGCTGTACATGTTCCAAAAGCCATGGCACACGTTCCTCATAACATTGGGACAGTTCCTCATACACCGGGTTGTCCCTGGAACAGTCTAAAAGACTAAACACATTGTCTTTATTTAACGGTATTTTTCTGTCAATGTCAATGACTTCCTGTTTCATATATGTTTATCCTTTCAAAAACCATGTCACTTTTTATCCCACTGGTCTGCAGCCGATGATAAGGCACATCTTTCCATCCGCCTAAACCCATCCTTTTACCAAGACTGTTTTGTCAAAGCCAGACCGTTGAAAAAAGCCCCCTGCCATAAAAACAGGGGGCATACATATCTTCATAACAGCATCTTAACAGCCGGCTTGTTACGCGCCGGCAGGAATCATTTTGCAAGCACGGCGTCCCTTGCCACTTCAGCTGCCGTAGCTGCATCCGGTGTATAATAATCGGCGCCGATCTGCTGGGCAAATGCCTCGTTAACCGGAGCGCCTCCCACCATAACAATATATTTGTCTCTCAGGCCTTTTTCTTTCAGCAGGTCAATAACAGCCTTCATATTCGGCATCGTAGTTGTCAGAAGAGCTGACATACAGATCACATCTGCACCGTTGCTTTCTGCTTCAGAAATAAATTTCTCCGGATCCGCATCTACGCCAATATCAATGACTTCAAAGCCTGCGCCTTTAAGCATCATAGCTACAAGATTTTTTCCTATATCGTGAAGATCGCCTTTGACGGTACCGATAACAACCTTGCCTACCGGTTCATTGCCAACTTCAATAAGCTTTGGCTCCAGGATAGACAGACCGGCATTCATGGCACGGGCAGCCACAAGAACTTCTGGAACAAAAACTTCATTTTTCTTAAACTTTTCCCCAATGATCATCATGCCGGATAAAAGACCGTCATTTAAAATAGCCTTGGGATCAATGCCCTCCTCCAGTGCCTGAGTCACCAGCGCTTTTACGTTTTTTGCTCTCCCCTTTTGTAAAAATGAGGACATTTCTTCTAAGATTTCCATTCCCATGGTTTGTTACCTCCTTCTTGGCCCGACCTTAGGCCATACGGGTATCCCCGGCGGGATCACCTTTTTATATTTTATACATACCAGTGTATTTATTATAGCATAATCAGAGAAAACTCCTGGGATTTTTTACAGAAAATCAGTAATTTTTTTGCATTTTTCATGAAATTGCCCCAAAAGCTTCCAAGTTGTGTTTTCCAAAGCTTTACAATTTGAATATAGAATGATATACTGGTTTTTAGTAATTATTTTATATAATCTAAAGTTTTTACCATTTTGTTGGTAAATATTTGTACCAGATTAATTTTACAGGGATACCTATACGGCCGAAGATCCGGCCAAAAAGGAGGTAATTTGTGTGATCCCTTATTTATATACTGTGGTGGAACAAAAAAAGCTCCAGGAAATGTGCACCGCTTTCCACTGCTGCACCCACCTTCCGATACGCATCCTGGACGAGCAGGGACACCTTCTGGAGCCGGAATGTCCGGACTGTAATTACTGTAAACGCTTTAAAAAATATGCCCATCCGGAAGACGCCTGTGATACAGTCCATCTGGAGGCGTGCCGATATGCCACATCCCTGGGAGAAACCTATATTTTCTCCTGTCCGGCAAACCTGAATCATATTGTGTTTCCCCTGATGAACCGGGACACCCTTTTTGGCTCCATCCTGGTAGGTCCCTTCCTTTTAGATACCCCGGACGCTATTATGCTGTCTGATCTTTCCCGACGGTATCCTGAAATTCCTACCGGACCTCTCCTGGAACTTTACGAAGAGGCTCAGGATATTCCTGTCATCACGCCCCACACAGCCGGTCAGGTCAGCAAACTCCTTTATTATCTGTTTTCCAATCTGATGAGCGAAAGCCGACAGCTCCTCATTGAAAAACAGGAACGGCTTTCCCAGCAGTCTAAAATTAATGAAAGTATCCAAATGTACAAAACCCAGCTTTTAGACACTACATCCTCTTACCCTATGGAAAAAGAGCGGGATCTGATCACCAAGGTACGCAACGGAAATATTGCCGAAGCCAAAGGGATCTTAAATGACTTGCTGGGCTATGTTCTTTTTGTAGACGGGGGAAAGCTGGAAACCATTAAATCCAGGGCTGTGGAACTATGTACTTTACTCTCCCGGGCATCCATTGAGGGGGGCGGCGCTTCTGATCCGGCCCTTCGGCAAAACGCCCAGTTTATTAAAAAAATCTCCCAATGTACATCCTATGAAGCTTTATGTTACATCCTCCAGGAGATCGTAGAGATCTTTGCGGATAATATTTTAAGCCATGGGAATATTAAAAACCGGGAGATCATGAAAAAGGCAGTAAGCTTTATCAGCCAGCACTACAGCGAGCCTATCACACTGTCCTATGTGGCCAATGAAGTCCACCTGAATCCTGCCTATTTTTCCACACTGTTTAAAAAAGAAATCGGCCTTTCTTTTAAAGAATACTTAAATCATGTGCGCATTGAAGAAAGCAAGCGGCTTTTGTCCAACAGCAACTTTTCCATTATTGATATTGCCATCGCAGTAGGTTTTGAGGATCAAAGCTACTTTTCCAAAGTTTTTAAAAAATATACCGGCATGACGCCAAAGCAGTTCCGTTAAGCCGCTGCCGGCGTCCTGCTGATAAAAAATCCCCTGCTTCGGGCCAAACAGCCGGGCAGGGGATTTTTTATGCCGGGAAGTTAAATCTTACAGCCGGTCAAGGCTCTGCTTTAAGTCTTCCAAAATATCTTCTACATTTTCCAGGCCTACGGACAAGCGGACCATCCCAGGGGTAACCCCGGCGGCGATCAGCTGCTCGTCTGTAAGCTGGCGGTGAGTAGCGCTGGCAGGATGAAGGACGCATGTGCGGATGTCTGCTACATGGACTTCATTGCTTGCCATTTTAAGACCATCCATAAACTGAACGGCTTTGTCTCTTCCTCCTTTGATCACAATGGAAATAACTCCGGAGCAGCCTTTAGGCAGGTACTTTTTAGCCCGCTCATGGTCCGGATCATTTTCCAGTCCCGGATATTTTACAGACTCGATCTTATCACTGCTCTCTAAAAACCGTGCCACTGTCATGGCATTCTGGCAATACCGCTCCATACGCACCGGAAGGGTCTCAAGGCCAAGGTTTAACAGGAAGGAAGAATGTGCTGCAGGATAAGCGCCGAAATCTCTCATAAGCTGCATACGGGCTTTAATAATATAGGCAGATCTTCCAAAATCTTTTGTATAGATCACCCCATGATAAGTTTCGTCCGGCTCGGTAAACTCGGGAAACTTTCCGCTGGTCCAGTCAAAATTCCCGCTGTCTACAATCACACCGCCCACCTGAAGGGCATGACCGTCCATATACTTTGTGGTGGAATGAGTGACAATATCCGCGCCAAATTCAATAGGCTTGCAAAGCATTGGGGTGGCAAAAGTATTATCTACGATCAGCGGCACCTTATTTTTATGAGCAATCCCAGCCCACTTTTCAATATCAAAAACAACAAGGGCAGGATTTGCCAACGTTTCGCCGAACACAGCTTTTGTATTAGACTTAAACGCTTTCTGGATCGTTTCCTCATCAGCATCGCTGTCCACAAAAATACACTCAATGCCCAGACGCTTTAAAGTAGCGGCAAACAGGTTTACTGTGCCTCCGTAAATATCCGGAACGCTGATAATGCTGTCTCCCGCCTTGCACAGATTTAAAACAGCAAAAAGGTTGGCTGCCTGTCCGGAGGATGTACACATAGCGCCTACGCCGCCTTCAAGATCTGCGATCTTCTTCTCAACAACCTCTGTGGTGGGATTTGAAAAACGGGAATACATATGCTCTGTAGGCATATTAAAAAGATCACCGATATGCTCTGTAGAATCAAAAACATAGGTTGTACTCTGAACAATTGGCATCACGCCGGGAGCGCCGTTGGCCGGCGTATATCCTGAACGGAGGCATTTTGTTTCATCTCTCATGTCAATCATTATCTCCTTTCAACTTCTGGGTCACTTTCTCCAAAGTCTGCACCGCTTATATACATCCCCGGAGAAGGGTCCGCTGCTGTTCCACAAGTAAAAAGCAGCGGTTTTTATTATCATAGCACACTTTCTCTCAATATCCAATGGCCATTTCTGTAAAAACACGCTATAATAAGGATAAAAAGTTGCTGTCCCCAGGAACAGTAACGATCAAAAAGGAGCGTACTTATGAAAGAAACCATTTACACCATCCCTCTGATGGATGCTTTTAATGCCAATGATGAGTGTCCCTTTTGCTTTATTGAAAGAAAGCTGGAGCAGGAAGCCATTTCCTTTATTATGGGACCTGCCTATATGGAAGATGATATTCGCGAGGAAACAGACCGTCTTGGTTTTTGCCGCCACCATCACAAAATGATCTATGATTACGGAAACAAACTGGGGGCAGCCCTTATGCTCCACACCTATTATCAAAAACTGAACAAGGACATGCATCAGCGTTTTGTATCCTTTACGCCAAAAAAGGCCGGAGCCCTCACCCGGTTTAAAAAAGCAGGTGATAGCTCCGGCCAGCGGGAAAGCAGCCTTGGCCAATGGGTCAGCCAAAGGGAGGAGAGCTGCTATGTATGTAATCATTTTAAAGAAAAATATCCCAGATACCTGGACACCTTTTTCCAGCTTCTTACCCACGACGGGGAATTTTTCCACACTTTTGAAACCGGCAAAGGCTTCTGTCTCCATCATTTTGGAGATATTATCGAAACCGGTGAAAAAATCCTGACCAATAAAGAAAAGGAAAAGATTTATCCGGTTCTTTTTGACCGTATGGAAGTGAACATGAAACGACTGGAAGAGGACATTTCATGGTTCGTGGATAAATATGACTACCGGAATAAAGACGCAGACTGGAAAAATTCCAGGGACGCCATTCAAAGAGGCATCCAGAAGCTTACCGGCGGTTATCCCGATGATCCGGTATTTACTCAGCGGTAAACATATCCTCCCGGATATAATCATGGAATTTCCGGTCCCTTAACATCTGAATCTCATATTTATAGGGCGGAGCACTCTTTTTAGGATTCTTTGGATCCGGTATATAAGGGGTTTCCAGGATTTTTGGAACATCCTGGAAATCCTTGTGATGAACGATATAATCCAGGGCTTCAAAACCGATGGTGCCGTATCCCACATTGCTGTGACGGTCTTTGGCCGCGCCTTTTGGATTTTTACTGTCATTAATGTGAAAAACAGCAATCTGATCTTTTCCCAGGATCCGGCCAAATTCATCGATTACGCCATCAAAATCATGGACAATATCGTAGCCTGCATCGTTGGTATGACATGTATCAAAGCATACCCGCAGCCATTGGTTTTGTGTTACGCCGTCATAAATGGCTGCCAATTCCTCAAAGGACCTTCCGATCTCGCTGCCTTTTCCGGCCATAGTTTCCAGAGCAATATACACGCCCATATCTTTAGACATCACACTGTTTAACCCTTGGATGATCTTCTTTGTACCAGCTTCCACCCCTGCCCCTACATGGGAGCCGGGGTGGAGCACCAGGACACGGCTTCCCATGGCCTTTGTCCGCTCCAGCTCCTTTTCCAGAAACTCTACCGCAAGGGAATAGGTCTCTTCCTTAACACTGTTGCCAAGATTAATAATATACGGCGCATGGATGATGATTTCATTGATCCCATGGTGATGGAGATAATCCCATCCGGCTTTAATATTCAATTCTTCTATCGCCTTCCGCCGTGTATTTTGAGGGGCGCCGGTGTAGATCATAAAAGTATTTTCCCCCAAAGCCACCGCCTCTTTTGCTGAGCCTAAAAACATTTCTTTTCCGCTCATTCCAATATGTGAACCGATTTTTAACATAATATCCTCCAGGCTTACCAGGCAGCGCTATCCTCGGCAGCTGCCGTTTCGCCTCCAGATTCTTCCATACCTGTCTCAGGTACAGCAGAACTTTCCTCCAAAGCGCCGGATTGGGAAGCTGCACTGCTTTCTTCCGGCAGGCTGCCATCGTTCCAGGATCCGCTTTCAGACACGCTCTGGCTTTCATTTACTGTTTCACTTTCCAAACGCTCCTCCGTCTCACTAACGGCTCCGCTTTCATCCATAGTCTCGCTTTCAGGAACAGAACTTTCCGTTTCCGGTGTATATGGCCGGAAAATGGTAACCGTATAAGTTCCCACATCTCCGGAAGGCGCGGTTACTGTGATCACCACAGTATTTTCACCAAAACTCAAGGTATCCGATTTTTCCATAGACACAACTGCGTTTTCATCCATAGGAATGGCGCTGATAGCTGCGCTTTCATCCGCATAGCCTACCTGAGCCGTATATTCATAAACGTCAGGACTGAATTGTTCATTTAGCGTTCCCGGAGCGATCAAAAGATCACTGAGACGAGTCTCCCGGGACTCCTGCTGATTTGTCACCACTTCCACGGAAATACTGTCTGAGGATACCGGGATCACGGCAAAAGTTTCTGCCTGGGAAATATAAGTATCTGACACACTTAAGGAAGAGGTCCCAGGTTCTAATGCTTTAAAAGTCAGTGTATAGGTCATGGTGCTGACCGGATCCAGAAATTCTTCCATAATATGGATCATTCCCGAGGCTCCCGCCACGGCGCTGCTGTCACTGGATATATACTCCAGTACAGAGGCATCGTATTGGAACATTGTATCAATATTTTGCATGGCAGCATCACTGGAAATCGTCACCTGCACGGCAAATTCCTGATCCTTTTTTACTGTATCCGCCTGTGATGTAATCTGTATATTGGCGCTGCTGGCCCGTGATGTAACGCCGCTGGCAATAACGCCGATTACAACGGCACACATAACGCAGACGGCAATGATGATCTTCTTTTTCATGATCCATCCCTCCTGTTTTATTTAAGCCTTACTGAGCCCGGCTTACATTGATCGTATAAGTTGTTGTTGTCCCGTTGCCTGCGGTGCAGGTCACATTAAATGTATTTACCCCGTTTTTCAGAGAATATGTACCTGTTCCGGAAATTCCTTTAGCATAAGCGCTGACCGCAGAGGCATTAATGGTCACCTGACTGACATTTCCGCCAACGACCAAATCATAGGTTGTCGTCTTATAATTAAAGGTAGGTGTTAAAAGCAGGCTCTGTCCGCCGCCGGACACTGTCAGGCTCTTAAGGTAGCTGTTGGGATTTCCTGAGTAGGACGGCATCGGGCAGGCTGTAGAAGGCATATTATTATACACGGGAATGTAAAATACAAAAGCCTTATTCAAAATCCCCATATTTTTATAAGAGTTATAGATCGTCACAGACTCACTGGAAGGAGCCTGAATACCGGTCATATACTGATGCTTGTATAATGCCTGGGGATAAACCACATTAAATTTCTGGAAATAATTTGTATTTTGTCCAATACGGATATACGATGCTCCTAGGAAATCCGCTCCGCCTACAATGGCTTTATAAGGATTCGTCCATGGCCGCCCGTAGGAGGTATTGGTGCCGCTGCTGCCGCCTTTGGCGTAGTTTAGTCCATTGGAAATAGGATCTGCACCGGAAGATGCTCCAATATTATAGTAATTATAATAGCCTTTATAAGCCCCGTAATTGCCGGAAACAGAACCGCTGCCCTTAACGCCCAGCTCCTGGCGGCTCCGCGCTGCAAGGAAATAAGGACTTACACCGGACAGCTTTCCGGCTTCCATAAATGTCTGTGTATAATTTTTTGTTACACTTTTTCCGTTTTCTGTATAACTATAATTTCCTGCCATAAAGGTGCCGTTTAAAATGCCCTGGACCACATCACTGGTCTGGCTGCTGTCATAAGCCTGAGACTCAAACTGGAAAATATATTTTTCAGTGAGCATATTTCTCGGATCCATATAATACTTAAGAACGCCCTCGGAAACTGTATAAAAGCCTCCGGCGTCGCACATGGTATATTTATCCGTCTCCCAGTTATAGGCTCCGTCCATGGTAGACAGCTTTCCGTAATCTGTATTTCCGTTAATGGATGTCTGGATCACGTTTACCGCTAAAACATTTTCTCCCGCAATAGCGCTGTTCCAGTCCAAACCTGTATTAATCGCCTTAAATACCCAGTTAGGATATTTCTCATGGAGAGATCTTAAAGACGCTTTGTAGGACTCTGGAAATGCTGCCAGCTGCTGCTCAAAAGCAGCATCAGAGGATGGCTGTGAGCTGCTGCCGCCGGAAGTGCTTCCTGAAGAACTGCCGGAACCGTTTCCTGATGTTGATCCGCTTCCCCCAGATGAGCCCCCGGTGGGATCTGTGTTTCCTGGATTGGAAGAAACCGTCACATACTGAGCAGATACATAACCGGTCACAGTGCGGCCATTTAAAGTTACATTGACTTTATACCAGCCGTTTTCCGTGGAAACAATCTGGACTACTGTCCCTTTATTAACATATCCGTAAATGGAATAACCGGTAGATGGACCGGATCTTACATTTAAAGGCCCTGCGTTTACAGTGCCCCGGCTTCCTGCTGCAGATGTATTGCCGGTATCAGT